>CAZKRY010000004.1:0-378810 GCA_964555355.1 uncultured Klebsiella sp.
CACGGATTCATCGCCGCGACTAGCTGAAAGTCAGATGGAAACTCGGTGTGACGAGCCGCGCGTGCTATCGTCACGCGAAAGTTTTCGAGTGGTTCGCGCAGGACTTCTAATACGCGCCGATCGAACTCAGGGAACTCGTCTAAGAACAGCACGCCATGATGTGCGAGCGTGACTTCGCCGGGTTTGGGTAGCGCGCCTCCGCCGATAATCGCGGCGGCGGACGCCGTATGGTGAGGGGCACGAAACGGTGGCACTCGCCATTCCGCGCTAGGGTTCTGATCGTTTGCGATTGAGCGAATGGTGGCGACTTCGAGCGCGCGTGCTTCGTCCAATAATGGCAACAGTCCAACGAGGCGTTGCGCGAGCATGCTTTTGCCCGTGCCCGGCGGTCCCACCATCAAGAGGTTGTGTCCACCCGCCGCCGCAATCTCAAGCGCGCGCTTGGCTTGAAACTGTCCTTTGACGTCACCTAGATCGAGGTGCTGCGTGTGGTTGACGGGGAGTGAGTCTCGCACGCGGGTAAATGGCACGAGCGGCTCCGTTCGTTCTAGGTGTGCGCATACACTGCGTAAGGTATTTGGCGCAAAAAGCGTGAGATCACGACACAAGCTTGCTTCGTGCGCATCGCCTTCCGCGCATATCAGCGCCCGGCCAGCGGTGTGCGTGGCAAGCGCTGCTGGCAATAATCCACGGACCGCGCGCAGTTCGCCGGTCAAGGCGAGTTCCGCGATGTATTCGTGAGCAAATAACGAGGTGGCGGCAATCTGTTCCGTGGCAGCCAAAATGCCGAGCGCGATCGCAAGATCGAAGCGCGTCCCTTCTTTGGGAATGTCCGCCGGTGCTAAGTTGACGGTGATGCGTCGCGCCGGAAATTCGAAACCCGACGTGAGGATGGCCGAACGGACGCGCTCTTTGCTTTCACGCACCGCGGTTTCGGGCAACCCCACCATACTGAATCCGGGCAGGCCGTTAGTAAGATGGGTTTCAATGGTGACGAGCGGCGCGTTTAGGCCAAGCTGCCCGCGCGCATGAACGATGGCGAGTGACATACGCCTCCTTGCTAATGTCAGGCACGGCATCCTTGCCGTGGTTCGCGCAGAATAGCAGAGCGACCAGCGCTATCAGAAGTGCCTAGCGGCGCTGTTCAAGTTCCGATACCAGGCGCTCGAGACGGTCCAATTTTTCACGTGTACGTTGCAGCAAGGCGGTTTGAGTCTCGAATTCCTCGCGGGTTACGAGATTGAGCTTGCCGAGCGCACTCTCCAAAAAAACTTTTAGACTGGCGCGGACTTCGTCCTGTGCTTGGCCGGTGAGTCTGGGTAGAAGTTCACGTAATTGATCAGCAAGTTCGCTCAAGGATTTTGGGGTCATAAATTCGATCTAAAAAAAATAGTCTTACCAACTGGCCGCTGTCGCCACGTACGCACCAAAATAGTGCTGACACCTTCTTTGATGGGTTGCCACGGTGCAGTCGAGGCTCGTGTGTCACCCGGCAACCGCATCACTATAAACGTCTTAAGGTAAGTTCGGCACGCATCGCTATCTATTGAAAGGGTGTACAGGCCTTGTTCGCCACGCGCGGCTGGCGAATCAGACATCGGGATTGCGCGATTAGAAGGTCCTACGCGCCCCGAGGTGTGGATGGCTTTAATGGCACGCAAGATGCTAAGAGAATAATACGAGCGGTGAAGCCCCTCCGGATACACGAAACGAACGGTAGCGCCGTGCCTGACTGCGGCACGTCTGCCGCTAAGTGGTGAAACGGGCCGTAAATAGGTATAGCCTCGTCCGCTCAGATTTACGTAACCTTTAACAGAGGTCGCGCGCAAGTTAACGCTAGGTCGTGGTCACTGGCGAGCAGGTTAATAGAACTGGGAGTCAACAGAATGAAATTGGTCACCGCGATAATTAAACCTTTCAAACTCGACGATGCGCGAGAAGCGCTGTCTGAAATCGGTGTGCAAGGACTAACCGTCACTGAAGTAAAGGGTTTCGGACGCCAGAAGGGCCACACGGAACTGTACCGTGGTGCCGAGTATGTCGTGGATTTTTTGCCTAAGTCGAAACTGGAAGTAGCAGTGGCAGACGAAAAAGTCGATGAGGTCATTGAGGCCATCGCGAAAGCCACCAATACAGGAAAAATCGGCGACGGCAAGATTTTTGTCACGGAGTTGGTCAACGTAATGCGGATCAGAACGGGCGAAACCGGAACAGACGCGCTATAAGTCGTTTCGAGACAGCGACGCAACCTCCATACTGGCGCGACGGACAAAAGAGCCAAGCGCCAGCGCTCATTGCGCAGGCGAACTGCGGTTTCATTGAATTCGCGTGAACACTCACGCGCCGTTTTGAGGCATACGCGCCAATTAAGCACCATCGTGGAGCGCCTTGGTCGCGTTACCTTCTCTAAAAGCCCTTCATATCAATCATTTGAAGCACGCCAGTGCGTGGCACGAATCATGCAGCCCTCTTTTGGGGCGCGGTAGTGTCGAGATGCTCGCCGATAAGCACGAGCATCCCCGCCGCCCGCCCAAAAAATAAATCCGACTTGTTTGGGGAGTCCTTTGATGATTCGACCGATCGCCTATGTGGGAACGGCATCCAGCTTAATGATTGCAAACGTGGCGCTTGCGGCCGATACACCCGCCGCAAGCGCAGGTGACACCGCCTGGCTGCTCACCGCCACCGCACTGGTACTGTTCATGACCCTGCCAGGTCTCGCGCTTTTCTACGGCGGGTTGGTGCGAAGCAAAAATGTGCTGTCCATCTTGATGCAATGTTTCGCCATTTCGTGCCTGGCGTCGCTCGTATGGTTTATCTGCGGCTATGGGCTTGCTTTCGGAAATGGCGGTGCGTGGCACGCCATCATCGGCGGTGGTAACTGGTTCCTGCGCGATATGACGCGGGACACCGTGTCGGGTTTGGTTCCCGAGTCGGTATTCGTAATGTTCCAGATGACCTTTGCCGTTATCACACCGGCACTCATTATCGGTGCGTTCGCCGAGCGAATGCGCTTCTTGGCCGTTATCGCGTTCAGTGTCTTGTGGTTGCTGTTGGTGTATGTCCCGGTTTGTCACTGGGTGTGGGGCGGCGGTTGGTTGATGCAGCGAGGGATCCTTGATTATGCCGGTGGCACCGTCGTTCACATCAACGCCGGTGTGGCCGCGTTGGTTGCGGCGATGGTGCTAGGCCGTCGGCGTGGATTTCCGGAATCCGCGATGCTCCCGCATAACATGACGTTGACCGTCGCGGGCGCTGCCATGTTGTGGGTGGGGTGGTTTGGGTTTAACGCCGGCAGCGCACTGGCGGCGAACGGCGCCGCCGGAATGACCATGCTCGTGACACACTTATCGGCCGCCGCGGGATCGTTGGCTTGGATGGCGTTGGAATGGGCCAAATACGGTAAGCCCAGCGTGCTCGGCATTGTGACCGGCATGGTGGCCGGTCTCGGCACCATTACCCCGGCTTCTGGATTTGTATCGCCCATGGGGGGCGTCATCATTGGCCTCGCGGCTGGTGGGGTTTGTTACTTTTCCACGCAATACATCAAGCGCTCGTTAAAAATCGACGACTCCCTCGATGTCTTTCCGGTGCACGGCGTTGGGGGGATCATCGGAACCGTATTTGCTGGCATTTTTGCCGCGCCTTCTCTAGGCGGGGTAGGTTACGCCGAGGGTGTCACCATGGCTTCGCAAGTTGGGGTGCAGCTGCTCGGCGTGCTCGCAACCGCAGCTTGGTGCGGTATGGTAACGCTCGGCATTTTCAAAATGCTCGATGCGTCGGTTGGCTTGCGAGTAACTGCCGAAAGCGAGACCGAAGGGCTAGATTTGAGCGATCACGGGGAGCGCGCATACACCCTGTAAATGGATGTTGCTTTTCTGCCAATTGGCTACCGTAGCCGTTCCTTTTGCCCAACAAAGGTGCGCCCGTTTGCAAAAAAAGCGCTTATATGGTGCCTAGTTAGGAATATTCCCTCGAGCGGAAAAATTGTCGTAATTTTGCCTTGCAAGATGAAACAAGGCGCACTATAAAGGCAAGGAACTCACGAGTCGTGACTGCACACACGCGCTCAATTGACCTTCAAGATTAGGAGCGTTTAGACATGAAAACTTTGATCACTAGCGTGGCGGCACTGGCGTTCGCGGTATTTAGCGCAACAGCGTGGAGCGAAGAGGCGGCGCCGGAAGAAACAGGTCCTTTAGCCGCGAGCAATTTCACCGGCACGGTTTGGCTGACGAATCAGTACATGTTTCGCGGAATTTCCAATTCCGACGGCCCGGCAGTCCAAGGTAGCGTCGATTGGACGTATAACGGCTTCTTTTTAGGCGCATGGGGATCGAACACCGAATTTTCTGATGGAAACCTCGAGATCGATTATTACGGTGGATATCGCTGGAGCTGGTCTGGGTTGGATTTTACGTTGCAGGGTATCTACTACTCCTACCCAGGCGAGGATGATGACTCCACGGAAGGACTTGATCCCGGGTTCGGCGTGGAGACTGACTATGGCGAAGTTAACGTAGGTATCGCGCATACCTTTGAGGGAAGCGTTGCGCCGTCTATCGGACTCAACTGGTATTACTCGCCAGATGCGTTCGGCGAGGACGGCGAAAATCACACTGTGCAAGGCAGTTTGGGTCTGACGTTACCGGGCGACTTCGGTCTCTATGGAAACGTTGGCTGGACCGATTTTGAAGGCGACATGTCAACAGAAGCGCTGGGCGGCTATGACTATGTTTATTTCAGCGTTGGAATTAGCAAAGTCGTTAAAGGTTTCAAGCTTGATCTGGGATACTACGGCACTGACGAAAGCACTGATTTAGAAAACGTTTATGTGGAAGTTCCCGGTGACGACAATTTTCGCGATCTGATTGAAGGTGAAGTCGTTTTTACAGTCTCACGAAGCTTCTAATTCCGCTGACTTTAGAATCGCCATCCATCGCGTGACACGAAACGGCCCCTTGGGCCGTTTCTTTTTTTGGGGAGCGTCGGTTACGCAAGCGATTTATGTGTCCCGTCGCAGGCCGGCGAGTTTTTCGTTCGCTTACAGGCGCATAACCACATCGTTTTTTTCTCTTCCACCTTAAAGGCCAATGGGACGAAGTCCGATCCTTTGTGCGCCCCATCACAAAACGGTTGCTTTTGTGACTTTCCGCAGGAACACCACCAGTATTGGCCGGGTTCGAGGTCTAATTTAATCGGGGACTTTTGCGCGCAAACGGGTTCACTCATACATGACCTCCAAGGGATTGGTATTTGCCGATGGCCGGGGCTGGCTTCGTAAAGCTTGGCTTTAATTGCCTAACCTGCCGCCATACAATACGAGACACCCTCAACTCTGACAACGGCGCGCCGAATATAGAGTATCGGCATCACTCCTGCCGATACCGACGCCCCACGGTGGGGCCATCTCTAATCGTACTTAACGTGTGGATTGCACTAACACATGGCTGACGGAAAACTTGTAGACAAGGCGGTGCTGAAGTCGCTGGTTCCCGCGAACGCGTTAAACGCGGAAAATTTTCAGGAACTTGCCGGCAAAGCCAATATTGAAGATGTCACCGCGGGCAAGACGATTTTTAAGGCTGGGGATATCGACCGAAAAACGGTTTACCTGTTAGAAGGACAAATTCAACTCACGGATGCGAGCGGCAAGACCGTGGTAGTGACCGGCGGCTCGGATGCCGCGAAACATCCGCTGGCGAATCAACAACCACGGCAACAGACGGCCAAGGCGCGTACCGACTGCAAGATCACGCGCTTTGACAGCGACCTGTTGGATATTTTATTAACCTGGGATCAACTCTCGGGCATTGAAGTCAACGAAATCAGAGTCGATGGTGAAGAATCCGAAGACGCTGATTGGATGACACGAATTCTGCAGTCGAAAGCCTTTCTCCAGATCCCGGCGGCGAATATCCAGGCGATGTTCATGCGCATCCAAGAAGTGCCGATGCGAGCCGGTGAAACCGTCATTAAGCAAGGCGACGAGGGAGATTACTACTACATCATTAAGGCCGGAAAGGCCAAAGTGCTGCGCACGGCCAAGACGGGCGCGGAGTTGACGCTCGCCACGCTGAAAGATGGTGATGCGTTCGGCGAAGAAGCCTTGCTATCGGAAACTAAACGCAATGCCACCGTGACGATGGAAACGGACGGTACATTGATGCGGCTATCCAAGGAAGACTTCAATGCCTTGCTGAAGGAGCCGATGCTTAGTTGGGTCACGATGCAAGAAGCATCCGCTAAAATATCGGCTGGCGCGAAATGGTTGGATGTTCGCTTGGAAAGCGAGTACGCCAACACAGGAATCAAAGAGAGTATCAACATCCCGCTCTACATGCTGCGATTACGCGTTGACTCTCTCGATCAAAATATCCCCTACATCATATATTGCGACACCGGGCGGCGTAGTTCGGCGGCTGCGTTTTTACTGGGCGAACGCGGCCTCCAGGTATATGTGTTGAAAGATGGGATAGCGGCGTACCGGCAGTAGCGGATCTGGACCGATACGAATGGTAATGCGCGCGTTGACGTCGCCGCCAACGCCGCTCCCCGGCGCGGCACTGTTCACGGTGGTCGGTCAGCCGATTAGCCACAGTCGCTCACCGCTTATCCATCGACTGTTCGCTGAGCAATTCGGACTTGCATTGCAATATGAGCGGCTGGAGGTGTCTCCTGGGAGCCTGCACGACGCACTAACGGCATTGCGTCGGCTCGAATGTCGGGGCCTTAACGTGACGGTCCCGCTAAAGGCGGAAGCGTTCGCGCTTGCGTCCCGTCACCAGCCCCGCGCGGCGCGCGCGGGGGTCGCAAATACGCTCTGGTGGGACGAGCAAGAGGCGCTCGTCGCGGATAATACCGACGGTGCCGGTTTAATTGCCGATCTCACGGTCAATTGGAAACTGCCCCTGGTAGGCGCCAATATTTTACTGCTGGGCGCGGGGGGGGCGGCGCAGGGGGTGCTTCCCGCGTTACTAGATGCGACCCCTGCTTCTATATCGGTGCACAATAGAACGGCGGAGCGGGCGATAGCCCTAGTAACGCGCTTCCGCGCGAGAGGTACGGTTACACTCTGTGAGAAGGTAACCACCCCATTTGATTTGGTCGTGAATGCTACCTCCACCGGTATTCACGGCGAAGTGCCAGCGCTGCCGACGGGTGCTATCGCGAGCACCACGCGCTGCTACGACTTGTATTACGCATCCACGGAAACTTCGTTCCTAGCCACCGCTCGCCAACTTGGTGCGCAATATCGGCGCGATGGCTTTGGCATGCTCGTAGAGCAGGCAGCCGAAGCCTTTTGGTTATGGCACGGGATTAGGCCCAACACGCGACAAGTAATTCAAGCACTGAGGCCGAGCCCTGCGAGCACTTTCTAGTGTCTGCCACTCTCGCAGAAGATATGCATACCGGCTAACCGCGCCGCTCTATGGAAGGGAGCGGGGTTTATTCACATCTTGCGTGGCACCTCAGTAGTTTTTTTAAGTTTAGTTACAAATTCACGAGTAACTTATCTCTAGTTCTCGATAACTCATTGAATTAGATGTCCATCAAGCGAATTGACCAAGAAATGTTCGAATTGAAAAAAGTCACTTCATTTCCAGCGCGAATTGTCGCTTGAAGGGAAGTGCTCCACAAACTTATACACAGCTTCTGTGGATAAGAGGCGGCATCTACGCTGCCCCTATTAGCGACGCGCCATTTAGGGGCGCAGCCTCAGCGAGCGCAATGTATTGGGCTACCGTAACATTTTCCGGACGCGCCCTGAGGTCGATCTCCAGCGCTTCAAGCGTCGCGCCGGAAAACACTCGACCTAGCGTATGCCGAAGCATTTTTCGCCGGTGCAGAAAAGCCGCAGCCACCACGTTTTCAAGGCGTTCAAAGTGCATCGGCGGATGGGGAAGGGGCTGCATGGTAATGACACTCGAATCAACTCTAGGCGGGGGCGAAAACGCTTCAGGAGGGACATGAAAACCCAGTTGAAGCGAGAAATGAGCCTGCAGCATCACGCTTAGCCGTCCGTAGTTGCCACTCCCGGGCGCGGCCATGGCACGCTCCGCGACCTCACGCTGGACCATGAAACACATTTCTGTAATTTGCGCCCGGCTACGCATGAGTTTAAAAAAAAGCGGAGTCGAGATGTTGTACGGCAAATTTCCCACTACCTTGCACAACCCTAGACCGAAACTCTCCAAATCGATCGCGAGGATATCGGCCTCGTGTAGCTTGAGGCGCTCTGTGGTTGCGTACTTTTTGCTGAGCAGCGCGATCAAATCGCGATCGATTTCGATCGCGTGAACCATCGCTCCACTGTCAAGTAAGCGCGACGTTAAGACTCCGCGGCCGGGTCCTATTTCAACGATCGGTAGCACGGTTGACGGCGCAATCAAACTAACAAGCTGGTCAACCACGTTTTGATCAACTAAAAAGTGCTGACCGAATCGCTTACGCGCGAACATTTATGCGCTGACCGAGTTTTTAGCGGCTCGCCGCCGCTGCGCGATTTCAATCGCCATTTTCACCGCTGCGCGAAAGCTACCAAGTTCGAGACGGTTAGTGCCTGCCAAATCAAGCGCGGTGCCGTGATCGACCGATGTGCGAACAAAGGGTAACCCCAAAGTTACGTTGACGGCGGAGCCAAATCCGAGCGCTTTCAAGACGGGTAGTCCTTGATCGTGATACATCGCGATATAGGCGTGAGTGCGCGCGCGTTGCACCGGTGTAAACGCGGTATCGGCCGGAACGGGTCCCGCAATCCGCAGACCGTCGGCGCGACACCGCGCGAGTGCCGGGGCAATGATGTCGATTTCTTCTCGACCTAGATAGCCGTCTTCACCGGCATGCGGATTCAAGCCGCAAACGGTCAGCAACGGTGCCGCGATACCAAACCAGCTTACCAGGTGTTGATGCACACAACGTATAAGCGTGATGAGTGATTTTTCGGATAGCGCCGCCGGTACCTCACGCAACGATAGATGCGTGGTTGCGAGCGCCACTCTCAACTGATCGGCCACCAATAACATAACGGGCTGTGCCACTCCCGCGCACTCCGCGAAAAACTCGGTATGCCCGGAAAATGGCGTGCCGGCCGCGTTTATGATGCTTTTATGGACGGGGCCAGTCACCACTGCATCGTAATCGCCATTCAAGCAACCGATCGCCGCTTGCCGCAGGGTGGCCAACACGTAGGCCGCATTGGCTGGATTGAGTTGACCGGGCGTCACCGGTACAGAACAGCTCACATGATGTAGACGCGGGCGGTCATCGATGCTCACCGCGCCGTCCGTGAATGCCGGCACCTGATGTCCGAGCGTGCGGGCTCGCTCTAGCAGCATTTCACGATCCGCGATTACCACGAGTTCGGCCTCGACCTTCTCGGTGAGACAATTTAGAACGATATCCGGTCCTATGCCCGCAGGTTCACCCGGTGTAATCGCTATACGCGGAAGTCGCGTCACGTTATTCGTCGATGCGTAATTCTACGTATGCTTCATCACGCAGGCGCCGCTGCCATTCTTGGTAGGCTTCTTCGCGTTTGCGAGCCAAGATCGACTCGCGGGCTTTAGCGCGTTTGACTTCTTCGGTGCCGTCATAAGTACGCCGATCTAGCACCTGCAAAATGTGCCACCCAAATTCGCTACGAAACGGGGCGCTAATTTCGCCTTTCGCAGTGGCTTGCATGACTTCTTCAAACTCAGGAACCATTTGGCCGGCACTGACCCAACCCAAATCACCGCCTTGCAAGGCGGAGCCACGGTCATCGGAATGCGTCTGCGCAAGCGTTCCGAAATCGTCGCCGCTTTCGAGTCGTAGACGCAATTGCCGTAGCCGTTCGACCGCATCTTCTTCGGAAACCAGTTCGTTAGGCGTAATGAGAATGTGACGAGCCTTGGTTTGTTCGACCATGACCTGTTCGCCGCCGCGCTTGCCGAGCAGTTTTACGAAGTGGAATCCGTTGGGACTACGGATCATGTCGCTGTGCGCCCCGACTGGAAGTCTCCGCACGAAATCTGAAAACAGTGAAGGTATTTCGCTCAGTTTTCGCCAACCCAGTGCGCCTTTGTCCAGCGCATCCTGGGCATCCGACATCGCGAGCGCGACATCGCCGAAATCGATGCCTTCGGCGAGTTTCGCTTTCACTTCTTCGGCCTTTTCCTCGGCGGCGCGACGTTCTTCATCGTTCGCGTTGGTCGGAATGGAGATCAAGATATGCGCGACGTCGTACTCGTCGTCGCTCTTGGTGGAAATCTCGCCGTTGTTGAGTTCGTTTTCGATTTCACGATCGGTTACTTGAATGCGCTTATCCACTTCCTCACGACGCAATTTCGCAACCAATATCTCCTGACGAATATCGTCGCGAAAGCGATCGAAGTCATAGCCTTCGGAACGTAAAATTTCTTTGAACTGGTCCATCGAAAGTTTATTGCGTTTCGCGATATCGTCGATCGCCAAATTGAGATTATCCTCGGTGACTTCCACTCCTGATTGCTCGGCAAGCTGAATTTGGATTTTCTGAAGGATCAGGCGCTCCATGACTTGGCGTTCGAGCACCGAGGTCGGTGGCAGCTCGGCGCCTTTCTCGCGTAGCTCACTGCGCACGCGCGTTAGCATTTGATCCAGCTCGCTGCGCATGATGACATCGTCGTCAACCACGGCGATGATCCGATCAAGCTCATCGGCGCTGGCGCTGAACATCAGTGCAGCGGATACAAGAAAGAGCGCGAGCCGACGCCAACCAGTGCGCGCTAGATTGAAAAATATACCGGGAGCTTGCTGCATAGTAGACCGTGGTTCAGCCGATGTCTCGCCCAATACCGGGCGGAGATGAATCCACCCAACAAGGACAATTTCTGGTCGCGCGAGTGCGAGGCGCGGATATTAAACCCAATAAAGGCACTTTGGTCGATTCTGAATGGCCGTTCAGGTTAGAAGAGAGGATCGTAGCCGGGGATATTACGCCGCAGAAAGGAGGTCGTGCTGCGCCCGAGTCCGCCAAGCCCCTTGAACTCCGCCTGCACAAAGATTGCATTATCGAATTCGCCTTCGATATTGCGAATAAAGCGACGACTAAGCACCCGGATACCCCAGCAGCAGCTCTCGTACTCGATGCCACCGACCACTTCGAGCGCTTGTCTGCCTTCCAAAGAGTATGCCCAGCTGCTGATCACGCTTAAGCTTTCGGTCAACGGGATCCTAAACGATACATCGGTCTGTTCGATATCGGTTAACGCGCGCCGCTGACGATAAGCAAGGTTGATAATCGTCCCGTTCGAAGGCGCATAGCGCACTGAAATCGCCGACTTGTTCGTTCGCGAGTTATCCGGTTCCCACTGGAGGGTCGCGCGTCCCGACCAACTATCTCCTAGATTGGTCGCGAATTCGCCGATGAATTCCGAGGTACTGCTATCTTGCACCGTGACTCCTGGAACCGTTATCTCGCGATCGCGAAAGTAATAAATTTGGCCGAGGCTCGTGCGAAACAATTCACGACCGGATTCCAAACTGAAATGCCGGGAAGTCACGGCGACGGCTAATTGATTTGCATCGCCCACACGGTCGTGCCCACCGAATCGGTTGTCTCGAAACAGATTAATGAACGAAAAGTCGAACAAGCCAGTATCGAAAATTGGGATATCACTTTGACCCACTTTGGGGATCAATAGATAGTATGCGCGTGGCTCAAGCGTCTGCAGCATCCGATAGTCCAAGAACTTGAAGCGCCGTTCCAGAAAAAGTTGGCCGTCAAGGCTTATTACCGGCACCGCACGATTTTCATGGCTATCGAATTGCTGTGAATTGGTGAGCAAGTATTCGGTGTAGCGCATGCCGAGCGCGGGCTTGATATAAGCCCATGGTTTGATAAACGGCAACGATACGGTCGGTTGTATCTCGAGACGCGTGCCGGTCACGCTATCGTCGCGATCGAAATAGGTAAGCTCGGAGAGCGCGTAAAAATGCGGGCGTAAGTGATATTGCGGAAACAGTGTCTGCGCAATTATCTGTGGCAAGCGTCGGTAGGGACCGAACTGTCCGGGGATCGAATCGTCAATCCCCTGGTAACTTTGCAGCAATCCGTACAACCAAAAATTTTGATTGGCATAAGTGGTTTCGACGCGCCGGTCTAAGTAGCGCTGACTGGTGACGCCGAGACTGCTTCCAAAATCTTCGAAGTACTGCGCATCGGATACATTTTGGATCAAGGCATTCACAAATCCTTGTCGATTCGCATAGTAGTGCTGGTGCGTGAAAAGCACCGACGAGCGCATATCTCCATTCGCTAAATCGTCGCTCGGTAATACTTCAAAATTGAGCTCGCTACGAAAATCCCGACCCATGTAGCGATATTGGCCGCCGAGCATCTCACCACGATCGGCAATCAGGCGAGGGGTGAAAGTTGCGTCTTGATTCGGCGCGATGTTCCAATAAAACGGAACTCGGAGATCAAGCCCCGATTCGTTTGAAGTCCCAAGGGTAGGCGTTAACAGTCCCGACTTCCGTTTGCCACTGAGCGGAAAGTTCAGATATGGGAAATAAAAGACCGGGACGCCACGCACGCGCAACAGGGCATTGGTCGCGTAGCCCCTGTCTTCATCGTGATCGAGTTTGATTTTAGAAGCCGAGAATTTCCAACTTTCAGCCTGGCGTGGGCAAGTTGTGTAGTCGACATCGATAAGCCGCGTGATATTGGAGCGGCGATTACTTTTGATCGCTTTTGCTTTGCCACGGCCTTGACGATCGACGAGCCAGTAGCCGCCATCTTCCAAGCGGTAGTCACCGTCTTGGAAATTAAACAAGGCCCGTTCGCCGCGCCATAGGAAGGAGCTGTCCCACAAGAACACATCGCCCTCGGCAACGCCCGCTTCCGCAACCTGGTCGTACATGATTTCTTCGGCACGGAGCGCGGAGTTATCGCGCAGAAGTTCGGCGCCGCCCGAGAAGACTGTCGATTGGTCGGTTACCACGCGCGCCGAGTCGCCACGCGCTTCGATGCTTCCCGCTTCTAACTTGGTCGAAAATTCCGGACGCGACGGGATACTGCGATCAACCGGACACAGCCACCAATACTCCTCCGCCGACCTTTCATGTCGTGCCGCAAAAGCATCGTGCGCGAACAGCGCGAGTAACAGCGCAAGGTTTATTATTTTGGGCATCGAGTCGGATGCTGTGCATCACCAGCGGGCACGTAAAATCGCACATGTCGAAGCGGGGTTCAACCAACAGGCGAGGGTGCGAATGATGGATGTCGATTATCGTTGCGTCGGCGCGGCGCGCAAAAGCTGATCGAGGAGTTGGTACATCAAGTTTGTTAAGGCGAGATCGTCCGCGCAAGCTAGTAGCTCGAGCTTAATCGAGACCGGTAGCGGTAGCGATTCGGCAAGTCTGTATACGAGATCGCTAGGCGCGAGCGAATTCAACGGATCAAAAGTTTCAATTGCGCCATACTTCTCAAGGAACTTATGAAGTGTGTCCTTTAACTCCGAAGTTTTATCCGAGGAGACAAGCGTCGTGACGGTGTCCATCCAAGTGACATCGGCAATGATTAGCGAGTTGGGTTGTACTTCGTGCCGTTGCACGCGAAAGCGCAAGTCGCCTCGCGCGACAATGTGCAGTAAACCATCGTTACCTTGGCTCCAGTCAATTATCAACGCGCTCGTCCCTAACTCATGCGGGACGGCGGCAGGGCCTGCCTCTCGTCCACTCTTGATCGGCACGACACCAAACGGCTCATCTTCTCTTAAGCATTGGCGCACCAAGTCAACATACCTTGGTTCGAAGATTCGCAAAGGTAGGCGCCCGCCCGGGAAAAGTACCGTTTGCAGTGGAAATAGCGCGAGCTTGGTCGATGACGGACTCAATGTCTTGCTCCTAACGCCTTCATCAATCGCGCGTGAAGCCCTTCAAAACTTCCATTCGACATCACTACGACCTGCGTGCCGGGTGTGGCGCTCGCGCAGATCTCGTCGATTAATCCGTCGATTGTGCCGTGAATGGCACCGCGCTCGCCTAGGTCACGACCCACTGTTTGAACGTCCCAACCGAGATTGGGCGGCGCGTAAATGAACGCGCGCTCGGCTCCCGCCAGCGCGGGTGCGAGCGCATCGCGATGGACGCCTAATCGCATGGTGTTTGAGCGCGGTTCCAAGACAGCAAAGATCGGTACAGATCCGACCTTTTCACGCAGTGCCTTCAGCGTGACGGAGATTGCGGTCGGGTGATGCGCAAAGTCGTCATATACCGTGACGCCCGCGGCTTCTCCTAAACATTCCAGTCGCCGTTTGACGCTTTTGAAAGTGTGTAAGGCGGTCAATGCGGTACCCGGCGTGATCCCAATCTGATTGGCTGCCCCGACCGCGGCCGCGGCGTTCAAGGCGTTATGGTGCCCGGCAAGGGTAGGCGGGATGGACATTTGAGCGCCTCGAACACACAAAGCGTAGCTGCCAACGGCATCGGGTTCTTCGATTACGCGAAATTCGGCCGCTGCCGATTTCCCGAATGTGACCTTAGGCGTCCAGCAACCTCGGTTCAAGGTATCGGACAACGCTTCATCGTCAACAAGCCAGACAATCTGGCCATTTCCCGGCACCGTCCGCACGAGATGATGAAACTGTGTCTTGATGGCATCCAGATTCGGAAAAATATCGGCGTGGTCGTATTCCAAATTATTTAAGACTAAGGTCGTTGGTCGATAGTGCACGAATTTCGAGCGCTTATCGAAAAAGGCGGTGTCGTATTCATCTGCTTCCAGAACAAAGTAACGGCCGCCGCCCATTTGCGCGGGATAGCCGAAATTTTGCGGTATGCCACCGATTAGGAATCCAGGCGAGTAGCCCGCCGATTCGAGCATCCAGGCGACAAGACTCGTCGTCGTGGTCTTTCCATGCGTGCCTGCGATTGCGATGACATGCTGGCCCGCAAGCACGTGTTCCGCCAGCCATTGCGCGCCGGAGGTGTACGGGATACGGTTGGCGAGCACATACTCAACCAAGGGGTTGCCACGACTCAGCGCGTTGCCAATGACCACTAGATCTGGACGTGGCCGTAAGTGGGATTCGGTCCAGCCGGACAGGACCTCAATGCTTGCGGCCGCGAGGAAATCGCTCATTGGCGGATAGACGTTCTGATCCGAGCCGCTAACAGTGTGGCCAGTCGCGCGCGCCAGTTGCGCCAGGCCTGCCATAAACGTCCCGCAGATCCCTAAGATATGAATGTGCATGGAGGCGCTCGCAAACGAGGATTAAAAATTGCGAACGCTCGGGACTCGCGTGCCTATCCGGTCGCGCGCTGTGGTTCTCCATAGTGCGTCAGCACGTAGTTATCGAGGATTGCCTTGAATTCCGCGGCTATATTCTCGCCGCGCAGCGTTAAGACTTTTTCACCGTCGATGAATACCGGCGCCGCCGGCGCTTCACCGGTACCTGGCAAACTGATCCCGATGTTTGCGTGTTTGCTCTCGCCCGGGCCGTTCACCACACACCCCATAACCGCGAGCGTCATGTTCTCAACTCCAGGGTAAACATTACGCCAAATTGGCATTTGCGTGCGGACATAGGCTTGAATGTCTTCGGCGAGTTCCTGGAATACGGTGCTGGTGGTGCGGCCGCAGCCAGGGCATGCGGTCACCAACGGCGTGAACGAACGCAGGCCCATGGTTTGTAAAAGCTCCTGCGCGACGATCACTTCTTTACTGCGATCCCCGCCAGGCTCGGGCGTCAATGACACACGAATGGTGTCGCCGATCCCTTGTTGGAGCAGGATGCCCATCGCCGCGGTCGACGCGACGATGCCCTTGGAGCCCATTCCTGCTTCGGTAAGTCCTAAGTGCAGCGCATAGTCACAGCGTGACGCGAGTTCGCCATACACGGCGATTAAATCCTGTACGCCGCTGACTTTGCACGACAGCACAATGTGTGCGCGTGGCAAGCCGATTTCCTCGGCTTTGGCGGCGCTAATGAGTGCTGACTCGATTAATGCCGCGCGGGTGATTTCAGCGGCGCTACGCGGCGCGGGAAGGCGTGCGTTCTCGTCCATCATTTTGACCACCAGCGCGGGATCTAGGCTGCCCCAGTTGACGCCGATTCGGACCGGTTTATTGCGCGCGATGGCGACCTCGATCATCGTCGCGAACTGGGTGTCCCGCTTGCGTCCGAAGCCGACGTTCCCGGGATTGATGCGGTACTTGGCGAGGGCCTCGGCACAGGATGGGTACTTGGTCAGCAGCAAATGACCGTTGTAGTGAAAATCGCCGATCAACGGGACGCGACAACCGACCGCGTCCAGCCTGTCTCGAATGCGACCGACTTGTTCCGCGGCTTCTTCCGTATTGACGGTGATGCGGACGAGTTCGGAGCCAGCTGCCGCCAATTGTTGGATTTGCTTGGCCGTTGCCGCCGCATCGGCGGTGTCGGTATTAGTCATCGATTGTACGACCACGGGATGACCACCGCCGATCGTGACCGGGCCAACTTTAACGCCGACGCTCGGGCGGCGTTCCGCCTGTAAGGAGTGCTGCATGATGGAATTTATCGTCCGGCTGCGCAGGGATTTAGGGGCTAACGGTGCATGTGGATTCTAACGTACCGGGCTGTCGTCGGTCACGATCCCAGGCGGTCATCGCGCACGGGATTTCTTTGCTCGCGCAACGCGAGTGTCCACACTGAGGCAAGGGTCACAGTCAAAGAACGGCAGACGATGCTAGCCTTTCCAACGTACAACGATGACTTCTTCCTTTTTCAAGGCGCCCGGTAATCGCGCAATTTCCCCTCCCCCACAGGCATTACCGGGCGCGTTTTCTACCCGGCGTTCGGAAGAGACCAAAAGGACTAGGTAGCGCTTAGGCGTTCCAGCCGATATCCGTGTTGATAGATGGATGAAAGTTTCCAACCCATCTCGGGCGCGAGCGCAAGTTTGGTGCGGATGCGACTAACGTGGGTGTCAACGGTCCGCGTGTTGATATCCGGATTTCGGCCCCACACGCTTTCTAAAATATGCGCGCGGGATAAAACCCGTCCAATATTGCGGAATAGAAATACCACAAGTTCATATTCCTTCTGAGTGACATCGATCCGCATCCCGTCCTTTTTGACTTCGTGGTTGACGAGATCGACATGGAAGGGCTCGAATTCCAGCGTCGTTTGACCTTCCTCAACCCCGGCGACCCGGCGTACGACCGCCGCTAGGCGGGCCAACAGCTCTCGTTGTTTTGCAGGTTTGACGATGTAGTCGTCCGCACCCTGCTCTAAGGCGCGGACGATGTCGTCCTCTTTATCCCGTGCGGTGACGAACACAATCGGGATGGGCCACTCGAAGTTTTGCCGGACCCACCCGAGCACTTCATACCCGTCCATATCGGGGATCATCCAATCGAGCAACATTGCGTCAAAACTATCGTGCTTGATGTTGCGGATAAATTGCTTGCCTAGTTTAAAGTGTTCGCAGCTATGACCCGCGCCGCGCAGCCATTCCACGAAAAGATTGGCTTGATCTTGATCGTCTTCGAGTAGGGCTATTCTCAAGGCGGCTCTCCCTTTATCCTCATCGGCACCTATCACCTTGGGTTACCGGGTGCGAGGCAATCTAGACTGTATGATAACGTTGGAATCGCGTATCGCAAACTTTTCAATGAGATACGAGAATACTTTGATAGTTAGCGGCAGCATAGGCCACAAAATTAACGGTGCAAGGACGGAATTGGCAAAACCACCTGACAGCGGAGACGAGTGATGAGCAAAACGCACAAAAGCAACGAAGAGTGGCGTGCCGAGCTGTCGCCGATGGAATTCGCGGTGTGTCGCGAAGCGGCGACTGAGCGGCCATTTACCGGCGAGTACTACGCTTGCAAGACGGACGGGCTTTACCGCTGCAAATGTTGCGGCGCCGAGTTGTTCAATTCAGCCCAAAAATATGACTCGGGCTCAGGCTGGCCAAGTTTTTGGCAACCGGCGGTGGACGACAATGTCGCCGTCCGCGAAGACCGGACTCATGGCATGGTGCGTACCGAAGTCGTCTGTGCGCAATGTGATGCACATTTGGGGCATGTCTTCCCGGATGGCCCGCAACCGACCGGGTTGCGTTACTGCATCAATTCGGTATCGCTCAAGCTGGAAGAGCAGTGACGACGGACGAAATCGCAAACTGGATCGCGCATTGCGATGAGCAAGTATTGGCCGAAAACCTAAACTGCCCGTTACCGCTGCTCAAAACAAAACGCGCGCTGGCGCGTCTTGCGCCGGGCCAAAAGGTTTACCTACGCGCCACCGACCCGAATACGCTGCGCGATCTCGCCGCCTTTGCCGATGAAGCTGGGCATTCTTTGCTCCTAGCCGAGGCGAGCGCAGGTGTATTTCATCTCGTGCTTGAAAAGGGCGCGGCACAGCCTAAAGCGATATAACCTCGGCGCACGCCCGTGGACTTACATCTTTGGCAGCGTGACGCCGGTTTGTGCTTGGTATTTGCCGCCGCGGTCTCGGTAGGACGTTTCACATAGCTCGTCGGCTTCGAGAAAAATGACCTGCGCGACGCCTTCATTGGCATAAATCTTGGCGGGCAAGGTCGTCGTGTTCGAAAACTCGAGCGTGACGTGTCCTTCCCATTCGGGTTCGAGTGGCGTGACGTTAACGATGATGCCGCAGCGCGCGTAGGTTGACTTGCCAAGACAGATGGTTAGAACATTGCGCGGGATCCGGAAATATTCCACCGTTCGCGCCAGCGCGAACGAATTCGGCGGAATAATGCAAACGTCCGCGTTGACGTCGACAAAGCTCGCCGGGTCGAAGTGCTTGGGGTCGACCACTGCCGAATTAATGTTGGTAAAGACTTTGAATTCCGGCGCGCAGCGGATGTCGTAACCGTAGCTCGACGTGCCATAAGAAATTACCCGCGCGCCATCCACTTGCCGCACCTGAGTCGAGGCAAAAGGTTCGATCATGCGTGCTTCCGCCGCCATGCGGCGTATCCAACGATCCGACTTCACTGGCATGAGATTTCTCGGGTTGCTATTGGCCGCGCGGCCCTGGCAATTTTTTTAAGTGCTCTTCTGAATCACGATATTGGGAAAGCGCCCGCTGAAGTCACGCGCGCGGCGCGCAAGTTTGGCCGTGACCCGGCGCGCGACATCACGATAAATTTGGGTGGCCGCCGACTCCGGATCGGTTTCGACGGTCGGTCGGCCTTCGTCCACGCCTTGGCGGATCTTGATGTCGAGGGGAAGTGCGCCCAGCAAGTCGACCCCGTACTGGGCGGCCATGCCGGCACCGCCACCGGCACCAAAAATATGCTCGGCGTGCCCACATTGTGTACACACGTGAACGCTCATATTCTCGACGATGCCAAGCACCGGCACGTCGACTTTTTCGAACATCTTGAGCGCTTTGCGCGCATCCAGCAGCGCAATATCTTGCGGCGTCGTCACGATCAGGGCACCGCTCAGCGGGACTTTTTGGCAAAGCGTTAGTTGGATGTCGCCGGTTCCGGGCGGCAGGTCGATCACCAAATAATCCACCTCACGCCAATTGGTCTCGCGCAGTAGTTGTTCAAGCGCACTGGTGGCCATCGGCCCGCGCCAAATCATCGGCGTGTCTTCTTCGATCAAATGTCCGATCGAGATCGACTGGATCCCGTAATTCTCCTTAGGCTCCATCGATTTTCCATCGCGCGAATCGGGGCGACCGGGACAACCTAACATGCGGGGTTGGCTCGGGCCGTATATATCGGCGTCCAGCAAGCCCACGGTAGCGCCTTCATCGCGCAGCGCGAGCGCTAAGTTAACCGCCGTCGTCGACTTGCCGACGCCCCCTTTACCGGAGGCGACCGCAATCGTGTTCTTGACCCCGGGCAGCGTTTTCACCCCTTTCTGAACCGCATGCGGGAGGATTTTCGAGCCCAGCGTCAAGGCCAGCTGCAAGTCGCCGAGCGCTGGTTTTAACGCGGCCGCAAGCGCACTGCGCAACGCGCCTTCATAACGCGCCAATGGAAAGCCTGCTTCGATCGCGACCCGTGCCTCGCCGCCATCCACGCTGATGGATTTCACCATCCCAGCGGTGATCAAGTCCGCGCCGAGGTAGGGGTCGGTGTAAAGCCGCAAAGCTGCTTCGAGTTGTTCTTTAGACGCCGTCATGCGTGAAGGTACTCCGTGGAGGAGGGCGCATTGTACACAACCGAGCCAGCAGTTCATCGCGCGCGCGTAAGCGTGCTAACGTAGCGCGTGCGTTGGCCGCTGGGGCCGGCCCCAAGTATCGATACTCGAGTAAATGACTGCCAAACAGCGACGAATCCTCGTTACCAGCGCCTTGCCATATGCCAATGGTTCAATTCATATCGGGCATTTGGTCGAATACATCCAAACCGATATTTGGGTGCGGTTTCAAAAGTTGTCCGGGCGTGAGTGTTTTTACGTCTGTGCCGACGATGCGCACGGCACGCCCATCATGCTGAAGGCCGAACAGGAAGGGCTCGCGCCCACCGAGCTAATCGCGCGTATTGGCGAAGAACACCGCGCCGACTTTGCTGCGTTCGGTATCGCGTTCGATAACTACTATTCGACGCACTCGCCAGAGAATCGAGAGATCTCCACGTTCATTTATGAACGGCTCCGCGACGGCGGTCATATCGTGCGACGCGCGATCCGACAAGCCTTCGATCCGGTTAAGCAAATGTTTCTGCCGGATCGCTTTATTCGCGGCAAATGCCCCCGTTGCGGCGCGCCTGATCAATATGGCGACAACTGCGAAGTATGCGGTGCAACCTACGCGCCGACGGACTTGATCGAACCGCGGTCTGCACTCACCGGGGTGACCCCAGAACAACGCGAATCAGAACATTTGTTTTTTCGCCTAAGTAATTTTGCTGATGTATTGCGTGCGTGGCATGCGCGGAGCGGTTTAGAACCCGGGGTCACCAACAAACTCGCCGAATGGTTTGAAGCCGGACTGCAAGATTGGGATATATCGCGCGACGGACCTTATTTTGGCTTCGAAATCCCGGATGCGCCCGGCAAATATTTTTACGTGTGGCTTGACGCGCCGATCGGCTATTTCGCGAGTTTTAAGAATCTATGCGTGCGCACGGGACTCGATTTCGACGCATTCGTCGGCGCGGAAAACACCGCCGAGCTCTACCATTTCATCGGCAAAGACATCATGTATTTTCATACGTTGTTTTGGCCGGCGATGCTGAACGGTGCCGGGTTTCGGCTTCCGACCAGCGTGTTCGTACACGGGTTTTTGACCGTCGATGGGCAGAAGATGTCGAAGTCACGCGGCACGTTCATCACCGCTCGCACCTATCTCGATCATCTAGAGCCCGAACATTTGCGTTACTACTTCGCGGCCAAGCTAGGGCCGGGGCTCGACGATATCGATTTGAGCCTGACCGACTTTCAAGCGCGTGTGAACGCCGATTTGGTCGGCAAAGTTGTCAATATCGCGAGCCGCTGCGCGGGTTTCGTAACCAAGCAATTCGACGGTTGGTTGACCGCCGATTTCGACGAACCCGCGTTAGTGGAAGCGACGCAAAATGCCGCCACCACGATTGCGCAGAGTTATGAAGCTCGAGAGTACGCGCGCGCGATGCGTGAAGTCATGGCGCTTGCCGATCGCATTAATCAGTACATCGACCAACGCAAACCCTGGGTGCTCGCGAAAGAATCGAGCGATCGCGCCCGCCTTCACGCGGTGTGCAGCACGGGCCTCGAGCTCTTTCGGCTGCTCATTCTTTATTTGAAGCCGGTGTTGCCGCGGACCGCCGCCGCGGCCGAAGCTTTTTTGAATTGTGGTGAACTCAAATGGGACGATCACCGCCGCTTGCTTGGCGCGCATCGGATCCACGAGTTCAAGCCTTTAATGAACCGAATTGATCCCGTCAAGGTACAAGCCATGATTGATGCCTCCAAGGAAGCCGCGCCGGCAGCTACATCAACCGTCACCACACCAACGCCGTCGTCGGAACCGATCGCGAGTGAAATTTCGATCGATGAATTTTCCAAAATCGATCTGCGGGTCGCGACGGTGATCGCCGCAAGCCATGTGGAAGGCGCGGACAAGTTGGTCCAACTGACACTCGATCTGGGTTTTGAGCAACGCAATGTATTCGCCGGCATCAAGGCGGCGTATGACCCCGCGACGCTTGTCGGACGACAAGTCGTGATGGTGGCAAACCTCGCGGCGCGCAAAATGCGCTTTGGCGTCTCGCAAGGAATGGTACTGGCGGCAAGCGGCAGCGAGCCAGGCGTGTTTCTACTTGCGCCGGACGCAGGTGCGCAACCAGGTATGCGAGTTCGCTGAATTATGTGCGCAATCGCGCCCGCTAATGGAAGTTGATGCAAATCTCGTCCACGCGGTTTTGCCGCAGACCGATTGTCGGCAATGCGGATTCGACGGATGCGCGCCGTTTGCGGATGCGCTAATGCGCAATTCGGCGCCACTTGATGGCTGTCGGCCAGGCGGTGCATGGGTCGCCGCGCAGCTGAGCCGGATCATGCAACGACCTTACGCGATTACCGCCGAGATGCAGGTAACGCCGTTGCCCGTCCCGCCGCTCGCTGTCATCGATGAGGACGTGTGTATCGGTTGCGCAAAGTGCCTCGATGCCTGTCCGGTCGACGCGATTGTCGGCGCCCCGCACCAGCTTCACGGCGTACTGGCGCAAGTGTGCACAGGTTGCGGCCTGTGTGTACCGCCTTGTCCCGTCGACTGTATTACGCTTGAGACGGCGGCGTCGCCCGTGCCGACGGCCGCGCTACTCGCAGAGGCGCTTGCCAATGACGAGGTAGCGCCTTGTACGGCATGCGGTGCGTGTATTCCGGTATGCCCGGTCGCACTTGATCCGCAGCACTTATATGCGAGCGTCGCGCAACTCGATTTTGCGGCAACGACCGCGGCGGGCCTGGCCCAGTGCACGGAGTGCGCGCAGTGTACGAGCGTGTGTCCGAGCAATATCCCGTTGGCGAAGCACTTTGCGCATGCGAAAGCGCTGACGGCCCACGCGGCCGACGCGCGCGAATTCGCGGCCCGCGCGGCATTCAATCGTGATAAGCACCTAGCACGCGCTAAACGCGCCACGCATGATCGCGCGAGTTCCGTCACGTTGGCCGCGCTAGATGCCATCGATGAGCCGAGCGCGCGCGCGACCATTGCCGCCGCGCTTGCCCGGGCAAAGTCGAGCGCTCATCGAATCTGACGCCATGCAAAAATCATCTGTCAACGCGGTCTTTAGGACGCTCGCCAAGGCGAATCCGGCACCGCAAACCGAACTGGAATATCGCTCCGCGTATCAGCTGTTGGTGGCGGTCATCCTGTCGGCGCAAGCTACCGACGTTAGCGTCAACAAAGCAACGAAGACGTTGTTTGAGGAGGCGCCGACGCCTGTGGCAATGGTGGCATTGGGCGAGCGTGGTCTTAAGCGGCATATCAAAACCATTGGCCTTTTTAATGCCAAGGCAAAGCATGTTATCGCGACCTCGCGCTTGCTTCTGGCGGAACACCACGGTGAGGTCCCGCGCGCACGCGAAGCACTTGAAGCATTACCTGGCGTGGGTCGTAAAACCGCCAATGTCGTGTTAAACGTGGCCTTTGGCGAGCCGACTTTGGCGGTCGATACGCATATCTTCAGGGTGGCTAATCGAACGGGGCTTGCCATCGGCAAGACGCCACTGCAAGTCGAACTTGGTTTGCTGGCGGCGATCCCCAAACGCTATTTGCGGCACGCGCACCACTGGTTAATCTTGCACGGACGTTATATTTGCTCGGCGCGGAAACCTACCTGCGATGCTTGCCCGATCGCGCGCTGGTGCGAGTGGCCACATAAAACCGCCGGCGTATCGCGAGCCGCTAGATGATGTTCGCGACGAGCCGCGAGCAAACGCGGCAATTTTTCCGCGATGCTTGGCGAAAACGGTGCGCGGGGTTACCGTTGGATCCACTGGAAACCTTAGTAGGTGATTTGATTGCCGAACATCCTGAGTATCACACGGCGGTTACCACCGATTCCGCGTCAGGCGTTAGCGATGACCCTTCGCATAACCCCTTCTTGCACCTCGGACTGCACCTCGCGCTCGTTGAGCAATTGCAAACCGATCGCCCGTCCGGCGTCCGCGCGGAATTTCAGCGGCTATGCGCGCAAACGGCGACGCGACATCTGGCGGAACATCGGGTCATGAGTGTACTCGCGGATATTTTGTGGGAGGCTCAGCAGCGCGGTACGCCACCAGACCAGACGACCTATCTCACCCGTCTGCGGGAGCTAAGTTAAGCGATGTCCGTTTCGTCGTTGAGTCGTGATCCTTCCGTAGCTGGCGCGGCGATTGATCTGCTCGCTAATATCACGGTCGACTTTGCAACTTCGCTCGATATCGAAGAAACCTTGCAGCAGGCAATCGATCAAGTCATCAATTACCTACAGGCAGAAGCCGCGTCGATATTCCTATTGGATGATTCGGCGCAAACCTTGGTATGCCGAAAATGCGCGGGACCAGTCGATATCACGGGCTTGCGGCTACCGGTTTCGCAGGGAATCGTAGGCGCCGCGGTGACCACGAATTCGGTCCAGTTGGTGCGTGACGCGCAGGAGAACGCGCAGTTTGCGTCCGCAGTGGATGCGGGCACGGGGTTTGTCACGCGCTCAATTCTGTGTGTACCAATCGCGGTCAAAGATCGCAGCATCGGCGCCCTCGAATTGATCAATAAGCGTGGCGGCGATGGTTTATTCGCGCCCGCTGATCGTCATCTTGCGACCGCGGTTGCCGCTGCCGCGGCGCTCGCCATCCACAATGCACGGATGGCCGAAGTGCTGGTTGAGCAGGAGCGCGTGCGCAAGGAGCTAGAACTTGCGCGCGACATTCAATTGAGCTTGCTGCCACCCGCAGATGACGCTCTCCCAATTTACGGACTCAATTTGCCGGCAAGGCAGGTGTCGGGGGACTTTTTTGATTTCTTTATGCGTGCTGACGGCCAAATCTATTTCAGCATTGCGGATGTGGCCGGTAAGGGCATGAACGCGGCGCTACTTATGGCGAAATCGACGAGCTTGTTGCGCTGCCTCGCCAAATCCATCGACGACCCAGCTGCACTGCTCCGACAAGTGAATGCAGAAATTTTCGAAACCGCATCGATGGGGTTGTTCGTCACGATTGTCGCGGGTTTCATCGAGCCACGGACCCGGGTCATGCGTTACGCGAACGCGGGACATCCGCCACCGCTCTTGCACCGCGTTGGGAGCGGCTTCGAACAGGCGCCCGCGACTGCGCCACCGCTTGGCATCATGTCCACGCTCGAGGTGACAACCCAGTACATTTCCCTTGCCGAAGGTACGGTTTACTTGTTTACTGATGGCGTAACCGAAGCGAGCGACCCGCAAGGTAGTGCGCTCGGGTTGACGGGTCTCATGGCCATCATCGATACGGTGACGCGGGTCGCACCCGCACAACGTTTGGCGGCGATAGTGGCAACGATGGAAGCGCAGAGTCGGATGGTGGACGATGACCTCACTTTGTTATTGGTCGAGCTAGATGGCCACTAAGAACGCCTTATTGACGTTGCGCTTCCCGGCCGACCCGCGACGCCTGCGGAACGTACGGCAACGTTTGCAATCGTTGACCGAAAATATCGGTTGTTCAAAAAAGCAGATCTCGGACCTCATCATCGCGGTCAACGAGGCGTGTATGAATATCATGCAGCACGCGTATAAAGGAGATCGCAACGGTCGCATCGTATTGGAAGTGCGTCGCGAAGGTCCGGAGCTCGAAATACAATTGACCGATTTCGCGGCGCCGGTTGAGTTTCGCGACATTGCGCCGCGCGCACTCCACGAGCTGCGCCCGGGTGGCCTCGGTACTTATTTTATTCAGGCCACGGTGGATGAGTATTCTTACGGTCATTTGGACGATCGCAGCGGCAATTACGTGCGCATGCGTAAACGAATAAATTAGGGATCGACATGGCGTACAAAGTCAGAAAAGAAAGCGGGTTTTCCATCGTCGACCTTACTGGCGACATCGACTTGTCCTGTTCGCCGGAGGCGCGCAAGGTCATCCTCGAATGCTTAAGCGCGAAGAGTCCTACGCTGGTCGACCTATCAGCCGTGACTTATATCGATAGCTCAGGCGTCGCGAGTCTCGTTGAAGGCTATCAAACGGCGAAAAAGAAAGGGCTTGAGTTCGGACTGTTGGGCGTCTCCGAAGCGGCGCTGAGCGTGCTCGAATTGGCGCGGTTGGACAAAGTATTCCCCATTCACGCCTCGCTGAGCGCGCGCCTCGACAAGAATGCCTGATGCTCCCGAGCACCCTGGTCCAATTAGGTCGCGGCGCAATTCATATCGTCGAAGAATTTGGACATTGGTTCTCACTCACCGCGGAGACGGTGTACTGGACGATTTGCGGACCATTCAAATCCCGGCCCGTGCGTTTAAGCGCGGTTGCCGCGCAAATGTTGGCGATCGGTGTCGCGGCGGCCCCCATCATTTTCACGTTGTCGTTTGCGATCGGTGTGATGCTCGCCATCCAAGGAATTTACACCTTACGCCAATTCGGCGCCGAAACTCAGGTGGTGATGGGTATTGCGTTATCGGTGGTGCGCGAGTTCGGGCCGTTAATTACCGGCATCTTGATTGCGGGCCGTAGCGGCTCGGCGCTCGCCGCGCGGCTCGGTACCATGCAAGTCAATCAGGAAATCGATGCGCTGCGCGTTATGGGCATCGACCCGGTGCGCTACTTGGCGGCGCCGGTATTGATCGCGATGGTCATCATGGTGCCTTTGCTTGCTTTATTCTCGGATCTTGCCGCGCTATTCGGCGGCGCGGTCTACTGCAGCCTTGAACTCGGTCTCAGCCATATCGCCTATTGGGATCAGGTCACCACCTTCATCGTGGCGGATGACGTCAATCAAGGGTTGGTCAAGAGCGCTATATTCGGCTTGATCGTCGCACTCGTCGGTCTGAGCAGTGGCTTCGAAGTTTCCGGTGGCGCGGAGGGAGTCGGACGCGCGACCACGCGCTCGGTGGTGTGGTCGATTTCGTATATCGTGCTCGCGGACATGCTATTTACTTATTTTCTAAATCGGTGATGAGCAGCGACGCGGCGGAGTACGCCATCGAAGTCGAAGATTTGGTGACCTACTACGGCGCGCGGCGCGTGCTCGACGGGGTTAACCTCAAGGTCCGCTATGGTGCCGTCGTTGCCATCATGGGCGGCAGCGGTTCGGGTAAAAGCACCTTGTTACGGCATCTCCTTCTGCTGAACCGCGCGGCCGCGGGACGCATACGATTGCTGGGACAGGATCCCACGAACTGCGATAGCGAAGCGCTTTACCGGCTGCGCCAAAACATCGGGGTCTCCTTTCAAAGCGGTGCGCTGCTGACATCGTTGACGGTGGGTGAGAACGTCGCGCTGCCGCTGCGTGAGCACACCGATTTGGACGAGAGCACGATTCAAATCATGGTGCGACTCAAGCTCGAAGTCGCGAATCTTGGTGGTTTTGAGCACCTTTACCCGGCGCAGCTGTCTGGCGGCATGGTCAAACGCGCGGCGCTCGCGCGCGCCTTGGCGATGGATCCTAAGCTCTTATTTTTCGACGAACCGTCCGCCGGCCTGGACCCGGTGGTATCCTCCGAACTCGATGATCTGATATTGAAACTTCGCGAATCCCTCGGCATGACGATCGTGGTGGTCACGCACGAATTGGACAGCGCGTTCAAGATTGCGGATCGGATCGCGGTGTTGGATCATGGCCGGATTCTGATCGAGGGGGATACAGAATCCGTGCGCCGCTCGCCGCTTGAACGAGTCCAGGATCTTTTCCAGCGTCGTTCGCGACCGCAGGAACTCAGTGCCGATGAATATCTCAAGCGCTTAACGACGCGCTAAAGACAATTTAATCAAACCTTGAAGCGCGATACCGTCAATTATCTTGTAGTCGGGTTATTCGTTAGCGCCATCCTGCTCGCGTTTCTCGTTTTCATGTACTTCGTGACCGGCCGCGCCGGACCGAGCGATCGGTATTACGCCTTCTACGAGAATGTCACCGGAATCAAATTTGGGACCGGCGTTTTTTACGAAGGTTACCGGGTGGGCCAGGTGGAAGAAGTCAAGCCAGTCCCGGCGCCCAACGGCATGCGCTATCAGGTCCATTTTTCGATAGTCAAGGATTGGCGGATCCCGGCCGACAGTAGTGCGGAAGTGGTCTCGGCCGGACTTATCTCGCAGATGCAGATCGAAATTCGCGAAGGCACGAGCACCAAATTGCTGCAACCTGGGGACGAGATCAGAGGTGTTCAACAGGTGGACTTGTTCTCCGCGCTCAGCGACGCGGCGAGTGATTTTAGCGATTTGAAGACGAGCGGTGTGGCGCCGGTGCTGCGCAATCTGAACAAACGTATCACACAAGTCGCGAACGAACTCTTGGCTTTTCGTCGCGATGAGCTAAGTCCCTTCGTTGCGGCGTTGGATCAAAACGTGAACCATGAGATCGCGCCACAGGCGATTGCATTACTGCGACGCTTAGATACGAGCACGGCGCGGATCGAGGTATTGCTGAGCGATAAGAATGTCACGCGCGTTGAAGAATTGTTGGTGCATATCGATGGCGCGGCGATAAGCCTTAATGAGCTCCTTGGCAATATCGAGCAAACGCGACGTGATGTGTCGGGCGTGGTACAACGCCTCGATCGCGTCATCGCCGAGAACGCGATCGAGGTAAACGCGGGAGTCAAAAGCGCGCGCAGCGCGCTAGAAAAAATGGACGCGACGCTAAGTGTGGTGCGCGAGGATATCGACACCGTGATGTATCACATAGAAGGCAGTGCGCGACACATGCATGAGCTATCGCGCGCGTTACGCGACAACCCCAGTCGCATTCTGCGCTCTCCAACGCCGACGGAGGAGACTCGGTGAAGCGCGGCGTTGCCCTCATGATGACGGGGTTACTCGGCGCATGCGCGTCCGTCGCGCCGATCCCGAGCGATGTATTTTTGCGACCAGCTTTGCCGCGGGCCGCGCAGCCACTCGCTGAGCCGCTCACCGCCGGTGAGCTTTATGTCGATCAGTGGCTGGCGAGCGGGGTGCATCAAGAACGCGCGGTTATCTTGACTGAGGACGGTGGACGTTCGCTCCGCCAAGCGCAGTACCAATTTTGGCTCGACCCTCCGCCGCAGATCGTACGCGAAGCCATAAGCGCTTGCCTGCGCTCGGCGAATGCCGCGCCTGTGATTACCAGCGAGCGTCGTCGCGTGCCCGCACTTGAAATCGATGGACGAATCCTGCGTTTTGAGCAAATGCAAGGCGCACCGTCCGCGTTGGCGGTGATCGAGCTCGAGGTGCAAATGCGAGCGCGGCGCCGCCTTCTTTTGGAAAAAACTTACGCCGCGCAAGAGGCCATCGCGAATAACTCACCGACCGCGGTGGCGGACGCCATGAGCGGCGCCTTGTCTGCGGTGTGCGCGGAATTAATTACCGACGCACGGACCTTACCTCCATTGCTAACCGGGAACGTTTCGCCATGAGGCTTGCAGAACTAAATCAGCGCATCCGTGCGCACGGTGTACGAATCGTGCTGGGACTCGCGGTACTCGCGTTATTTCTCGCACATGCTTCTAATTGGTGGCGGCTCGGTTTTATCGATCGGCTTGAAAACTTGAGCTACGACCAGCGCTTGAAACTCACGATGCCACGCACGGTCGAAAACCGGATCGTAATTCTCGATATCGATGAAAAGAGTTTGAGCGCCGAAGGGCGCTGGCCATGGGGCAGGGATAAGTTAGCCGTCCTGCTGACCAAGCTATTCGAAGAATACAAAGTCAGTCTATTGGGCTTCGATATCGTGTTCGCCGAACCCGATACGAGTTCCGGCCTCAGTGTGCTCGAACAACTGGCGAACACCGAGTTCAAGGACGATGAAAGTTATCGCGCACGATTGACAGCGTTGCGTCCGCGGCTCGATTACGACGAGCTGTTTGCCACAACCATCAAGAAATATCCCGTGGTGCTTGGCCATTACTTCAACTACGGGGGCGTGTTCGGACAAGAAGTTGCCAAAATCGGTACCTTGCCGTCACCAACCTTTGTGAAAGGGACGTTTGCCGGCAAAAAAGTGGCCTTTCGCGTAGCGGAGGGATTCGGTGCCAACCTCGATAAGCTACAGACTAATGCGCTGTCGGGTGGACACTTTAATCCGACGATCGATTCCGACGGGGTCGTCCGGCGGGTACCGATGCTGATCGAATACGAAGGCGCTTACTTCGCGTCATTGTCACTTGAAGTCGCACGGCTCGCGCTCGGCGTCGATGAAGTTTTACCACGATTTGAAGAACCCTTATTCGGCGGTCGCGGATATCCTGGCTTGGAGTGGTTGATGCTCGGGCCGCGCGCCGTGCCGGTTGATCGTTTCGTGCAAACGCTGGTGCCATATCGTGGTGCGCGTAAAAGCTTCCCTTATGTTTCAGCCACCGATGTGCTAACCGGCAAGGTTGAACGCAGCGTGCTTGAACGTGCGATCGTACTGGTCGGAACCACGGCGCCGGGGCTACTCGATTTGCGCTCGACCCCGGTCGGCGAAGCCTATCCCGGGGTTGAAGTACACGCCAATTTAATCGCCGGCATTCTGAGTGGAGATCTGAAGCAGCTTCCGGAATATACGCTCGGCGCGGAAGTCTTATTGCTCCTTCTGTTTGGACTGGTGCTCGCTGTCATTGGGCCGATCTTGTCTCCGCTGTGGGCGACCATGCTCGCGCTTGGTCTGTCGGGCGGGTACCTCGCGCTCAATCTCATTGTGTGGAGCGCGCTGGACTTTGCGCTGCCCTTGGCCTCAGGCATCTTGATGCTCGCCGCGATGTTCGTCGTCAACATGTCTTACGGTTACTTCGTGGAGACCAAGGGCAAGCGTCAGATCACCGGATTATTTGGGCAGTACGTGCCACCAGCGTTGGTCGATGAAATGTCCAAACGGCCGGAAGCTTATTCGCTGGAAGCGGAGAGCCGCGAGATGACGGTGCTGTTTTCGGATGTTCGTGGTTTCACGACGATTTCAGAAGGTCTTAATCCCAAGGATCTTGCGGCGTTGATGAACGAGTTCCTTACGCCGATGACGCGGGTCATTCACGAGCGGCGCGGCACCATCGATAAATACATGGGCGATGCGATCATGGCGTTCTGGGGCGCGCCATTAGACGATCCGGGACACGCGCGACACGCCGTGCAAGCCGGCATGGACATGATCGCAAAAATCGCGGAAATGAATAAAAGCTTTCTGGCTAAGGGGTGGCCCGAAATCAAAATCGGCATCGGCATTAATTCGGGTCCGATGAGCGTCGGCAACATGGGATCGGCATTTCGGGTGGCGTACACCGCGCTTGGAGACGCAGTCAATCTAGGTTCTCGCTTGGAAGGGCTCACGAAATATTACGGCGTGTCGATTTTGGTCAGCGAATCGACCAAAGAAGCGACTCCGCTTTATGCCTATCGTGAGGTAGATCGCGTACGCGTCAAAGGCAAAGAGCAACCGCTCTCAATCTTCGAACCCTTAGGGTTGAAATCCGAGATGGACGATAAGTGGAAAGCGGAACTTAAGTTGTATCGGGAAGCTATCCGACTGTATCGAGCGCAAGACTGGGATACGGCGGAAATGAACTTCCTGAACCTACGTCGGAGCTCCCGCTCCCCTGGCCTATACAGCATTTACGTCAACCGGATCGCGCAGTTTCGCAAAACGCCGCCGCCCAGGGGCTGGGAGGGCGTGCACGATCACAAAGAGAAGTGAGTTTCGTCGACCGCGCGCGGCGGCGGTATGCGCTTTATGTGTCGGGGTTGCGTTTTAGCGCAGTAGCGTAAAAGACATTTTGATGCCGGCCAGTTCGATGACATCACCGTTCTTGATGGCGTAGGCCTGCGGGCCAATGGCGGTACCGTTGACGATCGGGAAATTGTTCGTCTTGCCGTCGCCTTCTATATGGGTCAAGAAGTAACCCTGCGGACGCCGCGAAATCACGGCTACTTGCACGCCAGGCTTGCCTAGTGTGATCAAAGCTTTGGTGAGTTCCAGCTCTTTGCCGGCGATGGGGCCATTTAGCACTTGAAGCTTCGCAAGCGGCATACCACCACCGCTTGGCGCCGCCGGTGCGGCAGCCGCCGCTGCTGGCCGCGGGGTGGCCACAGGCGCCGGCGCGGCGCCGACGCTTTCGGCCGCTTTGGCCGCCGCAACGGCCGCGCTCGCCGAGCCCGGCCGAATGATCATGGTCTTTTCGAATTCTTCGTCGTCGGCCGTCGCGTGTTCGTTAATGTACTTAAGTTCGTGCTTGCCGATGCCCACCACATCGCCGTCGCGCAGCGCATGCTTTTTGATGAGCTTGCCGTTGACATACGTGCCGTTGGTGCTGCCGAGATCTTCAAGGAATGAGTCGTCGAGGATCGTGATGATGAGCGCGTGTTTGCCGCTGACCGCCAAGTTATCGATTTGGATGTCGTTATCGGGCTTGCGGCCGATAGTCATGCGCTCTTTGTTCAGCTGGAATTCCCCCTGAACTGCGCCGTTTAAGCTGAGTACGAGTTTGCCCATCTGTTCCGTCCTATCAGCTGCCCTTCGACCAGAGACGTTGAATTTTACCCATCACGCTGCCCCCTGTAGGTTTTCCAATCCCAGGTCTCGCCAAGACCACCGAGATATTGTCCTTGCCCCCAGAAGCATTCGCGTTGGCGACTAATTGCCGTGCGGCTTCTAGTAGATTAGCACTATATTTACTTAGGGTTAAGCGAATTTCTTCATCATTTACCATATCATTGAGGCCATCCGAACAGAGCAAGTAAATATCATCCGGGGAGGTCGCGAGTTCCTGTACGTCGACCATCACTTGCTCGTCAATTCCCAACGCCCTGGTGACCAGATTTTTCGGGGTATTGGCTTGCGCTTCTTCGGGTGACGCAAAGAAGCCCCGGTCGATTAATTCCTGGACCAATGAATGGTCATTCGTCAGCTGCTTGAACTCGCCTCCGCGCAGCCGGTACATCCGGGAGTCCCCGACGTGCGCAATCGTTATTCGGTCTTTGGCAAAGAGCGCGGCCACCACGGTCGTCCCCATGCCCTGACACTGTGGGATTTTTTGCGCTGTCTCTAAAATATAGCGGTTGGCGGATTCGATGGCGCCCTTAAGGAGCTGCGCCTCGTGGCTCTGTTTCTGTGCATGTTGCTGCACGAACTGATGCTGAAAGCGCCCTGCGCGAACCCCGTCTAGGATGATCTTGGCGGCAATGGCACTTGCGACTTCCCCGGCCTTGTAGCCTCCCATGCCATCGGCGACCAACACGAGTCCAAGCTCTGAATCCGTGACCGCGCTATCCTCGTTATGCGGGCGTTTGAGGCCCGCATCCGACACATTGGCCAAATCGAGCGCGAGCGTTTCAATCACCGCGGGTTATCCGCCGACTTGACGCGCGCACGCCTGGATGTCGCGTGCCATTTCCGCGCCGGTCTGATAGCGCTTGTTGACGTCTTTCTGTAAGGCTTTATCGATAATCGCCGACAAACAAGGCCGTTGTTTGGCGAGCTCGGGTTTAAGTTGTGCGATGTCCTGGTGCGGCTCGTTGGCGATCCGGTACATCAAAGTCGCCATCGATTCGCCGACAAACGGAAGTTTGCCGGTGACCATTTGATAGAGCATGACGCCGAGCGAGAAGAGATCTGACCGACCATCGACTTTTTTGCCTGAGAGCTGTTCAGGCGACATATACGAGGGAGTTCCTAGCACCATGCCGGTCTTGGTGCGGCTCGAGTCGGTAATTCGCGCGATGCCAAAGTCGGTCAATTTGACCGTCTTTTTGTTTGGCTCATACATGATGTTCGCCGGTTTGATATCCCGGTGCACGACATTCTCCTTGTGCGCGGCATCAAGCGCCATCGCAGCCTTGAAAATGATTCCGAGCGTGATTGGTAGCGGCAATAGGCTATCTGGTTTCGTATAACGGACGAGATCATGGCCCTCGAGAAATTCCATTGAGATATACGCGAGGTCATGCTCTTCGCCAGCGTCATACACGGTCACGATATTCGGGTGCCTCAGCCGTCCGGCGGTTTCGGCTTCGCGGAAGAAGCGTTTTTTCACTTCATCGAGCTCATCCGCCTCGAATTCCTGGGACAAGGCCATCGTCTTAATGGCAACTACCCGATTAATCATCGGGTCGCGGCCCAGGTACACCACGCCCATCGCGCCTTTGCCGAGTTCCCGTTCGACCTCATATCGCCCGAGCATGGTCTTCGGCGCGCCAGGTCCAGTGGGCAAAATCGCCGTCGCTGTACCCCCACCGATGCCGCCGCTCGGGAAATTCACCATGGTCCCGGCCATTTGTTTGGCCGCAACTACCTTTTCATGAATATCCCGGAATTTGGGGTTCTTTGCATGAATGTATTCAAAGACCAGCAGTGCTTTATCCGGCATGCGCTTGCGCTGGTAGTCGGCGGCGAGCGTTAACATCGATTCGAGCAGGCTATCGTCCACCGGGCAGCGCCGGAAGGAGTCGAAGGCCATGTCCAGATCGCCTTTTTGTTGGTACTGCAGCGCGAGTTGGCGATTACTGGCGGCCGACTGCAAATCGGCGACATCTTTGGCCGCTTCGGTCATCAAATAGCGTTTGGTGGTCAGCAACAAATGGCCGATGGCAAGCAAGCTCGCCGCGGTCATTAATTTGAGCCACATCGATTGAGACTTCATGAGGCCAAGTTCGAGCACGATGAGCGCTAGCAATATTCCCGCACTGACCAGCGCCGCAGGACCGGCCGACAATTTAGGCAGTCCGAAAATCAAATAGCCGCCGACGCCGAGCATCAGCAAAAACTCGACAATTCCTGCCCAGCTTGGTTGCACGAAAAAATTCTGATTGAGGATGCTCGCGACCGTGTGCGCGAGCACCATGACGGGTCCGCCGACATCCCCTGTCGGGGTGTGCAAGGTCGTGCCAACACCAAGTGCGGTGGCGCCCAAGAGCACTGTCTTATCTTTGAAATTCTCTGCCGGCACCTTGTCTTGAATGACGTCGATGAACGAATACACCGGAAACGCCGGGCGGCCGTCACGTTCGCCATAAAAGAACGTATTCATCAGCAGCGAAGGGTCGGTTTTGATCGACAGGTTCTTCAGTTGAACACTATCGCCAAGATTAACTTTGATCTCGTTGACGCCAACGTTCAGCGTTTGCGCGGCGATCATCAGCGACAGCGATGGTAGGAAATCACTGTAATAACGCACGACCAGCGGCTCGAATCGAATATCGCCGTCGACATCCGGCACCGACACGAGATGGCCCAAGCCCGCTGCGCGCTCGCCGAAAGCCGCAATGGGTGGTGCAAGGTTCTGGGTTGGCCACGGCAGAAGATCTTGGTTTTGGCCGCCGGGATCGAGGATATTTGCGCTTGGAATGACAAACCGATGCACATAATCGGCCAATGGCGCATCGGGGTTGCCAATCGGTTCGCCCCCCTCAAGTAGCAGCGGCAACACCACTTTGGCACCTTTTTCCATGCTCGCGCCCAAGATAGCGTCCGCGTTTAACGCGCGTTCGGCCTCGGCCAGGGTGCCACTTAACTCTTGTGCCTTGGCGGGTTCGAGGGGCACTCCGGTGAGCTGCGTTTTAAGCCGTTGGATCCAGGTTAATCCGGGGTCGATTTGCTCTTTGTCATAGAAGATGGTCGAGCCGATGACTTTCGCACCGGCCGCGGACAATTTATCGATGATCTCAGCGTGAATTTCGCGGGACCACGGCCAGCGGCCGATATTCTTAATGCTGTCGTCGTCGATCGCCACGATGGCTATCTGGTCGCCAGGGTCCTGCGACGAAATCCGCACGCCTAGGTCGTAGACGTCGCGCTCGAGTCCTTCCAGCGGCCCAGTTCTGACGAACCAGGCGATAAGGAACGCCAAGGTAATTGCGATACCGACGAACCGGTCGGATTTCCAGAAGGCTTCTTGCATCCTGATCGATCTCGAATTGTCGCTTAAAGTTATCTCTAGAGGAGGCTCACAAACCGCATAGTGACCCTGCGGTGATTCTGAGACTGTTTCTAGATGTTATCCCTAGTTTGTTGAAAAATCATCAGCGCACAGGTACAGAAATTCCTTTACAGACAGCGAGGATGGCCTTTTCCACCTCCATTTTTTCGGCCCGCAGCTCGCTATCCGGCAGAATTACCTTGTTGCCGGCCGCATCTCGCTCGTACAAGTATCCCGAATTCTCGAGTTCAATTTTGCGATCTCGCGCGCGTTTACAGCGTTCGCGGCGCTCGGCCAGTTCGTTTGCCGCCTTTTGTTTTGTTTCCGCGCGGTCAGCGCGTTCCGCGGCGTATTCATTGAGTAGCCGCTCGGTGCGTGCACGGCGTTCTTCTTCTGACACCGTGCTTGCCGTGCCGCTCCCGGCGCGCTTCGCCGGTTGCACGTCGACCGTTTGCGCCGCGTTGCTTCCGGCTTTGTCACCAAAATGGACACGACCCTCGTTATCGACCCACTTGTAAATTTCCGCCCCCACGGGTGGCGCCGCAATCGTGGCGACCAAAACCAAGGCGCTCAGGACAAATTTGCAAGGGTTTAACGCGCCACGCACGATGTGACAAACACTCTTGAGTGATCTCAAGGCAGGAGTATAGAAGCGGCAAAAGGGAGTCGCCACTGACTGAAATGGTCGTGATCCCAGGCCGCGCGTGGTAGCGGGTGGTGTGTCACGAATTCGGGCTGAAACCGGCCTGTGCGAGTGAGAGGGCGCGCGGCCGGTGAATGCTGGTCCCGCGAAAAGAACCGATGGACCGAGGCGGCGCGCGCTTAGCGCTCGAGATGCTGCAGCTTTCCTTCCACGCCTTTCCACTCATCCGCATCGGCCGGGGGATCCTTCATTTCGTTGATCACGGGCCAATCTTTGGCGAGTTCGGCGTTGAGGGCCAAATACTGCTGCTCATCGTCGGTCAGATCGTCCTCCGACTTGATGGCTTCAGCCGGGCATTCTGGTTCGCAGAGGGTGCAATCGATACATTCGTCGGGATCGATCACGAGCATATTCGGACCTTCATGGAAGCAATCCACAGGACACACTTCGACACAGTCGGTGTATTTGCACTTAATACAATTTTCGGTCACTACAAATGTCATGGCGGTGGGGACGTGGTGGTTGAAACGGCCGGCATTATAGCCATAGCGGTGGCCTTCCCGAAAAGGCTCCTGCGATTTGAGTTGATCTAGCTCGTCGCGTAAGCGCTACGCTTTCGCTCCCCCGACTTGGCGGGTGATTGCGTGTAAACGATAGAGCAACTCAAGTGCCTCGCGTGGGCTCAGCTTGTCCGGATCGAGCGCCGCAAGCTCCCGTACCACCGGGTGAGGCGTGGGCTCCAGTGCGAGTTGTGGTGCCACGGCCGACAACCTGTCGACGTAATGTGCTTGTAGTTCGGTGAGGCGTTGGCGCGCGAGATCGACCACTGCGCGCGGCATTCCCGCTAATAGCGCAACCGCGAGACCAAAACTTTGGTTAGCGGGGCCGTCGCGCACCGCGTGTAAGAAAATAACCTCGTCGTTGTGTTCAATCGCGTCCATCCGCACGTTATGCACACTGGGCACCTGCGCGGCGAGCGCGGTCAATTCAAAGTAATGTGTGGCGAACAGTGTGAATGAGCGATTCTGGTGCGCCAAGTATTCGGCCGCCGCCCACGCCAGCGACAAGCCATCAAACGTGCTCGTGCCGCGTCCGATTTCGTCGATCAACACCAAGCTCCGCGCATCGGCATTGCGCAAAATGTTGGCCATTTCGACCATTTCGACCATGAACGTGCTCTGCCCGCGAGCCAATTGGTCGCCGGCACCGATCCGCGAATAAATCGCGGTCAACGGTCCAAACACGGCACGTTGCGCCGGGACGAAGCAGCCGCAATGCGCGAGGATCGCAATGAGCGCGGTTTGCCGCATGTAAGTCGATTTACCACCCATATTGGGGCCGGTCACGATCAACATTCGGCGTTCGTCATGGAGCGCGAGATCGTTGGCGACGAAGGAGTTACCGCTGAATTGTTCGACCAATAGATGCCGGCCCTGGACGATGTCGAGCAGTGGCTCGTGCGTAAAAGCGGGACGCGTCAACGCGAGCGCCGTCGCGCGCTCGGCAAAGGTAAGCAGCACATCGAGCTCCGCGAGCGCGCTGGCGGTGGTCTGCAGGGCGCTTACTTCATCGGCCAGCGAATCAAGAAGTTGCTCGTATAGCAGGCGCTCGCGCGCCAGTGCATCATCGGCGGCGCGCAACGCCATCGTCTCGAATTGTTTGAGTTCGGTCGTGATGTAGCGCTCGACCCCTTTCAGCGTTTGGCGGCGGTGATAGTCTGGCGGCACTTCATCGCCGCGGGTCCGGCTCAGTTCGATGTAATAGCCGTGCACGCGGTTATAGCCAACTTTTAAATTTGCGATGCCCGTGCGCTCGCGCTCGCGGCTTTCCAGCGCGCGTAAAAACGTCGCGCTATCCGCCGTTCCCGCGCGCAGGGCATCGAGCGTCCCATCAAAGCCGGGAGCAAAGACATTGCCATCGCGCACGTACAGCGCGGGTGATGTCAGTAGCGCGCGCGTGAGTAAGGCCGCGCCTTCGGGATGTTCGCCGAGCGTTGCGAGAAGTTGCGTAAGACGTGGAGAGTCGGTATCGCCGAGTCGTTGGCGCAGTGCCGGGAGGGTGTGCAGTGAATCGCGCAACTGAGCGAGCTCGCGCGGGCGCACGGAGCGCAGACTGACCCGGGTTGCAATACGCTCTAGATCGCTCACCGCGCGCAGCGCTTCACGTAAGTCGAACAGGTTTGCGCGCGTGAGCAATGTTTCAACGGCATGCAGCCGCCATTCGATGGGCGCGTGTGTGCGTAGAGGAGCGTCTAGCCAGCGTCGCAGTAGTCGCGCACCCATTGGTGTTACCGTGCTATCGATGACGGCGAGCAGACAATGCGCGGAATTGCCGTCATTGCTTTCGGTGAGTTCCAAGTGTCGGCGAGTTGCCGCATCTATTTGGATGGTATCCGCGCGGTTTATTAAGGTTAGCCCGCGCAGGTGGGGCAATCGCGCGCAGTGCATTTCCTCCCCGTAACTTAGGACGCAGCCGGCGGCGCCCACCGCCAAGCTCTGCGCACGGATCCCGAATCCTTCGAGATGCGCGACTTTGAAATGCAAACATAATTTGCGATGCGCGATCGCCGGGTCGAAGTGCCACGCCGGGCGCGCGCGGCGCACCGGGGCAAGCGCGTTATCGAGCGTCAACTCATGGTCATCCGCGAGCAGCAGCTCCGCCGGACGTAGTCGCCCAAGTTCGGCTTCCAGGGCTGCGTCGCATTCCAAATCCATGGCCTCGAAGCGGCCGCTCGCCAAATCGAGCCACGCAAGACCGTGCCGTCCTTGGTGGCTCGCGACCGCCATCAATAATTGTTCCTGGCGATCTTTTAGCAGCGTGTCTTCGACTAATGTGCCAGGCGTGAGAATGCGGGTAACCTTGCGTTCGACGGGTCCACGCGACAATGCCGGATCGCCGATTTGCTCGCATACCACCACGTCTTCGCCGAGCTTCAAGAGCCTTTGCAGGTAGCTGTCGACGGCGTGGGCTGGGACACCCGCCATCGGGATCTTCTCCCCGGCAGTCTCCCCGCGGCTGGTCAACACAATATTGAGCAGCGCCGCCGCGCGCTTGGCGTCGTCAAAGAACAACTCATAGAAGTCGCCCATCCGGTAAAACAACAATCGCGCCGGATGTTCCGCCTTGATGCGCAAATACTGCTGCATCACGGGGGTGTGTTGAGAAGGAGATTCACGCGCCATGCGCGCAGTTTAGCAGGGAGGTTCCGGGCGTCGCGCCACCCGAGGACTTAACGCGTTAAGGTTCAGCCTGAATCGCCGGACTCTGCATACGCACGATGGCCTGGGCGACGATCGGAATATGGCGGCGCCATTCGTCGGTGGCGCCGTCGCGCCATAGATTCAAACATTGCTCCTCGAACGAACCGGCGGGTGCGTTAAATGATGGAGCGCCTTCCACCTGCCAGCGGCTCATCGTAGCGGCGCCGACGGTGGCGTTACCGGCCGGCGCGATGCCTCCGCCCAACCGTAACAGGCTGTTGATCACGCGGTTGACAAACGGCACCTGCATTTCATAGCAGTACAACAAGCGGACCTTAATCAGGTTTGCATCCTGGATCGATTGATTTGAGCCCGCTTTGACCGACGCATCGCGATAGGTCAAATGATCGTTTGGGATCATAAAAACATTTTCGCCGAAATATTCCGCGTCGATGCCGTGATCGGCAAACGACTCAGGGCTCGGATTGATTAAATCGATCCGCAACAGGTTGCGATCGATATCGTCCCACACCTTGCCGCGAGCCCAGCGTAACCAACCTCGGCCATCGTCATGCGTGTAAATTGGCACCAAGCCGCGCACTGCGCCGGCGCGCATTGCCCATAGCTGTGCATTGTTCAGCGAGCCTTCACGGGCGGCCTCGAAAGCGGCGTAATTCAATTGAATTTTGGCTTGATAAAGCAGCGCGAACTGGAGTGTGGCGCCGAGCAACAGCAGCATGATCGGAAACACGATGATGTATTCGGTCATGGCTTGACCGCGAGTGGCGCGGCGCGGCATACGGTTATGGCGCGGCACTGGTCCCGCCCGGTTCCAATAATGCATTGACGGCCGCGCCAAGCGCTTGACCGCGCGCCGCGAGCGGATCGTCTTGGCCCGCATATTTGTTTAATTCGGCAAACGTGAGGGCCGCTTGGCGCAGCTGTACCACCCCGAGGTTGTGCCAAGCGCGGGTATGTTTAGTGTCGCGCACCAACACTTCGCGATACGCCCGCACGGCTAGATCGAAGCGATTGGTCCGCGCGTAGATATTGCCAAGCTTGAACCAGGGTTCGACGTTGGTCGGCAGTTTTTGGGTCAGTAGCGCGAAGTTCGCTTCGCTGGTCGACCAGTCCTGTTTGGCGTACGCCTCGTTGGCGGCCTTCTCAACACCCGCGAGGTCGACATTGGCCGGTGCCGCGGCGGAGGGGTTTGCCTGGCTAGCGCTAGGTTTCTTTTGCATCTCGGCGCAACCAGTCAGCAGCGCTAACCCCACGACCAGCAGAAACGTTCTCATCCCAGCTGCCACTTGAGCGATATTCGAGGCACGAGCTTCATCTGCGAAACGGCACCGGCCGCGAGCTCGAGCGTCGCGTGCGCGGACGGGCAGGCGGACATGCGCCACGGCAACAAGTTTTCGACACATTTAAGAATGTTTAGCGCGCGATCGAGGTATACAACATCGATGGGGTAGCGCATGCCGAAGGTGTGAACGGCGCCGCAGGGTACGATGAGCATCCCTTCGTCTGCCGCGAGCGGCGCGCGTCCCAACAATCCACGCATGCGATCCCACCACGATTCCGCGCGATAGCACCGCGGCACGCGGCGGGTGCCGTGCGCGTCGTACAAGCTACCCTGAATCACATGATGCCTTGCGACAAAAACTTCATCGCGATCGGGAATCCAAGCACGATAAAGGTCACCGGAAAAATGAAAATAATGAGTGGCCCCACCAGTTTAATCGGTGCTTCCATCGCCATTTTCTCGGCGCGTTGGAAACGTTCACTGCGGCGTTGCTCGGCTTGCACGCGCATGACGGTGGCCAAGCTTGCACCCATGCGCTCGGACTGAACCACCGCGCTGACGAAGCTCGTGACTTCTTGAATATCCAGCCGGTCAGCCATACGACGCAATGCATCCGCGCGGGGTAGGCCGGAGCGCAGATCGCGCAACACCGTGCCGAATTCGTTGCGCAGCGGACTGGCCGGTGCCTTATCCATCGCCTGTTGCAGCGCGCCTTGAAAATTAAGTCCTGCCTCGACGCACATCGTGATGAAATCTAGGTAAGTCGGCATGGCGCGAACGATGGCGCTTTCGCGGCGTTTGCGGGTATCGGCGAGCCATAGATTGGGATGTGCGATGCCGAGCAACACCGCGCCCATCACAATGAATGGATACCATTTGCTTTCGTAATTCAGCATGGCCATGACGAGAATCGCGATGACCGGCCAAATGACGATGCTGAAAATCTGCACCGCGATGAATTGCTCCGCAGTCAACAGATAACCGACGCCCGTGCGCTGCAGCCGCTTCTCGACCGCTTCGAGAAATTCATAAGGCAACCAACTGCAGCCGAAATACGCGATGACCTGGATGATTGGCCACACGGCTTTCAAGAACGGCGGCAAGGGATCCATATAGGAGCGATCGTCGGCTTCCACCATTCGCGTAATGGTATTGCCCAAGACCACCAAGAGGCCAACGCAGAGGCCGGCGGAGAGAATGGCGAGCAGGAAAACGGTGGAAAGCACCATCGGTTTACCTATACGTCGATCGAAGTGATTTTGCGGATCATCATATAACCCATGATCTCCATGAAGACGATCACGCCGAGCACCGCCCAGCCGATGGGTGTTGTCCATAGCTTGGCCATGGCTTCCGGTTCCATGAAATTGAGCAGCACCGCGAGGAGAATCGGCAAACCCGTCATGACGACGCCTTGTAGCTTACCTTGGGCGGTCAGACTATCGATCTTGCCTTCCATCATGTGTTTGCGGCGTAGCGTTTCGGCAAGCGCCTCGAGCACTTCCGCCAGGTTGCCACCGACTTCGCGCGAGATGCGTAATGCCGCGATGACCATGCTGAAGTCATTCAGCGGCACCCGCTTCTCCATGTGCGTCAACGATGTTTCGAAGTCGACGCCGATCCGCTGTTGGCGCAGAAAGAGAGCAAATTCTTGGCTGAGCGGCGGTTGCTGTTCTCTCACCAGTGATTCGAGCGCAATGTTCAAGCTTGCGCCGGCGCGCATCGAGCCTGAAACCAACCCTAGCCCATCCGGCAATTGGCTCTCAAAGCGCTTCAGGCGCCGTCGCCGGCCGATTTTGTAGAGCATATTCGGCAGTAGGATGAGTGCGATCAAAATGCCGAGTGCCAACGTCCAATCGCCAAACGCGAGATACACCAGCCCGGGCACAATCACGATGGCGCCCACGTTCAAATAGAATAACTTGAGTGGATCCGCTACCGAAAACATATCCGCCAAGTTCGAACTCGCGGTTTCGGTAAACGCCGTTTTGTAGTCGACCATGAAGGTCTGGACCCGGATCATCACCGCCATCGTAAACATCGTCGCGCACACAAATGTGGTGCCGAGTACCGCGAGCCATAACACCTGTCCGGTTAGCGCGTTGATGAATCCCATTGGCGCCTCTTATTGGAAAATACTCATGTCGACTCGCAAGCCGCGTGCGCGTAGTTCTTCGTAGAACTCCGGGACGCGTCCGGTGGTGACGAAGCGGCCTTTGACTTTACCGTCGGCGTCAAAGCCATCTTGCTGATAGCGGAAGATATCCTGCATCTGCACGGTGCCGGATTCGACGCCGGTGATTTCGCTGACGTTGATAATCTTGCGGCTGCCATCCGAGAAGCGCGAAATTTGCACGACGATATTAACGGCGGATGCGATCATCTCGCGGATCGCCATCAGTGGCAGGTCCATGCCCGCCATCATGACCATGACTTCGAGGCGCGAGACCAAATCGCGCGGGCTATTGGCGTGCGCGGTGGTGAGCGAGCCGTCATGACCGGTATTCATCGCTTGCAGCATATCGAGCGTTTCACCACTGCGGCATTCGCCGACCACGATGCGATCGGGGCGCATACGTAGACAGTTCTTCACCAAGTCGCGAATCGTGACCTGTCCCTTGCCCTCGAGGTTTGGCGGGCGAGCTTCGAGGCTCACCAGGTGCGGTTGGCTGAGCTTTAATTCCGCGGCGTCCTCGACGGTCACGATACGTTCGGTTTCCGGAATGAAGTTAGACAGCACATTCAAGAGTGTGGTTTTGCCGCTGCCGGTGCCGCCGGAGATTACGATGTTCTTGCGCTGATCGACCGCTACTTGCAGAAACTTCACCATGCGGTCGCTAATAGCGCCGAAGTTGATTAAATCCTCGGCGGTGAGTTTCTTCTTGGAAAACTTACGGATGGTGATGCACGGCCCGCGTAGCGCGAGCGGCGGAATGATTGCATTGACGCGCGAGCCGTCTTTCAGGCGCGCATCGACGTACGGCGAAGATTCGTCGATACGACGTCCGAGCGGCGAGACGATGCGCTCGATGGCCGACATGACGGCATCGTCGCTGCTGAAGGTGACATGCGAGCGCGTTAGGCGGCCGCTCTGCTCGATAAAGATTTCGTCATGGCGATTGACCATGATTTCGGTGATCGCCTCATCCGCGAGTAACTCCTCGAGTGGCCCCAAACCGACCGCTTCATTCAAGACATCGGCCGCGAGTTTTGCGCGGTCGACGTCCGGCGGCAGCCGGGAATCCATTTGGCGCATGATTTCTTGGATCATCGCCTCGACATGCTTGCGCAGCTTCTTGTCGTCCATGCTGCCGATGTCGGTCCGGCGTAAATCCATCATTTCGAGCAACGAATCGTGCACGCGATTGCGCCACACAAAGCGTTCGCGCTTGAGCAGCGTGTCGTCTTCTTTAATTTCCTTGTGCGGATGCACGCCGATCATCGTTTTCAAAAAGTCGATGTTTTCGACGTATTCCTCTTTCGGTGCCGTTTGATCGATACCGACGTTGATGACGTACGAACCGATTTCAATTTTGTCCGACGAGCGAAGCGGGCCATAACGCTGCACTTGTTTGCCGTTGACCTTGACCCCGTTACTGGTTTTCTCCTCGACATAAACGCCGTCCGGATGACGACGCAGTTCGGCGTGATAGCCGGCGATCCGCCAGCCGCGCAGTTGGATCAAATTATCGCGGGCTTTGCCGATGCCACATTCGTTGATCGGGCACCGTACCCCTTTAATCTTCTTTCCACTGTCGTCGTTGATGATGATGTCAAACATAGCAGTAAGTCCTGTCTGGCTTACTCGACGATGTCGAGCGATTTCTCGTTAACACTGCCGACGAACTTCCCGACATTAGCGCGCGCGCGCTCCAAGTGTGATTTGTTGATTTCGCTATCGGCGTCGTACACCGTCGGCGTTACGAAGATCACAAGCTCGGTCACCCGATTCCGGAAGTTCTTCGAACGGAACAACGCCCCTAGAATCGGTATTTCGCTGAATCCCTTGAGTCCATTGATGTCTTTTGCAGCTTCCTGATTGATTAAGCCCGAAATCACCAGGGTCTGGCCACTACGGATGCTGATGTCTGTTTCTGTGCGCCGGGTCAGGAACCCCGGAATGCCATCGACGGCGACCGAGTTGTCGACCGCCGAGAGTTCGGTGGAAACGGTGGCCAAAATGTTGTCATCCCGATCGACCACCGGTTTGATGTTCATCGAGATCCCAAACTCTTTGAATTCGACGTTCGATTGCCCGAGCGAGCCGGTGGTTGGCAGCGGGATCTCGCCGCCCGCCAAGAATTTGGCTTCGCCGCCGCTGCGGGTGGAGAGCCTTGGTTCGGCCAAGATAAGGGCGTCACCGCTGTTGACCAAAAAGTTGATACGTGAGCTGATTTCGGTGGCAATCCCGAAGTAACCGAGCGGCGAGGTCGTCAAATCAACCGGTAGCCCGTTCGAAAATGCCGGCGTGGCCGGGGTCACCCGAAATGTCTTGTTGGCGGCGACATCTACCGCGAACGCCGCCGACGGACCTGAGATCGGGTTGTCCCAATCGATCCCTAAGTTCTCGAGCTTGCTTTTGTTGAACTCGGTAATCTTGACATTCATGAAGACCATTTTGTCCTGCGGGAGCACATTGGCCGGGTGCGCCAAGTTCACGAGATCCGGAAAACGCTTCAAGATTTCGTCGATGACCGGTTGGTGTTTGGGATCGAATTCGCCGCGCAGCACCACGTGCTTGCCGACGATTCCAACGTTAGTACCGTCGATCCCTTGCAGCATCTGGCCAATGATCTTGTCCGCCGCGTTGGTCAGGTTGATGACGTTCGGAAACTTCTCCAGTACTTTTTCGACGATGGGCGCGTATTCTGGATAGAGTTCGCCCCGCAGCACGACTTGCTCGCCGACGTTCTCGGCCTTGATGCCTTTGATATTGGCAAAGATTTCGTTCAAGGCGCGCGCGCTGTTGGCGAGGTCGTTCTCGTGCACATTGACTTGAAACTGGCTTTCGCGGCCGTCCTCAAACCAGATGCGAACATCGGTGTTGCCGGCGGTTTCGGCCAGAATGAGTAGTTGACCGTTCTTGAGCAGCGACGTACTCAATATCGAACTATTTCCCACCGCCACACGTTCGATGGGCGCCAGTTTCATGACCCGGATTTCACCGACGAACATTTGTTCGGGTGCCGCGACCGCCGCGAAACTCAGCAGCAATGCGAGAAAAGCGAACATATAGCGCATCGTGAAAAGCCCTTGGTTAGAGGCGGTGCGCGAGGCACCGCAAGCGTGCAAAGTGGTGTATGTCATGGTTGCGCTCATTCCGTGATCGGCAGCGTGGTGACTTTGGCGACGCCGTCTTGGCTGGTGCCGCCAATGATGAGATCGACATATGCGCCGCCTCCACCGTCCGCCAGCGCTTCCTGCACGGCGTTGAGTTCGGGCACGCGCGCGGCGACGATGGCCCCTGCCGGCGTGTTGGCGGTGACACCCGCGATCAACGTCCCATCAGCGCGCTTGACGGTACCGTCGGCGGCAACCATGAGGTCCTTGGCGTCAAGCTTATTCCCGTCCGGCGTGACGACTTCGCCTTTGTCGTTAACGCGTAGACCGTTCAACACCTTGCCGTTGCGGTCCATGACCGTGCCATCGGCGGCCACGATGAAGCCTTGTTCGTTCACTTTGACATCGGGGCCGGCGAGCACTTTGCCGTCCTTGGTCATGACCGTGCCATTCGCGAGCACCACCACATCGTCTTTGGGAATGACATTGCCCGCAGCGTCGACATAATCGCCATTGGCGTTTTTGGTGAATCCCGCGGCAGCCATGACGTCGGCCTTCGTTTTGACCTTGCCGTCGGGTCCCACGACCAATTGATCGGCCGGGATTTCTTTCCCGTTGGCATCGACGAAACGACCATCTGGGGTTTGCATGACCACCGACGCTGGATCAACGATGTTGCCGTCTTTGTCGACGATTTGCCCTTTGTCGTTAAGACTCAAGCCTTTCTCCGCGAGCATCTGCGCCTGTGTCTTGACCGTACCATCCGCACCCACCGCGAGTTTGCCGGGCGCGATCGGATCGCCGTTCGCATCGACAAACTTGCCGTCTGGCGTGGGCACCGCGATGTCAGAGGGTTTGATGACTTTCCCATCTTTGTCGACGAACTCGCCGTTGGCATTTAACTTGATGCCCGGTGCCGCGAGCAGCTTGCCGCTCTTGGTGCGCACCGTGCCGTCAGGACCCACCACGACGTCATCTTTGTTAATCACGGTGCCGTCCGGCATGACCCAATTGCCGTCTTTGTCGATTTTGGCACCGGCGGCTGCCGCGGCTTCGAACACTTGAGCTTCCGCCGCCATCGTCATCGCCAACCCAAAGAGATCTTGGGGCGTGACGCCGACGAACTCCGCGATGGTGCGATCGTCGCGATTGCGCAAGAACGCGAGTAACTCGCCTTTGTCTTCGGCCGTGCGCAGCAATGCGGCTTGCTTTGCGGTCACGCCGAGCGTGATCGTGCTGTAGCGATGATTCTCGCGTTGTTGCGGAAGTTTCAGTTCGTCTAAATGCAGCTTGTAAGCATCACGTCCGGTGGCGAGCACTTTGACGTCTTGCACCACCGGCATCACGATGTCAGTGGGTGGTAGGCGGTGTACGCGGTCTTTGATCTGCATCCACTCCGGCGGCAAGTAAGTGCCGGCGTTCTTTTCCAAGTCCGGCGGCTTCGCCATGTAACCCGCTTCGCGCACCGGGATATTGACGAAGATATCGGTGAAATCACCCGGTCGTAGCATTGCCGCGTGCGAACTTTCATCGTCTACCGAGATGGTGATCGCGCGCATGCCGGCGGGCAGGGTATCCGAAAAGTCGCGCGGGAAATCTTCGCTTAAAAAACTATGCAGGAGCGGTTTGCCCGCGGCGAGCGGCACGGTTAAGAACCGTTGTTTTAATGTCTCGAAATCTCCGGGCAATACCGCGTCAGCATGCACGAAGGTTTGCGGCATCGGGCGCACCGCAAAGGCGCTTTGGCCAACTTGCGCGCCTTTCGGCAAATCCTCCTGCGCGACCACCACGCTGATCGACTGCTGCTTTTCGCCCTCTAAGCGCAGTCTGATCGCTTCTTCGCGACCCTTGAGGTACAGCGCGGAAAACAGCGCGGCGACGAGGCCAAAGCCGATCGCGCCGGCTAGTAGCCACCAAATTTTGTTGCCACCTTCGGATGCCATCCATCCCCCCACGAAATTGCCACGCGTATCTCATAGAAGACCGCGCACACGATTGACACAAACGCGCTTGGGGCGCGCTGGGCAGCGACGTCAGACTTTTTTTATCGCAGTTCGCGCCGACGTCAATCGCGACTGCTTTGCATTTTTATTTTCGTGGGTAGCGAGCGCTTAGGCCGCCGAATTTTCCTGGCTTTTATCCGCCACCTTGTTCAGCGCGCCGCTAGCGTGCACTGCTTCGCTCAAAACGGCAAGAACCCTTGCACGAGATCGCCCACCGACGGCGGTAAGCCTTCGGGGAATTCGTCGAACACCGGGATCTGGCCTTCGATAAAATCTTGCATATCGTTTAGTACATCATCGATACCCGGTCCGGCGAGTTCGTCCACTCGTTCGTCCGGTACCGCGTTGTCTTCGAGCCATAGGCGATATAAAAAGAAAAACCAGTCGCCGGGATCGGCGGTTGGCTCGGTTGCGCGCGCCGGAAGTGAGCCAACGCTGCCCACGCGTTCCATTCCAGGGGCTTCGGTGTTCGGTCGCCAGCCGTTGCTCGGGGTCGCGATCGGACCCAGGTGCGCGATTTCGAATTCCGGCCATTCCGACAGTGACATCGCGTAGGAATAACCTTCGAAATTATCTTTGATGGCTCGCAGGGTGTAACGGATAACATCGGTACCCGGCCCAAGCAACACGAATACGCCAAGCGCCAAGACCACGACATACTCCACCATCGCTTGTCCGGTCTGGGTTCGTTTCATAGCAAGTCGTAAGTCACTTCGTTCGCGACGATGCGCGTCACACCCTGCTTCATTTCCGTCAGCACGATATCGAGTCGCTGGCGTCCCTTACGCAGCGCGAGCACATGCAGCACATCGCCTACGCCTTTATCCATATCGACCACCCAGCCATTGTCCTGGTAGCGAGACCGATAAAAACTCAGGTTGCTCGGCAGATCATGTTTGTTGACGAACATCATCGTGCGTCCGGTCTGTCCCTCGTCATTCGACACAAATTCGTTGACCACCTTGGTTTCGCCCATCGTCGGGAAACCTTTGCCGAGTTCGGGCGCCTTGGCCGAGGTCGGCAACTTACTGATACTCAATAATCCGGTCGTGCCCTCGTCATCCGTCGCGCGCGCTTGCACGAGCAGCATGTAGCCGTCTTCGATCCGCGAGATTGACAGCCACGGTGGCACCAGATCGTTAATGACATAGCCGGGCGCGCCATCCGGCATCGGCTGTTGCCATTCGTCGCGATAAAAATCGATGACTCGTTGTAGATCGTGTTTGGTGGTGAATTGGCGCACCGCCATCGGCATCGTGTTGTAGGTCATGTTCTCGGCCACCCACCACACACGTGCGTCTGGTGGCGGTGGGAGCTCCGGGCCGCGCGCAATGGCATTAAGCGGCGTACACGCCAAGAGTACCCAGAGCAGGAAACCGCGCGTGGTCATGGAATGCAATCTCGTTCCGCGGCGGTGCGTGCTTGATCAAAATCACAACGGCCACCGTCGTCGCAGGAGTGCGTGCCGCTGCGATCACCCAAACGATCCGGATGCACGGCATCGATATCGATGTGGCCGAGCCAGAGGCTACCTTTATCGTCCGGGAAATCCGGACTTAAGAAGGAAGGAATTTGCGGGTGACACTCGCGGAGTTCCGGGGCGAGCAAGCCGATCACGAGCCATACCTCGTTCAAGCCCGGCAGATTGAGCAATTCTTTTAAAATCACCGTCGGCACCACGCCACCGGCTTGGTTGTACGTTTGTTCCAAGCTGCCCGAGTTCCATGCATCAGTGAGTACGCCGGCCTTGGCGGTGAATTCCAAGGGCGTACGTAAATGCGCGGTCTCCGCCTTGTTGTTCATCGTGCCGAGCGTGGCGTAGACCGGTAAGGTACTCGTCACCATGTGGACAGTACCTTTGGCGTAGCCGTCGGTGTTGATGGCATCAAAACCAACCGAGCTACCCAGCACGCCTAGAAAATCACCGATCGCGCCAAACACGACCGAAATGACGTCGATGATGATGTCGAACACATCGCCAATGACCGGTACCGTTGGCGTGTCTTCCGCGCTGCGTAAAGACTGCCTGCCGCCGACACCGCCGTTGTACATGGCAGCCCCGCGATGGTCAGTCCAACTCTTATTGGCGTCGACGGGATCCCAATCGCTATCGTCATCGGCGGTGATGGCCAGGGCGCCTTGCACCACTTCATCGGCCGCGGCCGGCGTCAAGGTGGCATCGGTGCGCGAGAAAAAGCGACGGCGCGCTTCGGCTTGGACCGCGCTACGGGACTTGAAGGGTTGCTGCGCTTCATTAAAGCCGCCCATCGGACATTCGTTGCCGGATCCGGAGAAGTTCGCAAACATGTTCCGGGTGCAATCCGCCGCATACCATGCCGTGTATTCCCAAGCTTGGTAACGCGCGGCCTGGATCGTCGCGTGTCGCATATCGATGTATTTGCCGAACATCGGCACGATTAAAAACAACGGAATGAGCACGAAGGATGCGCAGACCAAAAATTCTACCAATGCTTGCCCGCGTTTGCGCATGCTCAGCATCCCCCCGGCAATAGGTCGCACAGGCCACCTTCGATTAAATCGAAAATCTCGGAGGTGCCGGTGAAATCCTGCTGTTGTTGCACGAGCGCGGCGACGATGCGATCGACATAACGGGTCGACGACAAGCGGGCGTTCCAATAAGGGTTGAACGCGCTGCCATGTTCCTCGAGACCGTCGGCGCGCGCAAAGTAGCTCAAGTCGTTCGGACGTTTGAAATAAACTTCCGCGCGTGCGGTGGAGTGAAGCTGTTCGTTGGCGAACTTCTCCTCGAGCTTGAGGTCGTTGTAAGCGCCCGATTGGCCGGTCATTTCAGGATGATCGTCGCCCGAGCCGTCGCGCGCTTTGTCGTAATCGCTTTCATCGAGCACTAGACTTATCAAAATGAACGGTGCACCAAAGCCAAACAGCGTGCTCTCGTTGCCGGTGGTATCGATGTATCGCGGCAAGCCCCGGTAGCTTTGATAGATCATGTGATCGGCATCCAAATTGGATTGCATCATGATGCCGAGCGGCGCGGGTGGAGTGGACATCCAGGCTAAACGGCGTTTGGCGGCACCGCCGTAGGCTTCATCGCTGACCTGCCCCCCCATAAAGGAAGGCGTCATTTGCGGCACCATGCGCATGTTGTTGGTCGCGACCGTGCCGGCTTCCGTAAACGCCGCCCCAAAGGGTGCGGAAGTTGGGAAGGGTGTATTCAGTAGGTCGAAAGTCCCGACGACCGGTAATGTCATCGAGACCTTGAGTTCCTCGTTGCGTACATGGATCTCCGCACCGAGTGACAAGTCAAAGAGCGTAACTTCCCCAAGCACGCCGAGATCAAGTTCGGCATAGGCGTTGAGGTTAAAGCCGCCACCGGCAAGGACTTCCAACACCGTGGTGTCCGCGCTCGACCAATTGAAGCCTTGCCCGGAATAACCGGCGGCCGGACCAGGTAATACCAAACGTAATTCGCTGCCGCCTTCGCGCGCCAGGTTCATGCCGAAGTAGAAAAAAATCCGCCAATTCACGCCGCCGGAAACCAACCCAAGGTCGATATCGAAACCATCGCTCCAGTCGAAGTTGATGGTGCCGTACGTTTCGCTGTCGGGGTCGGTGTCAACGAATACGACGCCGCCACCGTTATCGTTGATGACATCCGCGATCGGTGGCAGCGTGAATAACCCGAATTTCCAGCCGCGTTTCGCCGTAAACGGATCGCCGGAATCGCGCACGAGCGCCGCGAAACGCTCATAACCTTCGAATGAGCCTTTGTCGCCACTCTCGTAATCCGCTTTTGGCGTAACTTTGGTCGGGCTATAGGACTCGGTAAAGGTTCCACCCGGTACCGGTAGCGGCAATGCTCCGTAGCTCGCAAAGTGCGCGATCAATGAGGCGACGCCGAATTCAGAGACGCGGGTACCTTCCGGTGCATTCTGTTCCATGACTTCAAAAATAGAGGCGGCGGAATAGAGCCCGCTCACGAGGTGGTAACCGTATTGCGCAAGCCCATAAAACTTATTTGCGAGATGCAGCAAGGCGGTGCCGAATTTGCCGAGCGCCGACATGATGCGAATAAAGATTTGTCCCGGGATCCGAAAAATCGCGTTGGAAAGCGTTTGGATGATGGGCGTCGAGATCCCAAGCGTCGCTGGCCCGATGGCGATCGAGTCATAAAACATCAAAAAATCGGCAAACGACGCCCAATGGAAGGCCCACGATGCGAGGCCCATCAGTTGGCCGATGGCAACCTCGTTCGCGACCATCGCGCGATTTAGATAGGCGGCGAAATTGAGATCGCGTGCTTCGGTAATGGAAACGCTGTAGGCGGCCGCATCCGCCGCGTTTTGCATTTCCATCTTGTCGGACGTGATGCGGCCCTGCTTATAGAGGAAATTGAGTGCGATAAGCAGAATGCCGAGGAACAGCAGAACGAACACCGCAGCCTGCCCCGCCTGGCGGCGGGGCGCGGGCGCGGATAACGGCGTTGCGATCACGCGAAACGCCGCAAAGGCGAGGATCCGGTTACTGTTTACCCGTGTAGGTGCCGAGGTCGGCGTGCTCGGATTGTTTGGCGCTATCGCCGGCGGCGCCTTGCGCGGAGGTCACCGACGCGCTGCCGTCTTGGCCCGACATTTCGGTCGCCATGCCGCCAACCTGGCTGCGCAGCGTGTCACCAAAGAACGAGTAGGCGGCAATCGCGGCAATCGCGATTAACGCCACGATGATGATGTATTCCGTCATGCCTTGGCCAAGCTGTCTGCCAAGTCTCTTGTGTGTGTGCCGCATGAACTTGCCTCCTCTCGGATTGACCGTATTTCACCGAGCGTCGGGGTGACGCCGGCTCCCTCAAGCCGACGCCCTAATTGTAAGGGTTTCGTCAGCTCCCTGCCGTAGCCTACTGAGAGCATTATTAAATTTATATCGGCGCACGACAAGCAAAAGTTTAGCTTTATGTCACTCGTGGGAGTTGAAATCAAACGGCGCCGGCCCCATGTTGCCTGCCGATCCGTGCCTTTACCTTTCAGAGAGACAGTTTATGAATACTACCGCGACCGCCGAGACGCTCGGCTTTCAATCCGAGGTTAAGCAACTCCTAGACCTGGTCATCAACTCACTCTACAGCAATCGCGAGATTTTCTTGCGTGAGCTTATTTCCAATGCCTCGGATGCCATCGAAAAGTTGCGTTTCAACGCGCTATCCAATCAAGCGCTCTATGGCGGGGATGCCGAGCTTGGGATCGAGGTTGATTTCGACGCCGAGGCCAAGACGCTCACCGTACGCGACAACGGCATTGGCATGTCGCGCGACGAAGTCATCGCCAATTTGGGCACGATTGCAAAATCCGGTACCAAGGAGTTTTTCGGCCATTTGAGCGGCGACGCGCGCCAAGACTCGCAATTGATTGGGCAGTTCGGCGTTGGCTTCTATGCCGCCTTCATCGTCGCCGACCGGGTGGTGGTCAACACACGCCGTGCGGACGCGGCTCAAACCGATGGGGTGCGCTGGAGTTCGGAGGGCAAAGGTGAATTCACCGTGGAATCCGTCACGCGCGCCGCGCGCGGCACCGAAGTCACGCTGCATTTGAAAGACGACGCGCATGAATACGCGGATGCATGGCGGCTCCGCAGCCTTATCAAAAAGTATTCGGATCATATTTCCCTGCCGATCAGCATGCCGGAAACGGAAAAAGAAAAGACCGGTCGTGAGACGGTCAATAACGCCACAGCCCTTTGGCTGCGCAATAAGCAGGAGATCACCGACGACGACTATAAAGGGTTCTACAAACACATCGCGCACGATTTCGAGGATCCGCTGACCTGGGTGCACACCAAGGCGGAAGGCAAACTCGAATACACGACATTGCTCTACATTCCGGCGCGCGCACCGTTCGATCTCTTTGACCGCGATGCCAAACACGGCGTCAAACTCTATGTCCAGCGCGTTTTCATCATGGACGATGCCGAGCAATTCCTGCCGCGCTATCTGCGCTTCGTGCGCGGCGTCATCGATACCAAAGACCTGCCGCTGAACGTCTCGCGCGAGATCCTGCAACGGAATAAAACCATCGATACCATTCGCGCGGCATCGATCAAAAAGATCCTGGGGCTGATCGAGGGGCTGGATGCCGAACAGTACGCCAAGTTCTGGAAACTCTACGGGCGCATCGTTAAAGAAGGCATTGTCGAAGACCACGCGAATCAAGAAAAACTGGCCAAACTGCTACGGTTCGCGAGCACGCATGACGACGTTGAAGAACCCAAGGTGTCGCTCGCCGATTACGTCGGGCGGATGAAGGATGGCCAGGAAGCTATTTATTATGTAACTGCGGAGAATTTCACCACGGCGAAAGCGAGTCCGCATTTGGAGGTATTCCGGTCCCGTGGGATAGAGGTGCTTTTGTTGACCGATCCGGTTGACGAGTGGCTAGTCACCCATCTCACGAACTTCGAGAGCAAGCCGCTCAAATCGGCTTTGCACGGCGATTTGAAGCTCCCCGGCGATGCCGAGAAGAAAAATGAGGCCGAGGCGCCGAAATCCGAATTCGCGGAGCGTATCAAGCAGGCGCTCGGCGAGCGCGTCAAAGAAGTCAGACCGTCCAAGCGACTCACCTCATCGGCGACTTGTTTGGTGGCGGATGAGTTTGAAATGAGCGCGAATCTACAACGGATATTAAAAGCCGCCGGACAGGAGGTGGGCGGCGCTAAGAGAATCCTTGAAATCAACGCTGCGCATCCGTTGTTGATTCGGCTGGAAACCGAGACGGATGCCGGCCGCTTTAACGATCTCGCGTTGGTGGCGTACGAACAGGCCGTGCTTGCGGAAGGCGGGCGGCTTGATGACCCAGCGGGTTTTGTCCAACGCATCAATCAACTCTTGTTGGCGGACGCGAGCTAAGCCAAACTCAATGACCCGTGCGTCGCGCGGGTCATTGCTTCTGCGTTTCGGCCCTTAAGGAACAAGCGATGCGCATCGCGCGCTGGCTGTTGTTTGTATTTGCGTTGTCCGGGTTTGCCGGGGTCGTTTATGAAGCGGTCTGGTCGCATTACTTAAAACTCTTCCTTGGCCATGCCGCGTACGCGCAGGCAGCGGTGTTGGTGTTGTTCATGGGGGGGCTGTCGCTCGGGGCGGCGCTCGCTAGCCGCTTGCTGTCCCAGCGGGTCAATCCACTTTTGCTCTATGCCGGCGTCGAGGCGGCGATCGGCTGTTATGCGCTGGGCTTTCATAGGCTTTTCGTTGCGCTGACTGAGGCCGCGGAGCAGAGGTGGATCCCAGCCCTTGCTCAGCCCATCGCGATTTTGTTGCTGAAATACGGGCTTAGCGCGGTATTACTTTTCCCCGCTGCCGTTCTGCTTGGATTGACCTTCCCGCTCATGACGGCCGGCTACCTCCGGCGCGTCGAGCGGGTATCCGCGCACCCGGAATCAATCGCATCACTGTATTTCGTCAATAGTTTCGGCGCCGTTTTCGGCGTTCTCGGGGCGTCTTTTGTCTTGGTGCCGAGCGTTGGGTTGCCTGGCGCGTTGCAGGTGGCCGGATTCACAAACTTCGCGATTGCCGTGATCGTGTGGTGGGGTGCGCGCGGCGGTGCAACGCTACCTGCGCCGCATGTGCCCATGAACGCGCTGCCGGCGACGCTGCTGTTATGCACCGCATGGCTAACGGGATTTTCCTCGTTTGTGTATGAAGTGGTATGGATTCGTCTGCTGAACGCGGTGCTCGGCAGTACCACGCACTCGTTTGAAGTCATGCTCGCAACTTTCATCTTAGGCCTCGCGCTCGGGGGGGCGTGGGTGCGACATCTGCTTAAAACGGTCTCGCCGAGTCGAGAGGTGCTCGGTTACGTGCAGCTCGCGATGAGCGTCGGCGCCTTCGCGAGCCTCGCGTTTCTCGATTTCAGTTTCGACTTGACGGCGTATCTGATGAGCGGAATTGCGCGTACCCCACTTGGGTATGTGTTTTTTGTGGTGCTCGGCGTCGTCATTGCGATGTTGATCATGTTGCCGACGACGATCTGCGCCGGCATGACATTGCCGTTATTGACCGCGCTCTTATATTCCCCGCAACGGGACGAACGCGCACTTGGCCGCGTGTACGCGTGGAATACCTTCGGCGCGATTGCCGGCGTCGTTGCCACCCAGTTGGTGTTGATTCCATGGCTCGGGCTACGCGCGAGCCTGTTAGTGGGCGCCGCCATCGATTTATTCCTTGGCGTGTGGTTGTTAAACGCCACCCCGCACCCGCAGCGCCGTGCCGCGTGGTTGCTCATCGGCTGCGCGACCGTGTTTGCCGTGTGCACGGCACGCTGGGTCAAACTTGACCCGTTGAAGCTGGCTTCAGGTGTCTATCGTTCTGGTGTCTCGCGCTTAGCAGGCGATGCCAGAATTATCTTCCAACGCGATGGTCGCGCGGCGAGTGTCACCGTCATCGAACGAGAAGGTTCGTATCGCGCGCTCGCCACCAACGGCAAAGTCGATGCCAGCATGCAGTTCGATCCGGCGCGCCCGGCGTCGCGTGACGAGGCGACGCAAATCTTGAGCGGTGTGTTGCCGCTAGTGGCGCAACCGCGTGCCAAACGCGTTGCGGTGATCGGGATCGGCTCCGGTATGACTACTCACGCGCTGTTACAAAATCCGAGAATTGAGCGCGTCGATACCATCGAAATCGAAGCTGCGATGCTTGAAGGCGCAGCTTATTTCCGACCGGCGGTGGAAGCTGCGTTCACCGATCCACGTAGTCGGCTGATAGTCGACGATGCGCGGACTTATCTCGCGGCGCAAGCGAAACGCTACGATCTCATTGTGTCCGAGCCGTCGAACCCCTGGGTGAGTGGTGTTTCCGGATTATTCACCGAGGAATTTTATCGTACCATCCGCCGCCGCCTAACCGACGATGGCGTGCTCGCGCAATGGATGCAGCTCTACGAAATTACGCCGCGGTTGGTCGCGCTCGTCTTCAACGCAATGCAACGAGTGTTTCCCGAAATCGCGATTTTCGAGCTCGGCGATGGCAACTTTTTACTCTGTGCGAGTATGCAAACGATCGTCCCTTCGGCACCGTCTACGGCACTAATGCAAACGCTGCAACCGCTTTTGGCGCGTATCGAAATTCATTCCGCCGACGATTTGCTCGCCCGCTATGTCGGGCGCGGTAAAACGCTCGCGCCACTCTTTGCGAGTTATACCGCGCAGGTGAATTCGGATTTCTTTCCGCATCTCGACCAAGCGGCGCCGATGGCGCGCTTTGTGGGCGCGCAGGCGGTGAATTTGAGCGAAATCGCGCGCGCGCCGTGGCCACTGCGTGAAATGTTGGGTGAAAAATCGTTCGATAATTCGGCAGTGTTCGGTCGATCGGACGGGATATACCGCACCCATCGTGTCATCGCCGAAGCGCACGCGTTGGCTCAAACGCTGCACCATCGCGGAGAACGCGCGGAGAACGTGTCGGTGGCGGCGTTATCAAGCGCCGCTATTGGCGCGTTACACGTTCGGCGCGCGTTGCGGGCAGGTTGCCTGACGCAAGACGAAGCTGAGCAGTGGCGGATAGCCGCGATTGAGTTGGCATCGAAAGTCGTGCCGTATGTCGCGCCCAAGACCGGCAAGGAATCGTTGCGCGCGCTGCGTGCCGACACGTGCGCCGCGCAACCGTCGTGGAACGCCTGGCACGCGTTCTTTGGCGCGATGGCGGGGCGCGACGGGCCCGCGTTGCGGGCGGCCGCCGCGCGGATAATCGACGTCGATGCGCAAGCGCTTGAGCGGTACCCTGTGCTACTTGGCGGCGCACTGGTCATCGAACGCGCGCAAACGCATTCCGGTCCGTCGGTCGCATCGTTGTTGGCGACACTCAAGGAATCGCAGAGGCAGGCAATGTGTCGTTCGATACCGGCGCGAACGTTGCTCGCGCACGCTGGCTGGCAAGGTTGCGCGCCATGAAGGGCGCGCGGCCACTCGCCACCGCGCGCCAATTGGTGCTAGCGGCCGAGAAGCGCTTCAAACGGGCCAAGCTTTATTTCGGACACGGCACGGACAACGCCCGCGATGAGGCGGTATTTTTGGTCTTCCATGCCTTGGGACTCCCTTTCGATTGCGATGAGCAAGCGCTGGATGTCGAACGGAAGCCGGAGGAAATCGCGATTGCCGAGGCGTTAGTTCAACGGCGAATCAAGGAGCGACGACCCGCGGCTTATTTAACGCAACGTATGTGGTTCGCGGGACTTGAGTTTTATGTCGATGAAAATGTGTTGATTCCGCGCTCACCGATCGCCGAGTTATTGAACACCCGATGCGCGCCGTTCGTGCGTCCAGAGCAAGTGCGGCGAATTCTCGATATCGGGACCGGTAGCGCTTGCATCGCAATTGCGGCAGCGCTCGCCTTTCCAAATGCATGTGTCGATGCCACTGACATTTCGCCGGCCGCGCTTGCCGTCGCGCGGAAAAATGTCACACGTCACGGCTTGGCCTCGCGCCTAACGTTGCATGAAACTGATCTGTATCCACCGGGGGACGCCGTATTCGATTTGATCCTTGCGAATCCGCCCTATGTGCCGCAGGACGAAATGGATGAACTGCCGCCGGAATTCCGGCACGAACCACGCATTGCGTTGTACGCGCCGGACGATGGGCTTGCGCTGTTACGGCAGATCTTTATGCGGGCGGGTGGGCATCTCGCGCGGCACGGCGTTTTGCTATTCGATGCCGGCGGCACCTGGCCCAAAGTGGATGCGGCGTTTCCGGAGCTTGATGTGCTGTGGCTCGAGATGCGACATGGCGGAGACGGCATTGGGCTCATCGAGCAAGCCCAATTGCGGCGATTCGCTCTACAATAGCGCCATGTCAGGTAATACTTTCGGCACGTTATTCACGGTCACCAGCGCGGGCGAGAGCCACGGTCCCGCTTATGTGGGCATTGTCGATGGTTGTCCGCCGGGACTCGCGCTCACGGAAGCCGATCTGCAAGTGGATTTAGATAGGCGCAAACCCGGGCAATCCCGCTATACCACACAGCGCCGCGAAGACGATCAGGTGCGACTCTTGTCCGGGGTGTACGAAGGCCGCACCACCGGGACCCCGATTGGCTTTATCATCGAAAACACCGACCAGAAATCCAAAGACTATCAAGCGATCGCCGAAAAATTTCGCCCCGGACATGCCGATTACGCGTATCACCATAAGTATGGCTTGCGCGATCCGCGCGGCGGCGGGCGCGCGTCCGCGCGCGAAACCTGCGTGAGGGTGGCCGCCGCCGGCATCGCGAAAAAATATCTGCGCGAGCGTTATGGGATCGAGGTCCGTGGCTATCTTGCGCAATTGGGGCCGATTGAACTTGCGCTCAATGACTGGACGGCGGTTGCGGACAATCCATTCTTTTGCGCCGATCCGGCACGCGTGCCTGAACTTGAAGCCTATATGACCGAGTTGCGCCGCGCGGGTGAATCAGTGGGCGCGAAAATCAATGTCGTTGCTGAGCACGTACCACCCGGCTTGGGCGAGCCGGTGTTCGGGCGGCTCGATGCCGACATTGCGCAAGCGATGATGGGGATTAACGCGGTAAAAGGGGTGTCGATCGGTGACGGTTTCGCGGTCGTTACGCAACGCGGCACGGAACACCGTGATGAGCTAACGCCGACCGGATTTTTATCGAATCACGCGGGTGGTGTATTAGGCGGGATCTCGACCGGGCAAACGCTTGAAGTCAGCATCGCGCTCAAACCGACGTCGAGCATTCGCCTAATCGGGCAGACCATCGACGTCCATGGCGCCGCCACGCAAATCGAAACCCTTGGCCGACACGATCCCTGTGTCGGGATCCGCGCGACGCCAATCGCGGAAGCAATGTTGGCGCTCGTTCTCATGGATCACGTGCTGCGTCATCGTGCGCAAAACGCCGATGTGGCGGTCAGCACGCCAAATATCGCGTCGCGCGGTCGCACCGACTAGCACGCTTCGACCGGAATACCTGTCAGCACCTTACCGTGATCCGGCGCTCGTGACAGCCGCAGCAATCCTCTCCGATCTCAGTCAGCGGGTGCGTAGTGCACGCGAGGCGGGGGAGGGACTTAAAATTATCGGCGGTAACACCAAAGCTGCCTGGTGGTCGACCTCAGCGAGCCGCGAACTCTCACTCGCGTCTTACCACGGCATCCTCTCTTATGAGCCGAGCGAATTAGTGGTCATCGCACGCAGCGGAACGCGGCTCGATGAGCTTGAAACAACGCTTGCGACCTCCGGTCAGCGACTCGCTTTTGAGCCGCCGCGACTCGCGCCCAATTCGACGATCGGTGGCGTGGTAGCAAGTGGCCTGGCCGGTCCTGCACGCGCTTATCGCGGCGGAGTTCGTGATTACGTGTTGGGAGTTACCCTCCTCGCGGACGACGGCAGTGCTCGCAGATTTGGCGGCGCAGTGATGAAAAATGTCGCCGGCTACGACATCTCACGGCTTAACGTCGGTGCTTGGGGCCAGCTTGGTCCATTGCTCGAAGTATCACTGCGCGTAGAACCTTGCCCGCCGGCGCAGTTGACGCTCAGCTGGCACTGTGACGAACAAGAGGCGTGGCGGCGAATGGTGGAATTAGGCCGTATCGCGCTACCGGTCACGGGATGCCGCTACGAGGCAGGCGTGCTCCACATTCGCATCGAAGGGAACTCGGCCGCACTTGGCGCCGCGATTCGGCGCTTACAGCCGCCGGTGCAAACCGAGGATATAAGCACGTGGGAACGTTGGCGAGATTTCACGGCACCGTGGTTTCAAAGTCCCGGTCAAGTATGGCGTGTGGTTGTGCCGCCCGCGACCCCGCCGCTGCGCTGTGCGCATTCGAGCGTGTGGGATTGGGGCGGCGCGTTACGTTGGCTGCGGAGTTCTAGTAGTCACGCTGAAATCGCGCATGAAGTCATTGCTGCCCATGGATATTGCCAGCCCTGGCCGGCGGCACATGGCGCGACTTCTGGAGCAGGTGTTGCGGCGCTAACCGAACGCGTGCGCGCGAGCTTCGATCCCAAGCAAATTTTCAATCCGAGCTAAACCCAATGCGCGCGCGTCTGGTATCTGGAATTTTGCCGCCGGCAGATCAAAAAGAAGCGGAAGCGATTTTGCGCGCCTGCGTGCATTGCGGGTTTTGTAATGCCACCTGTCCAAGTTATCAGGTGCTCGGCGACGAGCGCGATGGGCCGCGCGGGCGCATTTATCTGATGAAAAACTTGCTTGAAGGCGGCGAGATTGGAACAACCACGCTCGCGCCGCTCGATCGTTGTCTGGGGTGCCGTGCGTGCGAGACGGCATGTCCGTCCGGCGTGCATTACACTCGTCTATTGGAATTGGTGCGACCTGCCGTCGATGCGCGGGTAGCACGCTCGAGCATCGCGCGACTCACGCGTTGGGGGTTGCTAAAAATCGTGCCTCACCGCGCGCGATTCGGCGCTTTGCTCGCGCTCGGTCGCGCGTTCAGACCGTGGTTGCCTGCCGTACTCAAACGTAAAATTCCGCCCGCGCCAACGCGCCAGTATGCGGTGCCAATCCCAGCCACGCCGTTCGCCCGTTTTGCGTTATTAACAGGTTGTGCGCAGGCGAGTGCGGCGCCGCAAATCAATCAGGCAGCGCGGGCGGTGTTCGGTCACTGCGGCATGGTTCTCAAGGAGAGCCCCGCAGCGGGTTGCTGTGGCGCGCTCGCGCTCCATTTGGGCGCGACCGACGAGGCGCAAGCTTGTGCACGCCGCAATATCGACGCTTGGTATCCGTTACTCGCCGAGCGAGAAATTGCCGGGATCGTGTCGACTTCGAGTGGATGTACCCAAATCTTAAAAGACTACGCGCACTTATTGCGCGACGATCCGCATTACGCGCCGCGCGCGGCGGAAGTCGCAGGTGCCGTTCGCGATGCGACGGAGGCGTTGCCGGCGGATAGGTTGAAGGATGCACTTCGCGCACAGGCAAAACCTTCGGATGTCGAAATCGCCTGCCACGCACCGTGCAGTCTCCAGCATGGCCTGCGTGCGCATCCCAAGTTGGAGACGCTATTGAGAAACGCGGGTTTTAGATTGCAGCCGGTGACCGATTCACATTTGTGCTGTGGCTCGGCCGGCACTTATTCTCTGTTACAACCGCGCGTGGCCAACGAACTTTTGGTGCGCAAGTTGAGTGCCTTGGAAAGGGGGGCGCCGCAAGCGATCGCAACCGCGAACATCGGCTGCCAGCTACATCTACAGACCGGCACGAATGTACCGGTTAAACATTGGCTTGAACTGTTGGGCGATCTGCTAACGCATCAATAAATTTTGAGGATGGCGGCGTCGGAATCGTCTTCGACGTAGTCTTCAAAACCATCGCCCGGCGGATTGCCATCGTAAATCTTGTACTCGCGTTGTTGCCGATACGCTTCACGGACAAAGGTGTAGGGATCGAGCGCGGCCTGATCGCGAATGCTGGATGCTTCTAACAAATTAGCACGAGTGTTAACCGCGTTTAGTACGCCGAGCGGTAACGTGACAATCCCGTTTAGGTACGTCAGCGGATTCAGCAGCATGCTCGTTGCGGAATTGGGTAGATCGCGGAATGAATTCGGGCCCATGAACGGTAAGACGAGATACGCCCCTTCGCCCATACCCCAGGTGCCGAAGGTTTGGCCCAAATCCTCGTCATGCTCCGGCATGCCAATATGTTTAGCGGTATCGATTAATCCGCCGATACCGAGCGTGCTGTTGACTACAAAGCGTCCAGTGTCTGCCGCAAGCTGTTGACCCTTTCCTTGCAGCAAGTCGTTCAGGATGACGTTAAGGTAGTTCACGTTGCCGAAGAAGTTCGTGACGCCGGTACGCACCGGATCGGGGGTCACTTTGACATACCCCCGCGCCACCGGCTCGAAAAAATTCCGGTCTAAGGAATCGTTGAAGTTATAGAAGTTGCGGTTCATTCCCTCGTAGGGATCGGCCGGGTCATTAGTCTTGGTGGTCGTTGACGCGCAGCCCCCGAGGAGGCCAGTTGCAACCACGAGCACAGCCGTCAACTTTGTTCTGAATTGCATCTTGTCGTATCCAAGAATTAGGGGTCGCCTGTTGCCGAATCGAGACAAACCGGCCAGGGACGATTAATGGTATTAGGCCCCGTATGATGCAACCTTCGCCTTTAGTTTGGCAATAAGTGCATCAATTCCTTCGCTTCCTATAACGGCCGTGTATTCGGCACGCTTGAGCGACAAATCCGACACGCCTTGGGCGACCACGTTGACTATTCGCCACATATCCTGCTGTTTGGCGAGCAGGTAGTTCAGAGGTACTTCGGAGCCGTCAGCGTCGATAATCGCGGTTTTCACGAGTTTCGCGTTCTTCTTGTCTTCGGTAGTGCGGGTCTCAAATCGCTGGCCGGAGAAGGATTTGAAGTTTTCCGCGTACGTCGCAGTACTGAGCGCGCTGAAAACCTCGATGAATTCTCGCTGCTTGGCGGGTGCCAATTTGCTCCAGTAGCGGCCGGTCACCAACCGCGAAATCGTTGGGAAATCGAACACTTCATTCAACACCGGCGATAGTTTCTCGGCCCTACCCGCGAATCCCAACTGCACGCCGTGCTGCATGACTTCGAGCAAGGTGGCATGTAATTTCTCCACACTACTCGCCGCCGGGGAGGCTTCGACAGCCAGCGCGACACTCGCGCTAGTTAAGCAGACCACCAGTAGCATTAAACGAACTAGTCGTTGCATTGTGTTCTCCAAATTAGTCACTAGTTTAATCGGCTCAACCAGCCGACTACGACCGTGCGTACACGCGATTTTTCCAACGTGAACGCTCGCCACGCCAAAACCGCAATGCCGAAGTCCATGTCATCGCGAGATAAAGCGCCGCCGCTAACGGCAACGTCGGCAGCCATAGCCATGAGCGGCGATAGTAGCGAACGATCGGTAAATACGTGGTTAACATCAGTCCGCACGCGAGCCACGCAGCCACCCGCGGCAACGGCGCGCTAGACCATACGCCAAGCAGTGGCATCAGGAACGTTAACACCATCAAAAAACTGCATGCGGCCAGCAATAACGCCGAATAGCGAAGCTGGGTGAACGCGGTGCGTGCGACCATATTCCAAATCGTCGCGAGAGAGTCGTAGGGGCGGATGGCGCGCACGTCGTGTGATAGGCCGATCCACGTCTGCGCGCCTGCGTTTTTAATCTCGCGCGCCAGCGTGCAATCGTCGATCAAGGCGCCGCGCAAACTGGAGAAGCCGCCGATGGCGTTGAGGAGATCTGTTTTGACCAAAATGCAGCCGCCGGCGGCGGCGGCAACCCACCGTGTGCGGCCATTCGCGAGCGCGAACGGGTAGAGCAACTTGAAGAAGTAAATGAACGGCGGAATGAGTAAACCCTCCCACCACGACTTCATCGAAAGCGCCGCCATGACCGACACCAGGCCACGGCCTTCACATTCAAGTTTGTCGAGCAGGGCGGCCGCAATCCCGGGGGCAAGTTCAATATCGGCATCGAGCAACAAGGTGTATTCCGTGTCGACCTGCCGAAATCCTTGGTGCAACGCCCACAGCTTGCCGCTCCAACCAGGTTCCGGCGGCAGGCCGGAGAGCACTTCCAAATTGGGGAGCTTGAGCGCGTGCGCGCGCGCCGCGGTGCCGTCTGCACTCTGGTCGTCTATCAAGACTATTTTGGCGAGCGCTCCCTGCAGCGCGACGGCGCGTAATGTCGCTTCGATGCAGTCAGCTTCATCGCGCGCCGGGATTAGGACTGTCACGCGTTCGAGGTTAGCCGCGGGTGCGGGTTGGCGTGCGGCGATGGATTCGCGCGTGCCCCAAGGGCGCCAGGGCAGGCAAACGAGCGTCACCCAGATGAGCAGTGACGTGTAAATTAAACTAGCGGACATCGGGCGGGCGCGTGTTGTGTCGCACCTAGGTTGGCGTTTACGCCGGTTCGCCTCGCCATGGCGTTGGCCCGGGGTCGAATCTTATGCCACTCGCTTCTGGTTGTCGGAGCAGGCCGCGCCGCCGGATTCGTTGGTGGTTAATAGGCGAGGGCGCGTCAGTGGCTCATCCTCGTACATAAAGGGTACTTCTGGCGCCATTTCGCCTTCGATTTTGGGTCCGCGCAGGAACGTGCGGAGCGCCTTTAGTGGGTGGTTGAAGGTATCGTCGACGGCGGTTGCTTCATAGCCGCAATGGACCATGCAGTCGGCGCATTTAGGATTAACCCCGGTGCCGTATTTTTCCCACGCCGTATCCTCCATGAGTTCCTGGAACGACTTGGCATAGCCTTCGCCGACCAGCAAGTAACAAGGCTTTTGCCAGCCGAAGACGTTACGCGTCGGGTTGCCCCATGGTGTGCAGTGATAGGTCTGATTTCCCGCAAGGAAATCGAGGTACATCGTGCTTTGATTGAAGCGCCATTCGCGGCCGCGTCCGAGCTTGAAGATATCGCGAAAAAGTTGCTTGCTCGAGGTGCGTTTCAAGAACACGTCCTGGCGTGGCGCGCGCTCATAGCTGTAGCCCGGGGAGATAGTGACACCTTCGACGCCCAGCGCCATCATCTCATCCATGAAGTGCGCGACTTCGGCTGCCGTTTCGCCTTGAAACAAGGTGCAATTAACCGTGACTCGAAAGCCGCGGCCCAAGGCTTTCTTGATGACTTCCACGCATTTATCGAACACGCCGTCGCGGCATACCGACGTATCGTGGCGATCGCGGTTGCCATCCAAATGGATCGAAAAAGTCAGATAAGGCGATGGACTGTACTCGTCCATCTTGCGCTCGAGGAGCAGGGCATTGGTGCACAGATAGACGAACTTCTTGCGCTCGATAAATCCCTGCACAATTTTCTGCATGTCCTTATGGATCAGCGGCTCGCCACCCGCAATGGAGACGATCGGGGCGCCGCACTCGTCGATCGCGGCCATGCAGTCATCGACGCTTAGGCGTCGATCGAGAATTTCGTCGGGATAGTCGATTTTGCCGCACCCGGCGCACGCCAGATTGCAGCGGAACAACGGTTCAAGCATCAGCACCAGCGGATAACGCTTCACGCCTTTGATTTTTTGTTCGATGAGATAGCGTGCAACGCGGTATTGCTGAACTAACGGTACGGCCATTCCGATCCCCTATCACGATTGCCGAGGCGGCAATAAAACCATTTAAGTTTCAATGAATTGGTCGCCCAATTCGCGGCGCATATTACGACAATGTGACGACTGCGCAAAGGTAAATTTGAGGCGTGCGACGCAACCATCCGTCATTGCGAAAAAGCGCCATCTCCTTCCTTTTCATCCGCGGCCTCGTAGCGCGTCGCCTGCGCGTTGGCTTGCAAGCGTGATCCCCGCTATCCATAATCGTAGGCCCACCGTAACGCCCAGCGACTTCCGCGACAGCACTAAAGCATGACTGAGCCTAATCATTTCCCGCTGCTAGAAAAAATAGATTCCCCGCAAGATCTAAGGCAATTACCCGAATCGTCGCTCGAGCCATTGGCGCGTGAGTTACGCGGCTACCTGTTGGATTCGGTCAGCCGCAGCGGCGGACACTTTGCCGCCGGCCTCGGCACGGTGGAACTCACGATTGCGCTCCATTACTTATTCAATACGCCGGAAGATCGCATCGTGTGGGATGTCGGTCACCAGGCCTATCCGCACAAGATTTTAACCGGGCGGCGCGCGCGCATGCCCTCGATCCGGCGCTGGGGCGGCTTGGCGCCATTTCCGAAACGCGATGAGAGTTCGTATGACGCGTTCGGTGTCGGCCATTCGAGCACTTCGATCAGCGCCGCGCTGGGCATGGCGATCGCAGCCAAACACAGCGGGAGTCAACGTCGCGCGGTGGCGGTGATCGGCGATGGCGGACTCACCGCAGGGATGGCCTTCGAAGCGCTCAACCACGCCGGCGATATCGGAGCGAATTTGCTGGTCATCTTGAACGACAACAATATGTCGATCTCGCCAAATGTCGGCGCGTTGTCCAATCGATTCGCGCAGATCCTGTCCGGCAAGCTGTACACGACGGTGCGCGAAGGCAGCAAAAAGGTTCTCTCGCAGATGCCGAGCGTGTGGGAATTGGCGCGTCGCGCCGAGGAACACGTCAAAGGGCTGGTGGTGCCCGGAACATTGTTCGAAGAATTCGGTTTTAACTATATCGGTCCCATCGATGGGCACGATTTGCCGGCCCTCCTTGGCACGCTGCGCAATTTGCGCAATCTTGAAGGCCCGCAGTTTCTGCACATCATCACCAAGAAAGGGAAAGGCTACGCGCCGGCCGAGGAAGATCCGGTTAAGTACCACGGGGTATCGCCGTTTGATCCTCAACTTGGGATTGTTGGCGGCGCCAAGGCGAACAAACCTACTTACAGCGATATTTTTGGTGAGTGGGTTTGCGACATGGCGGCACGTGATTCGCGCTTAGTTGCCATCACGCCGGCGATGCGTGAGGGCTCGGGCCTGGTGCGCTATGCGCGCGAGTTTCCAGATAGATATCTCGATGTCGCCATTGCCGAGCAGCATGCGGTGGCGGTAGCCGCCGGGATGGCCTGTGATGGCCTGAAACCGGTGGTCGCGATTTATTCTTCTTTCTTGCAGCGCGGTTACGATCAATTGGTCCATGACGTCGCGTTGCAGAAATTGCCGGTGCTATTCGCGCTTGATCGCGCGGGGCTGGTTGGTGCGGATGGTCCCACGCACAACGGTAGCTACGACGTAAGTTTCCTACGTTGCTTGCCGGATATCGTGTTGATGTCGCCCGCCGATGAGAACGAGTGCCGACAAATGCTTTACACCGGCTACTGCCTAGACCAACCTGCCGCGGTACGTTACCCCCGTGGCTCGGGAATGGGGGTTCCGGCGCAAAAAGAAATGACGTTGCTGCCGGTCGGTAAGGCAGACGTGCGTCGCAAAGGCCAAGGGATTGCGCTTTGCGCGTTTGGCTCGATGGTGGCGCCGGCGCTTGAGATTGGCGAGCGGATGAATGCCACCGTGGTTAATATGCGTTTCATCAAACCGCTTGATGAGGCGTTGGTACTGGAAATTGCGCGTACGCACGACCTGTTAGTCACGCTCGATGAAAATGTCGTTGCGGGTGGCGCCGGCAGCGCGATTGCCGAATTGTTGGCAGAGCACGATTTAGCGCCGCATGTACTGCATATCGGCTTGCCCGATCGCCTAATCCAACATGGATCGCGCGAGGAAATGCTCGAAGACGCGGGTCTGACCGCCGCGCAAATCGAACAGAAAATCCGCGCGCGCCTCAATCCACTCAAAGCGGCGCCGGTCGTTCGTTCGATCTAGCGCATTAATTTGTGGCGCGCTCGAAACGTGCCCATGCGGTTAGGCGAGAATGTCGCGAAGCGCCGTTTCCAGCCGATTCAAATCCGCCTCCGTGATATCTCCCATCATCGATATCCGAAATATTTGTTCGGCCAATTTGCTTTGGCCGGCGTAGATGACAAAGCCGCGGGCTTTTAACGCATCGTGCAACTCAGCGTACGTCGTTCCCGTTGGCAGGTTAAAGCCGTGGAGCACACACGAACTCTCTTCCTCTGGTAATAACCCGTCGATTCCTAGCGCGCGTAAGGCGTTGCGAATACGTCCTAGCCGTTGCCGGTAGCTGGCACGACGTGTCCGCCAGCCGCCTTCGGCGGCAAGTTCATCGAGCGCCGCGGACAAAGCATAAAAAGTTTGTACGGATTGCGTGAACGGGGTGCCGCTACGTTCTTGATTGACGTAGTAACTCGTCAAATCCAAATAAACCCCGCGCAGGGTTGAATCGCACTCGAGTGCTGCACGCCGCGCGACGACGAACGATGTTCCCGGCACGCCATGAAGACATTTGTTCGCGGTGGCAGCCACCGCGGTGAGCGCGGAATGACCAAATGGGATGTCTTCGGCGGCAAAGCTACTGACCCCATCGAGAAGAATCCCAATCCCGTGCGCGGCGCAGGCGTCGGCAAGCGCGGAGAGTTCGTTTAAGCGCCCGCAGGTTGTTTCATGGTGGACGACCGCGACATGGGTGATCGCCGGATTGTCGCGCAGCGTTTGAGCAACCTTGCCGGCATCGATTTTGGCCAGCCAGTCGTGCGACAGGCGCGTATGCGCGATGCCGTAGTTCGTCGCAATGCGGGTCATCCGCTCGCCGTACACCCCATTTTCGATCACCAGCAAATGACCGGAACGTGGCACCAATGAAATCAGCATCGCCTCGACCGCGGCCGTGCCGGAGCCGGTCAACAACACCGCCGCCCACTGCGCGGGATCGGCGTCGTACACCGCGACCAATTGCCGGCGGATTTTGTTTTGTAGCGCGGCGAATTCTGGTTCCCGGTGACAGAGATCAGGTCCAAGCAACGCGTCGCGCACTTGCGTACTCAACGTGACCGGGCCTGGATTCAACAATATGGTTTTCATGGGTTAGCCAGATGGCGACGTAGGCGTTGCAAGACTTCCGGCGGTGTGACCGTTGGGCGCGGCAAGTCGTCGCGTGTGCCGGTCGCGATTTTTAGGTGAAGAAAACGCGCGCCCGCGGCCTCCGGCGCCTGCATGAAATCGTTTAAATCGGATACCTGATCACCGCGGATACACAACGCGTAACCACAGGCGCGGGCGATTTCGGCAAAGTCCACATTGACGGTCACAGTGGCTTGCGCGCCGGTGGAGTCGTGTGCTTCGTTGTCCAACACGATGTGATAAAGGTTACGCGGGCCATAAGTGCCGACCGTCGACAAATTGCCCATGCGCATTAGCGCCGCGCCATCGCCATCGAGCACCAGAACCTTGAGATCCGGCCGCGCCATCGCGAGTCCCAAGCCCAGACTGGAGGCGCAACCCATCGACCCCACCATGTACAGATGATTGGGGCGATCCGCCAGTGCATAGAGTTCACGACCCGTGAAGCCGGTGGTTGCAATGACCACGGTGTCCTCGAGCGGCGCGTGCGCTAACAGATTGGTCAACGCCTGTTCACGGGTCGGGCGTTTGCCCGTGAGCACTTCAAGCGGTGCGCCGTGTACCCGGTCGGCACGCATGACGTGGGGCATTTCGCGATTCAATAAGTGATGCGGTGCGACGGTACCTTTATGCATGATCAAGGCGTACGGTCGTTGTGTCGTCGTGCAATGCGCAACGGCGCGCGCCAAGGTAGGCTCAAGCTGCTCCACCTCTTTTGGAAAAATCTCCCACGGAATTTGCATCGTGTCGAACATTTGTTCGGTGATGACGCCCATTAGGGCGTGCTGTGGCTCATCGTGCACGCCGGGTGCACCGCGATGTGTGCAGATAATCAGCAGTGGGATCTGAAAGACATGCGTCAACGAAGTCAACGGACTCACCGCGTTGCCAAGTCCGGAATTCTGCATCATCGCGACACTGAGCTTGCCCCCGATGTAAGCACCGGCAGCCGCGGCGACGGCATCGCCTTCGTTGGCCGCCGACACATAGGTCAAGTCGGGATCGTCAATGACAAAATTGATGAACGGCGTCAGAAAAGAACAAGGGACGCCGGCGTACCAGGCGTATCCGCGTGCGCGTGCGGCGTCGACGAATTGCGCGGCTTGCAGCATGGCTGACGAATTCCTAAAGCAGTTTACTGACTGCCGCTCGCGAAGACGCGCGCCGACTCGAGATCCTTTGCTGAATTCACATCGAGCCAATGGCCGTGGATGTACCACACATGCAAGGTGCGCCCTTCATGGATTAAGGCGTTTAATAAATCAGGGAGCCCGAGTGATGCGAAATCCGAGCGTTCGCGTAGCGCGGCCAATGCGTCCTCGAGCCAACGCCGACCTTCGCCTTTGACACGTAACATGCCAAGCCAACGACCGTCTACGCGCGAGCCGGCCGCGTCGCGGCTTTGGCCAAGTGATTTAAGTGTCACGGCTTGCGCCCACATCGCGCGATCATCCGGCTCACTGCAGCAGGCGTAGTCGGCATTCGCTGGCGCGTCTTGCGTGTTCGAGTCAACCACCACGGTGAATGGCGCGTCATGTTCGAGCAAATCGCGCAGGATGTAGCTCCTGAACAAGATATCGCCGTACACCACCACCATGTCATCCGTGAAGTTCGGGGCGGCGCATTGTAACGACGCGAGTTCGCCCGTGGTGGCGTGCGCCGGATTGACCACGAGGCGAATACCGCTGACATCGATGGCGTCCGCCTTGTAGCCGCCGACCACCGTGATCTCGTCTACTCCACGCTTTTTAAACTTATCGACCAGGTGGCGGAGCAGGGGTTTACCGCCGATGGGCAACATGACCTTTGGTTTGTCGTCGGTTAAATTCGCAAAGCCCTCGCCACGGCTTGCCGCGAGTACCACGCCGCTGGTTTCGCTTTTCAAGCTCGAGAAATAACGTTCTTCCGCGGCTTCGAGTTCGTCAGCTCCCTGCAACCGGAAAATCTCATCCACCGTTGCAATCCGCTCTTCGACTTCGATCAGGGATTCGTCGGCTTTGATTTGCGCGGCCGTTTTTTGCATGGCGGTCACTGCGCTGCGGATGAGATGATTGGCCCAGATTACGAGGCTAATACGCGCCTTACGAAAGACTTCCACCGGCGTGCTGTAATACTTGGTCGGCACGATGACGAGCGGCGCGCGGTTGGCCCACTCGCGCGCGAACTCCAGAATTTGATCGGGGCGCGCTAATTTGCTGTGAATCAAAATGGCATCCGCGCCGGCGCGCCGATAGGCTTCGCCGCGTCGCAGCGCTTCGCCGATATCCCAGCCGGCAATCAGCGCTTCGACCCGCGCAACGATGCAAAAATCTGGGTCCGATTGGCTATCTTTACCAGCGGCGATTTTGCCGCTGAATTCCGCGATATCGGCGAGCGGCTGGCGCTCACCACCGATGAAGCTGTTGGTCTTGGGAAAGATCTTGTCTTCGATACACACACCGGCGACACCGCGCTGCTCGAGCTTTTTGACCAAGCGGCGCATGTTGTTGAAATTCCCATACCCGGTATCGCCGTCGAGCAAAATAGGAATGCGCGTGACATCGGACATGAACTCGAGCACTTCGACGACCTGCGTCCAGCTCGCTTCGTTATTGTCGCGTACGCCGAGTTGCGCCGAGATCGCGAGACCGCTCGCCCATATCCCATCGAACCCGGCTTCCTCCACGATGCGTGCGCTGAGCCCGTTATGCGCTTCGCAAATGAATTCGGTTTGCGCCGACGTCAACAAGCGCCGCAAGCGCGTCGTTTTTCGGGGCGTGAGATCAGTCATGGGTGTTGCCGATGTTAGGGAGGATGCTCGAGTTCGCGCGCGCGATGTCTTCGGGAAAATCGATTTCGATCCACGGCATACCGCCGACACGCTCAAAACCTAGTGGAAAGCGAGCCGACAGAATCAGATCGCGGATGACTTCTTCATACGGCGAATCGTCGCGTCCGGACGCTAAATACTGCGCGCAACCTTCGGCAAGCGCCGCCGCGCAGGTCGCCGAAAACTTAAAAAAGCCAACCGACTCACCCCATAGATCAAACCTTAGCCCGTCTTCTATCTGCTTACGGAATTCGATGATTTTTCCATCGGCAACGCAGATTTTGACGGGTTCATCCCCCGGCACAAAATTCTCATCGAGCAAGAAGCAGTTGGCGTGCGGACTCTTGACTAAACGTTGCAAAATCCGCGGGGTATAAAGCACGTCCGCGTCCATGAGAATGACTTCATCGCCGCTCGTCAGCACGTCACGCATCGTCCACAAGCTGACCACGCTACCGCGCCGGAAGCGCTCGTTGGTCCTGCAGCGGATGTCGCAGCCCGGCAAGTTTGCCGCAACGGTGATGTCTTCCGCGCGATAGCCGACGCAGATATCGATGGTTCGCACATCGTTCGCCGCCAGATTTTCGAGGTGCCGTTGCAGTAGTGTTTTACCGCCGAATTCGAGCAACGATTTCGGGCGCGCTCCAAACTCCTGCAAACGATTGCCCACCCCGGCCGCGAGAAGCACCGCGCGCACTTATCGCCCCCGTGCTTTAAAGACTTGTTTGAAGCCGAAATAGGCAATTGCATCCTTCATGTTTGAGACAAATCGGCGTAGCGGATTCATTTGAACGCTAGTCACATACTCCAGCGTCAGCGCCACACGTCGCTCGCCTGCGCCGCTCGGCGTCACGCGGTGATACAGTCGGTCGCCGTTGAAAACCACCAGCGTGCCGGGTTTAAGCGCGATCCCGGTCGTCGGTTGCTCGCGCGCGGCATCCCCTTTGAAAAGTTGATACTCAAGCCGGCAGCTCGACTCGTCCACGATGCCGAGCAAAATCGTGTAACGCGCGCCCTGGTAATATGAGGTGTCGTAGTGGTAGCCGATGTGATCGCCTTCTTCGGTGTAGTAATAAAGCGCGTACGTGTGCGGGTCCTCACCAGGGCAGAGTTGCAACGGTGCGCCGGTGAGCCGGCTTAAGAACTCGCGCAAGGCGCTCGCGCGATAAAGTGCGCCAAAAGCCGGGGCGTGCGCGTCTAAATCGAAGCGGCTGATACTGCCGCCTTTTTTATGCCTCGGAATGTAATTGCGGTGCACGTGCGGCTCGAGCGCCGGCAGCGATGCACATAGCGCGTCCAGGCATGCCGGCGGGAGAAAGTTTTCAACGGCGATAAATTCGTTCTGCGCGACGAAGCGCTCACGCAGCGAGGGCATGTCGAAGCGGGCCGGCAAGGCCGTCAATGGTGTTTCGACGTCAAACATCGATGAACTCAACTCAGAAATACTGATGACACGCGAAGCGTGCCGGCCTCACGCCCGCACGGATTTGATCTACGGCAGTGATCGTATGATTCGGTTGACTGCGCGGGCGGGCAGGTTACTCGTCGAGCAAGCATCAGGCAACCTTCCGCGTAAACCATGCAACAGCGGCAGCCAGACTGTCACGAGCCGGGCGGGATTGATACCCCAATTCCCGTATCGCGCGCTCGCTACTGAAGTACATGCGTTTACGCGACATGCGTAGGCCGTCGACAGTGGCCTGCGGTTCCGATCCGTGCGTCAGCCACGCCCAAGCTTGCGCGAAGTACGCGATGGGATAAACCACCGCGCGTGGCAGCTCGATGCGAGGTGGTGCGTGCCCGCATAGGTCCGCGATGGTGGCGAGGATTTCTCGCAGGCTTAAGTTTTCCCCACCCAAAATATAGCGGCGACCGATTTGCCCACGCTCGAACGCGAGTAGGTGACCCTGCGCGACATCTTCGACATGTGTGAGGTTCAGGCCGGTATCAACATAGGCCGGGATCTTGCGGTGCACGGCATCGCGGATCATGCGCCCGGTCGGGGTGGGTTTGATGTCATACGGGCCGATCGGCGTCGACGGATTGACGATGACCACCGGTAGCGCTTGCTCCCGCACCATCGATGCCACCAGTTCCTCGGCGAGAAATTTTGAGCGCTTATAGTGGCCCACCATGTCGGCTAACGTGGCGAGCGTGTCTTCATTCGCGGACGTGCCGTCAGTATGTAAGCCAAGTGTCGCGACGCTGCTGGTGTAGACGATCCGAGGCACGCCGGCGTCACGGGCGGCTTCCAGTAGATTGCGTGTCCCGCCGACGTTGCTGTCATACAAATCCGCCGGGCGGCGTGCCCAAAGCCGATAGTCAGCCGCCACATGGAAAAGCCCTTGCTGACCGTGACACGCGCGCTGCAGCGATGCGCGGTCGCGCAGATCGCCGTCGATCCAGCGTACCGGCAACCCCGCGAGATTACTGCGATCACCGCCGGGTCGCGTGAGCGCGCTGACATCGTCGCCGCGCGCCACAAGTTGCCGCGCCACCACACTGCCAACAAAGCCGGTCGCACCCGTGACGAGGATTTTCACGTCAAACGCTTGGCGGCACTCGCCGCAGCAGGATGAACTGTACGAGTACGATGAGGAATGCGAGCGGCGCGCCAACCGCGGCGGCGTGCAAAAATCCGGCAAGCGCTCCGCTGAAGGTCACCAACGGTAGAAGATAAAGAATGTCTTCTGCTTCAAATCCCGCGAAACGCGGTTGTTTGGTCGCCGTTTTTCCATGCGCGTTCTCAATGATGTTTCGCAAGTGAAAAATGCCGGCGACGGCAATTCCGGCTGCGGTCCCCATCGCGATCGCGCTCTTGCCCATGGATTCTTGCAGGCCCCACCCGATGCACACGAACATGCCGACCGTGATCAAAGCGTCCGAGGCAAGATCGTACTGATGCCCAAAGCGACTGGATTTACCGCTCATCCGGGCAAGTTCGCCATCAGTGTGATCGAGAAAGTTGGAGAGCACGATAATGCAAGCTGCCAGATTTGGTGTCGTGCCGCGTGCGAAGAAATAGCAGCCGGCGAGACCGACCAGAAGGCGTACAGTGGTGAGCACGTTGGGGCTGATACGGGTGGCGCAAAGCGGCTTAACTAGTGCCGCCGCGAGCTGAGCATCCCAGGGTTTTCCGTTCGTCATCGCGTGGTTCCGCTGCGTCTAAGGCGCTTCGTGCTGCAGTATCGCCGCGGCGCGCGCGAGCCGCTTGAGTGCGCCGCGATACCACCGCGCGAGCCTGAGCAGCGGCACGAGATCGGAGGGGCGCTGCGCAAGGCTCAGGAGCGTTGCAAGCAGAGGATGCGATGGTGCTTCGAGCGCCGCGAGCGCGCTCCGCGGTAGCGTAAACCCGCCAGGGTCGACGACGACCCGCACACTCGCGTACGGTAGGCCATGCGCTGTCGCGACCGCGGCGACTACTGCGGACTCCATGTCGATCGCCTCTGCCGCGGATTCTTCCGCAAAACGCGCCTTCTCGGCCTGCGTGGAAAGTGGTGTCGCGCTCGTTGCGCCGCGGCAGGTCAAGCAGCCAAGTTTGCTTAGTTGCGTTTCCATCGCGCGCACGATGTCTGCATCAACCGTGAAAACGCGCCCACCGTCACGCTCAACAATGGTGGAATAGGTTAGTAATGCACCAGGTTCAAAGCGCACACCTAACCCGCCGGCAGTTCCCCACGCCAACAATCCGCGCGCACCCGCCGCGACATGGCGTTCGGCAGCGGCCCGCGCCGCATGCACACCAACGCCGCAGGCGCGCGTGTGCGAGCGCCAAGTGGCGGCTTCGGCGGGCATCGCGGCGATCACAGCCCAGTGCTGCCAATTCATGGCGTGCCCAGGAAAGTCCGGCGGCGCGGATGCTCCGCTGACCGTTCAGAGCGAATGTTGGATCTCCATTCCTTCAATGAAAGTGGGGCCGGTGGGGGCGATGTGCAAGCGTGGCAGGCCTTTCGAGCTTAATTCAAACAACGCTTTCAGCAGGACGTCATGGCGTGCGGTCAGCGTGGTCGCGAGCACGGTGGCTTTAACGGTGCGCCGTGAAATCTTTACGTCTTGGCCCTCGCGATACAGGGGATTGGCATGAAGTTTACGCAGCGTCATGACCGCCATGCCGAGCGCCCACAGGCAAAACTTTCGGATGCCGGGTTCGCTCGCCGGTATCATCAGGGTGTATTCCAGCGCGTTACGCAAATGGCCGTGCGTAACCGCGAGCAAACTCCGCATGCCTGCGACAAATCCTGCGCCGCCTTGACCGGCAGCCAGCTCACTCAAGCGAATGCCGTGGCGGCTGAATTCGTCGCGCGGTAACCAACAAGCTCCGCGTGCGCGATCGTCCCAGATATCTTTCAAGATATTGGTCATCTGCAGGCCTTGGCCGAACGACACTGCGAGTCTCAACATCTCCGCCCGGCGCGCCTTGAGCGTCGGGCAGTATTCGCAAAACAATTCGGTCAGCATTTCGCCGACCACGCCCGCGACGTAATAACAATACCGGTCCATGGCGGTTTGATCGGCGACGCCATCGAGCGTTTCCTGTCCTTGATAAAACACCATGCCGTCGATCATGACTCGCACACAGCGAGTCAACGCCGCGCGCTGTGCCGAGTTCAGCGAATGCGTAATACGTAAAACCGTCGGGGTATTCGCGATGAGATCCCGCTCGGCGGCGGAATTGTGGGGTGCAAGGCGGCCTTTGAGCTCCGCCGCGAACGCGCTGCCATCGGACTCACCGCGCACGGCGGAGAGAAATTGATGCGAAAATCGCTGTTTGTCCTCAAAACCGAGTTCGGCGTCGTCTTCGATGGTATCGGCGATCCGGCACAACAAGTAAGCGTTGGCGACTGCTCGGTAGAGCGGTGCAGGGAGGACGGGAATGGTGAGTGCAAAGGTGCGCGACACCCCTTGCAGAATTTTTTCCTGATAGGCGTCGTCAGCCAATGAGCGCACTCCGAAGGACCCCGCGCATTCGGGTTGCCAGGGCGCAGACGCGCCCTTGACGGCGGGAATTCTAGAATTGGTCGGGGTGACAGGATTTGAACCTACGACCCCTGCCTCCCGAAGGCAGTGCTCTACCAGACTGAGCTACACCCCGATCACAAAATTTCTCGTGACTTAGAAACGGCGTTCAACCGCGAACCGCGCCAGGCCAGTCAACGCATCCAAGTATTCGGAAGGAGGGATGGCGGTCAGCGCGGCTTGAGCTTCGGCCGCTTCTCGTTCAGCGAGCGCGAGAGTGTATTGGATGGCACCAGTCGATTCAATTGCCGCGGTAATCTCCGCGATACGCTCTCGACCGCCACCTTCGATTGCTCGGCGGATCAGCGACGATTGCGCGGCGTCCCCGCGCCACATGGCATACAGCAGTGGCAAGGTTGGTTTCCCCTCGGCGAGGTCGTCGCCAAGGTTTTTACCGAGCTGATCGGCTTCCGCGCAGTAATCGAGCGCATCATCGACCAGTTGAAAGGCGGTGCCTAGATGCCGTCCGTAGGCGGCGAGCCCGTTTTCTTGATCGAGCGTGCCACCACCAACCACGACGCCAATTTGGGCGGCGGCTTCGAACAATTTCGCCGTCTTAAAGCGGATCGTGTCCAGGTAACGCTGTTCCGTGACATCCGGATCGTGAATGTTGACCAGTTGCAGTACTTCGCCTTCGGCAATCACATTGGTGGCATCGGCCAAGATTTCCAAGACGCGCAGGCTCTGCAGTTCAACCATCATTTGGAACGCCCGTGAGTACAGAAAATCGCCCACCAACACGCTGGCTTCGTTACCCCAGATTAGGTTCGCTGTCTCGCGACCTCGCCGCATCCGTGAGGCATCCACCACGTCGTCATGCAATAACGTTGCGGTGTGGACGAGTTCGATGATGGTGGCGGCTTCGATATGTCGATGGCCGCGAAAGCCGACGGCTTTGGCCGCGAGTAACGAGAGGGCAGGACGCAGCCGTTTGCCGCCACCGGCCACGATATAAGACCCTAGTTGATTGATCAGCGCGACGTCGGAGTACAGACGGCTTTGAATCAAGCGGTCGACTTCCGCCATATCATTTTCCAAGAGGACGCGGAGGCGTTCGAGTTCCGAAGTATGCAGCGAGGATTTCAAACGGCGTCCTTTGGCGCCAAACAGCGGCGCCGCGCGATTTTGCCAAGGGCGTAGGGTAATTACCAACGGTACGCGGCCCGCTATCGTGACATAAACCGGGTCATAATCCTTGCTTCGAACGCATCCGGGCCGCTAGAATCCGCAGTTCATTTCCGTCCGATAGCCGAACACCTAAGAGCCACCATGCACGCCATCATCAAGACCGGCGGTAAACAGTACCGCGTCGCCGCAGGAGACACCCTAAAAATCGAATCGCTCGCTGTAAATCCGGGCGATGCGATCGAACTGAACGAAGTTCTGATGATCACGGACGGGGATTCGACTTTGGTTGGGAAACCGCGTCTGGTCGGGGCGAAAGTCCTCGCGACAGTCCTTGCCAATGGCCGCGGTCCGAAGATTCGTATCGTGAAATTCCGTCGCCGCAAGCATCACCGGAAGCAAATGGGGCATCGGCAGAATTTCACGCAAGTTCAAATCAATAGCATTGTGAAGGGTTAGCCATGGCGCACAAGAAAGCAGGCGGCAGTACACGAAACGGGCGCGACTCCCAAGCCAAGCGCCTGGGTGTGAAGTGTTTTGGCGGAGAACAGGTCATTGCGGGCAATATCATCGTGCGCCAGCGCGGGACCAAGTTTCACCCTGGAGCGAATGTCGGATTGGGGCGCGATCACACGCTGTTCGCAACCGCGGATGGCAAGGTCGTGTTCGAAACCAAAGGTCCTCAGCTACGAACTTTTGTGAACGTAGTCGCGGCCTAGCGGACTACGCCCAGGCCGTTAACGAAACCCCGTCCCGCGACGGGGTTTTTTGTTTGAGCGCAGCGAAATCGGCACAATTCGGCCATGAAATTTATCGACGAAGCCTATATCACCGTGCACGCCGGCAAGGGCGGTGACGGCTGCTTGAGTTTCCGGCGCGAAAAATTCATTGAGTTCGGTGGGCCTGACGGCGGCGATGGCGGCGATGGCGGTAGCGTCTACATCGAGGCGAGCAGCCGCCTGAACACACTGATCGATTTTCGCTACAAGCGCAGCTTCAAGGCGCTCAACGGCCAACCCGGAATGGGGCGCGACCGATTCGGTAAGTCCGGCGACGATTTAATTGTCTCGGTACCAGTAGGCACGGTAGTGCGCGATCAGGACACCGAGCAGACCCTTGGCGATCTATCCGTGGCTGGTACGCGTATTTTGGTCGCCAAAGGCGGCTTTCACGGTTTTGGCAACGCCTACTTCAAAAGCAGCACCAATCGCGCGCCACGGAAATTTACACCCGGCCGTCCCGGCGAGAGTCGCCGGATACACCTTGAACTCAAACTACTTGCCGATGTCGGCTTACTCGGCCTGCCCAATGCGGGGAAATCGACGCTAATCAGCCGAATTTCGGCGGCCAAGCCCAAGATCGCCGACTATCCGTTTACAACCTTGAATCCGGTACTGGGGGTGGTTTCGCTTGGCCCGGATCGCAATTTCGTGGTGGCCGATATCCCGGGGATTATCGAAGGCGCGGCGGATGGCGCCGGCCTCGGGCTACAGTTTCTGCGCCATGTGGAACGCACGCAGGTGCTGCTACACATGGTCGACGTTTCGAAATCCGATCCTGAACGCGACCCGGTCGCCGACTTTGCGACGATCACCCGCGAAATGAAACGCTTCAGCCGCGCGCTTGCGGCCAAGGAACGTTGGCTGGTGTTTAACAAGATTGATTTGTTAGGCGCTGATACGCATGACGCGATTTGGCGGAAGCTCGCGCAACAGATGCGTTGGAAGGGGCGCGTTTTCGCGATTTCCGGCGCGACCGGCGCGGGTTGCCAGGCGCTAGTGATCGCCATCGAAGCGCGTTTGCTTGAGTTAGCCGCCGAGCCAACGCCCACCAAAAAGCGTCCAACGCGCTCGACCCGCGCCAAAAAAGCCGCAGTGAGCGCGCCATGAGCGAGCAAGATGTGTCCACACCCACCCAGCCTGGACTTACGCGGGCGACCCGTTGGGTGGTTAAGATTGGCTCCGCGCTCGCCACCAATCAGGGCGCCGGCTTAAATGCGGAAGCGATTGACGATTGGGCTCGCCAGGTGGTCGAAATTAAACAACGCGGCCATGAGGTGGTGATTGTGACTTCGGGTGCCGTTGCCGAAGGCGCGGTGAGGCTCGGATGGTCAGAGCGACCACATGCTTTGCACGATTTACAAGCAGCGGCGGCGGTTGGCCAAATGGGTCTGGTGCGCGTATGGGAACAGGCGTTTCAACGCTGTGGAGCGATTGCCGCACAGATCTTGCTGACGCACGAGGACATCGCAAACCGCGAACGTTATCTCAATGCACGGAGCACTTTGTGCACACTACTGCAGTATGGGGTTGTGCCGGTCATCAACGAAAACGACACCGTCGCGACCGAAGAAATCAAACTCGGTGACAACGATACGCTGGCCGGCTTGGTCAGTAATTTAGTCGATGCTGATCTGTTGGTGATTCTGACTGATCAGGATGGGTTGATGACGGCGGATCCCCGGCGCGATCCGCAGGCGCGTTTAATCGAACAAGCATCGCTCGATGACCCGCAATTGCTCGAAATCGCCGGCGGTGGCGGCGCCTGGGGACGCGGCGGAATGCGCACCAAAATCACCGCCGCGCGGTTAGCCGCGCGCTCGGCTACTTCGACCGTGATCGCGGGGGGGCGCCGGCGTGATGTGTTGACGCATCTGGCGGCCGGGAGATCGATCGGCACGCTGCTGCGCGCGCCGGGCGCGCGTCAAACCGCCCGTAAACAATGGCTGGCAAGTACGCTGCGCGCGCGCGGCAAATTGTGGTTGGACGATGGCGCCTGTCGGGTCTTAAGGCAGGATGGCAGAAGTCTATTAGCGGTTGGGGTGACCGCATTCGAAGGCGACTTCGCGCGCGGCGAGCTGGTATCTTGCTGTGATGCGGAGGGGCGCGAGATCGCACGTGGACTAACGAACTACAGCGCGGCGGAGGTCGCGAAGATAAAAGGCGTAATGTCCGCGCGAATTGAGACCGTTTTAGGCTACGCGCACGAACCTGAGCTGATTCACCGGGACAATCTGGCGGTGCTCTAATACACCGCTTCGATATTCGGCCGGCCAGTCGGCAGGCCGAAACTCGAATCCGCCGGGTTACGCCATGGCCTTGATACGGGCGTTTAAGCGCGCTTTGTGGCGGGCGGCCTTGTTCTTGTGCACCAAGAGCGTCTTGGCCATTTTGTCGATAATCGGTACGGCTTCGGCATAGGCGCTACGCGCCGCGGCCTGGTCGCCGGCATTAATCGCCTTGATCACCTGTTTGATGCGCGAACGCAAGAGCGTTTTGCGGCTGGCATTATGCAAACGATGCCGTTCGGACTGTTTGGCGCGTTTGCGCGCTTGAGCGGTATTGGCCAAGGTTTTCTCCAGGATTGGCGCTTAACGGAAGGGCGCGAAATATGCTTGCTATCGGATGGAGTGTCAATCCCGCGCCAATCCCCAACCGGCTACTAGTCTATAATCCGCGCGCGCTAAGCCCTGATATCGCACGCCATTCGGAGGAGGAGACCCTGAGCAAAAATCTGCTGCGTGCGACTTTTTTGGTTGGGCAGATGACATTCATTTCACGGGTACTAGGCCTCGTCCGGGACTCGGTTATCGCGGCCGTGTTTGGCGCAAGCCAGGCCAGCGATGCTTTCTTTGTCGCTTTCAAGATCCCTAACCTCTTTCGTCGCCTCTTCGCGGAGGGGGCGTTCTCGCAGGCTTTTGTGCCCGTTCTCGCGAGCTATAAAGCGGAACGGAGCGTGGTCGAGGTTAAGGCGTTGATCGGCGCGGTCAGCGGTGTCTTAGGCGTAATCCTGCTTGGCCTTACCGCGCTCGGCGTGCTGGCTGCGCCCATCGTCATCGCGGTGTTCGCCCCGGGCTTTGTGGGTGACGACGCCCAGTTCTCACTGAGCGTCACGTTGTTGCGGTTTACGTTTCCCTATTTGGCCTTTATCGCGCTGACTGCTTTGTTCGCCGGCGTGCTCAACACTTATGGCCGCTTTGCGATTCCAGCCTTGACGCCGGTATTGCTCAATGTTGCGATGATCAGTTCCGCGCTATGGATCGCACCCCGACTCGCCACCCCCATTTACGGGCTCGCCATCGGGGTGCTACTCGGCGGCGTGCTCCAATTGGGGCTGCAAGTCGTGGCGGCCGCCCGCGCCGGCTTGCTGCCTAGGCCGCGGTTCAATCGCAACCATCCTGGCGTGCAACGCATATTTAGGTTAATGCTCCCGGCGCTGTTCGGCGTATCGGTCGCGCAGATCAATTTCTTGGTGGATACGTTGATTGCGTCGTTTCTTCCGACCGGCAGTATCTCGTGGCTGTACTTTGCTGATCGGCTGATGGAATTTCCGCTCGGCATTTTTGGCGTGGCGTTGGGCACCGTTATATTACCGAGCCTTTCCGAACATCACGCCACGGCTAACCGGGAGCTCTTTTCGGATACGCTCGACTGGGCCCTGCGTCTGGTGGTGCTCATTGCCGTGCCGGCCACGCTTGGACTCGCAATTCTTTCAGCCCCAATTTTAAGCACGTTGTTTCAGTACGGCCGGATGACCGAATTAGACGTCATGATGTCGGCGCGTGCGCTGGTGACTTACTCGCTGGGCCTCACGGGCTTTGTCCTCGTCAAGGTTCTAGCACCGGGCTTTTACGCGCGCCAAGACACTCGCACGCCGGTGAAGATTGGGATCATCGCGTTATTAACCAACCTCATCCTAAACATCGTACTGGTATTTCCCCTACAACATGCCGGCCTCGCACTCGCGACCTCGATCGCCGCGTTTGTGAATGCGGGTCTTTTGTTGCGTTACCTACGTGCGAATGAGGTCTATCGGCCGCGCGCCGGCTGGCTGCGTTTTCTTGGACGCGTGGCCGTCGCCGCTTGTGCAATGAGTGCAATACTCGTGTGGTTAAGTCCGCCAGTCGGCAGTTGGACAGCGTGGGACTGGGGTGGACGTGGCTTGCAACTCGGCATTCTCATCGGTGCGGGCGGTTTGATTTATTGCTTGACTTGTATCGCCGTCGGCATTCGCCCGCGCCATTTGGCGCAGCCTAAGCCGTCGACCGCGCCGGAAAATGCCGGCGTGTAAGCGCGCGCGGCGTTCGCGAAAATAACGACCGGCTCTATAATCAAGCCCGCCGATTGACTCAAACTGGCTTTAACGAAAGCGCGTCGCCCTCATGCAGATCATCCGTGGCGTACACAATATCCGCCCCGCGCATCGCGGGTGTGTCGCAACGATCGGCAACTTCGACGGCGTACATCGTGGACATCAAGCGGTGATCAAGAAATTGTTGGCGCGGGCCGCCGAAGCCAACGCCCCGGCCATGGGAATTTTTTTCGAGCCACAACCGGCGGAATATTTCCGCGGCGAAGCAACGCCAACCCGCTTGTCGAGTTTTCGCGATAAATGCCTACTGCTCGCCCGCTTTGGTGTGCAACAGCTCCTGGTCTTGCGTTTTGATGCCGCGCTCGCCGCCTTGACTGCCACGCAGTTCATTCGCGGCGTCTTGATCGACAAACTCGCCATCAAGGGACTCATCGTCGGCGATGATTTCAAATTTGGTTGCGATCGCGGCGGCGACATCTCAACGCTCGCAACGTTCGCGCAAGAATTCTCTTTCACCCTTGACGCCACCGGCTCGTTTCTCGCGGCCGACGATCGCGCGAGTAGCACACGCGTACGCGCGGCATTAATGGCGGGCGACTTCAATTTGGTCACGGAAGTTTTAGGACACGCTTATCGCATTTCCGGCCGAGTGGTTCACGGCAATAAGAACGGACGTGAAATGGGCTTCCCCACGGCCAATCTCAATCTGTCGCGCCGGCGGGTGCCGTTGCATGGCATCTTCGCGGTGTGGATCCACGGATTGGGGAACCAACCCCGACAAGGCGTGGCTTACGTCGGCACGCGGCCTATCATCAATGGGCAGAAATGGGTGCTCGAAGTTCACATCTTTGATTATGTCGATGACTGCTATGGACAGCACTTGGCAGTCGACTTCGTCGAACGGATTAGGGGTGATCTGCCATTTACGTCTTTCGACGCACTGGCCGTTCAAATCCAGGAAGATTGTCGCGTCGCGCGGCGTCTACTTAACGCCCGCACTCCAACCACGCCATGAGAGGTCGTCGCTGGCTGTGGCTCGCCGCGTTCGTGGTGGTGTTAGACCATCTCTCGAAGTTTTTGGCTTCGAGTCATTTGGTTTATGCGCAAGCCGTGCCGGTATTCCCAGGATTGAATCTCACGTTGTTGCACAATACAGGTGCAGCATTTAGCTTCCTCGCAGGCGCCGGCGGTTGGCAACGCTGGCTGTTCGCGCTACTCGCGGTTGGGGTCAGCTTTTATCTCATCGTGCTTCTGCGCTCACCCGAGCCCCAACCTCCAGGTTATCGTTTGGGTTTAAGCCTTATTCTCGGCGGGGCAATCGGAAATCTACTTGATCGACTGGTGCTCGGTTACGTCATCGATTTTATTCAAGTTTATTACCAGCAATGGATTTTCCCGGCTTTCAACTTCGCGGATTCGGCGATTACCGTGGGCGCTGGGCTATTGATTTTGAGCGGATTCAGGACCGTCGAGCGCGTGCCGGCTGCGAACCCATAATTTGGCTGCGTATAATGCGCGAACTTTCAATCATCACGAACACGCGAAAGAAACGTTATGGAAATTCATCTGGCTAATCCGCGCGGGTTTTGTGCCGGGGTTGACCGCGCGATCGGCATCGTTGAGCGCGCGCTCGACATCTTTGGCGCGCCGGTCTATGTGCGACACGAAGTCGTGCATAACAAGTATGTGGTCGACGGTCTGCGGGGAAAGGGCGCGGTGTTCGTCGATGAGCTCGATGAGGTGCCGGATGACGCTACCGTGATTTTCAGCGCGCATGGTGTGGCGCAGGTGGTTCGCGAAGAAGCCGCCCGGCGCAAACTGAGGGTTTTCGACGCCATTTGCCCATTGGTGACCAAAGTACACATGGAAGTCGGTCACTACCAGGACGAAGGTCGCGAATGCATTCTGATTGGCCACGCAGGGCATCCGGAAGTCGAGGGAACGCTTGGCCAGTATCACGCCAACGACGGCCGTGGCGGGATGTATCTAGTGGAATCGGTGGAAGACGTGCGAAAACTCGAAGTCAAAGACCCCAATTTCCTCGCCTTCGTCACCCAGACCACGCTCTCGATGGATGACACCGCGGTGGTCATCGATGCGCTCCGTAAACGCTTTCCGGAAATCGTTGGACCGAAAAAAGAAGATATCTGCTACGCGACACAAAACCGGCAGGATGCCGTCAAAACCTTGCTTACCAAATGCGATTTGATTTTGGTCGTGGGATCACAAACGAGCTCTAATTCAACGCGCCTGAAGGAAATCGCGGAGAAACAGGGCATCGCGGCTTACCTCATCGATAACGCGGAAGAAATCCAGCAGCAATGGCTAGACGGTAAGCGTAGCGTCGGCGTAACGGCCGGCGCGTCCGCACCGGAAGTCTTGGTGGAGCGCGTCGTGTCGCGGCTCAAAGAGTGGGGCGGGCTCGCGGTGAACGAAGTGCCTGGGATTAAAGAGCAGGTGGTGTTCAGTTTGCCACGCGAACTGGTGCGCGCCGCGACCAACGCCGCGTAGCACCGCGCGCGGGCTTTAGTCGGTACGTGCGGGGTTACTTACCGCACCAAGACTTGATGCTTTCGTTGGCCTTCTTGGCGCGCTCCGCGCGCTGTTCGTCGCTCATGAAAGACACCACACCTTTATCATCCGCCACGCGCAAGCGCCCGCCATTATTGAGTTGATCGAGCGATGCGCGCGCCTGCGCGCATTTTTTCTTCTTTTCTTCGGGCGTCGGTTCTTTGGGCGGCGGATTGTCGTCCTTGGCGGCGACTTCCTTCTTCTCGGGGCTCGTTAATTTTTCAGGCACCGCTGGCGGTGGTGGTGCCGCCTTGCTATAGCGTGGTTTTACGACGGCCTTTTGCGCGTCCGGCGGCGGTTTCTCGGAAAAAACCGTGTTGCCGTTGGCGTCTTTCCATTGATATATCTCGGCTTGTGAGGCGCCATATAACAGCGCGCCGATAATCAGTAACCCAAATCTATAACTCAGCCTCACCGCCAACACACCTCGTCGTTACCACTGACATTCGTGGACTGTTTGCCGCGCGAGTCCTGCGTGAGCTGATTGCATTTCGGGTCATCGTGCGTGCCTTGCGGGGTGATACGGATGAGATAACTCGTCGCGAAATCATCGGCTGCTGGGCCTTCCTCAAGTGAGGCCGAATAATGCCCTTCGGCCGACTCGGCCGTGCCGCCCGGGTAACCTAAGTCTTCGAGGTCATCGGTATAGCGATTGTTGTCGAAATAAAAACGCTCCATGCGCGCCGCGATATCCGAGATCAACGCCTTGCCTTCCGCTCGGATCGAGCGCCGCACATATTCGCGGTAGCTCGGATACGCAACGGATGCGAGGATCCCGACGATTACCGTGATGATCATCAATTCAACCAGCGTAAAGCCGGTTGGGCGTCGTTGGCCGGTGTTGCGCTTAGGTTTGTCCAACATCATCTCCATTCCTTTTCGGCGGCGGAGCGCCGCCTAATTCGTCGAAACTACTATTGAGCGTTCCGGTGTTCGCGCCACGAGATCTCGCCGTTAAACGGGCGTTCACGGAGTTGAATATCCGTACATTGAATCGACGCGACCGAGGTAATGCCGCAGGCGCGGCCGTCATCTGGCTTGTCTTCGTCCTCGGTGCGCATCCCGGATGAACTCAACGACACTGCCGGGACTTCAAGTTTGCCGCGGTATTCAACCGGCTCGTACACGGGTTCGTCGACGGTCCCCACATTCTTTACGGGAGTTGCAGGATACTCGACCACTTCGTCGACGGCGCAGCCATCGCAGGGAACACTACCAAACACCCCCGGAGGCGCTCCGGTGAGGAAAGATAGCCCGAGAAGCACGCTCGACCCTTCGGAGGTGCAAAGCGCGCTATCGGGTTTGTACGCGGGAATTAAGATTTCCTCCGTACCGGCCAATCCTACGCCACTGACACCGCGCTCCGCCGGAAACGAGCCATTCTCGAAATCGCGCTTCCAACCACCACTTTGCACGATTTCATCGGTTAACGCTTCCGCCGAGGCGTACTCGACAACCGTATCGCCATTCAACGAAATGCCGTTGGAAAACGATCGAGCGTTAGTAGTGTTGACAAAATCGTCCACCGGCGTCGCGTTTTCCGAGGTATTAGAGTTGGCATCAATGAACCCATAGAGCGTCTGCTTATCCTGGGTAGTTCGATCGTCAGTGGCTTCGAATCGTCCTGACGCGGCCACCACCCATCGGCGTTGGCGTTTATCAAGCAAAGATAGCGGCGCTTTGACAAACGGCTGATTGACATTCTCAAGTAACGGGAACGGATTGGCCCAGTCATGGGCGTCTTCCTTTTCACCGACGGTCAGGCGGTAAAGGGTTCCTTGATTAACCCCATCCGTATCCGACGCGCGACCGACGGTGCCAAAATAGACTGCGTCGGTTTTCAAGTTGAAGTCAAAGTCATACCCCGCCATATCGCCGATAAAGGCGTCGGTTTTTTGAGCCGTGGTCGCCTCGAGATCGATAACTCGTACGAGTCCTGCGAGCGAACTCGGACTAACGTCATCCAGACCCTTGTCCAAATTCGCGAGGTCATACACAAACACTTGCGGATAAAGACTGCCGCCGGAGGTGTAGGAGGCGGACGTCAAATTCGACGCACCGCTACCCGCAACCAAATACCATTTATTCGGTGAGCTTCCCGAGGGATTGGCGATAACCGCCAACGCCGGCACCGACGTTGTGTGCTGCAAGTTGGGCGGGGTGAGTTCGGCGAGTACGCGTGGCGGCTTTTCCGGATTGGTGATATCCAGAATCACGATCGCGGATTTGGTCTTGACGTCATCACGCGTGTCGTTGTCCGCGTTTGCCACGCCTTTCCCGTCTTGCCCGGTATCGACGAGTATCCCGGTTTCATCCGAGCCGCCGCCGTAGCGCATGGTGGCAACCAAAACGGTGCCCCAACCTTCGGGATAGTCCGGGTCGGTTTTATCAAAAATTTTCGCGTCGAACGCAATCGATGCGTTATCGACCATATAGACATGCGAATAATCCTTGCGCGCCGACCATTGTAGGTGCGGTAACAGATTCTTCGGCACATAGGCCCAGATTTCCGCGCCGAGCGGATGTTCAACCGCCTTCGTATCGTCTTCCGGCGCATCCGAGCCACCATCGTCAAGCACGCGCGTGGTGTCGAAGGTTTTCGTGGTGGAATCGAAGAAACCCGCATTGAAGGCGTGGATCATGCCGTCGTTGCCGCCTACATAGACAACCTGGCGACGTTTCCGGTAGTACTCGCGGAATTCACGATAGGAAGCGTCGTTCATCAATAAATCGAAATCCTGCGCGGGTGTGCTAACGGCGATAGGCGTTGAATGGACGATGTCACCGAGGCGCATGACTTCTAAATTTCCATCCTCGGTCTTGATGTCTTCGTCACCGTCATAATCAACCACGCGCGAACGAAATTCCGTCATGCCGGACTCTTTGCCGCGCGTCCAGTCGACTAGCCTTTGCGCGGCGGCGACATTATCCGCATCCAGCCACATGAAATTACCGGCATCGATATTGTTGGACACGAAATCGAGCACTTCATTATCGTCTGGCACGCCGTCGGTGTCGGCATCCATCCAAGTGAAAATGAATCGCTTATCGGTGGCGGCGGTATCGTATTCGCGTTGTTGCTCGATTGTGTCGTCGGGCAAATTTGAAAGTTGTTCACGTGCATTCCAAATCGGTTTCAGCTTATTCAGCTCAACCGCCGCTTCGGCGCCGTTTGCGACATACGTGTCGTCTTTTGCGCTTTTCAAGCGAACCAGTTGCGTGCGACGGAGTGTGTCGTTGTATTCCAGCGAAATAACCTGGTCGGTTTGGTAACCTTCGAGTTTGCCTTTTACGCCCGCGTCTTCGCGAATGAGTCCTTCCGAATCGACCCATAGCGCGTGCAAGGTGCCAATCCATTTAACTTCATGGTTGCCGGCGGCGCGTGAATCACGCTTAACCGGGTCATAGATGGCTTGGAACATCGCGCCGGTTCCGACGCGGTCGTTGGCGACCACCGCCGCGGACGTGCCCGATGACACCCGCTCCAGAATGGTATTGAAAATGGTGGCGAGCGAGGTTTCCAACGCTGCTGGATTGGTCACGAAGAAATAGTTGTCAGGAAACCCATCGCCTCCCGGCACTTCATTGCCGGATTGATCTTTGATATCCCACTCGCTTTTGAGATCCGGCTTGTTGTTACCGTTACTGTCGGTGAACCCGCCCCATTTGGCGGCGTAAAACAAAGGCGACTCTAGGACACCGGCGGGATCGGTCCCGACGGTGAAGGTATACGACTGTGCACCAGTCTGCGATCCGGCACCTGGCGCGGCGTTACCGGGGGATGCGCATGCGACACATCCCTTAACGCCAGTGGGATCGGTAAAGTTAGCCCCGCCAGGGAGCGCAACCGTTGCGCGATAACCTGAATAAGCGTGAAAACCATCTTTGGTCGTACCGCTAATCACGAAACCAAACAATTGCGGAAAGCCGCCACTGATACCGGAGACAAGATTCGTGGTTACCGTGACGGTATTTGGGCTCACGTTGGTGTTGACCAAATACTCATAGGTGCCCCACACGTCTTGGTCGAAGTCGCCACCCTGTTCGCTGTCCTCCCAGTTCATCCAGAACTTGCCGTGATAAAAGCCGGTATTCGTCGCGGACGCCGTAAGATCCGTCGCACTCACCACCTGCGTGTGGGGTCGAATGATTTTGTAGTCGACCATCGAACCCGCCCCATCATTGGACGGATTGTTCAGGGCTTCGTTGGTGTTGTTGCCGCCGGCGCGTAAGCGATATGCAGGCAGAATACGCACGACGGAGGTGCCCGTTGCTTCAGGCCCTAAGTAGGCGTTGATGACCGGTGTACTGGTCGCGAGCGACACCGCATAGGTGGTAACGGTTTGATCACCAATAAACGACGTGCTTGTGCGCAAATCGTGGGTCTTTGCGTAATGCGCCAGGCCCGCCATGTGATAAGAACCGGTGAGGGTCGGTGCTTCCGGACACAGCCCAAAGGAATCGCCCAAGCTTGCCACCACCTTCGCCGAACACATCTCATTGGTACTCGCACCGCTGCGGCCGATGAAGTAATCGTTACCGGTGATGCCTTCGCCATCACCGATTGCTTTGGTGGCGGCCTTGACACCAGCTAGGTCGAGAATGTCCGACGAACCAGTTTGATCATCGTCATAAGAGCTGACGCTCGCATTGAACACCACGGTGTTGAGCGCGGCGCAGAAATTATCGGAATTCAGCGGATCCGTGGCCCAGGAGTCCGTGACCAGTCCCGCGATGAGTGCCGACTCCGCGCCGCCGGTATCGCCAGAAGCATCCGGCATGAATGCGTTAGTAGGTGCGCGCCCACCGGATACCTTGAAGTAGCGTATCGCTTCCATATAAATCTCGGACATTGGGTTGCCCCAACTACGACATTTGCCGTTTGTGAAGCTCGTTTGCTGATAGCTGCAGTTGTCGCCGCTATTGGTTCCGAAATAGGTACCCCCATCATAGGAATATCCATAAATGCGCATGGCGTTCAAGGTACGGATAATGCCTGGTTGAGTGCCTGTTTTCGCAATAAAAGTGCCATTGGTCACATTGACTTCATCGGCTAAGGTGCCGACGTTTTTGCGCAAAACACCACCTGATAAGTTCTTGCGATAGGAACCCGTGATCAGCCCAAATTTAATTTGGCCGTCGAGCCCATACTTTTGGAGCAATCCTTCGGGTTTGTAATTAGTCCCGTACGCCTTGCAGTTCTCGAGATTGTTATCAACATCGACATAAGTTGGATCGCAAACCTTGACGCGCGCGATGTGGTCACGCGAATTGCTTGGTGTGCGCAACGCATCCGAATCCGGCGGATCCGAAGTCCCCGCATTGATACCGGAGGCTGCAGCGTTATTGCCGTTAGTGCCGTCGCCGTTTTCGTTCTCCCATGTACACTGGCGCACTTCGTTGGCGGTCCACAACTGATAATTTTTACGCGCGACGCGCAACATCGGCGCGGGATTCGGCGTCTCCGTGGGGGTGGTGGAAGTCGTGCCTTGTGAACTACCGGCAGCTTTCCAGGAGACGTTACAGATGGATATGCCTTCATCCGCGTCGTCAACACCGTCGTTATCGCCCCCGTTCGCCGCATCGACCTTTAGCGAGTTGAAGGGCACGAGCTTCGCGAGGTCCGTCCCGTTGTAATATTTGACGAACGCATGCGCGTCGTTCGGTAGGTGCGCGCGCTCCAGGACTGTTGCGCTGCTCGTATCGGTCGAACGATAGCCGCCATAGAGAATTTTGCGCACGATATCCATGCGCGTCATCGACGCCCAGTTCAGAAAGTTGCCGCTCCAGGCGTCATCCAGCGTGCCTTCGCAGTAATGCTTGTTGGTGCCGCCGGCGGCGCCGACCGGATTAAATCGGGCATCCGCATCGACATACCGATAACACAAGCCCGAATGGAAGTAGCCATAATATTTGAAGGAATCTTTGTAGGTGCGCTCAACGAGCACATCGCCGCCCGGAAGTTGGCCGTCGAGGTCAGTGAAATCGTTATACGCTTCCAGAAAATACTGGTGATCCCGCGACATCGTCAGCATCACCAGTGGCGGTACGTTCTGCACGATTTCAATCGGCTGTGTCGCGTAGGTTCCCATGGTAGCGCCGGATAGGTTAGCGCTCGCCGGTGGCGCCCATAGCGCGGGCACGAAGGCACAACTTAACGCGATACCTTGGGCAAAAGCGGAAATGCGTTTAAACAACATGAGACTCTCCTAAGAAGCGCGCGGTTTGCTACTAGTAATCGCGCACGCGAAATTCAGCGGTGGTCGTCACTTCGGCATTGCCTGGCGCGCGGCCGACGGAGCGAATGTGGTAGACGTAATAGCGAGAAACCGAACTACCGCCACCGCCCGAGTAGGCTGCTGCGTAGTTACCGGAGGCGGTACTGACTAAGCCGGTCTTGGTGATCCAAACGTCTGCACGAACATCTTCTGGGTCGAGCACGCCATCCGCATCTTCGTCGGCGAAGAATCGAAAGTCGGGTGTGACGCTGCGTTCGGCAAAGTTTGCACAATCGGCATCCGTGAGATCACAAAGCTTGAAATTGCCATTGGCCGGCATATCTTCCGGATCAGTGCTGGTGATACCGTACTCGGATGCTGTGAAGTTCGTCAGCGAATCCACCGCAAATTCCGCATCAGGCATTCCGCCTCCCAAAAACGCCGGCCACGCCCGCTCTGCGGAATGGGCTTCCAGAATCGGACCGATTAGCGTCCGTACCGCCTCCGAATTCTGAAACGCGCGACGGTTGAGCGCGGTATTGGTCGTCATCTTCAAATCGAGCGTGGTGGAACGCATCGCAACCACCGCCACCATAGTCATAACCAACAGCAAGATGAGTGCCACGATCAACGCCAGTCCGCGTTGGGGAGCGAGCCGAGTATTCATCGTTTATTCCTAGTGTTATTGCGTGACTGCACCGACGCCGAGAACTGCTTGCGACGGAATTGTTCGTCCGCCGCAACCGGCGTGTACTCAAGCCCCGCGCCATCATCACCGCCATAGAGCTGATAGGTTTTGGTATCGGCGAACGTCACATCGCGCTCGCTATTGCGTAGCACTAAACTTACTCGAGCATCGATGACCTTATCCCAATTTGCACCGGCTATTCCGTCGTTGATGTCGGTGGCGCTTAGGTAGCGATTCGGCGAGCGATCGTTGTTATCGTCCACCCCGTAAATCACTTGCAATTGTTCGACGCCGGCGATGACGTCTTCTTGAATTAACGCACCGTCTCGCAAGATGAGTCTCGCGAGCGTTGGGACTTGGTCGTCGCCGGCATCGCACACCGTAGAGTCGCCCGCTTCCTGCGACGCGCAATTGCGGATGAAATAAGCCACAAAGTTGAAATCATAATTCGCGACTTGTTCGTCATAAGGACCGGGGTCCGGTACGACCAGATCACGCCCTTCGGTGTCGGCAGGTTCGTCGACCACATCTTCAAACGACGCCCCATCTAAAATGGTGGCCCCATAGCCAGCTTTCGCGCGCACAAACTGCAGATTGTCATGCGCCTGAACGTAGACATCGTTACGGCGATCAGAGCCCGCGTAACGCAAAATGAGGATATCGGTGTTCGGGTGATAGTCAGCGTCCGCAATACAATCAAGCGGCGTATCATCGGCACCGTCGAACCCCTCAATGCCAAAACCCGCCTTGGCTGCATCCGCTGCCTTGGCGATTACCGGACTTTCCGTGCAGTCATCGGCAAGCGCCGGCGCGGTCACCGTGACGCTGTCTTGCTGCGTTCCGCCCCAGTGGCCCGCCATGCGGAGTGAATAATTCAGTTGGTTGAAGGCGTAGCGCGAATTTTCGTTTAAGACGGTAGCGCCTTCTTGGATGCGATAGGCCTGCTTATTGCTCACAAACAATTGGATGATGCCGGCAAGCAGAATCAGACCAACCGTAATCGATACCATCAACTCAACCAGTGTGATCCCACGCACGGCATGACGGCGGCGAGTGTTGGGAGGCAGCATGTGCTTAGATTCCATCATCGGTCATATCCGCATAAGGGGTAACGCGTAAGTACACGCGCTTCAACGCGGTATCGTCGACTTCCTGGTCACCATCACCGTCTGAATCGACCAAATCGTCTTCGCCGGTGGTGCGCTCAATCCAAGTGACCTTGATTACATAGACGCCACCCGCGTTATCACAGTCCCAACCAGTTGGGTCGCCATCGTCCGGCGTGGAGTCTATACACACAACGCCGGAACCTCCGGGCAACAAATCGCCGTTCGATTCCGTAGGTCCTTCGGGGTCATCGGCACCCTTCGTGACATTGTTCCAACTCACGAGGTCGAATCTCGCGAGTTCTTGCCGATTGCAAGATTCTTTGAGGCAGTTTTTGAGGTAGGTCGTCGGCATGGCGCCCGCAACGTTGTACAGACCATCCACCAAGCCTGCGGGATTACCGCGCATGCGATCTGCCATCGCTTCGGCTTGTGAAACAGCCGTCGCGCGTAATTGCGAACCCTGCGTATGGCGCATTCCGCTAACTTGCAAGCCGGCGATTCCGAGTAGCCCGATCGAGAAAATTACGATCGCGATCAGGATTTCGAGCAGGGTAAAACCGCGCGAAGGTTGTCTGTGCAACTGGCGGGCAATCATTCAGGGCACTCCAAGGGATCGCCGGTCGGCGTGGTATAGCTCGTCGCTGTCCGTCCGGTAGGGGTAATCGTTAACGCACGCGCATGATTGGCGCCACGGTGATCGCAGACCACGAAGTAAGCATCTTCCGCATCGCATTCACCGGGCTCACCTGCATCGTCGCAGCGTGCGGCACCTGCGCTATTAAAGGCGATGAGCTTTGAGACGCTCGAGCCACCGGTAAGCGAAGTGCTGCCCGGCGCCGCAGCTTCCACCGCCAAGATGCAATCGGTGGTAGCGTCTTCCGCGCAGCCGTTTTCGTCATCGTCGATATCGGCGTCTAGATCCCCGTTGCGATCGACAAACACGATTAGTCCTTCGCCCCAGTCAGCGTCATCGTTACAGCTTTTGCCATCGGTTGAGGCGCACACCACGGTGAGGCGGTTATGTTTAACGGCCTCGCTGCGGGCCAATGCGAGCAGGCTATTGAACGCATTCACCTCGGAGGTGATGCGATTATTCAGAATGAACTGATTCATGGCGGGCACACCGACCGCGAGCAAGGTGCCGAGCACGGCCACGGTTAGCATGAGCTCAATGATGGTAAAGCCGGCGAGTTTTCTCATGCCGACAGTATCGGCGCGCGCTGCTTAAGGCGCACGGGCGGGTCGGTCGAACGGTAGTCAGAACGCGATGAACGGTATTACGAGCGCAGGGTGCCCAGCTCGGCGTGCGACGGGCGTCACATTTTGTGACTGGCCGCGATCGGCGGACCGGCATTCTAGACAGGGGGAGAGTGCGGGCTATACTGCGCTGCATGCAAGAGCCATCCACCCACGCACACGCCCAGCTAACGCTTGCTCGGCTGCTCGATGCACATGGCATCTTGCCGACGCCGCAGCGGGTGGAATTGGCCGCGCTATTGCTTGCGACACGCCAACATGTGTCGGCCGAGCAAATCATCGCGAAAGCGCGGGCGGTTGGGTTGTCGGTTTCCAAAGCAACGGTGTACAACACGCTCGGTCTATTTGCCGAACGAGGCTTGGTGCGTGAGGTGATCGTGGATGCCGCGCGTGCGTTTTATGACTCCAATATAGAGCCACACCACCATTTTTATAATGTCGATGAAGGCACGTTGACCGATATCCCGCTATCCGAAATTCGTTTGCAGGAGCTGCCTGAACCACCGCCAGGTACGATGGCCGATGGGGTGGACATCGTTATTCGAGTGCGTAACCGCCAGAAGTGATTCCGCCCAAGCGGGGTCCTCAGTTATCATGCACCCGCCGTCCTTGCCGACGTAGCTCAGCTGGTAGAGCAACTGATTCGTAATCAGTAGGTCCGCGGTTCGATTCCGCGCGTCGGCACCATAAAAAACTATAAGAATTAGAAATTTAAAGGTGTCTAATTCTTTTCTTCGACGCCGTAATTCCACTCTCCATGTTCTTCAAGAAGAACTTTCTCACCGCGGGATACATGGAGCAGACCGTCGTCGGTCACGATATACACCGTATCCCCGCGCTGAAAGCGATAGTGTAAAAACTGACAGGGCGTTTCCCCGTCCGCGCACATCCGGAACACTTCCTCGCCTTCGAGCGATAGCGTGGCGCCGCTCGTGCGATGCACTTCGCGGTAGCCGACGTCCGGACAGCCCACTACCCCTTCCTCGCAGCGCACGTCAATCGATATCACGTACGACGGCGTGGTGAGTGTCATCACTGCTTGCGCGGCGCTCGTCGCAATTCCTAGCGTTAACGCGATTAAGGCGGTGAGCTCACTAGTCCTCTTAAATGTCTTCACGGCGCCGGCAACTGTTGCGGATCAAATTCGCACCATTCGGCCGCTTTTAGCAACGTGGCCGTGAATCCGCTCAGCGAAAACGCGGCAAGCGTCCTTGGTTTATCGTGTTCAGTCTTTTGTACTTCGAGGGAGCTGGCGCTCTTTAGCGCCGCAATCAAATCGCCCACCAACCCGCTGGGGATCGATGCCGCGACAAAGGAGTCGCCATATTCGTCCCGACCTTCGTGAACAGATAACTCATCGCCCAAGTGATGTGGCTTGCGGTTGATGAGAAGTGCGAGTTCATCATTCGGTACGACGGACGGCGCATAGCCGCGCATCGTCAGCGGCTCATAAGCAGCGGCAGCATTGAATCCACCGCGTTCGAAACTCAGGCTAAATGTGTCATTGCCGTCGCCGCCGGTGACCATTCGGCAACGCGCATTTTCCACGCTGACGTGCCAATCTTTGTGCGACCAAAATTCTTCGGCGCACGCGCTGTCTGTCAACGTCAATACTGTGAGCGCGAGAATTGCAAATTGGATTTGCATGGCAGTACTCCTAAAGAAGAAACGGCAGTGAGCTAATCGAAGAGCTTTAGTCCGCAGCCTTGTCGATTCAATTGCGCCATGTCCAATTATTGGAGGTCGCGAATAACCGCTGTTGTGACCTTGCCGTCAGCCGTCTGCACTCGGCACTCCCCGCCACCCATCCACCCTTTAAATTGGAACTCGTAGCGTGTGCCGTCAGGCGAGATGAATAATTCATAGCCAACATTGATTCTCAATTCCTTCGCGCGCACCAACACGGCTTCAATCGGCATTCCCGGCGTTAGTTCAGCGCATAATTTCTTGGCCGCCGCGCGCGCCGCCTCGGATTGCTTGAAGGCTTCATAGCTACTCCAGGCTAGCCCGATCATGATGACGATCGCTGCGATCGCCAATAGGATCCCCAACCACTTCAGAATTGATTTCAATATCGACACGCGATTGATTCCTCTACTTTTACGCAATCGCCCGCAGGCGCGCGGAATCGGAACATGGGCGACGCGCCATAACTGCCCGTTCCAGCCTATAGCGGCTGCTTGATTGGAAATGTGAAGCGGTCGCGAAGACGTGACCCATTGGGCACGGACAGCGCCGGAATACGTTGCTTAGCTTCGGTACTAATTAAAGCAACCGAAGCTCATCCCCCGCGCGCACCATCCCTGCTTTTTTGACGTGAGCCCCTACGCCAAGATTTTGATTTCCCTCTTTGACGATGGTGCGCAAAATCGTTTTATCGAATGGCAGGGTTCCCTGCGGTCTCACCGTCATGCCGCAGCGTGGCGTCGGTGCCGAGATTTCGAGTTCAACTTCGCCAATCGCGAGACGCTTGCCCACCCAAGCCTGCTCCGCGAGCCCGTGCACGCTGGGTGGCGTTTCGATAAAAAAGTTAGGGCGAAAGCGCCGGATGTCCCAAATCGCCGCTGGATTTTTCTCGCGCATATAAGCGAGCGATGCGGTGGTGATGAGGTGCAATTCTTCGTTATCGAAGAACGTGCCGGGAACCGCGACATAATCCATCAGAACCGCCGGCAACTGCGACAGATCCGGTAAAGGCTCATCAGGTTCGCGCGCGAAAACACCAGCGATTTCTTGCTGCCACTTGGCAACGTCCGGTTTGTAGCGTTTGTAGAAATCGAGATTAGTCGCCGGCTGCAACGGCCATAACGAGGCCGGCGTTGCGCATAGTTCGGTGAGTTTGGCGTTGATTTTAGGGTGGTCGCTGCCGAGCGTTTCACCATCCGGAAATGTGATATCAACCGGCGCGATCCGCGCCACCGTCGGCTCTTCGCGGTAACGCGCGGTGCACAGCATCAACTGGGGATATAACTTGCCCCATTGCACTTCCCGGCGGTTGTCGTCGCGCATGGCCCAGGCGCGATCGCCGACCACCCCGCGCGGCGTCACCATCGAAAGATCGATAGTGCTCCCTTGCATCGATTTGACCGGAAATCGCCAAAGTTCTTTAAGCGTGCCGAGCGTTTGCATCGTTACCTCCGGGGCGACTTAGAAGGACTGTTGCTTGAATCATCCAGCTCCGCTTGCGCGGTCATGACCTTCTCCTGCAGTGAAGCCTTATAGCGGGCGAGGCGGCTTGCGAGCGCGCGGTCATTCAGGGCGAGAATTTGCACGGCGAGCAATCCTGCATTGGTTGCGTTATTGATTGCGACCGTCGCGACTGGCACGCCGGCTGGCATCTGGGCGATGGAGAGAAGTGCATCGGTGCCGTTTAAGAGCGTGGCCGCAACCGGCACGCCGATTACCGGCAGCGTGGTGAGTGAAGCCGTCATACCGGGCAAATGCGCCGCGCCACCGGCCCCCGCGATAATGACTTTGAGTCCGCGCTCGGTGGCGCGCTCGGCATAGTCCACCATCCGTTTGGGGGTGCGGTGCGCCGACACAATCGCCACTTCATGTGCCACGCCAAATTCGCTCAGCACATCGATTGCACCCTGCATGACATTCCGATCCGAACCACTTCCCATAATGACGCCAACCAGCGGGGCGGTCGTGGATGAAGTGCGTTTACTCATCTTTAAGTCACTCGCTCGTTACGCGCAGGCTTGCGCGCAAGGTTTGGGCAATCAAAACTGCGTGGTCGAGCGTATCCGATGTCACGGTCACATGCCCCATTTTTCGAAACGGTTTTACGCGATGTTTGCCGTACAAATGGACCGCGACGCCTGGCATGGCTTGCGCCGCGTTTAATCCTTCGTAGACGGGGGTGCCATCGGCTTCCAGCGCGCCCAGCAAGTTAAAGCTTACGGCCGCCGCGCGCAGGCTCGCAGACCCTAACGGCAGGCCGGCGACCGCGCGCAAATGCTGTTCGAACTGCGAGGTTGCACAGGCTTCGATCGTGTAATGCCCGGAGTTGTGCGGGCGGGGTGAAATCTCGTTGACCAACACTTGGCCGGCGCGGTCGAGAAAGAACTCGATACCAAAAATCCCTACGCCGTCCAGTGCTATCACGATTTCGCGTGCGAGCTGTTCGCAGCGCGCGGCAACCACGGACGGCACGGCGGCGGGCGCTTTAATGACATCCAAAATATTCGCGCGCGCATCGAATTCGGCTTCGACCACTGGGTAAGTCACCACCTCGCCGCGCCAATTGCGCGCCACCATGATGGCAAGTTCCTTATCGATCTCTACCAAGCGCTCGGCGAGACACGGCGTCTTGAGCATTTCGAGGGCATCTTCGTGTGAAGTGACGCGCTTAACCCCGCGCCCGTCATAACCATGGCGGCGCGCTTTGACGATGCACGGCAGTTCGAACGCCGCGAGTTCAGCTTGATTTGTTACGGCACAAAACGGCGACGTAGGAAAACCATGTTGAGCAAGGAATTCTTTTTGGCGCAATTTGTCTTGGATGATGGCCAACACCCTTGCCGCCGGCGCCACCCGTGTGCCGTTGCGCTCCAGCGTTTCCAAGCAATGCGCGGATACGGCCTCGATGTCGAGCGTCACAACGGCCGCTTGGTGCGCTAATACCGCGAGCTGTCGTTCGTCGTCAAACTCGCCGACCAATTGGGTCGCGAATTCGGCGGCCGGGCAGGCCGGCGTTGGATCAAGCACCGTGATCTCGAGCCCAATGTTGCTGGCCGCTTCAGCCATCATACGCGCCAGTTGGCCGCCCCCGACAATGCCGACGCATTGACTGGCCGGCCGGGTAGATTCTTTGAGCGGAACGGACATGCGGGGCGAGTTGCCGAGTGCTGGAAGTGAGCGCGGAAGAATACGGGCAATTAGCGGTTAAGGGCAATGCTAGGCGGCTTCTGGGTTGGAAGCGCGCGAGCCATATTCGCGCGCGGGCAGCGGCGTAATCAATCGGTTTACTCGCGCGAAAACGCGCATTTTTTCGAGGAATATTGGCTGAACACGTTCACGAGCAGGCAGTCTGAGTCTCCGAGTCTTATCGATAAATCAATCGGAGAGGTATTAATGAACGTAGCTTTTTTGACGGCGATATTACTATTAGGCGCAAACCCCAATGCCGGTGAAACCCACGTGCTAGTCGAGCGCACGCCAGTGCCAATTGGTCAGGCCGGCGCGGAAGTACTCGAACGCCAGGCTTATCGACCGCCGGGTGCGCAAGCGACGGCCCTTCCGGCCGCGGTGACCGTCAATGATTGGTACGGGAAACGCAATTCCGACGAGGCACTTGTCCCCAGCGAGTCCAGCTAGCGAACGACCCTAAAAAGAAGCCGCCTGGCGCATGCGCCAGGCGGCAGTGGCCTAGAGGGGAAGAAGCCCTAACCGGCGCTTCACCCCTGCAGTTACGGTGAATCAATCCTGTTGGATCACTGTCCTTGGCTCGTGGATAGCCGCGGTTCTACACCACGCCGCAAACCTGCCCTATGATTAGCCATCGTTATTCAGTCATTTGGACCAATACCATGAGCGCTAACCATAATCGTCCGCTAAGCGACGTTGAAATCCGGGTCAAAGCGTTGGAATCGTTACTGGTTGAAAAGGGGCTCATCGACCCCGTCGCTATCGATACATTGATCGACGCTTACGAAACCAAAATCGGGCCCCGTAACGGCGCCAAAGTCGTCGCCCGCGCGTGGACCGATCCCGCCTACAAACAACGATTACTTGCCAACGGCACCCAGGCCATCGCCGAACTTGGTTTCTCCGGCATTCAAGGCGAAGACATGGTGGTGGTGGAGAATACGCCGCAGGTGCATAACGTCCTGGTTTGCACGCTTTGTTCGTGTTATCCGTGGCCGACGCTGGGCTTGCCGCCAGTGTGGTACAAATCCGCACCTTACCGATCGCGGGTGGTCATCGATCCACGCAGCGTATTGAAAGAATTCGGCCTGGAGTTGCCAGCCGAGGTTAGCGTCAAGGTCTGGGACAGTACGGCAGAACTGCGTTACATGGTACTGCCGGAACGTCCGGCGGGGACCGAAGGTTGGAGTGAGGAACAACTCGCGGAACTCGTGACACGGGATGCGATGATCGGCGTGACCAAAGTAACGTCGCCCGCGTAAACAGCCTAAGGAGCAAGCGATGAACGGTATTCACGACTTGGGCGGCATGCATGGACTTGGTCCGATCGACGCCGAGCAGAACGAACCCGTATTCCACAGCGAATGGGAAAAGCGCGTGTTTGGCATGTTTTTACCGATCTTCGCGCTTGGCAAATTTCACGTCGACGAGTTGCGGCATGCCATCGAACGTATGGGCGCGCCGGCCTATTTGAATACAAGCTATTACGAACACTGGCTGCATGCCTACGAAACGCTGCTGGTCGAAAAGGGTGTACTTACCGCGCAAGAACTCACCGCGCGCCAGCAGCAACTCAAGCGGGGTCAATAGTCATGGCAATCAATGCACAACAAGCGCTCGCGGCGACCGCCGCCGGCGCCAGCTCGCGAGTCGATGAAGCGATCGCGCCACGCTTCAAAGTGGGCGCGCGCATTCGCGTCAAAAATATCAATCCTGCGGGGCATACCCGGATGCCGCGCTATATCCGCGGCAAAGTAGGGACGGTTGAACGCGATCATGGCGTCTTTGTATTTCCGGACACGCTCGTGGCTATCCACGACAAGAAGCCACAACATGTGTACTGCGTTCGGTTCGCGGCACGGGAACTCTGGGGGCCGGATGGCTCCGCAACCGACGTGCTGATGGTCGACGTGTGGGACGATTACATGGAAAGCGCATGATGCCGTCGACCAATTGCCCACCCACACCCAACTACGCGTTGTTGCCGGGGCTCCCGCAGGATGACGATAGCGTGGTGTTCGCGGCGCCGTGGGAAGCCAAGGCCTTTGCGCTCGTCGTCAATTTGCATCAGCGTGGCTATTTTCCGTGGACCGCGTGGGTCGACGCGCTGTCAGCGGCAATCGCGGCCGATGCTGCCGCGCGCGCGAACACGCCGTATTACCTATTATGGCTAACCGCTGCCGAGAAATTGTTTGCGACACTCGGGTTAGTGGAGGCACACACCTTGCAGGCGGCGTGCGCGGCGCTGCGCGAGTCGCAGCAGGCCGTGCATGATCACGACCATGATCATGACGACCACCATCACACGCATTAACGAGCCGCGATGTTAAGTGCCGTAGCGCACCCGCGTGCCGTGCTCTAACGCCAAATCGAGTTCAGCGGCGCTAATTTCCCGCGGAAAAAAACATCCCGAAACGTGCGCCTGGGCGAAGCTCGCGCCCTCCAGTTTGGTATCGCGAAAATCGATTCCGCGCAGATCGGACATTCGGAAATAACAATCCCGCATATCCAGGCCACTGGCGTCGAGCTCGCGTAAATCGAGTCGACTCATGTCGGTTCCAAGCAAATCGCAACTCTCGCCTTTAGCTTTGCGTTGGTTGAATTCGGCGATTTCACCCATACGGAGCAGACGATACATCGCGCAATCGCTAATTCTGGGTTTGTTTTGCATAGGTCTACCTCGTGATGGGTCCGATTGATACCTCATAGCGGCCGCCATGGGTAAATCGTGAGTGCGTGGCCGCCGACATTGTGTGCCCAGTGCCAAAGCTGAATCCTGACGGCGGTCACTTTTAAGTCGGCCGCACCATCTCGAAAATTTCCCCAAGCGTGCCGTAGTTCATATAGCCCAGACGGGTTAAGGGCTGCAACAGGCGTTCGTTGACCAGGCCTTTTTCGATGACCTCATCGGCGATGTAGATACCGACCACCTGCCCGATAACGACATGGCTCTCCCGACCATCGCTCGCCGGTGGTAGATGGACGATTTGATAAACCTTGCATTCCAGTGCCGCTTTGGCGGTCGCGACCCGCGGTGGCTTTACCAACTGGGATGGCGCGGACTCGATGTCGCAGGCCGCGAATTCGCTGGTCCCGTAGGGGTAGGGCTTGGAAGTGGCATTCATGCGTGTACCGTCATGCGCGCCGACCACATTGGCGACAAACTCCGGAATTTCGCACAGATTACGGTAGGTATCTTTGGCCGAACCTGGGGACGCGGCATTGGGCGCAAACATCACAAACGGCGGATCGGCGCAGACCGCATTGAAGTAGGAGTACGGTGCGAGGTTTACCTCGCCGTGTGCGCTAATCGTACTGATCCAGCCAATGGGCCGAGGCATGACCAAAGCGTTCATTGGGTTGTGAGTAAGCGGTGCGGGTCGCAGGCCGTGGGCGGTTTCGTAGAACATGGTAATTAAGCGTCTATTGAAGCTGTCATCGTTAAAGTGGTTGCCAATAAGGAGTTGGCGCTCGATAGGTTTTTGCGCGGACGATGGGTCATCCATGGCATCATGGCGCGAGTTACCACGGCACCATAGAAGCCCCTAACAAAGGTGTCAAACCAGTAACGCCGCAGCCCGCGGCGACGAGGCAAGAACATGGGTAAGAGTTTCGTAAATTTCATCCTGCTTGGATTGATTTCCGCGCTGACGTTGCCGAGCGGTGCACAGGAGCTTGACCTTGATTTACCGGATGTGTCGCTCGTGGAATCGGCCAAGGTGGCGGATGTTCCCGCGCCGCGGATAGGTGAAGTGCGCGAGTTCGTCAGCCAAGTCGCGACGTTAAACTGCGCGCGGTGGGAGATCGTCGAATCGGATCTCGAGGGTTATTTAGTCAGCCAGTGCGGCGAGTACAAAATCTATTTGAAAAAAGACGCGAGCTACAACATGCACAAGATCACCGCGAATGGAAAGCTTGCGGTGGAATTCAAACCGTTTTATCCGGTAATTGAGTTCCCGCTTAAGGTCGGCAAGAAGTGGCAAGCGAAATATGCCGGTAACTCGATTGTGGAAGATGCAATGTGGGATGGGAATGTCAAATGTGAAGTTGCTGATTTCACCGACGTGGAAGTCGCGGCGGGTGTGTTCAAGGCTTACCGCATCGAATGCCAAGACCGATGGAAGGCCGCGGGGATGGAAAGCAGCGTCAATAGCACCACGTGGTACGTGCCCGACGGTACCGGCGTCGTGAAGTCGATTACCTACGAAGATCCCCGCTGGAACACCGAACTCAAATCGTTTACGCGCTAACGCGCGATCTCAAATCAGTGACAGAGCTTCGCAAGCTCGGCGCAGGGCGCTGGACGATCAATCTTGGTGTCTTGATGCTGCTTGCGCTTATCGCAGGTTTGTATAAGGCCTGCGACGTCCCACTCGATTCGCATGAAATTTTCGTTGCGCAGACCGTGCATGAAATGAGTCAGCGCGGCGATTGGATTGTGCCGTATTTCAACGGCGCGCCGCGGCTTAACAAGCCACCTTTGAGTTACTGGGCAGTGGCGGTGGTCACGGCGGCAACCGATTCTCTGCCGAACGTAACGCCGGCGCACGCGCGCTTTGTGTCTGTGCTTGCGGGCGTGGGTTTGATTCTTGCGACCATCGCGACCGCCTATCTTCTCTACACGCCCGCCACGGCGCTCCTTGCCGGGGCGTTGATGGTCAGCAGTGCCGGCTTGTTTAGTTTCATGCATGACGCGCGACCGGATTTACTGTACGCGATGTGGACCGCGTTTATGTTGGTCGGCGCGGCATGGAGCGCGCGTCGCCCCGCCGGGCGTGGCCGGCAACTGCTGGGCGGGGTTGGCCTCTTGTGGTGCTCGATGGCGGCCGCAACGTTAACCAAAGGTCCGCAATTACCGGTGCTCGCCCTTGTCGGGTGGGCGCTCGCAACGCGGATAGAGGCGGGAAGCTGGCGCGCGGTTCGCGATAGTTTGAAACCCGTCACCGGCATTATGTTGGTGTTGCTGCTGACACTCCCATGGTGGCTCATGCTGGAGTGGAGGCTTGGTGAGACGCGCGTTGCGACCAGTCAGCTAGGCGGCACGTTATTAGCGCCAGCATTGAGTCGGCTGCGCGATCCGTATTATTTGTACCGTCCGTTGCAACTGATACTGCCGTGGCTTCCGCTGTTCCTTCTTGCGCTAAGCGGTTTATTCATTCGTGAAGGAAGGCGTATCGCGTACTTGTGGTGGCCGCTCGCCATGGTCTGCCTTGGGTTAAGTCTTGGACCGCAATACCGTTATTTCTACGTGTTGCCGGTGATGGGACTGCTTGCGATATTCGTCGCACACGGCCTGGTGACGTTCACGACGCATGGTAAATGGGGAGGCGTCGAGCGTTTCTTCCTTTTCCCACTACAACTGCTCACGGTGGTTGCCTGCGCGGGGTGGGTCATGACGCAAGCGGGAACTGCCTGGCTTACCTGCGGCGCATGGCTCGCGAGCGCGGCACTCGTCGGCGTGGTCGTCGCGCACTTTGGCATGCTGTCACCCACACTTAATCGTTATTTGGCGCTCGCCGCCGCGATGGCGTTGGTGTGGCCGGCTGCCGCCACTACCGGCGCCCTTTGGAATCGTGAGCGCTTCGAGAATTATCGATTGGCGCGCCTTGCACATGACCGATTGGATCCCGCGACACCGTTAGTCACGCTGGGCGTGAGTCCCACCGTCTACGTGTATTACGCCGGTAAGTCGGTCACAGCGCTGGCGCGAGTTGAAGAATTATCGGCGCACTTCGCTCACGCGGCGAAACTTGGCGTCGTGACGACAGATACGTTACGACCGGCTTTAGCGAGTGCATTCAAAACGGAGGAGCTTGGCCGTTTTGCGACCGGTGGTTCCGCAGAGGTTCTGCTTCGCGTGGAACTTAAAGATGCGCCGTTGGGGCCGCGCTGATTAGCACGCACGGCTACTGATCAAGAAATTATCGTTTAGCGTCGCACGCGCCCTGACGAGTGGCCACCACGCGTTGCGCGAAGGTCATGTTCTTCCCGCCCATTTTGATGGCTAAATTGCCGATAACAGTGGGGGGCTTCGCCTCAAGTATGAGCGTGCCCGTCGCCACCCGCGCAGACTCGCAAGCGAGCACGTAGTGGATCGAGTCTTGGACCGGCTTTGGAAAATCGAACTGACACCCGTTAAGCGCCGGTTGCCGCATGACCGGAAAGAGCGCGCGGATATCTTGCGCCGCGATGCAGCGGGTCTCGCGTGAGACCATTCGGCGCATTTCGTCGAGATGCGGCATCGTCATGTTCGATTCAATGGCGTATTCCCCGGCGCTAAGTTCGGGCGGTGCGGCGGCCGTCGTCCATGGCTGACTCAAAACCGCCAGGGCCGGTAACAAACAGAAAATTAGTGAGCGCTTCATTCGGTTAAGTTACGCGAGTCTGTGCGGGATTGACACCGCTAAACTTGCGCTTGAATTCCGCGGCCGAACGGGGAACGCTATGGGCATGAAGCTTTCGGAATACCCGGCGCGGAGCGACCGTCGACACTGTCTTCGCGTGCTGGCGACGGCACTGCTGACCTATCCTTTTAAACTACGTGCGGAGGAAGTTGTGTACCTTATTGCCGATCCACCGCTTGGAAAGTATGGCTTTTTAGACGGTCATCCGCTTGGGATGGATCGTCAAGGCGAATTTCTCGCCCTCGCCGAAACACAGGGATTGCTCACGCGCGCGGTACACCGGCCGAGCCGCGCCGCTACTCGACAAGAACTGGCCTATTTCCATACCGAAGACTATATCGAGCTGGTCGCGACCGCGGAAAAAACGGGCCGGGCCATGCTCGATGGTGGCGATACGCCGGTGTTTCCCAATGTGTTTGAGGCCAGTTCGCGTGTGGTCGGTGCTGCGCTCGATGCGCTAAACGATGTCATGCAAGGGCGCTGTCGCCGCAGCCTGCAAGCCATCGGCGGCTTGCATCATGCCGCGCGTAATCACGCGGCGGGTTTTTGTGTGTTTAACGATCTCGGCGTTGTGATCGAGACATTACGCAAAAAGTACGATGTGCGGCGGGTCGCCTATATCGATATCGATGCGCATCATGGTGACGGTGTGTTCTACGCATTCGAAACGGATCCCGATTTAATTTTTGCCGACTTACACCAAGACAGCCGCACGCTCTATCCCGGCACCGGGCGGAGTGATGAAACCGGCAAAGGTCCGGCAGTGGGGACCAAGCTCAATATCGAAATGCCGCCATACGCCGACGATGAGAAGTTTCTCGCGGCGTGGTTAAAAGTCGAAGCGCACCTGCAAAAATTTAAACCGGAGTTCATCGTGTTTCAGTGCGGGGCGGATAGTTTGGAAGGTGATCCGCTCGCCCAGCTTGCGTATTCCGAAGCAAGTCATGCTCATGCCGCGCGTCGCTTATGCGCGATCGCGGATGAGTTCGCGCATGGCCGTTTAATGGCGTTTGGCGGCGGTGGCTACAACCGGGACAATCTGGCCCGCGCTTGGAGTGCCGTACTGCACGAACTTCTCGTTTCCTGAAATAAATCGAGTCGACGCCTCACGCATGGTCCGCGCGCACCGTTCGGATCATGCGCGAGGGTGTAAATATCATGACTAGTTCTCCGCGCTGATTGCGAATTTCGTTGCGTGTGGTGATGACGCCGCGATCCCCACGTGAGGTCATCCGGGCCGCGGTGACTTCCACCCATACTTCGAGGCTATCGCCGACGTACACCGGGGCTTTGACTTCGATATTGCCACCTAGGAACGCAACTGCGGTCCCGGTGAGATTCCCGCTCGAGATCACCAGCCCTTCCGCGAGTGAAAGGGTCAATGCACCGGGGATCAAGCGGCCGGCGAAGCCGAGCGATGAACCTTCCTCTGCGTCGATAAAAAGCGGCTCATTAAAGCCGCAGGTTCCGACAAAATTCATCAAATCCGTTTCGGTCACCGTGCGGCGGTGCGTGCGCCAACTTGAACCCACGCACTGTTCACCAAACGTGAGTCCGTGCAGCGGCAGGGGTGGACGTCCGCGCATAATCAGGCTGCTTGCTGCGCCATCTTGCGCGCGAACTCGGCGCCGGCTTGGCGGTATTTTTCTTTGTCGGCCGGCGTGGCAGGTTGATGATCCCAGCGATCGCCAAGGGCTGCGCTGAATTCGCGTTGCCATGCGGCGAATTCGAGCACGATGCCATCCGGATCTTGGAAATAGATCGAACTTACCCAGACTTTTTCGGTGACACCTTCCGCCATCTGTGTCTCGGAAGTGTCGTGATGAAGCACTGGGCTAACTTTGATTCCTTTGGCGATGAGCTTCTCGCGGTATTCGTCAATTTTCTCCGGCGCCACATCGAACGCAAAATGGTTCATCGAGCCGTGTGACGAGGTGAGCGCTGTCGGATCGGCGAACAAAGTCTCGGGTTCGAAATTAGCGCGCGGGTTAGAGACGCCGGGAACGCGATCTTGCGCTTCGGTAAACCAAAAGAAGGCAAAACATTGGCCGCCACCCATGTCGAAAAAGAAGTGCTGACCGACGCCGCCGGGGAGATCGATGGTTTTCTTGAGCTTCATGCCGAGAACGTTGGTGTAGAAGTCGACGGTCTTGTGCATGTCGCGGCAGACCATCGCGACGTGATTGAGTCCGCGGAGTTCAAATTCGGTGTTGGTGGTGGCCATCAAATATTCCTTTCAACGATTGGGGCAGGAGTATAGGCAGGCTAGTCGACTACGCGTAACGCCGCAAGAATATTGCCGCTGCTGCAATTGCACAACGCTAAGCGCGCGCGCTGAATTGCTGGTCCCAATTCTCATCTGATCAGTGCCATCGACCGGCCGCGCTGCAGAGGATTGACTTGGGGACACGCCCCAAGTACGTCCCTGTAGGCTCGCGAAAATACCTCCTGTATTTTCAAGGTCCCCAAGCCAGCCCTCCGCATCCCGGCCTTGCGCCCGTCGCGGAATTCGGAATGGCTGGTTAGCGCCGGACTTTCTTAACCGCCTTTACTGGGCTTGTTCGCTTAACGGCAGCACCGTAGATTCACAAATTCCTACCTTACCGCGGAGCCGCTTTGTGAAAGCCATCCAAATTCGTCAAATGGTCCACGCCAATATCTGTGTGCGTGACATGGCGCGAACCATCCCGTTTTACGAAATGCTTGGCTTCGAGAAGTTCGCCGATCAGATTTTCGAGCCTGGTGCGGGGGTGTGGCGTGGCTTGGGGCTGGACACAAATCGTCGTTTTCGCGCGGTATTCATGAAAATTCCCGGCGACAATCCCGTGCCCTTTTTAGACATCATCGAGTTCCTCGATAAGCCTACCGTCGGTGAGGCGTACAAGTCGTTGGATAACGTTGGGATTGCACGCCTATGTTTTGAGGTGGCCGACATCGAGTCGGTGGCGAGTCATCTCGCGGCGCATGGGGTTGAGTTCGTGGGGCCGGTCTCGCCTTATGAAACGGCGCCCGGGGTGCGACCGTCCGGCGTCGAGGCCAAGTTCTTGTGCGTGCGGGATCCGGACGGCACGGTCATTGAATACGCGCAGTTCAAACAAGACGCGCTGGATGTCTTACGTGGTTAGGGCAATCCCGCTCACGCTTCACACGTGAGCGGGGAGGGAGGAGCGAACTACTTCGCCATCTGCCGCAGCATGTAATTCAAGACCCCGCCGTGCTGGTAATAATCCCATTCCACCGGCGTGTTGATACGGACCTTGGCTTTAAAACTGACGACTGCGCCATCTCCCTTTTTAGCGTTGACGGTGACTTCTGGCGCGCCTTGCGTCAGACCTTCCAAATCGATCGTCTCGGTGCCGTCCAGGCCTAAGCTCGCGGCAGTTTGACCATCGACGAAGTTGAGCGGTAGCACCCCCATGCCCACGAGATTCGCGCGATGAATGCGCTCGAAAGATTCGGAAATGACCGCTTTCACGCCAAGCAGAATGGTGCCCTTGGCCGCCCAATCGCGCGATGAACCCGTGCCGTACTCTTTGCCGGCCAGCACCACCAGCGGGGTTTGTTTGGCGGCGTACTTCATCGCGACGTCATAGATGGCTTCAACCGGCGCGGCCGCGCCATTGATGTAACGGGATACGCCGCCTTCCACGCCCGGCGTCATTGCGTTTTTGATCCGCGTATTGGCGAAGGTTCCACGCATCATCACTTCGTGATTGCCGCGACGAGATCCAAAGCTATTGAAATCGGCTTTGGCGACACCACGCTCGGCGAGGTACTTCCCGGCCGGGCCATCGAGCTTGATATCGCCGGCGGGGCTGATGTGATCGGTGGTGATGGAATCGCCGAGCACCGCCAACACGCGCGCGCCTTTGATCGGCCGAATACCGGGTGGGGTCATCGTCATGCCCGCGAAATACGGCGGATTTTGGATGTAGGTGCTCTTGGCGTCCCACGGGTACGTTTCGGATTTCGTGATCTTGATGCTCTGCCAACGCGCATCGCCCTTCAGCACATCGCCATAGCTCTTCTTGAAAAGCTCGGCGGTGACGGATTTCGCGACCACGGCTTGGATTTCGGCATTGCTAGGCCAGATATCCTTCAAAAAAACGTTTTTGCCGTCCGCACCCTGACCGATTGGTTCTTTAGTGAGATCGATATCAGTACTGCCGGCGATGGCATATGCCACCACCAACGGCGGCGAAGCCAAATAATTCATGCGCACGTCTTGGTGCACGCGCCCTTCGAAATTGCGATTACCGGAAAGTACGGCGGATACGCTCAATTTGTTTTCTTGGATGGCTTTGCCAATCGGCTCGTTCAGCGGCCCGGAGTTACCAATGCAGGTAGTGCAACCATAGGCCACGACGTGGAAGCCCATCGCTTCCAAGTCTTCCGTCAGTCCGGCTTTGGCGAGGTATTCCGTGACGGCTTTGGAGCCGGGCGCGAGCGACGTCTTAACCCACGGTTTCACTTTCAACCCCAATGCTCGGGCTTTTCGCGCCAAAAGGCCTGCGCCGATCAAAACGCTAGGATTGGAGGTATTGGTGCAAGAAGTAATGGCGGCGATAACCACCGCGCCATCTTTTAATTGGAAGGTCTGCCCGCGATCGGTCACGGTGGCCGGCCCCGCCGACGGGCGCATTTTCTGCTCGCCTTCAAAAGCCTTTTGATAATTGGTTTTGACATCCGACAGCAGCACGCGATCTTGCGGACGCTTCGGGCCGGCAAGTGAGGGTTTGATCGAACCTAAATCGAGCGCCAGCACATCGGTATATTCCGGTTCCGGTGCTTCTGGTGTCCACCACATGCCCTGCGCTTGCGCGTAAGTCTTAACCACCGCGATTTGATCTTCGCTGCGACCCGTTAAGCGCAGGTAGTTCAATGTCTCTTCATCAATCGGGAAGATACCGCAAGTCGCGCCGTATTCCGGCCCCATGTTGGCGATCGTATTGCGATCGCTTGCGGATAAATTGGCGAGGCCCGGGCCGAAGAACTCGACGAATTTTTCGACCACCCCGCGTTTGCGCAACATCTCGGTGACGGTAAGCACGAGATCGGTGGCTGTCGCACCTTCGGCAAGCTTGCCGGTGACACGCACGCCGATGACTTCCGGCATCAACATGGAAGAGGGCTGCCCGAGCATGGCTGCTTCGGCTTCGATGCCGCCCACGCCCCAACCCAAAACGCCGATGCCATTGACCATGGTGGTGTGGCTGTCCGTCCCGAAGCAGCTATCCGGATACAACAAGCCGTCGTTATCGAATACCACGCGCGCCAAATATTCGATATTCACCTGATGCACGATGCCGGTATCCGGTGGCACGGCTTTGAAGTTCTTCAGGGCTTCTTGGCCCCAGCGCAAGAACGTGTAGCGCTCTTCGTTACGCTGAAATTCAACTTTGGCGTTTAAATCGAGCGCTTCTTTGGAACCGTAATGGTCGATCATGACTGAGTGATCGATGACGAGTTCAACCGGACACAGCGGGTTTACCTTAGAAGCATCGCCGCCGAGTTTCTTGATGGCGTCGCGCATCGCCGCCAAGTCGACCACGCACGGTACGCCGGTGAAGTCTTGTAGCACCACGCGCGCCGGTGTGAAGTTGATGTCTTTGACCGGCAGTTTTTTTAAATCGGCGCCGGCCAGCGCCTCGATATCGGCTTTGGTGGTATTCGCACCATCTTCATGGCGCAGCAAGTTTTCCAGCAGAATTTTGTAGGAGTAGGGCAAGCGCGCCAAATTGAACCGGCCGTCCAAGGCTTTGAGATTGAAATATTGGTAATCCTTGTTGCCCACTTTTAGCGTGGAGCGCGCATTGAAGCTGTTCGTCATCGGAACTCCGTGATCTTAAGGCGTTACGGGGAAGGCCGTATTATCGGCAAAGAATGAACAATGTTGTAGTGCAGAAAGAGCTAATTCCAGGTGCGATCGATAATGCCGCCGCCCAGACAGACGTCCTCTTGGTAAAACACGACGGATTGACCTGGGGTCACCGCGCGTTGTGGTTGATCAAACAGCACGGTGCAGGCGTCGCCGCTAATCATTGAAATCGTGCACGGCTGATCGGCTTGTCGATAACGTGTCTTGGCGCGGCATGCAAATGGCGGTATTGGTGCTCGACCTGATACCCAGCTCAATTGGTCAGCGGCCAGCGCGCGACTCATGAGTGCCGGGTGGTCGTGTCCTTGGGCGACCCGCAATTCATTCGCGCTCACATCTTTCGCGACCACATACCAAGCACCTTCGGCGGCACCCCTGACGCCACCGATGCGCAAGCCCTCCCGCTGCCCAAGGGTGTAATACACCACGCCCACGTGTTCGCCGACGACGCCACCGTTTAAGTCCCGAATCAACCCCGGCTGTGCCGGCAGATAGCGCGACAGGAATTCTCGAAACCGCTGTTCGCCGATGAAACAAATCCCGGTGCTGTCCTTTTTGTCATGCGTCACCAGGCCATGTTGTTGCGCGAGCGCGCGCACGGCCGGCTTGGCAATGCCACCGACCGGAAACAACGTCGCGGCGAGCTGTGTTTGCCCGAGCGTGTAGAGGAAATAACTTTGATCTTTGTTGCCATCCAGTCCTTTCAATAGCGCAAAACCATCCGCTTGCGTTCTAATCCGCGCATAGTGGCCCGTTGCGATCAACGCGCCACCCAGTGCGTGCGCATGCTCCAAGAACGCTTTGAACTTAACTTCGCGGTTACACAGAATGTCGGGGTTGGGCGTGCGACCGCGCGCGTATTCCGCGAGAAAATCCGCGAATACGCCATCCCAGTACGCTTGCGAGAGATCAACCGTATTAAGTTCGATGCCAAGTTTTTCGCACACCTCGAGCGCATCGGCGACATCTTCTTCCCACCGGCAGTGACCGTCGGTGGAAGGTTCCGACCAGTTCTTCATGAAAATCGCGCGCACGGGAAACCCGGCCTGCTTGAGGAGCAGCGCGCTGACCGAGGAATCGACCCCGCCCGAAACAGCCACAATGAGCGGCGTGTCGCGCGGTAGATTTTCCGATTCCGCGCCCAAGTGAACTCCCTAGAACCGAAAGTCGTGAATCAGCGATAACGGGTAGCGGGTGCCCGTTAGGTAATCGTCAACACACCGCAGCACCAATGGGCTGCGGTGTTGCGCTTGGCGTTCGATCAATTCATCACGCGACAGCCACAAGGGTTGGATAATTTCTTTATCGAGCTTGCGCGCGGGGTGGTGCACGAGCGGCTCACAGTGGAAACAAAAGCGCAGGTAAGTTACCGCGCTTCCCGCCGGCTCCATGAGATACACGCCGATGAGCGCCCGCGGTTCTACCTCCCAAGCCGACTCCTCCATCGTTTCGCGTGTGACGGCCGTTAGTAGCGTTTCGCCGGCATCGAGATGGCCCGCCGGTTGATTGATCACTACCCGTCCTTCGGGCGAAATTTCTTCGACGAACAAAAAGCGGCCTTCGCGTTCGATCACGGCCGCAACCACCGTATTGGGTTTCCAGATCTCGCCGCTCATTGAGTTTTCATCCGCGCCGTTAGAGTTTTTCTACTTGCGGATTGTCCCATGGACCGGTGATCGAATACTGCTTCCGCAGAAACTTATCGAGCTGATCGGGTATTTGTTTGAACACCTTTTGCCCCAAATAAATGGCGGCACCGACCCCAATCCCCGCCGGCCCAAATAGGGCGCTTGCTATTGGAATGCTTTTGGAGAGTGCCGGAGTGACGGTGGCGCGTTGGTCGTAGTCTTTCTGCGCAAGTCCGGTCCGACCGGTGATCTCAACCCGCGATGAAGGCCCTTCCATCAATAAGCTGTTGGTATAGGCGTTGCCGTTCTCGAGTTCAAACCAACCCTCGATGCGATCGAACACATAACCTTTCTGAAACAGATCGGCAAAGTCGAGTGAGAGACGGCGTGGGAGCGATTGCAGGCTGAGCAGTCCAAACAAGCGGCCGCTGCCGGGCTCGATATCGAGCAGCCGGCCCTTTTGCACGCGCAAGTTTAAGCTACCGTCTAACCGGTCGAGCGTGAAATCGCCGGGCGTGCCGGGCCACATTGCCTCGATATCAAGAGTCGTTTGCCCGCCCCGGATGGCTTTGGCATCGTACCCGAAGTGTTGCAGGACGCCGCCGAGTTCTTCCCCTTTCAAGTGGATACTGAATTGAGATTGATGAATGTCACTTTGCACTGACCAGGCACCCTCGGCTTGGACCTGAAACGCCGGGCTTTGGAACACGAGGGTCTGCAACTTAAGGCCGTCAGGCGTACGTTGTGTGGCAAGCGAGGCTTGGCCGAAGTCCGTGGTGTGATATTTAAACGAGGCGCAGGCCATCGCAAGATTGGGCAGCGCGCGCGGATCGACCTTCCGCGCGCCATCGTCGTGTGGCAGCGGGTTCAGCCACAACCGGTCGAGATCAAGTGTGAGCGGTGCCGTGTCGAGATCTCGCGGCACCGTGATGTTCCCTGCCGCGCGTTCGCTCGCCAACGTCATGCGCCATGCGATCGGATCGCGGTGACCGCGCAACGACACGTGCTCGAATTGTTGGCCAAACGTATTGAGTTGACCTATGGCGAGTTCAAACGCCATCGGAAGCTCGCCGTTCTGGGGTGTGCCGTGCTTGAGCAACAGCGCCCAGTCGCTGAACGGCAATGTCGCGAGTTCGCCGCGCAGATAAATTCCATCGCGTTCCAGCGTCGGTGCGGGACCTTCACCGAATACAGCTTCCAACCGAGTCAGCGCCGCGTGCGCCGCGCCCCCGGTTTGTCGAATGGCGACACGCACCTGGCGTCCGTATTCCACCATGGTGTCGTGCGTTTCATGCGCACCCAGGGTGGTTTCGATGCGTAGAGGACGTTGTTCCAGCGCCGCTTTACCAAATGGCCATGGGAGATCAACCGCCAATCCTTGCAAGCTCGACTCGAAAACGACGCGCTGGGTCGGTGGCGCGTCCGTAGCGCTCGCATGAGGTGACACCAACACCGCTTTCCAGGCGAGTTCGCCGCGAATCGCACGCAAACGGTCGTTCACGGCGAGCCACTCGTGCACGCCCGGCGCGTAGGTCTGCAACGCGTCCAACACACGCGCTGCGTCAGCCGTGCCAGTCAGACGAAACTCATTATCGTAGTTAGGATCACCAATACCGCCATTGACCACGAGCCCCACCCGGTCTTGCCCTAAAGTGGCGGTCAAGCCATCGCCATACCAATCATCGCGTGTGAAACTTAATTTGCCGCGAAGATCGCGTAGGGCAATGGGTAGGTGGGTGCTACGCAATTCGTTACCGTCAAATTCCATGGAGCCGAGCAACACTTTTTCGCTACCTTTCGCCAAGCCTAAACGGAGATCGAGCATTAGATCGAAGTCTCCGGAAAGCGAAAAGTCATTCAGCCGAGATACCAGCGATTGATCAAGCGGGCTCTCGCGTAGTGTCTCGACGGCGTCCGCGAGCGACGCGCGGATTATGCCCCGCACGGTTAAGACCGACGGCTTCGCGAACACGTCTTCAATCGCGAATTCCGCTTCGCGTAAATCAGACTTGAAAAACTTGGCCGCGAGCAAGGTGCCGCGCAAGTGGCGGCCATCGAGCGCGACGGTCCCCGCGACATCGTCGGCTACGGGCCATCCGTTCGCGTAGTGCAGAGCGACACCTTCGACCGCGAAGTCGGCGTGCAGTACTCCTTCTCCGTTATCGAACGGAAAGGCCGCGAGCGGACCCTTGAGGATTAAATTGCCGTGCTTGATTAGCCCGCCATCAAACGCATGGCGCAACCACTCATCGCCATGGGGGCGAAGTAATTGCAGCGGGATGATTTCGATAAGGTGCCTAAGTTCACCGCTGCCGAAATGCGCCGCGATATCGACCACCGGTTTACCTGCGCGCGGCAGCGTGGCTTCGCCGCGCAAGGCACAGGGCAGATCATCGCATATCGCAGTTAAATGCCCTTGTACCAAAATATTCGCATCGGCTTCGCGCGACCATTGCACATAGCCGCGTGGCAGGCTGATAGTCAACGGCACTTGCAAACGCCGGGTTTCATCCAGAGCAAATTCGTGTTCCGCGAAACGGAGGACGCCGCCCTGAGAACTCAAGGCAAAGTCGGCGCTGACTTGATGTGCGCCAGGCCATGGTGCCGCACTCTGCCAGGACGCGTTATGCAGCACCCCGCGCGTGTACAACTCGGAAGGTTGCGCCGCGCTTACGCCAACTCGGAGATTTTGCAGTGTACCGCTCGGTCGGCGCGACGTCGCGACGGAAGCAATCTCGGCGAGCGCCGGCGACGGCCATAAGCCAAGGAGCGGGAGCAACGTGAGCGGCACCCTGTCGGCTTGAACAACGAGTGGCTGCGCCGACGCAAATTGCAGTCGCCAATCGATAGGGGTGGTGGTCGCATCGGCCGTCAGTTGCGTGACCTGGAGATCGGTGCGCGTCGCGTGTCGAGTTAAGCTGCCGCTGAACGCGAATACCTGCGCGTCCGTGGGATGCGGTGTGTGCGGGGCGAGGACTTCGATGCGATCAAGCGCGAATCCCAGCCGAAATTCGTGCGCGCCGGATTTCGCCCAACGGATGCTTCCATCGCCGTTCAGACGTTCGGCCGCGGGTAACGTGACATGCAAAGCCCGCGCGAGCGTCAGCAGATTGAGATTCTTGCCTGCTACCGTGCCGTAAGGCATGACATTGGCCGTGTGCGGGAACGCCAACGAGAAACGCAATCCCGCGCCGACCGCATCAACCATTGCCGCGGCGCCGTCAATTCGCGAAAGCTGAGCGTCAGAGTGGAGGACGAAGTCGACGCCAGTCGCCTTGATAGAGTCAAACTTCGAAAGCTCGTCGCGCAGACTGATGGCGGCATCGGCGAAATGGAGCTCGCGTTGACGCAATAGCCACCGTAGAAACTGCGGATTGGTGAGCGGAAATCCGGCGACGCCAAAACTCCCATCGGCATGGCGTAACACGCCTAGGTTAAGTCCCTGCAACGTGAATTGGCCAAGTGCAAAGCTACGTGCACGCAGACTGGCAAGCGGATCGAGCGCGAATACCGCGCGTTCAAAACGTAGTACCTCGGGGCCTGAGGTGCTGCCGATACGCACACGGACTTCATCCCCGGCAATCACCGGCACCAACCCCTGCCAACCACCGTGCACGTGCCCGATGGAGACGGTGGCGCCGAACGCGTGGCTCGCCCAGGCTTCCACCCATTCCGGATGATGGGCGAGTTGACCGATCAGTAGGCGCAACGCCGCGGTGACGAGTCCGGCGAAGATGATGACATAGGCTGCGCCGTTCCAACCCACACGCAGCCAGGACCGCAGCGCTCTCATGGCCGCATGCTACAGCAGCACAACGTCGTACTGTTCTTGCGTGTAAGTCGTTTCCACTTGAAAGCGGATCGGAATGCCGATGAACTCCTCGAGTTCGGCCACGCTGGTTGATTCTTCGTCAAGCAACAAATCGACCACATTTTGCGCCGCTACCACCAACAGTTTCTTTGCATCGTATTGCCGCTGCTCGCGCAATATTTCGCGAAAAATTTCATAACACACCGTTTCGGCGGTTTTCACCGAGCCGCGGCCGCCACAGGTTGCGCACGCTTCGCACAATACGTGCTCGAGACTTTCACGCGTTCGTTTACGGGTGATTTGTACCAGTCCCAAGGAGGTCACATCGCTAATCGTGATCTTGGAATGATCGCGCTCGAGGCTTTTCTCCAGCGCCCGCAGCACTTGCCGGCGATGCTCGTCTTCCAGCATGTCGATGAAGTCGACAATAATGATGCCGCCCAAGTTCCTTAACCTGAGCTGACGCGCGATGGCCTGGGCCGCTTCCAAGTTGGTCTTGAAAATCGTTTCTTCCAAATTGCGGTGTCCCACAAAGCCGCCGGTGTTGACGTCAATGGTGGTCATCGCCTCGGTTTGGTCGAGCACCAGATGGCCACCGGATTTCAATTCGACCTTGCGTTGCAGGGCGCGTTGAATTTCATCCTCGGTGGAATACAGATCCAAAATCGGGCGTTCCCCCGGGTAATGTTCGATTTTCGCCACGAGCTCGGGTGTGAATTCTTCCGCGAAGGTTTTGACCTTGGCGAACGTTTCGCGCGAATCGATCCGAATCTTTTCGGCATTCGCAGCGGTGAGATCGCGAATGATGCGCAACACCAGCGGCAAATCCTCGTAGAGCACCGCGATAGATTTGGAAGCGGTAATACGTTCTTGGATTGAAGCCCACAGACGGCGCAGAAACTGAATGTCGGCCGCGAGTTCCGCTTTTGAGACGCCTTCAGCGGCGGTCCGCACGATGAAGCCACCGCCGCCGTTGAACGCGATTTCCGAACTCATGGTGTCATCAAGCGGCACGCTGAGCGGTTTCAATCCAGGTTGCAATTCGAGCAGGATGTCACGCAGGCGCTTGCGCTCGTCTTCATTTTCGATGCGTTGCGAGATCCCGAGCGAATTCGTGTCCGGCATAAACACGAGGTAACGCGACGGAATACTTAAGTAAGTGGTGAGGCGCGCACCTTTGGTGCCGAGCGGTTCTTTGGCCACTTGCACCAAAAGTTCCTGTCCTTCGTGCACCGCCTGCTCAATCGCAACTTCCTGTCCCGTAGTTTGCTTGCGTTGCTGGGCGGCCGCGATGTCGGAAACATGCAGAAAGGCGGCGCGGGCAAGGCCAATATCGACGAAGGCCGCACCCATCCCGGGCAGTACCCGATTCACGCGACCCAAATACATGTTGCCGACAAAGCCCCGCCGCCGGGTGCGTTCGATCAAGACCTCCTGTAGCACCCCATTTTCAACAAACGCCACGCGAGTTTCTTGAGGAGTGACATTAATCAGGATTTCTTCCGACATAACTTAGATAGACTGGACCGGGCTTGTAGGACGCAATGCGTCACAAGATAACTTACTAATTCTAAAGAGCCTATAGTGTCGTAAGGTGGAACGATGCGCGGTGCGGTCTGGGTGCGCCGGCGGAGTGCGCGGCACCGCCCGCGCCAGTCGTCCCGACGACCCGCTTTTGTCTCGCGGCGACGCCGCTATAATGCACGCCCCTTGCGCGCCGAACCAATCATGCCGATTTCCAACCTGCACGAAACCTTGGTCATTGTCTTAGCGATCGGCGACGGCAAGCCGCTGATGCCGTTGACCGCTCGTCGCACCACCGCGGCGTTGCCCTATGCCGGCAACTACCGCGTCATCGATTTCGCGTTGACCAATTGCATGCACTCGGGCCTGCGCCACATTAATGTGTTTACCCAGTTCAATTCGTTGTCGTTGCAGAATCACTTGCGCGACGGCTGGTCGATTTTTAATACCGACCTTGGCGAATACGTCACCGCTGTCTCACCGCCGATCACCGAAGAACTCTCGATCTATAGCGGACAATCGGATGCGCTTTTCAAGAATCTTTATCTGCTCGACGGTGCGCAAGAAGACACCGTGCTGATTGTCTCTGGTGAGCAGGTCTATCGCATGGATTACGCCGCGATGGTGGAATTTCATCGCGAGCACAATGCGGATGTCACCATCGCCGCCATCGATCGCGAAACCGCCCAAGGGAGCGGCTTCTCAACCTATTTTGCGGCGGCGGACGACGTCATCGAACGTTTCGAATCACTTGACCCGCCGCGCGAGCTGCCTGCCGAGGGCACGCACTTTGGGCCGCTTGGCGTCTTTGCGTTCAAGCGCAGTGTGCTTATCGAAGCCCTTGCGGCGCTCGGCTCGAATGGCCGCCGCAAGCAACACGTGATCGATCTCATCCGCAATCAGTTGGCGGATCACGCGCGCATTTATAGTTACCGCTTTGGCGGCAAGTTCGGTCGAGTATCGCAAGACCGTTATTGGCGCGCCCTGCATACTCTGGATGATTATTATGACGCGAACATGGATCTGCTGAAGCTCGAACCGCCGCTCGATATTTATCAAGCCGATTGGCCGGTCCGCACCTATCAGCAGCAGCGGCCGCCGGCGCGCACCGTGCCGGGGCATTCGTGTAACGAAGGCATCTGCGTCAACTCAATCGTCGCGGGCGGCACGGTGATTGCCGGCGGCGGGGTGTCGCGTAGCGTGCTCGGTAATCGCGTTTACATTGACGATGGCGCGACTGTCGAGGACTCCATTTTGTATTTAGGCGTGACGGTGGGCGAGGGCGCGCAGGTGCGCCGCGCGATCTGCGACCGCAATGTACGGATCCCGCCGAACGAGAAAATCGGTGTTGATCGGGAACGCGACGCCAAACGCTTCCCGGTGACCCCGGGTGGTGTGGTCGTCGTGCCTTCAAACTTCCGCTTCGATAGTTAGCGTCATGTCTTTCGAAGCGGCGCTCGCGGAGTTTCTATCCCCCGATGCGCTGCTCGTCGATCCCGAATCGATGCGCCCTTATGAGTGCGATGGGTTATCGGCCTATCGGGCGATGCCGCGGGTGGTATGCCTGCCGCGCACTCGCGATGAAGTGCGCCGAATATTGGAAACCTGCGCAAGCTATCAAGTGCCCATTGTGCCGCGTGGTGCCGGCACGGGTCTTTCCGGAGGCGCGCTGCCGCTCGCCGAAGGATGCGTGTTAAGTCTGGCGAGGTTCAATCGGATTTTGGAAGTCGACCCGGATAACCGATTAGCGGTGGTGGAGCCCGGGGTGCGCAATTTGGCGATCTCGGAAGCCGCCGCGCCGCACGGGCTATATTACGCGCCCGATCCTTCCTCCCAGATCGCCTGCACTATCGGCGGCAATGTCGCGGAGAACTCTGGTGGTGTGCACTGTTTGAAATACGGGTTGACGGTGCACAACGTGCTCGGCGTCAAATTATTGTTGAGTGACGGCACGTGGCTCGAACTTGGGGGCAAAACGTTGGAGTCGCCCGGACTCGATCTTTTGGCGATTATCAATGGCTCCGAAGGCTTGCTCGGCATCATTATGGAGATCACCGTCAAGCTTCTGCCGAAACCACCGCTTGCGCGGGTGTTACTCGCCGCGTTTGATGACGTTGAATCCGCGGGTCGCGCCGTTGCCGGCATCATCGAAGCCGGCATCATCCCGGCCGGACTCGAGATGATGGATAAGCTCGCGCTAAAAGTCGCCGAAGATTTTTGCCACGCGGGTTATCCCACCGATGCGGCGGCGATTCTATTGTGCGAACTCGATGGTGACGAAGCCGAGGTCAACGCCGAGATCGAACGCGTCGATGTCTTGTTACGCGGATTCGGCGCGCGCGAGGTGCGTGCCTCAAAGGACGAAGCCGAACGTCTGCGGTTCTGGGCGGGCCGCAAAGCGGCCTTTCCGGCGATCGGCCGCATTGCCCCCGATTATTACTGCATGGACGGCACCATTCCGCGACGAGAACTCTCGCGCGTGCTGACACGGATTGCCGAATTGTCGGTCGAGTGTGGCCTGCCGATCGCGAATGTATTTCACGCGGGCGATGGCAATCTGCATCCGCTGATCGCCTTCGACGCCAATGTTGATGAACAACTCGCGCTCGCCGAGGAAGTCGGCGGTAAGATTCTGGAACTGTGTATCGAAGTGGGCGGCACGGTGACTGGTGAACATGGTGTCGGGGTCGAGAAACTGAATCAGATGTGCATTCAATTTAAGACAGCGGAACTCGAGCAGTTCCACCGCCTGAAAGCCGCGTTCGATCCCCAGGGATTACTCAATCCGGGGCGCGCTGTGCCAACTTTGCATCGTTGTGCCGAGTTCGGCGCGATGCGGGTGCATGGAGGGCAGTTGCCGCACGCCCAGCTCGAACGGTTTTGAATCCTTATTAAATTAAGTCCAGAGGCACCTCGGGCAAGCGCCCGGTATTCATGCACCCACTTTCTATTGTGTTTCTCGGCTTCGCGATGTCGGCCGACGCGTTTGCCGCGGCGATCGGCAAGGGTTCCGCGATGCATCAGCCGCGCTTTCCGGACGCACTGCGCGCGGGGGTGATTTTTGGGACGATCGAAGCGGTGACGCCCGTCATCGGCTGGTTATTGGGGCTTGCGACCGCGAAGTACATCACGGCATGGGATCATTGGATCGCGTTTACGCTGCTCACCGTATTAGGCCTGCATATGATTTATGCCGGACTCGATCAAGATAACTCGCAAGACGCGATTGACGTTGCGAAGCGTAAAGCGGGTTTCTGGAGCCTCGCCGCCACCGGCTTCGCCACCAGTCTCGACGCGATGGCGGTCGGCGTCGGACTCGCGTTTATCGAGGTCAATATTGGGGTCGTGGCGCTGGTGATAGGCCTCACCACGTTGATTATGGTGACACTCGGGATCATGCTTGGCCGCATCCTCGGCAGTTTCGCCGGAAAATGCGCCGAGATAATCGGCGGCTTGATACTGATCGCAATCGGCGCCGCGATTTTGCACGAACACCTGACGGCTTAAGTTCGCGTACCACCCACCGTCAGCCCGTCTATCTTAAGCGTCGGTTGACCAACCCCCACGGGCACCGATTGCCCGTTTTTACCGCAAGTTCCGACCCCGGAATCAAGCGCGAGATCGTTGCCGATCATCGAGACGCGCGTCAGCACCTCCGGACCGTTGCCGACCAAGGTCGCGCCTTTGACCGGTGCGGTCACCTTGCCGTCTTCGATCAAATAGGCTTCGCTCGCACTAAAGACAAATTTGCCGTTCGTAATATCCACTTGTCCGCCGCCGAAACTGACGGCGTAGAGCCCGCGTTTGACCGAACGCAGAATGTCTTCCGGCAGGTGGTTGCCGGCCAGCATGTAGGTGTTGGTCATGCGGGGCATCGGACGATGACTATAGGACTGGCGACGACCGTTGCCGGTCGGTTGCATGCCCATCAAGCGCGCGTTTTGTTTGTCTTGCAGATAGCCGCGCAAGATGCCGTCTTCAATCAACACGGTGCACTGGCCCGGCGTGCCTTCGTCATCGATCGCGAGTGAACCGCGAAGGTCGGGCGGCGTTGCGTCGTCCACGACAGTGACGCCGGGCGCCGCCACGCGCTGGCCAATGCGATTGGAAAAAGCCGAGGTGCCTTTGCGATTGAAATCGCCTTCAAGACCATGCCCAATGGCTTCGTGCAGCAGGATGCCCGGCCAGCCTGGCCCCAGTACTACCGTCATTTCGCCCGCCGGCGCGTCAGTTGCTTCCAAGCTGACGAGCGCTTGGCGGAGTGCTTCATCGGCGATCGCCTCGGCGCGTCCGGCCTCCAGGAAACACTCATAGCCGCGCCGCGCGCCGCCCCCATGACCGGCAGTTTCGCGGCGGCCGTTTTGTTCCACGATGACGGTGACATTGAGGCGGACCAAGGGGCGAATATCGGCCGCCAAGGTGCCGTCGCTGGCGGCCACGACAACTTCCGTATAGCGCCCAACCATGTTCGCCATGACCTGTTTGACGCGCGGGTCGGCAGCGCGTAGACGCGCATCTAACTTGCGTAACAGTTGGAGCTTGTCCGCCACGGGCACGCTGGCGATCGGGTCGATGGCGCCGTAGCGGCTTGGGACACGGGTCTCGGAGACGATTCGCACGTCCCGGGTTTGCCCAAGGCGCGTGATCGCACGCGCGGCACCGCTCGCTTCCAGCAAGGCGGGCAGGCTCAAATCATCGGAATACGCAAAGCCGGTTTTCTCGCCGACGGTGGCCCGGATCCCAACCCCCTGTTCCAACGCATGCGCACCCTCTTTGACGATGCCGTCCTCCAGGCTCCAGGACTCGGTACGTGAATACTCGAAATAAAGGTCCGCCAAGTCGACTTGCGCCAGCGCGAGGGTCCCCAGCGTGCGCTCCAAGGCCGGCACATCGAGCCCAGTGGGTTCAAGCAGGGTCCGCTGCACGATGGGAAACGGATGGGTCATGTCGGTCATTGCTCGTGTTGTCCGCAAAATCAGGGCCTTGGGTTTGACACGCGGACGCGCGGCCGGTAGCTTGCCGGCACCCGCTCGCGGGCCCTCAATTACTCAGTAGTGTAATCGCCTTGGCTAAAGAATTCCCTCGCATCCAGCGCTTGCCGCCGTACGTGTTTAATCAAGTTGGCGAGCTCAAAATGGCCGCGCGTCGGCGCGGCGAAGATATTATCGACTTCGGCATGGGTAACCCCGATCAGCCGACGCCACAGCATATCGTCGATAAACTCATCGAAGCCTGTCAGCGCGGCGATACCCATCGCTATTCCGTCTCCAAGGGAATTCCGCGGCTGCGCCGCGCGATCTGCCATTGGTACAGCAAACGCTTTGATGTCTCGCTTGATCCGGACAGCGAAGCGATTGTGACGATCGGTTCCAAAGAAGGCCTCGCGCATCTGGCGCTCGCCACTGTCGATCATGGCGATGTGGTCATGGTGCCGAATCCGTCTTACCCCATCCATCCGTATGGGTTTGTAATCGCCGGCGCTGATATCCGTCACGTGCCAATCGGACCCGGGATCGATTTCTTCGCGGAACTAGAGCGCGCGATCCATACTTCCTGGCCGCGTCCGAAAATGTTGCTGTTGAACTTTCCGAGCAACCCGACTTCGCAGTGCGTCGAACTCGACTTTTTCGAACGCGTGGTGGACGTCGCGCGCGAACACAATATTTATGTCGTGCACGATCTGGCCTATGCCGATTTAGTGTTCGACGGCTACAAGGCGCCATCGATTCTGCAGGTGAAAGGCGCTAAGGACATCGCAGTCGAATTTTTCACCCTGTCCAAGTCCTACAACATGCCGGGCTGGCGGATCGGGTTTATGGTTGGCAATTCCGATCTGGTGTATGCCCTGGGCCGGATGAAGTCTTACCTCGACTACGGCATGTTTACGCCGGTGCAAGTCGCGGCGATCACCGCGCTGGAAGGACCACAGGATTGCGTGCGCGAAATTCGCGACATGTACCAACAACGCCGCGATGTCCTGTGCGATGGTTTGAACGCCGCCGGATGGCAGGTGGAGAAACCGCGCGGCACGATGTTTGTGTGGGCCGAAATCCCAGAGCCGTTCCGTGCATTAGGCTCTCTAGAATTCTCTAAGAAGCTACTAATCGAAGCGAAAGTAGCGGTGTCACCCGGCATCGGTTTCGGCGAATACGGCGATCGTTTCGTGCGTTTCGCCTTGATCGAAAACCCGCATCGCACCCGCCAAGCTATCCGCTCGATCAAAGAGATGCTGCGCGATCCGGAACGCCCTGCCGCGGCTGAACGCGCGGCACGTTAGTCATGGCCGAACTTGCACCCGTTAAGGTGGGCCTGCTCGGGCTCGGCACCGTCGGTGGCGGCACGGTCACGGTTTTAAAGCGTAACGCTGTTTTAATCGCCTCACGCGCTGGGCGGCGGATCGAAATTTCCTCTGCCACCGCGCGCGATATGGGCAAGGTGCGGGATCTCGACTTAGCCGGCATTAAACTTCATACGGATCCGCGCGACGTTGTGGACGATCCGGAAATCCAAATCGTCGCCGAACTCATCGGCGGCATCGAACCCGCGCGGGAACTGGTGTTACGTGCGATTGCCAACGGCAAACACGTGGTCACCGCCAACAAAGCGCTCATCGCGTTACACGGCAATGAGATTTTCGCCGCGGCCCAAGCGCGTGGCGTCATGGTGGCCTTTGAAGCCGCGGTGGCCGGCGGCATTCCCGTCATCAAGATGATGCGCGAAGCGCTTGCCGGCAACGACATCCAATGGCTAGCCGGCATCATCAACGGCACCTGTAATTTTATTTTGTCGGCGATGACCGAAGCCGGCAGTGATTTCGGCGAGGTGCTCGCCGAGGCGCAACGCCTAGGTTATGCGGAAGCCGATCCGTCGTTTGATATCGATGGCATCGACGCCGCGCACAAGCTCACGATTTTGGCGGCGCTCGCGTTCGGTATCCCGCTGCAGTTTTCCAAAGTGCATGTCGAAGGCATTCGTGGGGTCTCGCGTGAAGATGTGCAGTACGCCGAGCGGCTCGGCTATCGGATTAAACATTTAGGTATCGCACGCCAAGTCGACGCCGGGATCGAACTTAGAGTGCATCCCACGCTCGTCCCGGCCAAACAACCGATTGCGCGCGTGAACGGCGTCATGAATGCGGTGTTAGTGCGCGGCGATGCGGCGGGTCCGGTACTGCTTTCCGGCGCCGGCGCCGGCGCACTGCCGACGGCGTCGTCAGTGGTTGCGGATTTAGTCGATGTGGTGCGTGCGTTGACGGCTGACCCCGAGAACCGCGTGCCGCATCTCGCGTTTCAACCGGATACGCTTGAAGATTTAACGATTCTGCCAATTGGCGACACCGAAACCGCCTGTTACCTGCGGCTGCAAGCGCAGGACGAACCCGGCGTGCTTGCCGATATCACGCGCATCCTGGCCGATCGCAAAATTAGCATCGAGGCGATCTTGCAGCTCGAAAGCCCGGATGAACCGAGCACCGTGCCCATCGTCATTTTGACGCACCGGGTACGCGAAAGCGCCATGAACGAGGCCATCGCGAATATCGAAAAGCTCGCCGCCATCCGCGCGCCGGTCGTGCGGCTGCGGTTGGAAACTTTTGTATGAGCCAATATCCAAATTTGTATCGCGGGCTTATCGAACGTTACCGCGCGCGCTTGCCGGTAGCGGCAAACGCTAAAATCATCAGTTTGACGGAAGGCAATACGCCGCTTATTCCGCTAGAAAATCTAGCGCGCGCGCAAAAGCGCCGCATTGAAATCTTCGCGAAGTTTGAAGGACTAAACCCGACCGGATCGTTCAAAGATCGCGGCATGACGATGGCAGTGACGCAAGCGGTGGCAGAGGGCACACGCGCTATCATCTGTGCCTCCACCGGCAATACGTCGGCCTCGGCCGCGGCTTACGCCGCGCGCGCCGGGATCAAATGTTTTGTGTTGATCCCGGAAGGCAAAATCGCACTTGGCAAGCTCGCGCAAGCGATGATTCAGGGCTCGGTCGTCATCCAAATCAAAGGCAACTTTGACGACGGCATGCGGATCGTCAAAGACATGGCGGCGGCCGCGCCGGTTGCGATCGTGAATTCGATCAACCCGTATCGTTTGCAGGGACAGAAGACCGCCGCATTCGAAATTGTCGATGCACTTGGCCGCGCGCCGGACTACCACTGCATTCCGGTCGGTAACGCCGGTAATATCAGTGCATACTGGGTGGGCTTTAGTGAGTTCGCCGGCATCAAACCTAAAACCGCGTCTTGCGGTTATTGCACCGATGTTTGCGCGTTTCCATTGCCGGCGGTCACCACCACGCGTCCGGTGATGGTGGGTTATCAAGCCGCGGGCGCCGCACCGTTTATCGCGGGCCATCCGATTGAAAATCCGGAAACGATCGCGACCGCCATTCGAATCGGTAATCCACAATCCTGGTCGCTCGCCGCCGCCGCGGTGCAGGAATCCGGCGGTTGGTTCGATGCACTGACGGACGAGGAAATTCTGCACGCACAGAAAGTGCTTGCGGAAACGGAAGGTGTGTTCTGCGAGCCGGCGTCGGCGATTTCAGTTGCCGGACTTTTGCGAGATTTAGCGCGCGGCAAAATCAAGGAAGGCAGTCTCGTCACGTGCACACTCACCGGCCACGGCTTGAAAGATCCGGATACCGCCATCAAACAAAGCGATGGCGGTGTGGTGGCGGTGCCGGCGACGAGCGACGCGGTCAAAGAAGCGATCTTGTCGCGGCTGTGAGCGCCTAGGTCGGGCCCTCGCCGTGCCGCGCCCGCGTGTGACTTTGTGTTTGCCGGGCGTGCGACTGCTTGACGAAGTCCACTTAAGCGATCGCAGCCGAGAATTTCCCGCATTGGCCACACTCTTCGGTCGCGCGACTTGGCGAACAGTGAATGTCGAACCGGCGGATTGGTTGTGCCGAGTGCATGGCACGACAGTTGAAGCATTCGCCAATATCACCGCCAGCGTCGATCTTGCCGACAAAGGCCCGTGGATGCGTTGCGATCCCGTGCATATGCATGCCGATCCCAATAACGTGTTGTTATTCGGCCCGCAAACGCTCGCTATTTCGCCGACCGAGGCCGATGGATTACTGGATGCGCTACGCAGAGCGTGGCCCGAATATCGATGGGAACGCGGTAACGATCCGACGCGTTGGTATGTGTCCCCACCGCCCGTGCTCGATTTCACCGCGCCTTCGTTGTACGCCATGCAAGGACGTTCCATCAGTCATTGGATGCCGACTGGCGCGCAGGCGCGCAAATGGCGCAGTTTCATGAACGAAGTCCAAATGGTGTTGCACGCGGAACCGCTGAATGACGCGCGTGAAGCACGCGGCGAGCGGCGCATCAATGCACTGTGGTTGTTTGGCGGCGAAGCGGTAACATCATTGCCGGCGCGCGCAGCCACATTTGCGGGGAACGATGTGTTATTTGCTGGGTTGGCGCGTGCGTGTGGTGCCGACTGGCGCTGCGCCTTACCGACCTTTCCGATAGAAAGGGACCTATCACTGATTGCCGGCCAGGCCTTCGGCAGTGCCGACAATTCGCAACCCATCATTCAGCTCGCTGAACTCGATACGCAGTGGCTTGCGCCGCTGCTCCGCGCGTTGCGACTACGCCGGCTTGCCTTCGTTGAAATCACCACCGCCGAACACCTTGGCACAGTGACGTGGCTAAACAGCCTTGCGCCCAAGCCCCGTCCGCGCGGCTTTCAAGCACTGTGACATGTTGACGCCACTTGCCTCGGGCAGCCGCATCGTTAGACGTACGGTACCGGCGACGCATGGATTGCCGAGTACGTTGCATCCGGTGTTAGCGCGCGTGTTCGCTGCGCGCGGCGCGCGCGAGCCGTCGGACTTGGATGTTTCGTTGCAAGGCTTACATGGCTTTCAGGCCCTCGGTGGAATTGAACGCGCGGTGAAGTTGCTGGCGGACGCGATCAAACATGACACGCGCATCGTCTTCGTGGCCGATTTCGATGCCGACGGCGCCACCAGTTGCGCGCTTGGCATGCGCGCGTTGCGGGCTTGCGGCGCACGCGCCGTCGATTATGTGGTGCCGAATCGCTTTGAATACGGCTACGGACTGACACCGCCGATCGTCGATTTGGTACTCGCGCGCGGCGGCCAGTTGTTGATCACGGTGGATAACGGCATCTCGAGTGTCGAAGGTGTGGCCGCCGCTAAACAAGCCGGGATCGCCGTCATCGTCACCGATCATCACTTGCCGGGCGCGGTGCTCCCGGCCGCCGATGCCTTGGTTAATCCCAACCTGCCGGGTGATTCGTTCCCGAGTAAAAATTTGGCCGGTGTGGGCGTCATTTTCTACGTCATGCTTGCGTTACGCGCGCATTTGCGTGATCAAGGATGGTTCGCGGCGCAAGGGCTGCGAGAGCCGAACTTGGCCGAGCTGCTCGATTTAGTCGCGCTGGGCACTGTGGCGGATGTGGTGCCGCTGGATGCCAACAATCGACGCCTGGTGGCGCAGGGTTTGGCGCGCATTCGCGCCGGGCGATGTCAGCCTGGAATCGGCGCGCTGTTACGCATCGCCGCGCGCGAACCGTCACGGCTCTTGGCGAGTGATCTTGCGTTTGCGATAGGGCCCAGGCTCAATGCCGCCGGCCGACTCGCCGACATGGCGCTCGGCATCGAATGCCTGTTGAGCGACGACCCGGCGCGCTGCCAAGCGATGGCGGCGGAGCTCGATGCGCTCAATCAGGAGCGCCGCACAATCGAACAAGAAATGAAACAGCAAGCGTTCGATCAGGTGCTGGCCAATTTGGCGCCGGAGGGAGAATTACCGTTCGGCCTGTGTTTGTTCGATCCGACTTGGCATCAGGGCATTGTCGGTGTCGTCGCCGGCCGCGTAAAGGATTTATATCATCGCCCGGCGATCGCCTTCGCGGCGACGGACACGGATGAGTTGAAAGGCTCCGCGCGTTCGGTTGCCGGTGTGCATATTCGTGATGTGTTGGATGCGGTCGCGGCTGCGAATCCCGGGTTGTTAACACGCTTCGGTGGTCATGCGATGGCGGCGGGTTTAAGTTTGCCGCGCGCGGCATTCGAGCGTTTTAGTGAAGCCTTTGAGCACACGTTGCGGCGGCTTATCGATCCCACGCTGCTGACCCCGTATCTCTTCACCGACGGTGAGCTGGCACACACCGAGATGACACTCGCGCTCGCCGATCAACTTGCGCAAGCCGCCCCTTGGGGCCAAGCGTTCCCGGAGCCATTGTTCGATGGCGAATTTGAAATTCGCGAGCGGCGACTCGTGGGCAACGATCATCTGCGGCTTAAATTGGCGGCCGGGAGCGGCGTGTGGCCCGCGATCGCGTTTGGCGCGGCGGATAGCGCGTGGGCGGAACATGTGGGGCGAATTCGCGCGGCGTATCGGTTAAGCGTGAATCGGTATCAGGGAATCGAGTCGTTGCAGTTGGTGGTTGAGTATGCGGAAGCTTTGTGAGGTTTGAAGCTACAACGTCTATTACGCGTTGCCTTCAGATGGCGTGACTTGACGGTGAACTGAGCAAGTTAAAAATTTAGCGCGAGTCGGCAACCCTAGTCGGATCGAACCATGGCTACGGTCTCGCGGTCGAAACCACTTGATCGGCTCGTCGCCCAGCGAGGAATTTCATCGGTGGCTCGCCCATGGCTTTGCGGAACATCGCGACGAAGGCGCTGGAACTCTCGTAGCCAAGCGCGTACGCAACCGTTTGCACCGAAGCGCCCTCGGCAAAGCGTTGCATCGCGAACACGATTTGAAACTGACGCCTCCATCGCATGTAACTCATGCCGGTGTTCCTCGCCAACAGCCGCAGTAAGCTACGCTCGCTCATGCCGAGCTCATCGGCCCATTTCAGCGTGGTTGTACGATCAGACGGATCCGCGACGAGTCGTTCCGCAATCCGCCGCAGCCGGTGATCCGCCGGCATCGGTAGATGTATTTGTTCGCTAGGCGCGATGGCCAGGCGATCGAGCATGAGGCCGATGATTCGCTCATCGGGCGGGTCGATCGCTTGATGCGCGCTCAAATGGGACAATTCGACGATGAGTTCCCGCAGCAACGGCGATACCTTCATGACGCAGCATGCCGACGGCAGACTACGCGTGAGCCGCGGATCCACATAGACGCAGTAGATTTGAAGATCGCCCACCCCCTGCATGGCGTGCGTCGTGCGGTGAGGAATCCACAGCGCACTCTGGGTCGGCACCAGCCACAAGCCCTGGTCCACCTCGCAGGTCACCAGTCCGCGCAAAACGAGCATGAGCTGAGCTTCGTGATGGCAATGCGCGCCGAGTTGCGAATCCTGCTCGATGAATTCGACGGCCGAAATTACGCTGCTGTTCGGCATGTTGCGCTGGGTGCTCTCGAAACCGGAAGGAGGGTGCTCCGTTTGCCGCGCAAGCCGGCAGGCCGCGAGAATTGTAGATTCCACGCTGGCGGATTTGCAATACAAATTGTCAGAATTGAGCGATGCTGCCAGCGAGGCGCTTGCCTAGAATATCTGCGCCTTGCCGTAGTCCCGTTTTGAAAGACGGTAGGGCGCCCCCTAAGTTCGCGTAAAGGCCTCCGGAGGAGAGTGCAATGAGTCTCGATAGTCACCGCAAAAGTGTACATGGAAATATTCTGATATCGGGTGCCAGTGCCGCCGGTCCAAGCGTCGCTTATTGGTTACATCGTTTCGGCTTCAACGTGACGGTGGTGGAACGTGCGCCGGGATTGCGCGCGGGCGGCTATGCGATCGATCTGCGTGGCACAGCGGTGCGCATTGCCGAACGCATGGGGATCTTGGACGACGTGCGCAAGGCGAGCACGGACTTACGCGAAATCCTGTTTGTCGATGGCAAGAACGAAACGCTGGCGAGCATGGACGCAAATTTTGGCGCAGGAGCAGGCGAGGCCGGCGACGTTGAGTTGTTGCGCGATGATCTGGCGCAGATCCTCTATGCCGCGACCAGAGATACGGTGGCTTATCGATTCGGCGATTCCATTGCGTCGCTGACGGAGCACGCCGGCGGTGTCGACGTGAGCTTCGAGAACGGCGGATCTGCGTCGTACGATTTGGTCATCGGTGCCGATGGCGCGCATTCCAGAGTGCGCGCGCTGCATTTTGGCGATGAGGCGCAGTTCAGTCATTTTCTTGGATCGCATGTGGCGATTTTTACCATCCCCAACTACCTCGGCTATGACCGTCAATGGGTCATGCATTATGTGCCGGGAAAGATGGGCGCCATCATGCAATACGGCACCGGTAAACACACTCGCGCGCTGCTCATGTTCGCCTCACCGAAGCTCGCTTACGATCACCGCGACGTTGCGCAACAGAAAGCCATCGTCGCTGATTATTTTTCGTCCGAGACCGGTTGGGAGTTTCGTCGCTTGCTAGCGGAGATGCGCGTCGCACCCGATTTCTATTTCGATGACATCAGCCAGATTCGCATGGAGCACTGGTCTCGCGGTCGCGTCGCGTTGGTCGGGGACGCCGCGTACGGACCCACGTTGATTACCGGGCAGGGGACAAGTCTCGCGGTGGTAGGTGCCTACGTGCTGGCGGGGGAACTGGCGGCGGCGAACGGTGATTACCGCACCGCGTTCGGTCATTACGAAAAAATCTGCCGGGACTACGTGACCCAGAATCAGCGAATTGCCCTGGACGCGAAAGAACTGCGGTTACCAGAGACCTGGGCTGATATCGAGACGCAAAACGAACTGTTGCGCGAGATGCGCGCCGCGCCGTCCGGTGAGCCGCCGGAAGGCTCGGTAGGCGACCTTATTCAAAGGGCCGCGAATGCCATTACCATCGAGGATTATGGACATCTGGTGGTGAGATGAAGGTCAAACGGTTCTGCAAGCACTTTCAAACTGCGATCCGCTACAATCGCGTGCCTTCTTACCTACTACCCTCATGGAAACCACCGGTACCTTACAACGCATTAAAGATCTCCAGCGCCGCTTCGACGCGCTAAGGGGGTATCTTTGACTTTGACACCAAGTCCGATCGCCTGATCGAAGTCCAACGCGAACTCGAAGCGCCGAATATTTGGGACGATCCACCGCGGGCGCAGGCGCTCGGCAAGGAGCGGGTCGCGCTCGAACGCGTGGTACATAACTTAAAACGCATCGACGGCAAGTTGGGTGATGCGCGTGAACTATTGGAGCTTGCCGCGGCGGAAGACGACGATGAGGCGGCGGCCGCGGTGGTGGCCGATCTAGACACGGCCGAACAAGGACTCGCGGATCTCGAATTTCAACGTATGTTTAGCGGCGAGATGGATGCCGCCAACGCGTTTGTGGATATTCAGTCGGGCTCCGGCGGCACGGAGGCACAGGACTGGGCCGAAATGCTGTTGCGCATGTATCTGCGTTGGGGTGAGGCGCGCGGTTATAAGACGGAACTCATTGAATGCTCGCCGGGCGAAGTGGCCGGCATCAAAAGCGCGACCGTGCAGTTCACTGGCGATTATGCGTTCGGCTGGCTGCGCACGGAAACTGGGGTGCATCGCTTGGTGCGTAAGTCGCCGTTTGATTCCGGCAACCGCCGGCACACGTCCTTCGCGGCGGTCTTCGTCGCGCCTGAGATTGATGACGACATCGCGATCGAAATCAATCCGGCCGATCTGCGCATCGATACCTACCGCGCGAGTGGCGCCGGTGGCCAACACGTCAACAAAACGGACTCGGCGGTGCGCATCACCCACTTACCGACTGGCGTCGTCGTGCAATGCCAGAACGAGCGTTCACAGCACAAAAACCGCGATCAAGCTTTCAAGCTGCTGCGCGCCAAACTCTACGAACAAGAGATGCTAAAACGCACGCAAGAGAAACAAGCGCTCGAAGACGCCAAGACGGATATCGGTTGGGGGCATCAGATCCGCTCGTACGTGCTTGACCAGTCGCGGATCAAAGATCTGCGCACCAATGTCGAAACGGGCAATACACAGGCCGTGCTCGATGGCGCGCTCGATCAGTTTTTAGAAGCGAGTTTGAAGCAAGGGTTGTAAGCGGATGAACGATCAAATCGATACCAGTACCGAAGCCCAGATCCTTGAACAGCGCCGCGCCAAACTCAAAACGCTGCGCGATCGCGGCAACGCTTACCCCAATCGCTTTCGGCGCGACGCGTTGGCCGGGGACTTGCACGCGGAATTCGCCAACGCGAGTGCGGAAGACCTCGTAAACCTGAACAGACGCGTCAAACTCGCCGGCCGCATGATGACGCGGCGGGTTATGGGCAAGGCGTCGTTCGCCAATCTGCGCGATATGTCCGGCCAAATTCAACTCTACGTCAAACGCGACGGCGTAGGGGAGGACGTCTACACCGATTTTAAGCAATGGGATCTCGGCGATATCGTCGCGGTCGAAGGCATCGTGTTTCGCACGCACGCCGGTGAGCTTTCATTGCAGGCCGAGCGGATTGAAATGCTCACCAAATCATTGCGTCCCTTGCCTGAGAAATTCCACGGCCTTACCGATCAAGAAACGCGTTATCGCCAGCGTTATCTCGATTTGATGACCAATGACGACACGCGGCGGATTTTTGCGATCCGCGCGCAAACCATCGAGTTCATTCGCCGCTTTTTAACCACGCGCGGCTATCTGGAAGTCGAAACCCCGATGATGCAAGTCATCCCGGGCGGCGCCGCCGCGCGGCCGTTTGTAACGCATCACAATGCGCTCGACATGGCGCTTTACTTGCGCATCGCGCCGGAGCTTTACCTAAAGCGCCTGGTAGTGGGCGGCATGGAGAAGGTCTTCGAAATCAATCGCAATTTTCGAAACGAAGGGTTGTCACCTCGACACAACCCAGAATTTACGATGCTCGAGTTCTATGTCGCGTACGCCGATTATGGTGATCTGCTCGATTTGACCGAACAAATGCTGCGTGAGCTCTGCATGACGGTGTTAGGCAGCACCGCCTTGAGTTATCAAGGCCAGGCACTCGATTTTGGAAAACCGTTTCGACGGTTGACCCTGCGTGAATCGATTCTGGTGTTTAATGCGGGGGTGGGTGCCGCAGAGCTAGCATCGGATGAAGCGGCACGTGCGCTGGCCGCACGGCTAGGCGTTGCGCTCGAATCGAGCTATGGCCTGGGCCGCGTACTGACCGAAATTTTCGAGAAAGCGGTCGAACCCAAACTCATTGAGCCCACTTTCATCACCGAATATCCGGCGGAGGTCTCGCCGCTCGCGCGCCGCAACGACGACGATCCCTTTGTCACCGATCGCTTCGAACTCATGATCGCCGGGCGCGAGATCGCCAACGGTTTTTCCGAGTTAAACGATCCGGAAGACCAAGCCGAGCGTTTCCAGGCTCAAGCACGGGCCAAGGCCGGCGGTGACGCCGAAGCCATGCATTTCGATGCCGATTACATCACCGCGCTGGAATACGGATTACCACCAACGGCGGGCGAGGGCATCGGCATCGATAGGCTGGTCATGCTGTTGACCGATAGCGCCACGATTCGGGATGTGCTCCTGTTTCCGCACATGCGCCCGCGCGCGGGCTAGTTCTGAACTAAGACGATTCATCGCCGGTTAAAGCCCGAGCGTGCATCGTTTTGATCCGAATACGCGTATTGGGCGTATAAGCTTGTGAGACGACGGCGTGGTCCACCAAGACCCGCGCTCGCGTTTTTCCAAGCTTTTTCACTCTGTGTCGCGTTGCGCGCAGTCATTCAACAGCAGGAGGTCTTCAGATGTCTAAAGGTACCGAATTAAAGTCCATCGCCGCGGTGCTCGGCACCACTTTTGCCGTGTCGCTCGCTGTGTGCCCTATCGCCAATGCCGCCGAGAACCCGTTCGGCGCCACCCAGTTCCAAACGGGCTACATGGTGGCCGGTGAAGAAGGCAAATGCGGTGGCGACAAGGGCGCCGAAGGCAAGTGCGGTGGTGAAAAAGCCAGCGACGCGGACAAAGGCGCCGAAGGGAAATGCGGTGGTGAAAAAGGCGGCGATGCAGGCAAAGGCGCCGAAGGGAAATGCGGTAACTAAAGTACCGCTAGAGCGACTGGCGTGAGCCGGAATTCTCCGCTTCATGGCCAGGGGATAGGCCTCCGGCGGGCGCATTTGCGCGCGCTGGAGGATACCTTTCCGACTGCAATCGATTTTCTCGAAATCGCTCCCGAGAATTGGTTAAGCCTCGGCGGGCACTTAAAGCGGCGGTTGCGCGCGGTGACCGAGCGTTATCCGCTACTGTGTCATGGACTCTCGCTCAATATCGGCGGCACAGCACCGCTCGATGAAGCTTTTCTCTATAAGCTAAAAACTTTTCTCGCGCTTCACCAAGTGCGCTGTTACAGCGAGCATTTGAGCTATTGCGCGGATGACGGCCATCTTTACGACCTGATGCCGATCCCGTTTACCGAAGAAGCGGTGACGCATGTGGCGCGACGCGTGCAGCGCGTGCAATCAATTCTCGAACGACGGATCGCCCTCGAAAACGTTTCGTTCTACTGCGCGCCCGGCGCACAAATGTCCGAGCTAGATTTCATCCAACAAGTACTCGCGGAAGCGGATTGCGATTTATTGCTCGACGTCAACAATATCTACGTCAATAGCCGCAACCACGGATATGACGCCGAGGCGTTTTTAAAAGCGCTGCCGGCGGAACGCGTGATTTATGCGCATATCGCCGGCCACTATCAGCGCGCGCCCAATCTCATCATTGATACACACGGCGAGACAGTCATCGAACCCGTGTGGGCGCTGCTCGAGGTGGCGTATCGGCAATTTGGTATGTTTCCGACGTTACTTGAGCGCGACTTCAACTTGCCGCCGCTACCCGACTTGTTGAAAGAAATGGCGCGGATCGGGCAGCTTCAAGCGCAATTTCGCAATCAAAATGAAGTCAGACTTATTGATGAACGATAATAAATCCGACCCCATTTCTTTTCAGCGGACGCAGCATGCCTTTACGGCTTATGTCCGCGAACCGACGCGCCAACCGCCGCTAAACGATGTGCCGGTGGAACGCTTGGCGGTGTATGCCGAACTCGTGTTTAAGAACATCGACTCTCTGCTTAGAGGATGCTTTCCGGTCTTGCACGGCCTGTTGCCTGCGACCGCATGGCAGGCGCTGACGCGGGAATTCTTAGTGAAACACCGCGCGCAAACACCGCTGTTTTCACGGCTGCCCTGTGAATTTCTGGCCTTCCTGCAAAGTAGCGAACTCGGTTTCGAGCCGCCGTTTATGCGCGAGTTGGCGTTTTATGAGTGGCTGGAGCTCGAAGTGAGTTATGACGAGCGGGAGCTGGATGCCGCGCCATCGTCGCCTGTCGATTTATTACATGGGGTGCCAATCCTTAACCCAACCGCGCGCCCACACGCGTTTCATTATCCTGTGCATCGAATTAGCGTGGACTTCCAGCCGAGTGAGCCGCTCGCGGCGCCGGTTTATTTGGTGGTATTTCGCACGCGCAGTGACGATGTGGCCTTCATGGAGTTAACTCCCATGACGGCAAAGCTTGTCGAACTCATCGCCCAAAATCCGGCTGCGAAAACCGGCGAGCAACTTTTGCTTTTGCTTGCCGAAGAACTCGCGCACCCCGATCCGCCGGCCTTGGTGGGGCACGGTAGGGCGATGTTGCAGGATCTCGGGTCGCGCGAACTCTTGCTCGGCACGCGCGCTTAATGCACCGCGTTTGACATCGCGACCGGTCGCGGCTGGTCGACTAAGAAGCCCTGGGCGTAGTCCACGCCCATCCCACGCAGCACTTCGCGGGTCGCGAGATTTGAAACACCGCTCGCAATCGTATCGATGCGCAAGGTTTTGGCGACGCGCGAAATACCAAGGACCACTTCGTAGTCGACCGAATTGGTGGTGATATTCCGCACGAAATCTTCATGAACTTTGAGGTAGTCAACATGTAGGCGTTTCAGTAATTGAAACGAGTGCGTGCCTAGCCCGAAGCCATCCAGCGCCACGCGACAGCCAAGCTCCTTCACGGTCGCAATAAAAATACAGGCTTTGTCCCACTGGCGAATGAGGTGTGACTCCGCGATCTCAAAGCAGATCCGTGGCGGGGAGACCTCCGACTCGCGGATCGCATTAATGGCGAATTCCGCGAATTTTTCATCGGATACGGATTGTGCCGAGACGTTGATGGCAATGACATCCATCTTGGCGAGATTCGGATGATTCAAGCGCATGACATCGAGGGCCGCCTTGACGGTCCAACGATCGAGTTCTGGCAGAAGATGATAACGCTCTGCCGTTAGCAGAAAATCGCGCGGCGAGACCAATTCGCTATCTTCCGCGCGCATGCGCAACAGCAGTTCACAGTAATTGAGCTTTTGTGTGCCGTGGTCAATCGGCAACACAGACTGAAAGAAAAGCTCAAAGCGGTCGTAACGCAGCGCGGCTTGGATTTCCTTGATCCGCGTGAAGTACTGATCGCGCCGCCTAAAATGTTCATCGCTCGTGCGTAGCGCGTGTACCCGGTTGCCGCCGGCTTTCTTGGCACAGCCACAGGCATAGTCCGCCGCGCTAAAGAGATCGGCAAGGCCCAAGTCATGCGCCGTCACTTCCACCAGCCCCACGCTCACACGCGCATTCAGTTCGTGTTCCTGCCATGCGCAAGTCGTGCGTTCAATCTGTGTGCGCAGCGCCTCGGCAATCAACGCGGCTTTATCGAACGGACAATGAAGCAGCAAGATTCCGAAACGGTCACCGTCGAGGCGCGCCAAGAGATCGACACCGCGAATTTGCTGGCGCAGGAGTTCGGCGAGTTCTTTTAGCAGGTGATCGGCGGCGGCGGTGCCAAAGGTGTCGTTGATGAACGTGAAATGATCGATATCGAGCACGAGCAACGCATGACCCGCAGTTGGTCCAACCACTTCCCGCGTAATCGCCTCGTGCAAACGTTGTTCAAAGTCGGTTCTGTTCACAAGTCCCGTGAGCGGATCATGCGCCGCGCGCCAGCTCATCAAACGCAGCGCATTGCGGCGTTCGGTGACATCCCGAAGCGAGAACACCGCACCGGGAGCCGCGTCCCCAGCCGCGGGATGCGCACGCGCCGAGACGGCGTATTCGATCCCATAAACCACGCCGTCACGACGCCGTAACGCGGTGTTGTCGTCGCCCCGGCGCACGCCGCCGTCGCGCATCGTCTCGAATGCGATATGCGCCGCCAAGTCCTTGCTGCCGGTGGATTGCAAGCAAACGACATGATTGACGTATTGCCCACGCGCTTCGCGTAACGTGAAGCCGGTTAAAACTTCCGCGACCGGGTTGATGAATTCGACGCGGCCGCTACCGTCGATGCAAACGATGCCGTCACTCAATGCGTGCACCGCGCTTTGCAATTGACGATGCTCACCGAGCACTTGTTGCAAATGACCGAGTTCTGACTGCGCGTGGTGCAAAAAATCTTCATCGTCCGAGTCGCGGGAGTTGGCGGATGGTTGGGAAAGCGCTCCCAGGGTTTGACTAAATAGTCGGTCGACCGCCTGTAAGGCATGGGCTTGTATGCGGGCCGATAACCACAGCGGCAGCAGCGCAAAGACGGTGCCACCGGCGGCTGCAAATACGCCGTAATGCTCACCGATGAATAATGCAAACGGAATGGCGTAACCGCACACCATCGCGCTTAAGCTTTGGCCGAGATGTGCAAACGCCGCATGGCCAAATTGCACGAGAATAAATCCGATAGCGATGCATCCCAGTCCGTTACGCGCCGCATCCGACGGGGCATTTACCAAAAACGCGGCGGCACCCCAACCGACGCCGAGTGTCGCGGCAAGCCCGAGCATGAGTTCGGAATGATTGGCGCGATTGGCGGTTAAGTCGCGCTTGCCGGCACGTACCGCCATCGTGACATTGAGAGCCATGAACACTGCCCACGTGAGCGCCACTGGGGTGAGGCGAGTCAGCCACAGGGTCGCCGCGATACCGACCAGATTGGCGAGCATCCAGGGACCGGTGTGCTGCGCGGATAACCAATGCGATAGGCTTGCGCTGCGCACGGTAGACGCAGCGGTGACGGAGATGGTGCTCGATGTAAGTGCTTGCGTGTTGTTGGCCATTAAAGGCGACCCCTCATTTTGTTATTCGGCCCGGTAGGCCTATCACTTCCCTAGTGCTTGATTCCGCACATTCCGGTGCGGCGCGCCTTTCAGACACCTGACCCGTGGTGCGGTTGGGTTGGCGTGAAGAAACATCCAGCGTGTTGCTAATCCTAGTGCGCGTGGGTGATTCGGCTAGGGAGGGGCATGTGACCGCGGTCACGCTTGTGGGCGGGGGTACGTGACTCCAGTCACGAATAGCGCATGGACAGTGCCATGCGCTATCAAGAACGGCACTTATTCGCCGCGACGGGCGCCGACGCGCATCCGTAATGCGTTCAGTCGAATGAAACCGCCGGCATCCGCTTGATTGTAGCTACCGGCGTCGTCCTCGAAAGTGGCGAGTTTGGTGCTGAACAGGCTGTCATTAGCGGAATTGCGTCCGATCACAATGACATTGCCCTTGTAGAGCTTGACGCGCACCATGCCGTTCACGCGAGATTGCGAGCCGTCGATCATTGACTGCAGCATCCGGCGTTCCGGACTCCACCAATAGCCGTTATAGATAAGTGCCGCATAGCGCGGCATCAGTTCGTCTTTAAGATGTGCAACTTCGCGATCGAGCGTAATGGATTCGATCGCGCGATGCGCTTTAAGCAAGATGGTGCCGCCCGGAGTTTCGTAGCAGCCGCGCGATTTCATGCCGACATAGCGATTTTCGACCAAATCAAGACGGCCGATGCCATGTGCGCCACCGATTCGGTTCAGATCAGCAAGTAACGTCGCGGGCGATGCCGCTTTACCATTCAGCGCTACCAAATCGCCGTGCTTGAACTCCAAATCCAACATCTCGGCTTCGTTCGGCGCCGCTTCCGGCGATACCGACCAACGCCACATCGCTTCCTCGGCCGGCGTCCATGGATCTTCCAGCACGCCGCCTTCGTAAGAGATGTGCAGCAGGTTCGCATCCATCGAATACGGCGACTTGGTGCCGGTTTGGTATTCGATGGGGATGGCGTGTTTCTTGGCATACGCGAGCAAGGTCTCGCGCGAGGTTAAATCCCATTCGCGCCACGGCGCGATGACGCGGATTTCCGGCTGCAGCGCATACGCCCCCAATTCGAAACGAACTTGATCGTTGCCCTTGCCGGTCGCGCCGTGCGAGATCGCATCGGCACCCGTCATACGCGCGATTTCCACCAGCCTTTTTGCGATCAACGGGCGCGCGATAGACGTGCCCAGCAGATACTCGCCTTCGTAGATCGTATTTGCGCGGAACATCGGGAACACGAAATCGCGGACAAATTCTTCGCGCAGATCGTCGATGAAAATTTCTTTGACGCCGAGTAACTCGGCTTTACGGCGCGCGGGTTCTAACTCTTCGCCCTGGCCGATATCGGCGGTGAAGGTGACGATTTCGCAGTGATACGTTTCTTGCAGCCATTTCAAAATGACCGAGGTGTCAAGGCCGCCGGAATAGGCCAGGACCACTTTATTGATAGTTTGCTTGGACATGGGATTTAACGCTTCTGCACGGATTTAAGGGGCGGGATTGTGCCCGCCATGCTGCACAGCGTAAAGAGCGGCGATTCTAAGCGAAGTGTGCACCCTGGTCGCGGAACAGCGCTCGTAGGAGCGAGCGGTGGCAGCGGGCTTCATCGGCGCAATAACAACCCACTGAAAAATCGGTGTGGTGCGAAAGGGCGGCTAACAGCGCCAGGGTTTGGCGGTTTTCAGGGGTCGACATTTCGCGCCGGTAAGCGCGCGTGAAACGTTTCCAAGTGTCATCTGTATCAAGTCCTCGATGAGCTTTAAGCGTCGCCGCGCTCGGCGCGAGATTGGGGTACCACACGTCGAACCAGTTCTGTGCGGCGCGTGCGGCGACCGGCACCCCACGCGGCGGAAAACGCACCGTGCCCAGCCGCAAACCTTCGTCGGGCGCGCGCGGTGAGCCTAGCCTCACGATGCGCACGCTCATGTAAAACGATCGCCGCGAATCACTTGTACGTCGGATAACGTCACAAGTAGGCCATGACTGTCCAAGATTGGCGCCAGCGCATCGAGCAGCAACGCGGCTTTGGTTTCCGACGCAATCGTCAACACAATGGTTTTGGTAGTCGCGCCGGTAATTTCGTCGTTGTGCCATTCACCCACGCGGCCGCGACCCGCATCGACATGCAACAAACTCCAACCCAATATTCCGACCTGTTCGAGCAGCTGAACCAACCGCGGGAGCAGGGGAGTATCGATCAGGATTTCAACACGCTTACGCGTCACCGTGACTGCCATAGCTCTATCCCAACGCTTGTGCCAACGCCGCGCACCAGCTAATGCCGACCAGCAAGTTGAACGGAAAGGTAACGCCTAACGCCATCGAAAGATAAAGACCGGGATCCGCCTCCGGTAACGCTAAACGCATGGCCGCCGGCACCGCGATATACGAGGCGCTTGCGGCGAGCACGCCCAACATCGCGGCGTTCGCGGGCGCAACGCCAAGTAGGCTCGCCCCCAGCGTGCCGAGCGTGCCATTGAGCAACGGTAACAGTATCGCGATTCCGATTAAGCGCGGGGTGAGCGAGCGTGTCTGCATTAAGCGGCGCGCGGCGATGAGACCCATATCCAACAAGAATAAACACAGCACGCCGCGAAAACCCGTTTGAAACAAGGGTTTGATTGGTTCGAAACCGTTTTTTCCGGCAATCGCGCCGATCACAAAGCTCCCAAGCAGCAGCACCACCGAGCTATTCAGCAGCACTTCGTGTGCGAGGCTACGCGTGTCGGATCGATTGGCGCCAAAGCGCTTGGCCAGCCACAGGCCGCTAATAATCGCCGGCGTTTCCATCAACGCGAGCACGGCGACGATGAATCCCGCGCTGGACAGTCCCACCCCCGCCAAAAGCGCCTGCGCGGTCACAAAGGTCACTACACTGACCGAACCATAATGCGCGGACACCGCAGCCGCGTTGGTGACATCCAAGCCGCCGAGGCCGCGCAGCAGCATGAAAGCATAGATCGGGATACCAAAACTCAAGACCACGCCAAAACTGGCCGACATCAGTAACTCTCTCGAGAGTCCGCTTGCCGCGACTTCAACGCCGCCCTTGAGACCGATGGCGATCATCAAGTAAATCGACATCGCCTTTGCAAACGCATCCGGAATTGTGAGATCTGAACGTGCGACGGCGGCAAGGAAACCGAGCAAAAAAAATAGGATGACTGGTGAAGTCAGCGTTTCCAGCAGCATTAAAGTGGCGTCAAACTGGACAGTCGCGGCGGCTGCAAGTTTACGATTTAGTGCTCCGCGCGCGCGACGAAATTTCGCCACTGCGGCATCTTGTGAAACTCATATCCCGGGCTATTTGCCCAGAGCTCAATCATGATCTCGCGGGCGCTTTGGCTTGGAACTTTAAGCTCGTTGACCCGATAAAGATACGTAAAGGCGGAGGCACGTGAGCCGGCATAACAGTGCACGAGAACGCGTTTGCCGGCGTATTGTTTCATCGCCGCGAGAAAACGGTCGTAATCAGACTGCGTTGGATTTTCCCAATCGACCGGGATGTGCGTGTAATCGATTTTTAGGTCACTGACTATTTGACGTTCTTCCGGAATCGAGGCCGGATCCGTGACCGGTGCGAGATTGACAATCGCTTCCACCCCCGCGGATTTAATCGCCGGAAACTGCTCGCGGGTCGGCTGGCCGGAGGACAGCAAGTTCGGCGCATACTCGTAGTAATTTACGAGCTCAAGCAAACCTACTTCCAAGTCGGCGGCTTGCGCCGGCGTGAGCGCACTCCAGGCGAGTAGCAAAAAAACACGGCGTAAATTCATATAAAACCTTATGGTTAGCGACGAGGAATAATTAGGACGTGTATTTCGCGGGGATCGCGAACTTGAATATGCGCGCGGCGTTTAAGCCCAATACCTGAGCGCGCTCTTGGTCATTTAAATGCCCCATGGTGCGCTCGATCGCCGCGGCGGAATGCGGCCAGGTGCCTTCCTGATGCGGAAAGTCGTTGGCCCATAAAAAATTCTCCGTCAATCCCCACTCCCGCATCAACGCCAAACCCGGCGCGTCTTCGCCAAAGCTCGCAAAGCCGTTGCTGCGGAAATATTCACTGGGTAGCTGCTTTAACTTCGGCCGTACCCACATGTGATGTTTGTGATACGCCTCATCCATGGCAGTGAGCATCCACGGCACCCAGCCGATACCGGCTTCAATACTTCCAAAGCGCAGTTTGGGAAAACGTTCGATGACGCCCGACGCGCACAAGTTGACCAACGGTTCCATGGTGGGCGACAGAGAATGCACGGCATAGTTAATGACCGCGCCGCCGTTGCCGCGCGAGGTACGCGGATCGCGCCCGGTCGAGACGTGAAACGTGACCGGCAAGTCGACGTCCGAGATCGCGGACCACAGCTTTTCGAACTCCGGCAGGTTGTAATTCGGATGTTCGTGGTTCGGTGCACCCCAGATCGGCTTACACGGCAGCGCCAATCCTTTAAAGCCACGCGTCGCCGCGCGCTGAATTTCCGCAATGGCGCCGTCAATGTCGCTGGTGGCAACGCACGCCATCGGCGCCAGCCGCTCGTTGTAGGGACCGAATGTCTCCCATGCCCAATCGTTATACGCGCGGCACATCGCCTGGCTGAAGGCATGGTCTTGGGTTGCCCACACCGTGAGGCCTTTATTCGGAAAAATTACTTCGCAATCGATGCCGTCTCGCGCATGCGCGGCCAAACGGTCTTGCGGGGTGCGGCCTGACTCGGCGCGTTCTAAGTCTTCGCCTTCAAGTTTGAAGGTCTGGCTGCGCATCGGCCGGAAGCCTTCGTTCTCTTTGAGGTGCTTGCCAGAGCCATCGAGCACAATGCCCTGCACACGATCACGATAAGCGTGGTCGATTCTTGCGGTGAGAAAATCAGCCGGTTCCTGCGCATGGCAATCGGCGGAGACCATGAAGTATTTGCGCGCGGCGTCCGGGCGAGGTGAGCGCGGCCATAAGGCGCTGCCCGGAGTATTTACACGCCATTGGTTATTTGCATCGATGGTCATTGCACGGTTCTCATGGGGTTAGGTCAATCCAAACTTAGTCCGCGAGTGCAAGTTCCAAACAGCGTCTGAACTCGACGGGTGATTCCGCGTGCGGCCAATGACCGCCGCCGGCGACCGTGTGTAGTTGGTAGCGCGGAAAATAGCGCGAAAGCACTGGTAAATGCGAGTCCAACACGCGATCGGATAGCGCACCGCGGATGAAATGCGCCATTCCTGGAAATGTGGCGTCGCCCGCCATGGGTAATGTGCCCACCAATGCGGACATCGCCGCTTTAAGTACCGGTAGATTGAGTCGCCATCGTGGAGCGGGCGCGTCCAGCAACAGGTTCTGGAGTAGAAACAAGCGAATTGACGCATCAGGCACGGTTTCCGCGAGCAGACGTTCGGCATCCGCGCGTCGCGCAAGGTCTGCAAGCGGCAAGTTCTGCATGGCATCGATCACCGCAGTGTGTTGATCTTCATACGCGACCGGCGCGATGTCGACAACAATGAGTTTTTTGAGCGCGGGGAGGCGGGTGAGCGCCAAGGTCATCGCCACTTTCCCACCCATACTGTGACCAAGCAGCGTAACGGCGCTAAGCGCGCGCGCATCGATGAAGGCCTGCACGTCGGCCGCCATTGATTCGTAATCGTGCGTTGGTGCATGCGGTGAGCGCCCGTGGTTGCGTAAGTCGAGTGCATAAACATGAAAGCGTAGCGCAAGTTGACGCGCGTAGTTTTGCCAGTTTCGGGCGCTGCCAAAGAGCCCGTGCAGCAAGATGAACGGCGGGCCATCGCCAAACTCGTCAAAAGCAAGCGATACCGGCGTCATGAACAGCGCAGGTGCGTCGGTAGGCGGGCTTGATTGAGCGCCGCGCGTGGCCAAATCTCGAGCAGCGCGATGTCTTCTTCGATCCCGTCCATCAAGCGCATGTCGTGATAATCGTTAACCGACGCCCATCGATAAGCCGTGTGTTCGTGATTGAGCGTCACCACCCCGCTTACCCAGCGCAGATGAAACAAGTGAATTTCATACACTCCGCCATAAAAAGAATCACGGATCGGGCCGAGGGTGCGCAGCTCTTGGACGCGGTGGTCAGGTCCAATTTCTTCCGTGAGTTCGCGGTACGCGCATGCATGCGGCGATTCTTGTTCTTCAATGTGCCCGGCCGGAAAACCCCAGAGGTTCGGGCCGAGGGGACGATCGGCTGCCCGCTGCAAAAAGAGCAGGCGACTGGCCGAATCCTCCACCAGGCAGATTGAAAAGCGAGCTTTAGGGGGGGCCAAGATCATGCCGTAGCGTACGCGGATACTTTCGCGTTTGGCTAGTGCGACTGACGACCCTTACCCTACCCTCTCCCGCACGCGGGAGAGGGTTAATGTGCTTCCTCGCACACGCGCAAGACGCGTCTTGGACTCTCACACGGGACGACAATTTCTTTCTCCCTCTCCCGCGTGCGGGAGAGGGCAGGGGTGAGGGTTTCGCGCGGCAATCGCCGAAGCCTTGCTCACGCTGACTCGGCGTATGCGACTACATCAGCAACTCGCGAAGATCACTCAAGCTAACGCGCAGCGCGCGCGTGAATTCAGCCGCCGCGACGCCATCGATCACACGATGATCGTAAGACAGCGACAACGGCAGCATAAGCCGCGGCACGAACGCCCCGTTCTGATAAACGGGTTTCATCACCGCGGGCGAGAGACCCAAAATCGCCACCTCCGGCGGATTGATGATCGGCGTGAAGCCAGTGCCGCTCACGCCGCCTAAGCTCGTAATCGTAAAACAGCCGCCTTGCATGTCGGCGGGCGCGAGTTTGCCGTCGCGCGCTTTAACGCTTAATTCGCGAATTTCTTTGGCGAGCGCGTAAATCCCTTTGTGCAGGGTGTCGCGCACCACGGGTACCACTAAGCCACGTTCGGTATTCACGGCGACGCCGACGTTGAAATACTGTTTATAGATCAGATTCTCGCCGTCGTCGGCGAGCGATGAATTAAAGTCTGGAAAGCGCACCAGTGCCGCGGTCACCGCTTTGAGGACAAAGGCGACTAGTGTCAATTTGCCGCCGTGCCTTTCTGCTTCTTCCAGATGCGCTTTACGAAACGCCTCGAGATCCGTGATGTCGGCTTCGTCAAACTGCGTGACATGCGGAATGGTGACCCAGGCGCGATGTAGGTTAACGCCGGTCAAGCGTTTGATCTTGGACAGCGGCTTAGTGTCGGTGGCGCCAAACTTACTGAAATCGATGACGGGCGCGCTCGCGACATTAAACGCGGAACCAGCGCCGGCCGTGGGCTTACTTTGCAGGGCTTGTTTGACGAATGCCGTGACATCTTCTTTGACTAAGCGCCCTTTACGGCCGCTGCCGGTGACGACTTTCAAGTCGACGCCGAGTTCGCGTGCAAATTTGCGGATGGCGGGGCTCGCATACACATGCGCGGTGCTCGCCGTAAGTTCCTGACCGGCGGCCGGTGGTGTTAACGTGCGGGGGCCGGGATCGGGCGAGACGAAACCATATTGATTCGGTTGGCTAGGCGCTGGACTTACGGGTGCAGTTGGCGGTGACGGGAGCGGCGTAGCCATTTCTGGTTTTGCCGCCGGCGTGGGTGGATTCGGTGCGATGGGTGGTGCGCCATCGGCTAACGGCTCGATCAAAATGATGGGATTGCCCTGCGAGACTTTGTCGCCGACCTTTACTGTCACTGAAATGACTTTCCCGGCGTACGGCGCGGGAATATCCATCGTCGCCTTCTCGCTTTCCAAGGTGACGAGCGGATCTTCCAGCTTGATGATGTCGCCGGGTTTGACTAGCACATCGATGACATCGACCGACTCGAAGTCGCCGATATCCGGCACCGCAATTTGTAATTCGCTGCCCATCGTTACACCGTGGCTGGATTGGGTTTGTTGGGATCGAGACCGTACTTGGCGATTGCGTCACTCACCTTGCTACGCGGTATCGTGCCTTCATCGGCCAAGGTTTTCAGCGCCGCCAGCACGACATAGTAGCGATTCACTTCAAAGAACTCGCGAAGTTTCGCGCGCGAATCCGAGCGCCCAAAGCCATCCGTGCCGAGCACCCGGTACCGCGTGGGAATGTATTCGCGAATTTGATCGGCGTAATTTTTGACGTAATCGGTGGCCGCGACCACCGGCAGCTTGCCGGGGCCCAGCAATTGCGTGACGTAGGGTACCCGCGCGGGAGCTTCCGGGTGCAGCAGATTCCAGCGTTCGCAATCCAGTCCCTCGCGGCGCAATTCGTTGAAGCTCGTCGCGCTCCACACGTTGGCACTGACCCCGAAGTCTTGGCGCAGTAGCTCCGCGGCTTGCATGACTTCACGCAAAATCGTGCCACAGCCCAACAACTCGATCTGCGCATTGGGCGTGTCGTGTAGACGATAAAGCCCTTTGATGATGCCATCTTCCACGCCCGCCGGGAGCGCCGGGTGCACGTAGTTTTCGTTCATGACGGTGATGTAGTAGAAACAATTTTCTTGGCGTTCGATCATGCGCTTCAAGCCGTCGTGCACGATGACGGCAAGCTCATACGCAAAGGTTGGATCGTAGCTGCGGCAATTGGGAATGGTGCCGGCCAGAATGTGGCTATGGCCGTCCTGATGTTGCAGTCCTTCGCCGGCCAGCGTCGTTCGACCCGAGGTTCCGCCTAATAAGAATCCGCGCGCCTGCATATCGCCCGCCGCCCACGCGAGATCCCCCACCCGCTGAAAGCCAAACATCGAATAAAAGATGAAAAACGGAATCATCTGCAGATCGTGATTTGAATACGCGGTGGCGGCCGCGATCCACGAGCACATGCCGCCGGCTTCGTTGATGCCCTCTTCGAGGATCTGTCCCTTGATGTCTTCCCGGTAATACATGAGTTCGTCGTGATCGACCGGCTCGTAGAGCTGACCGACCGACGAATAAATGCCAAGTTGACGGAACATGCCTTCCATGCCAAAGGTGCGTGCTTCATCCGGCACGATCGGCACGATCCGCGGGCCGAGCGTTTTGTCTCGCGTCAGTGCCGACAACATTCGGACAAACGCCATGGTCGTCGACATATCGCGATCGTCGGTCCCTTTAAGCAGTGCTTCAAAGATTTTGAGATCTGGGATCGCGAGTGGATTCGACGCGCGCGGACGCCGCCGCGGCAAAAAGCCACCGAGCGCGGCCGTGCGCTCACGCAAATATTTCATTTCCGGACTGTCTTCCGGCGGTCGATAAAACGGCGCGGAGGCGAGATCGGCGTCCGAGATAGGGATATTGAAACGATCGCGAAAATGCTTGAGCGCCGCTTCGCCCAGTTTTTTCTGCTGGTGGGTGACCATTTTTCCTTCGCCGGCTTCACCCATGCCGTAACCTTTGACGGTCTTGGCCAAGATCACGGTCGGCTGGCCGGTATGCGCCACCGCGCGTGCGTAGGCCGCATATACTTTGTGCGGATCATGACCGCCGCGATTCAAGCGCCAGATATCGTCGTCGCTCATGCTCGCGACGAGTTGTTTCAGTTCCGGATACTTGCCGAAAAAGTGTTCGCGCACATACGCGCCGTTGACGGCTTTAAGCGCTTGATATTCACCGTCGACCACTTCTTCCATGCGCTTCAGCAACAACCCTTTGGTGTCGCGCGCGAGTAGCGAATCCCACGCCGCGCCCCAAATAACCTTAATGACATTCCAGCCGGCGCCGCGGAAATCGGATTCCAGTTCTTGGATGATTTTGCCGTTGCCGCGCACCGGTCCATCCAAGCGCTGCAGATTGCAGTTGATGACGAATACGAGGTTGTCGAGCTTTTCGCGCGAGGCGAGCGCCGCCGCGCCGAAAGATTCCGGCTCGTCCATTTCGCCGTCGCCCATGAAGGCCCAGACCTTGCGACCGGCGTTGTTTGCGAGCCCACGGTGTTCCAAGTAGCGCATGAAGCGCGCCTGATAAATCGCCATGATGGGGCCGAGCCCCATCGAGACCGTCGGAAATTGCCAAAACTCCGGCATCAACCACGGATGTGGATAAGAACTCAAGCCACCGCCGTTGACCTCTTGCCGAAAATTATTGAGTTGGTCTTCGCCGATGAGGCCAAGCAAAAAGGCGCGCGCATAAATGCCCGGCGCCGAGTGACCCTGCATGAAGATGAGATCGCCGCCGTGCTCGGCGGTGGGCGCGTGCCAAAAATGGCTGTAGCCGACTTCATAAAGTGTCGCGGCGGATGCGTAACTTGCGATATGGCCGCCGAGCTCGCTGTTCTTGCGATTGGCTTTCACCACCATCGCCATCGCGTTCCAACGATTGATCGAGCGGATCCGCCATTCAAGCGCCGGATCACCCGGCGTGTATTGTTCGAGCTGCGGCGGAATGGTATTGAGGTAGGCGGTATTGGCCGAGTAGGGCAGGTCGACCCCAGATCGGCGCGCCTTGTCGATCAGGCGTTCGAGCAGAAAATGCGCGCGATCGATGCCCTCGGCTTCGGCCACGGCCGCGAGCGCGTCCAGCCATTCGGTGGTTTCCAACGGATCAATATCCGGAGCAACGGTTGGCGCCATGGCTTTAAGACTCCCCTCACCCGCATAGTCGGCGGGAACTAGTGTAACGGATGGACGGTTCTATCAAGTTTATCGGTGTCGCGTTCGGGATCGCGCTGCATGGTCTTTCCCCCTCTCCCGCCTGCGGGGGAGGGGCGGGGTGAAGGTCTTCGCGCGTCACCCTTTCCACCATTCCGTTGTGTCGGTCGCGCCAATGCAAACTTGAGCAGCTACTCAGTCGGCGACGTGGTGGCAGGGCAAGGCTCAGTGCGCGGGCAGTTCAAGCCATGGGCATAAATGAAGGCAATGAAGTCGCTGCCCGGCATGAAGCGCTCGCCCAGGTTGGTCAGATGCGCGCCGCGATCGATCTCGTTCAAGTAGCACTCCATCACCTCCCCACTACCGCTGCACATGAAGCGTAAAGGCCGAACCTGGTTCGCATTGGTGGCCAATTCGTAGCCGCCGGGGATGCGTTGCCAGCTTTTGGCGAAGCGGGCGTTGGCACAGTCGCAGGCGAGGTAGCGGTCGGCGAACTCGATCATTTTACCGACGGTCACGCCTGGCGTTGCGCCGTTGGGATCGCGCGCGTTGATGAGCCGCGCGGTGAGCAATTCGCGCGGGGTCAATGAGGGATCGACTTTAGCCTCCACCACCGCGGCCGCCGGCGGCTCGCGCTTTAGAAAATCCGGTTTCAAGTCGGGCGCTTTGCAGGCCGTGAGTAAACAAAGGGCAGCCAACGTCACGAGAGTCTTCATCAACGGTCAAGGCCTTAGGTTAGGGATTGCAGAAAAGTGTGGCGCACGCGTTCGAACTGAATGCGGGCAACAATCAAGTCAAGCAGGGTTCGGACGCGCTTTTCCAAACTACGCCCAGGGCGGTAATCGGCGGCGGCGAAATAATCAATGCGTTCCGCCGTGGTGAGTTCGCGGCAGGTCTTCACCGACGCGGGCTTCGCCGGATTGTAGACCGCGACCGAAAACCCGCCGTACTTTTTGGTTACCGTCATACAGGGCACATCGGTGAGGCCATCGCCGATGTAAATCATATGCGTGAACGGGATCGGTCGCGTGCCCTCCGGCATGTATTCGTTGATCGATTCCTGCGCGCGCTCGCGTCCTTTGTTGATCCGGAAAAGATATTGCGTCTTGCTCGTATCGTTGATGACTACGGTGGGGAAACAAGCGACTTCGTGATGGTTGAAGTGATACTGGGACGCGTAGATGCGCGTGAAGTGATGTTTGATGGCGATCCCTTCCAGGATTTCGCTCAAGCCTGCGGAAATAATGTAGTGCTTTACTTCCACAGTGCCATTCGACTGCGTGTGCACGTAGGCATTGGTGCGTTCAAACCAACCGGCGACACCCGGAAAGTACTCGATCCCACGCGCCATGGCGCGTAAAGCGTCGCGGCTCAAATGAGCTTTATTGGCTTCGATTTTCTCGATCAGCAGTCGCATGTAGGTCAAGATCGGATCACCGCCGGTGATGCGGACTTCCCGATTGACCTCGTCCCAGAAGCGTTGTGGCGAGAGACCAAGCTCCGGCAGAACGGTGTACTCCTGCATCGGCTGCGGGGTCAACGTGCCGTCAAAATCGTAGACGATGGCGAGCGTGTTACGCGCGAACGTACGTTCACCGGCGGAGCCCTTATCGCGTGACACGCGCGGCATCGATTATTGCCTCATGGCTGCGAGCGCTTGCGCGAAGCGGCCTTCGTGCTGCGCGGCGATCAATTCATCGAGCGGTGGCAATGTAAGCGTCGGGTGTGTGGATTTGAGTGCGGAATACGCCGCGAGGACAGCTTGCATGCCGGCGGCTGGATCATCGCCTTGTTTGGCGGTGACGAGCTGCGCTTCAAGGTTGCCGCCCATATAAGCGGCATAGAGCACGGCTTGCACATCCGGCGGATAGTCCTGATACATCCAGAATAGCAACTTCGATTCGAGCACCGTGTGCGCACCGCCGCCCTGCATGAACTTAAGGAACGTCGGGGCTTCGTTCAAGTTTTGCTCCGGCGCCGCTTTGAATTTGGCGTACGCCGCCAGCGCTTGTTCGGCGGTAACAGTCGGCGTAGCGGCCGGAGGGGCTTCTTCGGCCCAGACGCAAAAAGTCATCAAGCACAGGAGAAGTGCGATGTGAAATTGAGTCAATACCACTATTCGCGTTGCAGTACGGGTTTCCATAGTCCTTCTTCGCGGATAAAAAATGTTTGTTGTTTCTGGCCCGTGCCCGAGCGCCATGACACGACGGCACGGTCGCGCTCGGTGCGGGCGTCGATGAATTGCGCGCCTTTCGCGTTTTGCTGCTGCAGATTGACGATTGTCGGTTGCGTGCGCTCGACACTGGTCATCAGTGCGATAAAGAACGCGCGCGCATCCATCGCCAAAACGTCATTAGCCGGGAGCTTGAATTTCTCTTGCATTTTGGCGAGATACTCGGGATGGCGTTTGACGTGACTTAGGACTTTCTGGATATGCGCATGGGATTCGCTGGCCAAACTATCCCATAAGGTGGCGTAGTCGCGTTGTTCGCGCACGTGCATGGTGTCTTCCCATGCTTGCCGCGGCGATTGGTCGTGAAAAAAATCGCAACCCGCGACCAGGCCAAGCGCCGCGCACAAACACGCCACCCGTACCACGGCGATCACGGTTTCGGCGCGGCCTCGGGCGGATTGGTGATTTGCCATTGGCCATCACGTAACTCCATATGAAACTCCTGCTGGCCGGTATTGCCGGTATGTTTCTCGCGGAACGTGGTGCGCGCCACGGCATGTGTGTCATCGATATGTTCGACGTCCACTTTATCCACATGAATATTTTCATTGGGTTTGGCGCGCTTGTCGGCGCGCGATGCCGCCATCGCGTCATAGTGCTCGGGCGCGGTTAAATGCTGCATGACCGCTTCGTTATTGGCTTCCTTGGCGATGGTGTAAACCTCGGCCGTATCGGCCGCATCATCCTGCGCATAGCTCGTGATGGCGAAAAGGCTCAGCGAGCAAATTAACGTCGCAAGCGCGCGTGGTTTTGACTTACGCATGCAAGTTCTCCTAGGTTTGTGCACCATGAATGTTAGTTTTCGAATAACGCGAGCACGCGGTCGGCAGCTTGCGGCATGGACTCGAAAATTTCATCGACCAAGTCAGCGAGCTCCGCACTCGGTGCCTTGAGATCGGGGACAAGCAGCGTAAACATGCCGGCGGCGATCGCCGAGCGCGCGCCGACTTCGGAGTCTTCGATTGCGATACAGGCCGCAGGTTCAATATTGAGGCGTCGCGCGGCGGTCAGAAAAATTTCCGGATGCGGTTTGCCGTGGGTCACTTGATCGCCGGTCACGCGCACCGGTAAATAATCGAGCAAACCGGCAACCGCGAGCGCTTCTTCCGCGTTCCGCGCGCGGGTGGAAGTCGCCACGGCCTTGGGAATCGTGCGTGTGGTGAGCGTTTCTAGCAGGCTAACAACGCCCGGTTTGGCCTTAATGCCACGCGACTCGACTTGCGCGCGATAGTGCAACTCAAAGCGCTGCCGATACGCCTGCAGCGGAAAATCCGCGCCGAATTCGCGCAAAAAGGCTGCTTCAACTTGTACGCCGGGCAAACCCAAGACGCTGGCGTAAAACTCATTAGTTAAGCTGCAATCGAATTCGATCGCTGCAAGTTGCGCGGCGGCGCGGATGACCGGTTCGGAGTCGATAAGAACGCCATCCATGTCAAACACCACGGCACGAAAGCGTTCAGTCATCGGGGGTGTACTGCGCGAGTAGGGTCAGCAATTCGCCGCTGTTTTCCGACACATTGAGCTTGGCGAGTTCCTCAATATCCATAAACCCTTCGGCTGCCGCGTGGCGCAGACTCGCCAACCACGGTTGAAAGAAACCGTTGACGTCCAAAACGCCAATGGGCTTCGGCAGCTGTTTCAGCTGGCGCCAGGCGATGACTTCCAGCAGTTCGTCGTAGGTACCAATCCCCCCCGGCAGCGCGACAAAAGCATCGGCGAGCTCCATCATCATGGCCTTGCGTTCGAATAAATCGCGCACCGTGTGACAACTCTGTAGCTGGGGGTGCGCGACCTCTTGCCGATTGAGAAAGCTGGGAATGACGCCCGTGACATAGCCGCCCGCGGCCAAGGCCGCATCGGCGACTTCGCCCATCAAGCCGACGCGCCCGCCGCCATAGACAAGCGACCAGCCGGCGTGCGCGAGTGCCGTGCCGAATTCGCGCGCGGCACGCCGGTATCGCTCGTTGCCGATGCGCGAGCCACAAAATACACAAAGTTTTTTCACAGGTTGGTACTCATGGGGGCGGCGCCGCAATCCATATTAATTCTCCGCCTTCCACTCGCCATTCATTGGCGGATGAGAGCGCTAAATGCACCAAGCGGCCCGAACCGCATTCGGCACCACATTGAAATTCCAAGTAAACGAGCGCGTGCGTACGGCTTTCGTCAAACGCCGCACGCGACAGCCGCACGAAGCCGTCGGCATCCGGATAGCGCGCGAAAAATAGTTTCCAACCTTCGAGTGGGGCATCACCGCGAAACAGCATGTCGCGATCGCCTTCCGAGAAAAGCGCGTACGGGACCGGTAGTGTAAACGATGGCAGCAGCGTGAAGGTGTCTTGATTGGCGTTGCTCCACTTGGCGAGTAGTTCTGGCGTGGTATTGAGCTCTTGTGCGCGGGCCACGAGCGGGACCGAGTGGCTTGCGACTTGCGTTGGATCGCCGGTCGTGGTGTCGGCAATGACGGCTTGTTTGGTTGCCGGGTCGAGACCGTGACGCAGCAGTGCCGAGAGCAGCGCATATTCTTCCGGCGGTACGGCCGGCGTCTCTTCGGCGTCCACCGCGTCAGCGCAAATTAGCGCGATAGCCACTAACGCCAGAGCTCGACGACGAAATTTCGTGTCCCGGTAAACTCGCCTAAACATATTGGCTGAACACGCGATTGTCCTTCGGTCTAGAGGCCCACTTAAGACTCAGTTAGAATCCGCCCGCCGCGTCATTACACTGACTGCTTGCGTGAATCGTCAAGCGAGCCCCCGTACGCGGCGATGGCCTTACATCATAATCGTTAACTATAAGCGTTTCTTGTTGCTCGCTACCGCCGTGCGCTTGCCATCCCTGTTGCTCTTTTGTGCGCTGTCAGCGCTGTCGACCGGTGCTCAAGCCTGGTCGACGCTTGAAGATTGGGCTATGGTGATCGCAACCCAACTGAAGGCAAAGCAGCCGTTACCGGTATTGTCTCAGTACGGCGCGGCACTTAGTTTGCCCGACGCTTATCACGTCCAGCGGCGTGCGCTTCAGGAGGTGCTCGGACCCGAAAGCCCCGCCGGTTTCCGTGCGGCGTTGACCCGCCCGCGTGGTCAAGTGCAGTACAACGTACGGGAACCGGTCACCGGTGTCGTGCTCAAATCCGGCATCAAGAAAGGTGAAGCCGCTTTCAACTTGCGCCAATACAAACATCTGATGGCGGCACCGGGCCTTGCGTATGTCATTAAGACTAAACTCAATCGCAAGGTTCACGACTTGCGCGAATTAGAGTCGGCACTCAGTACCGCGTTGCCGATCATCGATTTTGCCGATCCGCATTTTGAACCCGGCATTAAAGTGCACGGCAGCGACTTCATCGCCAATAACCTCGCGTTCACGGCGGTGATGGTTGGCAAGCCACTCGCCTCCACGGCGACCGAGACCCTCAACGGACTCTCCTACGAAATGCTGCGCAATGGGGAAGTGATTGATCGCGGGCATGCGATGAGCGTCATGGGATCACAAATGACGGCCCTTTTCTGGTTGGTGAACCAGTTGATCCAGCAAGGCTGGCGCTTAGAGCCGGGCATGTTGCTCATCACCGGTGGCTTTAGCGATCCGGTGACATTAAAGCCGGGCGACTATACCGTGAGATTCTGGGAGGCCGCGAATTTTGAGTTTAGTGTGCGCTGACTTCGCGTAGGTGTGGGAAAGCGCTATCTAAAACCCTTATCACGCACCACCGTCGCCGCGATCTCCTCAATCGATACCGTGGTGGTGTCCAAAAACTGAATTTTCTCTAGTCGAAAGAGATTCTCCGCCAGTGTCACTTCGCGCCGGCACTGTTCGATGGTCGCATACGTGCCTTGGGGCCGCCGTTCGAAACGGATCCGGCTCAATTGCTCCGGGTTGATGGTGAGCCCATAGAGTTTGTCACGGCAGGCGTTGAGCGCGGCCGGCAATTGGCGTTGCGTGAAATCATCTTCCGTCAGCGGATAATTAGCCGCTTTCAGCGAGTAATGCAGGGCAAGATAAAGGCAGGTTGGCGTTTTGCCACAGCGCGAGACGCCAGTTAGTACCACATCTGCTTCGCCAAGGCTTCGGGTGGAGAGACCGTCGTCGTGGTCGAGGGTGAAATTGAGTGCGCGTAAACGCCGCTCATAGGCCGTGACATCGCGAATGCCGTGCATGCGGCCGGCGGTATGCGAGGATTCCTGCCCAAGCGCGTCTTCCAGCGGCTCAATAAAAGTCCCGAACAGGTCGAAAACGTGTTCGCTACTGGCGGCGATGATGTACTGGGTGGCCGGATCGGTGAGCGTGCTGAACACCAGTGGCGGCACACCATCCTCCTGACGCGCGGCGCGAATGATATCCGAGGCGTGTTGGGCGGCGACTTGGTTGGTCACGAACGGCAGCGTGCGGGTCGAAAACTCCGTGTCCGGAAACTGCGTGAGTAGGCTCTGCCCGAGCATTTCAACTGTGATGCCGGTCCGATCCGAGACAAAAAAGACACGCCGTTTCATTAACTCCCCGCGCCAAGGCTTAAGTGTGGAAAGAGGAGTCGGTTACAATCCCGTCTCTTTTTCAACCCCGACTCATCATCAGCAGGATATGGCATGACTGATTATATTGTTAGCCTGAGCGACACCGGCATGGACCAGATCGAAAGGGTCGGGGGGAAGAACGCATCGCTCGGCGAGATGATTCGGCATCTCAGCGCGGCCGGGGTGCGGGTCCCCGGTGGGTTTGCGACCACCGCGGACGCGTTTCGAGAATTCTTGGCGCAGGGCGGTTTGGCGGCGCGTATTCAACAACGCCTAGCGACCTTGGATACGGATGATGTTGGCGCGCTCAATCTTGCCGGTCGCGAGATCCGCCAGTGGGTCATCGATACGCCGCTCCCGGCGGCGTTTGAACGGGCCATCGATCAGGCTTATCACAAGATGGCCGGCGGTAATTTGAATGGCCACGAATTTTCCGTGGCTGTGCGTTCCTCGGCCACTGCGGAAGATCTCCCTTCCGCGTCGTTCGCGGGCCAGCAAGAAACCTACCTCAATGTCAGTGGCATTGCCGAAGTCAAACGCCGCATCAAAGATGTGTTCGCATCTCTCTTTAACGATCGTGCGATCTCTTACCGTGTGCATCACGGATTCGATCACCATAAAGTTGCGTTGTCTGCCGGCGTACAGCAGATGGTGCGCAGTGATGTCGGCGCGAGCGGTGTGCTGTTTACGCTTGATACCGAATCGGGTTTTCGCGAGGTGGTTTTCATCACGGCGAGCTATGGCCTGGGCGAAATGGTAGTGCAGGGCGCGGTCAATCCGGATGAGTTTTACGTTTACAAACCAAGTCTCCGCGCGGGCAAGCCCGCGATCCTGCGCCGTAACTTGGGCAGCAAGCATACACGCATGACCTATGCGACGGCGCGCGGCGATGGACACGCCGTGATTACCAGCGAAGTTCCCACCGCGGAACGGCAAAAATTTTGCATCACGGATGCCCAAGTGCAGGAGCTCGCGCAATTGGCGCTCTCAATCGAAGCGCATTACGGCCGCCCCATGGATATCGAATGGGCGCGGGATGGCATCGACGGCAAGCTGTACGTCGTGCAAGCGCGACCGGAAACCGTGCAGAGTAGAACCAGCCAAATCATCGAGCGTTTCGAGCTTGCCAAGCGCGGTCCGGTACTTGTCGAAGGCCGCAGCATCGGTCAACGCGTGGGAAGTGGCGCGGCGCGCGTCATAACCGATCTTTCAACCATGGCCGACTTAAAAGAAGGCGACGTGTTGATCACCGATATGACCGATCCGGACTGGGAACCGGTCATGAAACGTGCATCAGCCATCGTCACCAATCGCGGGGGTCGGACTTGCCACGCGGCCATCATTGCGCGTGAACTTGGCGTGCCGGCTGTGGTGGGCTGCGGCGATGCCACCGAGCGTGTCGCCGATGGTCAGCTCGTGACGGTGTCCTGCGCCGAAGGCGACACCGGGTTTGTCTACGACGGATTACTTGATTTTTCGCGCCGCGAAGTCGAACTCGACGCTATGCCCGAACTGCCGGTCAAAATCATGATGAATGTCGGCAATCCAGATCGGGCCTTTGCCTTTTCCAAGCTGCCGCATCGCGGGGTTGGCCTCGCGCGCCTGGAATTCATTATTAATCGCATGATCGGCATTCATCCCAAGGCGTTGCTCGATTTCGACACCTTGCCGGGTGAACTCAAAGAAACGATCGGCCAGCAAATCGCGGCGTATTCGTCACCCCGCGAGTTTTTCGTTGCGCGCCTGACCGAAGGCATCGCCACCATCGGTGCCGCGTTTGCGCCGTATCCGGTGATCGTGCGGATGTCCGATTTCAAATCGAACGAATACGCGAACTTAGTCGGTGGCAAGCTATACGAGCCGCACGAAGAAAACCCAATGCTTGGGTTTCGCGGCGCCTCGCGTTACATCGCCGAATCCTTCCGCCCCTGTTTTGAGATGGAATGCGAAGCGATGCGGCGGGTGCGTGATCAGATGGGGCTGACGAATGTCGAAGTCATGGTGCCGTTTGTGCGCACGCCGGATGAAGCCAAAGAAGTGGTCTCGCTGCTCGAACATTACGGACTGAAGCGCGGCGTGAATGGATTGCGCATCATCATGATGTGCGAATTACCGTCCAACGCCTTGCTCGCCGAGGCATTCTTAGAATATTTCGATGGATTTTCTATCGGCTCGAATGACTTAACGCAGCTCACCCTGGGTCTCGATCGCGATTCAGGCCTTGTCGCGCATTTGTTCGACGAGCGTAACGAAGCCGTGAAAGCCTTGATGTCGCGCGCGATCTCGGCCTGCCGCAAAGCCGGCAAGTACATCGGTATATGCGGGCAGGGTCCATCCGACCACGAAGATTTGGCGGCCTGGCTGTTGGCGCAAGGAATAGAAAGTATTTCGCTCAACCCGGATACAGTGGTCGAAACCTGGATGGATTTGTCGAAGCGAGGGTGAGTTTATCAACCCGCGCGCGAAGAGAGTGATAGATTCATAAACCCTCTCCCGCGCGCGGGAGAGGGTAGGGTGAGGGTCTTGGCACAGCGCTCGTCGATACGCCGTCCCTCACCCGCCGCTTCGCGTCGGCCTCTCCCGGAGTGAGAGGCGAATCCCCACACTCCCTCTCGCGGTAGGATGATGGATATCCAAACGCTCTCCCGCGCGCGGGAGAGAGTAGGGTTAGGGTCTTCCGCGCCTAGCTCATCAACTTCATTTGCTCTTCCAGAATCCGACGTTCCTGCGCCGAAATTCCCGGCTCTTCCAGCCGGCTCTCGACTAAATATTTCGGCACAAAGCCTTTGACGATAAGGCGACGCTTTTCTTCCGGCAGAATATTCTCACGGAAGAACACGTCTCCCACCGGAATGAGGCGCGCCTCGACGATCAAAGTGACCTCATTCAATAGCGCACGGAACCCACTGTGCGTATTGCGTAATCGTTCATCGACGAACTCGTATTGCGCCACGCCGTCGCTGTAGATCGCGCGCATCTCTTTTTTGTAGCGCTCGATGACCAGCGAGTTGACGGTCGCTTCGATCCGCTCTTCGATCTTCTTGAGCCGGCTCGAGAGCAGGTACTGCATGACCTGTAAATGCTTGGGATCTTTGGCGACGTGCAGATAGATCGCGAGCACGTCTTTAACGCCGAGTCGATCGTAGATGTCGTTGATGAAATATTCGTTACGCGTCTTGGCGAGCGCGTCGTAATTGGCGAAGCCGAGCAGCGCCGTGATATCCGGCAGGTCCCGGATCGATGAATTAAATCCGACCGCACACAACAATTGGCAATGCGTGAGCCCAAGCGCTTTCGCGATTGAACGCGAGCGCCGTCCGATTGATTCTAACTCGCGCGTGGCGCTCGCTTTGTACAGCGCCTTTAGCAGGTCGCCGGCATTCGCGGTGAGGAGTTCTTCGAAAACCGACACGGCGCTAATCCTCGACCATCCGCATGGAAAAATCAGTTGCCTGCACGTGTTTGGTGAGACTGCCGACCGATACAAAATCGACGCCAGTCGCCGCGACCGCCGGAAGATCGTCAAAAGTAAAACCGCCCGACGCTTCGAGCGGTACGCGGCCACGCGTGACAGCGACCGCTTGGCGCATGTCTTCCAGGGTAAAGTTATCGAGCAGCAACATATCTGCGCCGGCCGTGATTGCTTCTTCAATTTGTGTGCAGCGCTCGACTTCGACTTCAATCGGCACGGGCTTGCCTCCCTGGCTCAAGGCCGCGACTGCCGGCGCAATGCCGCCCGCGGCGCTGATGTGGTTTTCCTTAATCAATATTCCGTCATATAAGCCGGCACGGTGATTGTAGCCGCCGCCGCATTTGACCGCATATTTCTGCGCACGCCTCAATCCCGGCAGAGTTTTGCGCGTATCGAGTAGCCTCGTGTGCGAGCCCGCGAGCTGGGCGACATAACGTGCGGTCACGGTGGCCGTGCCGGATAAGGTCTGCAAGAAATTGAGCGCCGCGCGCTCGCCGGTGACAATGCCACGGGCCGGGCCAAGAAGTTCGCAGACGATGAAGTTGGGCGTAAGTGCCGCGCCATCTTCCGCATGCCAGCTTACCGCGATACTGGGATCCAGCTGCGCGAATACTTCGTCGAACCAGCTCCGCCCGCACAACACAGCCGCTTCGCGGGCGATGACGCGCGCCGTCGCGCGCCGATTCGGAACCAACGCCGCGGTCAAATCACCGGTCCCAATGTCTTCCGCGAGTGCGCGCCGGACACTCTCCGCGAGATCAGCAAAGTAATCCACACGGGTCGCCCCGCGATCGAAAGGGACATGCGACATGCGTTGACTAGGCTCCGCGCCTCGGCGGTATAACGCCGAGCATTGGTATTCCGTGCATGGCATCCGGATAATGCCAGGTGCCATGCACTATACCTTACGAGGCGCGCGCAGATGAAAGCTTTTAAGGCCGGCTGGTGGCGCGCCGCGAGTCCGCGGCCATCGCCGAACTGCGGGTTACGACCCTATGCCGCCGCCATCGACATGCTGGTCATTCACGCCATTAGCGTGCCGCCTTGCGAGTTTGGCGGCCGCGACATCGAAGCCTTGTTTCTGAACATGCTGGATACAACCAAACATCCGGGGTTGGCGCATCTAAAAAATTTGCGCGTGTCCGCCCATTTCTTAATGTCTCGCGACGGCCAAGTCACCCAATTTGTCTCGACCTATGCGCGCGCCTGGCACGCTGGTGAATCGAGTTTCGGCGGCATTGACGCATGTAACGATCGCTCTCTCGGCATCGAGCTTGAGGGGGCGGACAACTGCGCGTTTACGGAGACGCAGTACGAACGTCTAATTGAACTATGCAGGGAGTTACGCCGAGAGTTTCCGGATATTGTCTTGAGCCGCATCGTCGGCCACAGCGATATTGCCCCGGGGCGGAAGACTGATCCAGGGCCGTATTTCGATTGGGTGAGGCTTCGTGCCGCACTAGCGGCAGGTTAAGCCCGCGCGAGGAGTGCGGCGGCAGGGAGCAGCGCGCGCGAGTCCGCAGTGACCCAAAGGACCTCACCTTGCCCATACCAATCTCCCAACACCACGCGTTCGCTAGCATCGGGATACGCGTGGATGGCGGGCCGGTGAGTATGCCCGTGCACTATGCGATGGGCGCGATGCTCGCGCAGCACTCTCGCGACTTCGTCTTCCTCCACGTCCATAATGTAGTCGTCTTTCTCCAGCATCGACGCCTGCGTATTAGTGCGCGTTTCGGAGGCGAGCTTACGCCGGGCATCCAATGGCATCGCTAAGAACTGCCGCTGATTGTCCGGCGCGCGGACATACGTGCGGAACTGCTGATATTTGATGTCCTTAAGGCAGAGTAAATCGCCATGGGTGAGTAGCGTCGGCACGCCGTAACAATCGATGACGGTGTAATCGTCAAGCAACGTCGCGCCGCTCTCCGTACAGAAGCGCTCCCCCATCAGAAAATCCCGATTGCCGGTGGCCACCGCCACCGGCACACCAGCGGTGGTCAATTGACGAATTCCCGTGACAAGTTGCTGATGAAGCGGATCCGGATCGTCATCGCCTAGCCAAAATTCGACCAGGTCGCCAAGCAAGTAAACCCTTGACGCATGCTTGGCTGCCCAGGTTAAAAGTTGCAAAGCAAGCGCCGCCTGCTCAGGTCGCGCCGGGCTTAGGTGGAGATCCGAGGCGAACAACACCCCCGACACGGTCAACCAACAACCGTCGCGCTTAAAATGGTGACGGCTTCAACCGGGACATCCGCCATGTAGCCTTTGCGCGTGGTGGCGACACCTTTGATTGCATTGACGATATCCATGCCGGAGGTGACTCGCCCGAACGCGCAGTAACCCCAGCCATCGCCAGACGGCATGCGGTGGTTCAGGAAGGCGTTGTCGGACACGTTGATAAAGAACTGCGCGGTGGCGGAGTGCGGATCATTGGTGCGGGCCATGGCGATCGTGCCGGTATCGTTAGCCACGCCATTGCCGGCTTCGTTTTGGATCGGCGCGCGGGTCGGTTTTTGATTCATATCCGCGTCCATGCCCCCACCCTGAATCATGAAACCGTCGATCACGCGGTGGAAAACGGTGTTGGCGTAGAACCCGCTGGTGACGTATTCGAGGAAATTAGCGACGGTGACCGGTGCTTTGTCGGTGAATAATTCGAGCAGGATGTCGCCTTTGCTCGTTTCGAGCCGGACTTGGGGCAAGTTCATGATTGATCTCGGAATGGTTGTAGGAAACGACGATGGTGCGCGATGCCGCCTTGACGCGCAAGGTAGGACCTGACGGCGCGCACGCAATTCTTTGATGGGCTTATGAATTGACGCTATAGGGTGGCCTCCGTATCATGCCGGCCCTCCGCCGGGTGCATGCCCGGATAGGTCGACGGGGCATAGCGCAGTCTGGTAGCGCACCTGCTTTGGGAGCAGGGGGTCGTGGGTTCAAATCCCTCTGCCCCGACCAGTTCGACTCGCGGTTTCATGCATGGCTTGGCATTGCTTGCGCCTGTAGCTCATCCGGATAGAGCATCGGCCTTCTAAGCCGAGGGTAGCAGGTTCGAGTCCTGCCAGGCGCGCCATCTCAAGGGCGTGCCTTGCGCGGCCACTTAACGCGGTGGAGAACGTGTTTCGGTTTTCGATGGCGGGCGTAGCTCAGTTGGTAGAGCACTGGTTTGTGGCACCAGGTGTCGTGGGTTCGATCCCCATCGCTCGCCCCATTTATTTTTGGTTTCGAATTGGCCCTTCCTGGACCGATCGAAACTCGGTTCGCGAAAAATGCGATTTTCGCGAACCTCACGGCAACGCTCGCGCGTTGCCGACGGTACATCCCTGTACCGCCATCCGCTTTGTGTGTACGGGCCGTTAGCTCAATTGGTAGAGCAGCTGACTCTTAATCAGTAGGTTGAAGGTTCGAGTCCCTCACGGCCCACCAAATTCCAAATAGCAGGCATCACAAAGCATCGCCCGCTTATTGGACACGCAACCCCAGCGACTTCGCTGCTTCACGTTGTCGAACATCTGCTGTCACGAAGACATCCGCCGCGCAAGCGAGCGCAGCGCCGATATGAATTGAATCCATGCCGCGCAATGCGTGTCGTTCCAGCGCCGATACTGCCAACTGGATCACGCGCGGCGATGTGTCGCAGATAACGGCATCCGTAATGTCAGCCAAAAAATTTTCCTTGCAGGCGTTGTACTGAGCGTCACTAAGCCGTGCTTCGCGCTTCAATCGACAAAATGCCGAAACGATTTCCGATACGGCGATGATACTTAGCGCGAGTTCGTCAGCACGATTGCACCAATCCAAAACCTCTTCGGTGCCTTCTTCGCGAACATAACGCTTAGCGAACGCGGAGGCATCGAAGAAAACTCGCACTAGTTAGTCCCCGCGCGCCGCCAAAATTAAGCGGCTGATTTCCAGTCCGTTGATCTCGACCGGTTGGGTGGGACGTTTTTTCCAAGACGGTAGCGGTTTTGCAATCGGATGAATTTCGGCGATGGGCTTGCCGTTGCGCAGCACTCGCACGACTTCTCCCGCTTCCACGAGATCAAAAAATTGCTTTGCCTGATTTCGCAGTTCGGTAAAGGTGGTTTCGCGCATGGGGTTTTCAGTAACTTGGAATGTACAGCAAAATGTACACCTAATTCGGGACGATTCAAGCGTCGGGATCTTGAAACCGCGTATGCCCCGAGCGGTGTGTCGCCGGCATGGCCGTCGAATATCGAAAGTGCAATTGTGTAACCCGGCGCAAGGCTCAGTAATCACTAGGTCATGAATCTAAGTAAATCACGCTTGTCGCTGAAAAGGGTCTCGACGCGAGAGTTCAAAACTGCCTAATTGCGACAACACCACGAGCGCTATCGCGCTTGCGCGCTACGCAAATGAGCCGGGGTCGGAGGGCGTGGAGCGTTACGCAAACCCCGACTTTGCAATCGGTAAGCCGAGTTCGCGCGCGCCGCGCGACCGTATACGATAGGACACCAACTATCAGGTGCGGATCAGGCATGGCGGCCCACCGCGCCAAACCACGCACCAGCCTAACGCGTAGGAGCAAAAACGATGACTGCAAGCGGACCCTTGGTGGGATACAAGATTGTGGAATTGGCCGGCATTGGCCCCAATCCGATGTGCGCGATGATGCTCGCGGACATGGGCGCGGAAGTCATTCGCATTGACCGCTTGGTGGCTTCCGATCTTGGCGTGCCGGTGGACGCCAAGTTTAGTGTGCTCGATCGCAGCCGGCGCTCCATCGCGGTTGACCTGAAACAACCCGCAGGGATTGATCTCGTGCTCAAACTCGTCGCGCAAGCGGATGCCTTAATCGAAGGATTCCGCCCAGGCGTGATGGAACGATTGGGGCTAGGGCCGGAAGTTTGTCAGGCGCGTAATCCCAAATTGGTCTACGGCCGCGTTACCGGTTGGGGACAACATGGCACGCTGGCGCAAGCCGCCGGGCACGATATCAATTACATCTCACTCACCGGCGCCGCTTATGCGATAGGCAATGCGGATCGGCCGCCGCCGCCACCGCTCAATTTGGTGGGCGACTTTGGCGGCGGCGGCATGTTGCTCGCGGTGGGCGTGTTGGCCGCGTTATTGGAGGCCCAAAAATCCGGCAAGGGGCAAGTGGTGGACGCCGCGATGACAGACGGCGCCGCGGTACTAATGGCCGCATTGTATGGGTTACATGGCAGCGGCTACTGGACCGACCAACGCGAGGGCAACATTCTGGATGGCGGCGCACATTTCTACGATACCTACGAAACCAAGGATGGAAAGTACATTTCCATCGCCTCGATCGAGTCCAAGTTTTATGCCGAACTCTTAGAACGCACCGGCTTCCAAGATCCCGACCACGCCGGTCATCGTGACCGTAAACAATGGCCCGCGCTCGCCACCAAAATGGCGACGCTCATCAAGACTAAGACGCGCGATGAATGGTGCCAAATTTTGGAAGGCACCGATGTGTGTTTTGCACCCGTTTTAAGTTTAAGCGAGGCGCCGAATCATCCGCACAACGTATCGCGCCAAACGTTCGTCACGGACCACGGCGTAACGCAACCAGCGCCAGCGCCGCGTTTTAGTCGCACGCCCTCAAAGATTCAAAAATCACCTTCCGCGCCGGGCGCCGATACCGCGGCGGCACTGGGTGCTTGGGGTCTTAGCGAAACGGAGATCGCCAACCTTAAAGCGGGCGGCGTGATAGGTTAAAAGCGTTATGCGGCGGTGTTTCAAAACGCGAGCGCTACCTACAGACGAACTGCGCCTTATTCCATCCGCGACAAGGCGCACGCCCACGATTACGATAGCGGACTCAATCAATGAGGAACTCACATGACCCCACTTGAGACCGCGCAGGCCTTCATGGCCTCCTGGAAGACCCCAAACAATCTTGCTGCTTCGTTAAACCAATATTTCACGCAGGATTGCCTGTACGAAAACGTCGGCATTTCCAAAACTAAAGGACCTGGAGAAGCCATCGCATTTTTCGCCGAATTCGCCAAACAAATTCCCTTTGTCGCCATCGACATGGATCTACTCGCGATTGCGGCCAACGGCGACGCCGTCTTGACCGAACGAATCGACTACCTCAAAGACGCCGACGGCAAGACGCTGCTCGCGATCCAATTAATGGGCATCATAAAGATCCGCGACGGCAAGGTTTACGAGTGGCGGGATTACTTTGATACGGTACCGTTTAAGGGCTAATCATTAGCACGATGAGCTTTCAGACTGGAGTTTCGCGGGACCACTTGCGGGCGTTGGTGGCGCTGATTTGATAGTGAGTGGGTTTAGGTGCGAGTGTATCATCTGCTCGGGCGTCGACTGCCGTGTGTAACGGCGACAATTACAACTTTACGTTCTTCGACGAGCTTGATTCGCTCGGCTACCGGTAGCTCACGAAGATGTACATTGCCCTACCAGTGCCCACGTCATTTTTGGAGATATCTTCGGCGCGAGAACCACGACCAACTCGGCCTTCACGAGGCGGCGCATCACGTGCGGGTCCGCAGGGTACGCTAGCTAAATCTCCTCGACGCTCATGCGTTTGTTAGGCGCGATGCCTAGGAAGCGCGCATCGGAACTAGCGGGAATGGTTTGCTTCATGATGGCCCTCGCTCGCATCGGCTCGTCGGAGCACAATGCGCGACGCTCCGCATTACGCAATGCTGAGCTGCGCTCGTCGGCGACGAATGGAGCAGCAGAGGATGTAAGAGCGGGCAAGCGTCGGACCTCAGCATTTTGTTGGATTGCGCCCGTGTTCCTACGTAAATGGGCCATTCCATTTCGATCGCTTTAGCAGGACTATAGCCCGACGCTGCCGAGGACAAGGGGAATAATGATGGTCGACGCGCTGCCGCTGACGGGTGGATGCGCTTGCGGTGCGGTTAGATACGCCTGCGAAGCGGAACCCATTATGTTTTTGTTGTGCCGATGCCCTAGCTGCAGGCACGCCACTGGAAGTGCCTTTGCGGCCAATGTTTGGTTCCCAGCGAAATCCATAACCTTTACGAAGGGTTCTCCGAAAGAGTTCGTCCGCGATTCGGATTCTGGACAACCGGCCCGCCACCGGTTCTGCGCTGAGTGTGGCTCACCACTTGGAATGCGGGCTGATGCGTTCTCTGAGATCACGGGGGTAACCGTAGGTAGTTTAGACGACTCCTCGGGACTCCGGCCTGCGGCAAACGTTTGGCTGGGTAGCAAATTGCCGTGGGATAAGCCGGATGCCGATCTCCCGGGATTTGAACGCAACATCAAAAAGTAGGCTCCGGGTGATTCGTTCATGTGATGAAGATGGCCCGTTCGTACGGCTTCGGATGAAGTCCTAACTCCTACCGGTCCCCTAAATACCCTTCGCGCTGTGTATTCGGCATCAGCGCCGCAGCGATGAAGGCGAAGGTAAACAGCGCCGCGACAATCCAAAAGTACGCGGACTCAAACCCGATGTGCTTTAAATAAAGCGCCGCGCTTTCGGCATTGCCGCCGAATATCGCGAGGGCAATTGCATAGGGCAACGCAACGCCCAATCCTCGGATATGCGTGGGATAAAGTTCGGCTTTGAGGATGGCGCTCAACGCGTAGTATCCGGACAATAAAAACAGCACCAACACGCACAGAAGATAAACCGTCAGCGGACTCTGCGCGGTACTGAGTGCATGGAGGGTGGGCACTGCGCACAGCGCACTGCTGCCAAAACCAAAGAGCATCGTGCGCTTGTGACCAAAGTGATCGGCGAGCCAGCCCACTAGTGGCGGAAAAAAGATCATTGTCGCGAGTACTCCGGTCATGATTTCCGCAGCCATATCCTTCGGCATGCCGGCACTGTTGACCAAGAGCTTTTGCATGTAGATGGCATAGGTGTAGAAGCCCACCGCGCCGCCCGCCGTCAACGTAATCACTATCGCGGTTTCTTTTGGGAATTCCTTGATGAGCGCGAATGGCTGACCACGCGCGCTGACGGCGGTGCGATCTTGGGCGAAATGTTGGGTTTCTTCGATATTGCGGCGGATCCAAAAGACGACGACCGCGAGCGCCGCGCCGATCGCAAACGGAATCCGCCAACCCCAGGCATACAGCGCTTCTTCTCTTAACAAGCGTTGCAACGCGACTTGCAGACTCATCGCGGCGAGTTGGCCACCGATGAGCGACACATATAAAAATCCCGACCAAAAGCCGCGACGCTCGCGGCTTGCCATCTCACTGACGTAGGTTGCGGAGGCGCCATATTCACCGCCCACCGCCAAGCCCTGCATCAATCGCGCGAGGATGAGTAGCGTGGGGGAGATGATGCCGAGTCCCGTCGGTGTGATCGCAATCAACAGTGCGCCCCCGCACATCAACGCCACGGAGGCTGTTAAAGCTGCGCGCCGGCCGGCGCGATCGGCATACATTCCAAACAACAGCGCGCCAACCGGCCGCGCGATGAAACCGCCGGCAAACACCATCGCCGTGTACAAGAGCTGCGAGGTCTGATCGCCGCTTGGAAAAAACGCTCGTGCGAAGTACAGCGCGAAAGACGCGTAGACAAACCAATCGAACCATTCAACGAAGTTGCCGGCCGATGCACCGAGAATATTTTTGAGCCGCCGAGATGATTGCATGATTCACGATGTGGGATGAACAGCGCGCCATACTGAAGGAGAGCCCAACGAGATGCCACCGGCGTGCTCATGGACCCCAAATTGCTGTTCCGAATGCCGCACTCGGCGCAAGGCCGTGCTACGGATAGGTTGGTTGGGGACCGTGAAAATACAGGATGTATTTTCGCGAGCCTACAGGGATGTACTCGTGGCGTGTCCCCAACCAACCTATCCGTAGCACGGCCGGACGTTTGGCACCGACTAATCGAGAAATCGGAACGCCGATTGAGCGTGCTTCAGTCGACTGTGGAAACGAGTTACGCTTGCTGTCAGCAGGGGTAGCGCACTCGTCGCGTCGGAATTCTTAACCTCTTTAAGCGCCTTGGGGCATCAGGAGGCCACCATGCCAAGCCAATTCATGCGCATTCATCCGGGCACCCTGGACCTCGGCAGCGCGCCGTTGCCAGTCTCACCTTATGTGTGCGAAGAGTTTTTCAAAGGCGAGCGCGACAATTTGTTTGGCCAGGTATGGCTCAATGTGGCGCGCGGTTGCGAACTCCCCAAGCCCGGCGACTTTTTGGTCCGGCCGGTTGAGATCCGCAATGCATCCGTGATTATCGTGCGCGGTCAAGACGGCGTCATTCGCGCGTTCCACAACGTGTGTTCGCATCGCTCGGCCAAAGTGGAATGGCGATCCTGCGGGCACACGCGGCTTTTTTCGTGTCCGTATCACGCCTGGAGTTATGACACCGAGGGACGCCTGCGTGGCGTGCCGTGCGAAGAGAATTTTGTGGGGCTGGATAAATCCGCGAACGGCTTAACGCCCATCGCATGCGACACCTGGAACGACTTGGTGTTCGTGAATTTCGCAGCTAAACCTGCACAAACCCTTCGCGAGTACTTGGGCGAACTCGCCGATTATGGTGATGAGTATCCCATGCAGGAATTCGATGCATGGGTGCATGTCGATGTCGGCACCATCAACTGCAATTGGAAAATTTTTCTCGACGCGTTCCAGGAAATCTACCATCTGAACTATCTACACAAGCAGACGCTGACGGATACCTTCAAGTGGGCGGAGAATCCGCAAGGCGAACCCGCGTACTTTCGCACCTTCGGTCCGCATCGGACTATCTCCATGGGTTATAACCCGGCGCAACGCAGCGGGCCGATGGCAACGCTTGCGCAGCGTTATGCCTCCGATATCACCTCAACCGGCGGGAGTGCGCTTAAGGATGCAAGTGGGGCGCTCGCGGCACGCCGCACCGGTATCAATCCGGGAGGAATCGATAACTGGGCGCTCGATGTCACGACCATCTTTCCGAACGTGGTGTGGCTGGTCGGTCGCGACTCCGCCATCTTTCACAAAATATGGCCGGTGGATCGCGAACGTACGCGCTATGAGAATTTCAGCTTCTATCGCAAGCCAAAAAAGCCGAGCGAACGCTTTGCGCGCGAAATGACTTTCGGACTGTTCCGCGACACCATCGTGGAAGACATTCTAAACACGGAGTTTTCGCAGCAAGCCCTGATGGCCGGCGCCAAACAAAACTTTCATCTGCAAGCCACCGAGGTTTCTGTGCGGCATCATCACCACCACGTCACGCGTTATGCGCGAGGGGAGGTGGCGCATGGCTGAATCTGGATTACTACCCAACGCGTTTAAGTCGTTAGAGGGATTCGTCGAGAACTGGGCGCTCCCGACCGGCGACGAGCGTCTCTACCGCCGGATGAATAGCTCGATGGCGGACATTCAAGCGTTCTATGATGCGATGCTGCCGATGGCCGAGCAGGCGCTCGCACATCTCGACCAATATGAGTTCGGCGACATGCCGCCAGAGGCGCTCCGGCTCTACTATTTAATGCTTGCCTCGGCCGAAGCCGCGCTTGCGGTGGAGGTCTATCACGCGCCGCAGTTACCGCTCGCGCCGAGTAAGTCGCGCTTTAAAGTTACGCATACCCATATGGGTGATTAGCGCAGGCGGAATTAAATCCAAGAAGTTGAGCCCGTCGCGCCCACGGTCACAAACACATAAACGCAATCCTCGTCATAGATATTTTCCCAAGCGTGCGGCAACCCACCCATGACGAGAATATCGCCCGCGCTTAGGGTGCGCCGCTGGTTGCCCTGCAGCACGATATCAATCTTGCCGGATAGCACAATCTCGTAATCGATGGTGTCGTGCGAATGCATCGCGGCGTCTTCCGGCGCGCGGGCTTCCGCGGAATTTTTGAGCAGTTCCTTGGCATCCAAACGCCCGGCGGAGTGAGCCGGGAAGCGGACGACCCCGCACGCGCTACCGCCCGGCCCCGGGAGTGCGATCGCCTTTGGCGGACCGCCGATGCCGAGAGGCAGCGCGGGGATGCCGTCTACGCCCCATAGGAAGGCAACCTCAATGACGCCAGGCGTGTGCGACACCTGCGCCGTGCCGCGCTCCAAAAAGCATGGCCGGCCATCTGGTCCTGTACCTGCGATGACGAGACTTCTTTCCAAGTCGATACTCATATAACTAGGCTCCGTCGGTTACGGAACGAATAGATGGGCGTTCGAATGCGCGCGTGGACGCTAATCTCAGTCCTTCTTCGGTCCTAGGATAATATCGCGATACGTACCGCCGGCCGGGATCATTGGGTAGACGTTTTCTTCGCGCTCGACCAAAACATCTAACAGGTACGGTTCGTCCGGGTCGGCCAGCATGCGCGAGTAGGCATCACGTAACTGTGACGCTTGCGTCACGCGCGCGGCCGCGACGCGATAGCCCGCAGCGATTGTGACGAAGTCAGGGTAGATGTCGTCGTCCGCGCGTTTGACGGAGGAAGGATCGCCCAGCGACGAACACGCACGATGTCCGCGATAGATCATGTCCTGCCATTGCCGCACCATGCCGAGCCATTGATTGTTGATACACACTACTTTGACGCCGAGCCGGTAGCGATGACAGACGGATAACTCGTGAATCGTCATGTTCAAACTACCGTCGCCGTCGATATCGATCACCATCCGCTCCGGCGCGGCGACTTTCGCGCCGATCGCGGCGGGCAGTCCATAACCCATGGTGCCGAAGCCCGAGCTCGACAGGAACGATCGCTTGCGCATCATCGCGTAGTGTTGCATGGCCCACATTTGGTGTTGGCCGACGCCGGTGGTGATCACGGCCTCGCCTTGCGTCATATCGGACAAAAGCGCGATCGCGCCCGGACCGGTTAAACCTTCGTGACTGGGAACGTTGAGCGGATGTTTGAGTTGTAGCGCACGCAAATGCTGCCACCAAGCTTGGCAATCGCGGGGTTGAACGGCCGCGAGCAATTGCTTTAGCGCAAGGCTTAAGTTCGCCGTGATGCCAAGCGTCACCACTTTGTTTTTGTTGATCTCTTGGCGATCGATATCGATATGGATGATTTGCCCGTGTTCGATAAAGGAATCGACGCGTCCTGTCACACGATCGTCAAATCGCACTCCTAATGCGATCACCAAATCCGCTTCGTTAACCGCAACGTTCGCGGCGTAACTGCCGTGCATGCCTAACACGTGTAACCACAATGGATGCGCAGCTGGTACCGCGCCGAGTCCCATGATGGTGGTGGTGACTGGGCAATTGAGTTTCTCGGCGAGTGCGACCAAGGTCGCTTCCGTGTCACTCGCTACCACGCCGCCACCCGCATAGATGACGGGTTTCTTGGCTTCCGCAATCATGCGCACGCATTGCGTGAGTTGGGTCTCGGGGATGCCGGCGACGGTTGGTTCGGGGACGTCGATCACCGCGGGGATCCGCGGCGCTGCGTAGCGCCCGTCGCTGTCGCGCGGAAAATGTTGTTGCACATCTTTCGGCAAATCAATCAGCACCGGGCCTGGCCGATTGCCGCCGGCGAGCGCAAACGCGTGGCGCACCACACGCGGAATGTCCGCGACATGGCGGATCTGGACCGCGTCCTTGGTGATCGGTTTGACGATGGCGACGATGTCCGCCTCTTGAAACGCGTTTTTGCCGAGTAAATGGCTGGGTACATTGCCGGTGATCGCGACAATTGGCGTTGAATCGGAATTTGCATCCGCAATGCCCGTCACTAAATTGCACGCGCCGGGGCCGGAAGTTGCCAGGCACACTCCCACACGACCAGACGCGCGCGCGAAACCTTGCGCCGCATGCACCGCACCCTGTTCGTGCTCCGTGCGGTAGCAGAGAATCCCTGCCGGCTCCAACACGTCGAATATTTCTAGGTTGGCGCCGCCCGGATAGCCAAACACACATTCCACGCCTTCGGCGCGTAATGCTTCGGCTAAAATTGCCGCGCCGTGGCGCGCGTTAGCGCGATCGATAGGCGCGATCTCGGCGAGCGACGATCCGGTGACCGATACCACACTGCCGTAGGTGATTCCTTCGGTTTCTAGCGTGGCATCCAACGATTTATCCGACATGATGTCTCCAGTACTTTTCTCGAGGGCTATTGCGTTGTGGGCGACAACCGGCGAACAGTGGACCCGCGTGGTAACGCGGGTCATTAGGGTAACCGCGGTTAGCGGAAGGTACACGCGCAACTTGTACGCTTAAAGTTGCCCGCGCCCGAAAACGGGAACGTAGTCGGTGTGCCTGAGATCAGTCAATAACCCCGATAAATGGGGGTTAGAAAACTCGCTCGGTTCTCGATGTCACAAGTGAATGTCAGCCTATCGTTGGGGTTCGCAGGCTCACCCCAACCTACCAGAGTACAATTGCATCAACGGCAAATTGTAGGTTGGGGTGAGTAGAACGAGCTCCAACAATTTCGAATCCATAAGGTATTCAATTCAAGGAATTCGTAAGAGGAGTCATCAAAGTGACCAAAAGAACCGGCGCCAATATTCTGCTGGATGTACTCGAGAGCGAAGGCTGTGAATATGTATTCGGCAATCCGGGCACGACCGAGTTACCGCTGATCGACGCCTTGGTCGATCGCCCGAAACTGCACTACGTTTTGGGGTTGCAAGAGGCCACCGTGGTGGCCATGGCGGATGGTTATGCGCAAGCCTCCGGCAAACCAGGATTCATCAACTTGCATACGGCGGGCGGACTTGGCCACGGTCTAGGTAATCTGCTCAATGCGTTTACGTCCGGGACGCCGCTAGTGGTCACGGCCGGCCAACAGGATTCGCGGCACGCGATTACAGATCCGCTTTTGCAAGGCGATCTCGTTTCGATCGCGCGACCGGCGTGCAAATGGGCAGTCGAGATAACTTCGCCAGACCAAATCGCAATTTTGATGCACCGTGCCTTTCAAGACTGCCAAGCAACGCCGCGTGGGCCGGTATTTTTATCGTTGCCAATGGATGTCATGGAAGCGAGCAGCGCGGTGCAGATCCCACGCACCTCGCGTGTCGATCGACGCCCGGTCGCCGGTTCGTTGCCGGAACTCGCCATTGAATTGACCGCGGTCACGCCGGGTAAAGTCGCGATCATCGCGGGTGACGAAATCTCGCATCATGACGCTTACAAAGAGGTGGTTCGTTTGGCGGAGTTATTGGCCGCGCCGGTTTATGGCTCGTCTTGGCCCGCGCATATTCCATTCCCGACCAGTCATTACCTGTGGCGCGGCAATCTGCCGACACGCGCCGTCGATATCGCGGAAGCGATGCGCGGATTCGATTGTGTGTTCGCGCTCGGCGGCAAATCGTTTATTACGATTCTGTATACCGATGCCTCGGCCTTGCCAGAAGGTTGCGAGTTGTTTCAGCTCTCGGTTGATGGACGCGATTTAGGTCGTACCTTTCCTTCCAAACTCTCGGTGGTGGGCGACATCGAACGTTCATTGATGGCGTTGAATGACTTAATCGAAGCGCGGATCGCCCCGCGCGAGTCTGTGTTCGCGCAGGCGCGCGATTTGGCCCGCCATACGTTCAGCGCGAATAAGCGCAAATTAGATCAACGCGCGGATGAGCTATCTAGCCACGCGGAGTTGCATCCGCTGGTGGCGGCGCGCGCGTTGGCCACGAGTATCGGCGGCACGCCAATTGTCGATGAGGCGATCGCGACCGCAAGCCACCTGCGGGCATTTTTGAACAATAGCTCCACGCGGCAGTATTCATTCCTGCGCGGCGGTGCGCTGGGTTGGGGTATGCCGGCCGCGGTTGGTTTTTGTTTGGGCCTTAAACGCCAGCCGGTAGTTTCGCTGGTGGGTGATGGCGCCGCGATGTACTCTCCGCAAGCGTTATGGACCGCGGCGCGCGAAGATCTGCCGGTCACTTTCATTGTCATTAACAACCGCGAATACAACGTACTCAAAAACTTCATGCGCGCGCAGCCCAACTATTTATCGAAACAAAGCGGGCAATTCATCGGGATGGATATCGTCGATCCGGCGATCGATTTCCAGAGTTTGGCCAAGTCCATGGGCGTGCCGGCCTGTCGCGTGACCACGGTCGCGGAGATTCATGATCAGGTGCGCGAAGCGATCGCGTCGTGCAGGCCAAATCTCATTGAGATTGTGGTGAGGACGGAATGAGGGTTGTCGATGCAGAAACCTCATGCGACCGCGGGTTAACCCTTAGGGTTTCAGGCCGCTAAAAGGATGGCTGCGGTTCCGTGTATCGCACCAAGGGACCGAAACCCCAGTCGCATTCAACCCCAACGGATTTCTGGAAGTGGTCATAAAATTCATTAGAGACGTTGATACGGCGACGCGTCGCCGGTAAGCGTTAGCGAATTCGGACATGCAAACGCTAACAATCGTGAACCCGTGGTTGGCGAAGAAGCGCCAAGGTGAAATCTGTGATGGGCGTCCGGCGCACGTTGAATTCGCTTTTTATGCTGCGGGTTATCGTCGGAGAACTATGGGATGCGGGCCAAGCTAAGTGCTTACCAAAAGCGGATACTCGCGAAAAACGTCGCGCGTTGTGTGTCGCTCTTATGCAGTTAATATCCGGTTAGATGTCAGCACTTCACGCAACCCCGATGAACTCACCGACGGACGCAACGGCAACCGTTAAAGCCACGCCGCTAACGGCCAAGACCGAGCGATTAACGGATACCCCGGCCAACTTGGAACCAGCCACTGCGCGTACGGGGCTACACCGAAACGCGTTAACTGCTGGCACCGCCCTGCTGTGGTACCGCATTGAGCGCGTAATAGGGCAGGGTGCGTTTGGCATCACTTACCTCGCGCACGATGGCAATTTGGATCGTCTGGTCGCCATCAAAGAGTATCTGCCGGGGCAGATCGCGTTGCGTGACCGCGATGCCGTTGTGCTCCCTCAGACCGAAGAACTGGCAGCAGAGTACGGTTCTGGCCTGTCACGATTTGTGAGTGAGGCGCGTACGCTCGCCAAATTTGAACATCCCAATATCGTGCGCGTGCACAATGTGTTCGAAGCCAATGGCACGGCTTATATGGTGATGCAGTACGAAGAAGGTGAAGGCTTGGACCGCGTTTTGAAGCGGGTTGGCACGCTAGATGAGAGTGCACTGCTCCGCATTCTTCATCCGCTGTTAGCGGGTTTGGAACTGATTCATGCGCGAGGCTTCGTGCATCGGGATATCAAACCCGCGAACGTCTTTATCCGCGCGGACGGCAGCCCGCTGTTGTTGGATTTCGGTTCGGCGCGCCTCGCCGCGGGCGACTCGGCGCAAACCCTAACGAATTTTGCATCCCCCGGTTACGCGCCCATCGAACAATATGCCGGCAAGAGCGATCAGCAGGGGCCTTGGAGCGATATCTACGCGTTGGGCGCGACTTTGTATCGCGCGATGACGGGCCAAGCGCCACCTGATGCCGTGGGACGCAGCCAGTCAATCGCGCACGATACGCAAGACTCCTACGCCCGAGATACCGTGCCGCTGCGGCGCGAATACAGCCCTGCGCTACGGAGCGCGGTCGATCACGCGTTGCAGTTCCGCATAAGAGATCGCCCGCAGAGTGTAGCGGCATGGCGCGCTGAGTTGCCCGGGGGTGATTCGGAAGATGCCAACAGCGATAGTGCCGTATTGGACGCTCGCGAATTGGCGAGCGAGGGGACGCTGGCCGTTGCCCGTCACGCCAATCTCGTGACGGACGTGAGGCGTTGGCGTTGGATGCTCGCAGGAATCGCCGCGGCATGCGCCACGGTGATCGTCTATTGGTGGCAAGTGGATCGGCGGCCAGCCGCTCCCGCACAAACGGTTGAATCGCCCGGAGTAACTCCGTTGATTCCGGCAGGCGTGACGACCACCCCCGCAAGCAAATTGCGCGATGCACCCGCTCTGGTGGCGGGTGTAGCGTTGGCGACACCGCGCGAGGCAGTCCCACAAAATGAAGATGTCGCGAGTTTGCTCGCGCAAGCGAGTAACGACTTGAAAGCGAATCGCCTTACCACGCCTGCCGGCCGCAATGCCTATGAAAAATATCGCCAAGTGCTTGCGTCGCAGCCTAACAACCTCGCCGCGCAACGGGGGATCATCGCGATCTCTGACCAATATCTCTATCTTACCTATCGCGATATCGGTCGTAACCGGCTTGGGCCGGCGGAGCAGTATCTTCGCAAAGCGGAAACAATAACGCCGATGCGCGAAGAAGTTTTGGCGGCCCGCGCCACGTTCAATGCGGCGCGCACGGGAAACCCGAGTGTATTGGCGCCGCCGGCAGGTGACGCGGGGCCCAGTCTAGTCGAACGATTAGGCAAAATACTTGGAGACCGTCGGGCTCCGCCGCCGCGGAACGGCAACCGCGGCGACGATTTTCATAAACGCCTCGGTGGCGGTTAACGATTTAAGCCATGCAATCAACGCCCTTTGAAGAGACACGGCCTTGGCTACGCCTGCGACAAATCGCGCTCCTTGCCCCGGCTCTCGCACCGCTCGAAGCATTGATCGGCGATATTTTGGGCCTCACAGCCTGCCACCGTGATCCTGCCGTGGCGGAATTCGGGTTGGAGAACGTGCTATTCCCAATTGGCGCGCAGTTTCTCGAAATCGTGGCGCCCGTGACACCGGATTGCGCCGGCGCGCGCCAGCTCGCGCGCCAAGGTGGCCCCGGTGGATACATGGTTATCACCCAATGCGACGAACACGCGCCGTTTAAGGCGCGCGCGGAAGCGCTAAGGTTACGCATCGTCAATGCGTTTGAGACCCCAACATTCGTGCATATGCAACTGCATCCGCGCGATACCGGTGGCTCGTTTCTTGAAATCGACGAACAACGTGGCCCGAGCGCGCATTCACCGGACGGACCGTGGTATCCGGCGGGCGACCATTGGCAACACCTCCCGGCTTCGCGGGTTAATGGCGTTGTGGCAGTGGAACTCTCGTGCGATGACCCGCGCGAGGTTGCCATCCGGTGGGCGACACTCACGGGTTGTGAACTGCACGATGTCGATCGCATCGCGACGCTCGAGTTCGATAACGCGATCGCACGATTTTTACCGGCGACGAAAGATCGCCACGCGGGACTCATTGGTATTCACCTTCAAACACAACACGCGGATGCGATCCTGCACGCGGCACGTCAGCATGGCCTGCCCGCGACGGACACGGCATTCGACGTGGCCGGCATCAGGATTACACTCGTATGACGCTGTTTAAAGACATCACCCTCGACATTGACGATCCGGTGGCCGTATTGCGGCTCAATCGTCCGGATAAACTCAACGCTTTCACGCGCGAGACACTCCAAGAAATCCGCGAGGCGGTCGGCATTGCCGCCGCGGATCCCTGCGTTGTCGGCATTGTCATCACCGGTAATGGGCGCGGCTTCTGCGCAGGGCTCGATGCACAGGCATTGGCCGCCGCGACGGCGGACGCGAGCGCCTGGGCTGCGGATGCCGCGACGCAAGGCGATGTCCCCGGCATTTTTAGTTATCTGCTCGAAGTGCCCAAGCCCGTGATCGCCGCGATCAATGGTGTGACCGCGGGTGGCGGCTTGGTGTTGTCCTTGATGTGCGACTTACGTTTTGCGGCGCCGGCCGCGAGTTTCGTCACGGTATTTTTAAAGCGCGGGCTAATCGCCGAGCACGGCGTGAGTTGGGTGTTACCGCGCTTGGTCGGCAGCGGTCGCGCACTCGATCTCTTGTGGATGAGTGAGCGGATTGATGCCGCCACCGCCCGCGACTACGGTCTCGTTGAAAAGCTTGCGCCGGACGATAACGTGCTGGAGTTCGCGTGCGACTACGTCAAGCGCCTTGCGGCAACTTCGTCGCCGGCGGCGATGGCCGAAACTAAGCGCCTTATCTATCGCCACCTCGGAACAGACTATCCGCAAGCGCTAAAAGAAGCCGATAGCGCGCAACTTAAATTTGTCGCGTTACCGGATGCGGCCGAAGGCGCACGCGCCTTGCTTGAGAAAGACTCGCCGCGCTTCAAACGCATCCCATAACGCTTACCCGCGCGGCGTATCGCGCATCTAACGCCGTACCAGCGGTGCGCCTTGCAGATGCATGCCGCCGTCGAGCATCAGTGTTTCGCCGGTGACCAAACCGGCATTGGCGACAAAATAAAGGATCGCCTCCGCCACCGTTTCCGCGGTCGCGGTCAGCCGCAGCGGCGTGGTGTCTTCCAGATGTTTTTGGGTGCGCTCGTAATTTTCCGCGCCCATGCCGTTTCTTAGCCACTCACCTTGAATAAATCCCGGACACACCGCGTTGACTCGGATCTCGGGTCCGAGTGCGCGCGCCAGGGACAAGGTCATCGTGATCAGCGCGCCTTTGGAGGCGGCGTAGGCAATTGAACTACCGATGCCCATGACGCCGGCAACGGACGCCACGTTGACAATGGCACCTTGTCCTCCCCGTTTCATCAGCGGTGACACCGCGCGAGTCATCTGATACGCGCCGACCGCGTTGATGGTGTAGATATCGAGAAAATCCTGTTTGCTTAAGCCTTCGAGATCGGTGTGCGCGCAGAATTTGGTCGTTCCCGCATTATTGATTAGCGCATCAACCCGACCCCATTTGGCCTCCGCCGCCGCCGCCAATTGCCGACAAGCTGCGTCATCCCCGACATCGGCGCGAATGACCAACGTCTCAACGCCCTGCGCCATGCACTCGGCCGCAACTTCACGCGCGCCGTCTTCATTCCTGGTGTAGTTGATGACCACATTGCAGCCCGCTGCCGCGAGCTGTCGCGCACACGCCGCGCCGACGCCCGATGATGATCCGGTGACAATGGCCACCCCGCCACGGATATTCATGACTTCCCCTCGTTGGTTCGCTAGGTCGGTATCGTAGCAGTGTCGAGCCGCCGTCCCTCACCCGCCGCTTCGCGTCGGCCTCTCCCGCAGGCGGGAGAGGCGAATGCACTATATCGCGCGTGAAAGCGGCGATCGTTGTTGACCCTCTCCCGCGTGCGGGAGAGGGCAGGGTGAGGATCCCCGCGCGTCCGATTAGAATCCAACTTCAAATCCCAATTCACGGGAACCAGAGGTTACGTCATGGCATTTAAACTCGCTTGCGCCTTCGCTACTTCCCTCGACAGCCCCGAGCACGCTCGGATCGCCGAGTCTCTCGGTTATTCGCGTGCCTGGTTTTACGATTCGCCACCGCTGTATCCGGACGTCTGGGTGCAGCTGTGTCGCGCGGCCGATCGCACGCAGACCATCGGGCTTGGCACCGGCGTCATCGTGCCGCATCTGCGGCATCCGATGGTCAATGCCTCTGCGGTTGCGACGTTAGTCTCCGCCGCGGGGCTTGAGCGTGTCGCGATCGGGATCGGTTCCGGCTTCACCGGTTGCGTCAGTATGGGGCGGCGGCCGCTCAAATGGAGTTATGTCGCGGATTACATTCGCGCGCTGCGCGCGCTGTTACGCGGCGAAGAAATTGAATGGGATGGCGGGGTCGCCAAGATGTTGCATTGGCCGGGCTTTGGCGCGGCGCGCCCAATCGAAGTGCCGTTTGTGATCGCGGCGGCCGGCCCCAAAGGCATTGAAGTGGCGAGAGAGCTCGCGCAAGGCGTCATGGGCGCTTTTGAACCCATCCCAGGTTTTGATTGGAGCGTTGTGCTCATCATGGGCACGGTACTCGAGGCGGGCGAATCGGCTGGATCGCAGCGCGCGCTAGCGGCCGCCGGGCATAGCGGAGCGGTAATGTTTCATTACTCGCTAGAGCATCGTCTGCTCGATCGCATTCCGGAAGGTTTGGCCTGGCAGAAGGCCTATGAGCAGGTGCCGCAACGGACTCGGCATCTCGCGATGCATGATGGGCATCTGGTCGGCGTCAATGCGCGCGACAAACCGTATATCACCGGCGAACTGCTTTCGTCTTACGGCATGGCGATGGATCAAGCCGCCTGGCGCGATCGAATTCAAGCGATTGTTGCGGGCGGCGCCACGGAGATCGCTTACCAGCCGGCCGGGCCCGATATTCCGCGAGAACTGGCAGCGTTTGCCAAAGCCGCGAATCTGTAAACGCGCTTGCCGCCTATTGCATCTGTTCTTTCAACATCTCCGCCGGGTAATTTTCGCCGGTGGAATAGGCGGCAATTTTGCTCAAGTGCGCGTAAGGCATGCCGGTCTCGGCATGCCAGTGATTGAATGCCTCTTGCACGCGCTGGAGTTCGGCCTTGCCGCTCGGATTGTCTTTGACTTCGACGCCCGCGTTTTGCAGGACGCGCACCACATCGCGGGTCAAAATGTAGGCGTCATAACCCATGTTGCGCAGAAAGTACTGGGCGGAAAAACCACCGAGTCGCGCGCCATGTTTCTTGAGATAGCCGGTTAATCCAACTTGATCATCGGCCGGCCAATGGGCGATGAATTTGGCAAACGAGCCATGCCGTAACGCCTCTTGGTGCATGAATTCGACGTTATCGCGCAGCGCTTTGATCTTTTGCCAATTACGCACCACGCGCGAATCTTTAAGATACGCATCCCAAGCGTCCGGGCTTAGGCTTGAGAGCTTCTTCACATTGAATTTGAAGAAAGCCGCTTCGAACTGCGGCCATTTGTTGTCGATGACTGTCCAATTAAAGCCCGCTTGATTGACCACCTTGCACATCATCGCCAAAAAACGATCATCGCCCACCTTGGCGAGCTGTGGTCTGCTTAGTACTTTAGGTAGCAATTCTTGCAAAGCTTTCGCGCCGCCCTTGCGGGCTTCGGCCTGTGCGTGAATTGATGCGAATTTATTCATAATCGGTCTGCCTCGTTCGCATAACTGGGGTTGTTACGGCAGAAGATCACGTAAGCGTTGTATGCGTGTATCGTCATGTCCCAGATAAGTAGAGACTGCGGAGACAACCTCTGCGATATCTAAAGTTCCGGCCGCCTGCATTTCTTCCAAATCAGCCCAATCTTTAGTGCGATTAAAAAAGGCTTTAAAGATTGCCAAATCCGTGCATCCCAGAAACGGGATGCTATGACCAGCGAACTTCTCCCAGCGGATTCTCGATGCAAGGCTTGAATGGATTTCCGTCGTGTTGAGGAACAAATCGATGGGAGTTTCTTGCCACCAAAGCCGGATCTGTCCATCACGAGTTAACGTTTGAAGGTCTCCCTTGCGCCAAGTTACGCCACGGGGAAACGCCTCGCGTATGGCTTCGGCTTTCTCACCGGGCATAAACACATTGATATCGATATCAATCGTGCCGCGCGCGCGTCGAGTGCACCAGGCGAGCGCAAGTGCGCCCCCAAACGCATGCGGCATGGTTGCTCGCGAGAGCGCTTTATGCAGCGCGATGATTTTGGTCGTGAGCGTCACGTTTTATTAGCGCCGCCAAACGTGGCGACTCAAGGCGCCTGCTTAGATTGGCAGGGAAATGGCTCGCGAGTTTCAAAACTTGTTCCAATTCTTTACCGCGTTCAATACCATCGGCTTCACGCACGCGGCGCGACAGTTTGAAATCAACGGCGAAACCGGCTGCCGCCAAAATCCTCAAAAATATGGTGGTGCTTGGCGCTTTGGTCGCTTGCTCGTAAGCGTGCAGGGTCGTGTGCGAGGTACGTGCGCGTCGCGCAAGTTCTCGCAACGACAAGCCGGCGCTCGTTCGGGCTTGTTTAAGGATTGCGCCAACCAGTGCCGGATCTCTATGCGTGACTTCATCCATACTTGCATGTTATCCGATCAGGTAACTACATTTGAAGTGCGCGATCCCGTGTTATGCCCGACGTTCGCGCGGCCGCAGGATGAACCGGCGATCCTGGTCGTTTAGCGTATGCGGCGCCTGTGCCTGTGCGCGCCGGCCGGTCGGGATCTGAAATTCGGTATTGCCGGTGTAATACCCCAGCATATGGAGAAATTCCGGATCGAGGCTCGCCACGGTTTCCGGCCACAATGCCGCATTCCAATTGACTTGGGGTCTTAGCCAGCGTTGCGCGTAATAGGGAAGGATCGCCGCGCGCTCAACGCTCGCGGTGGTGTTGGCGCCGGTTTGATGCCAGGTTCGACCATCCATCGCGAGGAGTGACCCGGCTGGCGCTTCTACCGCAACGGTTTCGTGCGTGACCGTCAAATCAGGATTGCGACCGCGCAGATGAGAACCCGGGACATAACAGGTACCACCGTTTTCTATCGTCATGTCGTCGAGTAACCAGCCGACAACGCATGCGACGGAGCGAGTCCACGGTGGCGGCACATATCCTTGATCGGCGTGCATCGTCATGCGTTGATTGCCGGGTCGCGTGATATTGGCGCTGATGTTCGAAATCAGAAAATCGTCACCTATCAAGTGACGTACGAAGTCGAGCGCGCGTGGATGCCGCGTGAGCTCCACGAACACCGGGTCGAAGTTGATGAGATGCCAAACGCGAATATTGCGATCGTCCGGATCAAAAGCGAATCCTACGGTGGGAATGTCATCCGCTTCGCTTCCTTTGACGGCGCTATAAAGGCGCTGCCGCACGTCAGCGGTTTCCGCCGGCGACAGCGCGTCGGTCAGGATGGCGACGCCGATACGCGCCAGGTCGTCGCGGGCTTGCGCGAAATCCGAGGTAGGGGTGGCTTTTAACGTCATTACATCCTCCTGCACGCCGTAGTTTGAAACGGATGTTGTGATTGCAGATACACCGGTTTCGACCTTTGATACTGTACGCGTGCCGCCGTGCGGTTTCGATCAAAATTTGTCGCGGCGGTGTTTTTCGACCCTTAACGTCAACGACTTGAGGTAAAAAATTGCGCCTAGCACGCCCTGATCAAACGCCCGTGTTGGTGGGGATCGGCGTCGCCACTCGCCAAGAGGAGGACTACACGCGGGCGCTTGAGCCACTTGATCTGATGTTGGAAGCCGTGCGCACGGCGGGCGCGAACACCGGTAATCCGGCGGTTTTGGCCGGCGTGCAGCAGATAGCGGTCCCGCACGGACGCTGGCAATACCGGAACCCGGCGCGCGCGATTGCACACGCTATCGATGCCCCGCGCGCACAGACGCTGTTCGCGAGTGTCGGCGTGCTGCAACAGTCGTTGATCGGCCGTGCCTGTGACGAAATTGCCCGCGGAGGCGCGCATACAACGCTGGTCGTCGGTGGGGATTGCGGGTATCGCTTGCTGCGCGCGCAAATCGCCGGCCACACAGTAACCGATCGCGTGATCGACGACGCGCCGGATCTCAAGCTCGCGCCTAAAGAAGAATTGTTCCACGCGGTGGAAAAAGCCTTGGGTTTGGTTATGCCGGTGGGCTTATACGCCATCCTGGAGAGCGCGTATCGCGCACAACGCGGATTTAGTGTTGCCGAGCATCGGGACCGCTTGGGCGCGATGTACGCAGGCTTCAGCGCAATCGCGACCGAGAATCCGCACGCATGGAAGCGGGAACGCTGGTCGCCCTCCGCCGTTTGCGAAGCGGGCGCGAAGAATCCGCTGCAGGCCTTTCCGTACACGCGCGCGATGTGCTCAACGTTCAACGTCGATCAAGCGGCCGCGTTACTCTTCTGCTCGGCGGCGCGTGCAATCGAACTCGGTGTGCCGCGCGAGCGATGGATATTTCCGGTGGCGAGTACGGAGTCCAATCACATGGTACCGGTATCGGCGCGCGCGGATTTGGCGGCGTGTCCGGGGGCCGGACTTGCGGGGCGTGCGGCACTCGCTGCCGGTAATTTATCCGTAAACGCCATCGACTTGCTCGACCTATACAACTGCTTTCCGGTCGCGGTCGAGATTTATGCGCAAGAACTCGGCATTTCACTCACACGCTCGCTCAGCATCACCGGCGGCATGTCGTTTGCCGGTGGTCCCTGGAACAACTACGTGCTGCAAGCAACGTGTCGCGCGGCGGAGTTGATGCGTGCCGGGCATGGCGACAATGCACTGCTCTCAAGTGTCTCCGGGCTGCTCACGAAACAGGGCTTTGGGTTGTGGAGCCGTGAACCTCCGCGCGAGTTTCGCTGGCAAGATGTCTCGTCCGAGGTCGCGACAATTCAACGTACTGTGGACGTGCATGGACACTATTCCGGTCCGGCTACACTCGCGGGGTACACTGTCCTTTACGCGCGTAATGAACCACCGAAAGCGCTTGCACTAGTCGATACGCCAGATGGCAAGCGCGCATTAACGACGGGTTACGCTGCGGAACTTATCTCGGCGTTTGAGTCCGTCGAGTGCGTGGGGCGCAACGTTGTGGTGCTCGACAACGTACTGACGCGAGCCGCGTAAAATCCCCGCAGAGTCACGACACGCTGCAGGCTGAGCGTCGTATTCATTTGAATGATGAATTCCTCCCGAGGACGCGCTAAGTTCCAGGTCAAAACGGCAAAAGCGCTAATCGAAGCTATCCATGCAACAAGAAAATTACGACGTTATCGTGTTTGCGGCCCCACTCGCCGGCTGCACCGCGGCAATGCTCTACGGCCGCGCCGGATTATCCGTCGCTTAGGTCTGGCTGAGCAGATCGAAGCGGCGGGCGGTGTCCGCAACGCCGCGGATTTTGGACGCAGCGGGGATGGAGGCGCGAACTCGGCATGCATACGCCGGAAGGGGCGCCTATTCACGGCTACAGCCTGCGGCGCACCGCGCACGCTTAACCCACGTTTGTTAGTGGTCGCGGACGGGCGGAATTCACGGGTCGCCGAGTTGGTCCAAGTGCGGACCACGTCGTCCAAAAACGTTCGCGGCGGCGTGTTTGCGCCATATCGCAATGTCAAACTCATACATGGCAAAGTATCTCAATCGTTGTTCGTTAACGTTTGATAAGCATCGCGAATACGCCAAGCGGGTCGTGCGTGCGCGCGACACTAAACAGGAAGAGCACCACCAGCACCGCCCCGATCAACGCGCATATTCGAATCCGACGCGTGCGCCCGCGGCGCAGCGCGAAACTGCCAAGCACAATATAGACGAGCAGTAAGCAAATCTTGACGGTTAGCCACGTCTGCACGAACGGGTATTGCTGAATCGTCATAGTGAGCGCAATCGCGCTCGCGAGCAGCACGGTATCGATGACATGTGGGAGCCACCGCCACACGCGTTGGTCGTGCCACGTAGCGACCCTCAGCATTAGCACGCCGCGCACGATAAACAGCGATACCGACAGTAGTGCGCAGCCTATATGCAAATAGCGCAACGCTTGATAGTTCTGAGACAGATCCATTCTGAGTAGCTTGGTTATGAGTAGGGCGCTGGCGCGAGGCAGCCGTGTTTGGTTCGATAACGTGCCCGGCGCCTCCTAGTTTTTTGTGCCTACAATTTGAAAACCGCTTTGAAGCTACTCACGAATGGTCTCGTAATAATTCCAGCCAAAATACTCATTTTTTTCCTGCCGAGTTGTTGCAGTCTTCACGTAGTAGTAAGGCTTGACGCTAAACATAGCGTCATAAGGCTCAGCGCCTTGATGCATGACATCAATCGGATTGATTTTTGAGAATCCATAGTGGGTCATAAATAGCCTGTCCATTATCAAATATGGGCGGCCATTTAGGGTGTGCGACTCTATCCTGCAAATAGCGAACCCAAGCTTCAACCTTTAACTGATCTGCCTGCTGTCCAGCGGTAACTTTGGAAAAAAGAGCAGCAAGTAATGTTCGACGATCAACCTCCGTATCGATGGAGGAAACTGGTAAGGACACCTGTTCTGCGAAAGCCTCGCGAGGCAGCAATGTAGCGGCATTACGCTGATCCAGCAGTTTTGCGACGAGCTTCGATTGATTATTCGCTAGAGGCTGGACGCTAGGTGGAGCATCGTGTTGGAGCTTGGGTTCTGAGGAGAGCCACCACGCACCAGTAGACAGTACAGCCAAAAATGCGGCAGAAACCGCAAGTCGGTTTTTCACTAAGGTCTGCACCAAACTCATCGTACTCCTCACCATCCGCCTACCGCTCGATTTTGTTTCCTACGCAGATCGGCACCATTGCGCGCGGAACAGATCCAATACGGCCGACACGGGCGCGCGGTGACGTCGCGTTAAAAGTTCGTTTATCGGTTCGGCCGTAGACAGGGGTATTGTTGAAACAGTAGCGCCTGACCAACCACTGCGCGTTCCGCTAACGTATCCGCCACTGCACTAACGTATAGGGTGGATCGACGCTATCGTGCGGCTCAAAGACCGCCTCCACCTCAGCGCCAATTGTCACATCCTGCCCGGGATCACCAAGTAAATTGCCGAGCATGCGCACATTGCCGTATTGCGGGAGTTCAACCAACACTACCAGATAGGGGCCGTGACCATTCAACGCGTTATGTACCGGATGGTGTGGGCGCTCATAACTATAGATGTGCCCGCGACCTTCAATCTCCACCCACGCGAGATCGAACGAGTGGCAGCGGTGGCAGATCCATTCGGGCCCCCATTGCCACGCTTCGCATCCTTGACAGCGTTGAATGAACAATTTTCCACGGCGCGTGCCATCCCAATAGGGATCCGCAAGTCCATCCGGACCGGTACCCGGACGCGGTAAGCCGTCTGGAAGATAGGTGCTCATAGGGTGGCCTCCGAACCGAGGATTAATGAACTCACGGGCGTCACCATCGGCCCGCCCATGATGATGGCCGTATCGTGTTTCCTTCCTTGGTTGACCGCCGTGCCGCGGATTTGGCGGACGGCTTCAATCACGAGTTCAAGCCCATGCATATAACACTCGGCCAGGTTGCCGCCACTGGTGTTGAGCGGCATGCGTCCGTGGGGCGCGATGAGATTTTCTTCGACAAGAAACTCGTTGGCTTCTTCCGGTTTCACGAGGCTATGCTCAACCAAGCTCATCAACACGCCGCCAGTGAAGTTTTCGTAGCTCTGAATGTTATGCATGTCATGGGGCCTTAGCTTCGCCATGCCATACAGTCGCGGCGCTAGCTGCGCGAAATGACTGCTCGCATAATTCGGCATGTTGTGCACCGGCGCGGCACTACGCTCGTCGCAGCCTTGCGCGCAAGCCAAGACGTACGCGGGTTTGTTTTTCAAATCGCGTGCCCTGTCCGCCGCCATAACGATCACCGCCGCCGCGCCATCGTTCTCTTGGCAACAATCGTATAAGCGAAAAAAGGGCTCGACGATCCAGCGTGAGGCGTCGTATTTCGACGCATCGAGCGGACGCCCGCGCATGACGGCAAGCGGGTTGTTCTGTGCATGATGGTAACAAGCGAGTGAAATCGCGCGCAGCGCCTCTTGCTTAATACCGTGGTCATGCATGAAGCGCGTGACCTTCATCGCAAAGCGTTGGGCGGGTGAGATAACGCCGTACGGAAAGACGAATGCATCATCGCCATTGGCGAGCGTTGCGCCGCCGCTGCGGCCGTAACGTTGATACTGGCCTTGCGCAAGTGAGCGAAAGGCCACCACGCAGTCCGCCATGCCGGTGGCAACCGCCGCCGCGGCGTTGCCGACCGCACCGCACACGCCGCCCCCGCCGCCGCCCCAAAACATATTCGAGAAGCGCAGCTCCTTAATACCGAGCGCGGCGGCCAGACGGCCGGCCTCCGATCGATCGTTGCCGTACGAGGCAAAACCATCGACTTCGCGCGGACTAACGCCGGCGTCCTTGCAGGCTTGCACGATGGCCTGCAACGCGAGCTTGAATTCGCTCGCCGAGGCCTGCCCGTGCTTGTAATACGTGGTTTCGCCGATGCCGACGATCGCGGTGCGTCCGCGGAGGGTGCGCTCTGTCATGGCTATCCTTTTGATGAATTCTTACGGGCAATGAAGCGTCCCTGCGTTAATTTTCCCGCATGCGCGAGGTCACGCAAAAACTGCATTTCGGTGCCGATGGCCTGCAGGACTTCAACTTTGTAATCAAGAATGCGTAGCGCATCGAAGGTCAATTGTTTGTCCACCATCTCAAGATAAAGGTCGGCGTACGATGCGAAACGGCCGGTATCTTCAGCACTCTTGATGGTACAACCGGCCTGCTGCAATAACGCGCGGTAGCCTTCGATAGTTTGCAGATTGGGAAAACTCATGAATTTAAGGAAACGTGCCGACTCCTCGCTCGTCATCGGTACTGTGCCCGCAACCCAATCGGTAAATGCGATGACGCCGTTGACTTTGACGAGCCGCGCGGCTTCCATGATCAGCTGCGCCTTGTCGAACACATAGCACCAAGCGTCTTCGCCCCACACAAAATCGAACGCACCCGCCGGCAATCCCGTGGCGCGCGCGTCTCCCTGCACGACGGTGATTTTCTCGGCAAGTCCTTCGACATCAATCCGCGCCCGCGCGCGTTTGACGATTTTTGCCGTGGCGTCCACGCCGGTCATCCCGGCGACATCGCGAAAGCGCACTAGAAAACGCATCCCTGCCCCATTGCAACAGCACAGATCGACACCACGCTGACCGTGGCCAATATCGGCGCGTTCGGCCAATTCCATCGATGACTTGAAGCCTCCAATGTGGATCTGCTGGCCCATCAGCAGCTCCCATAAATCGCCTTCGGCGCCGGAGTAGACGGTGCGGATATTTTCCAGAGTACCGATCGCGTCACTCGACATTGGAATTTCTGTGAGCTGGGAGGTACGCCAAGTATGCCCGCGCTGTGCGCGTTCGGCCATCGGCTGAACGCGCGTTACGCCACCTTCGCGTCGCTAAGCGCCGCAGGTACGCAGGGCGGCAGCCCTTTAAAGCGAGGCATGACTTCCTCCGCGAAACGGCGCATGGAATCGCGGACGTGACGATCATCCAAGCCGCCTACCTGCATCCACAAAATCACTTCTTCTTGCCCCATGTCTTGATGCACTTCAGCCATGCGCTGTGCGGCGTAATCCGCCGTACCCAGTATTAGATTTCCTACATCGTTCAAAGTCTCGACCGGGAATCCACCTGCTTCATGATAGGCATCGGCGGCCGCCGCGAATGCTTCGTACGATTTGGGTGCCTTCGCCCCTTGCGGTACCAACGACAGCAAGGTATCGAAATACCACTTCAAAGCGCTGGCGGAGCGTTGTTTACCCTCGTCAAAAGTTGCGGCGACGTGGGTGATCCACAACAACGGAAAATCAATCGTCTCCGCTCGGTTACCTTGGTCAACGAGTTGGCGTTTGGCTTTCAAGCAAAAAGCTTTGAGTTCGTTGAGCGGCATCAAGGTCGCGGCTTGAATGATATTGAGGTTTTTGGCCGCGACCATGCTGAAGGTTTCGGGACTGATCGCGGCCACATGAACGGGAATTGGTTTTTGGATCGGGCGCGGATGGCATTCCACATCATCCAGCTGCCAGTGCTTTCCTTCATATGAAAAGCTTGGGTTGTTCCACAAGCCTAGGATGATTTCGAGCGATTCTTGGAATAGATCTCGGCTGTGGTCTTGCAGATGCGCAAGGCCCATATTTTTAAACTCCAGTGGTTGATACGCGCGGCCGACGCCAAATTCCAAACGGCCATTACTGATGACATCAACCATCGCAAAGTCTTCCGCGGTCCGCACCGGATTGTCGAACGGCAAAATGGTGACGGCGGTGCCAATCCGCATGCGCGTCGTGCGTTCGGCGATCGCCGCCGCCGCCACCGCTAACCGCGGCATCGAGCCATATAACGAACCATGATGTTCCGCGAGCCATACGCTGTCGTAGCCGAGTTCCTCTCCATATTGGATCTGCCCCATCATCCGTGTCCAAGCTTTTCGATAATCGCCATCCGGCGCCTCTAATACGTAAAACAGCCCAAATTTCATGGTAGGAAGTCTCCTCTCCGAAGGGGTTGCGCGCGAACTCGCCGGATAGGCAGCGCTCGCTTAGCAGAGTTGGCGTACTGAGTCTGAATATTCTTAGTGGCGTCCGGTACAATTCTTTTTTAGCACTTGCTACATTGAGGCGCAACGCCAAGGAGACTATCGATGATTAAACTCGCCGTCTTATTAAAGCGCCGATTAGGGATGACTTATGAAGAGTTCGACCGTTACTGGGACGGGATTCATGGCGATCTTGTGGTGGGCATTCCCGAATTCACGCGACACGTTCACCGTTACAGCCAGTCGCACTTAACGAGCGGCGACTATCAAGGTGAAGGCATGGCGTGGCGGCCGGCGAATTTTGACGGGATCGCGGAAGTATGGTTTGCCGATATCGCGACGATGACTCGAGCATTCAATGAGCCGAAGTTTGTCGAACTGGTGGGGCCGGACGACGCGAAATTCATTAATCGCGACGCCACCGCGATATTGGTGACCCGTGAAATAGAAAAAATACCGCTTAACGGTGATCCCAAGATAAAACTCTCGGTGGTCATCAAACGCCGTCACGGGATGAGCTTTGAAGAGTTTGACGAATACTGGAATCACCCGCACGGCAACCTTGTCACCAGCGTGCCGGAATTTACCCGCCATGTGCGGCGCTACGTACAAGCGCACTTGGTGCCGGAATATACGGGCGAAGGCGATACGAGCAAGCTCGCCACCCAGTGGGGCAAAGCCGCATTCGATGGTATCGCCGAGCTGTGGTTTGATAGTGTGCCGGAGATGGTCGCGGCCTTTAACGAACCCCAATTCATGGCGCGTATCGCGCCCGATGACGAGAAATTTGTGGACCCAGTCGGCACTCAACTCTTCGTGCTGACGGAGACGCCAAAGTTTCCACAAAAAGAGATGCGCTACCCGCGTCATGACGAACATTAGGCAGCTTCGCCGCGATGCGGCACGCGAGCATTTGTAGTTAAATTCCACGATGAATACAGCGTTACCCCTCACCGGCATCCGTGTCATAGAAGTCTGCAATGTCGCCGCCGGGCCGTTTTGCGCGATGCTGCTGGCCGATATGGGTGCGGATGTCATTAAGGTTGAGCATCCAGAGGGCGGCGACACCTTGCGGAGTTGGCCGCCGATCAATGACGGTTTTAGCGAGAACTTCGCCTCGCTCAATCGCAACAAGCGCTCAGTCACGTTGAATCTGAAAGAGCCGTCGGACGTTGCGCTGCTGGTTGAACTCGCAGCGGGCGCGGATGTGCTGATTGAAAACAATCGCCCGGGTGTCATGGATCGATTGGGCGTCGGCTATGCGCAGTTGAGCGCGCGCAATCCGCGGCTCGTCTATTGTTCGATCTCAGCTTACGGTCAAAGCGGGCCGCGCGCGCAGGAAGGCGGTTTTGATCTCACCGTGCAAGCGATGAGCGGCATTATGCAGGTCACCGGAGAGCCGGGGCGCCCGCCGGTGAAATGCGGCGTACCGCTCGCGGATTTTTCTGCCGGGTTGTATGGCGCATTTGGGATTGTTTCCGCATTGCGACTGGCGCAGGCCACCGGCCGCGGTACGCACTTGGATGTGCCGATGTTGGGCGCGACATTAGGGATCGCCGCGCTGCAGACCTCTGAATTTTTCGGCAGCGGACGCGATCCGGAACGCCTTGGCTCGGCACATCCGCGTAATGCGCCGTATCGCGTGTTTACCTGCGCCGATGGCTATTTCGCGATGGCAGCCGGTAACAACGCGCTATGGCGCGCGGTTTGCGAAACCATCGAGCGTATGGATCTACTCACCGATAAGCGTTTCACGACGCCCACTACCCGCGCGCGGCATCAAGAAGCGTTGCGCGAAATTTTGGAAGCGGAATTCGCCGCCGCCGATAGCGGCACTTGGCTCGCGCGTTTTCGCGCCGCCGGCGTGCCCTGTGCGCCGATCAACAAGTACTCTGAAGTCTTAAACGACGCGCAGGTCGAGCACATGGGTTGGGTGCAATCACTTGCTCTCCCCAATGGCCGGCACACGCGCACCTTTAGTTCGCCATTGCGGTTGAGCGGAGAAACGACGCCAATCCGCTTCCGCCCACCGGCGCTTGGGGAACACAATGATGAAATATTGCAAGCCTTGCGGGCACGACTTAAGCGTGACGATAGGGTATGACATGAAAAGCAACATCGTCCCCTTGCGAGAATTTGTGGTCGAGATGACCCAATTGGCGGCGGCGACGCGCGATGAAGCAACGCTCGTCGAAGGAACTCGCCAACGGCTGGCGCGTCTTATCGCCGAAGACACCTGGCTACCGGAAGCTTGCGCCGCACCGCATCCGGAGCGCTATCAGCAATATCTTCTACATTGCGATCCGCTGGAGCGCTTCTCAGTGGTGAGCTTCGTGTGGGGACCTGGACAAAAGACGCCGATCCACGATCACACCGTGTGGGGACTAATTGGTGTGTTGCGCGGCGCGGAGAATAGCCGCCGTTTTACGCGTATGGCCGACACCTTGTGTCCGTTAGCGCAAACCCGCTGCGAGCGGGGTGCGATCGAAATCGTGTCGCCAACGCTCGGCGATATTCACGAAGTCTCGAATGCGTTACGTGATCGGCCATCAATCAGCATTCATGTCTATGGCGCGAATATCGGCGCGGTGCGGCGGCATGTGTTCGATCCGGTGACGGGGGCGAGCAAAGCGTTCATCTCGGGGTATTCAGCGGCCGTTGTGCCTAACCTGTGGGATCGTTCCTAAGCGCGCCGAACTGTGCGACGTAACAGAGATTTGGAGTCACAGTGAATTCTCCCATCTGCAAGCTACTCGGCATCGAATTTCCGCTGATCGCTTTTAGCCACTGTCGCGACGTCGTCGTCGAAGTATCCAAAGCAGGCGGCATGGGCGTGTTCGGCGTCGCCGCGGTCACGCCCCAACAGCTCGAGATCGAGCTCAAGTGGATTGACGACCATATCGAAGGCAAGCCCTATGGTGTGGATTTAATCGTGCCGGAGCGCTTCGCCGGCAAAGATGACGCGGCCGCCGCAGGCGAGATCCCCGCCGCGCATCGAGATTTCGTGCGGCAGCTGCTGGCACGCTATGACATCGATACAACGGACTTAAGCGACGACGTATTTGCCGCCGGCACGGCGTTCGGTGAGAACATGCGGGAAGACGGCGCGCAGGCCTCGCTTGATGTGGCGTTAGCGCATCCCATTCGACTCATCGCCAATGCCCTTGGCGTTCCGCCGCGTTATATGTTGGACCGCGCGCATGAGGCTGGTGTGCCGGTCGCGGCATTGGTGGGGACGGCGGAGCATGCCGTGCGCCAAGTCAACGCCGGTGTCGATATTTTGGTAGTGGCGGGAGGCGAAGCGGGCGGTCATTGCGGTGAGATTTCAACATTGGTATTGGTGCCCGAAGTACACGCCGCGATCCAATCCATGCGCGACGTGCCGATCCTTGCCGCTGGGGGCATCGTCACCGGTCGTCAGATGGCTGCGTGCATGGCGATGGGCGCGGCGGGTGTGTGGACGGGATCGGTGTGGTTGACGACGAGCGAGGCCGAGACCTCACTGGTGGTCAAGGAAAAAATGCTGCGCGCAACTTCGCGCGATACCGTGCGTGCCAAGTCGCGCACCGGCAAGCCATCACGCCAGCTGCGCTCGCCCTGGACCACCGCGTGGGAAGCGCCGGATGCGCCGCCGTCATTGCCGATGCCGTTGCAAGCCAACCTAGTCGCGCCGGCGCACGCCAAGATCGCGAAGCTCGCCGAAGCCGGACATCCCGGCGCACGCGAACTCGCCACTTATTTCGTCGGCCAAGGCGTGGGGTTAATGAACGCGACGCAATCCGTCCGCGGCGTAGTCGCCGATTTCATGCATGATTTTCTGGCGGCGAGCGAACGCTTGCGTGAACTCGCGGAATAGCGCCTGGGGATGAAGGAGGTTTGTAAATGAACGGCGAGGCACAGACCGACACAGCCTTAAGCTTTGCGTCACCGCATGATCAGCCGGTGCCGTATTTGGAGCGCATCCGCGATTACTACGTCACGCTTGGTTTTGGCGCTCCTTATCGGTGGGCACAGTACGTGGATGTGCCGTTTCAGCCGTTAAAAAAACCACTTGGCGAAAGCACGCTCGCCATCGTGACGACAGCCGCACGTTATCAACCGGATAAAGGCGAGCAAGGTCCGGGTGCGCCTTACAACGCGAGCGCCAAGTTTTATCGCGTGTATGACGGATCGACCGCTGACGACCCTGATCTACGGATCTCGCATATCGGTTATGACCGGCAGCACACCACCGCCACCGATCAAAACACTTGGTTTCCGTTACCAGCGCTACGCCGCGCGGTGGCCGCGCAGCGGATCGGCCGACTTGCCGCGCGCTTTTATGGCGCGCCGACCAATCGCTCACAGCGCACAACGCTCGAAATTGACTGTCCGGAGATCCTCGCGCGCTGCCGCGATGATGCGGTTGACTGTGCCTTGCTCATCGCCACCTGACCCGTGTGTCACCAGACCGTGAGTCTGGTTGCACGGCACCTGGAAGCAAACGGCATTCCTACCGTCATCATGGGTTGCGCCAAGGATATCGTGGAATTGGTCGGCGTGCCGCGCTATTTGTTCAGTGACTTTCCATTGGGCAACGCCGGCGGTAAACCCCACGATGTCGTTTCGCAGGACGCAACGCTTGAGCTTGCTTTGCAGGTGTTGGAGCGTGCGCCATGCGCACGCACAACGGTGCAATCACCCCAACGCTGGAACGCCGATCCGGAATGGAAACTCGACTATTCGAACGCGGCGCGGTTATCCCCACAGGAAATTGCGCGCCGTCGCGCGGAATGGGACGCGCAGCGAATAATAGCTAAGACCAAACGCGAATAACCAGGAAATAGTCATGGATCAATCGCAAATGAAAATCGGCGTGCTCGCGCCGATCTGGACCGGTTCACTCAATGGCCAAACGCCGACGATTCAGCAGGCGCTCGCGTTTGTGCGTCACGCGGAACAAGTCGGACTCGACAGTGTTTGGTTGACCGATCACCTCTACTGGGAGGCCTATGCGGATTTCCGTGCGGTGGGAATTGAGTTGCCGGAGGAATGGGCTGGGGTCAAAGGCGGGCAATGGGAATGCTGGACATTTGCCGCCGCGGTCGCGGCGCAAACTTCAAAAATTCAGATTGGAACGCTGGTCTCCAATACCACGTTCCGTAATCCGGCGTTGCTCGCGCGTATGGCGGACAATGTGATTGCGTTGAGCAACGGGCGATTGATCCTTGGCTTAGGCGCCGGTGACTTTACCTCGGAGCACCTCGCTTATGGCTTCGACTTTGAGCGGCACGTTGGGCGCTTTGAGGATTCTTTACAGATTATATTGCCGCTGTTGAAAGGCGAACGTTTGACACACCACGGCGAATTTCATCGAGTTGAAGACGCCATGCTATTGCCACGCGCGGAAGCCGGTGCACCGCCGATCATGATCGGTACGCTAAAAGGCAAGCCGCGCATGTCGCGGCTCGCCGCGCAGTATGCCGATATGTGGAACTGCATGATCGCGTTTAACGATTGCGCGCTCGACACATTCTTAAACGCCTGGGCGCCAATCGCAGCAGCATGCGAGCGCGTGGGGCGCGATCCCCGCACATTGGCGCGCGGCGCGACCGTGGCCGTCAATTTCACCGACGGACCATACGCCGTCATCCCAACCTCGGTGCCGTTCGCAGGATCGATTCAGCAGATCGCCGATCGCTTCGCGGAATACGCCGAGCACGAGGCGGAGCATGTATCGGTCATTCCTCATCCCTGGAACGAGCAAGGGCTCGATAAGTTGGCGGAAGTGATCGAGCGGTTGCGGCGATGAGGTGACAAGCGGTCTCAAATTTCATTTGGAGACCGCTTGTAGGCGTCTACATCACTCGCCCGCCAGCTGCTTCATAAACATGCCGTTATCGAAATAATCGCGCCAAAAAGTAATTTTATCGCCGGTGACTTCAAACACTCCACTGACCGGCAGTGCGATTTGTTTGCTTTTCATGACGAAGCGATCGATTCGTTCATTCATGACGATATTGCCGGTCGCGGCTTGGCGCAGGACCTCGAATTTGACGGGACCTTTGCTGTTGAAGAATGGCATTAAGAATTCACGCATCTTGTCGCGCCCCCGCATGTCGCCAAGCGGGACGTTATCGTAGTAGCAGTCTTCCGCGACGAAAGCCATGGCCGCTTCCACATCTTTGCGATCAACCGCACTGATAAAACTATTCACGACTTTCTCGGCGTTCATGAAGATCTCCTTAGACGCTAGAACAAATTCCAATGCAACACCTCTTCCAGCGGTTTGCGTTTCACCGGCTTGAAGTCACGCGCCGGGTAGCCTACCGCGACGAGTGCGCAGAGATGAACATCGCTGGGTACCTTGCACACTTTGCGGATGGCCGCTTCGGCCACCATTTGAAAAGTGGTAAAGCAGGTACCGATGTTGAGCGAACGCGCGGCGACCACCATATTCTGCGCGGCCGGATAAAGCGCCGAATGCAGGAACAAATCACTCGGCGCATCCGGCGGATACAGCTTGCGCCCGCACCCCAAGATCCACGCGGGTACCTTGGCGAAGTTCTCGGCGAGATAGGCCGCGCCTTTGTACATCCGCGCTTCCGTACCGGCGGCATTGGCAGGCAAATTGGCGAAAATCGGCGCCATCCCGGCGTGCACGGCCGCGCCGATTTCGCACTTTGCCGCGGCGTCATCTATCACGACGAACTCCCATCCTTGGGTATTGCCTGGACTCGAAGCGCGGGTCGCGGCATACACCAACTTAGTAAGCACCTCGCGAGGCACCGGGTCTTCTTTTAGATAGCGCATCGCCGTGCAGGTTTCCATCGCCTCGATTACGTTCATCGTGTGCTCCTCGGGTTTGTGTGGGGACAGTCTACTGATCGCGCGGACGCTTGCCGACCGGCACCGCGACTAATCCGCTTACGCAACTCGAAAGCCGCGAACGCGCCAGGAGGTTGAACGTCGCATGCGCGCGTGGTCCATCGAGCGAATTTATAACGATCAGGCAGTTGCGGTTTCCAAACAGCGCGGCACAATCGTACGACATGAATCATTCTTGACCTGAGGGAAGGCGCAGTCCTACCCCATTACCGGAGTTAAGCCCATGTCACTCACCCGTGTAACCATGACCGACGAGCAGCGTAAGTCAGTCGCGCTCGAATATTTCAAAGCGCTCGACACCGGCGGCAAAACTTCTAACGGCACATCGATGTTTGACCTATTCGCGCCCGACGCGCAGGCCTATTTTCCCAAATGGGGGATCGCCAACGGACGCGCCGAAATCGAAGGCATGTATGCCGATATTGGCGCGACGCTGAAATCGATTACGCATCATTACGCGACTTTCAACTGGGTTTTGTCCGGCACCGATCTATTGGTGTGCGAAGGCACAAGTCACGGTGAACATCGCGACGGGTCATGGCGCGCCGGTTACCCAGAATCGGGCGCCGGACGCTTTTGCGACGTATTCGAAATCCGCGACTTCTTGATTCAAAGAATTTTTATCTACCTCGATCCGGATTATGCGAGCGGCGACACCGCTCGCTATCCGTGGCTGGCTACGTAAAAGAAAACCCTTCGTAACCCTTCTCCGCGATCTCCGCGCATAGCTTGCGGTAGGTTCCGAAGCCGCCGATGTAGGGCAGGAATACACGCGGCTTACCCGGGATGTTCGCGCCCATGTACCAGGAGTCGGTGTGCGGAAAGAGGGTGGCGTCGGCGAGTTCTTTGACATGCGCGCCCCATTGCGCCTCGGCGTTAGAGGTTGGCTCGACGCGGGTGGTCCCTTGGTTTTTCATGTAGACGATACAGTCGCAAACCCAATCGACATGTTGTTCGATCGAGGTAGGCATATTGCCGAGCACCGATGGACTACCTGGACCGGTAATCATGAACATATTCGGAAAATTGCGCGTCGCAACACCCAAATAAGTGCGTGGACCGGCGGCCCATTTTTCCGCTAATGATTGACCGTCGCGACCCCGGATCCCAATTCTCGTCAACGGGCCGGTGAGAGCATCGAAGCCAGTCGCGAAAACAATCGCATCCAGTGTGTGCGTTCGCGCGCGCGTTTTAATACCGTCAGCGACAATCGACTCGATGGGTGATTCGCGTAGGTCGACGAGTTCGACGTTATCTCGATTGAAGGTTTCAAAATAACCAGCGTCCAACGGCAGGCGTTTGGTGCCGATCGGGTAGCCGGTGGGAATGAGTTTGCGGGCGACCTCCGGATCTTTGACGATGCCGCGGATTTTTTCGCGCACGAAATCGGCCGCGAGATCGTTCGCTTCTTTGACGAACAGAAGATCTTTGAAGCTCCCAAACATCCACTCGAAGCCGCCTTTCTCCCAATCGGCCTCGAGCTGTTTGCGCAACGCGTCGCGCTCGATCTTGAGCGCTTCCTCGTCTTTGAAATCGTACGGTTGACCGATCGTCGACCAGCGGCAGGTTTCGCGAATCTTTCTGATATTGCGTTTCAGATCCGCGATGCGCTCCGGTGAGAGCGGTGCGTTGCGCGCCGGCACGCTAAAGTTCGGCGTACGTTGAAAGACAGTCAGGTGTTTCGCTTGGCGCGCGATCACCGGAATCGATTGAATACCGGATGAGCCGGTGCCGATAACACCGACGCGCAGGCTTGTGAAATCGACCCCTTCGTGTGGCCATTGCCCAGTGTGATACCACGGGCCTTTAAACGTGTTGAGGCCTGGAATATTCGGCACTTGCGCGGCCGACAAACAGCCCACCGCGGTAATCAGATAATGCGCGCGCACGCGCTTGCCGTTGGCGGTTTCCACCAGCCAGCGATTGCTTGCTTCATCATAAGTGGCGGCGGTCACCCGCGTATTAAATTGAAACGCGCGTGTGAGATCGAAACGATCGGCGACATGTTCCAAGTAACGCAAAATTTCCGGTTGCTCCGGAAATCGGCAACTCCAAGTCCACTCCTGCTCGAGCTCAGGCGAGAAGGTATAGGAGTAAACCCAAGACTCCGAATCCGAGCTCGCGCCGGGATAACGATTCCAATACCAGGTGCCGCCCACGCCGCCGCCTTGTTCAAAACCGCAATGCGAAAGACCGAGCTCACGCAAACGATAGGCGGCATAGAGTCCGGCAAAGCCAGCACCGATGACGACGGCATCAACTTCGGTCGATGACTCGCTTGAATTAGGGGTAGCGTTTGACATCGTAATCGTTCCTTAGATTTGATTCGGGCCAAAGGTCGCGCTCGGCGCTCGCCGCAAAAATTCTAGTGCAAAGCGCCTAAAGGCTAAACCGCGTTGCGCTAACGCCATGGCGTTGCGGTGCACATAGGCGGCTAACGCTCATGCGCCTGTGCAATCAATCGCGCAAACTCTTCGTTCGTCGGCGTGGTCGCGAATTTAGGGAGTGACGGGTCCATGCAATCCCAGGGCTGAGCGCTTGACGTCCAAATATGCGCCACCAGTTTGACCCAACTAGGATCGTCCAGCCCAGCGGCACTGATCCCATGGATATCCGGAATCAGATCGGCTTTAACCGCCACCGGTGAACCACACGCCGGGCAGAACCCGCGATAGGTTTTTTGACCGCTAACGCCCGTGCGCTCGAAATACTTAGGCGGCTGCGGGATGAACCGTACAGCCGATTTTGAAAACACCACGTTGACGCCGCCTCCGCCGCCGGTCGATCGCTGACAATCCCGGCAGTGACAAATCCACGCGAAAAGTGGTTCGGTCGAACACTCATAACGGAAAGCGCCGCATGCGCAGCCGCCGGTAATCGGAAGTTTCATCGCAATTCTCGTACCCAAGGTTATCTCGCCAGTATAGGTGGACGGCCGGTCGAAAGTTTAGGCCAAAGAGGCGATGGCGGCGCAGGGCGCATTCCTCAATGCTGCGCGTCACACGATGAAACGGCAAACCAGGAGGGTAGGACGATGCGCAGGAACTCGCGAATGTCGCCAGCAGAAGCAAAAAAATACCGAGTGCTGGTCCTTGGGAGCGGCGCGCGCGCGCAACGATTACGCAGCTTAAGTCATACGCTCAACACGCGACGCACCGAGATCGTCGCGTTCGCTGAACTGGGCGCCGGGAAAAATCGACTTTGCGTACGTGGACGGCCCATCGGCGACGCACTGCATCGCTATGCGCACCACCTCGATATTGACGAGATTGTTATTGCGCAAGACGAAATGCGAAACCACCTACCGGTGCAGGAACTTCTGGACTGCAAATTAACGGGGATAGAAGTCAATTCCGACACGGCTTTTTTGGAGCGGCAGTTCGGCGCGGTGCGTTTGGAAACTTTACGACCCAGCGATTTGCTCTATTCCGACGGCTTCTCCCGCGCCATTCGCAATGCACGCATGAAGCGTTGTAGTGACGTATTGCTCGCGCTCCTACTCGGATTCGTGACCTTACCGCTGATGCTCATGACGGCTGCCGCGATTTGGCTCGAATCCGGGGCGCCGATCTTCTACCGGCAGCGTCGCGTCGGTTTGCACGGACGGCAGTTCGATGTGCTCAAGTTTCGCTCGATGCGGCAAAACGCGGAGGGCGATGGCGTCGCTCGCTGGGCATCGGTGCGGGACGCGCGGGTGACGCGGGTGGGAAAGTTTATTCGTCAATGCCGAATCGATGAACTGCCGCAGCTATGGAATGTGTTACAAGGGAATATGAGCTTGATTGGGCCGCGTCCAGAACGCCCCGAATTCGTCGCGCAGTTCTTGCACGATCTTCCCTTTTATCATCTGCGCCATCAGGTGAAACCCGGTATCACCGGTTGGGCGCAGGTGTCTTATCCGTACGGCGCGTCACTGGCGGACGCTCGCGAAAAGCTGCAATTCGATCTGTACTATTTGAAGCACCACAGCTGGTGGCTTGACTTGAGTATTTTGTTGCTCACCATCCAAGTAGTGTTGAGTGGCAAGGGCGCGCGTTGAGCGGACTTCACGCACGTGACCAGGGACGCGCCTCCGCGGCGTTTTCCGGCAGTAGGTGCTGCGCCTGTTCCAATAACCCAAGTTCGCGCGCGCGTAAAATCGCATGCACGCGGTTGCGAGCGCCGAGCACACGATAAATCGTGTTCAAATGCGTTTTAACGGTGCCTTCCGCCATGCCAAGGCGTGATGCGATCACCTTGTTCGGCATGCCGAGCAATAGATACCCCATGACCTGCAACTGGCGTGGCGAGAGATTGATTTCCAGCCGGTTCGCGGTCGGCTCCGTGGCCGGCGGCGGCACGCTTTCGAGGCCAAGGGATGGCATCGCGTGGCGTGGAATGTAATTGTCGCCGGCAAGCACGAGCTTAAGACCACCCACCACCACCTCGCGCGTTGAATCTTTGGTGATATAGCCACGCACGCCGGACTCAAAAGCGGTGCGGATGGTGTCCACGCTGTCGTCGCCGGAGAAAATGACGAGCGGGATGTCCGGGTAATGTTCCCGCATGACTTGAATGCCTTCGACGCCCCGTGAATCCGGCATGTTGAGATCGAGCATGACCAGCAGATAGTCCGCATCCACATCGAGACGGGCCCGCGCCTCGCTGAGCGAGCGCACGATTTCAATTTCATCGAAAAGGCGTAAATCCCGCAGCGTAAAGGCGATGGCGTCGGCGACGATTGGGTGGTCGTCGGCAATTAATATTCGGCGAAGTGCGCGTCTGTGGTTGGGTTCGCTCATCATGTCTCCTGCCGCCGCGTGTCCCGTATCCCGCTTCGGTCGGCGGCGCAGAGCGTGCGCGCAGACGGCGCAATCTGCAACACCGACGTCGCCTGCTGAGAGAAATTCCACTCTATTGGTATCAACTTGCAGGCACTAATCAGTCGCGCGCCGCGCCGGTGGCCAAGTGCGGTCCCCGCGTCGCCGCTCGGTGATATCGGTCGCGGTGATGACGCGTACGGCCGCGCCTGCGGCATTAGGACGGAGCTCAACCACTCGCCCAGCCGGCGTCGTGTATTCCATGCGGGTATGGAGCGCACCCGCCAACGGCGGCGCGATGGTGGCGAGTAGCGTGCTCAGCGAACTCCCCACAAGCTGATTAGGTTTCACGTCCAGCAATTGAATAAATCGCTGGTTGATGCTGGCGATCGCGCCATCGCGCGTCGAGGTGCAAATTCCTTGGGTAACGCTATCAAGCGTCGCGGTGAGCACGTTTTGCAATTCGGCGATGTTATTGCGGTGGGTTGCGTTTGCCAGCGCTTCAGCGGTCAAGCCTCGTAACAAAAGATGTTCGCGGTGACCCAGCGGGAGGATGGCGCCGCACGCCAGGCCCAACATCGTCGCGATCGCGATCGCGAGTAAATCGTGTTGAAGGCCGAGCAGCAAGAGGCAAATGCCGAGCGGCGGCACAGTTACGGCGTAGAAAGCATTAATACTGGGCGCGAGTGTGACAAGCGCGAGAGCGGCAAGACTCAGCATTGCCGCGGCGGTCGCCAGCCAAGCGAGAGGGGTGTGGGCATGAATAAAAAGCCAGGGTGCCGCCGCCCACGCGATCCCAACGGCAAGCGCGGTCCATTGCAGTTTGGTTAAGTATGGGGTGACGTCGAGCCCATGCGACGCGGCGCGGATGAAACTCACATAAATCAAATAGTGGCAGCCCAGCGCGGCGTAAAGAACGACTAACCAGCCGGCACCAACGACGGGAGCTTGCGGCGGCCAGGCCAGTGCTAAGAGTAGGAGCGCGATTAGCGCATTGCAGAACACAAAGGGATACGTGCGCATAAACACATGGTGGATCAATTCGGTTTGAATCTTGAGTTCGCGCAGTGCGACATCTGGCATGGCAGTCCTCCGTTAAAGCTCCGTAAACGACGGGCGTAAGTAAAGCGCCGCGCCGCGCGCGCGACTATCGGGCGAATGGACTAAGCCAAAGGTTTAGTCGGTTTGTGCGATTACGTAGATAGTAAAGTGCCAGGCATATTCAGCCCATGGTCAGCGATATGACAAAACGGAGTGGAACCATGGATCACATACTGTACTGGAATGCCGTTGCGCTCGAAGCCAATCGGCGTGATGCGGCGTTACCGATCGCCGAACAGGCGCAGAGTGGTGCGTTACGGGGGGCGCGCGCGCTCGCCATTGTGCATCTCGCGATGTATGACGCACAGGTGGGCGTGATCGCGCATACCGCGCTCCCGCGCTACTTACCGATGGTCGCGGTGCCGTCGGCCTGGGCTAATCCGGCAGCGGCGGTGGCCGCTGCCGCGAATGCCTGCCTCTGCGCGCTGTATCCCGCGCAGAAAGCGTTTTTTCTAAATGCGCATCAGGCGGCGGGGCTCGCCGGGCGCGGCTTGGTTGAAGGGCATATGTTTGGGTTGGCGGTGGCGCATGCCCTCCTTGCCGATCGTGCGAACGATCTCGTGAGCACTGTCCCATGGCGCAGTTTTGCGATCACCGCGCGCCTCAGTCCCGAGGCGATAACACGCGCAACGCCGAGCGCGAGCCGTGCACCTAACGCCCAGCCGCAACGCGAAAATACGACCAAACGTTCCGTCGATGAAACGCTGCTAGGCCTCTACTGGGCTTTCGACGGTTCGCGCGAAGGCGACGCGCCGCTCAGGCTATACAACAAAATTGTGCGCGGCCTCGCCGTTGCCAAGGGCAATAGCGTCGACGACAACGCACGCTTGTTTGCATTCGCCAATGCGGCCATGGCCGACGCCGGCATTCTCGCCTGGCCAGCCGCCGTTGAAGCACAAGCGCTCGCCCCAGACGTCGCGCCGGCCAAGTCTTCAGTCTATCCGTCCGAACACGCGACGTTCGGTGCCGCGGCTTTTCAGATCGCGCGTTTGTTTTATGGCACGACGAGTCGCCCGAGCGAGGGGCCGGTATTAGCGAAAGGCCAGGCGGGTAGTCGGTTAGGGCTCGCCATCGCGCAGGATATTTTTGCGGCTGGGGCGGGTAAAGGACCGGTAAAGACGCAGCTTGGGGCCCCGCTGTAGTACGCGCGATTAATAGTACTAATCAGCTGCGCTGAATTCCGCAAGAAGCGCAAGGCCGGGATGCGCATGGTTGGGTTGGGGACCGTGAAAATACAGGCTGTATTTTCGCGAGCCTACAGGGACGTACTCGTGGCGTGTCCCCAACTCAACCATGCGCATCCCGGCCGGATCGAGGCCCCGACTATTCGAGAATTCGGAACTGCCGATCAAACTGCCGGCAAGAGCGTGGCGAGTTCCGCCGCTAAAAAATCCACGACGGCACGCAGGCGACGCGTCAGGTACTGACGGTGCGGAAACACCGCATGGATACCTCGTGCCGGTGGGATATGTTCGGCAAAGAGCACCTGCAATTGGTGCGTGGCGGGCAGTTTTTTCAGTACAAAGTCGGGCACGAGCGCGCAACCTAGGCCCCGCTCAGCCAGGGCCACCGCGGCGTTCGCGCTATTGACGATGAAACGACCATCGACCGGCACTGTTTGAACTTGCCCTTGATGCATAAAGCTCCAAGCCCGCGGCTGTTTCATGTTGCTGTCGATAATGCAGGGCAAGCCGGTGAGTGCGAGCGGCGATTCCGGCATCCCGTAACGAGCGAAAAACTCCATACTCGCGCAGACCACGAGTCGCATCCCGCCGAGACGGCGCGCCACCAGTGAGGAATCCGCCAGCTCGCCGATGCGAATGGCGAGATCAAAACGTTCTTCGATGACGTCGACGTACCGGTCGTTTAACACCACGTCGAAACTAATCGCCGGCTCTTGTCCCGCGAAGCGTGCGAGCAGCGGCATGACGTATTGCTCGCCAAAGGTCTGCGGCGCGCTGATTCGCAAGTGGCCCCGCAGGGCCGCCTGCGCATCGCGCAACGCGCCGTGCAATTCCTCGACATCGCTTAACACCGTGACGCAACGCGGGTAATAGCGTTGACCGGCTTCGGTCATCGTGAGTCGGCGGGTCGAGCGATTCAGCAAGCGCACACCAAGATGAGCCTCCAGATCGCTGACCATCTTGGACACCACGGCTTTGGAGCGATGGGATTTGCGCGCGGCGTCGGAGAAGCTGCCACTGTCGACCACCGCGCGGAACACCTGCATGGCGAGGAGAAGGTTCATGGGGATTGTTTCTAAAATGCGAACAATATGTTCAAGATTAGCCTGATTGTTACGCAGTTCAAAATGAGAATAATCACGAACGCCGCTCCATCGGTACTCAAAGCTTCATGATTGCTCGCACGAACACGACTGAAATGCCCGCGCTTTTTGTCTCACACGGCGCGCCGAGCCTGGCGCTCGAGCCCTCATCTGCCCGTCATTTTCTATGTGGCTTAAGTCTGGAATTTCCGCGACCTTGCGCGATCGTAGTGGTATCCGCGCATTGGGAGGCGGATGAGGTGTGGTTTACCGCCGGCGCCGCGCCGGCCACGGTGCATGATTTTTTCGGCTTCCCGGCGCCGCTCTATGGGCTCAACTATCCCGCGCCTGGCGCGGTTACCTGGACTTCGCGCGTGCAGGCGCAGCTGGCGTGCGCCGGCTTTAAGGCGGCGGCCGATCCGGCGCGCGGGTTCGATCATGGCGCATGGGTGCCGTTGCTTTTGATGTATCCGCAAGCGGATATTCCGGTGATGCAGATTTCGATAAGCCCCCACAAGTCTCCGGCCTACCATTGGCGACTGGGGCGGGCGCTTGGCGCGTTACGACGGGCGGGGGTGCTAGTGCTCGCCTCGGGTGCCATGACACATAACTTGCAAGATTTTCGTGCGCATCGCGCGGAGCCGGATGCGGCGCCCGAACCCTATGCGGTCGAATTTGTCGAATGGATGGCAGCTGCTCTGGCGCGAGGGGATATCGAGAGTTTGCTCGGCTATCGCGAGAGTGCACCCCATGCCGAACGGGCGCATCCGACCACTGAACACCTGTTACCCTTATTCGTCGCGCTCGGCGCGGCCGGTGTAAGCTGGTCGGCGGAGCGGATCCATCACAGTATGTCTTACGGCGCCATTGCGATGGATGCCTATTCGTTTCACGCCACGCGCAACAAAACCCGCCGCGGGCGTATTTCCGTCAACGTCAATTAGCGAAGGAGCTATACATGCGTTTGAAAAAATTGTTGGTCCCCGGACTGTGCGCCGCGCTCGGTGCGAGCATCGGCCCGGTCATGGCAGCCGATTACGAAATCGACCCCTCGCATTCGTTTGTCCAGTTCCGCGTCCAGCATCTTGGTTATAGCTGGATGGTTGGCCGCTTTAATGGCGTGTCCGGTACGCTGAAGTACGATACTGCCGCGCCCGCCGACAGCGCGGTCGAAGTGAAAGTTGATACCACCACCATCGATAGCAACTGGGCAGAACGCGACAAGCACCTACGCAGCGCTGACTTCCTGAATGTCGAAGCGCATCCCGCGGCCACCTTCAAGAGCACCGGGTTTAAGGGTGATGCGAATGGCGGCAAACTCTCAGGCGTCTTAAGTCTGCATGGCGTGGAAAAACCCATCGAACTTGACGTCAAGAAGATTGGCGAAGGCCAAGACCCATGGGGCGGATATCGCGCGGGCTTTCATGGCACCTATCTCATGACCCGTAAGGATTTTGGGATCGACTACGACCTAGGACCGGCGTCCAACACCGTGGAACTCGAGATTGGTATCGAAGGGATCCGTAAGTAACCGCTCGCGGCGGTGGCCCTACCCACCGCGCTTCGATTCATCCCTGGTCCGCACCCGCACGGAGCGAGACTCTTCACTCCGTGCGTCGTCCCGGTGCATCGACCGCGCTTTCAGTCGCAGACTCATCGCGAGTTGTGCCAATTGATGAGGCGCATCGCCACCTTGGTCCAACAATTGCAGAGTTAATTCCGGCGCGTCCCAACGTCGGGATGCGGCATTTTGCGTCGTATGTGCGTCGCGCTTCCTTAATGCAGTGTCGCTTCGGGAGCCGATCAGGCCGGATTCGCTTGCGCGGATTCCTTGGCTTATCACCGATAGTTTTGACGAGGAGCGACACCATGTGGTTAGGACGAAAGTGTCTGTGCAGTCTGCGCAGTAGAATTTTGCTGGGATGCTTGGCGGTCATGGGCAACGCGTTTGCGGCTGACTTATGGGACGCGGTGCATGGCGGCAAGCCAGATCTCTATATGCGTTATCGCTTTGAGACGGTGACGGACGAGCAGGTCCCGCGCGTGCGCGATGCCTACGCCAACACGTTGCGGACCGCACTTGGATACAGCACGGGGTTGTTCCACGGCTTCGGCGCATACGTGCAATTAGAAGATGTACGCGTGTTAGGGAACGAACTGTTCAACGATGGCGGCGGTAATGGCATCACCACCCGCGCGCTGGTAGTCGATCCGGAAGGCACCGAACTCAATCAAGCCAACTTGCGCTACCGCGGTTTGCCGCGAACCACCGTGACGCTCGGCCGCCAGGAAATCGAACATCGGCTGGCGCCGCTGCACCGCTATGTGGGCAACATTTTGTGGCGCCAAAATTGGCAGAGCTTTGATGCGTTGCGAGTCGTGAACGATTCGATTCCGGCGACGCACATTGATTATGCGTACATTTGGAACGTCAATCGCATTTTTGGCGAAGACAATCCGCTGACCGATCGCAGTGACTATGGTAGCAATAGTCACGCGATCAGCATCACCTATGGCGGTTTTACCTTGGGCAAGCTCGAGGCTTACGCCTATTTGCTCGATTTCAACAGTCAGCTGCTCGCCACCCGTGGCTTGCGCACGGCGACCGCCGGCGGACGCTTTCAGGGTGCGTATGATGTCATCGCGTACTCAACCAAGCTGCTGTACACGGCGGAGTACGCCTACCAGCAGGACTACGCGGAAAATCCGGCGGATATCGGCGTGTCGTATTACTTGGGCGAACTTGGCGCGACCAAGGCCTTTACCTCGCCAATCTTTGAAAGCGTGACGCTGAAAGTGAGTTATGAAGTGCTGGAAGGCGATGGCCCACTGATCATTGGTGCGGGTCGCATTCCGCGCGCGTTTCAGACTCCGCTTGGCACCAACCATGCGTTTCAAGGGTGGGCCGACCGCTTCCTCACCACGCCGGCGGATGGTGTTAAAGACCTCTTTGGCACGCTGGCCGCCCGGATCTACGGCACGCAAGTCGCGCTGATGTATCACGACCTGCAATCCGATCGTGACGATTACGCATTTGGCAGCGAGTGGGATGTGCAGCTCAGTCGAGTATTTTTCGATCACTACACCGTGGGCCTCAAGTACGCTTTTTACAATGCGGACGAGAACGCGTTGAACCGTGCGCGCAATGGCGCGGCGAGCGCGGGCAAACAGGCGTATGACTTGGAGAAAATCTGGGCTTGGGTGGAACTCCGCTTCTAGCCGTGATGCGCGACGCGACTACGCCTCTGCGAATCATGTTGGTCGACGGTGTCGCCGCTCGCCGCGAGGGGCTCGCGGCGACGCTTGGCGAGGCCGGTCACCGCATCGTCGCGCGAATTGAATCGGGCGCCGACTTGCTTGCGGAGGTCGCGCGGATCGAACCCGATATCGTGATCATCGACGTCGACGCGCCGGATCGCGATATGTTGGAGGATATGCACGCCATCAACCGAGTGCGCCCGCGTCCCATCCTGGTGTTTACACAGAACGATAACCCCGAACTCATTCGCGCCGCGGTGCGCGCCGGTGTCAGTGCCTATGTGGTGGGCGTGGTCGAGCCTTCACGCGTGCAACCGGTATTGCACGCCGCGATTGCGCGGTTCGAACAATTTCAGTCCTTGCAGCGCGAGTTGAACGACGCGCGTGGTGCGCTAGCCGAACGCAAGATCATCGAAAAGGCCAAAGGGATCTTAATGAAACAGCGCGGACTCGATGAAGAGGCGGCCTACAACCTCCTGCGCTCGCAAGCGATGGCGCGTAATCTCAAACTTGCCGAACTCGCGCGCAGCCTGCTTGCCGCGGCTGAGCTTCTGGCATGAACCACGGAGAGTTGCGCGATGATCCGACCCAACGTCACTAAACTGCGTGTCGTCGGTTCCGACAAACCGGAGCTTTCGGAAGTCCGAGTCGGATACATACCCCTGACCGACTGTGCGAGTGTGGTGCTCGCCGCTCAGCTCGGCTTCGATCAAAAGCATGGCATAAAAATCGTTCCACAGCGGCAAGCCTCCTGGTCGGCGCTGCGTGATCGCTTGCTTGGCGAGTCGCTGCATGCGGCGCATATGTTGTATGGCCTCGCGTACGGCATTGAGTGTGGGATTGGTGGGCCACGCCGTGAGATGGCGGTGTTGATGACACTGAACCAAAACGGACAAGGGATCACCTGTGGGCATCACCTACAAGCGGTCGGTGTTACCGATGGTTCGGCGCTCGCGCGTTACATCGCGACGCAAGCACTACCACCGACCTTTGCGCATACTTTTCCCACGGGTACTCATGCCCTGTGGCTTAACTATTGGCTCGCGGCACATGGCATCGATCCGCTCACGGACGTCCATACGCGCACGGTGCCACCCCCGCAAATGGTGCAACGTTTAGCGTCGTACGAGATCGATGGGTACAGCGCCGGAGAACCGTGGAATGCGCTCGCGGTGGAGCGAGGCGTGGGTTACACCATCGCGACGTCGCAGGCGATCTGGCCGGATCATCCGGATAAGGTGTTGGGCACCACGCGCGCGTTTGTGCAAACCTACCCGCACACCGCGCGCGCCTTGATCATGGCATTGCTGGAAGCATCGCGCTTTATCGAAACCGTGGCCGAGCCATTCGATGTCGCGCGGCGGTTGGCCGCGCCTGATTGCATTGATACCAAACCCGAAATCATCGCCGCGCGTTTATGCGGTGATTACCACGATGGCTTGGGCGCCACTTGGCGCGATGCGCACCCGTTGCGGTTCTTTGCCGACGGCGCGGTGAATTATCCGTACTTATCCGACGCGATGTGGTTCATGGCCCAACATCGCCGCTGGGGATTATTGGAAGCTACGCCCGACTATTTACGAATCGCAAGCGCGGTCAATCAAACCGCGCTGTACCAAGAAGCCGCTCAGTCAGTCGGTATCGCGCTCCCGTCGAGCCCTTTCCGGAGTTCGCGGCTTATGGACGGTGTGCTGTGGACTGGTGAATCGCCAGACGCGCTTGCGATCGAGAGTTCTTTCTCGCAAAGCGCACGAGTAATTGCGCATGAATGACGCGCGCGCAAGTTGCGATGCACAAATAGCGTGCGTCTTACGCGAAGCGCAATGCCCGTCGAGTGACGCTCGGGGCGCTGGAGACGCTCATTCGTATACGGATCCGGCGCGCTTTACCTATCAGTTGCGTCGTTGAGTCAAAAGTTGGCAAAGACTTTGCATTAACCTCTTCATCGTGCGGCCCAACGGCGGGGCGTACTTCGTTAGATCAGGACAGCGGCGTCCGTTCGCACGCAGTAATGACTGCGGCGACGGACGCTTTTTTTTTGCCCGTGCGTTCGCGCCGGAAGGAGATCAGCATGCAGAGCTCACAACTCAAAACGTCGCGGAAATCTTTATTCAAGAATTGTGCGGTCGGTGTGGTATTCGCGCTCGCGGCAAGTTCCGCATTGGCGGTGGACGATCTAGAACGACAAGAGCTCAAGTTCGGCTTCATCAAACTCACCGATTGCGCGCCCTTGGTAGTGGCCTACGAGAAAGGATTCTTCGAAGAAGAAGGTCTCTACGTGACGCTGGAGGCGCAAGCCAATTGGAAAGTGGTATTGGATCGCGTCATCGATGGATCATTAGACGGTTCACACATGTTGCCCGGGCAACCGCTCGGCGCGAGTGCCGGATTCGGCACACAGGCCGCATTGGTGGCGCCCTTCGCAATGGGCATGAATACGCTCGCCATTACCGTATCAAATGAGGTCTGGAAGGGGATGCTTCCGGCGCTCACGATGGACGGTGCTGTCCCCGCGCATCCGATCAAAGCTGACGCCATGAAGCCAGTCGTCGAGCAATTCAAGGCAAGCGGCCAAAAATTCAATCTGGGTATGGTTTTCCCAACGTCCACGCATAACTATCTATTGCGTTACTGGCTTGCTGCGGGCGGTATTGTGCCAGGCTATTACAGCGCGACCGACAGCACTGGCCAGACCGACGCCGACGTGTTGTTGTCAGTTACGCCGCCACCGCAAATGCCGGCCACCCTGGAGTCCGGCACGATTCATGGCTACAGCGTTGGGGAGCCGTGGAATCAGCAGGCATTGCGTAAAGGGATCGGCGTGCCGGTAATCACCGCGGATCAGATCTGGCGGCAGACGCCGGAGAAAGTGTTTGGTTTGCGCGCCGACTTCGTCGCGGAAAATCCCAACACCAGCGTTGCGATCGTCAAAGCCTTGATCCGCGCCGCGCTATGGCTCGATGCCGATAACGGCGCCAATCGCCAAGAACTCGCGAAGTTACTCGCGCGGCCGGATTACGTCGGTGCCGACGTCGCGGTAATTGAAGGACCACTACGCGGGCAATATCAGTTCGGCAAGGACGACGTGCGGCCGAAACCCGAGATGAATCTCTACTATGCCGAACGCGGCAGTTATCCGTTTTATTCCGACGCGGTGTGGTTTCTGACGCAGATGCGGCGCTGGGGGCAGATCAATGAAGCGAAAGCTGATAGTTGGTATGCCGAGACCGCGAAAAAAGTGTATCGACCGGACATCTACCGCGCGGCCGCCCAAGAATTGATCGACGAAGGCGTGATGAGCGCTGACGACTTACCAGCAGCCGATGGTTACAAAGCCCCCGCCGCTGCATTTATCGACGGCATTGAATTCGATGCGCACACCCCAAACGCGTATCTCGCGAAGTTTCCGTTGGGCCGCAAAGATACCGCGGCGAATTGATTCACCGTTAATGAAGCTATGAATTTGGAGTTCGCCATGAATCTGCATCAAATTGCGAGTGGCTTGGAGAGATTGGGAATGTCGTGGCTAGCGCCTTGCGTGCGCTTGTGTGCCGGCGAAGACCCACCCCAGCAGGTCCGCCAACTCGGCTTTCTCATCGGCGTACCGTTGCTCGCGTTTACGCTCTTTCTCGCGGCCTGGCAGATGAGCGCGGCCGGCGTGCAAACGAGTTTGGGTTCGATCCCCGGACCGCTGCAAGTTTGGCAATCGTTCGGGGGGCTCGTCGAAGAACATCATCAAGAGCGGGCCAAAGCCGCGGCCTTTTACGCGCGCGAGGACGTGCGTAACGCCGCGCGACTCAAACAGGACCCAACCGCCAAGATTACGGCTCATCGCTGGACCGGTAAGGCGACGTTTTTCGATCAAATCCTGACGAGTTTAAAAACGGTGTTCACGGGTTTTGTGATTGCGACGCTGATCGCGGTGCCGCTGGGGATCCTGTGTGGTACCAGTCGCGTCGTGCAGGCCGCACTGAACCCGCTGATTCAAATTTTTAAGCCCGTATCGCCGCTCGCTTGGTTACCGATCGTGACGCTGGCGGTTAGCGCGCTGTATACGACGCAGAACGGCTGGTTCGAGAAATCGTTCATTACTTCCGCGGTCACGGTGACGTTGTGTTCGTTGTGGCCGACGTTGATCAATACGGCGCTTGGGGTCAGCGCGGTTGACAATGACCTGCTGAACGTCGCACGCGTGTTACAGCTTGGATGGTGGCAGAGGATTCGGCGAATTGTGCTGCCATCGGCACTACCGCTCATTTTTACGGGCTTGAGATTGTCGCTCGGCGTTGGTTGGATGGTGCTGATTGCGGCCGAGATGTTGGCGCAGAACCCAGGTTTGGGGAAGTTCGTGTGGGACGAGTTTCAAAACGGTTCCGCGCAATCGTTGGGACGCATGATGGTGGCCGTGTTGGTCATTGGCGTCATCGGGTTTTTGCTCGATCGTTTAATGCATACCTTTCAAATGTTGGCGAGCCATCAAGGAGCACGCGCATGAAACAGCCCGTCTTCAAAGCGGCAAACCGGAGCGTGCGTTGTGACGAGTAATGCGGGGATCGCGCGGCGTATGATTACTCCATTGCCGCCGTTGGCATGGCCACCGGCTAGCTTACCCGAGCCGATCACTACGCCAATAATCGACTTACCCACGCGGGCCGCCACCAAACAACCAATACTCGAATTGTGCCGTGTCGGTAAAAGCTTTGGTCGCGGTTCACGGGCATCTTGCGTACTGAAAGATATCAATCTTGAAGTCAACGCCGGCGAATTTTTAGCGATCGTCGGCTACTCGGGTAGTGGCAAAACTACGCTAATTAATCTCATGGCTGGATTGTTGCTACCCGATGCGGGTGAAGTCCTAAGCCATGGCACTCGGGTGCGCGGGCCTGGGCCTGGGCGCGGCGTTGTCTTTCAAGGTTACTCGCTGATGCCGTGGTTGACGGTGAGGGAGAATGTCGCGCTTGCCGTCAATGCGGTATTGCGCCATCTGCCGGCACCTGAACGTGCGGAGCGCGTCGCGCATTACATCGAAATGGTCAACTTGACACCGGCCGCGCATAAGCGCCCAGCAGAACTCTCTGGTGGCATGCGTCAGCGAGTCTCGCTGGCGCGCTCGCTCGCGGTGCAGCCTGAAATCTTATTAATGGATGAACCCTTGTCTGCGCTCGACGCGCTAACCCGCGCAAAACTGCAAGACGAGTTGGTGCGCATTGCGAACGATGCGCATACGACAATGGTGTTGATCACGAACGATGTCGACGAAGCGTTGTTGTTGGCCGATCGCGTGATCGCACTGACGCCCGGGCCGGGTGCCACGTTGGGCCCTGCATTCCGTGTTGATTTGCCGAGGCCACGCGATCGCCACGCCTGCAATCAAGACCCCGCATACCGGACGTTACGTCGCGACATTACGGCCTATCTGTTGGATGCCGGCGCGACGCGACGTAGTGCCGCGGCTGATCCAGGCCCTGCACCGACTCACCGGCCAACCACCGCGCGCGCGATGCAACCTCCCGGTACCACGCATCGCGAGAGCGCCACGCAAGCTCAGCCGCGCTTTGTCGAATTCGCAAGCGTCACCAAACGTTATCCTGGACTAACCGGGTTGGTCACCGTGGTCGATCGGTTTGACTTACAAATCAAACAGGGAGAGTTTGTTTCGATTATCGGCCACTCCGGCTGTGGCAAATCGACTGTGCTGTCGATGGCCGCCGGTCTCATTCCGATGAGCGCTGGCGGCATCGTGCTCGATTTTAACGAAGTAACCAGCGCGGGTCCTGATCGCGGCGTCGTCTTTCAGGCCCCGAGCTTGGTGCCGTGGTTGAGCGCGCTCGATAACGTCATGTTGGCGGTCAATCAAGTCTATCCGCACTTAACGCGCGGCGAGCGCTTGGCGCTCACGCGTTACTATCTGGTGCGCGTGGGGTTGGATGGCGCGCTGCATAAGCGACCGCCTGAGCTCTCCAAGGGCATGCAGCAGCGAGTGGGCATTGCACGCGCATTCGCGCTTAAACCTAAGCTGCTGTTGCTGGATGAGCCGTTCGGCATGTTGGATTCGCTCACGCGCTGGGAGCTGCAAGACGTGTTGATGGAAGTGTGGTCGCGCGAGCAAATGACCGCGATCTGTGTTACGCATGATATCGATGAAGCGCTGTTGCTCGCCGATCGCGTGGTCATGATGACCAACGGGCCGATGGCGCGCGTTGGCAAAATCCTGACGGTTAATCTACCGCGGCCGCGCTCGCGCCGCGCGTTGCTCGATCACCCAGAGTATTACAGCTTGCGCGAGGAGTTATTGACCTTTCTCGCCGATGCGCATTAGGGAAGGTTCGGTAGCCTCATGCAAAAGTCTCATTTGGTGCTCATCGGTAACGGCATGGCGGGCATCCGTACGCTCGAGGAACTCTTGAAAGTCGCGTCGGATCGCTACGTCATTACGGTGTTTGGCGCCGAGCCACATACCAACTACAACCGCATTTTGTTATCGCCGGTGCTGGCCGGCGAACAATCTTTTGCGCAAATCGTATTGAATGATATGGACTGGTATCAGCAACACGGGATAAGACTCATCACGGGCGATCCCATCGTCAGGGTTGACCGGCGCGCGCGTCGCGTTAGCAGCGCGGCGGGCGTCGAAGTGAGCTACGACCGGTTACTGTTCGCGACAGGTTCGTTGCCGATTCGGTTGCCGATCCCCGGTGCGGAGTTTGCTGGCGTCATTGGTTATCGCGATATCGCCGATACCGAACGCATGATCGACGCCGCCAAGACCGGCACACACGCGGTGGTCATCGGTGGCGGGTTGTTGGGCTTGGAAGCGGCGAATGGGCTCGCCGCGCGCGGCATGCAGGTGACGGTGGTGCATCTGCGAGACACGTTGATGGAACGGCAGCTCGACGCCGTCGCCGGCGGTTTGTTACAAGCCGAGCTAGCGGGGCGCGGGATCGCATTTCGATTGAACGCGGCCACCGAGTCGATCATTGGATCCCCTACCGGCGAAGTCGCCGGCGTGCGCCTGGGCGACGGTGAAGTCCTTCCTGCGTCGTTAGTGGTGATGGCGGTCGGGATCAAGCCCAATACCACGCTTGCCGAAGCCGCTGGCTTGCATTGCACGCGCGGTATCGTGGTCAACGACACCATGCAAACTTTCGATCCGCGTATTTACGCCGTGGGTGAATGTGTTAACCATCGCGGCACTGCCTACGGGTTGGTGGCGCCTTTATTTGAAATGGCCAAAGTCGCGGCGAATCATCTAGCCGCTTTCGGTACTCAGCGTTACGTTGGCTCAGTCACCGCCACCAAACTCAAAGTCACCGGCGTCGATCTGTATTCCGCGGGAGACTTTACCGGCGACGACGATTCAGAATCCATCGTGCTCTCCGATACCGCGCACGGCGTCTATAAGAAGCTGGTGATCAAGGACGATAAGTTGATCGGCACCGTGCTGTACGGCGACACCGCCGATGGCAGTTGGTATTTTCGTTTGATGCGTGAAGGGCGCTCGATCTCGGATATTCGCGATCGTCTGATGTTCGGCGAACAAGACTTAGGCGACACCGGGCATCAGGGACAAAGCCACGCGATTAACATGCCGGATTCGATGGAAGTCTGCGGCTGCAACGGGGTCAGCAAAGGGGCGATCTGTCAGGCGATAAAAGCCAATAAGCTATTTACTCTCGATGAAGTGCGCAAGCACACCAAAGCGTCGGCATCCTGCGGGTCCTGCACCGGGTTGGTCGAACAGCTTTTGATGGCAACCGCCGGCGCTGATTATTCCGCATCGCCTAAAACCAAGCCGATATGTGCGTGTACCGATCGCACGCATGCGGAGGTTCGTAAAGCGATCCGCGACCGGCATTTGCTCTCGATTCCACAGGCAATGACGTTTCTTGAATGGCGCACGCCGAACGGCTGTGCGACCTGTCGACCGGCGTTGAATTATTACGTTCTCGCCACGTGGCCGCGTGAAGCGCAGGACGACCCGCAGTCGCGCTACATCAATGAGCGCGCGCACGCCAATATCCAGAAGGACGGTACTTTTTCCGTGGTGCCGCGCATGTGGGGAGGAACAACCAACAGTGATGAGTTGCGCCGAATTGCGGCGGTAGTCGATAAGTACCAGATCCCAACCGTGAAAGTTACCGGCGGTCAGCGGATCGATTTATTGGGCGTCAAAAAAGCCGATTTACTAGGTGTGTGGCGCGATCTTGGCATGCCTTCCGGGCACGCCTATGCAAAGGCGTTGCGCACGGTCAAAACCTGCGTCGGCGCCGAATGGTGTCGCTTCGGCGTGCAAGACTCGACGCAAATGGGCATCGATCTCGAGCGCGCGCTCTGGCGGATGTATGCCCCTCATAAAGTGAAGCTAGCGGTATCCGGCTGCCCGCGTAATTGCGCCGAGTCTGGGATCAAGGATGTGGGTGTCATTGGCGTTGAATCCGGCTGGGAACTCTATGTGGCCGGTAACGGCGGCATCAAAACTGAAGTCGCACAATTCTTCGTGAAAGTCGCAAGCGCCGCCGAAGTGCTTGAACACGCCGGCGCATTTTTGCAGCTTTATCGTGAAGAAGGCCATTACCTGGAGCGGACGGTGCACTTTGTTGGCAGAGTCGGTCTCGATTATTGCAAGCGCTTGGTGGTGGACGACGCGACGAATCGCGCGGACTTGTATACGCGGCTGTTATTCGCCATCACTGATGAACCGGATCCATGGGTATCACGCAGTCAAGGCGAGGCCGCGCATGAATTCACAGCGGTCCCGGCATGAGTGCGGTGTGCGCGCACGTGACGGCGTGGACCAGCGTGTGTGATCTTGACGACATTCCGCGGCTGGGTGCGCGCGTGGTGCCGCGGGCGAGTGGCAATATCGCGGTGTTTCGGACTGCGGATGATGACGTTTTCGCGGTGCGTGATCGGTGCCCACATCGCGCGGGTCCATTATCGCAAGGGATCGTCTACGGGCGACGCGTGGCGTGTCCGCTGCACAACTGGCAGATCGATTTGGCGAGCGGGCAGGCGGAAGCGCCGGATCATGGGTGCACCGAAATTTTCGCGACACGCGTAGTGAACGGTGTGGTGGAGATCGCCCTCGATGCCATCGCCTGAAAAAGAGACGCGCAGCGTTTGCCCCTACTGCGGCGTGGGCTGTGGCGTATTGATCAGAACGCAAGGCGCGGAAGTCCTCGGCGTCGCCGGCGATCCCGAACATCCCACCAATCGCGGTCGCTTGTGTAGTAAGGGCGCGGCGCTCGTCGCGACTACCGGCCTTGGCACGCGAGCGCTGAAGCCGGAATTGCGTTTATCGAAAGACTTGATGCGTGCGCCGGTGAGCTGGGACACGGCGCTGTCACATATTGCCGAGAAGTTTGCCGCGACTATCGACGAGCACGGCCCACACGCGGTGGCGTTCTATATTTCCGGGCAATTGCTGACGGAAGATTATTACGTCTTCAACAAGTTGGCAAAGGGACTCATCGGCACTAATAATCTCGACACCAATTCTCGGCTGTGTATGTCTTCCGCGGTGACTGGTTACAAGGCGACTTTGGGCGCCGATGCACCACCCGCGTGTTACGACGATATTGAACTTGCCGAGGTGATCTTGATTGCCGGCGCGAATCCAGCGTATGCGCATCCAATTCTGTATCGCCGGATTGAAGATGCTCGGCGCGTGAATCCGGCGCTCAAGGTGATCGTGGTCGATCCGCGGCGAACGGCGACCGCCGCGGATGCGGATTTGCATCTCGCGGTGATGCCGGGCAGCGATGTCGCGTTATTCAACGGGCTGCTGCATCTGTTGGTCTGGGAAAATCAGCTCGATGCGCCCTTCATTGCCAACCACACCGAGGGATTCGCCGAACTCAAAGCCGCAGTGCTCGACTTCACGCCGCGTGAAGTGGCGCGGATTTGCGGGATCTCGGAAGATGATCTGCGCGCCGCGGCGCGATTGATCGGCGGGGCCAGAGGGTTCCTATCTTTGTATTGCCAGGGACTCAATCAGTCGACGCAGGGCACCGCCAACAATGCAACGTTGATTAACTTGCATCTCGCGACGGGTCAAATTGGTCGACCGGGGGCCGGACCGTTATCGCTGACTGGGCAGCCCAACGCGATGGGCGGGCGCGAGGTCGGCGGCATGGCAACGTTATTGTCGGCGCATCGCGAACTCAGCAATGCCACCCATCGCGCGGAAGTGGCAACGTTGTGGGGAATACCGGCGGTGCCGGAAAAGCCAGGCAAAACGGCGCTTGAAATGTTTGAGGCAATGGCGGGCGGCGAGATTAAGTGCGTTTGGATCGCCTGCACGAATCCCGCGCAATCATTGCCTGACCAAGCTTTAGTGCGCGATGCGCTTACGCGCGCCGAGTTGGTGGTCGTGCAAGACGCGTTTGTGAACACCGAAACGATGGTTTATGCCGATGTCCTGTTGCCGGCTACCACCTGGCCCGAGAAAGACGGCACAATGACCAATTCCGAACGGCGCATTGCGCGCGTGCGCGCGGCGCGCGCAGCACCGGGAGAGACCCGCGCCGATTGGCAAATCGTCGTCGACTTTGCGCGCCGGCTCGCGGCACGGAGGCCAGCGTTACCAGCGCATTTATTCGGTTATGACGCGCCGGCGCAGATCTTCGATGAACATCGCGCGTCCACCGCCGGGCGCGATCTCGATATCACCGGACTTTCTTACGCGCAATTAGAGCAGATGCCGCAGCAGTGGCCTTGTGCCACGTCCTCGTCGCCAAATGTCGCGCGGCTCTATACCGACGGCCGCTTTGCAACCCCAAGCGGGCGGGCCCGCTTTTATGTCGCAAAGCTTAATGCCGCGCCGGAACCCGCCGACGCCAAGTATCCTTTCGTGCTCAACACGGGACGGCTGCGCGATCAATGGCATGGCATGTCGCGCTCGGGGCAGGTGGCGAAATTATTTGAACACGCGCCCGAGCCGATGGTTGATATGCACCCAAGCGACATGGCGCGTCGCGGAATTCCGGCCGGCGCTCTCGTGCGTGTGCGCTCGCGTCGCGGCGAGGTTCTGCTGCGCGCCCAGCCGCAAGAAGGGCTGCGCGTTGGGCAAGTCTTTATCCCAATGCATTGGGGCAGTCAGTGGTGGAGCGGCGCCGGCATTAATGCGCTCACGCTCAGCGCACGTGATCCAATCTCACATCAACCAGCGCTGAAGGCGGCAACGGTGGCCGTCGAGCGCGTTGAGTTTTGCTGGGAGCTGGTCGCCGCCGTTACGAATGCCGATGCTACGTTACTGAGTGAATTGCGCGATGAGCTGCGAAGGTTCGACTACGCGAGCCTCGGTTGCTTTGGGCGTGCACGAGAGGGCTGCGTGTTGCGCTTGGCGCATCCTCACGAGCCAGATGCGGATTTGCTGGCACGGTTGCTGATGCGCTTCGGTGTGCCGTGCGATGGACAGACCGTTTCGTATGTCGACACGCGGGCCGGCATTGCTCGCTATGTGCGGCTTGATGACGGCAAGATGGTCGCCTTCGTCGTGAGCGGGAATCGTCTTGGACATGATTGGTTGATGGATTTCATCGCGAGCGGCCGGGAAATCGAGACGATGGCCGCGCGGCTCGTCGTGCCGAGCGCACGACCGCCCGGCGCGTTCAATATGCCGAGTCCGGTAATCTGCACTTGTAAGAATGTCACCGCGCGTGCGATTGAAACGCGTCTCGCGACCCTTGGCTCGCACGCGGACGCCTTTTCGGTATTGCAGCGTGAGCTTGGCTGCGCGAGCGAGTGCGGATCGTGCGGGCCTGAGGTCAGACGGCTCATTGCGCGCGGTGCACCCGTGCCGGCGGTGGCGTAATGGCCGAGCGTATCGCACAACTCATCAAGGAGATCGGGCGGGGCAAACACGCCGCGCGCTCCCTGAGCGAGACGGATGCACATGCCTTGGGCGCCGCGCTATGGGCGGGCGAGATCCCGGATGCGCAGCAGGGCGCGATCCTTATCGCGTTACGCATGAAGGGCGAATCAGCGCTAGAAATCTTAGGCTTGATGCGTGCGCTTGAAGCGGTCATCGAACCGCGCAAGATCGATTCGCCCACAGACAAGCCGTTATTGATCATCCCAAGTTATAGCGGCGCGCGGCGGCAACCCAATCTATTGCCGTTACTTGTTCAGATGTTGCGCCGACTCGGCATGCGCGTCTTGATTCACTTCGCGGACAACCGAGAACGCGTGACCACCGCGGCTATTCTGCAGGCACTCGGGGAGCCCATCGCGACCTCCCGACAGGTTGCCTCCGAGCTGCTGCGCGAGCGCGCTCTCGCGCTCGTCCCGCTCGAATTAGTGGCGCCGATGCTTGCCGAGCTGCTGAGCTGGCGCGACACCTTGGGGGTACGCAACGTGGGACATACCTTGGTTAAGTTGCTCAATCCATGCGCGGTGCACGCTTTACCGTTAGTACCGTTGACACATCCGGCTTATTTCGCGTTGATACGCGAGTACTTTGCCGCGCGCGGTGTGCGTGGTCTCGTCATGCGCGGGTGCGAAGGCGAGGCGGTGGCCTCACCTCGACGATTGCCACCGATGGCGTGGTTCGATACCCAAACGTGGCACACGTTGCCGGGTTGCGAACTCGCGGAAATGCCCCACGTACCAGCGCTCGACGCGCTCGCGACCGCGGACTTCGTCCACACGTCACTGAGTGTTCCCAACGCTGTGCCGGTGACACTCGCCGCGCAAGCCGCCAACTTGTTATACGCGAGCGGGTTGAGTCCCGATCACGCGTCCGCAGCGGCACGGGTCGCCGCAACTTTCGCTTAGACCTACACCAAAAGGATGGAACGCGATGAAACCGGGGAAAGTTTATTTAGTGGGGGCAGGACCAGGTGATCCGGAACTGTTGACGCTAAAGGCTGCGAAAGCGATCGCGATCGCCGAGGTTATTTTTGTCGATGACCTGGTCAACCCGGCCGTGCTCGCCCATGCGCACGCGCAGGCACGCGTGGTGCGAGTCGGAAAACGCGGTGGGTGTCGCTCGACGCCGCAAGCTCTCATCGAGCGGCTAATGATCCGCGAAGCCCGTGCCGGGCGCACGGTCGTGCGTTTGAAGGGCGGCGATCCCTGCATGTTCGGGCGTGCCGGAGAAGAGCGCGATGCGTTGCAGTCTGCCGGTATCGACGTTGAATGGGTGGCCGGGATCACTGCCGGCATGGCCGCCCCGGCGGCCTGTGGGATCCCGACGACGCATCGCGCGGTGGCACCCGGCGTCATATTCGTCACGGGTCACTTGCGTGAGGATGGTTCCCCAAACTGGCAGGCCCTCGCCGCGACCGGATTGACGTTGGTGATTTATATGGGCGCCGCGCGCGCGCGCGAAATCGCTCGCGCGTTGATTGAGGGCGGCTTAGCGGCTACCACCGAAACCGCGATCGTGACGGATGCGACACTTACTACTCAGTCGATGTTCGTCATGACCGTGCGTGAACTCGCCTCGTTGCCGCGCGAGATCACAATCGAAAGTCCTTCGATCATCGTGGTCGGCGACATCGTGCGATATCGTGCCGCCGCCCCGGTGCCCGTCGCGCGGCGTTATGGATAGGCGATGCTGAGCGCTTCCGCGACCAACGCGGGTTGCGTTTGACCGTCGATTTCCATCGTGTTTTCAAACGTCATGCGGATGCCGCCGTCTTTGACGTCGTCGGCGGCGAGTAACTTCTGCCGCAAACGCACGCGCGAACCAACCGGAACCGGGGCCGTGAAGCGCAGCTTGTTCAAACCGTAATTGATCCCGCGGCTGCGTTTTTTGATTGCCCAAATGTTAGCCCCGAGGCGTGGCAACAACGATAACGTCAGAAACCCATGGGCGATGGTTTTACCGCCGGGCATTTCGCGTTTGGCGCGCTCGACGTCGACATGAATCCATTGGTGATCACCGGTGGCTTCGGCGAATTTGTCGATCATCGATTGATCGACCGTGACCCAATCGGATACGCCAAATTCTTCGCCGATGTGCTTTTTCATGTCCGCCGGGGTTTCAATTTCACGCATAAACATTTCCTAAAGATTGTTGAGCTCAAGAAGGCGTGCGATGAAAGCGCGGTAATGCAGGGTCGATCGCAACGCCAAAAGTATTGAGGGCCATCGAGACCATATTGTATTGGCCGACGGTGAACACCACATCGACCATTTGCTCGGTAGTGTAGCGCTTACCAAGCGTGTTCCAAGTGGCGTCCGACAGACAGCTATCGCGGTGCAGTTCATCCGCCGCGCGCATTAGCGCGGCATCGTGTTCGCTCCAGCCCGGCGCATCGGGGCCATCCGCGATACGCGCGATCTCCGCTTCATTCAATCCCGCCTTGAGTCCAATTTGCACATGCTGTGTCCACTCGTACGGCGCGCGGCACAACCAACCGATGCGCAAAATCAACATCTCGCGCTCGCGCATGGAGAGCGTTTGCTTGAAGAGGACGTGATTGGCAAACGGCATCCAGCGCTTAAAGAGACTGGGATGGCGCACCAGCGTTTTGAAGACATTCCATGCGGTGCCTTGCTTAACGAAGGGTTCCATCAGCGTGCGCTGTTCGTCACTCCATTCGTGTTCCTCAAGCGGTAGGACTCGTGGTTTACTGGGGCGCGATGCGCGGGGGGTGTTCGTCTGAGTGCTCATAGGGATGTCTCGGCATAAGTCGCGGGGATAGTTCCCGAAATCATCGATTGGATCAACGGCCGCGCGTGCAAGCGGTTACCATGGCGCGCCCCAGTGAGAGCATCCTGTGAATTCCAATCCTTCGCCTTTCGCCACCTTGCTGCACCTCGCGTGGCCGGTCATCGTGTCGCGTTCGGCTCAAGTGGTAGTCGGCTTGGCGGACGCCTTGATGGTGACGCAGCTTGGCGAAGCGGCGCTCGCCGCGACCACCACCGGTGGTCTAAACGCATTCGCGGCGTTTATTTTTCCGCTGGGGATCGCGTTTGTCATTGCGAGCTTTAGTGCGCAGTTGACCGGGCGTAGCGATGTCGTCGGCGCCCGCCGCTTTGGTTGGTACGGACTGGCCCTCGCCGTACTCGCCCAAGGTGTGATGTTGTGCGCGTTACCGGGTCTCCCGTGGTTGTTGGCGGCGTTTAGCTATACGCCGGAAGTTGAGCGGCTGATGTACACGTATTTGTCGATCCGATTGTTATCGACCGGTGCGGCGGTCGGAATCGAAGCGCTTGGCAACTACTATGCCGGGCGGGGTAATACGGGCCTGCAAATGCGGGTCAATCTGAGCGCCATGCTGCTCAATGTGTTTTTCAATTATCTGTTGATTGAGGGTCGCTTTGGGTTGCCAGCGCTCGGCGTCGCGGGCGCGGCCTGGGCGAGCGTCGCCGCGACGACCGTCGCGTTCATTGGCTTTGTGTGTGTTTTCCTGCGCGACGGTCGAGCTTTTCCGCGACCCATCTTGCACCTCGGCGAGTTTGCACGTTTGCTCCGTTTTGGGGTGCCGTCGGGACTCAATTGGTCGTTTGAATTTTTTGCTTTTATCGCCTTCATCAACATCGTCGTGGCCGGACTTGGCACGGTCAGCTTGGCGGCGATGATGGCGGTGATGCAGGTGAACTCGTTTTCGTTCATGCCGGCCTTTGGTCTCGCCTCGGCGGGTGCCATTCTCGTCGGGCAAGCAATCGGGCGGGGCGATCGTGCCTCCGTACCGTCTATCGTTCGCCTCACGTTCGGCGCCACTTCGGTGTGGATGGGGGTGAGCGGCGTGGTTTACGTGTGCGCGCCGCATTGGTTACTTGCCCCCTTCGTGCCGGCCGGCGCGTTCGAACAGCGGTTCCTGAGCCTCGGCGCACAAATGCTGATGTTTTCCGCGCTATGGCAGCTGGTCGATGCGGCAGGCATCACTTTGAGTGAAGCGCTGCGCGCGGCCGGCGACACGGCGTTTACGATGTGGACGCGTGGGGTGTTGGCATGGGCCTTGTTTTTGCCTGGGAGCTGGTTGACTGTGCGTTACTTCAATGGCGCCGAGTTAAGTGCGGTGACGTGGCTACTGCTCTACCTAGGCTTGCTGGCGTTGGTGTTATGGCTGCGCTTTCGCAGCGGTGCCTGGCGCCGGATTGAACTATTGGAGCCCGTACCGCTAGCTTAAAAGCGAAAGCGCGCCGGCCAACTTGCAGGCACGCGGGTCGCGAGCCAATACGCGAGCGCTGCGTTGACCGCGACTGGTTGCTCCTGCGCCATCCAGTGACCGCTATCGATCACTTGCTCGCTTAAGTTTTGACAGCGTGCCCGCATCGGCTGCGCCAGTCGTGACTCCACCGTTTCACATACATAGTCATAACGTGCGTGTAGAAACAGTACCGGCATCGAAAGTTTTTCCGGCGCGCCGGCCACGAATGCCGCATTATCCTGATGATTCATGTAATACGAGTCGGGGCCAAAAAATCCATTTTTCGAAAGCGCATCGGCGTATTCGCGCAATTCAGACTCGCTGACGACATCTTCATCAAGCGGCAGATCGGGCGCGGCAAGCAACGGGCCGAACCAACCGCCTTGGCGGCGCACGTTGGACGTGAACGCCGGCTGCCCGGCGCCGGCAGCATCGCCTTTTCGAAATAACAGCTTGACTGTGCGATAGGGATCGGCTTCGAAGGTCTGTGTGGCGCGCGCAAAATTTTCTTCGTAGAACTTCATGTAATCCCACTGGCCGTACGGGTGCGAGGCGAGGGGATAAATCGTGCGATCGACCAAAGGCATCAGGCCGTCCAACCCGTGCTCGAGCACGAAATACGGCACGCATAAATTTGCGACCGCGCGACAGACCTCTGGGTGCAACCGCGCCAAATTCCAGACCGTGGGGCTACCCCAATCGTGCCCCACCCACACCGCATGGGGGCGTTCAAGAGCGGCCAGCAGTTCTAGCATGTCGGTGACAATCTCGCGCTGCGCATAATCCGCGTGCGTGGCATACACGGAAGATTGGCCGTAGCCCCGCATGTCCGGTGCGATCACGCGAAAACCCAACGCGCTAAATGCCCGCAATTGATGCCGCCAACTCAAGCTGAGTTCCGGCCACCCGTGCACGAAAACGAGTAGTGGTCCGTCAACGGGGCCGGCCGCCAGATAGTGCGTTGTGTGTCGGGCGGTACGGACGATGTTTGACTGAAGTGCCGTCATAGGGGCCTCCGGGAAAGAGTGCACCGAGCATAGTCGTCCGCTCGGGATCGGGCTAGCTGCGCCAAATTTCCGGCGCCCGGGCCTCGAGATTTCGCAAAAATAACGAATTCGTCACGGTTTGCTGTCAAAAATAAAGCGACAGCATCGCATTCCTATGGCATCTTTGGCACGACTGTGAGGCAACTCACGTTCCACTGGCATGGTTCAAGGACGAATTCCGACTCCGGTCGGGTGGCCTGGAAACTTAAAAAATATTGTCTTGGGCCCCACTTAACGATGCGTTAAAGGGTGAGTCTTAAGAATCGAGTCAGGGTACAAGAGGGGGCTTGGACGTGCAGTTACACGCCGCGCAGCGCAATGTTTGGCGCAGTCCTGGACATGAGAAAGTCGTGCTCGTCACCGATGACGATCGCACGGTGCGCACCGTCATCAGCAAAATGCTGCAAGCAGACGGGTATCGGGTGCTGGAAGCGGAGCGAGGCGAGAAGTGCCTGTTCCTGTCGATGGAAAAGCATATCGATGCCTTTCTGGTCGATCTCAATCTCCCGGGACTGGACGGCGCCGAACTTTGCCGGCGCATTCGCGCCATTGAACGTTATCGTTTCACGCCGATTATCTGCATTACCGTCGCCGAGGAAGAATTCGCGGTCGGCCGCGCGTTCGAAGCCGGCGCGGACGACTTCATCACGAAGCCCGTGAATCCACAAACGTTAAAGGCGCGGTTGGGCGGTCGAATCCAAAAGACCGACTACATGCGCGAGATGGAACGGATTCGTACTAACTTAAGCCGCTATATCTCACGGCGCACGCAGACGATGGTCGAGGCGTATTCCATTACGGGCCTGCTACCGACGCCCGAAGAACAAGATGTCTGCGTGTTGTTTTCGGATGTCCGGGGCTTTACACAGTTGAGCCAGGATCTCGACCCGAACACCTTGTTCAATATCTTAAGCACGCAACTTGGCATGCAGGTCGACTGCGTTTACCGGCACGGCGGATACATCGATAAGTTTGCCGGCGACGGCATCATGGCGGTGTTTGATTCGGATGAGCGCGTGACCGAAGCCTGTGAGTGTGCGCTTGAAATCATGGATATCACGCGCAGCAAATCCTATGTCGATGGTTCTTGCACCCTGCAGCTGGGCGTTGGGATCCACAGCGGCAAGGCGCTCATCGGTAATATTGGTTCGGATCGCCATTTGGATTATTCGGTGATCGGTGAAACCGTCAACTTGGCGGCGCGCCTGTGTGGTTGCGCCGAACCGATGTCGATTGTGGTGTCGGATGAAGTCAGAAAGACTGCTGGTGAGCGCGGTAGCTTGTTATTTACCGCGCCATGCCAGGTCAATATTCGCGGTCTTAAGCAACCCATTACCGTCTACAACGTGGTACGCCGTCGCGAATGAGCGAGCAGGCAAGGGTCCCCGGCGTCACGACAACAAAATAGGTTACGCGAGCTTTAAGGCGGGGTCACAGGATGCCTCAATGACGTGTGGCCGGCGAGTCCGCCGCGAGTCGCGCCACCGCATCGTCCGACACCCCAACCGGACTTGCGTGATGCAGGACCATCCTCCATTCGTTATTCACTTTCCGATAAACATTGGTCGTCGTCATCGGCGGAAATCGTTGCCGGTACAGTGGCAGGACGATGGTTTCGAGCAAGGTATGAATCGCAAGATCGTCGCCCTGCCAGACGCTCATCCGCTCGAGTTCAAATCGACGAATGACCTGCTCTTGAAAGATTGCAACCCAGCTGGCGCGAATATCGCGTGGACCCTCAAGCAACGTCCCAAGCGGATGGATGCACCGAATATCCGGTAGCGGCGCCCACACCGTCATCATGAGATCGATATCGCCCGCCTCGAAGGCCTGATAAAAAGCCTTCTCCGCGGCGAGCGAGCCGCTCGGCCGGTTCATCAAGCAATACTCAGCGCGCGGTGGAGGCGGCGGTGCTTTCTTGCGATGTGGGCGCCGCGGGTTTGAGCGGGGGGTACCCGGCGGCATCAAGCGCACTGTCGATTTTTGGGCCGTCATATCCTTGGACTGCTTGGGTGCCCACCGAGAGCGTCGGCACTGCCAAGGTGCCTGCCGCGGCACGCAATTCCGCTTGAATAATCGGATCTGAACCGGCGTCGCGCTCCGTGAACTGAACGTTTCGACCGCGCAGATGAAGCCTGACTAGGTCGCAGGAAGCGCAGCCCGGTGCCGCGTACAGCACCACCGGCGCCGTGGGCGGCGCCTCGTCCGCGGCCGCAACCTTCTTTTTGACGCGCGGAAGGAGTTGTTTTTCGCCGGTCTTGGCCGCGTTCGGCGGGCAGCGATCGCGATACGAGACATTACCGTCGGCGTCCCGGCATTCCACCACGGTAACCGCCGCCATCGCGCCGTTTGCGAAGGTGGCCATAAGCAACGCCAATACGCTAAGTCTGAGCCGGGGCTGAATGGCGCGGATAAACCCTGCATAAATTTGCATGCTTTCAGTCTCCTAGATGCGAAAGTGGCGAAACGCAGTGAGTATAGCATCGCGCTTCTGTAGCGCTTACCCAGGGTGTCCAAGGCAAACGCGAGTCCCTATAATGCCGCGCATCATTGGATGGTTTCTGTGGAGCTCTTCCCCACTCGGGTAGCGCGCCCAAGCCGATCCCGCTGGCCCTGAGGCGCCGGTCGGGTCGTATCCTTGAACGTCAACTCGCGCGAAAGTGGCGGAATTGGTAGACGCACTGGTTTTAGGTACCAGCGGGGTGACCCGTGAGAGTTCGAGTCTCTCCTTTCGCACCATCAGACCCGCCTCGTAAGAGGCAGGCCAACGCCCACTGATGCGCTAGAGTTTTTCCGAGCACAAGCAATAGCCGAGGATTTATGCAGGTATCGTTAGAACAGCCAGGCGGCCTGGAAAGACGGCTGCGAGTCGAAATTCCGGAGGACGCGCTTACGGAAAAAATTACCGTGCGCTTGAAAAGCGTGGCAAAAAACGCGCGGATCGACGGATTTCGTCCGGGCAAGGCGCCAGCCAAGGTCATTGAACGCCAATTCGGTGAGCGAGTTCGCCAAGAAGTGGTCTCCGAAGTGCTGCGTGAGTCTTTCGCCGAAGCGGTTGGCACGCACCAATTACGCCCCGTCGCGGAACCCGTGATCGATCCCGTCAATCTTGAACGAGGCCAGGGTCTTAGTTACACCGCGACGTTCGAAGTTTTTCCCGAGATTTCGTTGAGTGCTTGGGATTCCTTCGAATTCGAACGCCCCGAATGCACGATTTCCGAGCAAGACATCGACAAAATGGTCGAGGTTTTGCGCGAACAAGCAAAAACTTGGAATCCGATCGATCGCGCGGCGGTGTCAGGTGACCGCGTGATCCTTGATTTCGTCGGCACGCTGGCCGGCGAGAGCACTCCCTTTGAGGGGGGAACCGCCCAAGATTTTCCGTTGATTCTCGGCCAGAAGCGCATGATCGAAGGGTTTGAAGCAGGCCTCGAGGGCGCTGCCGCGGGAGCACAACGCACTCTGTCCTTGCAATTTCCCACCGAATATCACAAAGCAGATGTCGCCGGACGTGATGTGTCGTTCGTGGTCACCATCAAAGAAGTCGCGGAGCCGCTGCTGCCCGCGCTCGATGGCGCGCTTTTTGAGAAATTTGGCGTGACCGATGGCTCCGTTGAGTCCTTCCGCAAAGAAATCCGCGAAAACATGGAACGCGAACGCGACCGCGCGCTGGAACGGCGCTTTAACAGCCACGTATTGCAGAAAATTCGCGAACACAACGCACTCGAAGTACCCAAGTCGTTGGTCCGCATGGAAGCGATGCGCTTGTTGGAGGATATGCGTCGCTCACTTTCCATGCGCGGAATCGATCCTTCGCAACTTGATGGAAACGATGATCCTAGCCATTTCGAGGGCACGGCCACCAATCGGGTAAAGCTTGGGCTACTTGTGGCCGAAATCATCAAACAGGCCGGGCTCAAGGCACAACCATCCAAAGTACGCGCACGCGTCGAAGCGATGGCGGCGTCCTACGAACAGCCCGAAGCGTTGGTGCGCTGGTATTACGACGACCCGCGACGCTTGCAAGACATCGAAGGCATGTGCCTCGAAGAAGAAGCGATTAAGTGGGTGGTCGATCAAGCGCGTGTGAAATCGGTTCCGGTGACGTTTGACGACCTCATGAATCCGAGGCAGACTGCCGCGGAAGGTGCCATAGGAGATGAATAGTTAATGCATTTGGGTCCAACAAATCGCGAGGAAATACGCGCACTTAACTTAGTGCCGATGGTCGTCGAGCAATCGGCGCGCGGCGAGCGTGCGTACGATATTTACAGTCGCCTGCTGAAAGAGCGGGTAATCTTCCTCGTCGGTCCCGTGGATGACCATGTGGCCAACTTGATTGTTGCCCAATTGTTATTCCTGGAATCGGAAAATCCCGATAAGGATATTCATCTGTACATCAATTCGCCGGGTGGGGTGGTCACGGCGGGTCTTGCGATCTACGACACGATGCAGTTCATCAAGCCGGCGGTAAGTACGCTGTGCATTGGGCAAGCGGCGAGTATGGGCGCGTTGTTGTTGGCCGCCGGCGCCGCCGGAAAGCGCTTTTGCCTACCGCACTCCCGAGTCATGATCCATCAGCCGCTGGGCGGATTTCAGGGACAGGCCACCGATATCGATATCCACGCCCGGGAAATCCTCAAAGCGCGTGACAGACTTAACGAAATATTGTCCAAGCACACGGGACAATCCGTCGAGAAAGTTGCGCACGATACCGACCGCGACAATTTCATGAGCGCGGAAGACGCGCAAGCCTACGGTCTCATCGATGGTGTATTGGTCAAGCGCGATGCGCCGAAAGGCGCGTGAACGCGATCGATTATCCATCCATTAGCCCCCAGATGGCGGCAGCGGCCGCCAGAGTAATGAGGACTCGCGAATGAGCGATGGCAAGAATTCGAAGGGCAACGACAGCGACCGGCTGCTTTACTGTTCGTTTTGCGGCAAGAGCCAACACGAAGTGCGTAAGCTGATCGCGGGCCCTTCAGTATTTATTTGCGATGAGTGTGTCGAGCTGTGCAACGACATCATTCGCGAAGAAATTCAGGACAAATCTGGCAGCTCGGGCGGTAATAAGCTGCCCGTGCCACATGAGATCCGTCATATCCTTGACGAATACGTCATTGGCCAAAGCCATGCCAAGAAAATTTTGGCGGTGGCGGTGTACAACCATTACAAGCGGTTGGAATCGCGAGTCAAGCAAGGCGATGTCGAACTCGCCAAAAGCAATGTATTGCTGATCGGGCCAACCGGCAGCGGCAAGACGCTGCTCGCCGAAACCCTGGCGCGGTTACTCAATGTTCCGTTCACCATCGCCGATGCCACCACCCTCACCGAGGCCGGCTACGTCGGTGAAGATGTCGAAAACATCATCCAAAAGCTACTGCAGAAATGCGATTACGACGTCGAAAAAGCGCAAACCGGCATCGTGTATATCGATGAAATCGACAAGATCTCGCGGAAGTCGGACAACCCGTCGATCACGCGTGATGTGTCCGGTGAAGGTGTGCAGCAAGCCTTACTCAAATTAATCGAAGGCACCATCGCCTCAGTGCCGCCTCAAGGCGGACGCAAACATCCGCAGCAAGAGTTTTTGCAGGTGGATACCTCGCATATCCTGTTCATTTGTGGTGGCGCGTTTGCCGGACTCGACAAAATTATCCGCGATCGCTCTGAAAAAGGCGGGATCGGATTTTCGGCCGAGGTCAAAAGCAAGGACGACCGCAAAACAGCCGGCGAAATGCTGCATCAAGTGGAACCGGAAGATCTCATTCGCTACGGGTTGATCCCGGAGTTTGTTGGCCGGTTGCCGGTGGTCGCGGTGCTGGATGAATTGCACGAAGATCAATTGGTGCAAATACTGACTGAGCCGCGTAATGCGCTGACCAAGCAGTACGGGAAGCTGTTTGAGATGGAAGGCTGCGCGCTCGAGTTTCGCGAGGACGCGCTTCGTGCGGTGGCGCGGAAAGCGGTCGAACGTAAAACCGGCGCACGTGGTCTGCGGTCCATTTTGGAAGCGAACCTGCTCGACACGATGTACGACCTACCGTCGCAGAAAAACGTGTCGAAAGTGGTGGTCGACGAAGCCGCAATCAAAGGCGAGTCGAAGCCGCTGATCATCTACGAAGGCACGGACATTCCCAAGGTAGCGTCCGACTAATGCACGCAGGGCCGAGCCGCAACCGGCACAGTCCCGCCCTTCATTCTCACTCCGCCACGCGTCGCGCGGCGGAGCGCTTGAGCTTCCGCCGCGCCGGCCATGCCGTGCCGCGCGCGAGCGCCACGAACACCAATTAGGCAGTCACTATGAACGATCGCTCTTCAACCTTGCTTCCGTTACTCCCGTTGCGCGATGTCGTGGTTTATCCGCACATGGTCATTCCGCTGTTCGTGGGGCGCGACAAATCCGTCAAGGCACTCGAAAAAGCGATGGAAGAAGCGAAGCAGATACTGCTAATCGCGCAAAAGACGGCGGGCGAGGACAATCCCAAACCATCGGATATTCACGACGTAGGGACGGTGTCAAATATTCTGCAGTTGCTACGCTTGCCCGATGGGACAATTAAGGTCCTGGTTGAAGGCGTCAAGCGCGCGCAAGTTTTGAGTTTCATCGATCGCGGTAGCTTTCTCGCCGCGGAAGTCTCGCCGCTTCACCAAGAACCACTTTCCGATCGCGAATCCGAAGTGCTGGTCCGCTCGTTGATGAGCCAATTCGATCAGTACGTCAAATTAAACAAGAAAGTACCGCCGGAAATCGTTTCATCGCTGACCAGTATTGATGACCCGTCGCGACTCGCCGATACGATCGCCGCGCATTTGTCGATTAAGCTCCAGGAGAAGCAGAAGATCCTAGAGATTGTCGAGCTACCCGCCCGGCTTGAGCATTTGATTGCGGTGCTGGAAACCGAGATCGACTTGCTCCAAGTTGAAAAGCGTTTGCGCGGGCGCGTTAAGAAGCAAATGGAGAAAAGTCAGCGCGAGTACTATTTGAATGAGCAAATGAAAGCCATTCAAAGCGAACTCGGTGAAGCCGAAGGTGGAAACGAGTTCGATGAAATCGCGGCGAAGATCGCCAAATCCGGCATGCACGCGGAAGCGCGCAAGAAAGCCGAAGGCGAACTCAAAAAATTGCGCATGATGTCGCCGATGGCCGCCGAAGCGACGGTGGTTCGCAATTACATCGACTGGATTACGAACGTGCCGTGGAAGTCGCGTTCCAAGACCAGTGCCAATCTGACCAACGCCGAAAAAATCCTCGACGAAGATCATTACGGACTGGAAAAGGTCAAAGAGCGCATCTTGGAATACTTAGCGGTCCAACAGCGTGTCCGCAAAATGAAAGGACCGATCCTATGTTTGGTGGGACCGCCGGGCGTCGGTAAGACTTCGCTGGGACGCTCGATTGCGCGTGCGACCAATCGAAAATTCGTGCGTATGTCGTTGGGCGGCGTGCGCGACGAAGCGGAGATCCGCGGGCATCGGCGTACCTATGTCGGTTCGATGCCAGGGAAGATTTTACAGAACATGGCGAAAATCGGCACACGAAACCCGCTGTTCCTGCTTGATGAAATAGACAAAATGGCAATGGATTTTCGCGGTGATCCGGCGTCCGCGCTGTTGGAAGTGCTCGATCCGGAACAGAACTCAACATTCAGTGATCATTATCTCGAAGTTGATTACGACTTGTCCGAAGTTATGTTTGTTACAACCGCCAACAGCATGAACATTCCGGCACCGTTGCTTGATCGCATGGAAGTTATCCGTCTCTCCGGCTACACCGAAGATGAAAAAGTCAGCATCGCGCAAAAATATTTGTTACCGAAGCAAATCACGGCCAATGGCCTGAAGAAAGATGAACTACAGATTTCGGAAAGCGCGCTGCGTGATGTTATTCGCTATTACACGCGCGAGGCCGGCGTTCGCAATCTCGAGCGCGAGATTGCCAATCTCTGCCGCAAAGTGGTCAAACAAATCCTGAAGAAGCCGGCGGAGAAGAAAGTTTCAATCACGCCGAAATTGCTCGAAAAGTATCTCGGCGTTAAGCGTTTCCGCTTCGGCCTCGCGGAAGACGAAGATCGGATCGGGCAGGTCACCGGACTTGCGTGGACCGAAGTCGGCGGCGACCTGCTGACGATCGAGGCGGCGATAGTGCCCGGCAAAGGTAAAGAAACCTATACCGGCCGCTTGGGTGATGTCATGCAAGAATCGATCAAGGCGGCGATGACCGTGGTGCGCAGCCGCGCCGCATCGCTTGGTATCAAATCGGATTTCTATCAAAAGATCGACGTTCATTTCCATGTGCCGGAGGGGGCGACGCCCAAAGACGGGCCGAGCGCAGGGGTTGGCATGTGCACGTCGCTGGTGTCGGCGTTGACCGCAATCCCAGTACGCGCCGATGTGGCCATGACCGGAGAAATCACCTTGCGCGGTGAAGTACTGCCAATCGGCGGCCTTAAGGAAAAATTATTGGCGGCGTTGCGCGGCGGTATTAAAACCGTGCTGATCCCGATCGAAAACGAACGCGAGTTGAAAGAGATACCGGCCAATATACGACAGGGCTTAACCATCAAACCGGTCAAATGGATCGACGAAGTGCTCGCCGTCGCGTTGCAGAAGATGCCAGAACCCATCGTTGAAACGTTTGAGCCCGGCGCCGCCGGCGGCGGCGCCAAGGAAGCACACGAAGGCGACGCCGACGCCGAGCAACTAAGCCGTCATTGATCAGATAGCACCGGCAGACGCGCTTGCCTTGAAACACACGCGACTAGTCGGCAAACAGTGAATTGACGGAAACCATCTCGCTGAGCGCAAGCGCAATCAGCGAGATGCCCATGAACCTTGCGACCACGCGAAAACAACAACACCCCGGAGGGAATATCACATGAATAAATCGGATCTTATCGAGGCAGTGGCGAATCAGGCGGATATTTCACAGTCGTCGGCGACGCGCGCGTTGGATGCGTTGGTCGCGGCAATTACCTCAGGTTTGAAACGCGGAGAGAGCGTTACGCTATCAGGTTTCGGCACATTCAATGTAAAGGAGCGTCCCGCGCGTGTCGGACGTAATCCGCGCAGCGGCGAGCCGATTCAAATCGCAGCGTCGCGTGCCATCGTCTTCAAGCCTGGCAAAGCCATAAAGGATGGCATAAACTAGCGGCCCCTCGGGTGCTTAGCTCAGTCGGGAGAGCGTCGCCCTTACAAGGCGAAGGTCGTGGGTTCGAACCCCTCAGCACCCACCACGTCAGGGAATCAAATAACGGAGTGGTAGTTCAGTTGGTTAGAATACCGGCCTGTCACGCCGGGGGTCGCGGGTTCGAGCCCCGTCCACTCCGCCAACTCCCAGCCTTGCGCTCAGTCAAGCCTTACCTACGCGGCGATGCCTAGTGCGGGAAAAACCATCGTCGAATGATCGAATGAACCGGATCGTCTTGATTTTAAAAGACCATGCTGCAAACACTCCGTGATCGAATTCAAGGCATCGTCGCCGCTGTAATCATTTTGCTCTTGTGTCTCACCTTTGCGGTGTGGGGAATAGAGTCGTATTTGAGTGCCGCCCGCCGCGTGGTCGTCGCCAAGGTCAACGGAGATAAGATCGAACTCGCCGAATATCAGTCAACCTTTCAGCGACTCCGCCAGCGTGCGCAAGCGGAACTTGGCGACGCTTTTGATGCCGATGTGTGGAGCGCCGAGAGTACTAAACTCACCGCGCTCGATTACGTGGTTGAAGAAAAGCTGTTGCAGCAAACCATCGACGAGGCGCGTCTACGCGTCAGTCCGACGCAGGTCGCCGAGTATTTAAAAGCCTCGCCAAACTTCCAGGTCGACGGCAAATTCTCGAAAGAACGCTATAGCCAAGTGACGAGTATGCTCGGATTCACGGAGCGCGGATTCGAGGAACAAGCCCGTCAAGACTTGGCGCTACAGCAATTGCGCGCGGGCCTGGCGGCATCGGCTTTTCAAACTCCGGAAGAACTCGCGCACATCGACCAGCTAAAGGCACAGACTCGCGACATCAGCTATACGTTAATCCAGCAGCCGGAGACGGCGACCCAAACCGTCACGGACGAGGAAGTCACCAAGTATTTCGGCGAGCACAGCGAACGTTACCGCATCGAAGATAAAGCCACGTTGGAGTACGTGGAACTCAAGCTCGAGGACCTGATGGCCGTGGCGGAAGTCAGTGACGCCGATCTGCAACAATACTATGACGCGCACACCGCCGAATACTCCAAAGAAGAACAGCGCAGTGCAAATCACGTATTGGTTCAAGTGAAGCCTGACGCTTCACCCGAGGTGGTGGAGAAGGCACGCGCGCGCGCGCTGGAATTGCGGAAGTTGATTGTCGACGGCAAGCCCATCGAAGAAGTTGCGAAGGAGCACTCGGACGATATCGGCTCGAAAGCAGAAGGCGGTGCCACCGGCTTGTTTGGCAAGGGAGTCATGGTGCCCGAGTTCGAAGCCGCGGTGTTCGGCATGAGAACGGGTGACCTCAGTGAACCCATAAAGACCGAATTCGGATTTCATATCATTCAATTAAAAGAAGTGAGTCCCGGCGGTATCACGCCGCTCGCCGAGGTGCGGGCCGAAGTAGAAGCGCATGTGCGCCGTGAGAAAGCGCACGAAATCTTCTACGAAAATGCCGAACGCTTTAGTGACACCGTCTATGAGCATCCGGATTCGTTGGAAGCCGTGGCGGACGAACTCAATATAAAATTGCAAACGACGAGCGGCATGTCCAAAACGGAAATAGGCGCGATGTTCAGTCCCGCCGTTGCCGACGCCGCGTGGGAGCCCGAAGTTCTAAGTCAGGGACTCGCAAGCGAGCCGCTCGAAATCGGTGATGAGCGGATTGTCGCGGTGCGCGTCACGACGTTTACGCCAACCAAGCTTCCGACCTTGGAGGAAGTGAAGACGACCGTCACCGATGATCTGAAAACCGAGCGCGCCAAACAAGTTGCCCGGACCAAAGGCGAAGCGTTGGTCGCGAAGCTCAAGGCGGGCGGCACGGGGCAGACGCTCGCGGCCGCCGAAAATCTTACTTGGGAAACTTTTGCCGCGGCCAAACGCGATGATGAACGCGTCAATCGCGCGGTGTTGCGCGCAGCCTTCAGCGCGCCGCTTGCACAACCCTCCGACAAAACGCACTTAGGCGTGGAATTCGGTAGCGGTAACTACGCCGTAATTGAGGTTTCAAACGTGCAAACGCCCGCAGCCCAGGAGAGTGCAGCGGGGGGCGCTAAAAATGAACTCGCGAGGGTTGGCGCGCTGCTCGCGTGGCAGGACTTTATCGAAGCGATCAAAGCTTCGGCCAAACTAGAGACGTATCCGAAGAATCTATAGTTCCGCCGCGGCTACAAGTCACCCGTCATTCCCATGATGTTGTAGCCGCAATCAACGTAAGTGATCTCACCGGTCACCGCGGACGCTAAATCAGAGCACAAAAACGCCGCGACATTGCCGACTTCCTCCGTCGTGACGTTGCGTCGTAGCGGCGCGGATTTCTCGACGTAATTAAGAAACTTGCGTAGGTCTTTGACGCCGGACGCGGCGAGCGTGCGGATGGGACCGGCGGAAATCGCGTTGACCCGGATGCCTTCCGGTCCCAAGCTCTCCGCCATATACCGAACATTGGCTTCCAAACTCGCTTTGGCGAGACCCATGACGTTATAACTCGGCATCGTGCGCACCGCGCCGAGATACGACATCGTCAACATGGCGCCTTTGCGCCCCTGCATCATGCGCCGCGCCGCGTTCGCGAGCGCCGAAAAACTATACGAACTTACTTCATGCGCGACACGAAATCCTTCGCGCGTGGTCGCTTCCAAATATTCGCCCTGTAGCGCTTCGCGCGGCGCGTAGGCAATCGAATGGACCAGGATGTCTAGGTGATCCCAATAGTCATCCAATAGATTAAAGACGTTTTGAATTTCCTCGTCGTTCTGCACTTCGCACGGCAGCGCGATTTCGGAATCAACAGTTGCCGCGAAATCTTCCACGCGGGATTTCAAGCGATCGTTTTGATAAGTGAAGGCGAGTTCGGCGCCTTCACGCCGCATCGCTTGCGCGATCCCCCAGGCGATCGAGCGATCGCTCGCTACCCCAACGATTAAGGCTTTTTTGCCGTCTAACATTCCCATGGCGAAGTTTCTCCAGATCGCAATCGAGCGCGCTTGTCTCCGCCACGGCGGCGGTTCTATCGCGGGTAGCGAAAGTGTACAGTGCGGCGACGTCTCCTGTCCCGCGAAGAAAGCCTTGCAACCGCTGTTACGCATGCCTCGATTCAGCGACACTTTCGTACGCGGCATCCGCCGTCATCCCCGAGTCGCCACGTGTCTTGCCTTGGCACTGTGGTCGATAGGCCGCATCGGCGCGGCATTCGCCGCGCTACCCGAACCATGGAATGCCCCATACCCCGTTACGGAGCGCGCGGGTAACGTCGCCTTCGGGACATTCCAAGAAAGGCCTAAACACTTAGACCCGGTATCCTCCTATAGCGAGAACGAAGCGGTCTTCACCGCACAGGTCTACGAGCCGCCATTGCAGTATCACTTTTTGCAGCGGCCCTATGCGCTCGTTCCACTCACCGCGCAGCGCGTGCCGGTGCCCATCTACTACGATCGCGCTGGACATCCGTTGCCGGACGATGCCCCCGAGCAAGAAATCGTCGCGGCGAAATACGTAATCCAAATCAACCCGGGAATCAGGTATGCCCCGCATCCCGCTTTCGCGCGCGACGGTGAAGGCAAATTGCGATATCACGCGTTGGCGGCGCGCGCCATTACGAATTATCACAACCCGAACGATTTCCTTTTCAAGGGTACCCGGGAACTCGTTGCCGACGACTATGTGTACCAGATCAAACGACTGGTACATCCCCGTTTGCATTCGCCGATAGCCGGTTTCATGGCGAAATATATTCAAGGGCTCGATGAACTTGCGGCACATCTCCAACGGGCGGACCCCGGCGCGCATCGATTTTTAGACTTGCGAAAATTCGCGTTGGCCGGCGCGCGTGCGCTCGATCGTTATTCATTTGAAATCACACTCACCGGCAAATACCCACAGTTTGTCTATTGGCTTGCCATGCCGTTTTTCGCGCCGGTCCCGTGGGAGGCAGATGCGTTCTACGCGCAGCCCGGGATGGCCGCGCGGAACCTTAGTCTTGATTGGTATCCCGTTGGCACCGGTCCGTACTACCTCCGCGAAAACAACCCAAATCGGCGGATCGTGCTGGCTCGAAATCCGCAATTTCACGCCGAATATTATCCGTCGAACGGGGAAGCTACCGATGCGTCGGCGGGTTACCTCGCCGATGCCGGGCACCGCCTACCGTTTATCGACGAAATACAGTTCATGCTCGAGAAGGAAGATATTCCCGAGTGGACCAAATTCCTGCAGGGATACTACGACGGTTCACCGATCGCGCCGGATGGCTTCGACCAGGCGGTGCGCTTTGATGCTGACGGCAAGCCTGAACTTACGCCGGCGCTCGCCTCGCGTCATATCGCCTTGAGCGTCGCCACGCAAATGTCGGTGACTTATCTCGGGTTCAATTGGCTCGATCCGGTGGTCGGTGGCACGGGTGCGCGTGCGCGTGGTTTGCGACAGGCGTTGGCGATCGCGATCGATTTCGAAGAAATGATTTCGATTTTCAGCAACGGACGCGGCATTCCCGCGCAAGGGCCGTTGCCACCCGGTATTTTTGGCCATCTCGAAGGACGCGCAGGCATCAATCCTCTCGTGTACGAATGGCGCGATGGCCGTGCCGTGCGCCGTCCGCTTCAGGCCGCGCGGGATTTGTTGGCAGCGGCGGGTTATCCCGAAGGAATCGACCCTGTCACGGGTAAGCCGCTCGTCCTTCATTTCGATGCGCCGACCACCGGTGTCGACCAACGATCGTTGTTCGACTGGTACCGTAAACAATTTGCGCGTCTCGGTATCGAGCTCGTCGTTCGCGCCACCGACTACAATCGCTTTCAGGACAAAATGCGACGCGGGCAGGCGCAGATTTTTGCGTGGGGATGGAACGCCGACTATCCGGACCCTGAGAATTTTTTGTTCTTGTTGTATGGCCCAAACGGGAAGGCCGAGTTCGAAGGCGAGAATGCCGCGAACTATCGGAATCCGGATTTCGACCTACTCTTTACCCAAATGAAAGACCTCGCCAATGGCGAGCCGCGGCAACAGGTCATCGATCGCATGCTTGAGATCGTGCGTCACGATTCGCCTTGGCTGTGGGGCGTTAATCCGCAGGCATATAGCTTGCAACATGTATGGGTACGGAACGCGAAGCCAAACTTGATGGCGCGCAACCTCATGAAATACCGCCGGATCGATGGTCCCACTCGCGCCGCGTTGCAGGCGGCGTGGAATCAACCCCGAATCGCGGTGTTGTGGTGGTGCGTAGTCGTCGCGGCGGTCGTCGCGGGCGTGTGGATCCGTTCGCGTCAGCCGCAGGCACTGCCGTGATCGATTATCTCTTACGCCGCGTTTTGCTGGCGGTGCCAATTTTGATGTTCGTCAATCTGCTGACTTTCGTTCTGTTCTTCGTCGTCAATTCTCCCGACGACATGGCGCGGATGCATTTGGGTGAACGCCACGTCACGAGCGAGATGGTGCAGAAATGGAAAGCCGAACGCGGATACGCGAAGCCGCTACTTTGGAACGCCGACGCTGGTGGGCTGTCGGCACTGACAGAGACGATATTCTTTGAACATTCTCGGCGCCTTTTTACGCTGCAATTTGGCCACTCGGATGGTGGGCGCGATATTCGCTACGATTTATCCGAACGGCTAGGACCGAGCTTTGCCATCTCCCTCCCGGTGCTCTTTCTAGAGCTTTGGTTATCTGTCGCGCTCGGGCTTTTGCTCGCGTTACATCACGCAACCGCGCTTGCGCGGCTTGGGAATCTCGTCAGCGTGGCGGCGATTTCAATCTCGAGCCTTTTTTTCATCATCGCCGGTCAGTACCTCATCGCCAAGCTTCTGCTGTTGGTGCCGGTCTCGGGTTATCGCGAAGGATTCGCGGGCTGGAAGTTCTTGGTTTTACCGATCGCGATCCAAGTGATGGCGTCGCTCGGGGCCAATGTGCGACTGAACCGCGCCTTCTTTTTAGAGGAGATCAACCGCGATCACGTACGAACTGCGCGCGCCAAAGGGCTAAGCGAGCGGCGCGTGCTGACGCACCACGTACTCCGCAACTCGATGTTGCCGTTGGTCACGACGGTCATCGTATCGCTTCCCGGGCTCTTTCTCGGCAGCCTTATCACCGAATCGTTTTTTGCGATCCCCGGGCTCGGTAGTTACACGATCGATGCCATCCAAAATCAAGATTTCGCGATCGTGCGTGCCATGGTTTTCATCGGCACGTTGCTCTTCATCGTGTCATTGCTCATCACGGATATTCTCTATGCATGGGTCGATCCCAGAGTGAGATTTGACGCCCAATGAGCCTTCCTCAAGTCGCACTGTGGCCAACCGATGTGCTGTTCTTCCTTGTGCTTGCGATGACTGTCCTGTACGCGCGTAGTGCGGCGGCGGATCCATTGGCTCGCGCACGTTGGGCGCGTGTGTTTCATCGTCCATCGGCGGCGGCGGCGGCGCTGGTATTGGGGGTCTATCTATCGCTCGCCGTGCTTGATTCGATGCGCCTCATGTATGACGGCCAAACCCGGAGCGCGCTCGATTGGCTATGTTCGCCGTTGCTCGCCCGAGTCGAAGCCACCTATTCCGCGCCGTTTGCGGCCTTTGGCTACATGAAGGAAACCGTGCGTAACGCGGACGGCACGACGATTCGTGCGTATCCGCGACTCCGACATGGTGCTTCGCATTTGGAACAGCCGGCGCGGGAGAAGGCAAAAGATCTCTGGTGGCGGACGCTCTTGGGGCTTGGTGGCGGTGCGGGCGTTGTCGCCTTCATCCTTGGTGGGCTTGCGTATCGTTCCCGGCATGGGCTTGGTACTTTCGTGCGCGAGGCGCGCGCGCGAAAGGCACCATTAATCACCGCGGCAATGATCATCTTGGTGGGTGGCGTCGTGATCGCGCTCGCGCCTCACTATCATCTCTTCGGTACCGATAAAGTCGGTAACGATGTGTTTTACCTCGCGCTCAAAAGCGCGCGTACGGCGATTGTGTTTGCGCTGATCTCATCGGCGTTGACGTTACCGATCGCGGCGCTGCTCGGGCTATGCGCCGGCTACTTTGGGGGGATTGTCGACGACGTGGTGCAATTCCTGTACACCTCGATGGCGTCCATTCCCGGAGTGCTATTAATTGCCGCCGCCGTTCTATCGTTGGATGTCGCGCTGCAAACGAGCGTCGTCGGCGAAGCCTCGCCCGCACTGCGTGCGGATTACAAATTGGCGGCGCTATGCGTTGTACTGGGTCTAACGGGGTGGACCGGTCTATGTCGCCTACTGCGCGCCGAGGCGCTTAAGCTTCGCCAGATCGAATTTGTGCTCGCGGCCAAGTCGATGGGCAGTGGCACGCTTGCCATCCTATGTCGCCATTTGCTGCCCAATACAGTGCATTTAGTGATCATTACGCTGGTGCTCGACTTCAGTGGCTTGGTCCTCGCCGAGGCCGTCTTAACCTACATTGACATCGGCGTCGACCCTAGCATGGAAAGTTGGGGCAATATGATCAATGGCGCGCGCCTCGAACTCGCGCGCGAGCCGGTGGTTTGGTGGAGCCTTGGCGCTGCCTTCGTCAGCATGTTTGGATTGGTGTTGGCGACCAACATCGTGGCCGATGCCGTGCGTGACGAATTTGATCCACGCACGGCTTTGCGTCACCAAGGCTGAGTAAGGATTGAAATGACGCTGCTTGATGTACAAAACCTTACGTTGGAGACGGGGCCAGTCGACAACCCCCGCCGCCTGGTATCCGCGTTAAATTTTCAGATTGCACGAGGTGAAACGGTAGTCGTTGTGGGGGAATCCGGCAGCGGCAAATCGATGACCGCGCTCTCATTGGTGCGCTTACTGCCGCCGGCTGTCCGCGCGATATCGGGTACGATAGTCTTGGATGGATTAGACGTTAATCGACTTTCGCCGCAACAAATGGCCGGTGTGCGGGGCAAACGTATTGGGTTCGTTTTCCAAGAGCCGCAAACCGCGCTAAATCCGGTTATGCGCGTTGAAGCGCAGATCGCCGAAGCGCTCCAGCAGCCTAGTTCGCGCGCGGCGCAACGCACGCATATTGAAGCTTTGTTGGCACAAGTAGGGATCCACGATCCCGCGCGCTGTCGCCTGCAATATCCGCACGAGCTATCCGGCGGCATGAAACAGCGGGTCATGTTGGCGATCGCACTCGCCGGTGAACCATCGCTACTGATTGCCGATGAACCGACCACCGCGCTTGATGTCACGACCCAAGCTCAAGTACTTGCGCTGATCGCCGCCGAACAACGTCGCCGCGCGATGAGTCTGCTGTTCATTACGCATGATCTCGCCGTCGCGAATCAGATCGCCGATCGCTTACTGGTGATGCGACACGGTGAAATCGTCGAAACGGGAAATCGCCAGCGGATTTTTTCCAACCCCCAACATGCTTACACCCAGCAACTGCTGGCGGCTTCGCCGCGTCTCGAGCCGCAACGATTATCCGTACTGGCAATTGCGCCAAAACCCTTGCTTGAGGTGCGCGGGCTGAGTGTGTCCTATCCCGTGCGCAGTGGCTTGTTACGGCGAACCACCTCGACGATTAGGGCGGTCGCAAGCGCGGATTTTGAAATCTACGCTGGCGAAACGGTTGCGGTCGTCGGCGAATCGGGATCCGGCAAAACGACTTTAGGCCGTGGCGTGTTGGGGTTGACCGCACCGGTCACTGGTAGCGTGCGTTTCGCGGGCGAAGAGGTGCTGAAGTTGCCACCGGCGGAACTCAGGATGCGACGGCGAGAGTTTCAGATTGTCTTTCAAGATCCTTACGCGTCGATGAACCCTAGATTCTCGGTTGCGGAAATTATCGAGGAAGGGATGCTCGCGCAACGCGTGGGCGGGGATCGCGCGGCACGGGCCGTGCGCATCGAACGTTTATTGCAGCAAGTCGGAATCGATCCGCAAACCAAGTATCGTTATCCTCATGAGTTCTCGGGCGGGCAAAGGCAACGGATCAGTATCGCGCGCGCGCTAGCGGTCGAACCTCGCCTGTTGATCTGTGATGAACCGACGAGTTCGCTTGATGTGTCCGTGCAAGCGCAGATCCTCGCGTTGCTGCGCGATCTGCAGAGTCAATTCAATCTGGCTTATCTCTTCATTACGCATAATCTTGGTGTCGTCGCGCAGATTGCGCATCGCGTGCTTGTCATGCACCACGGCAAAATCGTGGAAGCCGGTCCAACCAAGGATGTTTTGTTCGCACCGCGAGCCGAATACACCAAAGCGTTGCTACGCGCGGTGCCACGTCTCCCATGAGTCTGCCGTCGGCGCCGCCCACGCTTAAGGCCGACTTACGTGCGCTGCTGATCGTTGGCTGGCCGCTCGTGCTGAATAATTTTTTTAGTATCGGCGTTAACGTCGCCGACACCCTCATGGTCGGCCGGTTCGGCGCCACGCAACTGGCCGCGTTGTCGATCGGTTCGAGTTTATGGATCGGCATTTTTTTAGGTGGCCTCGGCGTATTAATGGCGCTTGGTCCAACCGTCGCACAGCATTTCGGCGCGCAACGCTACACCGAGATCGGTAACGACACCCAACAAGCGATCTGGCTCGCGTTGGTGATTTCGCTCGTGGTAGTAGTCGTGATGCGCAACGTGACGCCGTTATTGCAATGGCTCGCGATTGATCCAGAAGTCAGTCTACTTGCCACCACCTATCTCGATGCGCTGTCCTACGGCGTGCCCGGAGTGTATCTCTATCATGTGCTGCGCCAGATGAACGAAGGGATCGGTCGCACCGTACCAATCATGTTCGTTATGGCGATCGCGCTCGTCCTCAATACGACCCTCAGCGCCTGCTTCGTGTTTGGACTGTTAGGCTTGCCGCGGCTGGGCGTCATTGGCAGCGGCGTCGGTAGCGGGATGAGTTATTGGTGTATGTTCGCGTTGTTGGCTCTATATGTGTGGCGACACCCGCATTATCGGCAGTTTGAGTTGTGGACGGTGTTGCATAAACCCGAGCGACGGACGCTCGTGCGATTGTTGAGTCTCGGTGGACCCATCGGGCTTTCATTAACGCTGCAGGCAGGTTTGTTTACCTGTCTTGCGCTGCTGATGGGAACGCTGGGATCTCGCTACGCGGCCGCGCATCAAATCGCCTTGAATTACGCAGGACTGGTATTCATGTTGCCGCTCGGGCTAGCGTTTGGAACTGCCGTATTGGTGGGGCAGGCGATCGGTCGCGGCGCGCCGACAGAAGCGCGACGGCGGGGTTTTACCGGCATAGGCGTGTGTTTCGTGGTCGCAACTGGCATGGGTGTCGTGACTTACTTTTGCGCGCCATGGATTGCACAGGCTTATACTCACGATGAGTCTGTCGCCGCCTTAGCGAGTTCGCTGCTTTTGGTCTCGGCGGTGCTCCAGGCCGGCGACGGTACGCAGTGTGCCGCTGCCGGTGCGTTGCGCGGACTGAAAGACACTCGAGTGCCGATGCTATTGAACGGTGCCATTTACTGGGGAATCGGCTTCGTGACAGCCTATGTGCTCGGGATCAAACTGGGCATGCGGGCCCATGGGATCTGGTGTGGACTCGCCCTCGCCTTAGGGGTGGCGGCGGTAGTGCTTAGCGCACGCTTTCGCTGGGTGATGTCGAAAGCGGTGAGCAAAGCAAATGACGGCAAACACTAACGCGACTTAGTACTGCACATGTTTTGGTTAGTTCTGACACTCTTGGTGGAAACTGGCGCGGGTGCGCCCACCGAAGAATTGGTCGCAATCGAACCGGGCATGCTCACTGGTTATTATGAGCAACTCGCGCAGCACTGCGTGCGGTCTCAATCCGGCGACTGCGCCGATACGGCGACGGATCGCATGGTCTTGGCGTGGGTTGACGATAGTCAGGCACGCGTGGTCGTGCATAGTCACCAAGGGCATGGGCATGAATGCCACGTTGATGGTATTGCCCAGCTTACGCCTCAAGGGCTGCGGTACTGCCCCGAACTCGATCCGGGAACCTGTTTGACGCTCACCCAAGATCGCACGTCGATTCATCTCAAAGTGACCCTTGAGGGACCGTATCACGTACCGTTTTGCGGCAGCCGCGCGTCATTGGACGGCTTACGGTTCGCCAAATCGGCGCTCATCAATCCTCGGCACTGCCGCACTCAGGAGTGAGCATGCCCCGCGTGTTGTTAGCGGACGGGCTCTCGCATCGTCACGAATTCCTCTGCCGCGGTAGGATGGATGCCGATCGTCGAATCGAAATCTTGTTTGGTGGCACCCGCCCGCAGGGCGACGGCGAACCCTTGCACAATTTCGCCCGCGTCCTCGCCGCACATATGCAAACCGACGACACGCTCGGTACGCGCGGCAACGATAAGTTTCATAAACGCCCGTTCCTTCTCCGGACTAATCGTATAGCGCAACGGCGTGAAGCTCGAGGTATAGACTTTGATCTCGCCGAATTTTTCGCGTGCTTCCTCCTCGGAGAAACCCACGGTGCCAATCGGCGGCTGGCTAAATATCGCGGTGGGGATAAAGTCGTAATCCACCGCGGTGTCGCGTTCGGCGAATAGTCTGCGCGCGACGGCCATGCCTTCGGCGAGCGCCACCGGAGTCAGGTTGACGCGATTGGTAACGTCACCAACGGCGAAAATTGACGGAACCGAAGTTTGATATTGAGCATTAACGATGACGGCGCCGTCTGGCGCGAGGCGAACGCCGGATTCGGCGAGTCCAATACCGGCGCTCAGCGGCCGGCGGCCGGTGGCATACAACACGACGTCACACTGTAGAGTCGCACCGCTGGTAAGTTCGACATCAAGGCCATGCGGCCCTCGGGTGATGCGGGTGACGTCGGTATTAAATTTGAGATCGATGCCGCGGTCCCGCATTTGTCCGGCTAGAAACTCGCGCGTTTCTCGATCAAAACCGCGTAAAAACAGCTCGCCGCGATAACTTTGCGTCACGCGCGCGCCCAATCCATGCAAGATGCCGGCGAACTCAACGGCGATATAACCACCGCCGACGACCAGCGCGCGAGGCGGTAATGCCGGAAGGTGAAACGCTTCGTTCGAGGTAATCGCAAATTCACGGCCCGGGAACTCCGGCACGTACGGCCACCCACCAGTGGCGACGAGAATGGTTTGGGCCGTGTACAGGGTGCCCGCGACCTCGACCGTGTGGGCATCGTGCACTACCGCGCGCGAATCAAAAATCCGGCAACCGACTTTCTCCAACAAGCCGCGATAAATGCCGTTCAGACGCGCGATCTCGCGATCTTTGTTCGCGATAAAGGTCGGCCAATCGAGTTGCGGCGGTGGGCTTCGCCAGCCGTAACCGGCGGCCACTGCATGGTCATGCGGTACACGTGAGCCGTATACGAATAGCTTTTTGGGGATGCATCCGACATTGACGCAGGTGCCACCGAAATAACGCTCCTCGGCAACCCCCACGCGCGCGCCGAACCCGCCTGCCATGCGTGCCGCGCGCACGCCGCCGGATCCGCCGCCAATCACAAAAAAGTCAAAGTCGTATTGAGTCGTCATCGTGTTCCTTCGTGCGCTTGAGCGCGCGACTCTTTGTAGAGATTTCGGCGCTAAAGCGCAACTTTGCAGTAGCCTGCGGCGGTGTCCACACTGCTAGAATGCCCGTACCCTAGCCAAACCCGTGCCGCCATGACTACCCAACTCTCTAACATTGAAATCGTTGATGTCGGCCCTCGCGATGGGCTGCAGAGCCAACCCAAACTACTCGATACCGAAGCTAAACTCGCGTTGATCCATCGCCTAGTCGATGCCGGCGTGCGGCGCATGGAAGTGGTGAGCTTCGTTAACCCCAAACGTGTACCGCAAATGGCCGATGCGGAAGATGTTATCCGCGGTCTGCCGCGGCGCGACGACGTGCGCTTCATTGGGTTGGTGCTAAACCCCAAGGGGTTCGAACGTGCCGCCGCGGCGGGCCTACGAGAAATCAACACCGTGGTGGTCGCGACGGAAACCTTCTCACAGCGCAATCAAGGCATGTCGGTTGCCGAAAGTTTGGCCGGTGCGGCACTGGTTGCACGCGAAGCGCGCACCGCCGGTATCACCTGCGGTGTAACCATATCAGCCGCCTTCGGTTGTCCTTACGAAGGCCAGGTCGCGCCCACTAAAGTGGTCGACTTGGTCCGCCAATTAGTGGATTGCGGGGTGGATGAAATTGCGCTCGCCGACAGCATTGGCGTCGCGGTCCCAGCCCAAGTGGTGCATTTGGTGCGCGAAGCGGACGCGCTGCGCGGTGCGACTCCATTGCGCTTGCATTTTCATAACACGCGCAACACGGCTGTGGCCAACGTGTACGCGGCGGCGGCGGCCGGGGTGCGTATTTTTGACGCGAGTTGTGGCGGTGTGGGCGGGTGTCCGTTCGCCCCGGGCGCGACGGGCAATGTGGCGACGGAAGATCTGATCTATTTACTGCACAACCTGGGCTATCGAACGACTTTATCGTTACCCAAAATCATCGCGACGACTAAATGGTTGGAAGGTGCGCTGGGAGATACACTGCCGGCGGCGCTCAGTCGCGCCAGCGTGTTCCCGCCGGTGGCGGCGTAAGGCGTCAGTCGCCGTCGCTCGGCGAGTCGTCTTTCACGGCAGCGTAAAGCTTCGCCATAGCTTGACGCCATTGTTTGGCCGGGCGAATGGGAATTCCGGCGTACACACCGGGGTGCAAGACGTGCTTGGCAATCACTGACTTGCCCTGCACGGTGACGTCGCTGCAGATGTTGAGATGACCGATGACGCCGACTTGCCCAGCCAGTGTCACGCGGTCGCCGAGTTTGGTACTTCCCGAAATTCCGACCTGCGCGACGAGCAAACAGTCCTGACCGGTTTGGACGTTATGCGCGAGCATGACTAAGTTATCGATTTTGGTCCCACGACCGATCCGAGTTGCCGTGAAACGACCGCGATCGATTGTGGTGTTGGCCCCCACCTCGACATCGTCTTCCAATACGACATTGCCGAGCTGCGGAACCTTGTGGTGCTTACCGTTGCGCGTGAGATAACCGTATCCATCACCGCCGATGATGACACCGGGCTGTAGCACAACGCGATCGCCAAGCACACAGTCTTCGCGCACGACGACATTGCCGTAGAGCACACAATCCGCACCGATCTTGACCCGGTCAAAAACTTGCACGCCGGGCAAAAGTCGAGAGTTAGCGCCGATCTCGACATCGGCGCCGAGCACGGCGTGTGCACCCACGGTGACGCCAGGCGCGAGGCGCGCGCTGGGGTGAATGATCGCCGAGGGGTGAATGGCCTCAGGCGTCGCATAGGTGAGTTGGCTCGGGACAAATAGCTTACCAACTTGCGCAATCGCCGCTTCCGGATCGTCGTGCAACACACAACTTCGTCCGGCCAACGCGTCTCCGGGCCGAACGATAAAGGCCGGGATCTGTGAATTTAACGCGGCGCGAAGATGAACCGGCTTAGCTGCAAACGACAGTCGGTTTGGCAAGTTATCCGAGATCCCGCACAGCCCCTCGATCTCAAGGAAGCGGTCTCCGACTAACGCGGACTGCAGATAGTGTGCGATCTCGCCGAGCTGCATCCGGACTACCTCTGATGTTGACGCTTTGATGCGTCAATGGTGACCTGAGATAGGATTTATTGGTATACCTGCAAGCTCCAATGACGTACCAACCAAGAGTCGACTGTGCCGAAGACATCCAATCCCAAACCAACGTCACAAGTCCCCGCGGGCGCTGAGCGCCGAGACTGGATATCCATCGGGCTGGCGCTCGCCGGCGTGCTCCTTGCTTCATATCTGTACTACGCGCATCAAAGCGGTGAACTCGCGGGCTGCGTGGCGGGTGGGGCGTGCGATAGCGTGCAACAGAGCCGCTGGTCGGTCTGGTTAGGAATTTCCATCCCACTGTGGGGCGTGGGCCTGTATGGCGTGTTGGGGGTGCTATGGTGGTTGCCTCCAACCGCGCAACGTCGTCTGGCGATACTCACCATCACTGGTGCTGGAGTCGCTATCAGCGGCTATCTGACCGCGATGGTGCGCCGAGATCTCGGGGTCAGTTGTCCGTATTGCTTGGCGTCCTTCGCCTTGCTTGTGGTGTTGGCGGGGCAGGCGCTATGGGCGGTCGCACCTCGCGAGCGAGGCTGGTGGGGCGCGCTGGCTGGGATCGTCGCCTTGATCGCGGTTGGTATCGTGCATTGGGGATACGCGCGGGTCGCGCCGGTCGGCGCAGTTACCGATCAATCGTATTTAGACGGACTCGCCAAGCATCTGCGGGACAGCGATGTGAAGTTTTACGGCGCATCATGGTGTCCGCATTGCAAGGAGCAAAAAGCGCTGTTTGGTGCCGCGGCCGCGGCACTTCCCTATATTGAGTGCTCCCCGCACGGCCCAGGGACGCCGCAGGCGACGACTTGCATGACGGCCGGCATTACCAGCTATCCGTCATGGGTAATCCGCGGCCAACGTTATGCACGGTTAATGCTGCCCGACAGACTCGCCGCGCTAACCGGGTACGCTGCGCCACCCGCGCCCAAGTCAGAATAACGAATGCCCGCGCCACGGGAACTCTGGCTGCGCGATCCCGGCCACTTTTTTGCGCTCGGTGGTGGCAGTGGATTACTGCCCAAGGCGCCTGGGACCTGGGGCTCGCTGGTCGGGGTTGCCCTTTTCGTGTTTCTGCCCGTTGATTCCGTCACACGCTGGGTGATGGTGGTCGGTTCCGCCTTGGGCGGGATCGCGCTCTGCGGACGCACCGGCCGCGCGATCGGTGTTAAAGATCATCCGGCGATCGTGTGGGATGAGATCGTTGGCGTTATGATTTGCCTTTGTCTCGCCGCGGCCGAGAGAGGGGGCGAGATCGCGGCTGGCTTCATCGCGTTCCGAATCCTTGATATCTGGAAGCCGTGGCCGATAGGGTGGCTGGACCGCAATCTTCCGGGTGGCGTCGGCGTCATGGCGGATGACTGTGTCGCCGGCGGGATCGCCGGTGTTGCAATTTTGATATTTAAATACTTATCATTGGGTTGAAGCAGTATTAAATTTTTGACATTAAGAAAATAAGTTAAGCCCTTCAAATGTCAAAGCTAACGCGACAATTGTGCATCGCGGGGGTGTTCACCCTGCTCGCCCTGCCGTTTATGGCTGGGGCGGATATCTACAAATACGTCGATAAGTACGGGCGCGTTTACCTCACCGATAGACCCAATCACACGGGTTACAAGCGCCTCGTTAAGACGTGGAAGGGCTGGTCGGAATCGCGTTATGGTGGCGCGTCGGCTATCAACTACAAGGCACTTGCCGTTAATCGCAAACGCTTTAGCAAGTCGATCGAACTCGCGGCCAAGAGCCACAAACTACCGACCGCGTTGGTGCATGCCGTCATTACCGCCGAGTCGGCCTACGATCCGAATGCCGTTTCAACCGCCGGTGCGGTCGGGCTCATGCAATTGATGCCGCAGACGGCGGCCCGTTATGGCGTCAAAAATAGGCGTGATCCTATCGCCAATATTTCGGGCGGCACCCGCTACTTAAGCGATTTGCTCGGCATGTTCGATAACGATCTGGTGTTGGCCATCGCCGCCTATAACGCGGGTGAGAACGCGGTCATCAGCTACGGCCGTCAGATCCCGCCGTACGAGGAAACCAAAACCTACGTACGGCGTGTACTCAAGTACTACAACGACTACAAAAAAATGACGCTTTAGTAGGGCGTCGGTTCCGTCTACTCGTCGGTCACGCAGCCTTCAGACGCCGAGCGGACGTTCTTGATGAATTTGTAAAGCGTCCCACGTGTCGCTTTATACGGCGGCATCAACCAGCTTGCGCGACGACGCGCGAGTTCTTCATCGCTCACTGCGACTTCCAGACTGCCGCGCTCGGCATCAATGGTCACGATATCGCCGGTTTTGATGAGCGCGATGGGACCGCCCAACTGCGCTTCCGGATCGACATGGCCCACTAAAAACCCGTGCGAACCGCCCGAGAAGCGGCCATCCGTCACCAGCGCTACCGCACTACCGAGCCCGGCCCCCATCAGCGCTGAGGTTGGCGTTAACATTTCCGGCATCCCGGGCCCGCCCTGCGGACCTTCGTAGCGGATCACGACCACGTCACCCTTGACGATCTCTTTGTGCTCCAGCGCCGCCAGCATATCTTCTTCGGAATCGTATACTTTGGCCGGGCCGCTAAATTTCAGCCCCTCTTTCCCGGTAATTTTCGCAACCGCTCCCTTCGGTGCCAGATTGCCGCGCAAAATTTGAATATGACCCGTCGCTTTAATCGGATTGGACAGTGGCCGAATGACATCTTGCTCCTTCGCGAGGCCGGGCAGATCAGCGAGATTCTCGGCGATGGTTTTTCCGGTGCAGGTCAAACAGCTGCCGTCCAACATGCCGTGTTCGAGCAGGTACTTCATGACCGCTGGGATCCCGCCAATCTTTTGCACGTCTTCCATGACGTATTTACCGCTTGGTTTTAAGTCGGCCAAAAACGGTGTGCGGTTAGTGACGGTTTGAAAATCGTCGATCGTGAGCGCCACGCCGGCGGCGCGCGCCATCGCGAGCAAATGTAATACCGCATTGGTCGAGCCGCCGAGCACGGTCACGATTACCATCGCGTTTTCGAACGCTGCGCGGGTCATGATGTCGCGTGGTTTGATGTCGCGTTCGAGGAGGAGACGAATCGCGGCACCGGCTTTCATGCATTCGTCTTGTTTTAGTGGGTCGACCGCCGGGGTCGAAGAACTGTAGGGCAGCGACATCCCCATGGCTTCGATGGCCGAGGCCATGGTGTTGGCGGTATACATGCCGCCGCAGGCGCCGGCACCCGGGCAGGCATGTCGGACAATTTCGGCCCGACGGGTATCGTCTATCGCGCCCGAAAGATACGCGCCATAGCTCTGAAAGGCGGACACGATGTCCAATGATTCGCCCCGCGAATGGCCGGGCTTAATCGTGCCGCCATAGACCATCAGCGATGGCCGGTTGAGGCGCGCCATCGCCATCAAACAACCCGGCATGTTTTTATCGCAGCCCGGGATCGAAATATTCGCGTCGTACCACTGGCCGCCCATGATGGTTTCGATGGAATCGGCGATGACCTCCCGCGATTGCAATGAGTAGCTCATGCCGTCGGTGCCCATGGATATCGCGTCGCTGACGCCGACAGTATTGAATCGCATGCCGACAAGACCAGCGGCCTCGACCCCGGCCTTGACGTACTCACCGAGCTTAAAGAGATGCATGTTGCACGGGTTTCCCTCGAACCACACGCTCGCGATGCCGACCTGCGCTTTGGTTAGGTCTTTTTCAGTGAGGCCCGTGGCGTACAGCATGGCTTGTGAAGCGCCTTGCGCACGAGGCTGCGTGACGCGCGCACTGTATCGATTGATTTCTTTGGTCATGAGGACTCCCGCGGGCCGAGCGATCCGCCGGCCGGTGAATGGATTTTGGGCCGCCGATCATATGCTATCTTTCCGCCACCCTAATAGGATGCGTTGCCCCTTCACCATGTCCCAGACTATTTCACCAAGCGACGCGAGCTTCGTGCGAGGGTTACGTGACGCCTCGCCGTATATTCGCGCCCATCGCGGCCAAACGTTCGTCGTTTTTGTGGATGGCGAAGTGGTGGGTGCAACCAATTTTCAGGCCTTGGTACAGGATCTCGCGGTCCTCGCGGGGATCGGCGCGAAGTTGGTGCTTGTCCATGGGACGCGGCCGCAGCTCGATGCGCGACTTGCCGCAAGTGGTCTGACGAGCGTCAAGGTGGGTGATATCCGCGTGACGCCGCCGGAAGTTTTGCAACACGCCAAAGCCGTGGCCGCGGCGGTGCGCTTTGAGATTGAGGCCGCTTTCGCACAAATCGCGCGCACGCGCGTGGCCGGCAATTCGTCGCTGCGTGTGGTAGGCGGAAATTTCGTGCTCGCGCGTCCGGTGGGAATTATTGAAGGGATCGATCTGCAATTCGCGGGCGAGCTGCGCCGGCTCGATGCACCGTCCATTCAAGCGCAGCTGGAAATCGCCGAGGTCGTGTTAGTGTCGCCCATCGGCCACTCGGCCACCGGCGAAACCTTTAACCTCAATGCGGCATCTCTCGCCACCGCCATCGCCACAGAAATTCGCGCGAGTAAACTCATTTTAATGTCATCCGCGCCGCAAATCGTGGCGCCGGATGACGCGCTCATTCGCGAACTCACACCGCGCGAAGCGCGCGAGTATCAGCGCGGGCTCGCGCAACCGAATCCTCTGCTCGCCAATGCGGTGAGGGCCTGCGCCGCGGGCGTTGCCCGAGTGCACTTGCTCGCCGCCAACGACGGTGCGCTGTTGCTCGAGCTGTTTACGCGCGATGGTGCTGGCACCTTGGTGAGCAATGCGCCGTTTGATCAAATTCGTGCGGCAACGATCGAGGATGTGGGAGGAATTCTTGACCTTATCGCACCGCTCGAAAGCGAAGGAGTGTTGGTGAAACGCTCACGCGAGAAGCTCGAAAATGAAATAGATCACTTCATCGTCGCCGTGCGCGACGAGGTGACGGTCGCGTGTGGCGCGCTATATTCCTTTACCGCAGAGGGCACCGGTGAAATCGCCGGTATCGCGGTTGACCCCAACTATCGCCGGCGCGGCTTCGGCAATTCCTTGCTCGCGGCGCTCGAAGTTCGCGCGCACGAGCAAGGATTGAAGTCCGTGTTTGTACTCACCACGCAAGCAACCCATTGGTTCCAAGAACATGGCTACGTTCGCACGAGCTTGGATGCGTTGCCCAACGGACGTTTGGCGCTCTACAACTTTCAGCGCAATTCGCAGGTATTGTTCAAAACCTTCACGGGGTGAGGTTCAATAATCGATTTTGTCGTCGACTGCGTACCCGCGCTTCGGAATAAGCATCGTGCGGTCGAATTCGCACACCACCGTGCCGTCGCGCTTCTTGCCGATTGTTTTGACGGTGACTAGTCCGGCCGTCGGACGCGATTTTGATTCGCGTTTGTCGAGCACTGTTGATTCGGCATACAGCGTATCGCCCACAAACACCGGATTCGGTAGTTTGATTTCTTTCCAGCCAAGATTCGCGATGGCTTTTTGACTGACATCGCTGACACTCATACCGGCAATCAGCGCCACCGTGAAAGTACTATTGACGAGCGGTTTACCAAATTCCGAGCCCGCCGCGTATTCGTTATCGAAATGCAGCGGGTGTGTGTTCATCGTCAGCAACGTGAAATAGATGTTGTCCGTCTCGGTGACCGTGCGGCCGGGACGATGTTGATAGACATGACCGACCTCGAATTCCTCGAAGTAGCGGCCGTAGGTTTCGCGGAAAGTGTTCGGCGCAACTTCGATCACAGTCTTGACCACGTGCCTGCTCCGTCTAAAAAACTTTGAATAAGCGCGCTCGGCCACGCCGGAAGCTTCGTCCCGTTGCAGGACCTCTTAAACCGTGCCGGCGACTTTCTCTTCCGTTTCAATTTCAATCGCGATGTCGTTATCGCGCACGGTCACGATCGCGTGTCCGCCGTTGGTCAGGCGGCCGAATAACAGATCCTCGGCGAGCGACTTTTTGATCTTTTCGCGAATTAAACGCGCCATCGGGCGCGCGCCCATCAGCGGATCATAGCCATGTTGGGCGAGCCAGGCGCGCGCTTCCGTGTCGACTTCCAGCGTGACTTTCTTGCTATCGAGCTGGCTCTCAAGCTCCACCAGAAATTTATCGACTACATGGCTGATGGTATTGGGATCGAGCGCCTTGAAATGGATGACCGCATCCAAACGGTTGCGGAACTCGGGGCTGAACATCCGCTTGATTTCTTCGTTCGCGTCGCTCGCGTGATCCTGTTTGGTAAATCCGATGGACGCGCGGCTAATGCGTTCGGCGCCCGCGTTGGTAGTCATCACAATGATGACGTTACGGAAATCCGTCTTACGTCCATTCGTATCTGTGAGCGCGCCGTGGTCCATGACTTGCAGCAGGACATTGAACACATCCGGGTGCGCTTTTTCCATTTCATCCAGCAGCAACACAGCATGCGGTTGTTTGTGCACGGCTTCGGTCAGCAAGCCGCCGGTGTCATAACCGACGTAGCCCGGCGGGGCGCCAATCAGTCGCGAGACCGTGTGGCGCTCCATGTATTCGGACATGTCAAAACGAATGAGTTCAATGCCCATGATCCGCGCAAGCTGGCGTGTGACTTCGGTTTTGCCGACGCCAGTCGGGCCCGCGAACAGGAACGAGCCAATCGGTTTTTCGTTGTTGCCTAGCCCGGAGCGCGACATCTTGATGGCCGTTGCCAGGGTGGCAATCGCTTCGTCCTGCCCGAACACCACCATTTTTAGATCGCGGTCCAAGTGCTGGAGAACTTCGCGATCGGAAGTCGACACGGTCTTCGGCGGAATGCGTGCGACTTTAGCGACGATTTCTTCAATCTCAAACGCGCCGATGGTTTTCTTGCGTCGAGACGGCGGCGATAGCCGTTGGCGTGCGCCGGCTTCATCGATGATGTCGATCGCTTTATCCGGCAAGTGCCGGTCGTTGATGTAGCGGCTCGTCAATTCAACGGCGGAACGCAAGGCCTGCGCGGTGTACTTGACCTCGTGATGCTCTTCGAAGCGGGACTTCAAGCCCTGCAAAATCTTGATTGCTTCATCCACGGACGGCTCTGGCACATCGATTTTCTGAAAACGGCGCGACAGCGCGCGATCTTTTTCGAAAATGCCGCGGTACTCTTGATACGTGGTCGACCCGATGCATTTGATTTCGCCTGAGGCCAGCATGGGCTTGATCAAGTTCGAAGCGTCCATAACTCCGCCGGATGCCGCGCCCGCGCCGATGATCGTATGGATTTCATCGATGAAAAGCACCGCCCCCGGTTCCTTCTTCAGCTGCGCGATGACCGACTTCAAGCGCTTCTCAAAGTCGCCGCGATACTTCGTGCCGGCGAGCAACGCACCTAAATCTAGTGCGTAAATCGTGCTGCCATGCAGGACGTCAGGCGTATCTTTTTCAACGATTTTCTTGGCCAAGCCTTCCGCAATCGCGGTTTTGCCGACGCCGGCTTCGCCGACGTAGAGCGGATTGTTTTTACGTCGTCGACACAGAATTTGAATCGTACGTTCGATTTCGTCTTGGCGGCCAATGAGCGGATCGATTTTGCCTTTGCGTGCCTGTTCATTGAGGTTGGTACAAAATTGATCGAGCGCGGTGCGACTCGCTTCGCCGCTTTCGCCATCTTCTTCATTCTGCGTATTCGATTCCTGCGGCGTTTCGTCGTCGCCCGCCTTGGTGATGCCGTGAGAAATGCAATTGACCACGTCCAAGCGCGCGATGTTTTGCTGATTAAGCAGATACACCGCCTGCGACTCGCGTTCCCCAAAGATGGCGACTAGCACATTCGCGCCGGTGACTTCCTTTTTACCCGAGGATTGGACGTGGAACACTGCACGTTGCAACACACGCTGGAAGCCCAGTGTCGGTTGCGTGTCGCGCTCCTGGTCGTCCGGCAAGAGTGGGGAATTTTCCCGGATGAAATCGAGCAGCTGGCGCCGCAGTTGGTTCAGATCCGCGCCGCAGGCGCGTAACACCTTGGCCGCGGTGGGGTTGTCGAGGAGGGCCAGCAGCAGATGTTCAACGGTCATGAATTCATGCCGTTGCTCGCGCGCCGCTTTGAAGGCCAGGTTTAGCGTAACTTCGAGTTCTTTACTTAGCACGTCGACATCCTACCTCCGCCATCGGCGGTCCACCGTTGTTCCGATTACTGCGCGCTCAAGCCAGCTCTAATGTACACAATAATGGGTGTTGATTCTCGCGCGAATACGCATTGACGTGCGCAACCTTGGTTTCCGCAATCTCGTGTACGAATATGCCACACACACCCTTGCCGCGGGTATGTACTTCGAGCATCACGCGGGTGGCGTTAGGGCGGTCAAGGCTAAAGAACTTTTCCAGCACATGAACAACAAATTCCATAGGCGTGTAGTCATCGTTCAGCATGATGACTTTGTACAAAGGGGGAACCTTGGTGCGCGGGGGCGCTTCTTTGACCGCGATTCCCGATTCGCGTGAGGGTTCCTGCTTGTTCGCCATGCGCTGTTGGAAAATCCTAAAGTCACGTTTGGGTTGATTATACGGAGACCCTCTCGCCGGGCGAAGGGCTCTCTACGCCCATTCCGTAGCGGCGGTCCGGCTGTATAGCTGAGAGCGGGAGCGGAAGCCACCACCATCGCGTGCGCTTAGGCGACCCGCTGACCAATGAACGAAAACAAGCGTGAACCCGCGCGCGCTACCACGACAGATTCCTTGCGCGTCCCGCAAAGCAGCATTACGATTCGCGCCCCACATAAATCGCGGACGCGACTCCCGAGCGGGAATTTAACCGCACCGCGCATAGCAAGGCTTTGATTGGCAGGAGAATATAGCGATGTCTGCGACTTTTAAGGACCAAGTGGAACAACTGAAAAAAGATTGGGCGACCAATCCGCGCTGGCACGGCATCAAGCGCGAATACAGCGCCGAAGACGTGGTCCGTTTGCGCGGCAGCGTCATGATCGAACATACCCTTGCGCGGCGCGGGGCCGAAAAGCTCTGGAAGCTCGTCAACGAAGAGGCATTTGTTCCTTGTTTGGGGGCGTTGACCGGCGGTCAGGCCGTGCAGCAAGTCAAAGCCGGCATCAAAGCGATTTATTTGTCGGGTTGGCAGGTCGCAGCGGACGCCAACACCAGCGAAACCATGTATCCCGATCAATCCTTGTATGCGGTGAATTCGGTCCCGACAGTGGTGCGTCGAATCAACAACGCCTTCAAGCGCGCGGACGAAATTCAATGGTCCAAGAAGGGCAAACAGGAAATTGATTACTTCATTCCGATCGTAGCCGACGCGGAAGCGGGCTTCGGCGGCGTGTTGAACGCCTTTGAATTGATGAAGAACATGATCGAAGCGGGTGCGGCCGGCGTGCACTTCGAAGATCAACTTGCCTCTGTCAAAAAGTGTGGGCACATGGGCGGTAAAGTGCTCGTCCCCACCCAAGAAGCGGTGCAAAAATTGGTCGCCGCGCGGTTAGCGGCGGACACCATGGGCGTGCCGACGGTGGTTTTGGCGCGCACGGATGCCAATGCGGCAAATCTGTTGACCTCGGATGTCGACGATCGTGATAAGCGTTTCGTCACCGGCGAGCGGACGGCCGAAGGGTTGTACGTGACTCGCGCGGGGCTTGATCAAGCGATCGATCGCGGGCTGTCGTACGCGCCGTATGCCGATCTTCTATGGTGTGAAACCGCGGTGCCGGATCTCGACGAAGCCAAGCGCTTTGCCGAAGCCATCAAAAAACAGTTTCCGGACCAGCTGCTGGCGTATAACTGTTCACCGTCGTTCAACTGGAAGAAGAACCTCGACGACGCGACCATCGCTCGTTTCCAACGCGAGTTGGGTGCGATGGGCTACAAGTACCAATTCATCACCTTAGCCGGGGTGCATAACATGTGGTACAACATGTTCGACCTCGCCAACGAATATGTGACCAAGGGTATGACGGCCTATGTCGAGATGGTTCAGGAAAAAGAGTTCGCGGCCGCCAAACGTGGCTACACTTTCGCTAGCCATCAGCAGGAAGTCGGCGCCGGCTACTTCGACGATGTCACTACCGTCATTCAAGGCGGTAAATCATCGGTCACCGCGCTAACCGGCTCGACCGAGGAAGAACAGTTCAAAACCGCCGCGTCGCACTAAAGACACGGTCGACCATCCGCACTGCCTGGGCCGGCAAAAGCCGTTGCCGGCCCGGCTCATTGCGCTACTCAAAATACGTTCATACGCCGCCCAACAGGCGTTCGAGCAGCACCGCGTGCACCGCGGAGAGTTTCTCGAGCTCAGCTACGTCCACATGTTCGTTGACCTTGTGAATCGAGGCATTCACAGGACCCATTTCGACGATCTCGCCGCGTAGCTTCGCAATGAAGCGGCCGTCCGAGGTCCCACCTCCGGTTGAGAGTTCAGGAGTGAGACCCATAATGTCCTTTAATACCGCGCTCAAAGTCGATACCAGCTTGCCGCGTGGTGTTAAGAATGGTTCTCCTGACAAATGCCAAGCCACCTCGTATTCAAGATGGTGGGCAGCGAGGAGGGCGGTGACGCGCGATTTGATTGATTCGGGTGTACTCGCCGTACTGAAGCGAAAGTTGAACCAAGCCTCGAGTGCGCCCGGCACTACGTTCTCCGCCCCGGTGCCTGCATTAACGTTTGAAATCTGAAATGTGGTGGGCGGAAAGTATTCGTTACCGTCGTCCCAATGGGTGGCCGCGAGCGCGGCGAGCGCGGGCGCCGCTTGATGGATCGGGTTCCGCACAAGTTCCGGATACGCCACATGCCCCTGGATCCCACGGACTTGCAAGCGCCCGTTAAGTGACCCACGACGGCCATTGCGTAGCAGGTCTCCCAAGACGTTTTTACTACTCGGCTCGCCGACGACGCACCAGTCAAGGGCTTGGCCGCGTTGCAGCAGTAAATCGACGACGTGACGCGTGCCGTTGGTTGCGATTCCTTCTTCATCCGAGGTCAACAAAAAGGCGAGCGTGCCAGGATGTTGCGGGTACTTCGCGATGAAGCGCTCGACCGCGATCACCATCGCAGCGAGACTGCCCTTCATGTCGGCCGCACCGCGGCCATACAACACGCCGTCACGGATCGTCGGTTGGAACGGATCAAAGAGCCACTGCTCGCGTGGCCCCGGCGGGACGACATCGGTGTGCCCGGCAAAACAGAACACAGGCCTGCCGTGGCCATGGGTTGCCCATAAATTGGAGACGTCGCCACAATCGAGGCGTTCAAGCTTGAAGCCGAGCCGCGCGAGCCGCGCACCAATGATTGCCAAACAGCCGGCGTCCTGGGGCGTGACCGAGGGACAGGCAATCAGTTCGCAGGTAAGCGCGAGCGTGGCGTCGTTCATGGGGTGGTTGCCGCGCTGTCGTCGCGAGCTTCACGTAATCGCTGGCGGCCCAATTCGGCGTAATTTGCATCGACTTCGCAACCGATAAACCGCCGCTTGAGACGCAGCGCCGCGAGCCCCGTGGTTGCCGCACCCGCGAACGGGTCAACCACCAGGTCGCCCGGCAGCGTGCTGGCAGCCAAACATCGTTCGACCAGCGCAACCGGCTTTTGGGTCGGATGTTTGCCCGCGCGTTTTTCGGCCACCGTCGGCGCCGCCATGCGCCACACGTTTTTCATTTGCCGATCACCGTTTTGGGCTTTCATCGTCGCGTAATTAAACGTGTGGCGATGCCGGCTCTTCTTCGTGGCTTTGGTTGCCCACAGCAAAATTTCCGTTGAATGCGTAAAGCAACGGCAACCGAGATTGGGCGGCGGATTGGGCTTTTCCCAAACGATGTCGTTCAAAATTCGAAACCCGAGTTCCATCATCGCCATGCCGACGGACAGATAAACATGATGAGTGCCGCTGACCCATATCGAACCCGCGGGAGTTAACACCCGCTGACACTCGCGTAACCAAGCGAGGTTGAATTGATGATCGACGACGATCCCTTGGCTGCGGTCCCACTGCCCTTTGTTCACTTTTTGCCAGCGTCCGGCGACACAGGTGCTGCCATCGTTCGACAGCAAATAGGGGGGATCGGTCCAGATGCAATCGACAGACTCATCCGGCAAGCTCGCCAAAAGTTCGGCTTGTGGCGCGCGATAAAAACGTGACGCGCCATCCTCACTTTGCCACATCGGCACCAAGGTCGCGGCCGCTGACTTAGCGCGCAAGTTCATGCGGACTCTTGGCGTCGATCGAAAGGGCGTGTATGTCCGTGTCCATCAGACCGCCGAGCGCTTGGTAGATCAGGCGATGACGGGCGAGCGGCGGTTTGTCGGCAAACGCGGCCGCCACTATCGAAACCTTGTAATGTCCCTTGCCGCTTTGCGCGCCGACATGCCCGCGATGCAAATGCGATTCATCCTCGAGCGTTAATTCCTCCGGCGCGAACGCATCGCGCAACGCGTCGAGAATCCGTTGGTACGTCTCGGCGCGCTGCATGTTATTGCGGAAACACCTGTTTGAAAGGCCGTACGTCCACACGTTCGAAGACGCCTTCGGTGACATACGGATCGGCGTTAATCCACTCGCGCGCGTCTTCGAGCGACGGGAACTGCGCCACGAGCAAACTGCCGGCAAAACCCGCGGGCCCGGGATCGGGACTATCGATCGCTGGGAACGGGCCGGCCAGCAGCAAGCGCCCTTCGTCGTACAGCGCTTGTGCACGCTCCAAGTGACGCGCACGTACGCTAAGTCGCAGCGTCAGACTGTGCGGGCGATCGTACCCAGTAATGGCGTAGAGCATGATCAATCCTTGTCGGGGGCTGAGTCCCGCACATCGTAGCGCATCAGGAAAAGTGCTTGCACGACCGCAAAACCGACCGACAACCCAAGCGTACCGAACACTTTAAAGTTCACCCAAGCCTCGGTACTCCAGTAAAACGCGAAGTACAGATTCAGGAAACCCAGCGCCACAAAGAAACCGACCCATGCAAGGTTGATATTGCGCCACACCCGAGCCGGCGCTTCGATATTGGCACCAAACATTCGTTCGGCGAAGTTTTTACGGCCAAACCACTGTGAAAGCAAAAATCCCGTACCCATGACCCAACTGACCACGGTGGGTTTCCATTTGATGTAACGTTCGTCGTGCAAGGCGAGCGTTAATCCGCCGAGCACAATTAGAATGGCCAGCATGATGAGTTGCTGGCGTTCGACTTGACGTGTCCGCAACCACGTAAACAGCGCGATTAAGATGGCGGTCACGATGGCCGTGGCCGTCGCGGCGTACACGCCGGAAGGTCCTCCGACCGCTTTGAAGACGACAAAAAATGCAATAATCGGGAGGAAATCGACCAGTACTTTCATAACACGAGAACACGGAGAAGCGGGCACGCCAGTATGGCACCCTCGCGACACCCATGGCCAGGCGCTTACACATTCACCCGACGCACCCCCAGCAGCGCCTATTGCGGCATGCGGCCGACATCCTGCTAGACGATGGCGTCGGCATCTATCCCACCGACTCAACCTATGCGCTCGGCTGCGCGCTGCACGCGAGGACCGCGCAGGCACGGATCCACCAGATTCGAGGTGACGCCGACTCGCATCTGTTAACGCTTTTGTGTCGCGACTTATCGGAACTTGCAACCTATGCCCGTGTCGATAATCAGGCGTATCGATTACTGCGCGCGTTGACGCCTGGCCCGTTCACCTTCATCCTGCAGGCCTCGCGTGAATTGCCGAAACGAATTCTCGATCCCAAGCGCAAAACCATCGGCTTGCGTATCCCGGATCATCCAGTGACGCAAGGGTTGTTAAGCGAATTGCAAGTGCCCATGTTGAGCGCCTCGTTGCTCAGCGACGATAACGCCGAGTTCGATGCCGATCCGGAAGCATTGGCCGACCGCTATGAAGCCCGCGTCGACGTGTTTGTCGATGCCGGCGCCTGCGGCGTGGTACCGACGACGATGCTGGACTTGAGCGGTGATGCGGCCCGGTTGGTGCGACAAGGCAAGGGCGATGTGTCGCGCATCCTAGATTTGAATTAACGAATGCAATTTTTGTTTGGCCTCATTCTGTTCGGGATCCCCGCGGTGTTGGCCGTGACGGTTCACGAGGTCGCGCACGGCTGGGTGGCGAATCGCTTGGGCGATCCGACCGCGGCAAAACTTGGACGTTTATCATTGAACCCGTTGCGGCATGTCGACCCCGTGGGCACGGTGGTGGTGCCGGCGCTAGTCTATCTAACGAGCCAAATGTTTTTCGGCTGGGCGAAGCCGGTGCCCGTCGATTGGCGCAATTTGCGTCATTTTCGCCGCGATGTGGCCCTGGTGGCGGCCGCCGGTCCTGCGTCTAACCTGTTGATGCTACTTGGTTGGTTGGCGCTGTTGTCGATTGCCCCACGGCCCAGCGTGCTCGCGCTCATGAGTTGGAATGGAATCGCATTCAATGCCACAATCATGTTCTTGAACTTGATCCCAATCCCACCGCTTGATGGCAGCCGCATTGTGACCTCCGTGCTTCCCCCGCGTGTGGCCGTGCAATACAACAAGCTAGAACGGTTCGGTCTCGTCATTCTGGTGGGATTGATGATCTCGGGGGCACTCGGTTGGCTCATGCGCCCGGGCATGCTGTTGGTCGACTCACTGGTGCGCGGTGCGCTCGGTTAACGACCTCTGGCTGCGCGAATTGTCTCGTTGATCTTCCTTGTAACAAGCACGGAATTACCGTCATGAGTTTGGTGGCTAATAAGCGCGTTTTGTCTGGGATGCGTCCCACCGGGCAACTCCATCTTGGGCATTATCACGGCGTGCTTAAGAACTGGGTCAAACTGCAACACGAATACGAGTGCTTTTTCTTTGTCGCCGATTGGCATGCACTCACCACTGCCTATGAGGATACCGGCGTCATCAGCGAGACGATCTACGATCTCGTCGTCGACTGGTTGTCGGTTGGGATCAATCCGGGTGAAGCCACGTTGTTCATTCAGTCCCGCGTACCGGAGCATGCGGAGCTACATTTATTGCTCTCGATGATTACACCAATCAGCTGGCTGGAACGCGTGCCCACGTATAAGGATCAACAAGAGAAGCTTAAAGAGCGTGATCTTTCCACCTATGGATTTTTGGGCTATCCGTTGTTGCAAGCGGCGGATATCCTGATCTACCGAGCCGGCAACGTCCCGGTGGGCGAGGATCAGGTGGCGCATATCGAACTTGCGCGTGAAGTCGCCCGGCGGTTCAATTTCCTCTATGGCCGCGAACCAGGATTTGAAGAAAAAGCCGAAGCCGCCATTGCACGTTTAGGCAAACGCAACGCTAAGCTTTATCACGATATGCGTAAACGCTATCAAGAAGGCGGCGATTTCGAGGCCCTCGATCGCGCGCGCGCTTTCTTGGAAGCCCAGCAGAACATTCCGCTCGGCGATCGTGAGCGTTTGTTTGGGTTTCTGGAAGGCGGCGGCAAAGTTATTCTGCCGGAGCCGCAAGCCTTGTTGACACCGGAGTCGAAAATGCCGGGACTCGACGGCGAAAAGATGTCGAAGTCCTATCAGAACACCATCAGCCTGCGCGAAGCACCCGAGACGGTCAGAACCAAGTTACGCACCATGCCAACCGATCCCGCGCGCGTGCGGCGCACAGATCCGGGCGATCCGGTCAAGTGCCCAGTGTGGAAATTCCACGAGATTTATTCCAACGACGAAGTGAAACAGTGGGTGCAGCAAGGCTGCAGGAACGCGTCGATTGGTTGTCTGGACTGCAAACAGCCCGTGATTGACGCGGTGCTTAAGGAACAAGAGCCGTTTCGCGAACGCAGCCAGGAATTTTTGGGCGATCCGGATACGGTGCGCGCGATTATCGACGAAGGATGCGAAGCGGCACGCAGCGTCGCGCGCGAGACCTTGGACGAAGTACGCGCCGCGATGAACCTGTTGTATCGCTGATGAGCAGCCAGATGTACGAGGAGCTAACCGAATCGGCAGGTCTGCCCGAGCAGCCGGAACAACAGGAAATGCCCTTTGCGCTGGTGCAAGGCACACCGTTAACGGCGCCTCCGAAGGATCTCTACATTCCGCCGGATGCGCTGGAAGTCATCTTGGAAGCATTCGAAGGGCCGCTCGACCTGCTGCTCTATTTGATCAAACGCCAGAACCTCGACATTCTCGATATTCCGATCGCGCGGATCACCGAGCAATACATGACTTACATCGAAATGATGCAAGGCATGAAACTCGAACTCGCCGCGGAATATCTATTGATGGCCGCGATGCTCGCCGAGATTAAGTCGCGCATGTTGCTACCGCGGCCGCCGAGCGTGGTCCCGGAAGAAGAAGATCCGCGTGCTGAATTGGTCCGCCGCCTGCAGGAATACGAACGCTACAAGCGAGCGGCGGAGGACTTGGATGCGCTGCCGCGCCTCGAGCGCGAGCTCCATCGAGTAGTGGTTGCCTTCGAAGATCGACAAGTTCGCACGATCCCACCCACGGTGTCGCTAGAAGCGCTGCTTGCCGCCTTTCGTGACGTGCTACGGCGTGCCGACATGTTTGCCGATCACCGGATTCAACGCGAACCATTGTCGGTGCGCGAACGGATGTCAATCGTGCTCGAGCGCGCGCGCGGCGATAAATTTCTCGGGCTATCCGCCTTTTTTGCCTTTGAAGAGGGCAAAGCGGGGGTCGTCGTCACCCTGCTTGCGATCTTGGAGTTACTGCGGCAGCGGCTCATCGAACTTGTGCAAAACGAAGAAACCGCCCCCATCTACGTGAAATTAGCGGCCTGAAAGAACCATGGAAGTATCTGCCTTAAAACCGGTGATCGAGGCGGTAGTGATGGCGAGCGAAGCGCCGATTCCGCTCGAGCGCCTAGCCAACGTACTGATTCTCGCGGAAGACGCCGCAGTAACGCGCGACGACATTCTCGGCGCCTTGGCCGAATTGCGGCAGGAGTATGCCGAGCGCGGCATCGAACTCGTCGAAGTGGCGGGCGGCTATCGCTTCCAAACCAAAGCGTTGTACGCCGATTGGATCAATCGTCTCTGGGAAGAACGGCGGCCGCGCTATTCACGCGCACTACTCGAAACCTTGGCCATCGTGGCTTATCGGCAACCGATCACGCGCGCCGAGATTGAGGCCATCCGGGGCGTTGCCGTCAGCACCGGGATTATCAAAACCTTACAAGATCGCGAGTGGGTCAAAGTCGTGGGCCACCGCGATGTCCCCGGAAAACCGGCGATATATGCCACCACTCGACAGTTTCTGGAGTATTTCGGCTTGGCCAGCCTGAATGCCTTGCCGACACTCGCCGAACTCAAGGATTTCGATGCCTTGAACGCCGACCTGTTTGCGGATACCGGCGTTAGCGAAGCCGACGAGATAGCGGTCGGCGCAGATGCCGATACCGACCCGGACACCGACACGAGCGACGCGGCGCCGGAACACACCGAAGCGCCCGTTGCCACCGCGCCTGAACTGGATTTGGCGCCGCGCGCGATAGACGATGATGCGACAGCGGCGACCGACGAAAACTCCTGAAGCGCCGCCCGAGGCGGCGTTGCGCGTGCAGAAAGTGCTCGCGCGCGCCGGGCTTGCGTCGCGGCGCGAAGCAGAGCTGTGGATCAAGGAGGGGCGAGTGCTCGTTGATGGTCAACCCGCCCAGCTCGGCCAAAAGATTGCCCACGGGCAACGTGTCTCGGTTGATGGCAAGACATTAGCGCTACGCGCGCCCGCGGCACCCGTGGTGCTGATGTTGAATAAACCGCCAGGTACCGTGTGTACGCGGCGCGATCCCGAGCAGCGGCCGACGGTTTTTGAGTTGTTACCCAAGGGACTGGCGCGTCGCTTGGTCGGTGTGGGGAGGCTCGATTTCAACACCTCCGGACTCTTGTTGTTTGCCTCGGATGGCGAACTTGCACATCGTTTGATGCATCCGCGTTACGAGATTGCACGAGAGTACGCCGTGCGGATTTTTGGCGAAGTTGAGGAAGACGTACTCGCGCGTTTACGCGCGGGCGTCGATCACGAGGGCGAGCGGCTAGTGTTTGAAACTGTCGAGCGCCAAGCAGGCAGCGGTCGAAACGAATGGTATCTGTGCCGGCTACGTACCGGGCGAAACCGCGAAGTCCGAAAGTTATGGGAGTCGCAAGGGTTGACGGTCAGCCGTCTTATTCGCGTGCGTTTTGCCGGCCTTGAACTGCCGCGTAATCTACCCGCAGGTAAACATCGGCAGCTGCAACCGGCCGAATTCGCAGCACTGTATACCGCGGTGGGTTTGCCGGTGCCTGGCGCGGAGAGCGAACCCGCGACGCCGAAAAATGCGCCGACCGCGTCGCGTCCGATACGCACCACCAAGCCCGCGCCGCGCCGGCACCATTGATTGATCTCGGCACGGGGGGCGGCTAAGCTCGCGCGCTCGCTGACAGTCCCGTGCCTAACGCCTTATGCGTAAACCTTTAATCCTCGGTAATTGGAAGATGTACGGCAGCCAAAGCCGCGCCGCCGAATTGGCGGGCGCGATCGCGGTGCGCGCCGCGCAGTTCCCGCGTGCCGACATCGGGGTGTGTCCACCGTTCGTGTTGATCCCGACGGTGCGCGCGGCGTTACAGAACTCTGGCGTGGCATGGGGCGCGCAGGATGCGAGTGCGCACGAGGAAGGCGCGTTCACCGGCGAAGTGTCGGCCGCGATGTTGAAAGATCTCGGTTGCACCTACGTGTTACTCGGACATTCGGAGCGTCGCCAGTATCATGCCGAAAGCAGTGCGCTGGTCGCCGCCAAAACCGCGCGGGCCTACGCGCAAGGATTGCGCCCGGTGGTGTGCGTGGGCGAGACGTTGAGCGAGCGACAAGCCGGCACGACGAGTGCGGTGATTGCGGCGCAACTCGCACCCGTGTGCGGGCTTGATGACGCGGCCGCCGTGTTACGCAACGCAGTGATCGCCTACGAACCGGTGTGGGCCATCGGCACCGGTGAAACCGCGAGCCCGGCCCAAGCGCAGGCGGTGCACGCGGATATTCGTGCCCTGGTCTCGAACCTCGATCCGGATCTTGGTGCGCGGATGAGAATTCTCTATGGCGGCAGTGTTAAACCTGCGAATGCGCACGAACTGTTCGCGATGCCGGATATTGACGGCGGACTCATCGGCGGTGCCTCACTTAAGGCCGATGACTTTTGCGCGATTATCGCCGCCGTTTAACCGATAGTCCGCGGCGGAATATCGTTTCAGTCGCGCCAGCTGTAACCTCCGCGCAAATCGAGGTTGAATGGCGGCGGCGTTGTGTTTGATTTGTTGGAGCAACTTTCATGTTACAAACGGCTTTATTGGTCCTTCATATTTTGGTCGCGATCGCCTTGATCGCGATCATTCTGTTGCAGCAGGGACGCGGCGCCACCGCCGGCGCATCGTTTGGCGGCGGTGCTTCCTCGACGGTGTTCGGCGCGCGGGGATCGGCCACGTTTCTCTCGCGTGCAACCGCGATCCTCGCCACTATTTTTCTCGGTAATTGTTTGTTGTTGGCCTTTCTTGCCACCAAGCAATCGGCCCCGCAAAGTATCGGCGCGCAGCTTGAACAACAGGTCGCGACCGCACCCGCGGTTACCGCGCCCGCCACGGCAGTGCCGGCACCCACCGTGACTGCGCCGGTTGTCCCGACCACCTCGACCACCTCGACCACTGCGCCGGCCGACGCGCCGCCAATCCCTTCGACTAACCAATAGCGAAGGGCGAGACGCGCGCCGGGCCAACAAAAAAATCTGGCGCGCGATTTTTCGATTAACCTCGCGTATCATGCGCGCCCAATCGAGCGCCTGCTCGCACACAGCAAGCTTTTTGCCGACGTGGTGGAATTGGTAGACACGCCATCTTGAGGGGGTGGTGGGGAAACCCGTGTGAGTTCGAGTCTCACCGTCGGCACCATAAGCCTTCTGTCACCCGCACGCATTGCGGTAAGATTGGCGAACCGTACACAGGAAGCGGATTTTGTTAGAGCTTTACCTGCCCATATTGCTGTTCCTGGGCGTTGGAACCGCCATCGGCATCGCGTCGTTGGCAGCGTCTTATGGCGTCGGGCGGTTCCTACGCGTCTACAAGCCAGATAGCGCTAAGTCGTCTCCGTACGAATGCGGCTTCGAAGCCTTCGAAGACGCGCGCATGAAATTCGATGTGCGCTACTACCTGGTGGCGATTCTGTTCATTCTGTTCGATCTCGAAATCGCGTTTTTCTTCCCGTGGGCCGTGGTGTTGGATGAAATCGGGCTTTATGGCTTCGGCGCAATGATGATCTTTCTGTTGGTGCTGGTCGTCGGCTTCATTTACGAATGGAAGAAAGGAGCGCTCGAGTGGGAATGAACGATATGGCCGAGCGCGGTTTCGTCACCACCAGCATCGATAACGTCATCAATTGGGCGCGCACCGGCTCGCTGTGGCCCATGACTTTCGGGCTCGCTTGCTGCGCGGTAGAGATGATGCACGCCGGCGCCTCGCGGTACGATCTCGACCGCTTCGGCATTGTGTTTCGCCCCAGCCCGCGCCAGTCGGATGTCATGATCGTCGCCGGCACGCTCGTCAATAAAATGGCGCCGGCGCTGCGCAAGGTGTATGACCAGATGGCCGAACCTAAATGGGTCATCTCGATGGGATCATGCGCCAACGGCGGCGGGTATTATCATTACTCTTATTCGGTCACCCGCGGATGTGATCGAATCGTGCCCGTCGATGTTTATGTACCGGGCTGTCCGCCGACCGCCGAAGCGTTGCTGTTCGGCGTGATTCAGCTGCAAGAAAAAATCAAACGCACTAATACCATTAGCCGCTGATCCAGAGCATGAACGAAGCCACCGCGCGGCAGTTGGTCGCGACGTTAAAAGAACTCCTCGGCGAGGCGATGCTCGCCGACCATTACGCGCATGGCGAACTCACTATCAACGTCAAAGCGGCCGAGATTCTGCGCGTTGGACAGTTGCTGCGCGATACGACGGGCCTAGAGTTCACACAGTTGAGTGATCTGTCTGGCGTCGATTACAGTGCTTACGGTCAAGCGGATTGGGTCACACAACGCGCGACCGACGCGGGCTTTAGCCGCGCGGTGAGTCGTGGGGTTGAGACGACGCTTGGCCCACAGCCGGGACGTTTCGCGGTTAGCTACCAGCTGTTATCGATCGCCGCCAATCGGCGTCTGCGCGTCAAGGTTTACTTAGACGACGAGCCGCCGCGAGTCGCGTCCGTCGTCGACGTTTGGCCGGGTGCGGATTGGTACGAACGCGAAGCGTTCGACCTCTTTGGTATTTTGTTTGAAGGACACCCGGATCTGCGCCGCCTGTTGACCGACTACGGCTTTATCGGCCACCCGTTCCGCAAAGACTTTCCGCTTGAGGGTTATGTGGAAGTCCGTTACGACACCACAAAAAAACGAGTGATCTATCAGCCAGTTTCGATTGAACCACGAACCTTGGTACCACGGGTGATCCGCGATGATCGCTTTGGTTCGACACATTAGTTTAAGGATCACCGGTGCCTGAAATTCGCAACATGACGCTGAACTTCGGTCCGCAACATCCGGCGGCCCATGGTGTGTTGCGGCTAGTGCTCGAAATGGATGGAGAGATGATCGAACGAGCCGATCCACACATCGGCCTTCTCCATCGCGGTACCGAAAAGCTCGCCGAAAATAAACCGTTCAACCAAAGTATCGGTTACATGGACCGGCTCGACTACGTATCCATGATGTGTAACGAACACGCCTATGTCATGGCGATCGAACGACTGCTCGGTGTTACGCCGCCGATACGCGCCCAGTACATTCGCGTCATGTTCGATGAGATCACACGCATCTTGAATCACCTCATGTGGTTGGGCGCGCATGGTCTCGACATCGGCGCGATGACGGTCTTCCTGTATTGCTTTCGTGAGCGCGAAGACCTCATGGACTGCTACGAGGCAGTATCCGGCACACGCATGCATGCCACTTATTACCGGCCGGGCGGGGTGTATCGCGATCTGCCCGATCGCATGCCGCAGTATCAGGTTTCCAAATGGCGCAGTGAAAAGGAGGCACGCGAACTGAATGCTAACCGGCAAGGGTCGATGCTCGATTTCATCGAAGATTTCGCCAACCGCTTTCCGGGCTGCGTCGATGAGTACGAAACGCTCCTGACCGATAACCGTATTTGGAAACAGCGCACGGTCGACATTGGCATTGTCACGCCGGAGCGTGCCTTGGCGTTAGGGTTTACCGGACCCATGCTGCGCGGTTCCGGGGTCGCGTGGGATCTGCGCAAGAGGCAACCGTATGAAGTCTACGCCGAGATGGATTTCGACATTCCGGTGGGCGTCAACGGCGATTGTTACGATCGTTATCTCGTGCGGGTGGAAGAGATGCGGCAGTCGGCGCGCATCTTGAAGCAGTGCGTCGCGTGGCTGCGGCAAAATCCCGGACCCGTGATGCTGGATGACCATAAACTGACGCCGCCCAAGCGCGGCGAGATGAAAGGCGACATGGAGTCGCTGATTCATCACTTCAAACTTTTCACGGAGGGCTACTGCGTCCCCGCGGGTGAAGTGTACGCAGCGGTGGAACACCCGAAGGGTGAGTTTGGCGTTTACCTCGTGTCGGACGGCGCCAATAAGCCGTACCGCTTGAAAGCGCGCGCGCCAGGGTTCCCGCACCTTGCGGCGATGAACGAATTGGTACAGGGTCACATGTTGGCCGACGTCGTGGCCGTCATCGGCACGATGGATATCGTGTTTGGCGAGATCGATCGATAACGGATCCGTTGCATGCAGTCATCCACTTCTAACAGTCCCTTGTCCGCGCATGCCTGCGCGGTGATCGACGAATGGGTCGCAAAGTATCCGCCCGAGCGTAAACAATCGGCGGTCCTCGCCGCGCTGCGCGAAGTGCAGCACGAAAACCAAGGGTTTCTCACCACCGAATTGATGGATGCCGTCGCGGCTTACTTAGGCCTGGCGAAAATCGCCGTCTATGAAGTCGCGAGCTTCTATTCGATGTTCGAAACCAAGCCAGTGGGACATCACAGTATTTCCGTATGCACCAATATCTCTTGCATGCTGCGCGGCGGCGAAGAAATGCTGGCGCATGTCGAAAAGCGTCTCGGCATCAAAGTCGGTGAGTCAACCCCCGATGGCAAGGTGTATCTCAAACCGGAAGAAGAATGTCTTGCGGCGTGTTGCGGGGCACCGATGATGATGATCGACCATGTCTATTACGAGAATCTCACGCCTGACAAGGTGGATGAGATCCTGGCGAAATTGTCATGAGTAACGTGCCGCTAAACCTGACTTGCTACGCCACTCTCGGCGAAGCCGAGCCGTGGTCTTACGCCACCTATCGCAAACTCGGCGGCTACAGCGCGTGGGAGAAAATACTGCGCGAGAAAACGCCGCAAGTTGACGTGATTGAAATCGTCAAAGCGGCAGGCTTGCGTGGCCGCGGTGGCGCTGGATTCCCCACTGGCGTGAAGTGGAGCTTCATGCCGAAGACGCCGGGCATTCAGAAGTATGTCGTGTGCAACTCCGATGAATCCGAACCTGGCACCTGTAAAGACCGCGACATCCTGCGCTTTAATCCGCATGCGTTGGTGGAAGGAATGGCGATCGCGGGATACGCGATCGGCGCGACGGTCGGCTACAACTACATGCGTGGCGAATTCATGGACGAGCCTTACTTGCGATTTGTCGCCGCGCTCAAAGATGCCTATGCGCATGGGCTACTCGGCAAGAATATTCAAGGCACGGGAATCGACTTCGATCTTTACGATCATTTAGGTGCGGGCGCTTACATCTGCGGCGAGGAAACCGCGCTGCTTGAATCGCTCGAAGGGAAAAAAGGCCAGCCCCGTTTCAAGCCACCGTTCCCCGCGACGTTCGGGTTATACGGTAAACCCACTACCATCAATAACACCGAGTCCTTTGCTTCCGTACCGACCATCCTGCGGAACGGCGCGGAGTGGTTCGCGAGCTACGGCAAGCCGAACAACTTAGGCACTAAGATTTTTTCGGTCAGCGGCCACGTTGCGAAACCCGGCAACTTTGAAATCCCGCTCGGCACGCCGTTTAAAACGTTGCTCGAACTCGCCGGCGGGATGCGCGACGGACGCAAACTGAAGGCGGTGATCCCGGGCGGTTCGTCGGTACCCGTGCTGCACGGCGAGACCATGTTGGGGCTCGACATGGATTACGACTCGATCAGTAAAGCGGGATCGATGCTGGGCTCCGGCGCGGTCATCGTGATGGACGACACCACCGATATGGTGAAAGTCTTACGCCGGATTTCGCGTTTCTACTATGCGGAGTCCTGCGGACAATGCACGCCGTGCCGCGAAGGTACCGGATGGTTGTATCGCATGTTGTGTCGAATCGTCGATGGCGAAGGACGGTCGGAAGATCTCGCTCGCCTGGATAACGTCGCTTCAAAAATCGAAGGGCGAACCATTTGTGCGTTGGGTGACGCGGCCGCGATGCCGGTGCGCAGCTTTATCAAACATTTCCGCCCGGAATTTGAGTACTACATCAAGCACGGTCATAGCATGCTCGATGCCGGCAAACGGGCGGAGGCTGCTTGATGTTAGCCCGTGCGCCATTCCATTCAGCAATTAAGGCGGTCCCATGAGCGCGGTGGTCAACGAGCCTCCGAAAATCGAAGACGCCGTCACGATTGAAGTCGACGGTCAACCGTTGCAGGCGCGCAAGGGCGCGATGCTGATGGAGGTCACCGATGCCGCCGGGATCTATATTCCGCGTTTTTGTTATCACAAGAAATTGAGCGTCGCCGCCAACTGCCGCATGTGCTTGGTTGAAGTCGAGCGCGCACCGAAGCCGCAGCCGGCGTGCGCGACTCCGGTCATGGACGGCATGAAGGTTTTCACCAAGTCGCCGAAAGCCGTCTCGGGACAGCAAGCGACGATGGAATTCTTGCTCATCAACCATCCGCTCGACTGCCCGATCTGCGATCAAGGCGGCGAGTGCGAATTGCAAGACTTGGCGCTTGGCTACGGCAGCGCGGTGTCGCAGTTCACGGAGCGCAAACGCGTCGTGCGCGACAAGAACATCGGGCCGCTGGTGCAAACCGACATGACGCGCTGTATTCACTGCACGCGCTGCGTGCGGTTCGGTGAAGAAGTCGCGGGCCTGCGGGAGCTTGGCGCCACCGGCCGCGGCGAGCATGTCGAGATCGGTACCTACGTCGCGCAGGCCATGACTTCCGAGTTGTCCGGTAATGTGATCGATCTCTGCCCCGTCGGCGCATTAACCTCAAAACCTTACCGTTACTCCGCGCGGGCGTGGGAGCTTCGCCAGTTTGATGGCATCGCGCCGCATGATGGGATTGGTGCCAATGTTCACGTGCACGTCAAAGGTCAGGTCGTAAAGCGCGTGGTGCCCAAAGAGAACGAAGCGGTCAACGAAACTTGGCTGTCCGATCGTGATCGATTTGCCTATCAAGGACTCAATCATCCCGAACGTTTACTCTCCCCCCGGATTAAAGAACATGGCGTGTGGCGCGACTGCGATTGGGATACGGCACTCGCGGCGTGTAGTGCTGCGTTAAGCGCCGCCGGTAATCGTGTCGCCGCGGCGGCATCGCCTTCGTCAACTAACGAAGAACTCTTTCTGTTGCAGCGGTTGGTGCGTGGACTGGGTAGTCACGCGATTGAGCATCGTTTGCGCCAAGCGGATTTCACGGCGAACGCAGACGAATCTTTGTTTCCGTTCTTAGGTTTGAGCCTCGCGGAATTGGAACGCGCCGATGTGATCGTGTTGGTTGGTGCTTATCCGCGACACGAAATCCCTTTGCTGAATCATCGGATCCGGAAAGCCGCCGAGCGTGGCGCACGCGTTATCGCTATCGATACGGTGGACCAACCGTTTAACTTTAATTTAGCCGGGCGCCTGACCGTCAAACCCAACGAACTCGAAAGCGTGTTGGCGGCGCTTGCCGGGGTTCAAGGTCATGTGCCGCATGCCGCGGCTACCGCACTCGCGGAAGCCCTGCGCGGAGGAGCGCGGGCAGTGGTGCTCGCTGGCGCGCGCGTGCAAGCGCATCCGCGACGCAGCGCTTTGCTCGGGCTATGTACGACGCTCGCGCACAGGTTAGGCGCCTGCCTCGGCCTCATAGCCGAAGGCGCGAACGCCGCCGGCGCTTGGCTCGCCGGCGCGGTGCCGCATCGTGAAGCTGGTGGTCGCGCGGTGAGCGCGAGTACCGAGCGCGGTCTGCCGGCCAAAGTCTTTTTGTTACTCGGGGTCGAGCCGGACGCGGATTATCGCGATCCGGTGTATGCGGCGGCGGCGCTCACGAGTGCCGACCAAGTCATCGGGTTGACCGCCTTCTGTACCCTGTCGCTAGCAGCGACTTGCACTGTGTTGCTGCCGATCGCGAGTTTCGGCGAAAACGAAGGCAGTTTCGTCAATCTCTGCGGCGAATGGCAAACATTCTCCGCAGTGGTAAAGCCGCCAGGTGAGGCACGCGCCGCGTGGAAGATTTTCCGTGCGCTAGGTGAGCGCCTTGCCCTCGCCGGGTTCGATGCCGTGACGAGTGGCGATGTCACGCAGGCGCTGCGCGCGGTGTGCGGAGCATCTTCGATAGTGCCGGCGTCTTATCCTCTCGTGGCGTCTCGAGAGCCGGCGCAGTCGAGTGCACTGGCGCGCATCGACATCACTCCGTTGTACCGCGTCGATTCGCTCACCAGGCGAGCTAGCGCGTTACAAAACATGCCGCAAAGCGGTGACGATGCGGTGCATGTTTCGGCGGCAACGCTCGCGAAACTCGGACTCCGGGCGGGCACCACTGTCGGCGTGCAGGCAAACGGTATTCAAGCCCGCGGCATCTTGGTAGTCGATGCGCAAGTCCCTGACGATTGTTGCCTGCTATACGCGACGCGCGCAGTTGCGTCGTTGCTGCCGGCGAGTGTCACCGTGACGTTGCATCCGGTAGGCGAGTAGTCATATGCATCCGATTACCGAAGCGCTATACGAACTCCTGTCGTTTCTGCCGTATCCGGTTGCGCATGTCACCATCACGCTGCTCAAAATCTTGGCGATCGTGTTGCCGATGATGGGCGCGGTGGCGTATCTCACGCTGGCGGAGCGCAAGGTCATTGGCTACATGCAGGTACGCCTCGGTCCTAACCGCGTGACGTTTTTCGGGATCCATTTGCTGCGCGGACTTGGCCAACCCATCGCGGACGCATTAAAACTTCTGACTAAGGAATTAGTGTTACCGGCCGGTGCGGACAAGGCGCTGTTCTTACTCGCCCCAATCATCGCGCTCGCGCCGGCGCTCGCCGCCTGGGCGGTGATTCCGTTCGGATCGGAAATGGTCCTCGCTAACATCAATGCGGGACTCTTGTACATTTTGGCGCTGACGTCGCTCGGCGTGTACGGCATCATCATTGCGGGCTGGTCTTCCAATTCGAAATACGCCTTTTTGGGCGCGATGCGCTCGGCGGCACAAATCGTGAGCTACGAAATCGCCATGGGGTTTGCGTTGGTCGGCGTGTTGGTCGCGGCCGGCAGTTTGAATCTCGGCGGCATCGTCGAGGCACAGCGCGGCAACGTCTTCACGTGGTTTTGGCTGCCGTTGTTTCCGTTGTTCCTGATCTATTTCATCTCCGGAATCGCCGAAACCAATCGCGCACCGTTTGACGTCAGCGAGGGGGAATCGGAAATCGTCGCCGGCTTCCATGTCGAATACGGCGGCATGGGATTCGCGCTGTTCTTTTTGGCTGAGTACGCCAACATGATTTTGATCTCGGGGCTGACCTCGGTGATGTTCTTCGGCGGCTGGATGTCGCCGTTGCCGACGTCCCTGCATTCGCTCCCGGTCATCGGCACGCTGCTCGGTGACGGTATTCATTGGTTCGTATTTAAGATTTCTTTTTTCTTGTTCTGCTTTCTGTGGTTTCGCGCCACCTTCCCGCGCTATCGCTACGATCAGATCATGCGTTTGGGCTGGAAGGTGTTTTTGCCGATCACCATCGTATGGATTGTGGTCGCCGCCTTGCTCGTGGTGGGCCAAGTGCCGCCGTGGTTTGACGTTGCCGGAGGTGCTTCGTGAACGCGATCGTCAGCTACTTTAAGAGTCTAACCCTGGTTGAACTCGTCAAAGGGTTACATCTCACCGGGCGGTACCTGTTCGACCGCAAAATCACCGTGCAATATCCGGAAGAGAAAACGCCGCAGTCGCCGCGCTTCCGAGGGCTGCATGCGCTACGCCGCTACGCCAACGGTGAAGAGCGCTGTATTGCCTGCAAGCTGTGCGAGGCGGTGTGTCCGGCGCTGGCCATCACCATCGAATCGGCGCAGCGCGCGGACGGCACGCGTCGTACCACGCGCTACGATATCGACTTAAGCAAATGCATTTTCTGCGGGTTTTGCGAGGAGTCTTGCCCGGTCGATTCGATCGTCGAAACACGACACTTTGAGTATCACGGCGAGCAACGCAGCGATTTGCTGATGACCAAGGAAAAGCTACTCGCCGTTGGCGATCGCTTTGAAACGCAGATCGCGGCCGATCGCGCCGCCGAAGCGACGTATCGCTAACCTTAACGCCGCAGCAAACCTTAAAGCATGTTTCAGCAACTCGTCTTTTACGCTTTCGCCGCAGGGCTGCTCTTTTCGGCGTTAATGGTCATCACCGTGCGTAACCCGGTCCACGCAGCCTTGTTTCTGGTTGCCGGCTTTTTCGCGAGCTCTGGTTTATGGCTGCTCCTTGAAGCCGAGTTTCTGGCGATAGCGCTGGTGCTCGTTTATGTCGGCGCGGTCATGGTGTTGTTTTTGTTCGTGGTCATGATGCTCGATATCAACGTGTCCGTACTGCGCGAAGGCTTCGCCAGCTATTTGCCGATCGCCGGCATCGTCGCCTTCTTGATGCTCGCGGCGATCGGATTGGTGGTAGGCGGCAAGCATTTCGGCCTCGCCGATATGCCGGCGCCAGTCCCGGCTGCCGCGAACTACGAGAACACCGCTGCGCTCGGCAAGGTGCTGTACACGCAGTACGTGCTGCCGTTTGAAATAGCAGCCGTCGTGCTGTTGGTCGCGATTATTTCCGCCATTGCCTTAACCCTGCGCCAGACCCGCGGCACTCGCACCCCGAAACCCGAACGACAAGTCCACGTCCTGCGCGCCGATCGCGTGCGGTTGGTCAAAATGGCCGCGGATAAACCAGATCCCGCCAGCGCGGAGAATTAGTCAGATGCCCATCCTGATCTCATTAGGTTGCCCAACATGCTCGCGCTAGCCGATTTCCTGCTGGTCGGCGCGATACTGTTCTGCATCAGCGTCGCCGGCATCTTTATCAACCGTAAGAACATCATCGTGCTACTCATGTGCATCGAATTGATGCTGCTCGCGGTCAATCTCAATTTCATTGCGTTTTCGCACTTTAACCAAGACATCAGTGGCCAGGTATTTGTCTTTTTCATCTTGACGGTGGCCGCAGCCGAGTCCGCGATTGGGCTCGCCATCTTGGTGGTGTTATTCCGCAATCGCAGTTCGATTAACGTAGAAGATATCAGCGCGATGCGCGGCTGAGCGCATCTTAATGTTGGGGTTTTAGGGGAATTAAGTGAAAGAGCTTTGCCTTGCCATCGTCCTTGCGCCGCTATTCGGCGCGATTGCGGCGGGCCTGTTCGGCCGTGCGCTTGGGCGCAGCGGCGCTCACTGGGTGACGATACTCACCGTTGGACTGTCGTTCGCGCTTTCGTGCGTGGTCTTCAAACGGATTATTTTTGATGGCGTCGCACCGGCCAATATCGCGCTCTACAGTTGGCTGCAAAGCGGCGGCGTGGATTTCCAAATCGGATTTTTGATCGATCAACTCACCGTCACGATGATGGTGGTGGTGACCTTTGTGTCGTGGATGGTGCATATCTACACCATCGGTTACATGCACGACGATCCGGGTTATCAACGCTTCTTCTCTTATATCTCGCTGTTCACGTTTAGCATGTTGATGCTCGTCATGGCGAACAACTTTCTGCAACTCTTCTTTGGCTGGGAAGCGGTGGGGCTGGTGTCCTATCTCTTGATCGGCTTTTGGTTCAAGCGCGACACCGCGATTTACGCCAACTTAAAAGCCTTTCTGGTCAATCGCGTGGGCGACTTCGGCTTTTTGATTGGTATTGCCTGCGTGCTGATGTACTTCGGCAGCCTGGATTACGCGCAGGTGTTCGCCAAAGCGCCAGAACTCGCCGACACCACCATCAATGTGTGGGGCGCCACGCAATGGTCGCTGCTGACTTTTACTTGCCTGTGCCTTTTCGTCGGCGCGATGGGCAAATCCGCGCAAGTCCCGCTCCATGTCTGGCTGCCGGATTCAATGGAAGGCCCGACGCCTATCTCGGCGTTGATTCACGCGGCGACGATGGTGACCGCCGGTATCTTCATGGTCGCGCGCATGTCGCCGCTCTTTGAGCTATCGACCACTGCGTTATCGGTGGTGCTCATCATCGGCTCGATCACGGCATTTTTCATGGGACTGTTGGGCCTCGTGCAGAATGACATCAAGCGCGTGGTCGCTTATTCCACGCTATCGCAGCTTGGCTATATGACGGTTGCGCTCGGTGCCTCGGCGTACGCGGCCGCGATATTTCATCTTTTCACGCATGCGTTCTTCAAAGCATTACTGTTCCTCGCCGCCGGCTCGGTCATCATCGGCATGCACCACGAACAGGACATGCGCAGCATGGGCGGACTCAAACGCTACATGCCAATTACTTGGGTCACGAGTTTGATCGGATCGCTTGCGCTGATCGGGTTTCCCGGCACCGCCGGTTTCTTTTCCAAAGACGCCATCATCGAAGCCGTCAAACTCTCACACACGCCAGGTGCGCAAATCGGCTATTACGCTTGTCTGATCGGGGTGTTCATCACGGCGCTGTACTCATTCCGGCTGGTCTTTTTGGTGTTCCATGGCAAAGAACGCATGGATCACCACACGCAAGAGCATTTGCATGAGTCGCCGGCGGTCGTGTGGGTACCGCTGGTCGCGCTCGCGATTCCGTCATTGGTGGCGGGATTGATTGGCGCCGGGCCGATGTTATTTGGCGATTATTTCGGCGCGAGTATCGTGGTCGCGCCAGCGCATGATGTGCTGCATCACATGGCCGAACATTTTCACGGGCCCTGGGCCTTTGTCGCCCACGGCGTGATGCAACCGCCGTTTTGGTTGGCGATGGGCGGCGTTGTCACGGCTTGGTACTTGTATCTCGCGCAACCGACCGTTCCGGCCAAAATCGCCGCCGCCTTTAAGCCGATACACAGCTTGTTACTCGATAAGTATGGCTTCGATCGATTCAACGAATGGTTCTTCGCAGGCGGCGCGCGCGGCACCGGCGGCGCGCTGTCGCGTTATGGCGACGCCGGACTCATTGACGGGTTCATGGTTAACGGCTCGGCGCGCCTCGTTGGCTGGTTCTCGACACTGATGCGCGGCATACAGTCCGGCTATTTGTATCACTATGCCTTCGCGATGATCTTGGGCCTGCTCGCGTTGCTCGGTGTGTTCGTGCATCACTTGTTTATATGAGCGCGGAATGGACAGGGTTCTAAGGCACCATTTGAATACTTCACCGGCACACACCTATGTACGCTGATCTTCCGCTGTTAAGCCTCTGCATCTGGTTGCCGATCGTCGGCGGCCTTTGGGTTATTTTCGCTGGCAGCCGTGTGCTCGATCGCGCGGTCAAACAAGACGCGTTGATCATTTCATTGGTCACGTTTGCGCTGTCGCTGCTGTTGTATCGTGATTTCGACGCCTCGACCGCGGCCATGCAGTTCGTCGAGCAGATGAATTGGATCTCGGCGTTTAATATCCAATACGCCATCGGCATCGACGGTATTGCACTGCCGTTGATACTGCTGACCACGTTCACCACCGTGTTGGTGGTGCTCGCGGGTTGGGAAGTCATCGAAGATCGCGTCAATCAATACATGGGTGCCTTCCTTATCTTGGAAGGTCTGATGGTGGGCGTCTTCGGCGCGCTCGATGCCATTCTGTTCTATGTCTTTTGGGAAGCGATGTTGATCCCGATGTTTCTCATCATCGGGATCTGGGGTGGACCGCGCCGGGTCTATGCCACCATCAAGTTTTTCCTCTACACCTTCTTGGGCTCGGTCTTCATGTTGGTCGCGCTTTTATATCTCTATGCGCAGGCCGACAGCTTCGCCCTCACCGACATGCAGGACGTGGTCCTCACCTTGAACGAGCAGATCTGGATCTTTATCGCATTCTTACTGGCGTTTGCCGTCAAAGTTCCGATGTGGCCGGTGCATACCTGGTTGCCGGACGCGCACGTCGAAGCACCCACCGGTGGCTCGGTGGTGCTGGCGGCCATCATGCTGAAAATGGGCGGCTACGGTTTCCTGCGCTTTAGCTTGCCGATAACGCCGGACGCCGCGGCGTCGCTCGACTGGTTGATGATTACGCTCTCGCTGATCGCGGTGGTGTACATCGGCTTTGTGGCCCTCGTGCAGCAGGATATGAAGAAGCTCATCGCGTATTCGTCCATTTCGCACATGGGGTTTGTGACGCTCGGTTTTTTCATGATTTTTGATATCTACGCCAACACCGGCAATTGGCACGATGCGGCGATGGGTGTTGAAGGGGCCATGGTGCAGATGATTTCCCACGGCTTCATCTCCGGCGCGATGTTTCTATGCGTGGGCGTGCTGTACGACCGCATGCACAGCCGAATGATCAAAGACTACGGCGGGGTAGTGAATGTCATGCCGAAGTTCGCCGCCTTCATGCTGCTGTTTTCGATGGCGAATGCCGGCCTCCCGGCGACTTCCGGATTCGTCGGTGAATTTTTGGTGATCTTAGCGAGCTTCAAAGCCAATGTTTGGTATGCCTTCCTTGCCGCGACCACGCTGATTCTCGGCGCGGCCTACACCTTGTGGATGTACAAGCGGGTGGCGTTTGGTGAAGTCCGCAATCCGCATGTCGAAGAATTGACCGACATCAACGGGCGCGAAACATTCATTCTCGCCACGCTCGCACTCGCCGTCCTGTTGCTCGGCATTTGGCCCGCGCCGTTGCTCGATACCATGCAGGTCAGCATCGATCACCTCCTGCAACAAGTGGCCCAGTCCAAGACATCGGTAGCCGGTTATGAATGACATTGCCCTGGTAATGCCCGAAGCCACGTTGCTGGGCTTGGCTTGCGCCGTCCTGTTGGTCGATGCCTTCGTCGGTAAGGAGAACCCCAGCACGACGTTCTGGCTTGCCGTCGTCAGCATGGTGGTGGTGCTCGCGCAGGTAGCGAGTTTCGTGCCGGAGGCCGCGATGTTTGGGTTTGCCGGCACTATCCGCATCGATGTGATGGGCACGGTCCTGAAAGCCTTCCTCGTCGTCCTGGTGTTACTGTCGTTTTTCTATGCGCGCGAGTATTTCTCAACGCACAAAGAAACCGCGCGCGGGGAATATTATCCGCTCGCGCTCTTCGCCACGCTTGGCATGATGATCCTCGTCTCGGCCAGTAGTTTACTTACGGTTTATTTGGGACTCGAGTTGTTGTCCCTATCGATGTATTCGATGGTGGCCCTGCAGCGCGACTCGGTAACCGCTTCGGAAGCGGCGATGAAATACTTTGTGTTAGGCGCGCTAGCCTCGGGCTTGCTGCTCTATGGCATGTCGATGTTGTACGGCGTTGCCGGGACGCTCGATCTTTCGGAGCTTCTCATCAAAGTAAGCAATCTAGAATCGCAGCGTCTGCTGTTGACCTTTGGATTGGTGTTTTTGGTGGTCGGGATCGCCTTCAAACTTGGGCTCGCGCCGTTTCACATGTGGGTGCCGGACGTGTACGAAGGCGCGGCGACGCCAACCACGCAGTTTATCGGCACCGCGCCAAAGCTCGCGGCATTCGGCATGACCATGCGTTTGTTTGTCGATGGTTTGGAAGGGCTCGCCGAGCAATGGCAACAAATGCTGATTATCCTCGCCATCCTGTCGATGGGGATCGGCAATTTGCTCGCCCTCGCGCAGAAGAACTTAAAGCGCATGTTGGCGTATTCCACGATCGCGCACATGGGCTTTCTACTCCTTGGAATCATCTCGGCGACCTCCGCCGGCTATGCCGGTTCGATGTTCTACGTGACCATTTACGCGCTGATGAGCATGGGCGCGTTCGGCACGATCATTCTGCTGTCTTCCGCACGTTCGGAGTCCGATCAGCTGAGCGATCTGGCGGGACTCGCCAAGCGCAGTCCGTGGTTTGCGTTTATTTTGCTGATCTTGATGTTTTCGATGGCAGGCGTGCCGCCGTTCGGTGGCTTTTGGGCCAAGTGGTTCGTGCTGAAAGAAGTCGTCGCGGCGGACTACGTGTGGTTAGCGGCGGTGGCGGTCATGTTTTCGATCATCGGCGCGTTCTATTACCTACGGATCGTCAAGCTCATGTACTTCGACGAGCCAGAATCGCCGTATCCGGTGACTGCGTCAGCCGATTTACGGCTGGTGCTATCGGTCAACGGGCTCGCGGTGCTCGCGCTTGGGATGCTGCCAAGTGCGTTGATGTCGCTGTGCCTGTCGGCCGCGATCCCGTATTCGCCCTAAGTTGGCGAGTGCTTGCGTAACCGAAGCGCGTTCGCAATCACCGATACGGAACTCACGCTCATCGTGGCCGCTGCAATCATCGGTGACAACAACCAGCCCGTGAACGGATAAAGCACCCCGGCGGCAAGTGGGATGGCGAGCGCGTTGTAAGCGAGCGCGAGACCTAAATTCTGTTTCATGTTGGTCACCGTCTCTCGCGCAATATTGCGCGCGCTCACGATGCCGCGCAGGTCGCCCTTGAGCAGCGTGACGCCGGCACTCGCGATAGCGACGTCGGTGCCATCGCCCATCGCGATCCCAACGCTTGCGGCGGCGAGGGCAGGCGCGTCGTTGATGCCATCGCCGGCCATCGCGACATGCCGGCCTTGCGCGATGAGCTGGCGAATCAATGCGTGCTTGTCCTCCGGCGTAAGCTCCGCACGGACCTCAATCTCAAGTTTCGCGCCCACTGCATCAGCGCTGGCTTGCCGGTCGCCGCTCGCCATGATGATTTCCAACCCATCCGCCTTGAGTTTGTTGAGGGCAGCGGCGGTGGTCGACTTAATCTCATCGGTGACTAAGAAGCGCGCGGCGGCGCGTCCGTTCACGGCGAGCCAAATTTCGCCCGCATCCGGTGGCGTCGCAGCCGCCAACGCAGCGCGCGCGCAGTCGACGCCCGCGCTTTCTAAAAAGCGCTGATTGCCGATCAAGAGCTCATCCCCTTCAACTGTACCGCGGACACCGGCGCCTGGGCTCGTCACAAAACTTGTTGGGTTAACCAGCGCGAGCCCGCGGGATTGCGCGGCGTTGGTCAAGGCGCGGGCGAGTGGATGCTCGCTCCCTCGTTCCAAGCTCCCGGCTAAGCGCAGCACCGAATCGGCTGTTTGCTCCTCGCCCAACAGGGGCGTGATCTGCAAAAGCCGTGGCGCGCCCATGGTAAGCGTGCCGGTTTTATCAACCACCAAGGTATCTACTGCCGCCAAGGCTTCGAGTACCGCCGCGTCCCTGAATAACACGCCGGATTGCGCCGCGCGGCCAAGCGCCACCGTCACCGACATCGGCGTCGCGAGACCTAGCGCGCAGGGGCAAGCGATGATGAGCACGGCAATCGCGTTCAAGAAGCCGAATACCCAGCTCGGCGCCGGCCCCAGCATTCCCCACAACACGAATGTCATGCATGCGATGAGGCCAACGCCTGCGACAAAGCGACCCGCTACGAGATCGGCCAAACGCTGCAGCGGGGCTTTTGAGCGTTGCGCTTCCGCGACCAGTCGCACGATGCGTGCGAGCACCGTCGCGGCGCCGATGTGGGTGGCGCGCATGACGAGCGTTCCTTGTTCATTCAAGCTTGCGCCCAACAGATTCGCGCCAGGCGACTTCGGCACCGGTATCGGTTCACCAGTCAGCATTGCCTCATTGACCGCGCTAATGCCTTCGAGAACCTTTCCATCGACCGGGATGCGTTCGCCGGGCCGCACCCGGAGTCGATCGCCTACCGCGATTTTAGCCAGTGCAACGTCATGTTCACTGCCATCGGCAGCGATCCGGCGCGCCGTCGGCGGCGCGAGCTTGAGTAAGGCTCGGATCGCACTGCCGGTTTGTGCGCGCGCCTTCGCCTCGAGCCACTGACCGAACAGCGTTAGGGACAAAATCGCCGTGGCCGCCTCGAAATAGACCGCGACGCGACCCTCGGTGGTCAATGCGCGTGGAAAGAATTGGGGCGCCAGCGTTGCGACGACGCTGTACAAAAAAGCCGCGCCGGTGCCGAGGCCGATCAACGTCCACATATTGGGACTGCGATGCTTGATCGACGCGGCAAAGCGCGACCACACCAAGCCGCCGGCGCCCCACATGACGGGTAACGATAGCAGCAATTCGATCATTGCTTGGCGCGGTAAGCGCGCGCCGTGACCACGCATCGCGAGCACTACGACGGCGACGGTAAAGGGCAGTGTCCACCATAAAAGTCGCGCCAGCCGCCGCGTTTCCGCATCGTCATCGGTGGCCGATGGCGTCGCGGCTTCCAGACGCATTCCGCATAGCGGACAATCGGCAGGCACCGGTGATTCTACTTCCGGGTGCATGGGACACACGAAATGCGAGCCAGGCGGTGGCTCCGCGATCGGCTCGTTCGCTGGCGTTAGAAATCGTGCAGGGTCTGCTTGGAACTTGGTTAGGCAACCGTTGCAGCAGAAGTAATAGTCGGTTTCCTGATGTCTGCAGCGATGTGCGGTGCCGGCTTTGACGCGCATACCGCACACCGGATCGCGGTACGGCTTGTCCACATCGCAGGCATGCGAGGTGTTTTCGGATGAGTGGGCTTGCATAGGGGGATTATCCGGAACCAATCGCACGCCTTACAAGCCGCGCGCGCCGGCGTAGGGCGGCGTTACGACGCCGAGCTGTGATCTTCGGAAACTTAAACGCGACTCGTTTTGCGCACCGGCGCTCCAAAATCAGGATCGGTCGATACGCGGTGCGCTGTCGTATCAACGGGCGCTCGATACCAACCGGGATCGCGGTAGTCACCCACCGCCAAATCGTTGCGAACCTTGAGCACCGTAAACATGCCGCCCATATCCAGGGTGCCGAACGGGCCTTTGCCGCCGCCCATGGGAAGCGTATTCGGCGGCCCCTGCCGCATGCCCATGGCAATATGCGCCGCGTGCTCTTCCATCCCATTTTCTCCCATCGGCATGTAACCCGGCAGAATTGCTTGGAAACGCGCGGCGATGTTGTTTTGTTCGACGCCCAACATGTTGGGAATACCGTGCCCCATGGCGTTCATCGTATGGTGCGACATATGGCAGTGGAACGACCAGTCGCCCGGGATCGCCGTGAATTCGAGGTCGCGAATTTGACCAACGCCTACGATCTCCGTCACTTCGCGGCGATACTGCTGCGCCGGCCAACGTCCGCCATCGCCGCCCGTAACCTCGAACTGCACGCCGTGCAAATGTATCGGGTGATTCCACATGGAGAGATTGCCGACTCGAATACGCACCCGCTCACCGCTGCGCGCCACCATCGGCGCAATTGCGGGAAAGACTTTGGAGTTGATTGTCCACAGGTCGAACTCCTGCATGACCGATGGATCCGGTCGGTAAGTGCCGGGGTGCAATGCCCAGTTATGCAGTAGTAACGCGTAATCGCGATCGATGCGGTGCGGTTCACCCGCGCGCGGATGGATGATGAACATACCCATCATGCCAACGGCGAGCTGCACCATTTCATCGGCGTGTGGGTGGTACATGTGCGAGCCGTGCTGTTGTAACGTGAACTCGTAGGCATAGGTCTCGCCAGGTGCAATTCCCGCTTGATTTAACCCCGTGACGCCATCCATGCCGCTCGGCAAATAGATCCCGTGCCAGTGCACGCTCGTTTTTTCACGCAAACGATTGGTCACCAAGATGCGCACGCGATCGCCTTCGATCGCTTCAAGCGTCGGTCCCGGGGTCGTGCCGTTATAACCCCAGCATTTCGCGATACAACCCGGGGCGAATTCATGGTCGATTTCTTCCGCCACCAAGTGAAATTCTTTGACACCGTCGTGTAACCGGTACGGCAGCGTCCAGCCGTTTAGCGTGTGTACCGGCGTAAAGGGTCCGCCGGATTCAGCCGCATACGCCTGCGGACCGATACTCAAGCGCGAAGTGAGCGCGGAGACCAATGTCGATAGCGAACTGACGCCAAGAAGCGAGACTAACCCGCGGCGGGTAACTTGCATGACATCCTCACCTCGTTGTGCCGCGACCCGCGCCGGGCAAGCGCGACGCTGTCTTATTGCATTAATTACTCATTGGGACTGGTAGACGGCGTTAAAAGTTCAGCCGGTTTAACCACGTCCGGTGTGCCGTCACGGCCGCTCGGTAATTGATTCCCGGCGGCACGGGTAAGCTCGGCACGCGCCACGGCGTAGTCCGTCAGCGCTTCCAAGTAACCTTGATAGGCGTCGTACTGATCCTGTTTCGCCGCCAATACTTCAAACTGGCCCACCAACATGAAGTGCTGCTGCGCGAGCAGCGACTGGACAATTGCGTCACGTTGCGGCAACAAATCGTGTCGATAGCGCTCGATAACTGCGCGCGCGACCTTGACCTCAGCGTAGGCGGCGCGCAAACGTCGCTCGACTTCGAGCTCATGGGTATGCAGATCGGCCTGCGCCTTTTCGAGTTCCGCCTGTGCGCGGAGTTCGCGCCCCCGGCCCCAGTCGAAAACGGGTAGCTCGAGTGAGAGCGTGGGACCCGTGAGCTTCTCGCCGTCGCTATCGCGTTCATGGGTGACACCGAGGCTGGCTTCGCCGAGCAGGCGCTCACGCCGTGAAATGCCCAAGCGCTCTTCCAAACGCGTCACGGCCGCGCGTGCTGCCGTCAAATCAAGGCGGTCGCGCGCGAGCTCGCGCAGGCTTTTAAGCGAGTCCTCGGCGGCGACCGGCAGCGGTAGTTGCGCGGAAATTTTCCATGTTGCACCGGCCTGCGCGTCGAGTCCGAGTAATTCGTTGAGCGTGGCGCGGGTACCCTCGACTTGCGCCCTGGCGCGTTCCATGGCGATACGCGCCGTCGTCGCGGCGGCTTGTTCGCGCCGCAACGCCGGCAACGAGATATTGCCCGCCTCATGCATCCGCGCGGCAAGCGCGGACGCGACATCCGCCGCTTCGACGAGCGCGCGGCACAACTCCAGGGACGCGCGCGCACCCACCTGCCGATAATAGGCAACTTCAATATCCGCGCTGAGGTCGAGCAGATCCGCGGCAACCCTAAGCTGTTCCGCGACGAGTGCCGCATCCGCCTGCCTTTTGCGCGCCGGGCGCTTCAGCAAAGATGCAAAATTTTGCGCGAGACCCAGCGTAATTTGCTCGTTCTCAACGCTGCTCGCCAACCATTCGAAGTCGAGCACAGGATTACTGAGCCGCGCCGCCTCATAAACTTCCGCTTGCGCGATGCCAAGCGCGGCGTAGCCGGCGCGCAATCGTGGGTGCTGCGTGAAGGCGATCCGACGCGCGGTATCAAGCGAGAGCGGTGCCGCTAGCCACTCGGAAAGCATCGGCGCCGTATCCGCCGGAGTCGCGACGTCCGTCACACCGTGTTGGTCGAGTTCGCTCTGAACTACGGAAAAACCGCGATCGGGAGGGACGGTTGCGCAGCCCGCAAGGGTCACGCAAAGCGCTGTCAGCACGCTTCTCCGTGACGCGCGCCTTGCCTTATGGATCACGATGCGGACTCTCGCAGGAGCAACTGGCCCATTTTTATTTCAGCGCCTGACGCAAGTGTTGTCTCCCATCGGTGATGCGGGCAAGCATGAACGAGAATAACGGTCGAACCCATGTTGAAATGACCGATTTCATCACCCCTTGCGACCGTAACCGCCGGTTCGAGTGGAATTTTGAAAAGTTGCCGTTGCCGCGCAATCTCTGACAAATCGTAGCACTTGAGCGTCATGCTGCCGACTAACATGGCACCTACCATCACGAGCGCGAATTCGCCGCCGTCGGCGACCCCGCGCACGATGACTCTTTCGTTGCGCGTGAAGAGATTGGGCACCACGTCCGCGGTGAGTAAATTGACCGAAAAAAGTTGGCCCGGCACATAGATCACTTCGGTGAGCGTCGCGTTAGACGGCGCGTGGACCCGATGATAGTTATGCGGCGCGAGATATATCGTTGCGTAGTGGCCGTGCGCAAAACGCGTGAGATCGGTACATAACGGTGTCAGCAAAGCGTTCAGCGTGTAATACATCCCCTTGGCTTGAATTAATTTGCCGGCTTGTATGGCGCCTAACTGACTCACGGTTCCATCGGCAGGGGATATCCAGGCGCGTTCGTCGCGCGGCAGGGGGCGCACACCCGGTTTGAGCGCGCGTGTAAAAAAAGCGTTTAGCGATGGATAACGCGTTGGGTCGCTAACCGCTGCCTCGGCGAGATCGATGGGATAGCGCTTGCGCAAGGTGTCGATGAGCCATTGTTTCAGCCATGGTCGCTCGCTCCGCGAAAGCCTATGCATCAAACGGGACAATCCGTGTTGCGGGGCGGTGTACTGAGGCAGCACGCGCAGCCAGTCCAACCAGCGGATCGATTCCGGCATATAACGATCGACGCCTAGGGGGTGGGTGCTTTGAGTGGGAAATCGAACGTTGCGCGCGACTCGCCACAGATGAATTCAAGTTCGACGCTATCGCCGGCACGCATCGTGGCCTTCGGCATCATCAACATCAAATGCAAACCGCCTGGTTTGAGGACGCGCGCATCGCCCGCCTTAATCGCGAGCGTCTTCACCTCGAGCATGCGCGCCGTGCCGTTTTCAAAGCGCGTTTCGTGTAACGTCACCGCACTGAAATAAGGCGAGCGGACACCAGTGATCTTGAGAGCATCGGGTCCCATGTTGCGGAGTGTGCCGAAACCGGCGAGCATTTTTGCCCCGGGTGGTGTCTCACGGATCCACGGCTCATGCGCGCTTAGCCCCGGACATGCGTGCACCGCATACGCCACCAAATACGCACACAGTAGCCACGCTCTCATAGCCTAGGTTCCAAGAAAGCGATGATCGCGCGTACGCGCTGAGCGACCCCTGCTGCCTCGTGCGGTGGTGAGAACACGCCGATGAGGCGCAAGTTGGGATCGATCAAGAGGATGGATGCCGTGTGGTCCATGGTATAGGTCGCCGGGTCCGCGGTTTCGACCTTTGCATAGATGACTCCTAGCTGGCGCGTGAGTTCCGTGAGTTGTTCGGGCGGCGCGGTGGCCGCGATGATCGCGGGATCGAAGTAGGCGGTGTACTGCTTGAGCGTTGCGGGATCGTCGCGTGCCGGGTCGACCGAGACGAACAAGATCTGCCCGTGGTTCGCGAAAGCCGCCAAATCCGCCAATTGGCTTTTAACCTGCTTTAGCGTGGCGAGCGTGGTTGGGCACACATCCGGACAATGCGTGAAGCCGAAGAACAGCAATGTCCAATGGCCGCGCAAATGCGCTGGGTCGACGTTGCCGCCGTTCGCATCTCGGAGCGAAAACTCGCCGATCGCCGGAGGATTTGGCCACAACAAACCGTCGATAGCGGGCGCGGGTTCGCCACCTTGAAAGAGCCGCGCGATTTGGATCCCGCCCAGAAACGCGGCTAATGCGAGGGTCGCGAAAAGGATGAGGCGAGGTTTACGCAGCGCTTCGGTATTCATGCGGGCAGTATAACCAACAGTGCTGACGGAAACCCGGTGGCGTCAGGTACACTACCAACGGTCTCGCTCGGCTCCTAACCCTAACGGCTATCGCATGGTGTCCAAACTCGGCAAATACGAAATCGTCAAAGAAGTCGGCCGCGGCAGCATGGGGGTGGTGTACCAGGCCTACGATCCCTATATCGACCGCGCGGTGGCGATCAAAGTGGCGATGACGGATGCGCTGAAAGATCGCGAGTCCGGTGAGCGGTTCCGCAAAATGTTCTTCAACGAGGCGCACACCGCCGGCATGCTGCGACATCCCAACATTCTCGACATTTTTGATGCCGGGGTGGACGAGGATAAGTGTTACATCGTGATGGAACTCATCGAAGACGGCGATACATTGCGCACGTATTGCCGCGGCGACAATCTTCTTCCGCCCAACCAGGTCGCCGAACTCGTGTTTCGTTGCGCCAAGGCGCTTGATTACGCGCATCGTCAGGGGGTCATACACCGCGACATCAAGCCCTCCAATATCCTGTTGACCCAGGATATGGACGTCAAAATCGCGGATTTCAGTATCGCCCACATCAATCGCACCGATATGTCGCAGACCATGCCGATGGGCTTCGTGGGCTCACCGCGTTACATGTCCCCTGAGCAAGTTCAGGAAGACATGATCACGCATCACACGGATTTGTTTTCGTTAGGGATAGTTTTTTACGAGCTGTTGACCGGCAAACATCCGTTTGGCGGCGAGAGCTTTTCAAATTTAATTCATCGGGTCATCAACGAAGATCCGGTCTCGATTACCAAGTACCGCAACGATCTACCGCCGATCCTCGATACCATCATCGGCAAGTGTTTGGAAAAGGCGCCGGAACGGCGTTATCGGATGGGGCTCGATCTCGCGTCCGATCTCAGCATGGCGTTCACCCATCTAGAGCGGCCGCAAGAAGACATTCCGGCGCGCGAAAAATTCGAGATGGTCAAACCGCTCGATTTCTTCCGCGGCTTCCCGGATTCCGAGATCTGGGAAATCATTCGCGCGAGCGTGTGGCAAGAAGCACGCCCCGGGGAGGAGGTCATTCGCGAAGGCGAGATCGATGACTCTTTCTATATCATTCTGAATGGCACGGTTAACGTCACCAAGCAAACACGCTTGCTCAGTCGTCTGAAAAGCGGCGAGTGTTTTGGCGAGATGGGTTACTTGAATAAGACGCGCCGCACGGCAACCGTCACCGCCGAGACGCAGGCTTATTTGATGAAAGTGAACGCGACACTCATCGAGCAAGTGTCGAGCGACTGCCAGTTACGCTTCAGTCGGGTTTTTTTGCGCGCATTGAGCGACCGGCTCGCCAAGACCACCGAACTCGCCGTGCGCGGCGGCATCTTGTGAGCGTTAACGCGACTTGAGGTAACGCGCCAGCGCCGCCTTGGTCGATGCGTCATGGGCTTCGCCCGGTGCGCCAGCGGCGATTTCATTGAGAAGTGTTTGCGCAAGTTCCTTGCCTAATTCGACTCCCCATTGGTCGAAAGAATTAATGCCCCAAATAACGCCTTGCACATAAGTTTTGTGCTCGTAGAGCGCGAGTAGCGCGCCTAGCGTATGCGGGGTGAGTGTCTCGAGTAAGAGCAAGTTGCTGGGTTGATTCCCGGGGGTCGCCCGATGCTGCGCAAGATCGATACCGAGAGGTGCGGACCCACCATCCAAACTTGCCGCCGGCCGGCCATTCATCAACGCTTCCGCTTGCGCCAAGCAATTGGCCACCAACATATCGTGATGGCCTGGCGGCGAGCGCGGATTGCGCAACGGCAAAATGAAATCGACCGGGATCAAACGTGTGCCCTGATGCAACAATTGGAAAAAGGCGTGCTGCACGTTGGTACCGAGACCGCCCCACAAGATAGGTGCGGTATGCGAGGGCACGGCTTCATTCGTGATGGTGACGCGTTTGCCATTACTCTCCATTTCCAGCTGTTGCAGATAAGCGGGCAGGTGGAATAGGCGTTCTTCATAAGGAATAACGGCGAAATTCTCGGCGCCCAGAAAATTGCTGTTCCAGATGCCGACGAGCGCCAGCAATACCGGCAAGTTAGCGGCGGGTGGGGCATTTTGAAAATGCCGATCCATTTCTTCCGCGCCCGCGAGTAAGTGTTCAAAGTGAGTCATGCCGACGCCGAGCGCCACCGGCAGACCGATCGCCGACCATAACGAATAGCGGCCACCCACCCAATCCCACATCGGTAGAACATTGGCCGGCGCGACCCCAAACTGTTGCGCGCGATCACCCCGCGAGGTAATCGCAATGAGATGCTTGGGCAGCGCGCCTTCGTCTTGGCACGCCGCCATCAGCCAGGCGCGCGCGGTGCGCGCGTTGAGTAACGTTTCCGGGGTGTTGAATGATTTGGAGGCGACGATGAAGAGCGTGCGGGCGGGCTCGATTTTCGCTAGGCAATGTGCGATATCGCCGCCGTCCACATTAGAGACAAAATGGACGCGCAAGCCCGGTTGACGCTCTTCGCGTAACGCCTCATAGGCCAGCAACGGCCCGAGATGCGAACCGCCGATCCCAAGATTCACCACATCGGTAATGGTTTCGCCGCTGTAGCCGCGCCAGGTGCCATCGTGGACGGCTGTAACCAGCGCGCGCATCTGCTGTTTGGCGGCCTCGATCTCCGCTCCAATGGCCACACCATCCACCGAGATATCGCATCCACGGCGAGCACGTAACGCCACATGTAAGGCAGGCCGTTGTTCGGTAGGGTTAATTTTCTCGCCGGCAAACATCGCGCCGATCGCGGCTTTCACCCCGTGGGCGTCGGCTAATTCGAGGAGGTGCTTCAGGATTGCGGTATCAAGCCGATTCTTACTGAAGTCCAACGTAATACCGGCCGCCTCCAGGGTGAACTGTGAGGCGCGATTGGTTGTGGACTTGAACTGATCCGCGACGCGTAGTGTGCGCCACGCGGCGGCTTGAGAATGAAGCTCCGCGCGAAGGCGTTGGCTAGAACCTGTCATCGGTCTCCATCCCCTAAGAGTGCAAAGTATGACCAACTATAGCACCGTGATATTCTGTTAGTGACATGAGCGACCCAATCCCGCAGCGGCTCGGCAAGTACTCGGTGCTCCGTGAGATTAATCGCGGCAGTATGGGCACGGTTTATTTGGGGCATGACCCATATCTCGATCGCCCGGTTGCCATCAAGGTTGCGCACGCGGAGCAACTCCGTGATGAAGAATCCGGCGAGCGCTACCGCAAGATGTTTTTTAATGAAGCACACACCGCCGGACGTCTGACGCACCCCAACATCATTAGCATTTTTGACGCAGGGGTGGACGAAGAGATCTGCTACATCGTGATGGAATTCGTGGAAGGCGGGCAGACGTTAAAATCTTTCTGTCGCGCCGACCAACTTCTGCCGGTGGAGAAGGTGGTGGAGATGGCGTTCAAATGCGCGCGGGCACTGGACTATGCGCATAAGCAAGGTGTCATCCACCGCGATATCAAACCCACCAACATCTTGGTCACGGTTGATATGGACGTGAAGATTGGCGACTTCAGCATCGCTCATCTTTCTAAAATGGATGCCACCGAGACGATGCCCTTGGGGTTAGTGGGTTCTCCGCGCTACATGTCGCCGGAGCAGATCACCGAAGACTACTTAACCAATCAAACGGATCTATTCTCGCTCGGCATCATCATGTACGAGCTTTTGACCGGCAAGCATCCCTTCGCGGCGGATAATTTCTCGCGACTAGTGCAGCGCATTTTGAATGACGAGCCGGCGCCGATGGATGAACACCGCGGTGGCATTCATCCGTCGTTGCAGGCCATCGTCAGCAAGGCGCTCGCCAAAGATCGCGATCGGCGCTACCACATGGGTGGTGAACTGGCGGCGGATTTGTCGCTGGCCTTTGAGAGCTTGCTCGATCAACCCAAAGAAAACATCAGCGAACAAGAAAAATTCGCCGCCGTTAAACAGCTCGAATTTTTCCAAGGCTTTCCGGATGCGGAAGTGTGGGAGATCGTACGCGCGGGCAAATGGCAGGATTACGCCGACGCCAGCGAGATCATCCTGGAAGGCGAGCTGGATGACTCCTTCTACATCATCGTGCACGGCGAAGTCTCGGTGAGAAAATCCAACAAAGACTTGCGTAGCCTCTATGCTGGAGATTGCTTCGGCGAAATGGGTTATCTGGCGAAGACCAAACGCACGGCAACCATTGTGGCCCGCGGTCCGACTTCGTTGCTCAAGGTGAACTCGGCGGTGATAAGCCAAGTCTCGCTCAATTGTCAGGTGCGCTTTCTGAAAGTATTCCTGCGCACGCTCATTCATCGCTTGTCGGTGACCACGGAAAGAATGTCGCAAGAGGTATGAACGCACGTCGGGTTCTGACCGCGTTTGGCGTCGCCGCGGCGCTAGCCACGGCTGTGCAAGCGAAACCGTTAGATCGACTGAAGCTACCCGCCGGATTTGTCATAGAGGAATACGCGAGCGATGTTCCTAACGCGCGGCAATTGGCGCGAAGTCCGGCCGGATTGGTGTTTGCCGGCTCCCGGGATGCCGGCAACGTGTATGCGCTGGTCGACAAAGATGGCGATGCCCGCGCGGAAGAAGTCGTGGTTATCGCGCGCGATCTCGAACTCCCCACCGGTATTGCCTACCGTGACGGCGCGCTTTATGTGGCGGAAGTCAGCCGCATTTTGCGCTTTGACAATATCGACAAAACTTATCGCGACCAACCAACTCCGGTGATTGTCTATGACCAATTACCGAACAAAACGCACCACGGTTGGAAGTACTTGGGCTTTGGACCGGATGGCAAGCTGTATGTGCCGGTGGGCGCGCCGTGCAACATCTGTTTGGAGAAGCCACCGTTCGCGCAATTGTTGCGAATGAAGCCCGATGGCTCGGGGCTTGAGACCGTTGCCAAAGGGATCCGAAACACCGTTGGTTTTACCTGGCATCCCACTACCAAAGAACTGTGGTTCACCGATAACGGCCGCGATTGGTTGGGCGACGATTCCCCCTCGTGTGAATTGAATCGAGTGTCCGCACCGGATCAACATTTTGGGTTTCCGTTCGTGCATGGCGCGAACGCTAAAGATCCGCAGTTTGGTGAGCAAATGCCGATGGAGTTGAAGCCCGTACCGCCGGCTGCGGAATTAGGCCCGCATGTCGCACCGCTCGGTTTAATTTTTTACCAAGGTGACATGTTTCCCGCCGAGTATCGCGGCAATCTTTTGATTGCCGAACACGGCTCGTGGAACCGCAGCGAAAAGATTGGCTACCGCATTAAACGCGTGGTGCTGGATGAAAACGCCACGAAAGTCATCAAACAAGAACCATTCATTACGGGCTTTTTGGATGGCGAATTCGCTTGGGGTAGGCCTGCTGATTTGCTCGAACTGCCGGATGGCTCCGTGTTGATCGCGGACGATACCGCCGACAGCGTGTACCGGCTTACCTATCGTGAGAACGCCGGCAAGTAAACGATGAGTGTTCCCACGGACGCGCACCGCGCCCTGCTTGCGTTACGCGTAAGCGTAACGCCGGACGCCATCGATCACGATACGCAGCGGTTATTTGAACAGTGGATAAAGCTGCCGCAATGGTTTGCCCGGAGCGAAGCACTTGCGCTTGTGGTCGGCATCGATCCCGCGCAATGGATTACGTACCTACAAGCGCGCGAAGCCGAGACGCATGAGTTCGCCTTATGGCAAATACTGGCGGCGAGCTTAGGCTGCGACGAAGACGACGACCCGCCGGTTTCGCCCACCGTGATTCATGCCTGGACGCAACGCGTTGGAATCGCGCTCCCCCTGGCGCTCGCCCGTTTATTTGAGTTTTTGAGCAGAGTCTTGCCGGAGTATCGGGACGATCAATCGAACAGCGCTGCGCAAACGCAAATCCAGCAGAGTGAAGATCGCGTAACAGTTTTGGGCGCTGCGCTGTCACTGGTCAGCAAAACGCCGGCCTTATGCATCGATGAGGACGGCTATTTTAATAGCGCCAAGATCGCGGAATTGGTGTTCCGCCAAGCGGTGTTTTGGTTTCCGTTGGCGCCGCCGCAGCTAACCCAAGCGGAAGCGGCTGAACTCATCGGGAAGTGGTTGGCGGCGCGGGGGGATTAGGAGCGGTGTTCGTTCGAGTTTGCTGTCTAAATTGCGCCATTTCGAATTTTTTACATCCACAAAAGGATTTTCGATGAGGCTCCCAATGTTTTGTGGGATCCATAGATAAACGATGAGGGACGTCCTACGTAACGCTTTGATCGTGATGAATCGCGGGGTTGGTAAGGCTGGAGCGACTCGTTGCAACCTTGGAAATTGGGCCGACTAAACATGAGCGCGTCGAAAGCGATCCAAATAAATCGTAGGTTGGGCTGACGCAAGAAGCCCAACACTGAACACTTACCCATTCCCGCTTGGGAGCGAACTGCCATTGATGTCGAACACAGGTGCCGCACGTTCTCGCGTTTTATGTTGGGGTTGGTGGCACTCACCCCAACGAATGGCCCGTGGACCTGCTTTTGAGACATACTCAACACAGAAATGATCCAATATCAATGTGAGGTTGTTTAGTTCAAAGTTGAGACGTATTCATGTCATTCGCACTGACCCTAGCCGCAATCATCGGCGGCTTGCTATTAGGCATTGTTGTTGTGAGTACTTCTGTGGAGTGGGGGCGTGCCGTTTTGCGTGCAGTACGCCCGCATCCCAAGGACTCATGGAGTTCGGTAGTTTGCCGCGTTAGCACGGTATCGTTTCAGAGCAAAGGGCCTTGGGTCTTAACTGGAATGACTCTCTTGTTCTTGCTTCTACCGCAGGAGCCATGGACGCGTGGGCTTTGGGTGACGGTTGTTTCGTGGGCTGTTTTTGCGCTTGTTACGTTACTGGTCGCGATAACCGCAAGTGTGCTTTATTCGGCGCACGTGCGTCGTCGCGAAGGGGAGAATAGTCGCAAATCGCGATTAGGCATTGACTGATGCCCACCAGCGACCAAGTTCTAGCAAAGATTCGTTAAACGCGAGCCGAGCGGGCCACGCACCTGAATCTTGGCTGGCATGATATTGCTGAATTACCGCTAGAGATCAGTGAACTTACGCATCTGCGCTCACTCAGCCTGCGCAACAACCGCTTAACGCAGCTGCCCGCTGGCATTGGCCGACTCCGGCAGTTGCAATTGCTGATGTTGGATCACAACCGGCTCACGGCGTTGCCGAACGAGTTCTGGCAACTCACAGCGCTCGCGTCCCTGGATCTGACCGGTAATTGCGTCACTACACTGCCTGCGGAAATGGGACGGCTCCACTTGCTGCGGTCAATCATGATCCACGGCAACGCGATCACGACATTGCCTGCGGAAATCGGGTTGCTGGACAAGGTTTATCATCTGTCGCTAGGGAACAACCGTCTATCCCGGTTGCCGCTCGAGATAGGTGACCTTTTGGCCGCGCGGGAGCTGTTCCTGCAAAATAACCAACTACTGACGCTGCCGAATTCGATCGGACGCTTGACGCTGCTTGAGCTTATTTATTTGAACGGCAACCAACTAACCAGTCTGCCCGACGAAATCCACGAACTTCCTCGCTTGCGGTTGCTGGATTTGCGGGCCAATCCCGGCCCTTTTCCCGCGGTAATCGGCAACCTTAAAAAGCAAAGCGCGGGGGTCTACATTCCTCGGGATGTTCCCGATCTGCCAGAACACATTGCGGCGAGAGAACCGTGGGATATCAATGCGTATCTCATGAAAAACAATAAAGCGTAGTGGGATACGGACGATTGTTCCGTAGTGACTCCACCAAATGGGCGCAGTTTCCGGGAGCAATTATTTCGGTAACCCGCGCATGATAGTTCAGCACGTGCGGCGTCATAGGGCTAGCTCTTCGGCCTTTCTCGGCCAGACAGCGCCGGATGAGCGGCGTTAATAAGTTTCCCGGAGCGATCGAATGACATGGTTTGAATTGTTGACCGGTTTCCCTGAGATATCACCGAGCCAAGTGCGTCAGAACCTCGCGTTGACAGGTGATACATTGACCTCTCATGTCAACGGCAAAGTGATGACATGCGGTCGCTTGGAAACCCCGTCCTTGGCCGAACTGCGAGCTCGGGTCCGCACCAGCGAACGCCGCCGCGGCAGGTTATCGGTTCATGAAGTTGTCGCTGACGTGCAGACCTTGCATACCGATGCCGCGAACGCGAACGCGCTCTTTCAAGTGGCATCCCAATTTAATTTGCTGGAAATGATGTCGCCAAGCATCACGCCCGAGCATGGCGTCGGCATCTATGAAAACGATCGCACTCAAGGTCCTGCGTGTGCAATCGCGGCAGGAGCCGGCACGATTTATCGCAATTATTTTGTATCGGTGGCCGGGCGAACCGGCCAATCTGAACACTGTCAGATCGACTGTCTTGCCGATCTCGGTGCTGCGTTGGGCAATGCGGACAGTCGCCTTTGGTTGATGCAAAACGGGTACGCGCTGCCCACACGCGACGGTTTGGCTGAGATCGCACAGCGCTTACGATCTTCAAATGAAACTGAGCGCGATGCACTCCGTCAACTGCTGCGGATTGGAATTCAATGGAATACACAAGTGACGTTGAATGACGCCGCACACACAGTCTCGCAGACGTATTGTTCTGCCTTGCCTGTGGCGTATTCGAATTATCCCGCGGCAATGTGGGAAGACTTCGCAAGGCTGGTATTGGAAGCCTCTTATGAAGCAACTTTATGCGCGGCAATCTTAAATTCGCTGCGCACCGGAAACATGCGGGTGTTTCTGACTCTGCTTGGCGGGGGCGCGTTTGGTAATGCAACGCATTGGATCACGGATGCCATAGAACGAGTCCTGCGGTGCTACATAGACTGGAATATCAATGTTGACATCGTTAGCTACGGCAGCTCCAAGGAATTTATCAGGCAACTTGTCGAGCAATTTTCGTAACGGGAATGCTATTGGCCTCGCCAGCAGAGGCCGAATTTATCTCTTTAAGCTGCTGTTTTCGCTACTTAAGTTGAGTCAATAGATTGTGAGTTGCCCCTAATTCTGCCCCCCGCGTACTGCCTCTGTCCCCAATACACGCATTTGATGAGCGTCACACGAATGTTACGTGTGAGTCGCGATGTCTTGTTTCGGCGAGCTGGGATTTTAGTCGAAGCCGTGAGAATCGCTGCAGTGCAGCGAGCTTCTTCCTTCGACCCACAACGGCTCCACAAGATGATTTCTCGACTTCCTCAGGAGCGGCCCCTCATCTCGGCTCGGTGCCAGCATTCTGGCTACCCAAACAATGACAAATATATCCCAGGGCGGTTAACAACCACCGGCCAATGAAAAATTTCACGTGTTTGTTATAGCGTCGCAGTTTTCCAGGAGTGTTCCGCTTCGTGCTTATCACAGTGGTCGCGGACTGCTAGTTGACAATAAGGACTCTTAAAATTGACAATATATTTGTTAATGTTGACAAAGGTAATGTCATGACGATGCGCATTCACCCTCGCGGTGAAGACATTAGAACGTTCATCCTGAAAGAGGTCGAGAAACATCCGAAGGATATCGCAAAGGTTATTTCGGAGAAGTTCGGTATCACCCGTCAGGCTGTGAGTAGGCACCTTCAACGACTGGTAGCTGAAAAGGCGATTGCCGAATCGGGAAACACACGAAGCCGTAGCTATCGATTGGCTCCTCTCATCGAATGGCACAAAAAATACGAACTCGAATCGAAATTACAGGAAGACGTAATCTGGCGGAACGATGTTCTACCTGTTCTAGGGCATTTGCCAGAAAACGTAATCCACATCTGGCATTACGGATTTACAGAGATGTTCAACAACGCAATTGATCACTCCGACGGACGAATCGCTTTTGTGCATCTAAAAAAAACTGCCGCTTATGCAGAGCTGCTAATCCACGATGATGGTGTCGGGATTTTCCGAAAGATCCAGTCCGCAATGAACCTGCTGGACGAACGTCACGCAATTCTAGAATTGTCGAAAGGGAAACTCACCACGGATCCGAAAAATCACTCTGGCCAAGGAATTTTTTTCAGTTCTCGGATGTTCGATTCCTTCTCGATACTTTCCGGAGGCGTGTATTTTGGACACGAAATCAATGAGAAAGAAGACTGGATATTAGAACGCCCTGAAGCGAAGACTGGCACCACCGTATGGATGAAATTGAACAATCACACTGCGCGGTCGGCGAAAAAAATATTCGACCAATATTCAACCGACGACGACTACGGCTTTACCAAGACAGTGGTCCCGGTCACTTTAGCTCGGTATGGAAATGATCAATTGGTTTCTCGTTCACAAGCGAAACGCGTTCTTGCCCGCGTCGAGCTATTTAAGGTCGTTGTTTTCGACTTTAAAGGAGTCCCATCGATTGGCCAGGCTTTTGCGGATGAGATATTTCGCGTATTCGCAACGAGCCATCCGGAAATTGAACTTGTGTCGATACACACCTGCTCGGACGTAAAGAGAATGATCACTAGGGCCAAGGCCGATATTAAGAACTAGCGGTTGCAGGCAAAAAAAAACGTAATTCGTCGCTCGCGACGCCTTGGCTAGCCTTTTGAAATTCAAATTCTGCCATCTCGCCCCAGCGCCTCTAAGAAAAGTGATTGTCGTTGCGGCGCTAGAAGGGGCAGTATTAGCGCCGCTAAGCAGCGGAGAGTAGTCAATGGCTATCACCCAAGAGCGAACGACCGGAGGGTGTCGTTGCGGGCAAATCCGTTACGAAGTCTCCGGCGAGCCGGACGAAGTTCTAGTTTGTCACTGCCCGGATTGTCGACGCTCTGTGGGCGCGCAATCGGTCGCGTGGATATTCCTCGATCAAACCAACTTCCGAATTACCAAAGGGCTGCCGGCAATCCACCGTTCCTCCCCCGGTGTCGAACGCGCTTTTTGTGGTCAATGCGGTACCACGCTGAGCTGGGTCGGGGAGAAGCAACCAGGACGAATAGACGTAACACTTGGCAGCCTGGATGACCCGGAGCGATTCGTACCAACTAGGGCGGTGTACAAAAAGCACCGGCTCCCGTGGGCATCCGAAATCTAATATTTCGGCCACACCGCCTTTGCGTTATTCCGGCGGCGCTTGCCTATTTCTCCCTATTTTAATTTTAGGGACTAAAGTAGGTGCGGGTGCACCGGCTTTTGGAGTGCCAGCTGGATTACCAAAGTAAAACGAAAAACATTTTATTACCGAGCTTCAGCTTAGGCCTCCTGTAACCATTGCTGCGCCAGCGCCAAGTAGTTGCCGGACAGGCCCTCCAATAGATCGCTTGCGAGAGGCTGCAACTCTAAGCTCAGTAAAAGGCTCAGTTTTAGCTCGGCGCCAACAACCGACTCAAACGTGTACTTACGAGCGATTTTTTCTTCGCGACGAATAGATGAAGGATCGACCCCGCCCGCGATCTGCGTTCGCAATTCGTCTCGCTTATCGCGTGCCCCTTTCAGGCTTACGTCGGGATACGTGCCGACGCTGAGGCGCTTTTCTTTGCCATCGAATCGATATTTGAGGCGCCACCATTTACCACCCTGGGGCGCAACCTCCAGGTAAAGGCCGCGCTCATCGTAGAGCTTGTAAGTGCGGTCGCGAGGTTTGGCGTTCTTAATTGCCGTATCGGTAAGTGCCATGGGGCAACACCTTGATCGAGTTTTTCAGTTGCCCCAGATGCTGCCCCCGGTTGTCAACGGAACGTCGCGGATGCTTGCGGAGATAAAAAGCAGGTTTTATGCGGGAGATATTGAGACAAAAGTACGTTGGCGGATGTCTGCGGAAGCAAGAATGGCCTCGCCAGCAGGAATCGAACCTGCATCTGGGCCTTAGGAGGGCCCCATTCTATCCATTGAACTATGGCGAGGATGCGTGTGTTGAAATCGCTCAGTTGCCGGACTGCACCTTGGCCCAAGTATCGCGCAAGGTGACCGTGCGGTTAAACACCGGGCGCGTGGGCAATGAATCTTTGTCCGCGCAGAAATAGCCTAGGCGTTCGAATTGAAACGTGTCACCGCTGGCCGCGGCGGCTAGCGCCGGCTCGATCAATGCGTGCGATACGGTGCGTTTGGAATCTGGGTTCATCAATGCGCGGAAATCTTCGCGCGAACCCGGATCAGGCACGTTGAACAAGCGGTCGTACAAACGCACTTCCGCTAACACGGCGGTGGGCGCCGCCACCCAGTGAATGGTGCCTTTAACTTGGCGGCCGTCCGGTGCATTGCCACCGCGGGAGAGCGGATCGTGCGTGCAGCGCAATTCAACGACTTCCCCGACCTCATTCTTGATGACTTCGCGACACGTGATGAGATAGCCGTATCGCAGTCGGACTTCGCGTCCCGGCCCCAACCGAAAAAATTTCTTTGGCGGGTCTTCCATGAAATCTTCGCGCTCGATGTACAACTCGCGCGCAAAGGGGACTAGGCGCACGCCCATCGCATCGTCCTTGGGGTGATTGGCTGCCTCCATTTGTTCGATGCGATCGGCTGGGTAGTCTTCAATCACCACTTTAAGCGGATCGAGTACAGCCATCCGTCGTTCGGCGTGTGTGTCCAAGTCCTCACGAATGCAGGATTCCAGTGCGCCCATGTCGATGACGGTGTTTTTTTTGGTAAGCCCCACTCGTTCACAAAATTCGTGTAACGCGCGTGGTGAGACGCCGCGGCGGCGCAGCCCCTTGAGCGTGGGAAGCCGTGGGTCGTCCCAACCTTCCACCAGTTTTTCGCTCACCAGCGCGTGCAACTTGCGCTTGCTGGTAATGGTGTAATTGAGTTCTAGCCGTGCAAATTCAATCTGCTGCGGATGGCACGGCACGGGGAGGTTATCCAGCACCCAGTCGTACAGCGGGCGATGATCCTCAAACTCCAAGGTGCAGAGCGAGTGCGTGATGCCTTCCAACGCGTCCGACAAGCAATGCGTATAGTCGTACATCGGGTAGATGTTCCAACGATCCCCGGTGCGGTGATGCGGCGTTTTTCGGATCCGATAAATCACCGGATCGCGCAGATTGATGTTGGGCGAGGCCATGTCGATCTTCGCCCGCAGCACATGTGTACCATCGGCGAAATCGCCGGCCTGCATACGCTCGAACAGGTTTAAGTTTTCTTCGACACTGCGTGCGCGATAAGGGCTATCCCGTCCGGGTTCGGTCAGCGTACCGCGTTGGGCGCGCATTTCCTCTGCGCTCAGGCTATCGACGTAAGCCTTACCTGTCTTGATGAGAATAACGGCATAGTCATACAACTGCTGAAAATAGTCCGATGCGTGGTAGTAGCGGTCGTCCCAACTAAAGCCTAACCAACGGACATCTTCGGCGATAGCGGTGGCGTACTCCTCGCTCTCCTTTTCGGGGTTGGTGTCATCCATCCGCAGGTTACAGGAGCCACGGTAATCGGCCGCTATGCCAAAATTGAGGCAGATGGATTTCGCATGCCCAATATGCAGATACCCGTTCGGCTCGGGCGGGAAACGGGTGGCCACACGGGTGTGTTTGCCGCTCGCCAAGTCCTGGTCTATTTGCTGGCGAATAAAGTTTGAGCGGGGCGAACTAGCTGTCGGAGTGTCCATGCCGGGTCACGAAATTAGCGAATTTGGCTCGCCATTGTCGCATACGCGTGCGCTAAGCGGACGCGCTTATGCCCAAAGCCTTTTGGCCGGAGAGAGGAATGTTACAATCTGGCCGACGCCGTGTGCCGGCGCCACCCATCTTGGATTGATTCGACTATAAGGGCTTAGACAGGCAGTGGCAGACCGTGACGAATCCAGTTCCGGGCGCGAGCGCCGTCGCTATACGCGGCTGCCGATCCACCTGGAGGCGCAGATCGCGCTCGGTCCGCGGCCGCCTATCGCCTGCGTCGTTAAAGATTTCTGTGTCGCCGGCATGTTCATTCAGATTGACATGCGACAGCTGCGTTTCGTGCAGGAACGCGCACCCGCCAACCTGCAATTTGCATTGACCCTCAACGGCGCGACCGCTAACGCCCAACTCGCACTCACCGTATGCCGGGTAACGCCCAATGGGTTGGGCGTTGCGTTCCGCAATCCTGAACCAAAACTCCTCGGGCAGTTGCATCAATTCGCACTCGGCAACGATACCGAGCTGCACGGGCGCCTAGGCGAAACTATTTCGGACACCCAACGCCGCTTCGTCCCGGAATTCGGCAGGATCCTGCCTCGCTTAACCGAGGTCGTCGAACGCCAGCTTTCGCACATTGCCGTTGAGTTCACCCGCGTCGCGCAGGATGCATTGTTTATCGCGGCCCGCGACGCGCGCTCGAATCGCGAACAGACAATTTTCGTCGACGCGCAGAACCAACTCAAACGGAAGGCCGCCGAGATCACCAAGGCCGTCCCAGAGACGATGGCGAAAGCGGTTGCCATCATCAATAACCCCCTGCAAACGCACGGAGCCTCGGACTCACAACAGGGCAGTAGTGGCTTGTCTCTGGTCGATAAAGAGGAATTCGAAGAATTTCTGGTGGTCTCCGAACTGGTGGCAGAGCTGGAGGGTCGCTACAAGGAGCCGCTGTGGGAGTTGAATCGGCGATTTTCATTTCTATCGCGACGTGAAGTCACGGACCGCACCAATCCAATTGCGCCAACCGTAATCTGCAATGCTTTCGCGGAGTCATTGAAAGGAGGGATCACCGAACTCGCGGCCAACGGGATTGTTTACCAGGCGCTGCGGCGCTTGCTCGATGCCAACATCGAGCGGCTGTATCAAGACGTCAATGCGCTATTGATTGAGAACAACATCTTGCCGCAACTCGAAAAAGAAAAATTCGAGGTTAAAAAAACCGCTGAGGATTCGCGGCAGCCCACACGCCCACCCACGCCGCTAGAGGCCTCTAAGCACGGCGTCGGCGTAACCGCACCGCCCGCCACGGAAGATGTGCTCTCGCGCACCCAGTCAGGCATTTGGCAGCATTCGAGTGCGCGCGCGCAGCGTCAAGCAAGCGCCCGCACCGCGCCTCCCCGCCTGCCGGGCGGACGCACCAATCCACCTTACCCGGGGAGCGATACCGATCCCGCGGCGTGGGCACGCACCACGGGCCAGCCGGGTTACGGCGGTTTCTCGCCTGGTTTCGGGGAGCCGCTGGCGGCAGGAGGCGGCGCGCGCGGCACGGGCGCTCCGCCGAATGCGGGCGGCGGCGCTAACGCGTTTGGATTTGACGCCACATTCAGTGGGTTTGGATTTGGCCCGGCGGTCAACAGTGGACCGAGTTTCGAGCGCGCGCTATCCGTGGCGCGTGGCCAGATGGCGTTACGGCGTCAAATCGCGCCGAGCGGCGCGCCGATCGTCAGTGATCCGCGCAAACTTTTATCCTCGACCCAAGTATTGGACGGCTTGTCGGAACTTCAGCGGCGCTTTACCGGCACCGCGGACCCGGACTTTTTGCAAGCGGAGAAGTTGAAAGAGCAAATTGCCGAGGCGCTGCGTGCGCGTGGCATCGACGATAAAACGTTTAGCCAAACGGAAAGCGATGTCGTCGAGATCATCGTCAACCTGTTTCAATCGCTGCTGCAAGATGCGCAAGTGAGCGAAAACGCCAAAAGCAATCTCAAGCGCATGCAGCCTTCGGTGCATCGCGCGGCGATGGTCGACCAAGAATTTTTCGCTTCAACTCAGCATCCGTTACGGCAGCTGATGAACCGCATTTCTTTGGTACGCACGGAACAGGACGAGCGCGGCAAACAAGTTCAATCCCGGGTGCGCGAAATCGTCGATCATGTGAATTTGGCCTACGACCGCGATGCCTCCGTGGTCGATCCCTATGTCGCGGAGCTTGATGACGTCATCAAGCAGCAGCGCAGTCGGTACGAAGAAAATATTCAGAGCCTTATCGTCGGCTGCGAGGATCAGCAACGGATCCTGCGCGATCGGCGCGATCGCAGTGGTGAAGCGCCACCCCCGTCGCCCCCGCCACCGCCCGAACTCAGTCGCTGGATTACGCGCGCAAAGACTTTGCAGGTGGGCGATGCCGTCTTGATGAACGCCAATACCAAGACCCCTCTGCCCTGCTCGTTGGTGTGGATTGGCGATGATTTTAATCCGTTTGTGTTAGCGGACCAGCGGGGTGTAAAAGCCGCTTCACTCACCCTGCAGCAAGTAGCAATGTACTTGCGGCGCGGCCTGCTAAAAGTATTGACGCAGGACGACAACGCGGTAGATCGCGCGTTGTTTGGCGTAGTCAATCGATTGCATCAGGAAGTCGTGGAAGAAGCGACGCATGACACACTGACCGGATTACTCAATCGAAAGTCATTATTAAACGCGATCGAGTCCCAACTGACGCAAAATAAGCTAACGGATGCGGTGCTATGTCAGTTGTCGATTGAGAACTTGAAGACCGTCAACGAGCAACACGGCGTTGCGGCCGGTGATCAGTTGGTCAAGAAAATTAGCGATGCATTGCGCGCGGCAACGGATAAGAAGAATGCGCTGTTGGGACGCCTCGGCGGCACGGAATGGGGCATTTTGTGGCTGCGCGGCGGGCTACAAAGCGCTTACAAAGAGACCCAGACACTCCTCGAATCCCTGCAAAGTTTGGAAGCCACCGCTGGTAGTACGGTCCAACCCAAAATGGTGGCGGGTCTCGCGGCCGTGGACGCTGATGGCGTGTATATCGATGCCTTGATAACCGCAGTGAACGAAGCCTGCGTCAGCGCGCGCGCGCGCGCGGATACACCGATATACGTGGCGGGCACCGATACCAAGCAACGCAAACAACTTGAGCAAATGATGGCCTACGTGACCAAAGCGGTTGACCGCGGCCGCTTGGCGCTGTTGTTTCACGAAGTTCGTGCGCTTGGGCGCGAGCTTCCGCCGGCCGCGCATATCACGGTGAGCGCGGAAGATCGCAACGGAAAGTTGGTACCCCCGGCGCTATTCGCGCAAGCGGCGGCCAATACCGCGCAGGCTTTTGACGTCGACTTGTGGACGTTAAAGAGCACATTGCGATGGATGGCGAGTCACAGTGAAGAATGCGAAAGGTTCAGCGCCTTTGTCATCCCGTTGTCGCGCGCCGCGCTCGATAAAGAAGAGCTGGCCAACCTCGTGGTCAACGAATTGATGGAAACCTCCGTCCCACCGGCGCGCGTTTGTTTTGAAATCGACGATAAAACGGCGATCAGCAAGCTGACCGAAACGTCCGATTTCATTAACACCCTTCGCGAATTCGGCTGCCAGTTTATTTTGAGCGAATTCGGCAGCGGCCAAGTGGACTATGCCTATCTCAAGGAACTCGCGGTGGATTTTGTCAGTCTACCGTCCGGTTATATCGCCGATGGCAGGCAAGATCCGAAAGACCTTGCGATCGTTAAATCGATTAACGAGTTTGCCCATTTCCTTGGCAAATTGACCATTGGCAAGCTGCAGTCGGATGCCGGTGGGCTCGAGTTTTTGCGAGAACTCAAAATGGATTTCGTGCACGACGTGACCCGCGCGACGCGCCTATTGTTGGAAAGCGATGAACGAACAGCCTAAAAAAATCGGCAAATATGAAATCATGGATGTCCTTGGCCGTGGCGCCATGGGCGTGGTGTATCGCGGGCACGATCCGTACGTGGATCGGCCGGTGGCGATCAAAATAGCCACCAATGCCGATGTCGAGAGCACGCAAGGCGTCGCGCGCCGGATGTTTATCAATGAGGCGCGCTCGGCGGGCCGGCTCGATCATCCCAACGTGCTCAAGGTCTACGAAGCCGGCGAAGAAAACGATCAGCCGTACATGGTCATGGAGTACATCCACGGCGGCGATACCTTGCGCAATTACTGTAAAGCGGGGCAGTTGCTGTCGCTGCCGATTGTGATGCGGATCATTCGTCAGGCGGCGGATGCGCTCGATTACGCGCACAAACAAGGCGTGCTCCATCGAGATATCAAGCCCGCCAACATCATGTTGACCAAAGACGGTATCGCCAAGATTGGCGACTTTGGGATAGCGCGGCGCATGGGCGCGGATCAAACCCAAATCGTCGGCTGGTTCGGCTCGCCGCTTTATATGTCGCCTGAGCAAGCGCGCGACCAAGAAATTACCCCACAGTCCGATTTGTTTTCGCTCGGCTCGGTGTTCTATGAAATGTTGGCCGGCGTGCCGCCGTTCGCGGCGAAAGGGTTGACCGGGCTCATTCAGAAGGTGGTGCACGAAGATCCGCAATCATTGTGCGAGTTGCGCAATGATGTGCCGGAGCAACTTTGGCGCATCGTGCGTAAGATGCTCGAGAAGGATATCGCCAAGCGTTACAAATCTGGATCGGAGATCGTGCGCGATCTCGATCTATTGCTGAACGATGCGCGCAACGTGCCGCTCGTGCTGAGCGACGAGCAGAAGATGCAGCGCATGAGCGAACTCGCGTTTTTTGCGGGCTTCACCAAGAACGAACTCAAAGAAGTGAGCAAAGCCGCGCTCTGGCAACGGCTCGAGACCGGCGCCACGGTTTTTGCCGAAGGCGAGCGCGACCGCGCGTTTTATGTACTAGTGGACGGCGCGGTCTCGATCGTGATTAACGGCGTGCGTATTCGCGACTTGGAAACCGGCGAATGTTTCGGCGAAATGGAGTATTTGGCCAACGGCGGGCGAAGTGCCACCATCGTGACCAACCGCGAGACCACCGTGCTGAAAGTCGAAAAGGATTTCAAAGAGTGGGCCTCGTTGCCTTGCCAATTGCGCATGAGCAAAGCGTTCCAAAACATGTTGATTGAACGCCTGCGCGCCACCACCAAAGAATTGGCGCGCGCAATGCGCGCCTAAACGCACGGCATCCGCGCACGGGGTTCCAATCGGCGAAAGTCCTGTATATATTAACACCTGTATATAAAAACAGGTGTTAACATGGTCTCCGGTCTTACCGAGCGGCAAAGCGCGGTTCTGGAAGCGATCCGGCAGTGGATTGCGGAGCACGGAGTGCCGCCCACCCGTCAAGAACTGTCGCAACATTTAGGGTTTCGTTCCGCCAACGCAGCGGAGGAACATCTACAGGCGCTTGTCCGCAAAGGCGCCATCAGCCTTCGTAAAGGTGCCTCTCGCGGCATTCAAATTCTCGGTGCTACTGCAAGTCAGCCATCTGGGCTGCCGTTGGTGGGGCGCGTCGCGGCGGGCCAACCAATCCTTGCCACCCAGCACATCGAGGATTGGCTGCCGTTAGACCCACGGATGTTTCGACCAACCGCTGATTATTTGCTCCGTGTGCAAGGTGCGAGCATGGAAGGCGCCGGCATCCTGTCCGGTGATTTGCTCGCGGTCCACGCGACGCCGGAAGCGGCCAACGGTCAGGTTGTGGTGGCGCGCGTGGAGGATGAAGTAACGGTAAAACGCTTCGAGCGACACGGCACACAGGTCACGCTGCACGCGGAAAACCCGTTATTCCCGCCGCTATCCATCGATTTGCGTCACCAAGATTTTGCGCTTGAGGGGCAGGTGGTTGGCGTGCTTCGTCGGTAAACGCACTTGTCTCACAAAAAAAGTTCAGAGGTCAAACCTAATGCCTAACCTAAGCATCCAGGATAAGGCGCCCGTGCGCTTCGATGCGCGGCACCGCCCCTTCGCCGAATCCACCACCGCGCTGCGCGTGACGCTGCCACACTTCGCGCTGGATGTCGTGTTACAGGGCGTCGAGGCCGCGCACATACCCGTCGCCTTGCTGGACGACTTGGCAGCGCCGGCCGTGATTGACGTAAACACCGCAGCCGTTCGGCTCGGGTTACATCGGGGGACTTCCCTGTGCGTCCTCAATGGCATGACGCCAGTGCGCATGATCAAACGCGATCGCACGGCGGAAACCGGTGTTATCAAATTTCTCGAACGACTATGGCAACCCTACGGTGTACGGGTCTTGACGCAGGATCAGGCTTTAACGTTGTTGCTTGTCCCTCCCCTTGACAAGCAGCGTGAAGCGGCGAATTTCCTGCGTGTTGATCTCCGCGCGATAGGCTTACGTGTGACGAGTGCGGTGATTACGGGACAGGGCGTCCTGCCGCGCGTATGCGTGGAGAACTATGCCGATACCGTCGAACATCGCTTTAACCTTCCGTGGCCGGCTGCACATGCGCGCGATCTCCATATCGCCATCGCGCGGTTAGGCGCGATAGCGCAGTTGGCGATGGCGAAAAGCCCCCGGCATATTGAGACGGTGCACTGGACGGTGAACCGTGCGCAGGGGACCCGCGAGCAATATGTCTATGAGTTCAACCTGCGCGATACCCCCATCGCCTGCGCCAGCCGTGCATTGCGCGAGCAATTGCACCGGACAGAGCAGGGTCCAGTGAGCGGCCTTGGGCTTAAAGTTCGTTTAGGCAAACCCTCTTTCGGATGACATAAATTCTGTGGATACTGCGCACGTAACGTTTTTTGAAAGGAGGTGATCCAATGTCTAGTGAGATTAACCAGGTATCGAACCAGCCTTTGGATCTGCAACAGGAGGCGCGCGCGGCTTAGCGCCCGCAGTCTTTTCACTGTTTTAGACCGGCTACAGGCGGTCTCGCAATTGACTATGGAGACCGATTGTAGGAGGTTGGAGCGATTCAATCTCACTTAAGGGCCGCAACGCGGCCCTTTTTTATGGCTGGTCTTGGTCGGGCGCGTCCTCTGGCAAATCATTCGCGCGCTCGCCATAGTTGCGCCACCGTCTAACCGTTTCTCGCGCCGCGACGATGAACATTCAACTGATGAGCGACCTACATCTGGAGATGCAGCCGGAATTTGTGCCGGTGCTTGCGCCTAATGTGGATGTGCTAGTGCTCGCCGGCGATATCGGTGCGCAACCGGATTCACCTTTTGCCACCCACGGCCAAGTTGATTGGTGCTTACGTCGTTTCTCTCCACGCCTAACGGGGTGGCGCGTGCCGGTGCTCTATATTCCCGGTAACCACGAATATGACGGACAGGAGTTCAGTGATTGTTATGCGCGTCTGCGCGACATTGTCGAGGCCTTAGGTTTGGTGTGGTTGGAAGGCGAATCGTACGTCTTGCGCGGCGTGCGCTTTGTCGGGAGCACGCTCTGGAGTGATTTTGATTGTTTTGGCGATCCGCTGGCCTCGATGACTGAAAATATGCGGATCCGGACTAAGTGTTTTCGCGCGGCGAATTATTTCCTGGAGAAGTCGGCTACCCACTGGCGCGGCGAGTTATTCGATGCCGCGGCCATGCGCGAGCAGGCGCTACGCAGCCAAGCACGGCTCAATGCGCTTTTATCGGTGCCGCACGCGGGAACGACCGTGGTGGTTACGCATTTTGCGCCCAGCTTGCGGAGTCACGATCCGCGTTATGGACTTACCCCTGGTACGGCTGGCTTTTGTAATGCGCTCGACCCACTCGTCGCCACAGTCGATCTCTGGTTACACGGGCATTTGCATTGCCCCAGCGACTACCGGATCGGAAAATGCCGCGTCGTCGCTAACCCATTAGGCTATGCGGAGCAAGGCGAACAAAATTCATTCAATCACCAATGTGTCGTGACCGTATGAATCGTTGGCTGTCGCGTATGCGGCTCGGTGTGCTCCTATGCGGTTTAGGGCTCGCCGGGTGCGCCACCAATCCGGTGACAGGGCGCAGCGATCTCGTCACGATGACCGAGCAACAAGAGGTCTCGATAGGGCAACGCGCGCATCAACAAATTCTGCAGCAATACCAGATATACGATGAAGCGCAATTGCAGATTTACGTCTCCAACGTGGGTCAGCGTGTCGCGACACACGGACACCGACCAGGGCTTAGTTACGAGTTTTACGTGCTTGATAGCCCAGAGATAAACGCGTTTGCACTTCCCGGCGGTTATATCTACGTCACACGTGGATTGCTCTCCTACCTTAATTCCGAAGCGGAACTCGCGGCGGTTCTCGCTCATGAAGTCGGTCATGTCACGGCCCGGCACGCAGTACGCCAGCAGTCGAGCGCGCAACTCGCGTCCGTCGGTACGGGTTTGTTGTCGATTTTTATTCCACAACTTGGCATGGTCGGGCGGCAAACGCTGAGCCTGGTGGGGGAGGCGTTGCTGCGCGGTTACGGTCGCGAGCAGGAGTTGGAAGCAGATCGACTAAGCGCCGAGTATCTCGCGCGCGCGGGTTACGATCCGAGCGCCTTATTGAACGTGCTAAGCACACTCAAAGCGCAAGAGAGTCTTGATCAACGGCTTGCACAATTGGAAGGGCGGCAAGCTCGCGCTTACCACGGCATGTTTTCCACGCATCCCGATAATGACACGCGTTTGCGCGAAGGCGTGACCGCCGCCCGCCAATTCGCCGTAAATCAAGGCGAAGTCGGTCGCGATCCCTATCTCGACGAGATCGACGGACTGATCGTCGGCAATAATCCCAGGCAGGGCGTTATCCGTGACAATCGCTTTTTGCATCCGGGTCTCGATTTCAGCTTGATGTTTCCGACGGGATGGGCCTTGCAAAACTTACCGAATAAGCTCGTCGCGACCGAACCCGGTGGCTTTGCGCAAGCGCAGGTCAATATCGCGGATGCATCTCCGGACGAAACGCCCGAAGCCGTGCTCGCCCGCTTGGGCGTGCGCGAATTTATCAAAGGCCGACGCTTCCAAGCCGAACAAGCGGCCGGTGTTACGGGCTTTACGCGATTGAATGTACAAGGCGGCCTACGGACGGTGCGACTAAGTTTGTTGCTTCATCAAGGTTATGCGTTTGTAATCACGGGGATCACCGCGCGTGAGCAGGACTTGGCGCAGTTCGATCCGGCGTTCTATGAAGTGGCCGCCTCGTTTCGGCGACTAACGGCGGAGGAGCGTGCGAAAATAAAGCCACGTCAGTTGCGTGTCGTGGATTTAAACGGTCCCGTGACATGGCAGAGCTTAGCGAAAGCCTCACCATTGAAACGACTGCCCCAAGAGCAATTGATGGTGTTGAATGCGGCAGCGCCGAGTGAGGTGTCGCCACAAATAAGACGCATCAAAATCGTCGAATAACGACATTGAAAAAAAAAGCATGTTTTGCCCTGAATAACGGCAGCGCGCGTGGGGTCAACTGCGTAAGCGCCAGCGAATCTCGAGACCAGCGCAAATAGGATTACAGAGATGGATGCACGAATTAGGTTTGTCACGGCCGGCGGATTGCGCTCGCCTTGCCTCGATACCGGCGGAGATAGCACCGAGGCCGCGGTGTTTGTTCACGGCAATCCGGGTTCTAGCCAGGATTGGCGTGAACTGGTTAGTCGCGTAAGCGAGTTTGGGCGGGCGGTCGCCTTCGATATGCCTGGGTTTGGTCAGGCGGATAAACCCAATAATTTCGATTATTCCGTCAGTGGCTACGCGCGTCATTTGGATTTGTTACTGCGCGCGTCCAATATCGAGCGTGTGCATTTGCTCGTGCACGACTTCGGGGGGCCGTGGGGACTCGCATGGGCGACGCGGAACCCTGACCGCGTGGCGAGTGTCACTTTGTTCAACATCGGCATATTGCCGGGTTACCGCTGGCATTTTCTCGCCCGTCTGTGGCGGATGCCGATAATCGGTGAGTTGTTTCAGATGACGACCACGCGGTTTGGATTTCGCAACATGCTCAAAATCGGCAACCCGCGCGGCTTGCCGCCCAACATGGTAGAGCGTATGTACGATGAGTATGACGCCGGGACCAAACGCGCGGTATTGCGCCTGTATCGCGCGAGCGATCCGGAACTGGTCGAACAATACTCACAACAATGCGTGGCGACGCTGGGGCCGCGCGATATCCCGGCGCTGGTCTTTTGGGGTGAGCGCGATATTTATTTACCAAGCAAGTATGCGGAAGTTCAAAAGCAAGTATTCCCCAGCGCGAAGATTGTCATGATGCCGGATTCCGGGCATTGGCCGTTTGCGGACAATCCGTCGGTGGTGTGTTCGCATTTGCTGCCGTTTCTCCGTCAGCAAATGACCGCGCGAGTGTTCTGACGAGCGCGACTCCGTGATCGCCAAGTGCTTTTCTCGTCCGGCGGCGCGCCCGGTTGGTCGCACGCACATCAGCGTGCTGATCATTGCCGCCTTGGGGCTTGCGTTCGCCGCCTACCTGGTAAAACGGCACGGTGCGCAACAGGTCGCGCAAGCGTTGGCCGGCATTGGCTGGGGCATGGTTGCCATTTGCGGCGCGCATCTCGCGCAGGTGGTGCTATCTGGGCTCGGCTGGCACGCCATTGCGAGCGTTGAACATGCCGCGCGTGTACGGGTGTTTTTTCTCGCGCGATGGATCAGAGAAGCCGTTAGCGGGTTGTTGCCGCTCACCCAGATCGGCGGGGAAGTAGTTTCAATCAGAATTTTGGTGCTGCATGGATTTCGGAGTGGCATCGCCACATCCTCCATGATCGCCGATCTCGGCACCCAGATCATGAGTCAGGCGGTCTTCACGTTATTAGGTCTCGCGATGCTGGTGGTCGATGGACACCGCGGCCCGGTAATCGAATGGACGGTCATTGGACTCATCGCAAGCCTATCGGTATTGCCGGCGTTTTTCTTCGCCCAACGGCGCGGCTTATTACATGCTACGGAGAATTTCTTTATTCGCCTTGCCGAACGTTTTCCGGCGTTTCAAGGCGGCTCGTTAGAAGGGTTACATGATTCCATTCATCGCATTTTTAGGAACCCGCTGGCGCAACTTAAGTCCTTTAACGCGCATTTATTGTCATGGCTGCTCGGCGCGTTTGAAATTTGGTTGATATTCCACTTTTTGGGAATCGATATCGGTGCGCGCGAAGCGCTTGTCATCGAAAGCTTGAGCCAGGTTATCCGCAGCGTGTCGTTCGCCATCCCTGGTGCGCTCGGTGTGCAAGAGGGCGGCTTTTTGTTGATTGGTGCGCTCTATGGCGTCCCACCGCCGCTGTGTTTGGCCGCGTCACTCGCCAAACGCGTACGCGAAATTCTGCTCGGCGTCCCCGCTCTCTTTGTGTGGCAGATTATCGAAGGCCGACGGTGGTGGAGCCGGAAGCAGGCTGCCGGCACGGGTGGGGCGTAGTGATTGGGTCTTTTGCCATCGCTTAATCGGCTCGTGTCACCTGCACGCGACGGTTGTGTTTGCCTTTGTTTTCAACTTTGCCAAGCGTCACCCGACCGATTTCGCCGGTGCGCGCGACATGCGTTCCGCCGCATGGCTGTAGATCCACCTGCGCGACTTCAATGAGCCGTACGCGGCCGCTGCCGAGCGGCGGTTTGACCGACATCGTCCGCACCAGATCCATGTTGTCTTGCATCTCGCGATCGGTGATCCATTTGCAGGAAACCGCATGGTCTTCTTCGATTAAGCGATTGAGCGATTTTTCGATCGCTTCTTTGTCGATCCCTTGTTCCATGTCGAAATCGAGGCGCCCTTTGTCGCGTGTTAGCGCGCCCCCCGTCACGGAATAGGGAATGAGCGCGCAAAGCAGATGTAAGCAGGTGTGCATGCGCATGTGCGCATAACGGAGTTCCCAATCGATTTCAGCGGTGACTTCGGTATCGATCGCAGGCGCCGGCGAACCCGGCGCCGCGAGATGCAGTATTTCACCAAGAGGGCCCTTGCGAGTGCCGATGATTGGGATTCGATCCGCGCCCACCGCAAGTGCCCCGCAATCGCCGGGCTGACCGCCACCCTCCGGGTAGAACACGGTCTGATCGAGCACGATCCCGCGCTCGTCCACGCCGATGACCCGCGCGGTACAGGTTCGCAGGTAGCTATCTTCGCGAAAAAGCTCGCGCGTCATCTTCATCCCCCAATCGAATGCATCGTTCAACTTGGCTGAAGTGTCATGTTCGTTCCGCGAAAAGTCTACTGCGCACGGCAAGTCGCGCGAAGCGGGTAAACTACGCCATATGAAGCACTCATTTGTGGCGGGCCTGGCCGCTGCCTTATTGGCCGCCATTACGTGGGGGCTCCAGTTCCCGGTCGCGAAAGACGTGTTCGCGCAGGTGGATTCCTTCCATGTCACCGCGGTGCGCTACTTGGGCGCGCTGTCTGTCTTAATCCCCATTCTGCTTTGGCGCGAAGGGCGACAAGCTTTTTCCTATCAAGGCCTGGGTTTTAAGGTTGCGAGCTTAGGCGGGCTCGGCATGAGCCTCTCGCCGTTTATCTCCTTTTACGGCATTTCGCTGGCCGGTGCCGAGCGGGCGGCGGTAGTGGTCGCGCTGCAGCCTACTTTAATGGCGATTACGCAATGGGCCTTGTACAAGCGCCGACCTTCACGCTTCACATTGTTGTGCATGGCGATTGCGTTCAGCGGCGTGGTCACCGTGGTGACCCGCGGCGAAGCGGCACCGGCGGCGGCTCGCGCCGGCATCATCGGGAGTCTGATGGTCTTGGGCGGCGGGGGGTGTTGGGTGTACTACACGTTGGGCACCGAGCGTCTGACCGGATGGTCGGTGTGGCGGATCACGGTTTTAACGATGATTCCAGGCGCGTGTTGTTCAATCGTGGTCATTGCCGCGCTCATCGCCTTGGGTTGGCTTGACCCACCGGGTCTCGCCAATTACCAGGCAGTCGGCTGGGACCTCGCGTTTCTATCGTTTTTCGGCGTAGCCATCGGCATGCTCGCTTGGAACTTCGGCAATCGACGGATTGGCCCGTTGAATTCGATGTTATTGACCAACATGATGCCAGTCGCCGCGTTCTCTTATCGCGCGTGGCAGGGCTACGAGTTCTCGACGCGCGAGTTAGTCGGCGCGGGTCTCGTGATCGGCGCCTTGGTCGCCAACAATATTTATCTGCGTCGGCGTTTTCTTAAAGAGCGCCGTGGGACTGAAAACTGATGGACTTAAGTTTTTTCACGATGCCGCTGCATCCCGTGGGCCGCGACTACCGCACGACGTTGCGCGAAGACCGCGAAGCCATTCTGCTCGCCGATTCGTTGGGATTTAAAGAAGCATTCGTCGGCGAGCACGTTACCGATCTCGCCGAAACCATTCCTTCCGCACTGACCTTCATCGCAAGCCTTGCCTATGCCACGCATCAGATCCGCCTCGGCACTGGCACCATCAATCTACCGAACACGCATCCCGCGGCAGTGGCTGCGCAGGTCGCGATGGTCGATCACATGTGCGACGGCCGCTTTATCTTAGGGATAAGTCCGGGCGGATTGCGGTCCGACGCTGAAATTTTCGGCACGCTGGATGAAGACCGTAACGCGATGGCACGCGAAGCGATCGCACAGGTTTTGGCGTTGTGGCAAGGCGATGCACCCTATGATTTGAGCGGGCGTTACTGGAATCTCTCCACTGCGCGCACGCTCGATCGCGAAATCGGGCAAGGCCTTATCTTGAAACCGCTGCAGCGCCCGCATCCGCCGATCGCGGTCGCGTGTGTGTCGCCGCATTCGGAGTCAGCTGCGCAGGCGGCGAGTCATGGCTGGTCGGTAATCTCGGCGAATTTTTTGCAGCCGGTATGGGTGGCGAGCCATTGGCGGAAAATGCAAGAAGGCGCCGCGGCCGGCGGCCAAGCATTGTCTGCGACGAATTGGCGAGTCGCGCGCAGTATTTTTGTCGCGGATGATGCCGCGACAGCCAAGCGCTATGCACGCAGCGCGCATGGGCCTTACGGGCATTACTACAAAAGCCTGATGCGCAAGTTAATCGGCAACGGGCGGCCGCAGTTATTTAAATCGCACCTTGAGATGCGCGATGACGACATCAGTTTGGACTTTGTTCTCAACTCGTTGGTGATATGCGGCACTCCATCGCAGGTCACCGCACAAATCCTGCAATTACGCGAACAAGTGGGAGATTTTGGTACGCTGGTTTATGCCGGCCACGATTGGGCCGATCCGGAACTCGCTAAACGTTCGATGCAGTTGATGGTGGAACGCGTGATGCCGGCGGTTAATGCGGGAATTTAGTCAGGCTTACGATTCAGCATGTCGCCTAGCCCTGCAAACGGATTTGAGCGCCCCGGCGCGTGGTTGGCGGACGTACCGCTCGAACTTAAACCCTGCGCAGCTTCCGTCAATTTGACGTGTTCCTGTTCATGGCAATACACGCATAACAATTCCCAATTGCTTCCATCTGGCGGATTATCGTCATGATTGTGATTGCGGTGATGCACGGTTAGCTCGCGCAAGTTTTCGCGTGTGAACTCACGACTACAACGACCGCATACCCATGGGTAAAGCTTGAGCGCCTGCGCGCGATAGTCTTGCTCGCGCAGCTCGCGTTGGCGCCGCGCATCGGCCACGACGCGATCGAGCTTTTGTTGGTCCGGGGTTTTGCGTGAACTCATGGCGGCGTGTTTTTTCGTTGCCCGCTTAAGTATAGCGAGACTTCTTGCGACAACGCAGTCACCGCCTCATCGAGCGCTAACTGAAGCGAGCGTGCCGCCTGGTCGGTGCCGCCTCGCAAGGTGTGTTCCGGGCCGATAAACGCCAAACGTTGACTCGATTCTCCCGGCTCCGCGCATGTATCACGTTGGACGCGCGCGACCACCGTCGTGCGGTAGCGGAAGCCGGGGCTAAATTCGAGTGCGATCTCGGCGACCTCTAGCGTGTAGTAGAAAGCCGAGGGTAGGGTTGGCATGCAAGCCGCCTCAGTTACCATTGTGTGACGGTTCGACGAAGAAAGCCGCGCGGCGGCGCCAGCTGCGATGCGCGGCGATAACGTCGCGAATATCGGTAGCCCGCGAAACTGTGCCTCGGTAGTTGCCGTATCAGAGATCCCGCGCGCATCTTGCGCGAGACCATTGATCAAACTCGTGGTTGCGCCCGCCAGCGCGAACAGTCCGCCCAACACGGCGAGGCAAGGCCCGGCGACCGGCCCGGTGCCCGCGCATAGGTAAAGCGAGCCTTGAAGTTCCTCGTTGTATTCATCAAACCCCTGCGCGTAGGGGGAACGTTCAAGCGCGGGCTCGAGCGTGCCGTGGGTAGTGAACGTGAATTCATCGAGTGGTAACGCGCGTAACACGATTGGGGTGTCGGCGGTCGGCGGCAGCACCTGCGGTGGCGTGGCGCACGCGACGCATAAGGCGATGAACCCCGCCGCCAAGAATCGCGCCACTCGCCAACGCGTAATAGACTTAACGGGCATCGTCTTTTTCAACTGCGAGCGGCCTCGATCCAAATAATCGAGACCGCGGATGAATAAAATTGGGACATTCATGAACACCAACGCTTTGCCGGCCAATGGGATTGTCGTCAGCACACTGACCGTAAAGCCCGAATGGCTGGATTACAACCAGCATATGAACGTTGCTTATTACGTGTTCGCATTCGATCTTGCAATCGACGACCTGAAAGATACCTACGGGCTGAACGAGACCTATCGACTCACGCAGCAGTGTTCAACTGTTGCCTTGGAAGCCCATATTACTTATCAGAATGAAGCGACCTTGGACGAAGTGCTCCGCATCGAGTCACGCATTCTAGACACCGACGGCAAGCGCCTGCATTTGGCCCAAGCCATGTATCGCGACACTACGTTGCTCGCTACCCAAGAAACGCTGTCGATAAGTTTCGATTTACAAACCCGTCGCGCGCGCCCATTCGATCCTGTGCTATTAGAAAATATCCAGGCGCTTCAACGGGCACAGTGCAAGGTACCGCGCCCCAGTTGGGCCGGGCGCATCATCAGTTTGACCAGCGGAAAACCTTGAATCCGAGGTACGACAAGACCGCACCATTTTCCCCATTTGCTTTGCGCGAGAAGCCGCACCAACTTCCCCCTCTCCCGCTCGCGGGAGGGCAGGGGTGAGGGTCTTCACGCCGCGCCTACACCTCCTCCCATGAACAAAGTATGCTGCTGTTATTGATAATCTCGAGTGAGGAGCGCACACATGTCACGCATTGAAGGTCGCCAAGTCATCGCGCGCAGCCTAAAGGCGCAGGGAGTGGAACATGTCTTTGGTGTGGTCGGATTTCCGGTCTGGGAACTCGCGCAAGTCATGCAAAGCGAAGGTCTAAAATTCTATGGTTTTCGCAATGAACAAGCGGCGAGTTACGCCGCCGGCGCGGTAGGCTATCTCACCGGTCGGCCCGGCGTCTGCTTAACGGTGAGTGGGCCTGGCATGGTGCATGCCATCGCGGGGTTATCCAATGCTTGGTCAAATTGCTGGCCGATGCTTTTGCTCTCGGGCGCCCCGGATTCCTATCAACGTGAACAAGGCGCGTTTCAGGAAGCCCCGCAAGTCGAAGCGGCGCGTCCCTTCGTCAAACTTTCCACACGCCCGGATTCGTTGGCGCGGATGCCGGCCTATATCGAGAAATGCGTGCGCACCGCAATGTATGGACGGCCGGGTGCGGTCTATCTCGATCTGCCCAACGATTTAATTACCGACACCATTGATGAAGCGAACGTGACGCAACCGGCCTGTGTGCCGGAAGCCCCCAAGAGCCTCGCTGATCCTGCCGCCGTGACCCATGCGCTCAGTTTATTGCGTGGCGCGGCGCGGCCACTCGTGATTGTGGGTAAAGGCGGGGCTTATGCTCGCGCGGAACAAGAGGTGCGTAGCTTTATTGAAGCAAGCGCACTGCCGTTTCTTGCCTCGCCGATGGGCAAAGGCGTGGTGCCGGATGATCACGCGCAGTCAGTTGCGCCGGCGCGCTCGCATGCACTGCAAGAAGCCGATGTGGTTTTCCTCATCGGCGCTCGCTTGAACTGGATCATGCATTTCGGACAAGCGCCGCGCTTTGCGAAAGACGTTAAGATTATTCAGCTTGATATCGCCGGTGATGAAATCGGTACCAATGTGCCGACGGCGGCGGCGTTGGTCGGAGACGCTAAAGCAGTCATGCAGCAGGTGAACGCGGCGTTGAAGGCTGCGCCTTGGTCGTATGGCAAAAGCACCGATTGGTGGAAAACGTTGCAGGCCAAAACGGCCGAAAACGAAGCACAAGTCACCGCAATGATGAATGACGACGCGGTGCCCATGGGGTATTACCGCGTCTTGCGCGAACTGCGTGAAGCGATGCCCAAAGACGCCATTTTGGCGAGCGAAGGTGCCAATACCATGGACATTGGCCGCAGCATGATTTTGCATAGTGAGCCGCGCTTGCGGCTGGATGCCGGCACCTTTGGCACGATGGGCGTGGGACCTGCGTTTGCGATCGCCGCAGCTGCGATCCAATCGAAACGTAAAGTGGTATGCCTGGAAGGCGATTCCGCAATCGGTTTCAGCGGCATGGAACTCGAAACAGCCTGCCGCTACAAGCTCCCGATTACATTCGTCATCGTCAATAACAACGGTATCGGCGGTGGCGAGTATGAATTGGGCGATCCGATCCCGCCACATGTGTATACGCCGAGCGCGCGTTATGACCGCGTCATCGAAGCGTTTGGCGGGCGCGGTTACTTTGCAACGACGCCGGAAGAAGTGCGTTCCGCGTTACGCAGTGCGCTTGATGCATCGGGTCCGACACTCGTCAATATCATGATCGACCCGAAAGCCGGACGTAAGCCGCAGAAGTTTGCGTGGTTAACGCGGTAAGAGAAATTGCGGGGCGGGCAAGCGTGGCGTTCCTAAGAGCGCCACGCCTGAAGTCAAAAAAACGAGGACGGGCTTAGTACGTATTACGGCGCGGTGGGCGCGATTCGCGTGGCTTAGCTTCGTTGACGCGCATCTTGCGTCCTTTGAGCGGGTTTTCGTTCAACGAACGAATGGCGGACTGCGCTTGCGAGTTGTTCGACATTTCCACAAAGCCGAAACCTTTCGATTCGCCCGAGAACTTATCGGTAATCACCGACGCCGAGGTCACCTCGCCGTGCGCCGCAAAGGCCTCGCGCAGGTCGACATCGGTGACGTCATAAGCCAAATTTCCAACATAAATATTCATTCAGATCTTTCAAATAAAGGTTGTGACTTGTCTGCGTACACGGCTCTCGAAGCCAAAGCACAAGTAATTCGAGAGTCGCTTTGCCGATGACCGGCAAATTGAAATGAGGGGGAACGAGCGCAGGGGTTATTTAACGGAGGCAACTTGTTCTCGGGCCGCGTTACGTTCACGCGCGCAATCAATGGCGGTCGTGGAGAATAATTCCGGATGGCGCGAGACCACGGCTTCGAACGAAAACTGCTGTAAGCCAAGCGTGCATAACGCGTGGTAATAGTCGGGCGTTGCCGAGTTGGTTTTCAGCGAGTCTTCAAGCGCTGCGGGAAAGCCGTGTTGTTTGATGAGCTGCCATGTGCGTGAGGAGCGTTTACGACGAGGATCTTTGCGCGGTAAAGTTTCTTCGAAGGCGAATACGGCGAGTAGGCAGTCGCGGTCCGTATCGCTTTTGCAACCATGAAGGTCTGCACGGAGTTCGAGGGCGCGTTGGCGGGCAAGCACGGCAAGGTCGCCGCGGCCCAAATTCAACGCATTCTTGATAAATCGCTCACAGCCTTCGGGCGTCGCTAGCCGTGTTATTCGGTCATTCATCGTTCACTCGCTGCCATTAAACGTCTCTCCGGTGGGTGTATGGACGCTAAGGCGCAAATGAGCGTTGCGCGGAAACGTTATCGTCGCGCCCGGGTATGATGGCCATTAGCCGGATGGCGCGATGCACGGCTATGATCTGCGCGTTTGTGCAATAGAGCAAGCGCGGCGACAGCGGCGCGCTTCAATTTAAGGTGTGCAGGCGCCTTATGTCATTGATTACGCTCTCGATGATCCGCACAAATTGAAAACGATTACGCACGTATGAAACGTGCTCTGACGGGAGAGTAGGGGAGAGATTGTGTGTTTTACGGATTTGGTTAACGCGGTCGAGAAGCTACTTGCGGATAACGAGCGGTTGTCTTTTCGCGCTTTGCGTCGTGATTTCGAGATCGATGCCGAGACCTTGGCTGATCTGATTGCCGAGCTAACAGAAGTGCGCGAAGTCGCGCAAGAAGTCGACGGCAAGATGCTCGTGTGGATTGGCGCGAAGCCCGCTGGCCCAGCACCGAGAACGAAACCCAGTGATTACACGCCTTCTCATCTCGCCGAGCGCATTCGCAATCAGCGAGACGCGCTAGAAACCCGCGGCGCGGAAGGTGAACGGAAGACCATCACCATTTTGTTCGCGGATTAAAAAGGCTCGACCGCGATGCTGGAACGACTCGATCCGGAAGTCGCGCGAGGGATTATCGATCCGGCCCTACAACGCATGATGGATGCGGTGCACCGGTATGAGGGCTACGTGGCACAAGCCTTGGGCGATGGCATCTTGGCCTTGTTCGGTGCGCCGCTGGCGCATGAGGACCACGCGCAACGCGCGGTCTTTGCGGCGTTAAAGATGCAGGAAGACTTAAAGCCCTACGCCCTGCAGCTGCGGTTAAAGCAAGGGGTCTCGCTCGCCTTACGCGTGGGCTTGAATACCGGGGAAGTGGTGGTGCGCTCCATCCGCAAGGATGATTTACACACCGACTATGTGCCGGTGGGGCATTCCATCAACCTAGCCGCGCGGATGGAACAAATTGCAACGCCGGGATCTATTTTTATCACCGAGCACACCGCCAAGTTGGTCGATGGTTATTTTCAATTGAAGAGCTTAGGGACGGCGGAGATTAAGGGCGTTGAACAGCCGGTACCGGTGCATGAAGTAATGGGTGTTGGCCAGTTACGCACGCGGTTACAGGTGGCGGCAAGCCGGGGCCTGACGCGCTTCATCGGCCGGGCGCAGGAGCTTGCGCAGATGCAGGCGGCATTGGAGCAAGCGCGGGCTGGGCGGGGTCAGGTGATTGGGATCATGGGCGAGCCTGGGATGGGCAAGTCGCGGTTGGTACATGAGTTCAAGGCCCGGGCGAGTGGGTTTGCGGTGTTTGAGGCGTATTCGGCGTCGCATGGGAAAGCGTCACCCTACTTACCTATCACGGAGTTACTGAAGAACTATTTTCAAATCCAATTACAGGATGACGAGCGGGCGCGACGGGAGAAGGTGATTGGCAAGCTCTTAGGCCTCGACCGCGCGTTGGAAGAGGTGCTGCCGTATAACTTCGCGTTACTCAACATTGATGACGTGGATTCGCCGTTACCGCAGTTGGAGCCGGCGGTACGCCGACGGCGGACGTTTGAGGCGATGAAGAAGGTGTTGTTGGGGGAGCCGTCGGACACGTCGGCGGCTGGGCGGTTGGTGGGATTGCGGCAATGGATCACGGAGCGGACGGAGGGCACGCCGTTCTTCACGGAAGAGGTGGTGCAGGAGTTGTTTGAACAAGGCGTCTTACAACGAGATTTGAACGGACGAGTGACGACGCCACAGGCGGCCACAAGCGCCTTGCAATTACCGGCGACGGTGCAGGGGGTGCTCGCCGCGCGTATCGACCGCTTAACGCCGGATGAGAAATCGTTGTTGCAACAACTGTCGGTGATTGGGCGGGAGTTCCCGTTTAGTTTGGCGGCACGGGTCGTCAACCAAGCGGAAGAGTCGTTGCACCAGTTGTTGGGGGCATAACAACGCAAAGAGTTCTTGTATGAACAACCGGCGTTCCCGGAGGTGGAGTACTTATTCAAGCATGCGTTGACGCAAGAGGTGGCATACCACTCGCTGTTGCAGGAGACGCGCAAAGTCATCCATGGGCGCACGGCGCAGGCCATTGAGGTTGCTTATCAGACTGAGCTTGAAGACCATTACGGGGATCTGGCGCATCACTACAGTCGGAGCGGCAACGCCGACAAGAGAATCGAGTACTCGGAAAAAGCGAGCACACAAGCAAGTTTTCGTGCCGCGAACGCGGATGCTGTTCGCCATTTTGAAACGGCACTTACCTTCGCACTCGAGAAAGCGCATGCGGCCGCTGAACGAAACGCGGAGCATTGGTTCGATGCCGAGTTATATCGTATCGCGGGGGATATAAATGCTACCGATGGAAAGCCGCAGACGGCCGAAGCTAACTTTGGGCGTGCGATCCAGATAGCAATCGAGCAACAGGCCAAAACCTTTGAACTTCGCGCAACACTAAGTTTGGCAAAATTACTTCACGCACAAGGCAGAAGTGCCGAAGCACATCAACGATTAAACAATGTGTATGAATGGTTTACGGAAGGATTCGAGTTCCCGGATCTGCAGGAAGCGAAGCGTCTGTTGTCCGATCTCAAAGTGTAAATAGGAGATCGAAACGAATAGTCCGCTACAGTGAGTTGTGCGTAGGTTGGGGTGAGCGAAGCGAACCCCAACATTAGCCGATCGGGTCAATCGCGCATGAATTTAACGGTAAGTGTGCATGCAATTTGTTGGGGTTCGTTACACTCACCCCAACCTACGAGCTTGACCAGCTCATGTTGGGGTTCGCGTGGCTCACCCCAACCTACACGAAGATCTGTTTGATGAAAGGGTAGGAGGTGCAATTATTGGACGCGTCCCTTTTGTCGAATTTCAAAACACTGATGTATTCGTGCATCGCGCTTGAAATCCTCCGGTAGCGTCGCGCGGCTTCGATCAGTGATTTCAAAATTCGCGAGGGCGGCGCGATCAAGCTTGAAACTGCGCAGATTTGTCGAAAACACCAACACACCATCCGGCGTCAAGCGCGCAAGGCATTGTTGAATCAACTGCACGTGATCGCGCTGCACATCGAGCGTGCCGTGCATGCGTTTGGAATTGGAAAACGTCGGCGGGTCGAGAAAAATCAATCCATATTGGCGCGTTGGCCGTTCCGCAAGCCAGGCCAAACAATCCGTTTGTAACACTTCGTGCCGCGGCAAGCCGAAGCCGTTCAACGCCAAATTGCGCCGCGCCCAGTCGCAGTAGGTGGCCGACATATCGATGGACGCGGTACTGCGTGCACCGCCCGCCGCCGCATACACGCTGGCGCTGGCGGTATACGCGAATAGATTTAGCACGTCTCGCTCGGGGGCAAGCTCGCGGAGCCGCCGTCGCGTCAGGCGGTGATCTAAGAAGAGGCCGGTATCCAAGTAATCGCGCAGATTGACCAGGAACTTGTGGCCACCTTCCGTCACTTCAAAAAAGTGCTTGGATCCCGCGCGCCGTTCGTACTGGGCGGTCCCGTGCTGTTTCTCGCGGCGTTTAAACACCACGCGTTCCGGCGGCACTTCCAATAACTCAGGCAATTGTGCGAGGGCGTCATCAAGCCGCTGGCGCGCTTTATCTTCCGCGATCGTGCGGGGTGCTGCGTACTCCTGCACGTGCAGCCAACGTTCCTCGCCTTCAAAAATATCAATGGCGAGCGCGTACTCCGGCATGTCGGCGTCGTACAAGCGGTAGCAGGTGATTTGTTCGCGTGACGCCCAGCGCGCGAGCGCGCGCAGGTTCTTTTGGATGCGGTTAGCGAACATCGCGGCACCGGGAGACGGCTCGCCGCGACTTTCGATCCGTTGGCGTGCGCGTAGCACGCGCGCGGTTCCGGCGGGTGCATCCAACATAAAGGCGGCAGGTACCACGGTCATGCGTAACAACGTGCACTCGAGCGCACCGTTATAAAGGCGATGCGTGCGATGCGCTTTGATGCCAAAGGCGCCGCCTGGCGCTTCGGGGCCAATCAACAACGCTGCCTCCCAACCTTGAAAATGCGCGCGCAGTTGCGCGCCGAACGAGCGATAGAGATCCGCCGTCGAATCGCGCGAACCTAACCGCTCGCCGTAAGGTGGGTTGCACGCGATGAGTCCGGGACTCGTAAAGCCTATTGCAGTCGCGTCTTTGATCGCGCGTTGTTCGATGTGAATCAACTCGCTGAGCCCGGCGGCGGCAACATTGTCGCGCGCGATCGCGACTACTCGCGGGTCAACATCAAAACCCATCAGCGGGCTCGCCGGCACTGCCACGCGTTGTGCGCGTGCATCCGCGCAAAGCGCTTCCCAAGTCTCGGCATCGTGTTGCCGCCAACGGGTGAGGTGCGTATTGCCGCGCAGTAAGCCAGGCGCAATGTTGGCGGCAATTAATGCGCCTTCAATAAGCAAGGTCCCCGCGCCGCACATCGGATCGAGCAGTGGCGCACCTTGTGTCGCGAGTGCCGGCCAGTGTGCGCGCAACAGCAACGCGGCAGCCAAATTCTCTTTAAGCGGTGCCGCGCCTTGCGCCGCGCGATAGCCACGCCGATGCAAACTCTCGCCACCCAAATCGAGTGCGACTTGCGCTTGATTGCGGGCGAGATGCACATGCACGCGCAGATCGGGATTCGCGGTATCGACGCTCGGTCGCGCGCCGCATTGTTCGCGTAGTTGATCCGCAATCGCGTCTTTGGTGCGCTGGGCGATGAATTGGCTGTGTGTGAGCGCCGAGTCGCTCGTGACCGCGTCGATCGCGAGCGTATGCTCGGGGCCGAGATGATCGAGCCAAGGGATCTCGCGCACCCCGGCGTAGAGCGATTCACTATCTATCGCTTGAAAACGACTCAAGACTAACAACACGCGGTTTGCCACGCGCGACCACAGGATCGCGCGATAGCCCACCGCAAGGTCGCCGGTACACGCCACGCCGCCGGCGCGTTCTTTGAGGTTGGCGGCGCCAAAGCGCGTGAGTTCAGCGCTCAATAAATCGGCGGAACCTTTCGGGCAGGTGACGAAGAATTCAAAGGTCATGAAATAGGCGGGAGGATTGTTGGCAGAGTGATTCTATGGCGCGCTTGCCCTCACCCCGGCCCTCTCCCGCGGGCGGGAGAGGGTGAAAGAGTAAACCAGCGGTTCGTTACGCGACCCGCAGATTTAATGCGGGCGCACTTCCAAACGGCACGGTTTTCCATTTTTTAAGTTCCGGCAGCACATGCTCGGCGAAGCAGCGCATGTTGCCTTCGGCGAGATCGTAAGGCATGCCGGCATAGCTGAAATTACAGCTGATAGCGTTCATGCCGATGATGTCGCGGATGGCTTCGAGTTTTTCCAGTACTTGTTTCGGCGTACCCCACGGCATGAGTTTCGCAAAGTCCGCGGCCGCGCTGTCCATGCCATGGCGGCCAATGTATTTACCGACATTGCGATAGAACTCATAGCCCTTATCGGAACCGAAGTGATTGCTGGTCATTTCGTAATGTTTCATGGCGGTGTGGTAATAGTCGCCAATCCACTTCATCGCCATCTCTTCCGCGCGCACCGGATCTTTATCGACGAAATAAAACCCGCCACACACCGGCGGTGGCGGCTCGCATTGATTGGTCTTGACGAAGACATCGCGGTAAATCGCGAAATCCTGTTTAACGACATCCCAGGGCTTCTGCGGAATGACCAACAATCCGACGCCAAGTTTGGCCATGATCGGCATGGATTCAGGCGATACCGCCGCGGCATAGGTACGACCGCGAAACGACTTATTCGGCAATGGCCGAATATCGCGTCGCGGTTGTTTGGTGGTGGCGCCGCCTTCCATATAGCCGCGCTCCAGTCCTTCCAGAAGCAGTTCGGCGTACTCCACAAATCGTTCGCGGCCCTCGCCCTGCGGAATGCGAAAGCCGTCGTACTCAACGCGCGCGAGGCCGCGACCCAGTCCCAAAATCATGCGTCCGCCGGATACATGATCGAGCATTGATATTTGCTCGGCGACGCGCATCGGATCGTGCCACGGCAGCACGATGACACTCGTGCCCAATAATGCCTTCTGCGTTCGTCCCGCCATGTAGGTCAAAAATTGCACCGGATCCGGACACATCGTGTAATCGGTGAAGTGGTGTTCGATAGCCCAGATCGACTCAAACCCTAGCGGCTCGGCCATCTCGGCCAAGCGCAATTCTTGACGATAGACTTCGTCATCCGGGCGTGCATTTTCCGGGTTCTGAAAGATTGGTGACATTCCTACGTGCATCGCTAGACCTCGCTTGACTCGATTTGGACCGGTGAGTGGCGGGAGGATACAACGGAACTCGACCCGCCGCCCAATGGCGTAACTCATTCCGACACGTCGTAAGTAACGTGCGCAATGTCACCGCCCGGCGGTGCCGGGAGCGGTTCCCCTGGCAGTTCCATCAGAAATTTGGCAGGCTCAGTTTGTAGACCGCAGCCGCGCACGTTTGCGCATCAATAATCGACCAACAATAGAGACTCGCCGGGGGAGTTTATGGCCATAGGATTCGAAGACATCAAGTTGAATTACATTCCAATCGCCGAGGCGCGGCGCATGTCGGGGCTGCGCGTGGTGCTAGGGGCTTACCCCATTCCGGGGCCTTGGCGGGAATCCTGTAAGGGCGTGTTATACGTCAAGGGACTCAAGTACACCCCGGTGCGCACCAGTAATGCCGGCTGTTCGGACCTCGCGGTTGGCATGGAAGGATCACAGTCTGAACTTATCGAGTGGAGCGGTCAGGCCAGCGCGCCGGTCGTCGCGTGGAACGACGAGCGCCCACGTTCAAGCTGGGTCGACCAATTGAACCTTGCGGAGCGATTGGCACCCAACCCGCCGCTGGTTCCGGATAACGTGGACGATCGCGCGCGCATGTTCGGGCTTGCCAATGAGCTTTTGGGCGAAAATGGTTTTGTCTGGGTCAAGCGCCTCTTGATGGTCGATGGACCGTTGAGGACACTCGCGGCCGACGACCCGCAGCGCGGATTTTGGAATTTCTTAGGGGATAAGTACGGCTACTCGGTTGAGGCAGCCGCCGCCGCCGTTCGTCGCATCGTGCAAGTGTTAAACGCGCTCGATGCACAACTATCCAGTCAAAAGGCCAAGGGCCGGAAATACCTGGTTGGCGAACGACTCTCCGCGCTCGATATTTATTGGGCTGCGTGCTGCGGCATTTTGGCGCCACTATCGCCTGAAAAATGCCCAATGGCGGACGGGTTTCGCGGCGCCTACGGCAACAGCGATCCGGATATCGCCAAAGCGCTCAGCCCGGCGCTAGTCGCACATCGTGATTTCATCTATGAAACCCACCTAGAGTTTCCGGTAGTCTTTTAACGCCCGCGGGAGCCGCATGAATATTTTGTTGATCGATGAGTCAAAGCGCCGCATGCAGATCGTGCGGCGTTTTCTCGCTAAGGCAAATCCGGATGTCGCTGTGACCGAATACGACGTCGATCAGCGCGGAATGCCGCCCCATGCGTTCGACTGGAGCGAGTACGACGTTGCCGTCATCAACCAAGAGCTTGGGGTAGGTGGTACCGGGGTCGCCTGGCTTGAGAAATACCGATCTGCGGCGAACTTTCCGGCGACGGTACTCATCGCCAATCAAATCGACTCGAAATTGATGCAGGCGGCGTTGGAGTCTGGTGCGTCGACCGTGTTACCGCAACGCGACTTAACGCCCGAGATCTTAGGCGACGCGGTCACCAAGGCCCTCCAAGAACCGCGCCGCGCGGCACGCGAGGGCGATCGCACCTTTGGCGGTTCCGATCTGGAAGTGGTCGCGGAAATCCTCCGCAGTGCCGAAGACCGCGCGAGCGAGGGCTATCGTTTCATCCGTTTGATTGGGCAAGGCGCGATGTCACGCGTTTACCTCGCCGAGCGCGTGGCCGACAAACAAACCGTCGTGCTCAAGCTGCTCGACGGGACGTTGGCGGCCGATGATGAATCGGTGCAACGGCTGATCCGTGAGGCATCGCTGGTTGCCGATATCGAAAGCCCCTACGTCGTCAAAATATTCGAGCAAGGCTTCACCAACAAGTACGGTTTTATCGCGATGGAGTTCTTCGCGAAAGGTGATTTGAAGCAGCGGCTGGAACGCGGCCTCACGATCAAAACCGCGTTCTCCTATTTTTTACATCTCATGCGTGGGCTCGAAATCATCCATCAGGCCGGAATCATTCATCGCGATTTAAAGCCCGCGAATATTATGTTTCGCGCCAATGACGAACTGGCGATTGCGGATTTCGGCATTTCCAAGCGAGTCGACGCTACGACGCAGCTCACACAGGCCGGTAGCCTCTTGGGCACGCCCGCCTATATGAGCCCCGAGCAGATCGGCGCTCAACCCGCCGATCACCGCTCCGATCTCTATAGCGCAGGCATCATGCTGCATGAAATGTTGACCGGTGTTCGTCCGTTTATCGCGGATTCGTTTACCGCACTCGCCATGCAGCACTTGCATAACGACCCGCCGCCGTTACCGCCGGAAGCAAAGGCGTTCGAGACGGTATATCGAAAATTGTTGGCGAAGGATCCCGCCGCGCGTTATCAAAGTGCGGCGGAAGTCGTGGCGGTACTCAAAAGCATGATGCGCCCGCGTGCGTGAACTTCACGCGTGAGCGCGAACTAGCGCAAGGTTGCGCAGTGACGCGCCGTGCGGAGCGTCCAAGGCGCATTGAGCAACCAAGCTTCAAGACGTGTGGCCAGAAGGGGGGGCGCAATGTAGGCGCCTTGCGCGCGTTGACAGCCCATCAGCGTTAGCGAATCCAACGTTTCTTCGTCTTCGACGCCATCGGCGATCACGGTCAGCTCAAAATTGTGCGCCAAATCGATGACCGATTTGACGATCCGGCGATCCGCCGGACTCTCCAGCATGCCGCGTACAAACGAGCGATCAATTTTCAGTGCGTTGACCGGCAATTCTTTGAGAAATTTGAGCGAAGAATATTCAGCGCCAAAGTCATCGATGACGATACGTACACCGACTTCATGCAGGCGATTGAGCACCGTTAACGCTTTGGCCGGCTCGCGCATCAAGCTTTGCTCGGTAATCTCGACCGCCATCTGATCGGCGGTCACGCCCCAGAGTGGCAGGCTGTTTAGGATTTGATCGGCGATATAAGGCTCGCGCAAAACATGCGGCGATAAGTTGATAGACACGCCGAGTCCAGGCAGCACCGGCTGCCATTCGACGCTTTCCCGTAAGCCCGTGTTAAATCCCCACAAAGTCAGCGGCGAGATCAAACCGGCGTCCTCCGCCACCTTGACGAATACCGCAGGTTTTACTTCACCAAATTCAGGGCTTACCCATCGCCAATGCATTTCCACCGCGACCAGATCGCCGGTTTCAATGTCAACTATCGGTTCGTAATTACTGGTAAGCGCATTATGTTCCAGCGCGGTTCGCAAACTTTGCTCAAGGCTAAGGGGTGCGAGCATCTCCTGTGTGCCAACATGCGCGAATTGCACTAAGGGCGCCTGCGTGTTGAGTGCATGGCGTAGCGCCGTTTCCGCGCAAACGAGCAACGTGCTCGCGCATGCCGCGTCGCTTGGCGCCCGCGCGAGTCCGCAGGCGAGTCGCACGTGCACGTTGGCATTTCCGATGGAGATTGGTTGCTCTAACGCGCGCTCGATGCGGCTTACGGCCATCAGCGGTTGTGCGTGATTGCGCAACGCCGGCAAGATCAAAGCCAGTTCACCGGGACCAATACGTATCACGCGATCGGAGGGCCGTAGGCATTGTCGGATGCGTGCGATCACTTGCAGCACCACCGCCTCGGCGCTGCGGGGACCAAGCTCAATGCGAATATCGCGCAATTGCAACACCTGGATCAGCACAAGCGCGAGATTCCCTTGCGCGAATTCGGCGTCGCTGACCAATGTGTCTAGCGCGTCCGGCGCATGGACCTTGGCATCATCGCGCGTCGCGCCTAGTTGCGCAGACCGGACTATTGCCTCAGAGGTAGAAATCACTGGGGTGCACGTTATAGGTGCCGGGTTCCAAGCTGCGTTGGATATGCAATGCGATCCCTGCTTCGTCCTCGTCTTCAACCATCAAATCACGGGTCCACGGTTCGGAATACTCAATCTTGTCGGGATTCAGCACTATCAATACCTGCGGCCGCAGGCGGCGCGCACGATTCTGACCGACCACGATCCCAACTTCGCCGTTACTGAGTTCGACCAAAGTACCGATAGGGTAAACGCCCAAGGTCTGGATGAATTGTTCGATCAATTCATCCTGAAACAGCGTATTGCGAAAATTGTAGAGTGACTTGATTGCCTCATGCGGTGATGTGCTCGGTGCGTAGGGGCGATGCGAAGTGATGGCATCGAAAAAATCGATAATCCCAGCCATGCGGCCGAATAGCGGAATATCCCCGCCTTTGAGTCCTCTAGGGTAGCCGCTGCCGTCGAATCGTTCGTGATGCGTGGCAACCAGCGAGAGCGTGCGCGGCGCTATTCCGCTGCTTTGCTGTAGGAGATCGACGCCGTGCGCGACATGCATTTTGACGACTTCAAATTCCGGCGGTAGCAGACTGCCCGGCTTGTCGAGCAAGCGCTTCGGGATCTTGCTCTTACCGACGTCAAATAGTAGCGCGCCGAGCGCGAGCTCATGAATTTGTTCGGGCGGCAGTCCAAGTTGGCGACCGAAGGCGATCGCATAGGCTGTGCATTGAATCGAATGACCGTAGGTATACGAGTCTTCTTTGCGAATTTTATTCAATAGCAAGAACGCATCCGGGTTACGCAAGATACTGCGTTCCATTTCCGTCACCGTGCGATCGACGGTGTCAAAATCAGGCTTATGCCCGGCGGCGGCATGCGTAAAAACTTCGGTGATCGCCGAGACCACCGCGGTGCGCACTTGTTTCGCGACATGGATTTCATCATTGAGCGCGGTTTCTTTAACGTACTCAACTTGCGGGCGCGGCAGCGGCGCGGCGGGAACGCCGGGCGGCAGCGGTGCCGGTCCGCCTAAGGTCGTCGTTGGTGGGACCACGCCTTTTTCGGTGTCGATATAGACGAACTGACAATACTCGCGGAGTTTACGCAGTTGGACTTCCTGCTCCACGACAAAGCCTTGAAACGGGAACGGCGTCTCGGTCCACGGCCGATCCAATTTTGCGACATACATCCCTTTGCCCACCTGGTGCGCGGGCAATTTAATCTGCAGCATGAGTGAGCCCCTCGTTGTCCTGCCTTAAGCGCTAACCACTTATTGATGTGGCTGTGTCGACGTCGGTACGTCAATCCGTACCAAAGATAGCGGATGACCATTGCGACTTCGCGCGGTGGTAACGGATGTGCGAACCCGCGCACAGGATTTAACGCGGAAGTGCGAGCGTTGCCGCAGAGCCGGCGAAATCCTGTGCGCCGGCGCATGTTTTACCCAAGAACCCATCAAGTCAGCTAAGCCGGCGGCCGTTATGCCTTGCGAGCACCGGCATTGGGCCGCGCGTCGCTCATAGATGAGAAAGTGGATGCAATGAAAACCAGAATATTCAGCACAGGATTATGTACGGCGGTCATGTTTGCCGCTGTACACGGCACCGCGTTCGCCGGACCTGGCGAAAAAGTAACGTCGGCGATGACCAAGGTGGCGTATGTCGATTCGGCAACTTCACCGAATCATCGCGTGCGACCGCAACGTGACACGCTGAACCTAGTCGATAACGAGCGATAACCCGGTGCGCGAGCGCTACGCGGCCGTACGGAATTCCGCAATCGCCGCGCGCCGCTCCCAGCGTCTTTGCCGCGAGGGTGCGCACATCGTCGGCAAGCACCGCGAATCCTCGGCTCTGTTCGCCCGCGCGCCGCCTCGATTGCCGCGTTTAGCGCCAGCAAATTGGTTTGATCCGCGATCTCACGAATGACATGCATGACTTTGCCGATTTCCTGCACGCGCCGATCAAGAAATGCGAGCGACTGCGCGACGGCATTACTTTGTGCCTGCACTCATCGCGTTGATGCAATTGCGCGCGGTGCACGTGATACACGTAAGTCGTGTAGGCGACGATACTGAGCAAGTTGACACAGATGGCCGCTGCCAGAACCGCGTTGCGCGAAGGTAGCCGATAGAAAAAACCGAGCATGTTGCCTCTGTGAGGTTCACGGATGCACGAGTATCGGGCTGTTGCCATGCCGACTTAAGACTACGCGATACGGATCCCGCGCCCCTTTTAAGAAAAATCCGGGGCGTAGCGGCGACGCACATCCCGTATACTCGCGCTTCATCCGAATACGAGAGGAATCAGCCCATGGACCTAGGTGTCATCATTTTCCCTACCGATAAAGCCATACAGCCCATTGAGCTTGCCAAAGAGGTCGAGGCTCGCGGCTTTGAGTCGCTGTGGTTTCCAGAGCACAGCCACATTCCAACCAGTCGTGAAACGCCGTGGGGCGGCTTCAAGCATTTGGGTCCGCTTCCCGAAGAATACTGGCGCACACACGATCAATTCGTGGCGCTGACCGCGGCGGCAGCGGTAACGACCAAACTGCGCTTGGGTACTGGCATCACGTTGGTGGCGCAACGCGATCCAATATGGCTCGCCAAAGAGGTGGCGAGCCTCGACGTGATTTCAGGCGGGCGGTTTGAGTTTGGAATTGGCTACGGTTGGAACGTCGAAGAGATGCGCAACCACAAGCTCGACTTTAAAAAGCGCCGCGAGATCCTGCGTGAATACATATTGTTAATGAAACAGCTCTGGACCAAGGAAGAAGTCGAATTCAATGGTGAACACGTCAAGTTCGAGAAGAGCTGGGCGTGGCCGAAACCCACCCAAAAACCGCACCCCAAAATCATCATGGGCGGCGCCCTGGGGCCCAAGACCGCCGCGCATGTGGCGGAGTTCTGTGATGGTTGGATGCCGTTGAGCGGACTGTATGATTTTGATGGTGGACTCAAGCAATTGGCCGATGCCTGCAAGAAGATCGGGCGCGATCCCAAATCCATCGAATTGGGCGTGTTCTTCGCGATGCCGCCGGATATGGAAGCGATCAAAAAACTATCAGGCTTAGGTGTTAAGCGTGCGATTCTGCCGCTGCCACCGGCCGGGCGCGAGAAAGTACTGCCGATCCTCGATCAGTACGCGCAATTGATGAAATAAAGCGGCTTCGCCAGCCGACCGACAACGCTCTTGAGTCGCCCTCTCCCGCTTGCGGGAGAGGGTCTTCTACTTCTTTGTCTCAACCAAAATTTCTCGATAACGCGTTGGCCCGCCGTTACGGGCGCTATGGCGCGCCGGTGCACGCAAGCCTTTATCGTCCGTGGTGACCAACTCATTCCCCTCTAATCGCAATGGAAAGATCGCACCGGTGGGCGCATCGAAGGCCCCGAGATATTTGTCGTGCTCATCGAATACTTCGAGCTTGGTGCCTTCCAGGACGTACCAGACATAGTCGTGTTCGTGCGTGTGGACTGGCGTCGTTTCGCCGGGTTCGAGCACAAATTCCCACAGGATAATTTTGTCGTTTTCAAATAATTTGGTGGTGCCGACCGCGCCGGGGTTACCCATGAACATATCTCCGCTGGTGAGTGCAGATGTACATTGTAGCGGCTGCACGGCGCCTACGCAGTCGTTATGCTCGCGGGAAGCATCCGACGTTACGCGCCGCCGCTATTGAACTTCGAAACACCAGGGGGAACTTTATGAAAGTAGGAGTCTTTTCAATCTTGCCAGATGCGTTGGCCGATCCGGCGCTCGTCGCCAAACACGCGGAAGACCTGGGCTTCGCGTCTTACTGGGTGCCTGACCACATCATTCTGCCGGTTAAATTCAGCACGCCTTATCCCGGAAATCCCGATCCGGCCGCACCCCCACCCGACTACCTATGGCAAATGCCTGATCCGCTGATCGCGCTGATGCGCGCGGCGACGGCGACTACTCGTTTGGAAGTGGGCACCGGCGTGTTGCTGGTGCCGGAACGCAATCCACTCCATCTCGCAAAGGAGATCGCGTCACTCGATCACTTCTGTGGCGGCCGTTTCCATTTTGGGATCGGCGCGGGATGGAACAAGGAAGAATGTGAAATGCTCGGTGGTGATTTTGCGCACCGTTGGACGCAGGTGCGCGAATCCATCGAAGTCATGAAAGCATGCTGGACGCAGGAGGAGTCAGAATATCACGGCAAGTACTACGACTATCCGCCGGTCCGTTGTTTTCCCAAACCGGCGCAACGTCCACATCCACCGATCTATTTGGGTTCGATCATGTTCAACGACGAGTGGGCCAAACGCGTGTTCAATCGCATCGTGCGCTATGGAGATGGTTGGTTACCGGTGGTGCAGAACGCCGCGCAAGTGGTCGCCGGGCGCGATCAATTACATGTCATCGCCGAAGCTGCCGGACGCGATCCGGCATCAATCCGGATCACCGTCTTCGGTGGCCAGCATCAGTGGCGCAAACGCGCTCAAATTGAGCAATTTGAAGGAGTCGGTGTCGAGCAGGTCACGATTTGGATCAACGCGCGGCTGACCGACGATATTCGTCGCGAATTGGATGAGCTTGCCCGTGCGGTGCTTTAAGGAGGAACCGCACTAGCGCAGCGCGACTTCCGATACTCGACTGGTTTGGTCTGGGGTTTCTTAAATACCGAGCTTGATGATGACAAAGAAGAACAGCGCGACGGCGACTATTGCTAGCCAATTGCGCGACTGATGTGTACGGCGGCGTTCGGACGATTGCGGCATTGAGATACTTGGCTTCCATGGAATCAATGTCGCGTACATATCACCCGCGTCGCTATTTTGGGTCAATCGCTCAAACGTCAACCATTGTCAGAAACCCCGATCGCCGCCGAATTTTGTCGACAAGTTAACGTTCTCGCAGATGACGGATCAGATGATCGTCAACATAGGTCTTCGTATCGAGCACCAATCTATCTTGCGAGAGCTGGAGCTGATGCAAAAAGAACATGACTAAAATGCACAGCGTTAGTGCGACGAGCGTTGCATTAAAGGTTATGCCCAACCCTTGCGTCACGCCGGTGACGTCGCCTGCCGCGGCACGTTGCGCCTGTTGAAGCGCCGCACCGATGCCGCGCACCGTGCCGACAAAACCCACTGCCGGAATCGCCCACACGGAGAATCGGATCAGCGAGAGCTCGGCATCCAAGCGCGAAGCTTCAAACTCGCACTCGTCACGCGCGGCGCTCGCGGCATGTTGCACGCTGCGCGTCGCGCCGAAACGATTCATGACCACTTTCAGTGCGCGGGGCAAGAAGCGGCGTTGTTGCGCCTCCGGCAATTGTTCGATATGCCGTGAGTACTCGCGAACGTCATCCGGAAAGATGACCTTTCCCGCGGCGAGCCCCACGAACTCCTCATCGAGCAACCGACGCTCACGACTCATGAGAAAATAACGGTAGCCCAAAATAAGCCCGGCCCACATCGCGAGTACGAAACACGCCTCGGGTTCGGTGTCGTGCAAAATGACCATCAGCGCCGGCTTTGGCGCAAAGGTGGGTTCCACTTTCCAGCGTTCCACCCATTGTTGTTGGATCTCGGCGGCCGCTGGGCGAATCACCGTGGTGTAGGCGATGTGCACCACGATGACCGACAACAACAGCGACACCATCATGTAGAAAAAATCAAAGGGAAATCGTTTATTCATAGTGACCTACGCCCGCCCCGTTATCTGAAGTTATCTAAATGAATTCAAGCCGACAAAGCTGCCGCCGTTTTGGCGCGTGAGTTCGCGCATCAACGCCGCAAAGCGAATGCCCGTGGTCTGCATCCCGGGTGCATTGGCAAATTGCACCGGAAAACCGATGGCATGGATGCGCACCCGCGGGGCGCCGTTGTTATCCGGGCGGTTGATACGTCTGACAAACTCGGCGACTTCGCGGATCGAGCGTCCGGTGAACTCGTCCCCGTAAACGTAGAGACTAATTTTGCGATCGTCACGGTAGAACTCTTGAATCGCGGCTTCTATGCCTTCGCTGGGCGACGAATTGGAAAACACATTCCAAGTCCGCAAACGATCGATAACCGCCCGGCGACGCGCCGGGGTATCTTCGATGAAGCGTCCGGTGTATTCCGGGAACATGTAGCTGCCCTCGTCATTCATGACCTGCAAACCTTTGACGCGCGGATATACCGTCAAGGTTTGAATGATCTGCTCCAACACTTTCGGCCACGCGTAATTAAACATGCTGCCCGAGGTGTCGATGATGAAAACGATGTATTCGCTATCAACCGGAATGCCACCGATGTAGTTCTCAACTTTGGGGCGGTTTCGCTGCGCATAAAGGCGCTGCATCTCGGCGGTCAACCGTTGCTGCGCGATTTCGAGTTCGCCTTTGATTTTGGCGTTGAGCGCCGCTTCTTGCTCGGCTGCCGTACGATTTTGCTCCTGCGCCAACGTGGCTTCGGTCTGCTTTTTCATCTGATCGATTTCACCTTTCGCGGCGCGCAGCTCGGCCTGGCGCGCTTCCAGCCGTTGAATCGCCGCCTGCACTTCGTCGCGCGAGGCGAAAAGCTGGCGTTGCAACGCGCTGATTTGCGCGGCGCGCGGATCTTCGGGCGGTTGTTCGGGCGTAGGAGGCTTTGCGGTCGTGATGACCATCAACAAAATGATCGCGCCCACCCCACAGGTGATGGTGTCAAGAAATGAAATACCGATCTCGGGCGGTTCCCGACGCGAGAGTTTCATGGCCAGTCGTAGGCCGGTGTGAGAAACGAACCGCGCGTCATCAACGCCAAGTCCCAGTACGCCCAGGCCGCCATCGGATCGCCTTCCATCGGCAGCAGGATGACGTTGATGGGCGATCCGGCCGGCACCTGCGAGCGCGCTTGTTCATAAAACTGAATACGCTGCTTGCCGGAGACAGTGCGGCGTGCGCCGCCTGATAGTCCCTGGGTGGGTAGGCCGTCGGTAATCAAAAACACGTTATCAGCCTGTGGTTGCAGCGTGCGCAACACCTGCAGTGCTTTCGCGAGATTGGAACCTCCATCCGGAATCAGTTGTCGAACCGCGCCCAACGCCTGATTGAATTCGGCGCGATCGTCGGTAGATAACCAGCGGCCTTCGCTTCCCGGTAGAACCGTGCGAATTTCGTCATTGAAGGTATAGATTTGATAGCGCGAACCGGGATTGAGCCGCGCGGTGAGCCAGTCGACGGTATCCACCGCCTGCTGCCACTTTTCGGAACGGCGTTTGGTTGCGTCATCCATATTGCGCCGTCGCAAGACATTCACGATGGTTTGATCGAGCATGCTGGCGGATACATCGAGCAGGATCAGCGTGCGCTTGCCCCCCATTCGAATGCCCGTCAGATACTCACGATTACCTTCACCGGCGAACGTCCGCACTTGTTGTGAACGCTCATTCACTTCGGAGAGTAACTGTTGCTTCTCGCTTTCGAGTTTGCGTAACGCAACTTTCAACGCTTCGATATCTTGACGCGTCACGGCCGGCGCGCGCTTCGGTTGCAGCGCCGAGCGCGCGGCCAGCAACGCCTCGCGCGCGGCCGCCGACTCGCGAACCAGCGCTTCGAGTTCCGCGTCGATGGCCGTCGCTTGTCGCTGCGCGGTGCTCTGGGTCTCCACCGCGCTTTGCAGCTCCGCTTCGAGCAGCGCGACTTCCGCGCCCAAATCGACCTGCGCAACCGTGTCTTTGACGATTGCCTCATGCTTCAAAATCATGAACAGCAACACCACGGCGCCGAAGCCGCAGCACATGACGTCGAGAAACGACAGCGTGAAAATCGAAAACGCGCGGCGCTTAATCCGCATCGCACACCGTGATTGGAACGATCAGCAAGTTCGCGCCGGCCACCGTCAGATGATCGCCCGGCGCAAGCGTGCAAGTGCCGGCGGGCAAGGGCTGACCATTCACGCGTAACGGCGAATGCGCTGGAACATCGAGACGCAGTCCATGCGCGGCGCGGCGCAAGCTGCCGAGGGGCTCCGCCGGTTGCGCGCGTGAGACACCGCTGAGCGTAATGAATAAGGGCTCGCGCTGAAGCGTGTAAGCCTGATAGCCGACCAGGACATGCGTGGCGGTGGTACTCGGTGAGGCGGAGGCGGTCGGCGGCGAAGTCGTGCGCGTTCCGGGCACGCAGGCGAGCGAAGTACGCAACGTCACCGCGCCTTCCTTTAAGGCGGCAAGCTCGGGGCTTGACGTTACGCCCTGCCAAGGTGCGTTCGCCGGCAAGAGTACCGCCGACGGCCAACCTTCGAGCAAACCGGGATAATGCGCGAGCCGAGAATCGAGGACCGCGGGTAACGCACCACTCGCAAGCTGCAGGCGTTGATACAGCGGGACGAGGGCGCTCCGAAGTTCCTCGCGAGTTAGGCGCGCGGTATGCCGGGCGCCCCGATAATCGATGGTCAAATCGATTTCCGGACGTTCGCGCCAAAGCTTGAGCCATGCCGCAAGGTGTGAATGCAGCAATTGTTCGGTGGCCGCGTCGTGCAGTGGATCGAAGCGGCATTGCGTGAGAAAGGCACGTTCGATGCGTTGCACCGCCGCTTGCGCCAAATGCAGCGCGCCGGCATTCGTGACAAGTTCGCTCCTGATCTTGGTGACGCGCGCGCTATCGACGTCGATCTCGGTCAAGACGGTGTGATGTAGCAACGTTTCCACGTGCATGTAACGACCGGGCGCGAGCGTCGCCCCCACGGCCACTGCCGATTCCACTAACGCGCCAACCCGCAAGCCGGCCGCTTGCGCAATCCCCAGCAGTAAACTCAATTGCGCGCGCTGGTACCCGCCGGGAACGATAAGCACGGTGTGCAAATCATTGCCGCCGTACTTACGCAATTGTTCGAGGTGCAAGTACGCGAGATCGCCCGCATGACGGATCCGCTTACCGAGCGAATTGAGCGGTGTGGTGTCGAGTTGCTGCCAAAAGCGATTGTGCGATTGCCGCGGATAGAGCCAAGCGTGCGCAAAACCGGCGTCGCCCACTTCCACTTTGTGATTGACGAGGGTGGCGAAGCCGGGACTATACGCAAGCGCTTGAGCGCCGCGCGCCACGCGCAGCTCAGCGTCATTCAACTCGATAATTAACGGCGGCATGGCGATCTCTAAAAGAAAGCGCGAACGAAGTGGAGTGACACGTTAGATATCCGCCGGAAACGCCACCGGAAAATCTTCCGATACTTTTTCACTGGGTTTGAACGTATCGGTGGGCATCGCGCGCACACGATAGCCAGGTTGATCCGGCGAGGGCTCTGGTGGCGGCGCGGGGGGCGCGGTGGCTTCCTGCGCGCCGACGGCCGCGGTGAGTAGCCAACCCAGTAACCACCAACGATGTTTCATTTGTGCGGTCCTCGTCTATTGCGCGTATCGCGCCAAGCGAAATCCCAGATCCGGCCGTGGCAGCTGTGCCGATGCGCGATATGCCAAGCGCAGTTCGGCCGGCTCGCCGTGTCGCCAACTCGAACCGCGTACGCTATGCGTGTTGCCATTATCCGGACCTAATGGGTTGGTGCCGGCCGGGATCCCCGTCGGCGCGAAGAAATCATGCATCCACTCCGACACATTGCCGGCCAAATCATGGTAGCCGCGCAAATTGGGCGGAAAGCTTCCCACCGGCGCGCTTGCCGCGAATCCATCGTCATACCCTTTGATCGGCGATTCGGCGAGACCGCCCGAGGCCTGATCGGCAAAATTGCCCGCACGCCCGCGCGGCGGAAAGCCGCCTCGCCACGGAAACTCCAACGTTTGGCCATCGAGATCGATGCGCGCCACGAAGTCCCATTCGGCTTCGGTGGGTAATCGATAGCCGACCGCATCCGGATTAACGCCGAGCACGCGTCCGAATTTGATCTGATAGTAGGGTGGCAAGGATTCACGCCGGCTTAACCAGTTGCAGTAGGTGGCGGCCGCTTCCCACGTGATATTCACCACCGGCAAGTTGTCGGCATTCAAGTCTTGTCCGGTCACGCCCTGCGATAAATGGGCAGAGATAAACTTGCGATACTCGCTATTGGAGACTTCCCGCAAACCTAGGTAGTACGGTCGCGTCAGCCGCACCTTGGCACCGTTGCTTGCGACGAATTCGCCGCCTTTCACTAGTTTAAGTTCTTGTCCAAGTATCGAGTGCACCAAGCCATCGGCGGCAAACTGCACTGGCGCGCCACGCAATTCTTCGGGCACTAGCGTATTGGTAATGAGTTGCGCCTGCTGCTCGGCGAGCGACGGCGCGGATGGTGATCCGGCCGACTGCGCAGGCGGCACCGCGGCAGCCGATGGGGGGGCTACCGGCGGCGTCAAGGCCGCCATCTCGGCCGCGGTCTTCAAGCGGATCTGTAATTTTTTGGCGATCCCTTTGCGCGGCGTGACCAGTGTTCGATAGGTCGCGAAGCCTGCTTTGCGGATGATGATTTCATGCTCGTAGGTGGGAAGTTCGAGACGCTGCGTAGCGCTGCCATGCGCGATGCCGTTTATCAGTAACTCGGCGTCCGGAGGCGTCGTCACCAATTCGATAATCGCGAGCTCGGGAATGAGCGGGACGTCAAGGTTATGTGTCTCACCCGCGCCCACGGCGGCGCGCGCTTTGTGTGGCAGGTAACCGGTCTTTAGCACCGCGAGCGCATGTTCGTCATCGGCCGCCACGGGGAACTTAAGCGGTGTTTCGCCTTTGAATTTTCCGTCCACGGTCACCGCGGCGCCGGCCGGCGTACTTGTCACGTTAAAATAGCCATCGTCTTTGACGAGACGAACATCGGGAATGTTAATGGCCTGTCCGGCGACCACGCTGACGCGGCGACGCCACGGTTTAAAGCCCTTTTTCTGTACCCGCAAGTCGCGCTCGCCTTGCATAAGTTCGGCGTGTAGCGGAGTGATTCCAAGGCGTTCATCTCCGCTGAATACGTCGGCACCCGCTGGTTTCGAGGCGAGCGTGAATTCGGCCCAGGCGGGGCTGAGCGTGATATCAATGGCCTGTTCTTGACCCTTGCCGGCGATCTCGATCTCGGTCTCAAAATCGAGATAACGCGGTGCGCGCACCAACAGCTGATGCGAACCGGCTTCGAGATCCTTGATCACCCCGGGCGCCTGGCCAGCCCTCTGCGCATCCACCCACACTTCCGCGCTCGCGACTGGGCTAAGTGCGAGGCGTAAATGTCCAGGGAGCGGACGCATGGTGAGCGTGATTTGTTGCAGAGGTCGATGAGTGATGTGAATGGTGGCGTTGAGCGGTCGATAGCCTGGCGCCTCCGCTTGGACCGACCAGCGGCCGGGCAGCAACATGTAACGTTCGCTGATATGCGGTGCGAAGCCTCGTGCTACGGTGGTGGTTGCCGTCGTCGGCGTGATGGCGAGTTCGACCGAGCGCGCGCCAAAAATGAAGACGATGGCCGCGAGCGCAAAACTCAAGGTCCCGAGCATCAAGAGTCGTCGCCACGGCAGCCTGGGCCAGCGCCAGCCGGTTAGCGTGGTTGGCGGCCGAAACGCGGTTGGCTCGATCGGCTCCAACGCCGGATGAGGTGAGGTGTCGTCGCCGCGGGGCACGCGCGTTTATCTCCGAAAAGGCAAGGCTTCGTCACATTGAATGGCGATGACGCGGTTGCTTTCGGCGTTGAGCTCGAACTCAAGTCGAGTATCTCGATAGCCGGCGCGGCTGCCGAGCGCAGTATACCGCCCCGGTAGCAATTCTAGCTGTTGCTCGGTGAAGGGCTGAAAGCTGCCCACCTTGAGGATTTTCACCTGGGTAAGGCCATCGGAGCGCAGCGTCAGCCTGAGCGGCGTACGGGCGATGGTGAGCGATTCTTGGAGTCGCGCCGCGGTCGCCGCGAGCTTCGGCGGCGCTGGATCCTCGGCGCGCACCCGCGTCAATAACGCATCGACCTCGCGCGCTGTCGAATCCTCACGCAGGCGTGCCGGCGCGGCGAGCGCGGCGTCAAGTTTGCCGGCAAGTTCCGCCAAGCGTGTGGCGCGCGCCGCGCCCTGTGTTGCGTGAGCAAGGGCGGGATCAACCTGCAACGCGGCGCGGTACTGCCGCGCGGCTTCCGCCCAGGCTTCGGTTTGCTCGGCGCGTTGCGCATTGGTGAGCGCGCGTTCGATGGCCGCCGCCGCCGCGCGCGCCTTGGCTTGGCTGAGGGCGTTGACCGCCGCGCTTGCTTGCGGGCGCAGCTTCACCGCTTGTTCGAACGCACTGATGGCGGGCGCGAAGTCATTCTTCTCCAGCGCCGAGAATCCCTTCGACATCGCGGCGGTAAACGCCGCGTCGGTTTGGGCTGACGCTAAGCGCGCCAACGCCAAGCTCGCCTCACGCGCGTCCGGATCTAATTTAAGCGCCGCGCGATACGTTGCGATCGCCTTCTCGTTATCGTGCAACCGCTCGTAGCCCTGTGCTTCGTTTAATAACGCAAGCACCTGTTCAAACGCGTCCGCGCGTTTGACGCCGCGTTGTGCCGCTGCGTTATCCGGCGCCAGCCGCAGTGCTTGCGTGAACGCGAATAGCGCCGCACGCGCATCGTGGCTTAAGAGCGCGCGTTCGCCTTCATCGAGATAATCCGCGACCACTTCCGGAATTCGAGCGGTGGCCGCTTCAATCGCCGTGGTGGCCTGGCTGTAGTGTTGAATCGCCTTGGTGAAACGTTGCTCGCGATAAGCCTGTTCACCGTCTGCAATCGCGGCTTCAATTTGTTTTAACGCGGGCGCGTCCCAGGTCTCGACGCCGGTGGCGCGCAGCATATCTAAGGCTTCTAGCGTGGCCGCTAGCGAAGACTGCGCGTCCTCGCGCGCGCCGGGAGGTTCCGGAACCAGTAGCGGCGAGTCGGCGGCGGGCGATGGCGGGGGAGTGACCGTCGCCATCGGTGGCATCGCGATTTCCGCGGACGGTGTGACCGCCTTGGGTAACCAAGTAAAGACTGCAATCGCGGTAACGGTGAGTAGCGCCAGCACCCCGGAGGCCAGCCAGTGCGACGTTGCGCGTGGCGACGGGGTGGGAGCGGGGAGGTCGCGCGGTGGATCGAGCGTGGTTGGCATGAGCGCCACGTTATCGTCGAGGGAATTGTTTTGCATAACGCAATTAATAACACATAAATCCGTCGGCGCCCTTGCGTCGGCGCAAGCCGCCGCGGGGGTGCGTTGTGCGGGTTAACGCGTCGGCGGATCGGTTGTAATCGCCGGCAAACCGACCGCGGCTTCGCCGTTTTCGTTGAGATAAATCTCTTGTAGCAGCGCGCGCCATTGTGCGTATTGTTCGTCTACCGACCCGGCCAAGGTCACCGACCGATCGGCGAGTTCGATGTGGTGCGGTTTCATACTGGTGCCGAACGAGTCGGCAAGTTCCTCCAGTGCCGCTTCGTGAATCTGTGCCTCGTGGCTTTTTTCGACGCCGCTGCCGAAGAGATAGGCGCCGCCGGCCATGCCGGCAAGGCCGACTGCGCCCATGCCGGAGTTCTCGCTTGTCGCCATCGCCGCAAGGCCGCCTAACATGGCAAGCGTGCCACCGATTTTGCGCAGCAGCCCGGAGGTCTTCAGTTCCTTCATTTGCGCAACTTCAACTTGCGAGGTTTGACGCCAGCGATCGTATGACCCCTGCATGGTTTGCGCGTATTCGCCGACGTAGGTGTCGATTTGATCGACGAACATCAAATCCCGCGCGCGTAAATCGGCAATCCGCGCGAGCGCGGGATCATCGAGCGCCGGAAGGCGTTGTACGCGCGTACGGCCGTCGCTGCCCTGTGCGAGATAGGATTCGAATTGGGCCGGCGCAAAGCGTTGCGCGAATTGCAGTTGCGCTACGGCGCGTACTTCTTGCAAGGCTGCCGCGTCTTGTTCGCTCGCGGCGCGCTGCAGGTCATCCGCGATACGCTCGTAGAGCACTTGGAAAGGATCGCGATACGCAACCGTGGGATCCGGATCGTAGGCGTAACGTTCCAGGGTATGCTCGTACTTCTTGTTGAGCCACGGTCGTCCGGTTGCGTCGGTCGCGGTTATTTGCAGCGCGAGTTCCGCCCCATCGGAATGTAGGATAGTGCCATCGACCCATAGATCCATCTCGGTTTGTTTGTTCGGGATGACGCGCACACTGCCCCACACGCCGCGTCGAGCGAGTGTCTCGGCGAGCACTTTCGGCATGTAATGCGCTTCCGCGCGCCGCACGCTTGGTGTCGTTATTTTCTGATCGGGATCGAGGTTCTCGAGGCCCGGATTAAATACATCAATCCCAACATCGAGTGCGACGGCAAGCACCGCCGTGACGGCGGCGGTTGGCGCCGGTGTGGCCGTGTTGACGCTCGCAGCGCCAGGGGTTACGAGCCGCGGATTCTGCCGATTGGGCGATTCATAACGATGCGGTTGATTCGCGCAGGCGCCTAACAACAATGCGAGCATCGCCAACCACCACGGCATACGAACTTTCCGGCGTCCCATCGGCCTCAACCTCCCTTGTACTTGCGGTACTCGTCCCATAGTTTTTCGCGTAAGACGGGATCGCTCTCGCGTTCTGCCGCCTCACGCAGCTGGCGGGCGACGACATCGTCATCGCCCGTTTCCGGTAATCGCAGCTCGGCGTCCCCACGTGCCGTTGCGCCCCGCGTGCCGCGGGTTTCGCCGCTCTGATCGGGTGTTCGGCCTAAGCCGGTGGCGCGATTGGCCGCACCGCCCGCGCCATCCTCCTCACCTTCGGGAGGCGCTTCGAGCCGGGCACCTTGGCCACCGGGTGCGCCCTGTTCGTTACCACCGCCCGCTGCACGTTCACGCGCGGCGTTTTGCTGCGCCTTGCGCATCAACGCATCGAATTCATCGAGCTTGCGTCGCAATTCTTGATTGAGTGCCGCGCCTTGTTCGGCGCTGGTGCGAGCGGCAGCCGTCGCGGATGGCGTTGCCAGCGTGTCGACTTTCGGGGCAGCCGCGGCGCCGGCGCTGCCGGTCGCACCGGAGGGGGCAGGGGGCGGCGGTGGCGCCCCACCGCTCGGCGTCGCGGTACTGACGCCGCTCGGCATATTGCCACCGGGCCCGGGGGGCGCGGCGGCCGATGGGGATTGTTTTGCCGCCGGTTGCTGGCCGCCGTCGAGTGGCGTTTCAGTGATTTCGACTTCGGCGCCTTGCTCGCTTGGGGGTAGATAGCTCGGTGTCGCCGGCTTGCTGCTGGCTTCGCCCGATGACGCGGCGTTGGTCGAAGCGGATGGGTTTCCCCCAGCGGCCGCATTTCGCGCCGCTTCTTCTTGCTGTGCTTCAGCGCGCTTGCGCTCGGCTTGTTGCACCGCCTTGGCGCGGCTTAGGACTTGTGTCTCGTAAGACGGGCGCGTTTCCTCTTGTTTGCACGCGGTGAGTTGATACGCGCATGCGCAGATAATGAGTAGCGAGGTCGCCTTCCTAAATGAGCTTACGAACATGGTTTTCTCTATCGGACGAAGTTGAGCGTTCCGTCAATCTAGCGCGAATTGATACAACGGTCGCACTGAGCGCGCGCTGAATGCCCGTGCGCCTAGGTCGCTTGTGGCGTCCCGTACGCCGATTTAGCGCCGCTTAACCGATAAACGCCGCGATGCGTGCACGAAGTTCGCTAGAAAAAGCGACCGCGCGCCGTGTCTCTAGCGACATCTGCACGACAGTCGTTGTCACCCGCGCCCGCAGTGTATCGGCGCACTTGGTTTCCACCGTGTAGTCAAGCGAACTATTCCCGAGGCGGGTGCAAAACAACTCACAGCGGAGCGTTTCGCCGAGGAACGCCTGTGTCATGAATTCTGCGGCGGTTTTGACCGCCGGCACGCCTAGCCGTTGTTGTTGAATGTAAGCGCCGTAGGGCGTGGCGAGTGCCTGCGTAAACCAGTCTTCCATGACTTCGTGCGCGATCACGAAATACTGCGGATAAAAAATAATCCCAGCGGGATCACAGTGCTGGAAGTGCAGCGTTTTGTCGCGCACGAAGCGCATGGTCATTGCTCGAGGATATCGTCGGCCGTCAAGCCGCGCGTAAGGTCACGCGTGAGCGCCGCCAAACAAGCCGGGCAGCGACAGTCCGCCGACGCGTCAAGTTGGTTGCTCGTCAGCGGCGGCAATTGCTGGCACCAACAACTCGCTGCCTTTGCGCCGCATTCAAACGTCGTGCCGCATACGCTGCAGCGTTTGGCTTCGGTAGGTCCGAGCGAATTCACGATGTTGCCTCCTGCAGACGTCCAAAATCATCGATCATGAAACTCGCTTCGGCGTCGGCGACGATATGGCCATTGTCCGCGCGCGCGGCTTGCGAGGTTAGGACCACCAAACGGCGTTTGCGTAGCTTTAGCGTTGCGGTGGCGAGGATCTCGGTGCCGAGCGGCAGCGCTTCGCGATAGCGGATTTCGCATTTGGCCGTGAAGGCGCGCGCACCTTGCAGAAACAACCAATTGGCCATGACATCGTCAAGCACGCTAAACACGATGCCACCGTGCGTGATGGCGTCAAAGCCGCCATGATACTCGCGCGGTGTGAAGCGGCCGCTGCACACGCCTTCGTGCAGCGTGAACGCAATTTGTAAGCCATGTGGATTTTGCGGGCCGCAGACGAAGCAGCGATCGGCGTCTCCTCTACCGCGTGGTTCGTTCATCTCACACCATATCGGGATAACGGTTGGGAAGATTCAAATCGACTGCATTCTGGATCCCAGGCAGGGTGAGCGAGGAGGTTGTGATCGAGATGCTTTCTTGATCGATTTCGGCCGCGCCAAATTTATAGATGGGCTCCATCGGCCCGCGACAACAGGCTTCGTCGTACGCGGCGGCGGCGGCCTGCACCGCTTCTCGCCGCGATAAATAATCACGCATGCGGGATGTGCCATGCCGTTTCTCGAGCATCCGTGCGACGACTTTAGGCGCAATGATCGCGCCCGTCGCATTGTTGCCGCCAAAGCCTTTCGAATTGAGAAACGCGATATCGGCGCGGCCCGTGAGATCGAGATCTTGCAGCGTGATATTGAGATGCCGGCGATGGACATCCGCCGCGATTGCCGTGGTCGTTTTGATGCCCGGCAGTAATTCGTGCGCGAATACGCCGAGCGAATTCACCAGTTGGTCGGCGCTCGCCGGCGCGAGCGAGTGGCCGACAAAAGCTTTGATCGCCGTCACCGGCCACTGTTCGATACCGAAGGCGCCGGCCACTAGGTCAAAGATGTGCGATTCCGTGACACGATTCTGCGGCGTGCTCGAACCATGCGCCTGCACGAAGCTACGATTGCGGATGGCGTCATCACCGAGCAGGCTGCGCATCGCCGCTACTGCTTTCGCGAGCGTGATGTAGTTACCTGGGCCGGGTGAGGAAATCGATTTTTTGAAGCCGTCGGCGTTGACGAACACCTCCGGCACCGCACCGTGGATGTCGGCGCCGAGTTCGAGCGCCAACTCGTCATCACAAAGCACAAAGTACTGGCCGGATTCTCCTAAGACGAAGCCGCAGTTATCGCCAAATGGGCGGCTGGCGCGGCGGTAATCCGGCGTCGCGACACCATCGAGTTTGCATAATTGCTCGTCGGTGGCGAGTGCGCTCATCGCGTGATAACCCTCGATGACTTCCGGCACCAACGGGGCTTCCGCATTGCCGACGACGACCAACCGTCGGCGCCCGGACTGAATATCTTCTACCGCTAAGCGCAGGTTATAGAGAAAACTTGCGCAGGCGCCGGCGATGGCGCCCGTGCAGCCGACACTGCCAAGCACATAGGCGTTGACGAAATCTGCCGGCATGGTGTTCAAGCCGAGCGGTAATTGTTTGGCGCTGACGCGTCCGCCGCGTAAGCGCGCTTGCAGCATGCCACCGGTGCCATGTTGATCGAGCTGCGCCATGGCGCTCGATGCGTAGACTGAGATTTCATCCGGACGCAGCGACGAAATGAGCGTTTCCCACGGGATCCCGGTCGATTTGACCGCGTCGGATGCGGCGACGATGGTTAACACTAATCCGCGCGGATGAAAGCGCGACGCGTAGAGTTTGGTGGGATCGAAACCGGTTGGTAGCTGACCGGCCGATTGCACCGCGATTTTGCGGTGAGACTCGATGCGAAAGTCGGTGGGCGCGGACATCTCAATGTGCGTAAGACCGTCGCGTTCAGCGAGCACTTTCCAACCCGGCGGCAGAGGTGAGGGGAGTTCGTCGCTTTTCGTCGCGAACACGAGCGGCGTTGCCGCTGCAGGCGAAATCGGAAAATTGAGTTGCACGGACATCTGGTCGCCGTCGAAATACTGTGATTCAAGTCGGCGAATCAACGTATGTTCACGGATATGGGATTCAAAGCGAGTCCCGATGGCGGCGATATCGATGGGCGCACCATCCGCGGTGATGTATCGACCGTCCTTAAACGCAACCAGCCCCATCATCGCGGCAAGGGCGCGCAAGGTATGGGCGCGTTGCGCGGCGGGAAGGCTATCTAAAACCGTGCGCCCGTAGGCGTGGTGAAACGACGAACGCCCAGCCGGACCCACGCCCCCAAAACCGATAATGACTGGCAACCTGGTCATGCCACCTCCCGTTTGCGGCCGCGACATTCCTAACCCAAGCGCTAGGTTCGTCAGAAGAAATACTCAGGCCCGGATTCTATTGGGCTAGGAATCGAGTAAATTGGTTATATCCGCCAAGTTCTGAGTGATTTCCGGCAAATGTGGCACATTTCCTCGATTGATGGCTGTCCCAAATTTAAATAGATGGGTGTCCCCAATTATTTTCCCCAATTATTTTCGTGTGGTGTTTGTGCTGGCGGAGCGGATGCTCGCGGCGAGTGCGCTACTTCCGCTCGAAATGTGGCAGGCCGCGGCCGGCACCGCCGCGGGACGTTCGCGCGGCGGCTTAACGCTCGAAATTGCGACAGTCGCCGCAAACGGCGAAGAAAGGGTGACTACCCAATCTGGGCTTGACCTACCCGCCAGCGTTTCGCTTAACGACCCGTTGCAATATGCCGTGGTTTATCTTCCCGCACTGTGGCGCAACCCGCGCCCTGTCTTACAACGAGCGACTCCCTTAACTCCCTGGTTGCGTCGCCAATATACGGGGGGCGCACTGATGGCGGCGGTCGGTACCGGCTGCTGTTTCTTGGCGGAGGCTGGATTGCTCGATGGAAAATCGGCGACCACGCATTGGCACTATTTCAAACAGTTCGCGCGCGACTACCCGCGAGTCAATCTCAAGCAGCAATACTTCATCACGCAGGCCGATAATCTCTTTTGCGCGGCGAGCGTCAACGCGCTCGCCGATGTCACCGTGCACCTTATCGAGCGCTTTTACGGGCGAGAGATTGCAAGCCACGTGGAGCGCAATTTCTCGCATGAGATTCGGCGGCCCTTCGAGAAATATCGGTTTCTGGAAGGGGACCAACTGCAGCACACCGATGAACTCATCATTGAAATTCAACTGACGATGCAGCGTCGCTTGCACGAACCGCTACGCATGGAGGCGCTCGCGCATGAGCATGGTTTGAGCCCACGCAGCTTCGAGCGACGCTTCCGCGATGCGGCCGGATGTACGCCGCTCGCTTACCTACAAAGCCAGCGCATCAACGCCGCCAAGGAGTTGCTCGCATCCACCAATCTCAGTGTCGCGGAAGTCGCTTATCGAATTGGGTACTCGGATTACGGGCATTTCATGCGGCTGTTTAAGCGCGTGCTGGGTGTCGGCCCTCGCGAGTATCGGCACATGGTAAGGGCGAAAATTTTTCAAGCCCCAACCACCTAGCGGCTAGTAGCCGTCTCGAAATCAATTTTGACACCGCTTCTAATGGACTAAGATGGCGCGCCATTCAAGTACCAAGGAACTCGACCCATGAGCGGGCCACGCTTTTTAAACTTTGACACGTTGGCATTGCATGCGGGCCAACGACCGGATCCGGTCACCGGCGCGCGCGCGGCCCCCATCTACCAAACCACTTCATTCGTTTTTCAAGACACTGCGCAAGCGGCCGGGTTATTCACCGCCGGCCGCGCCGGATATGTGTATTCGCGGATCGCGAATCCCACCGTCGCGGTACTCGAAGAGCGGCTCGCCGCGCTCGAAGGCGGCGTCGGTGCGGTGGCGACCGCGAGTGGCATGGCCGCGATCCACTTGGCCGTGATGACATTGGTCGAAGCCGGTGCGCATATCGTTTCTTCGCGCGCGCTTTACGGCGGCACGCACAATCTTTTCAGTTACACGCTGCCCCGCTTTGGGGTGACCACGACGTTGGTCGATCCGCGCAACCCTGCCGAGTTCGCCGCGGCGATTCGCCCCGAGACCAAAATTGTGTTCGCGGAAACAGTCGGCAATCCGCGCGGCGAGGTATTGGATATCGAAGCGGTCGCCCGCGTCGCGCACGACGCCGGTTTGCCATTGGTACTCGACGCCACGCTGACGACACCCGCTTTGCTCAGGCCGTTCGACTATGGCGCCGACATTGCGGTGCATTCGCTCACCAAGTTCATCGGTGGGCATGGCGTTGCGATCGGCGGCTGCGTGATCGACGCCGGTCGCTTCAGCTGGGAAAGCGCTGGGCGTTTCCCACGCCTCTCCTCACCTGACGCAGGCCTACACGGAATCGATTTCGCCGAAGAATTCGGCCCCTCGGCGTACATCATGCGCGCACGCTTGGAGGGACTGCGCGATTTTGGCGGGGTGTTGAGTCCGACCATGGCGTTTCAATTTTTACAGGGACTCGAGACCTTGCCGTTACGCATGCAGCGCCATGTCGCCAACGCGCAGCAGATCGCGGAGTTCCTCGCCGCGCAAGACGTCGTCAGCAACGTCACGTATCCCGGGTTGCCGACGCACCCCGACCACGCCCTGGCCAGGCGCATCATGCCGCGAGGTACCGGCGCCGTGTTTAGTTTTGAGCTGAAAGGCGGGCGCGCCGCCGGACGTAAGTTCATCGAAGCGCTGCAGGTTTTTTCGCATCTCGCCAATGTGGGGGACGCAAAATCGTTGGTCATCCATCCGCCGAGCACGACGCATGCACGCTTGGACGCGGCCGCACTCGCGCAAGCCGGCATTCCGGAAGGCTTGGTGCGGCTGTCGATTGGTCTGGAAGATCCGGCCGACTTAATCGACGATCTAACTCGTGCGTTGTATCGCTCGCAACAATAAGGAAGCCGCCATGCAATTCGAACTCGACCATACGCACGCGTTCTACGCCAACGGCGGCGTACCTTTCGTGCCGGAGAAGCCCAACTTGGTGTTCATACACGGCGCCGGAATGGATCACACGGTATGGACGCTCTTTTCGCGATACTTCGCGCGCAATGGTTGGAATGTCTGGGCATTCGATCTGCCCGGCCACGGCCGCACACAAGGTGCGCCGCTCACCACGATAGAAGCGCTCGCTCAGTGGGTACAATGCGCGTTGCAATCGTTAGGCGTTTCGCAGGCGTATCTCGCGGGTCACAGCATGGGGTCCCTGGTCGCGCTGCAACTCGCCGCGAGCCAGCCTGAGTTGGCCCGTGGCGTCTCGCTGCTGGGCTTTAGTTATCCGATGCAAGTTGGCCCCCCCTTACTCGAGGCCGCTAAGCGCAATGAACACGCCGCCATCGATATGCTGATGATTTGGGGACACGATCACTTGGCGCAGATTGGCGGCAACGCGCTGCCGGGCATGGGCATCATTACGCCGATTCAACGCCTAGTTGAACGCGCGGCGCCTGGCGTGTTGTATGCCGATCTAAACGCCTGCCACACCTATACGAACGGTGAAGCAGCCGCGCAGGCGTTGCGCTGCCCGGTGACGCTCATCCTGGGTGATCGCGATCGCATGACGCCGTTGAAAGGCGCGCGTGCGTTTCAGAAGAATTTTAAGAACGCGCAGATCGCAACGCTGAAAGATTGTGGGCATGGCATGTTGGAGGAACGCCCGGAAGAAACTTACCGCGCATTGGCGCAAGCGTTGGCGAGCTGAAAAATGTCTCAGGATATTCGTAGGTTGGGGTGAGCAAAGCGAACCCCAACGGTCTTGATTGCGACCGCTTCGGTAGTTAAATGTTGGGGTTCGCTGCGCTCACCCCGACCTGCGATATTTGCGGCATTACTTATCGTGCTTGTGCACTCGCCGCGCCTTCCGCGCCTGCAACGTCGAACGCTCGGCATTGAAATGTGCTTTGTCTTCGGTGACTTTGGGGCGCACACAGCCCCATGCCAATTCTTCATCCTGCGCGTAGCGCTTACCTAACTGAAATGCCACTTGCGCGCGCGCGAGTTCGAGGCCTAAATAAAACGCATGCGCGCCGTCTTCGTGTACTCCTAACGCGGCAAAGGCATCGTAGGGATCGCTGATTACTTGATGGCTATCGCGGTTGTAGATGTGAATACCATCGGCGGCAACTTGAATCCGATAGTTGGTGTCTTTAACTTCCGCCGCGAACTCGCCGATCTCTTGCGAGCTGTACGGAAACGGTTTGCGTTCGTGTAGCGCGAGTAAGCCTTCGTCGATATGCCGTGGCGGCAGATTTTCTTCGCGCGCGGCGTACATGATGCGCCGTGCGTGCGCGATCTCACGCACGGCGCTGCGACAATGAGCACTGACTTCGGTGGTCAACACGGCATTAATCCGCAGTTCCGACACCACGCCCATCAACAATGTGTTTAGCCCTAACGAATCCGCGTGCGTCAACTCGCTCAAGTTACCGATCCCGCACATGATGCCAATGTGTGGGTATCTCTCACGCAAGACATGGAATCGCAATAGAGAACTGGTAAATCCGCTGTGGATGGGATCGAGGATCGGATCGGCAAAAAACGGCTTGCCGGTCGGTAAGAAAGCTTCGATGGTTCGAATACAGCTCGCCAAATCACCCGGCTCGCGCCCGATCAGAATCGGCGTTACCGGATAACGCTCGGCGATCCACAACGTTTCTTCATGCAAGCTAAACAGATAATCGGCGCCGGCGGCGGCGCCAGTCACTAAATCAGCGGTGTTTAAGGAATCTACACTGACCGCGAAGCCCGCGGCTTTGAGCGCGCGAACACAGTCCGCGAGATGTGGGAACGAGGTATCCGGGAGACAGCCCACATCGATGACATCGGCGCCGTCGTCCCGATAACGCACCGCGCGCGCCACACAATCGTCGACACTTAACGTTGGCGCCTCGACGATTTCCGCGAACACCAAACAATCGTGCTGAGTCAAATCACGCGCGCGCGCCGTGCCGCCCAAAAACCCAGGTAGATCTTTCAATTCTTCAGGACCACGTTCGAACGTCACCCCGAACTGCTGCGTAAGCGGATCGAGCAGGCCACGTGCGCGGCCCGGCACGATGACTTTGGTCGCGCCACGGATATTGTCTAAGCGTCTTCCAATCATATCGCAGGTCAATAACGCCGCGACCGAGACACCCAATACGCGTACTTCGAAACTAAACGTGCGCGGCGTGAGATCGTTCAGCAGGCGGGTCAAACTACGTTCGGCGAGTCGCCCGGTGACAAAGATGTAATGTTCCGCGGAAGCCACGAAGGTTGTGCAAGCTTTACTGCGATGTGCGTTGTCGGGGCATGGTACGTTGAATTAACCTGTCAAAACTAGGCTACCGAAAGTTCTCATGCGTGATCTGTATCCGCCGCTCGAACCCTTCGACAGCGGCTTTCTCGATGTCGACCCGCCGCATCGGATTTATTACGAGCGCAGCGGCAATCCACGCGGCAAACCCGTGGTCTTCATTCATGGTGGGCCGGGCGGCGGCACCACGCCTAAAATGCGCCGCTTTTTTGATCCCGCTACGTATCACATCATTTTGTTCGACCAGCGCGGATGCGGCAGATCGACCCCGCACGCCTCGCTCGACAGCAACACCACGTGGGCGTTGGTCGCCGACATGGAACGTCTGCGCGAGCATCTACGGATTGCGCGCTGGCAGTTGTTCGGCGGGTCGTGGGGCTCGGCGCTCGCGCTTGCATACGCGCAGACGCACCCGGAACGTGTCACGGAACTTGTGTTGCGCGGCATCTTTACCCTCCGCCGCTGGGAGCTCGAATGGTTTTATCAGCGCGGCACGGATGCACTTTTTCCGGATGCGTGGATGGCGTATCAAGCGATCATCCCGCCCCAGGAACGCCATGACATGATCGCGGCCTACCATCGCCGCCTGACTCACGCTGATCGCGCCGTGCAGTTGGCGGCAGCGCGCGCTTGGAGTGTGTGGGAAGCCACCACGAGTCACCTCATCGCCGACGACGGGCAAATCGCCGCTTTCGCGGTGGATGACTTCGCGCTCGCTTTCGCACGCATCGAATGCCATTACTTCGTCAATCGTGGATTTTTTACGAGCGACACACAACTGCTCGACAACGTGCCGCGCATGCGGCATCTGCCTGGGGTCATCGTGCAAGGCCGCTACGATGTGGTCTGCCCGATGGCGACTGCCTGGGAACTCCATCAACGCTGGCCGGGGGCGCGCTTCACGGTGGTGCCGGACGCCGGGCATGCCGCTTTCGAGCCCGGCATCGCCTCGGCGCTGGTCGAGGCCACCGATGGCTTTCGGTAGGAGGAATCCGAACTCCGATTGCGAGAGGGCGGCGCGCGCGTACACCCAGCGCTTAAGCCTCCACGAAACCTCGAGAGAATTCTTCGGATCCCAGTAAAAACATTAAATATCAGCAAGATAAATCGATCATCGGAAAGCGGGAAAGCGCCTTGCAGGGGGGCGATTGGTGGACTAGCTTTACTAATGGCAGATGTCAATTGTTTCCCAACCTAAGGGGGTCTAATGTTCGAATTCGATCAGGATGCCGTTGACGCGCTACTAGTAGACAGTGCACAGTTCCGTCGGCTCTACGACAAGTACAGCACGCTCCGGACCCAGGTCCAGGATGCCAATGCAAGACAAGTCGTGATGGACCAGCTCGAATTAGAGCAGCTCAAAAAAGAGAAGCTCCAGATCAAAGACCGCCTAGCGGTCATGATCAAAGATTTCAGGCAGGTTCATGTTTAGAAGTCCACACAACGATAACTAGCATTAATGCAACGCCCGCGCCGGTTGGGACCCCTTCCCCACCGGCGTATTTTTTTGTCGAGCGCGTGAGCGTCTGTTGAACCTCGCACCGCGCCCCGCCGACAATCCGATCACTGTTCCTTCTATTTGAGCCACCCCCCCTTATGCCGTACGTAGAAGCTGCCGTCGCGCAGGGCTGCCTGCAAGTCCTGATTAATCGACCAGATAAACGCAATGCCCTGAGCCAAGCAGTCCTTGGCGAACTGCGCGAGTGCTTCGCGAGTTACGCCAATGATCAAAACATCGTCATCGCGACGATCACGGGTGCAGGTGATCGATGTTTCGCCGCCGGCGGCGATCTGCATGAATTCGATTCCGTAAGAACGCAAGAACAAACTTCCGCGATGGGGCGTCATTCGCGTGCGGCGCTTGATGCGGTACGCGACTTCCCGGTGCCGGTGGTCGCGCTCTTAAATGGGGATGCCATCGGCGGCGGCGCGGAGCTTGCGGTCGCATGCGACCTGCGTGTCTTCGCCGCGCATAGTCGGATGGCTTTCGTGCAAGGAGTCATGTGTATCGCGCCCGCGTGGGGTGGTGGTGCGGACTTGGTGCGTTTAGCCGGACCTTCGCGCGCATTACGATTGTTGTCGCGCGCCGAGTTTATTTCCGCGAGCCTCGCGTTTGAATTCGGCTTGGCGGACGCGGTCGCATCAGAAGGGCAAACTTTCTCCCAATTCGCCGCCGAATTCGTCGCGCCCATCTTGCAGCGCAAGCCACATGTCATGCGTGCCTTCAAACAGATTGTCGTCGCCTCGCGACGCGTGCCGGACGAAGCGGGCTTACGTAAGCTTGAGGCCGAGTTATTGCTCTCAACTTGGCTCCATCAGGATCACTGGGATGCGGCGGAGCAGGTTATCGCGAGAATTTCGGGGGGCGCTCGTTAAGCAGCGCGAGAATGTTGCTTCCGGGCGCATCGAAAGGCGATGGGCGGTAGCGGCGACCCACTCCATCCACCGCCTTTCCCAGCACTGCCTGCTCGAGATTCGTTACTCCTCGCGTAGGGCTTCGATGGGATCAAGCTTCGCTGCCCGCGCGGCAGGAAGGAACCCCGCTACCAGCCCGACCAACGCGGAAAACAGGAGCGCCCCACCCACGAAGGGCCACGCAATTTGCAAAGGGATCGCCGGCGCGAGCCATTGTACGAGCGCCGAAAGTGTGACGGCGAGCGCGATGCCGGCGCTTCCGCCTAACGCGCCGAGCAGTGCGGACTCCAACAAGAAACTTCGCAACACCATGCCTTGCCGTGCGCCTAGCGCTCGTAGCAGGCCGATTTCGCCGGTGCGTTCGGTCAACGCGATGGTCATGATGGTCGCAATCCCGACAGCGCCAACTACTAATGAAATTGCGCCGAGCGCCGCGACGCCTGCCGTTAGCACATTCAAAATCGAGCCCATGATGTCGAGCATTTGATCCTGCGCCACGAGCGTGAAGTCTTCGGTGCCGTGTCGCGCTTTGAGCAAACGCGTCAACACCTCTTTGACTTGTTTGGTAGTCACGCCGTCGCGATACAGCACATCGATTTCGTGCAATCCTTCGCGATTGAACAGGGCCGCCGCTTTACCCACCGGCACATACAGAGTGTCATCCAAATCGAAGCCTAAAAATTGACCTTTCGGCTGCATCACACCAATCACGCGAAAGCTGTCCTGGCCAATGCGCACGCGTGTGCCGAGCGGATTTTTTTCGCCGTACAACTCGCGATGCATTTTGGCACCCAGTACGGCGAAGCTCTGCGCGGCCTCGTAGTCCTGCGCGGGCAGAAACTGGCCGATGGCCACCTGCATGCGGAAGGTATGCGGCAAATCGCTCGAAACGCCAAACACCATCGTGCGTCGCTTACGTTCGCCGACTTTGACTTCCGCGTTACCTTGAATCATCGGCACCACCCCTTCGACAACCGGCAGCCGGCGCACCGCGCGGGCATCCTCAATCGACAACGGACGGTTAGTCGAGATTTGGCCGATCGAACCACCCATCGTGCTCGACTTGCCGGGTTGAATGGCGATGAGGTTGGTGCCGAACTGCGTGAATTCGCCGATCACGAATTGTCGCAACCCTTCCCCCAGCGCGGTTAGTAAAACGACCGTCGCAATGCCAACGGCGATCCCTAAGATCGTTAGCGCCGAGCGTTGACGCTGCGCGCGCACGGCGTACAGGGCGAAGCCGAACAAATCTAATGCACGCATGTCATTGCCGTTTGGAGAGCGCCTGCACGGGATCGAGCCGCGCTGCGCGGCGCGCGGGTCCGACGCCAAACACGAGGCCACACGCGAGCGCGGTCACCACGGCGGCGAGCACACCCCACCAAGGCACGGCGGCCGGAAAGGTCGGAAAGAGGAGCGCGACAAGCGCCGTGCCACCAAAGCCCAGCACCATACCGCCGCCGGCACCGAGAAGCGTAAGCAGGACGGATTCAAGCAGGAAGAGCGTGCGAATATCGCGATCGTGCGCGCCGAGCGCCTTGAGAAGTCCGATTTCAGCACGCCGCTGAGCGACGGCAACCAGCATGACATTCATGACCAATATCCCGGCGACCAGCAGACTGATCGCCGATACCGCGGTCAACCCGAGCGTCAGTGTCGACAGAATCCGATCGAAGGTCGCCACCACGCTATCTTGAGTGATGATGGTGACATCGTCTTCACCTTCGTGACGCGCGACGAGCGCCGCGCGCACCGCATTTACCATCGCCTGCGGCGAGAGCTGTTCACGTGTTTCGACCAGGATTCGAAAAAGGCCTTCGGTATTCAAAATGCTTTGCGCATTTGCGACCGGGATCATGATGAGATCGTTGAAGTCGTGCCCGAGCGAGGTGCCGGTATCGGCGAGCACGCCGACAATCCGGCAGCGCCGATCGCCGATGCGAACCCAGGTCCCGAGCGCGCGTGTGTGACCATAGAGTTCTTGTTTGAGCGTGGGACCCATGACACAACTCGGATCGGCGCGCTGCGGATCGATGTCCGGCAAGAAACGCCCCTCGCCAACAGTAATCTTGCGCACCTCGAGAAACGAGTAGGTGGTACCGAGCAGCGTGACCTCACGCTCTAAGCCATTTGCCACGGAGACGTTGGCGCTGCCCACCATCAAGGGTGCAACCTGGGTGATCCCAGGCACGCGTGACAGCGCCGCGGCATCGCCCACGGTGAGATCGCGCGGGGTTTCCCCCATGACCGGCGGCGGGCCGCCGACGGTTTCGTTACGCCCCGGCAAGATCACGAGCAGGTTGGTGCCAAGCGCGCTGAACTCGCGGATCACATAACGCCGGGCGCCGTCGCCAAGCCCGGTCAGCAGCAGAACGGCGGCGACACCGATGGTCGCAGCCAGTCCAATCAGCAGCGAACGCTTCGCCTGCGAACGAAGCGAGCCAACCGCCAGCGCGCAGGCATCGGTAAATTGCAACATGCTTGAATTCTACGCCCTTCCGAGGTTGCTTCACGCCCCCCGATCGGACATCCTTCTAGGTCCTGCCGGGCGAAGCCCGGACGCGTTAATCACCACCATCGAGACCTCACATGAATCCTCATCATGAGTAAGTTATACGGGGATACCGATAAGTTCGGTACACAGTGCTCGACGCCTGTGGTCGAAGCCTTTCACTTGAACATTCGCGCCTTAGTCCGCCGCAAGTGGGCGGAGTCGGGCAAGTCTTGGCAAGAATTTGTGTTCGGTGAGGCGGTGGACGGAATATCCAAAGAAGATTTCGCGGCCATCGATGCCAAGCTGCTGCACTACGGGCATCGCTACGCATGGTCGGCCGTCGTGTCCCAGCAAGAACGCCCCGATGCTTATATCGCGGCACAGGGCGTGGCGGAAGATTTAACGAACTTTAGCTTCGAGCATCCCGAAGCCGTGACCGCGGCGGTTGACGCGGAAGGATTGGAACTCCGTGGCGTCGGCGACAACGTGGTGCAATATGCGCAAGACTTGGTCGGCACCGCGTGTTACGTGCGCTCGAGCGCGATGGTGTTGAATTATTTGAACAATGGTGTGCCCAAAGGTTCGATTGCCGTGATCGACGATTCCGGCGGCACGTTGACCGCGCCAATCCTCGAACAATTCGCCGGTGTGTTATGCGCCGGCGGCACAGTGCGCTCGCACTTGGGAATTTTGACCCGTGAATATGGCATCCCGTGTTTCATGAACGCGAAACTATCCGGCATTCGGGAAGGCGATACCGTGCGCATGGAGTGCACGGCGACCGCCAAAACCGCCGAGGCTTATCAAAAAGGGGTGGAGATGACGGGGCGTGTATGGCGGGTGGCAAAGCCATGAAAATTGATTACGCCCAATTGTTGGAAACCAACAATCTCATCCAGCAAAACTCGGATGAAACTTACTGGTTGTGCTTAACGCGCACCGTGCAAGAGTCGAAACTCTTTCCGGTCTCGCCGTACATGTTGCTGTCCTACTTCATGTCGTTCTATCGTTACCCCGCGCTGCTGCGCAAAATCGAAACGCACATGAAGGCGGAGGAAATCGGCAACCGTGTGCGCGGACGCGGCATCAAGTGCCAGAACCCGGCGATGGGCTGGGGACTGCCGAATTTTTATTTGCTCGGCCGCGAATATTTGATCTCGATGGGTCTTATCCGTCCGCAAGACGCTGTCGAAGACATTATGTATGTGCTCGATTTCTGGAAGCGTTTTCAACTCGCCTGGCACCGTAACGATGCGCACCTGACTAATCGCGAGTTCGGCCATCGCGGGCAATTTTTGCCGGAGCGGCGGTTGCAGATCTTTCACGCCGATCTGTACGACTGCGTCGAGGGCGATCCGCTACACACCGCGGCACAGGCATTCATGGCGGCCACCTCGCAGTATGGCTTTTTGGTGTCGTGCGAATCCCGCATCGCATTACATAACCAAGGTCCGTACAAACTCGACGATGAACGGGAAATGATCGTGCGGGATTTTATGGATCTCGCGGAAGGCGATTACCCCTGGCTCGATGGCGTCGCCGCCGAGATCCCGTACAACAACCTGACCGTACCGATGGCGGTCAAAGGGTGTCATTTCAATATTGTGGATGACTGGGGTTCGTTCGAGTCGCAGCCTGAATTTAAATCGCATCATGTGGTCGGCGTTGGACTCTATACCTCGGATTGTTTGACGGAAGGGTACATGCCGGTCGGCATGGGCAGTCGTGAAGAATTGACGAAAACGTTTGCGGATTTAACCGAGAAGGCGAAAGAAGCGACGACCCGCTTGTGGAAGCGGATCGCCGGGTGGACGCGCGACCAAATGATCGACGCCGGCGCGATTACCTATTTCGCCATTTGCAAAGACATCGCGCATGTCGCCGGTTGTTATGACGCGGATGACTGGATCAAAATCGACGAACGCGCGGAGCGTTTCCGACCGCTATTGAACGACGAATACGCCAATATGTCGCTGTGGGAAATCTTGGGTCCGTTATCGCATCCGTGCCAGCGCACCCATGATTATCAGCTCGCCCAGCACGCCAACATTCCGGCGAACACCTACTCGTTGATTCCATATTCAATCTTGGACGACGGCGACTTCACGCGCGGCTGTGGCGAGATGCGGCCCGGCATCACCTATCTACCCCCCAAAGTAGATCGTTACCGCACATCACAAGGTGTATTGAGTCTCGCCGACTATAACAGCCGGGTCAAAGCCTTCACGCCCAAATTGAACGGCGAAAAATTTAAGCACAAGTGCGAAAGCTGGCTTAAATATCACTACGACTCGGCCGAGGCCGACGAGATGTACCGGATTGAACAAGAGACTTCGCGCAACCTGCACTGCAAAGGCGCGGCCCTGCGCCGCGCGGATATCGACAAGTTGGCTAAGTAAAAGACATGCAAATAGGACAACTCATCCGGCGCGCCGGACAGTACTTTGGCGACACGGCTTGTTTGGTCGAAGGCACGCGACGAGTCTCGTTTCGTGAATTTGACGCGGCGACCGATCGTTTAGGCAATGCGCTGTTGGCGCGCGGCCTGCAAGCGGGTGATCGCGTCGGCGTGCTGCTGCCGAACAGTATCGAATGCTTAATCGCCTATTACGCGGTCGCCAAAGCCGGGTTGGTGCGCGTGGGGTTGAACACCCGCGAAACACTCGACAATCATCGCTACAAAATCGCCGATTCGGGCTGTCGCGCGGTGTTGCACGCCGGTATCGACGGTCTTGAAGCGGAACAATTGATCGGCCCGGATGAATTACTGCAGTTAATTGAACGCGGAAGCGCGTCACCCTGCGCCGTTGATCGCGCGCTCGATACACCTTACCGCCTAGGCTACACCGGCGGCACCACCGGCAAAGCCAAAGCAGTCACTTTGACGACGCGCGGTGAACTCGCCGAACTCTCCGCGTTCCTGTTGGATTTGATTCCGGACATCAAAGAAGGCGATACGTTTTTACACGCAGCGCCGATCGCGCATGCTTCGGGCGCCTATTTTTTGCCGGCACTCACGCGCGGCGCGACGTCGCTGGTCATGCCAAAGTTTGATGCCGCGGAATTTTTGGTGCTGGCGGAACGCACGCAGGCGAGCATGACGTTCCTGGTGCCGACCATGCTCGCGATGATCCTGGAAGAACCCGGACTTGCGAGCGCGAAACTCAATCTGCGCACGATTAGCTACGGCGCCTCACCGATTTCGCCCACCGTGCTTGACCGCGCGCAAGCACGTTTTGGCAAAGTGTTCGCCCAGACCTATGGCCAGGCCGAGAGTCCGATGGTCATCACCTGTTTGAAACCCCATGAGCATGACCGAATCGGGTCATGCGGCCGGCCTTTTACGTTTGTCGATGTGTGTATTTTGGACGACCACGATCAACCGTTACCGCCGGGCGAGATCGGTGAAATCTGCTGCCGCGGCCCACAGACCATGGCCTACTATTGGAATCGCCCGGAAGCCACCGAGCAGGCTTTTCGCAGCGGGTGGTTGCATACCGGCGACGTCGGCAAGATGGACGAGGATGGGTACTTCTATATTCTCGATCGCAAGAACGACATGCTGATTTCCGGCGGCTACAACGTGTATCCGCGCGAAGTTGAAGATGTGCTGCTGGAATTTGACGGAGTGGTGGAAGCGGCGGTGATTGGTTTGCCGGATGAAAAATGGGGCGACCGTATTCACGCTGTGGTGGCAGGGCGCGCTGATCTAAATACCGAGGCGCTGCTCGAACACGCGAAGGCGCGACTTGCCGCGTGGAAGAGGCCAAAAGGGCTGGAAGTGTGGCCGGACTTACCTAAGAGTGCTGCCAACAAAATCCTGCGCCGCGAGATCCGCGAACGCATTGTGGCGCGAACAAAATGACTGGACGTGTCATCTTTCCCCCTCTCCCGCGCCAGTGGGAGAGGGCCGGGGTGAGGGTCTTCAGGTTGTGCGCGTCGAAACCCCGCCCCTCACCCGGCGCTACGCGCCGGCCTCTCCCGGCGGGAGAGGCGAATACGCGTACTTCCCCCTCTCCCGCGCCAGTGGGAGAGGGCCGGGGTGAGGGTCTTCAGGTTGTGCGCGTCGAAACCCCGCCCCTCACCCGGCGCTACGCGCCGGCCTCTCCCGGCGGGAGAGGCGAATACGCGTACTTCCCCCTCTCCCGCGCCAGTGGGAGAGGGAAGGGGTGAGGGTCTTCGCGCGGTGCGCGTCGAAACCCCGCCCCTCACCCGGCGCTGCGTGCCGGCCTCTCCCGTGGGGAGAGGCGAATACGCGTACTTCTCCCCCTCCCGCGTCAGTGGGAGAGGGCCGGGGTGAGGGTCTTCACGCGGTGCGCGTCGAAACCCCGCCCCTCACCCGGCGCTACGCGCCGGCCTCTCCCATGGGGAGAGGCGAACTCAATTTTTGAAAATTTTGATAATAGGCGAAAGCGCTTATGAACGAATTGCACCTCGCCCTTCACGGACTCGCCATCAAGAAACACGCTAACGCGGCAGCGGTGGCTAGCGCGGTCGGTCTAGACGAAGAACGTGCGGCGGAACTGCTATCACAACTAACTGCCACGGGTCGCAGTGTCGAGACACAAGGCGCGTTCATGTTGTCGCCGGCGGGTCGCATGATTTTGGACGGCCAATATGCACAGTATTACGACGCACTTCGTGCGAACCGCGAATTCGTCCAGGCCTACGATCGCTTCGAGCGCGTCAATGCCGAATTGAAGCAGTTGATCACCGACTGGCAAACGCTCGACGTTGGTGGGCAAAAGGTACGGAACGATCATTCCGACAAAACCCACGATGCCCGCGTACTGGACAAACTCGGAGACTTGCACGAGCGCTTCACGCCGATTTTGCGCGCGATGAGCACGGTGGTAAGTCGGCTCGCCCGCTATCAAGCCAAACTCGATCACGCAATTGATCGCGCGGAAGGCGGCGATGTGCAATGGGTGAGCGATGCCAAGATTGAGAGTTACCACACCGTATGGTTTGAAATGCATGAAGACTTATTACGGTTGCTCGGCCGTCAGCGCGACGAATAGTCGTGCGTGGTGTTGAATTGTTTAGTGAGCCTTGCCCATGAGTCTTGAACTCGGCCGCTTCACGCTCGCGCTCGACGGAAGCGGTTTACCAGATAAAGCTTTAATTGGCGGTAAAGCCTGGTCGTTGGCGCGCATGCGCGCATTAGGACTGACCGTGCCGCCGGCCTTTGTCGTGACCACCCGCGCGTGCGCGGAGTATCTCGCGACCGGCACGCTGCCGGCAGGTCTTATCGACGAATTAAAAAGCGGTGTCGCGTGGTTGGAAGCGCAAACCGGCCGCAATTTCGGCGGGACGGATAGACCGCTTTTGTTATCGGTGCGATCGGGCGCGATGATTTCAATGCCCGGCATGATGGACACCGTGCTCAACTTAGGCGCCACTGCGGAGACCGCGGCGGCACTTGCCATCGAAACTGGCGATTACGCTTTCGCGCAGGATACACAGCGACGATTGTTGGAACTCTATGCGCGCATCGTGTTGCGCGCGACCTTGCCGGAATTGCCGGCGACAGCCTCTATTGCCGAATGGCAGGCCGCGATTGCAGAGGCCACCGGCGTGCAAGTCCCCGAGCGCGCGGACGACCAATTGGCGGGCGCGGTCACCGCCGTGTTCGAATCCTGGAATTCCCGCCGCGCACGCCGCTATCGCGAGCATCATCAAATCCCGCACGACTTAGGCACGGCCGTCACCGTGCAAGCGATGGTGTTTGGTAATTTCGACGCGCAGTCAGGCACGGGTGTGCTGTTTAGTCGTAATCCGCTGACCGGTGACCCCGCACCGTACGGCGAATATCTAGCGCGAGCGCAGGGCGAGGACGTGGTCTCGGGACGCTTTACCCCGCAGCCTTTATCCGCGTTACAAGAATCCTCGCCCACACTTCATCAAGAACTCTTGTCCGCGTCCGCAGTATTGGAGCGCGAGAACGGTGACGTTCAAGATATCGAGTTCACGATTCAGCAAGGCCGCCTCTATCTATTGCAAAGTCGCAGCGCCAAACGAGCGCCGCTGGCTGCGGTTCGGTTTGCGGTAGACATGGTGCGGGAAGCACGAATCGATAAGCCTACTGCGCTCTCTCGCGTGTCCGCCGAACAAGTGCGAATCTTATTGAGCCCACGCTTGGCGGAGGGTGCCACGGCTAATGCCACCGTTCTCGCGAATGGCGAGGCGGCGTGCCAGGGTGTGGGCGTAGGGATCGTGGTGACGGACACGGACGACGCCGAGCGGCGCGCGGCGGCGGATGAAGCCGTTGTCCTCGCGCGCGAGACGACGAGCCCGGATGATGTGCACGGCATGATCGTCGCGCGCGCGGTCATCACCGAACAAGGCGGCGCCACATCACATGCGGCGGTGGTCAGCCGTGCGTTGGGTGTGCCCTGTGTCGTCGGTTGTGGGCAAGGCGCGCTGGCGGCGCTCGCCGGACGCACGGTGACGGTGGACGGTGGCGCCGGGCGTGTTTATGACGGCGCGCTCGCGGTGATCGCACCGTCTGAAGAAGACGATCCCCTCTTGCGTGAACTGCTTACCTGGGCCGGTGCGCAAACGTCTGTCACGGTGATCGATGAAAAACACGCGGCCGCGCAAGCGGCGTTCGATCTCGACGCCTGCAAAGGCGGAGAAGATCCCGCGCAGTTGTCCACCCTTGCCAATGGCGCGCGCATTCTTAAAGGCAGTGTTTTAAATAGCGACGACGGCGTGCGCGCAGCGCTCCAAGCCGGCGCCACCACCTTGGTGGTCAAACAGCGCTTACCCGCGCTGCTCGCAATATTGGCGAATCAAAAGTAATGGCAGCATCGCGTGATGCGGCAAAGACCAAGCGCTTAACCGGCGCCTAGATAGCAAACGAGAGCAACGATGAGCGATAAGCGCAAAGTAAGCGGCGAAGATATCGAACACATTCTCGAAATCTTCAAGCAATCCGGCTGGGATGAAATGCATCTCGAAACGGAGGGACTTGAGATTTTCTTGTCGAACGATCCCACCGCGCAATCGCCGCGCCAGCCTAGCGGTAATCCTGCGCCGGCCGCTGCAGTGCCGCTCGCGGTAAGCGCCAGCGCGCCTGCCGCAATCGTAGCAACAGCAGCGAGTGGTCACGCGCCCATTCCGGCCGGCCAGGTGGCCATCAAAGCGCCGAACCTCGGCACCTTCTATCGCGCGCCGAAGCCCGGTGCCGCGCCGTATGTCGAAATTGGCCAGCAACTCGAAGAGAGCACCGAAGTGTGTTTGATCGAAGTCATGAAACTTTTCACGCCCGTGAAAGGCGGAGTGCGCGGCATTGTGCGGGAGATTCGCGCGCGCGACGGCCAAATGGTTGAGTTTGACGAAGTGTTGATCGTCGTCGAGCCGAATTAAAATTTCATGGGCATTTCACGCGTCTTAAGCGTCAATCGCGGCGAGATCGCCGCCCGCGTGGTGCGCGCGGCACAAGCACTCGGCATCGAAGCCGTGCAAGCGGTCTCCGCGGCGGACAAAGACAGTCACGCCGCGCATCTCGCGGATCGCACGGTCGTTATTGGACCTGCGTCGTCTCGGCAAAGTTACTTGGACGCGCAATTGTTGGTACACACGGCGCTGCAAACGGGCTGCGATGCCCTGCATCCGGGCTATGGATTTCTGTCCGAACGCGCGCATCTGGCAACGCTTTGCGCCAAACACGGCATTACTTTTGTCGGACCTTCTCCCGAGTCCATCGCCGCGCTCGGCGACAAGTTGCAAGCAAAGGCAATCGCGCAAGCCGCGGGCGTACCACTCGTCCCTGGTACGGATCGGATCGCGAATGCAAGCGATGCGAGTGTGGCGGCGAAATCGCTGGGGTATCCCGTGTTATTAAAAGCCGCCGCCGGTGGCGGCGGGCGAGGTATGTTTATTGCGCGCACGCCGGAAGACATCGAAGGTGGTTTTGACAAAGCGAGCAACGAAGCGCGCGAGGCGTTTGGCGACGGCACCATGTACATGGAACGTTATGTCGAGAACGCACGGCATGTGGAGGTACAGGTGTTTGGCGATGGCCAGGGCAAGGTGGTGCACTTTGGCGAACGTGATTGCTCGGCGCAGCGCCGCTATCAAAAGGTCGTCGAAGAAGCGCCCTGTGCCGCAATGCCGGCGACGCTCCGCCAACAACTACATGCGTCCGCCGTCAATTTGGTGGCCTCACTCAAATACCGGAACGCCGGCACGGTCGAATTTTTGTACGACGTCGATCGCGGTGAGATTTATTTCATCGAGGTCAATGCGCGTATCCAAGTCGAGCATCCGGTGTCCGAGCAAGTCACCGGCTTTGATCTCGTGCAGATGCAATTTCGGATCGCAGCCGGTGAGCCTTTACGGTTGAATCAGGAACAAATCGTGGTCTCGCGGCATGCCATTGAATGCCGACTCAATGCCGAAGATCCCTATCGCAACTTTCAACCAAGCCCGGGCCGGATCACGCATTGGCGGCCGCCCCAGGGCGCTGGCATCCGCGTTGACAGTCATTGTTATGACGGTTACTTGGTGCCACCGTTTTATGACTCGATGATAGGCAAGCTCATTGTCACCGGCGCCGATCGCGAACAATGCGTGGAACGGCTGCGCGGCGCACTCGACGCATTTGAGATTGGGGGACTGACGACCAATCTTCCCTTATTAAAATTTATCGCCGCGCATCCCGATTACGCGGCCAATCGTTTGAATACCCGTTGGCTCGAGCAAACCTTATTGCCGGCCTTTGAAGCGACGAAGGAGTAAGGCTTATGGCACACATTGAATTTCTCGACGAAACCATGCGCGACGGGCAACAGAGCCTGTGGGGCATGCGCATGCAAGCGGGCATGGCCTTGCCGGTCGCGCCGCTCGTCGACCGTACCGGCTACCGGGTCATCGATTTAACCGGCTCGTCGATGTTCGAAGTGCTGATTAGGTACTGCCAAGAAAACCCATGGGAAGGGCTCGATCTGCTAACCCAAGCCATGCCACGCACCAAAATCCGGGGCGGCATGCGTTCCAACGCATCCGTGACCTTCAGTGTGACGCCGGACTCGTTGATGGATGCGTGGATGCGCCAATTGAACGTGCACGGCTGCCGCAGCTTTTGGGTGTACGACGTGCTGTTCAATATCGACAAGATGCATCGCTTGGCGAAAGTGGCGAAAGAGTTTGGATCGGAAGTCGCGGGTTCGATCATGTTCACGCAAAGCCCGGTGCATTCCGATGAATATTATGCGGATAAGGCGGACAAGCTGTCCGTGTGTCCCGATATCGATACGCTGCTGTTGTATGACACGGCGGGCGTGTTGGAAAAGGAACGTTTGAAAACCTTGGTACCGGCGATCATCGCCAAGGCGCGCGGCAAGCCGATCGAGTTCCATTCCAATAATTTGCTGGGACAATCGGCCAAGGCCTATCTCGACGCGATTGAGCTTGGCGTGCGGATTATTCACACCGCGGTGCGGCCGATGGCGAACGGTCCGTCGGTGCCATCGGTCGACATCATGGCTCGCAACATCGAGTTACTGGGCCACACGCATGATTTAGACACGAGTCTGTTGCCGCCGGTGGCGACGCATTTTGAAAAGGTCGGCAAAGCGGCCGGATTCTTGGTGAATCAGTATGCCGAGTACGATGTACTCTCAATCCAACATCAGATCCCGGGCGGCATGGTCGGTACGATGAAGGCGCAGCTCGTGCAACACGGCATGACAGAACGAATCGACGATGTGTTGCGTGAGACCGCAGTGGTGCGACGTGAACTGGGCTACCCGGGCATGGCAACGCCATTCAGTCAGTTGGTGGGCACACTCGCGGTGCTCAATATCGTGACCGGCAAACGGTATTCGGTCATTCCGGATGAGGTCATCCAATACGCGTGCAAGCATTACGGCGAGACGGTCGCACCGATCGATCCCAACGTGCTCGACAAAATTATGTCCGCACCCCGCGCGAAAGAAATTGCCGCGAACCCGCCCGAGCAGCCGACCATCCAAGAACTTAGAAAACGCTTTGGCACTACCAACGACGATGAATTGATTCTGCGTGCACTGGTACCGGAGGCCGATCTCAATAAGATGTGGGCAGCGGGTAAGGTCAAGACAAGCTATCCTTACTTGTCGTCACCGGAACTCGATCAGGTGCGGCGTTTGATGAAGGTCGCGACATCGCCGGTGGTGCAGGTGGCCGCGGAGAACTTCAAACTGTCGCTGCGTAGATTCAAGTAGGAGACCATCCATGCGCCGAGCAGTGATAGTCGATGTAGTCCGCTCGCCGTTCGCGCGGGGCCGCGAAGATGGCGCGTTTGCGGGACTGCATCCGGTTGATTTGTACGCGCAGGTTTTGCGGAGATTGGTGGCGCGTACGAAACTCGATCCGGCGCGCGTGGACGATGTCATCACTGGGTGTGTTATCCAGGTGGCGGAGCAAGCCGGCAACATCGGACGCCAAGCCGTATTGGCCGCCGGCTTTCCAGAAGCCGTACCGGCGGTGACGCTTGACCGCAAATGCGGCTCGGCACAGCAAGCGATGGATTTTGCGGCGCAAGGCGTCATTGCCGGTGCGTATGACATTGTGATCGCCGGTGGCGTTGAGATGATGAGTGTGGTGCCGATGCGCATCAATCGCATGGGCAAGGACAGCGAAGGCCCGCTTTTTAAGGAGCGCTATGCCCAAGGTCTGGTGCATCAGGGCGTCGCTGCGGAACGCGTCGCCGCGCGCTGGAATATTTCGCGTGCCATTCAAGATGAATATTCCGTGCGCTCGCATCAACGTGCCGCGGCAGACACGGCGGTTACGCGGGATATCGTGCCGATTGAAGTTAAACAGGCGGACGGTAGTCTCAAAACCGTCACCGCCGATGAAGGACTACGCCCGCAGACCTCTGCTGAAAAGCTCGCGACATTGCGCTGCGCGTTTGAAGACGCGGCAATCCATGCGCGTTTTCCGGACATTACTTGGAGCGTAACAGCGGGTAACTCAAGCCAAATTTCAGACGGCGCCACCGCCATGCTCATCATGGAAGAACAAACCGCGCGGCGGCTTGGGATGACCCCACGCGCAGCCATTACGCATTTTGCGGTGATGGGCGACGATCCGTTGATGGTGTTGACCGCGATCGTGCCGGCGACCCGCAAGCTCTTAAAGAAATGCGGGCTCACGCTGAATGAAATTGCCGCGTATGAAGTCAACGAAGCGTTCGCCTCGGTGCCGCTCGCGTGGCAACGTGAGTTCGATGCCGATCCAGAAAAGCTCAACGTGTTTGGCGGCGCGATCGCACTTGGTCATCCGGTCGGCGCCTCGGGTGGGCGCTTGACCGCCAACTTACTGCGTGCCCTAGAAGCACGCGGCGCGCGTTACGGTTTACAGACCATGTGCGAAGCCGGCGGTATGGCCAATGCAACACTGATTGAGCGGCTATGAGGTTGAGCCACGGAAGCTCGCGTACAGGCGAGACGCGAAATTCCACTCTCGGCGCGAGCGCGAATTGTTCTCCCTCTCCCGCTTGCGGGAGAGGGCTGGGGTGAGGGTCTTCCGCACAGGACATCCTCATCGTCTCGCTGCAGTTACGAATAAACAACACTCTCGAGAGGAACCGTTATGACCGGTCGCGTTAAAGATAAAGTCACGATAATCACCGGTGCCGGCACCGGGATCGGCCGCGCGACAATGGAGTTGTATGCACGCGAGGGTGCCAAGGTAGTGGGCATTTCGCGCACGGAAAGCAACCTGGATGAGGTGCTGAAAACGGTGAAGCAAGCGGGCGGCGAAGGCATGGTGCTCGCCAAAGATCTCGCGAAATCACCAAGCGCGGATGAGATCGTCGCGGCCACACTCGCCAAGTACGGGCGAGTAGATATCTTGGTGCATTCCGCGAGTGTGGGTTGGAGCTGGGGTGCGAAAAGTGAGAATTCGATGGCGCCGCTCGATCAAACACCCATCGATAAATGGGAAGAGATCATCGGCATTAATTTAAACGCCGCCGCGTTCATCAACCGCGCCGTGCTGAAACAAATGCTGAAACAGGGTAAGGGTTCGATCGTCAACGTGGCGAGCATTTCCGGCATGCTCGGCATGCCGACCGCGCATACCTATTGCGCGGCTAAAGGGGGCGTGATTAACCTTACCCGCGCACTCGCCGCGACTTATGCCAAGCAAGGAGTTCGCGCAAACGCCGTGTGCCCGGGTTACACGGACACACCGATGATCGCGCCCGTGATGAGTATTTTTGATGACGATGCCGTCGCCACCCAACTAACCCCGATGGCACGCGCCGGCACGCCGCTGGAGATGGCCTATGGCTGTTTGTACCTGGGATCGGATGAAGCCTCGTACTGCAATGGGACCATCCTTGTTATCGATGGTGGCACCAGCGCGCGGCAGTAGCTTTTGAACAAAGGCCCTCACCCCAGCCCTCTCCCGCGCGCGGGAGAGGGGGACACATTTTAACGCGCGGTGCCGCATCTTTACGCTCGCGCGGAAGCAACCTAATTCTGCAATAGCGCATTTAACTGACTCTGCCACCCGTAGTTCGTCAAATCGAGCTGCACCGGCGTGACCGAGATCGCGTTTTCCGCTATCGCGTGTAAATCCGTATCCGGTTGTTTTTCGCCTTCCGGATAGGTGAGTTTGACCCAGTAATACGGCACGTTACGGCTATCGACGCGCGCATCGATGCTAAACGCGCCGGGCGGCCGTTGTCCCTGACGCGTAACGCGCACGCCGGTGATCTCGTCCACCGTACACTGCGGAAAGTTGATATTGATAAAACTGCTCGCCGGCCAGTGCTCGGTTGCCAAAATCTTCCGCAATAACCCGGGCGCGAATTTCTCCGCACCCGACCAATCCGGAACACCACCGAGCGGGCGCACCACACTCAACGCCACCGACCGCACGCCGAGCAACGTGCCTTCCATGGCCGCTGCAATCGTGCCGGAGTAGGTCATGTCTTCCGCGAGATTGGCGCCGTTGTTGATGCCGGAGATGACGAACGTCGGCTTGCGGTCTTTCATGATCTCGTGAAACGCCATCAGCACACAGTCGGTGGGCGTACCCATCACGGCATAACTTTTTTCCGCCGTGCGGCGGAGCCGAATCGGCACATGAAAGGAGATGGAATGGCTGGCACCGCTTTTCTCGTGATCCGGCGCAAATACCCAGAGATCGTCCGTGAACTCGCTCAAGATATCTTCCAGCAGTTTGATGCCGGGCGCTTCGATGCCGTCATCGTTGGTGATGAGAATACGGCTGTCGGCAAAGGGTTTACGCGCGTTCATGGGTCAGTACCGCCTGTTATTGTCGATCGTCTAATTAGTCATCGCCGGCAATTTTACCGTCCGCAATACGCAGATGGCGACTTGCGCGTTTACCGAGCGCCGGATCGTGCGTTACTACCAATAGCGTTACGCCGTCACGCGAATGTAAGGTTTCCAATATATCGACCACCTGCGCACCGGAGGCTGAATCCAAGTTGCCGGTGGGTTCGTCCGCGAGCAACAACGGCGGGCGCATGACGGTAGCGCGCGCAATCGCCACGCGCTGTCGCTGGCCACCGGATAATTCATGCGGCCGATGCGTGGCGCGATCAGTAAGCCCCAACGCCGCGAGTGCTGCGGCGACCCGCGGCGCGCGTTCACGCGCGGGAATGCCAGCGAGCGTCAACGGCAAATCAATGTTTTGGGCGGCCGTTAAGCGCGGCACCAAATGAAACGATTGAAAGACGAAGCCAACCGTGCGACTGCGCACATCGGCAAGCGCGTCATCGCTCAAGGAAGTGACGTCCGTGCCGTTCAAGCGATAGTGGCCGCTAGTCGGGCGGTCGAGCAGCGCGATTAGATTTAACAGCGTTGATTTGCCGGAACCCGATGGCCCCATGATCGACATGTACTCGCCAGCCGCAATCGTTAAATCGATACCGGCAATCGCATGCACTTGTTGGTCGCCGAGCTCGAACGTCTTGGTGAGACGAGAGATTTCGATAAGCGGAGCAGTCAACGGTTAATCCGGTTCGTCGATGCCGTCATCCGGCCGCGCGAGCGCGTCGTCTTTCACGCCTTTGCGGCCGATGGATGTCACAATCTGCGCGCCTTGTTCGACCCCGCTTAACACTTCCGTGTATTCCCAGTTGGAAATACCGGGTTTGAATTCCGATTTGGTGAGCCGCTTGGTGGCTGCATCGTAGAGAAAGATTTCTTTGCCGTTCAGCACCGCTTCGGTCGGGATACGCAGCACATCCGGGCGTTCTTCGATCAAAATTTCAATATCCGCGCTGTAGCCCGGGAGTAAGTTCGCAAGGTCTTCTGGCTTGGTGAGCTCCACTTCTACTTCCACTGTGCGCGCTTGTTTCTCCCGTTCCAACACATACGGCGCAACCCGCCGCACCACCGCGCCACAACGCTTATCCGCAAATGCATCGAGTGAGACACAGGCGCTCATGCCTTGTTTAATAGCCGGCGCATCCACTTCATCAATCGGTGCGGACACGTACAGACAGGACATGTCGATGAGATCGATCGCGGGCAACGTCGCAATGCCGGTAGGGGAGGGTGTGATGAACTCGCCGAGTTTTGCGTTCAATTCCGCAATGACGCCATCGAACGGCGCGCGGAGCCGCGACTTCTCTATTTGCTGTTCAATAACGCCGCGCCGCGCGGTGGTGGTGGCAATTGCCGCCCGCGCAGCCGCGCAAGATGATTCCGCGGAATCGCGACGCGTGATTGCGGTATCCAAGTTTTCTTCCGACACGAGCTTGCGTTTGGCAAGCCCTAATTGGCGGTTAGCCTCACGCCGCGCGCCGGCCGCTTGCGTACAGGCTTCGTCCGCACGGCGCTGGGTCGCGACGATATCCGCCGCGACGTGGCCAAGTTCCGCTTTGAGATCGTCGTTCCAAATTTCCATCAAGACTTGATTGCGCGCGACGGCTTCGCCTTCGCGCACAGGCAGGATGGCGACGATACCCGGCATGGCCGGTGACATTTTGGCCCGGGAACAGGCCTCGATCGTGCCTACCCGCGTATTGGAGACGGTGGCCCGCACCGGCCCGCGCTCAACGGTGTACAGCAGCACCTCGATAGGCTCAGGCCGCGTCATCCACCAACCGCCCGCGGCGAGCCCGGCCACGAGCAGCACAAAAACCACATATCGCATGCCGGCATCTTACCTTGAACCGCATGCCGCCGGCTTGTTGCTGATTAAGGATTGCGCGTTGACCCGGACCGGACTCGCCTCTTAGAATCCCGGGCCTCGTCGACGACGGGCGATTAGCTCAGCGGGAGAGCACTGCCTTCACACGGCAGGGGTC
>CAZKRY010000005.1:0-175160 GCA_964555355.1 uncultured Klebsiella sp.
CCGCAAAGCGAAAAGTGTGATTTTCGCTTTGCTCACAAAATCAACGAACTACGTTCGCTGATTTTGGCGGTACATCCTGTACCGCCGGAAGCTCTGCATTTATGCAGAGCTTCCTTAATTCCACTTTCCACTTGAGCGCGAGGTTCGCTTCAACGCCTTCTTGCACTCACATCGGCAGTACGTTGCAGTTCCTCCTCTCACGCGAGTGGCGTCAGGTTTCCACTCCCTCTCCCACGCGAGTGGGAGAGGGCTGGGGTGAGGGTCTACGCGCGGCGCTGATTTCATCTCTTCGGTTCCCGCTCACGCAAATAGGTTCAACCTACTAGCGGTAATTTTCCGCAATCCGCGTCTTTCGCCGGCGACCTAAGAACTCGTTGAACAATCGCGCGCGTTCACGGCACTCATGACCAGTGCCGTCTCTAATCACAACCTATGCGCGGCATCACACAACAAATCAGGCCAACAGAGGTGCGAATCATGAAGAAATCGATCATTGGAGTGGCAATTGCGGCGGCGCTCGTGTCGCCGGTAAGTTTTGCGGACGGCGGTAAAGTGGCTCGCGCGTATGACGTGTGCGTCAATGCCGTTGCAGATGCGCGTTTCAATTTTACAGGGGTGGATTTTTTCGGTAATCCAAGTCCACATCCGGGACCGGGCGATCGCGTGACGGCTGTTGGCATGTTGCTACCGGACGGGACTTTGCCCAGCAATATTGACGATCCAAACGATGACACCTGCGCTGCCTTCGCAAGCAAAAAGATCGGCACGTTCTGGGTGAGCGGAACCTTCGTCAGCACGTTTGACGCGACTGGCGTCTTACCGCAAGCGGCGGCTAACGACTTAGCCTATGTGCAATGGCACTTCCGAGTGGACGGTGTCGGCTCGTTCGAAACCAGCGGACCGATCAAACAATTTGTCCGCGGCGGCACGTATCCGCAAGTGCTGACCGGTGGAACCGGACGCTTCAAGAACGTGAAAGGTGAAATGACCACGTTGATGCTGGGCGCCGGCGGCTTTCAGATCCGTGCGATATTGCCGAACTCTGACTAACGTTTCTTAAAACGGTCACCGCGAAACTTGCTCGGTCTCGCGGTGACCTACGTCTGACTACTTCCCGGCAATCTCATTCAAAATCGGCTTTAAGTACTCCATAAACTTCGTCGGATTCTCGCTCATCGGGAAATGTCCGTTGTCCTTCATCTCGGTGAACTTTGCGCCTCTGATGCGCGCCGCAAGTTCGCGGGTCATATCCGGGCTCGTCGCAAAGTCGTATTCACCGGTTAAGAAGTACACGGGGATTTTCGACGTATCGATTTTGTCGACGACTTTATGACCGTCGTAGTCGAGCGAGTAGTAGTACAAGTCGCCCTTGAAGACCATCGGCGCGCCTTGACTATATCCAAACACCGTCTCGCGAATGTATTTCTCGGGGCTGGTCGGTGCGCATAGGCTGTACATCATCGCGGGTTTCGCTTCGTTGCTGATCCGCGGGTGATACCACTGATCGAGGTAATAACCGGGGCTGGCCAAGGATGACTCTACGCCGATGACCGCGCGGAATTTGTCCGGATGCGCGGCGGCGAGATCGACTGCTACTTGTCCCCCCATCGAACAGCCCATGAACACCGGCTTATCGAGTTCGAGCGCGGCGGAGAACCCAGTGATGAATTTCAAAAAGAAATCGCGTGTCAAGTTATATGGCTTTGTCCAATGCGCATCCTCGACCGGCGGCAATGACTTGCCGTGAAACGGTAAGTCCCACGCGATCACCCGAAAGCGCTTGGTGATCTCCGGATCTTCTAAAACATGCCGCCATTGAAAGGCGTGCGCGCCGGCAGTGTGTTGGCAGATAAGCGGAATACCGTTGCCGGCGTTTTCGTAGTAGACGCGGTATTCGATACCGTCGATGGTCAGGTAAACGTAACGGCCGGCGGTTGAATCGTGTTTAGCCATGGAGTCTCTCCTTTAGGCGACGCATTCGCGCATTAGTTGGAACATGCGGCGAAACGCGCCGTAATAAGAGAAGAAAGTTTCGGCGTTGCCCGCCCAACTGAATTCATCCCGCACAATGGCGGCGAACATGTCGTGCAGAAATGGGCGTGGTACGGGCTTTAGAAATTCCTGCCAGGTGGCGACGCTGCCTTGGATGGTGACATCGGCGGTTTCAAATTTGCTGCCAGGTTTAATCTCCGCGAGCTTGCCGTCGCGAAAGGTCAGCAATAACGCGTCGCGATCGAAATAGAGCTTCAACGCACCGTTCAGATAACGGCCGGCGATAGCGAACTCGCCATCGGCGTTGACCGCATTGATGAATTGACTTTGATTGAATAACTGCATAAGCGGTCTCCCGAGGGTTTTTCCCCCTAAATCATTCCTCAAATTTACTCGTTCGGTTCGAGTTGGCGCGCGATGACTAATCGCTGCACATCGCTAGTACCTTCGTAGATCTGGCACACGCGCACATCGCGATAAATCCGCTCCACCGGGAAGTCTTCCACATAGCCATAGCCGCCGTGGATTTGAATCGCATCCGAGCAAACCTGCTCGGCCATTTCAGAGGCGAACAGTTTAGCCATCGAGGCTTCGCGCAGACAGGGTTTGCCGGCATCGCGCAAGCTAGCTGCATGGAGCACCATTTGCCGCGCCACTTCGATGCGGGTGGCCATGTCGGCTAGACGGAACGAAATCGCTTGATGTCCGGTGAGCGGCACGCCGAAAGCTTGGCGTTCTTCGGCGTATTTGGCGGCGGCGGTGAGCGCCGCGCGCGCCATGCCGATTGCTTGCGCGGCGATCCCGATGCGCCCGCCTTCCAAATTAGAAAGCGCAATCTTGTAACCCTGGCCCTCTTCGCCCAACAGATTGCCGGCTGGGATCTCACAATTTTCAAAAAGGATTTGCGCGGTATCCGAGGCGCGCTGACCGAGCTTGCTTTCGATTCGCGCAACCTGGTAGCCCGGATTGTCGGTCGGCACGATAAAGGCGCTGATCCCGCGTTTGCCGGCGGCGGGGTCGGTAACAGCGAACACTATTGCGAAACGCGCATGTTTACCGCTCGTAATGAATTGTTTGACACCGTTAAGCCGCCAGCCGGAGGCAATGCGCTCGGCCCGGGTTTTGATGGCAGCGGCATCGGAGCCCGCGTGTGGTTCGGTCAAGCAGAATGCGCCGAGCCATTCACCCCGTGCCGCCGGCCGGAGAAACTGTTCTTGTTGCGTGGCTGTCCCATATTTCAGCAACGGCATGCAGACCACCGAGTTCTGCACGCTCATGATGGTGGAGGTGGCGCCGTCGCCGACGGCGATTTCTTCTAGTGCAACCGCGAGCGCCACGTGGTCGAGCCCGGCGCCATCGAGTTCCGTGGGGACGAGCATCCCGAGCAGGCCTAACTCGCCCATTTCCCTTAGCGCCGCGGCGGGAAATTGCCGGTGGCGATCCCATTCCGCGGCATGCGGCGCAAGCACGGTAGCCGCAAAGCGACGCGCCATATCGCGCACGATGACCTGACTGTCGTTTAGCAACATCGGGAATTATTCCTCATTTTGTAGTCTCGCTCGTTGACCCTGGAGTGCGAACTGGTTCACCCTCCGGCCAGGACCCGACCCAAACGTCCGTAAACAAGACGCTTGGGGTGGGACCGCTAATCATCGCTCATCACAAAGGTTTGGAGGAATACAAAAATGCTGAAGAAGAAAATAATCGCGTTATGCGTGTCAGGCTTTTTTGCCGTCGCAGGCGCCGTGCAGGCAGATTCGGAAGAAGTAGACGGTGGCCGCGCGGCGTGCAAGGGGCTGCCGACTCAAGCACAGCTTAAGGTGGCCCTTACCGCCGCTCGCGCCCAAGCAAACGGCGGATTTAACCTCGATATGTGGGGCACGGTGGTCAATCGCGACGGTGTAGTGTGTGCGGTGGCGTTTACCGGGGCTGATCGTGGGTCGGAATGGCCCGGCAGCCGGGTCATCTCGGCGCAGAAAGCCAACACCGCAAATGCCTTCAGCTTGCCAGGGCTCGCACTATCAACCGCGAACCTGTGGGCCGCAGTGCAGCCGGGTGGATCGCTGTATGGCCTGCAGCACAGCAATCCAGTCAATCCCGACGTTGGCTACAAGGGGCCGTCGACCAATTACGGCCAAGCGAATGATCCGATGGTTGGACGCAAGATCGGTGGCGTTAACGTATTCGGCGGAGGACTTGGTCTCTACAACTCAGCCGGTAAGCTGGTTGGGGGAATTGGCGTCAGCGGCGATACCTCGTGTGCCGATCACAATATCGCGTGGCGCACGCGCAACGGTTTAGGGCTTGATTATGTTCCAGGTGGCGTCGGCGCAGATGGCTCGCGGCCGGACAATATCAATTACCAAGGACAGGTCGCGGTCCCGAGCTTGCAGAATGATTTCTCGCACCCTGTGTGCGCGATTGCAGGAGTCGATGGTGTGTCGGCGATAAGCGCGGCACTTCCAGTCACTAAGTAGTTGCGGTAAGGCAGGTCGCGACTTAGACGTGAGGTGGACGGTGATCCGTCCACCTTTCGTTTTAGGGTTCCAGTGCGTGCACGCCGGTCAAATCGGGATTCGCTGCAATCCACGCCTGCAACGGATTCTCACCACGCCATCGCGCGGCGTAATCCGCCATCGTTTCAAATACCACGCCGTCGTGCGTGGCGAAATAAGTCAGTAGCCGTTCAAGCATCAAAAAATAGCGTCCGCGCGCGATCGTTTGCGGGTGCATGGTCAAGATGTAGACGCCGTTCGGGCAACGGCTGTAAGCAAAGTCAAAATCGGCACGCCAATTCTCTTCGACCAGCGACGCGGCTTGCAGGCCACTGTTAAACCCCAGCACAAATTCGGTGGCCGGAAAATCATCGAGCATCCACGTCACCGGCATCTCCACGAGATCGACCGTGGTCCCAAAGTGATACGGCGAATCCAAGCCCCAAGCATCGCCGGATCGCAAGTAATACGGATAAAAATCGTGGCCCATGCAACTCGATTCGTACTTGAAGCCGTACTCGCGCAGCAGATCGATACTGCGCGGACTCAAGTCCCAAGCGGGTGAGCGATATCCTTGCGGGCGGATGCCGACCACGCGTTCCAACGCTTCCAATCCTTTTTCCAATACGCGTCGTTCACCGGTTTCGTCAAATGCGGCGGGGTTTTCGTGCACCCAGCCGTGGTGCGCGATTTCATGCCCCGCGGCATGAATCCTTTCAACCAACTTGGGATAGGCGTAGGCCGTGTGACCCGGGATCGCAAAAGTCGACTTGATGCCGAAATTGGCGAGTAAATCCAGCAGGCGCGGGATCGCCACGGCGCCGAATTGTCCGCGCGAGATCATGCTGGGGTTATTCGATTTGACCGATCCGATCCATGACGACATGGCGTCAAAGTCGAACGTGATACAGCAGCTCAACCGGGGATCCGCCATCGCGCACCTCAATTCACAACTAATAAGTCACGAAAGTATACGCGCGGCGCGCCAAGGGCGGGCGGTGGCCCGCAATTGAGCGTGGTGGCGACTAGGCGGCCGACTTATGTCCGAGCTGTGCGTTGATTAGTCGCGCGAGCGTCGCGGAAAGCCGTTGCGGATCGAGCTTTGGCACGTATTCGTCCACGCCCACCGATTTGCCCAGTTCCTGATTTTGGCCGCTCGAGAGCGACGAGTGCATGATGATGGGGATCCCCGCGAAGCGGGAATCACCTTTCACGCTCTTGGTCAGCATGTAGCCGTCCATTTCCGGCATTTCAACGTCCGTGATGATGGCATGCACCATCCGCCGCAGCGGCGTGTTGATGGAAGCGGCATATTCAGCCAGTTTTTGCAGACCCGACCAGGCTTGTAAGCCATTATCGAATCCGGTGTATTTGACTTGCATCGCATCGAGCGTGCGGCCGATCTGGCGGCGGGCGACATGCGAGTCATCGGCAAAAATGACCATGCAGTCATCGATACCGAGCGGCCTCAAATCCTTGAAGACAATTTCACTGTCGTACTGTGTGGTTTCGGCGAGAATTTTCTCGACATCCATCAACATCACCAAGCGGCCGTCGGCGAGTTCGGTGACAGCGGTGACTAATCCGCCGGTTTCCGCCGTCAGCATGTCCGGTGGCACTTTCATCGATGACCAATCGAGCCGCAGGATGGTATCGACGGATTCGACCAAGAAGCCCTGCGAGTGATTGTTGTACTCGGTGACCATCATGACCTGGGGTGGCACCTCGGTCGGTACGCCGGCGTACTTAGCGAGATCGATCACCGGCACTACGGTGCCGCGTAAGCTGACCATGCCTTCGACCGCGCGAGGCATGTCGGGGGCGGAGGTGATGGCGGGCGTGCGCATGACTTCGCGCACCTTAAATACGTTGATACCGAAAGTTTCTTTGCGGCCTGTGCGCTGATCCGTCCCTAGGCTAAATAGCAGGATCTCAAGCTTATTGGTTCCGGCAAGCTTGGTTCGCGCATCTACCCGTTCGAGCAATCTGGCCATCATTTTTCTCCGCTTTTGCCGCCGCGCGGGGCGCAGGCGATACCGGCATAGCGGCAAACACGATGCAATCTTTAGGGTCTAGGCGATTTCGAGCGCGGTGCCGAGGGTGGTGCCAATTTCGGCGTGAAAAACCAGATCCGCGTGGACATCTTGCGGGGTTGGCTCGCGATTGACGATGATGAGGGTGGCGCCAGCGCGTTTGGCGCGCAACGGGAGCGCGGCGGCCGGGTAGACCACCAAGGAGGACCCCAACACCAAAAAAACGTCACAAGACTTCGTCAGCTGCTCGGCACGCGCCATGGCATCTTCCGGCATTGCCTGACCAAAAGATATCGTGGCTGCTTTGACAATGCCGCCGCAGGCGTCGCAGTAGGGCAGGGTACCGGAATTTTCGAAAGCTTGTTCAATCGGCGCGAGCTCGTAGCGGTGGGCGCAGTCCAGGCATTTGGCATAGGTGCCGTTGCCATGTAGTTCAATGACGCGACTATCTTCAAGGCCGCTTTGTTGATGCAGGCCGTCGATGTTTTGCGTGATGACCGCGGGGCTTCGTCCACTCGCCACCAAGGCTTGCACCGCACGATGTCCACGATTCGGCCGCGCCCGGCGTAGATCGCGATCGATGATGAATTTGCGTCGCCAAGCTTCACGCCGCATGGCTTCGGAGGCGATAAAGTCTTGGAATTGGATCGGTGTGAATTGACTCCATATGCCCGTAGGACTTCGAAAATCCGGTATTCCGGATTCGGTGCTGATGCCCGCCCCGGTGAAGACGGCAATACATCGGGCCGCATGCAGACATTGAGCAAGTGCCGAGATTTCCCGCATGTTAGGGCGCAAGTCGTGGGCGCCGTTGCGCCCACGGACGATGACACTCCAATTGATGAGCGACCTGCAGCAGTAAATCTTCGCGACCCGGTGCCGCGACGAGTTGGATCCCGACCGGTAAGCTTGCCTGTGTTTCGCCAAACGGGATCGATGCCGCCGGCTGGCCGGTGACGTTGAACGGTGCCGTATAGGCCATGTAGGGCAAGGTCGCGCGTAAGGGCGCGAGCGGATTATCCGCGGTTGAGCGCGCACTGCCGAGTAGCGGCGGTGGTGCGGCAGTGGTGGGTGAGAGCAATAGATCAAAACCTTCATCCCACCAGGCCACCACCCGTCGTGCCCATCCCTGGAGATACACCTGCGCACGAACGTACTCGGCGGCAGGAAGTTGGAGGCCGCGCTCGCGTACGGCGGCGTTCGCGGGTTCGAGTTCGTCCTCACGCAGCGGTCTGCCGCCCAGCGTTTCCAGTTCCGCGAGATCATGCGCAAGCCAGGCGCTTAGTACTTTCATGAAGGCGTGTTGTTCGTCCACTTCGTCTAAGGCTTGCGGATACGCCTCCGTCACCACATGCCCCAGCGCTTCCAACGCGCGCGCGGCGTTTTCCGCCGCGGCACGACACGCCGGATCGAGCGGCGCGACGGCACGCGGCACCTTTATCAGCAATCCGATGCGCAAGCGCGGCGGTGCGTATCGATAGGTCTCGTGATAAGGACGCGTGGGGACCTCGCGCGGGCACGGATCGCCGGCATGCGGACCGGCCGCAATATCCAGTAACGCGGCGGAGTCGCGCACGCTACGTGTCACGACATGCTCAATCGCGGCGCCGAGCCATACATCGCCGCGCGACGGGCCATGTGACACCCGCCCGCGGCTGGGCTTTAATCCCAATAAACCGCAATGCGCGGCCGGGATGCGAATTGACCCACCCCCATCGTTGGCGTGTGCCGCCGGCACCATGCCGCTTGCGACTGCCGCCGCCGAGCCACCGCTGGAACCGCCGGGCGAATACGCGAGCGACCATGGATTATGCGTCGGGCCGTAGGCTAATGGTTCGGTGGTGGTCACCAAGCCGAATTCAGGCGTATTGGTGCGCCCAACAAAGAGCAAACCCGCGGCGCGATAACGCGCGGCGAGAAATGTGTCGTGGCTCGCGCGGTAGCCAATGTTCTTTAAGTAACGAGACCCCGCGTGATAGGGATCCCCCGCCGTTGCACACATTAGGTCTTTGACTAAGAACGGCACGCCATGCAAAAGACCATGGGGCGCACTGGTGGCATCTTTGAGCGCGAGCTCAAAGCGCGGGTGGATCACCGCATTCAACGTAGGATTTATCTGTTCGATGTGGGCTATCGCGGCGCGCACCAGTTCAATCGGCGCCACCTGTCGTGTCGCCACCAATCCGGCCATGGCCGTGGCATCGAGTGCCGTATAGTCAGCGTCGTTCATGACCACACGATAACCACGGTTGTCGGCGCGCTCAAGGTGTCCGTCGCGAGTCGCGTTTCAAGCCGGTGCGGATAGGGTATTCTTCGCGCACGCTGGCTTACCGATCAAACCGGAATAACTATTCATGACTTCGCGCTTTTGGAGCGATGTGGTCCGCGAGTTGTCGCCTTACACCCCGGGCGAACAACCCAAGCTGACGAATTTGGTGAAACTCAACACCAACGAGAATCCCTATCCGCCTTCGCCACGCGTGATTGCCGCGATCGAACAAGAGGCGCAAAACCTGCGGTTGTATCCGGATCCCAATGCCGAACGTTTACGTGAGGCGCTAGCGCGGCATTTCTCGCTCGCCGCCGAGCAAGTGTTTGTAGGCAACGGCTCTGATGAAGTGTTGGCGCATACGTTTCTGGCGCTGCTCGCGCAGGACGAACCGATTCTATTCCCGGATATCACTTACAGTTTTTATCCGGTGTATTGCCGACTCTATGGCATCGACTACGAAGAAATTCCGCTGACCGACGGCTTCCGTTTGCGCATCGATGATTACCGCCGAACCAATGGCGGCATTATTTTTCCGAACCCCAACGCACCGACCGGTTGCGCGGTCAGCCGCGCCGACATTCGGCGCTTGTTGGAGCACAATCCGGGCTCGGTAGTGGTGGTGGACGAAGCCTATGTCGACTTCGGCGCCGAGAGTGCCGTATCCCTGATTGAAGAATTTCCAAATCTCTTGGTCGTGCAGACGCTGTCGAAATCACGCAGCTTGGCCGGTTTACGGGTGGGGTATGCGCTTGGTGACGCTGATCTGATCGAAGCGTTAGAACGCGTTAAGAACAGTTTTAATTCTTATCCGCTCGATCGGTTGGCGATTGCGGGCGCAGTGGAAGCGATTGAGGATCAGGCCTATTTCGAGCAGACACGGCAGGCGATCATGGCCACGCGCGACACCTTGGTCGACGCATTGCTCGCGATGGGATTCGATGTCGTGCCATCGGCCGCGAATTTCTTGTTCGCACGTCATCCGAACTTCGATGCCGCGGATCTGCAAGCGGGTTTGCGCGCGCGACATGTCATCGTGCGGCATTTTGATTTACCGCGCATCGATCAGTATTTACGAATCACCGTCGGCACCGATGAGCAATGTGAGAAGCTCATCGCGGCGTTGCGCGAACTCACCGCGTGAAGGAGATCCCATGACTGACGCCGTCACCGCCATCAAACAAACGCTCGCGCGCTATTGTCACACAGTCGATCAGGGCACGCCGGAGCAGGTGGCCGCGTTGTTTCACCTGCAGGCCTGCTTGAAACCAAACTTCGACGGCAAGTACAACGTCGAGACGCGTGACAATATCTTGCGTTGGTACCGGCATTACACCGAGCAGTTCAAATCCAAAGTGCGCCACCTAAAGCACGATATCGGGACAGCGCTGATTGAGGTCAACGGCGCGCGAGCCACCTCGCAGTGCTACTTTTTGACGACTTATGTCGGAATTTCCAATAATCAGGCGATGCTCGTCCACGGAACTTATACCGATACGTTGGTCGAGGTCGCCGGTGAGTGGCAAATCATGACGCGTCAAATCGACATCTCGTTTGCTGCGCCGTTGCCGAATATCGCGGAGCAATTTCCAACGATGGGCTGGACTGGCTAGGCGTTGCGCGCTACCGGTGCCGCCGTTTAGGCGCGCGTTTCGCGGCCGGCGCTTTACGCGCCACCGCGCGTGATACACATCGTATCAGCTCGTCCAGATCGACCGGTTTCGCCAACAGCGCGAACAGGCCCAAGGCGGACGCGGATTTGCCTTCCACTTCTTCGCTAAAGCCCGTACAGATGATCACCGGGAGCCTCGGGTTAACACGCTTCGCAAGCGCGGCAAGTTCGAGCCCCGATAGCTGCGGCATGTTCTGATCGCTGACCAACACGGAGTAATCGGTCGGTGCGTTCAACAGCGCTTCGCGGGCGTCCATACTCGAGGTGTGGCATTCAACGTCATAGCCCGACAGCTCAAGCATTTCGCACAGGACGTGAGCTAGCGCCGGTTCGTCTTCTACCACCAGCACGCGAGCCCCGGTGGGCGCAGGTGGCTGTGCAAGCGTAGTGGCGAGGAGCGGTTCGATGACGGCCGCGGTGGCCGGCGTCGGCGCGAATAACATACGAATTCGGGAGCCCTCGACGCTGGATAGGACCTCGAGATGTCCGCCCATGCGATGCATCGCGCCATGAACCACCGCGAGTCCCATGCCGGTGCCTTGGCCCGGCGCCTTGCTCGTGTAGAACGGCTCAAAAATCTTATCTAACCTGCTCGGTTCAATGCCCGTGCCATCGTCCGCGACTTCGATAACGACATATTTTCCATCGAACGGAAGCTGGCAGCTCGCGCAGGTACCGGCGCGATGCGCCGCGCGCTCGACGGATATCCGAATGACCCCGCGTTCGCTAATGGCATCTCGCGCATTGACCACTAAATTGACTAAGCATTGATGCATTTCCATCGCATCGCCGAGCACGGAGACTTCGTGCGTTGCATAGTTAACCCACAAATTGATTTTGGCCGGAATAATCGCGCGCAGCATGTTGACCACTTCGCGAATGGCGGCATTGACCGACGTTGGTGCCGCGTCGCCACCGGGTTCCTGGCGTGAGAACGCCAGCATTTTTTGAATCAAGGTCCGACCGCGCTCGCCGGCGGTGTTGATCGCGCCTAGATATCCTTGCAGCTTAGGATCGGTCGCGGAAATCGGCCGCATGCTGGTCAGCTTCGTATAACCCAAAATGCTCGCTAAAATGTTATTGAAATCGTGCGCGATCCCACCCGTGAGTTGGCCAACCGCGTGCATTTTCTGCGATTGCCGAAGTTGTTGATGTAAGCGCGCCTGCTCCGCCATGGCATGCCGCTCGGCGGTCAAATCGACCACCATCCCGATGGTCAAGACGTCACCGTCCGGCAGTACCGTACGCGTTGCGTAGGCACGAACTACCCGTTCTTCACTTCCATCTGGCTGAGTGAGCCGGTACTCGATGTCGTACTGCGTGTGACCACCCAGAAACTCCGCCCAATGGCGTTTGACGGTTTCGCGATCGTCGACGTGAATGAGATCGAAAAAAGCGGAATCCGACGGCGCAATGGAAGTCTCGTCCAATCCCAACAGGCGATAAAAAGCGGAATTCCAGATCCTTTCCCGCCCATGATCCGCGACCACGAAGATCGGAACGGGTGAAAGTTTCAGCACGTTTTCAAAGCGTGCGCGCTGGCGCTCAAGCACGAGTTCGCTTGCCTTGCGCGCCGTAATATCGCGAATCAGATGGAGTACCTGCCCATCGCCGAGCGGAGAGTAGTGACCTTCTCGCCAGACCATTCCCGCGTCTGTCTCGACCGCATACTCGGCGATTACGGTTTGGCGCGTGTCGCGCACACGCCTAAGGCTCGCGCGAATCACGGAGCACGCGGGTTCCTGAACCACTTCATGAATGTATTTGCCGAGCACCCGTTCAGGTGGAAACGCTGAGCGAAATTGCTTGGGCGCGAAATATTCGGTAAACCGCTCGTGTCGATCGCTGATCAGAATCAGATCCGGGATCGCGGCCAGAAATGCGCGATTGCGAGCTTCGCTGGCCGCGAGGCGCAACGCTTCTTGCTTGCGCGAGGAGATATCGAAATACACCCCAGTCATGCGCAGCGGCCGACCGGCGCGGCCAAACGAGACGATTTGTCCACGCGCCAGTACCCATACCCAGTCCCCGTTCTTGGCGAGCAGACGAAGTTCGCATTCGAAAAACGGCACGCGGCGTCTGCGGTGAACTAGATAAGCACCGCGAATGTGGCGCATATCCTCCGGATGCGTCACCGACTGCCAAGCGGAGAGTTGGGTCGCAAATTCGACCGGCGCATAGCCTATTCGCGAGAGCCAACGACCGTCCGAGGACAGTGAGTTGTCTGTGAAGTCGTAGGTCCAAACCCCAAGCTGTGCCGCTTCCAGCACGATGGATAACTGTTTTTCGCTCTGCGCCCGCGCCTGCGCGTGCGCTTGGCGTGCGAGCGCCGCGCTGGCGCGTTGCGCGGCAACCGCGAGGACCGCGCGTTCGTGCGGATCCTCGACACAGGGTTTGTCGTCGGTCGCGAAAAGCACGCCGAGCAGCGTGCCACGTTCATCGAATAAGCCTTCGCCGCGGTAGCTCACCGCCCCGACCTCCTTGAGCACGGGATCCCCGGGGAATCGTTCGGCGAGTCGATCCTCGACGATTTTGCGTTGTCCCGGCGTACAGGCAAGCTTGCACGGCGAACCTTCGAGCGAATAATGGTGAAGCTCACCAGGCACGCCCTGATCGAGAAATTCTTCAAGATAGATGGCGTTTTCTTCGGGGCGCAGACGACCGATGCCGATCCAACGTACACCGAGGCCCACGTAGATGGCGTCCGCGATGCGGCGGAACAGCGCGTCGTCCGCACAGGGCGAGGCGAGCAGCGCGAAGGCGCGTGTTTGGCGTTCGCGCGAACTGACATCGCTCGACACCATGGCGTATCGCCAATCGGGGTTATCTGAATTCGGCAGCGTAAAAATGGACGCCTGCAACCAATAGCGCGTGCCGTCGGGGCGTTGGTTTTCGAGCGTTCCGTGCCACGACCCGGTGGTTTGAATAGACTCGTGCATGGCCTCAAAGAACACGGGTGGATGCGCATTCGACTTAACGATACTGTGCGGCTTCCCGAGCAGCGCTTCACGAGGGTATCCGCTTATCGTGCAGAAGTTATCGTTGACGAAGGTGAGGACGCCGCGCTCATCGGTGACGGAGATGATTTCATGGGTGCTGAGCACGCCGCTCAGCGCATTAAAGGAGCCTGCGATTGTCGCCCGCGGTTCGAGATGCGTGATCGTCGGCCTGCTCCTTGGCGAGGTCATACGGGGACTCTACGTCGCGAGCACCGCGTCAATGGCTTGGCACAGTTCTTCCTCAACAATCGGTTTGCGGAACACATGGCGCGCTCCCAACTGATAAGCCAGTTTGAGGTAAATTTCGGCATCCATTCGCCCTCCACCAGAGATAGCGATGACTGGCGAGGCGCAGCGGCCTTCCTGTAATCGCCGGATGACTTCAATTCCATCGACGTCAGGCATCAGGATATCCAAAATGATGAGCTGTGGGGGGGATTGCGCGGCCTGTCGCACACCTTCATCGCCGCTCTCGGCGATCTCCACGCGATGTCCATGTGCCTCCAACAGCTCGCGCAGGTAATTGGCAAATATCGGATCGTCATCAACAACCAGGATGCAGTCTGTCGCACGAAGTTGTGTTTGTTCACTCTTCGTAACTGCGATTCCCATAACCTTTTTGTTAACTCAATTCGATCGGGACGGGCGGTAATCCAACAATCTGCAACAGCGCATCGTGGTCAAGTGGTTTGGGTAAACAATGGCTGGCACCCGCGTCGATCGCGCGTTGGCGTGTTTCGGTGGTGTACATTCCGGTAATCGCCACCACTCTGATTTCTTTGGTCTGTGGATCTGATTTGAGTCGAGTACAGACATCGAAACCGTTTAAATTCGGCATCATCAAATCAAGCACGACGAAATCCGGGTGAAATTCTTCGACGCGACGACCAGCGTCGAAACCATCGTACGCCACTGCCGTCTTCGCGCCGTGGGCGTTTAGGAATTCCGCTAAGTAGTTAGCGATTGGCCGCTCGTCGTCTACCACAAGGATGCGTGGGGTGACGTCCAGGGTTAACCCATCCTCCATGCGAAGTCCGCGCTCGGCGGCAAAGCGGGCGACGTCTTGGCGTAGGAAACGGCGGTGACGCCCAGGTGTGAGTTCGGAGGGAAGAATTCCCTTGGCAGCCCAGGCCCGCACCGTCACAGGTTCCACGCGAAGTAGGGCCGCAACTTCGTGTGGATGCAAGTAATCCTTACTAACGACTTGTTTCATCTCACTTGCTCTCAGCACTCTGACTTCGAGCGTAGCCGCCAGCGCGCTGCGAATCAAGCGATTTTAGCGATTTTAGAAACTTGAAGGCACGGAAATTCTAGATGAATCACGTGCTCCGCATGGGATGGATTCCTTTTCCGTTGGCCCGACGAACAGCGCGCCGCCGCGCGGCGGGTCCGCGCGACGGCCCGCTAAGCACCTTTAAGCCTGTAGAAACTGCCAGGCCCATATCAAACCGATCACCATCTGGGCGCTGAACAACGTGGCGCGAATCAGCACGAACGGCACGCTGGTCGAAACCATATGCACCACCGACTGACCGATGCGGGCGTAGAGCACCCAGCACGCCAAGCCTTCGGTGACGGCGGTTTGCTCGGTGACCAACGCGTACAAAAGCAGCGATGCGAGAATCGCCAGATTCTCTAAGGTGTTGCCATGGGCGCGCGTGGCGCGATAGCCAAAACCCACCATATCCTTGCCGGCCGGATCAAACGCATTCATCGCACGACCGTCGCGCAACGCCATCATGCGGACGACTACTAACAAGAAAGTGAGCGCGATTGCCCACGCTGCGAGACCCACCAGTGCGAAACCAGTATTGTTCATGACTCCCCCCGTCTAGATTGTTGATGCGCAGATTGCAAGGTCATCGGCCGAGTACCGATGGCCTCACTGACACGAGGATAGGAGATAAATCTGACGGCGTCGACGCGCGAGAGCAGCACCTAACGGCGATCACGCACCAATTGGGCCGAATGCGCGCCGCGCAGAAAATTAACAATCCAGCGCGCGACAAGTGTGGAATCAACGGGCTCGGAGTAGGAGGGTAGGGCTTTGTCGAGGAGCGCCTGGCCGTATATTTCAGCGCGCCCGAGCGCGAGATCGCGCGCGAATTCGCCGGTGAACTCAGGGTGACCCTGAATACCGAGAAAAAGCCCATCCACAATAAACATCGAGTTCGGGCAGTGCGCATTGCGGGCGAGCAGCTCGGCGCCTGGCGGCAACCTCAGCACCTGATCTTGATGGCTCACGAATACGCCATAGTCCGGCGCGGCGGGTTGCATCCAGTCAGCGGGTTTTATGATTTCCGCCACATGTTTGCCGATTCCCCAGCCCTGCGGCGCTTTGGCGGTAATTCCACCCAAGGCACGTGCCATCATTTGGTGACCGAAACAAATTCCCACCGTCGGCTTGCGCGCGTGGAAGAGCGACCTCACATACTCCTCCAACCGGGCAATCCATGGATCGGAGTCGTATACCGAAAAGCGTGAGCCGGAGATTAAGAAGGCATCGTGCGCCGCAAGCGCGGGATATTCGCCGGCGTACACTCGATAAGCCGTGGTCTGTACATCGGGAGCGACTTCCGCCAATAAGCGCGCGAACATTGCGGGATATTCACCGTGAGTTTCGACCAAGTCCGCGCGCACCTGTCCGCAAGTTAGAATTCCGATCGATTGCATGGCTTCCTCGTGTTTCGCCGCGTCCTCCCATTATGACAGTGACATCCGACCTTGAATGCAGTGAGCATCGCGCCACCGAACCCACCGCGTACGATATTCCGGTGGTTTTCCTGCGCGTCACGGGGCTTGTGCAAACTCGCGATCCGGCGATGCTCGACAGGGCGTGCACGGCGTGGGTGACCGAGGTGCCGACCAGCGACGTGTTGGAAGCTTTCCTTGCGGCACCCAGGTTTGCCGGCTATCGGGAGCTGCATCGGCGGATCGGTAAAACGGGACGCAACTTCGTCCCGTCGCCGGAGAGCCAGTTGCGTATACTCTGCAAACGGCGCGCTTGGCGCGCGATCAATCCCCTGGTCGATTGTTATAACCTACTCGCGCTACAGTCTGGTGTATCCATTGGTGCCCATGACGTCGCGCATCTCGAATTGCCAGTGCGCTTGGCGGTGGCCGATGGCGGCGAATCGGTGCTGCTCCTCGGCGACATTGCGCCACAGCGCCTATCGGCCGGTGAGTATGTCTATCTCGATGCGCAGGGGCGGACGCTCGGGCGTTTGGAGTGCCGGCAAGCGGCGCATTCGCAAGTTTGCGCCGATACCAGCGATTGCTTATTTATCTTGCAGGGACATGACACATTGCCAGCGAGTGAATTGCGCGACACGGCATACACACTACTCGCCGCGTTGGCGCGTTTTATCGGGGAATGGGCGCGGGCGGAAATGACACTTAGTCACGCGGTGTAGGTAATCAAATACGCAGCCTGCCATCTCGCTAACCGTCCCGCGCGCGTACCGCGAGGTCCGGGTAATCGCAGAAAACGCCATCGAGTCCAAGCGCCATAAACTGACGCAACTCCGCCAGTAAATCACCGTGCATAGATGGTGCTTTGCCCTGACGTAGTTCGGCCGGAAGAAAAAAATTCTCGGCGCGGAAAGTCCACGCATGAATCGCAAGTCCAACCGCACGGGCGAATTGGAGCAGCGAGGCCGGCACGCCTAATCGATCCTGGTCGTCGCGGGGAATGACCATCGACTTGTGCGGCCCAATACCTTGGGCGTACGTGGCGATTTCCGCGAGCCCCGCCGGTGAACTCATCAACCGATAATCGAGCGCACTGCCGGCGAGCATCGCATCGAACGGTTGGCCGCTCGGTTCCATCAATTGAATGAGGGGCAACGACACGTTAGCCCGCGGCATGATCACGCGCGCGAGTTCGCGCAAATTGTTGACTTCAAACGACTGAATAAAGACGCGAGTCGGATCGGTGAAGCGTGCTTTGCACAGGGTGTCGACCAGCGCTCGGCTCAAATCGACTTGAATCGGCACGCCGTCGAGCCGGCAGCCGGTGGTGGCAAAGTAACTTGGATGTTTGGTTTCGGGATAGACGCCGGCGCGATGACCGGTCGCGCGCTCGTGACTTGCGAGCAAGTCCAATACTTCGTCGAAGGTGGGGATTTCAAACTTTCCATCGAATATACAGTTCGCTTGACGTAGCGCCGGGAGACGCTCAATTGCGCGCAGCGTTTTGATTTCGGCGAGGGTGAAGTCTTCGCAAAACCAACCGCGCACCGATCTTCCGTCGATCGATTTCAGGGTTTCGCGCGCGCGAAACTCAGGCCGTTGGAAGACATCCGTGCTAGTGTCGGTACGATTGACGTTGCCGTCGGCATCGAGCACCGCAAGCGCGTTTTCATGGCGGCAGATCAATGCCCCATCCAACGTCGCGACCAGATCGGGTTCGATAAAGTCCGCACCCTGCTCGAGCGCCAGTTGATAAGCCGCGAGCGTATGTTCCGGGCGATAGCCGCTCGCACCACGGTGCGCGATGACGATGGGCTTGCGCGGTGCGCCGGTCATGGTACTACACCAACAACCACACGATCGTCGCGACCACCCAACTCAGCTCGTTCGCAATTTCACTGACGAGCGATCCGATGCGGTTGCGATCCCAGCCCGCTTCGCGCATCGAAAAATACAGCTGCCCGAGCCGAATATTGATGGTGATGTGTCCTGCGAGCACCGCGAAGGCGGAAATCCCCCCGCCGCCCACCTGTGTCATATGCCAAGCCAGCGTAAGTTGAGGCGTCGCTTTGAAGAACACCGCGAGCCACCCGCGAACCATCGGATCCGTGATGTTTAAACCATGGCGTTTACCGACGGCGAGCGTAGCGATGATCCCAAGGCCACTCACCAGAACATTGATAGTGTCGACTGCATGCCACGCGCCCAGTGAGCGCCACAGCAGAACGGCGAGTGCGCCGGCAAGCACGGTGGCCCAAGTGGCATAGCTAATTACCGTCTGCAGCGTCACCCGGCTTGGTTGGATACCGTGCGCCTTGATCGCCAGGCGCAGGTTAATCGCCAAAAATATCCCCCAAAATACAAACCACGTCAGGCTCACGCCTTGCGTGGTGCCCAGCATGTGCACGATTTGGGCGACGCCAAAAAGCAGCGCGCATCCCACCTGAACCACGAACAAGGCGTCCGCGGTCAGGCGTTCACCGCGCGGCGCGAGTGCGGCGCCAGTCACCGCTATAACAACGGAATCACTTTAGTCGCGAAGTCCTGGGCGACTTGGCGCAGGTGCATCAACGGTGGCAGCAGACTGATTTCTTTCAATCCGGCGCGGCCGGCGGCGCGTATCTTTTCAGCGACTTCAGCCGGGCCGCCGACAATGCAGGTGCCTTCGATCATTTCCGGCGTCAGCAACGCGCGTTCTTCAGCCGGATAGTAGCTGCAATGGCCTTCATGCAAGATTTGATGCTTGCGCGCATCATCCAGCGGCATGCGCTGCACGCGTTCCAAGTAGCGTTGCCAAACATTGCGCATGAACGGCGGGATGACGCTATCGTCTTTGGTATAGCGCCAGACTTCGTAGACAAAGTGGAGCGCGGTGACGACCCACGAACCGGCGGTTTCGACGACGCGCGTGTCGGTGAGTTTCTCGCCTGGTCGCAGCACGACGGCATGGCAAAGCGAGACAGTGTGATAGTCGCTACCCAACGCGCGGCCGACCTTTTGTGCGCCGGCGTTAACCAAGTCTAAGTTCGCTTTCATGACCTCGGGTTGGTCGTTGAAAATCGAAATCAAACCGTCGCCATAGGCGCCGGCGGCGCGCAGCGCCAGCGGCCCATTAGCGGCGACGTAGATCGGGATCGCATCCCAAGTATTGCGGAAACCCCCGCCGTGATCCTGCCAAGCGATCTCGGTGGCCTTGTCGCGATAGGTGTAATCCACCTTCTCGCCTTTCAGCATGGTGCGCACCACGCGGAGGTATTCACGAAATTCCTTGACCGGCATCGGATCTTGACCCATGACACGCATCGCCGTGTGACCGGTGCCAATTCCTAGGAACGTACGCCCGGGTGCGAGCACGTTGATGGAGGAGATGGCAGCCGCGGTGGTGGGCGCGATGCGCGTTCCGGTGATGGCGACGCCGGTGCCGATTTGAATTTTGGAGGTGCACTGCGCGGCCAGTGCCATTGTCGAGTAACAGTCCGACCACATCATCTGAGTGTCGGGAAACCACACCGCGTCATAACCCCAGTCTTCGAGGTCTTTGGCGATTCGATAGTCGTTGATTCGAGTCTGAACATGACAGCTGAATTTCATCGTTGGTTCTCCGTTAATACTGGGCGTTACCCGTGCACAAAGTGACTATGCCGCCCACTCCATGACCCCGTTGATTTGTCGCGCTTGTAGCCTGGGCATGACCTCTTTGGCGAATAAACGCATGCTCTGTTCGGCGTCCGCCCACGGCATGCCGGCGTAGCTGAAGACGCCAATAAAGCCTTCGGCGCCGATGCGTTCGGCATTCTTGACGATATTGTTGTAACACATCTCAGGTGTGCCCCAGACCTGCAAATTCATGAAGAAATCGACCGCCGCATCGACTCCGCCTTTTTGAATCTTGCTCGCAAACTGCCCGTAGTATTCGTAGCCTTTTTGGCCTTTCAAGTGATCTTCGTGGAAGCGGTAATGTTCAAGTACGGTTTCCCAGTAACCGCCGATGTACCGCTTGGCCTGCGCATAGGCGTGATCCCGATCACTCGCACACAAGGTCCAACCGGCGATAAGAGGTGCGGGTGGCTTGCAGCCATGCAAACTGAGAAAGACTTCGTTATACCCGGCGACTTCTTTTTCGACTTGGTCCCATGGTTTCTGCGGCACGATGAGCAAGCCGACGCCGAGCTTGGCCATGATCTCCACGGATTCCGGTGACACCGCCGCGGCGTATGTGCGGCCTTTGTACGTTTTAAACGGTGCGGGGCGAATGGCCGCGCGTGGTTGTTGCACGAACGTTCCTTGATACTCGCAAAAGCCGCTTTCAAGACCGGTCAACACGCATTCGGCGCTTTCGACGAAGCGTTGGCGAGAGTCGCCCATGTCTTGACGAAAGGCATCGAATTCAACCCGCCCGGCGCCGCGGCCGAGGCCGAGAATCATGCGGCCGTTCGAGAGGTGATCCAGCATCGAGATCTGTTCGGCGGCGCGCAGCGGGTCATGCCACGGCAAGACGATGACCATTGAGCCCAGTTTCGCGCGCGTGGTGCGCCCGGCCATATAGGTGAGAAATTGCGCCGGATCGGGACACATCGTGTAATCGGTAAAGTGATGCTCCACCGTCCACACCGATTCAAAGCCAAGCGGCTCGGCGAGTTCGGCAAGTGCGACATCGCGTTGGTAGACCTCGCGGTCGCTCGTGTGCTTACCTGGATTTTGGAAAATAGTGCACATGCCGACATGCATCGGGGTTCTCCTTGGGGTCAATCGAACAGGGTTCGCGCGAGATGGTACACCACTCGTCGCGTCGCGGGCGTATTTCACGGAGTTTTACGCGCACGCGCGGTTTCCGCGCGTGCGCGCCGCTATACTCGCCGTGGAATTTACCCGACGGAGGCGCCGTGCTCTATCACTGGTACGAGATGAATCACGCGTTGCTTAGCCCCTGGCGCGCGGCGGCGGATTGGCAACAATGGGCATTGGCGCAGCCGTTTAATCCGTGGTCACAATTCCCTCTCGTGCGTAACGCGAGCGCCGCGTGGGAGGTGTTTGAATCGCTAACGCGCCGCTATGCGAAGCCGCGCTTTGAATTGACGTCAGTGGTTTCCGACGGTGTGACCTTGCCAATTTCGGAAACGACCGTCCTGCGTAAGCCTTTTGCGTCGTTGCTCCATTTCAAACGCACCGGGCGCACGCAAACCGATCCCAAAGTGCTCTTGGTCGCCCCGCTCTCGGGTCATTACGCGACGTTAGTGCGCGACACGGTGCGGGCGCTGGCGGCCGCGCACGAGGTCTATGTGACGGATTGGTCGGATGCACGGACGGTACCGCTCGCGTTAGGGCGCTTTGATCTCGACGACTACATCGATTACCTCATCGACTTTCTCCGTTTCTTAGGTCCCGATACACATGTCATTGCCGTCTGTCAGCCGGGCCCCGCGGCGCTCGCCGCGACTGCGCTACTGGCTGCGCAAGATGATCCCAGTACGCCGTCGACACTGACTTTGATGGGGAGTCCGATCGATACACGCCAGAGTCCCACCGAACCCAATCGCTTGGCGACCACGCGGCCGCTCGACTGGTTTGAACGTCACGTCATCATGCGGGTGCCGTTTCCGCACGCCGGTTGGATGCGGCGGGTTTATCCGGGGTTCTTGCAACTCGGCGGGTTTATGACGATGAATCTCGATCGACATATGCATGCCTATCGCAAATTGTTTGAACATCTGGTCGCCGGTGACGACGACTCGGTGGCGGCGCATCGCAAGTTCTACGATGAGTATCTCGCGGTGATGGATTTAACCGCCGAGTATTACCTGCAGACGCTCCAAGTGGTGTTCCAAGAACATCAGTTGCCGCGTGGCGTCATGCGCCATCGCGACCGTCTGGTCGAACCAGCCGCCATTACGCGCACGGCGCTGTTCACCATTGAAGGTGAGCTCGACGATATTTCCGGCATCGGCCAGACCCAAGCCGCCCACGCACTCTGCCGCGCGTTGCCGGCGGCCCTACACGAAGACTATGTGCAGCAGGGCGTTGGCCACTATGGCGTGTTCAACGGTTCGCGTTGGCGCACGGAGATCGCCCCGCGAATTGCCCGGTTCATTCGCGCACACTCGAGAACGCCAAGTTAGCGCGGCACCTCGTTATGCGAATCCGCAAATTGGGCGCGCGTGGACCGGACGTGTCCGCAATTGGCTTAGGCCTCATGGGCATGTCGGAGTTTTACGGGGCGCGGGATGACGCCACATCGATTACGGTGATTCACGCCGCGCTGTCAAACGGCGTTAATTTTTTCGACACGGCCGATATGTATGGCCCCTTTCATAACGAAGAACTCCTTGGTAAAGCGCTCAAAGGTCAGCGCGCCGGCGCAATCATCGCCAGCAAGTTTGGCATCGTGCGCGATGAGCGCGGCGGTTGGCATGGGATCAACGGTCGGCCGGAATACGTGCGTCTGGCGTGCGATGCAAGCCTGCGTCGCTTGGGCACGGATTATCTCGATCTCTACTACCAGCATCGGGTCGATCCCACGGTGCCAATTGAAGAAACCGTAGGCGCGATGGGCGAATTGGTGGCCGCCGGCAAGGTTCGGTATATCGGTTTATCCGAAGCGGCACCGGCCACCGTGCGTCGCGCGCATCAGGAGTTTCCGCTTACCGCGTTACAAACCGAGTACTCCCTTTGGTCACGCGATGTCGAGGGGGGGCATCTTCCGTTGTGCGCCGAACTCGGCATTGCCTTCGTTGCTTACAGCCCCTTGGGCCGCGGATTCCTGACTGGCGCGATTCGTCGTTCGGATGACCTGGCCGCAGATGATTTTCGCCGCAGCAATCCGCGTTTTACCGCGGAGAACTTGGCGCAAAATCTCGCGGTCGTCGATGCGCTCAAACAGATCGCCGATGCGCGCGGCTACTCCACCGCGCAGGTGGCAGTAGCCTGGGTGCTCGCGCAACGCGAATTCATCGTTCCGATCCCGGGCACGACCAAACTCACGCGTTTGGCGGAGAACATCGCCGCCGTTGAACTTTCCCTAAGTGCGGCGGACCTTGCCGCTATCGAAGCGGCCGCACCGAGAGGATTTGCCGCAGGCGAGCGTTACCCGGCGGATCGCATGAAACTGCTGAATATTTAACGCGGCGCATCATCGGCTCGCGCTCGGGTCGACGGTCATCGTGCACGCGATTCAGCCGGCGGATAACAAGTCGGAGTAAACTGCCGACTGTGCGAGTGCGTCTCAAACAGTGGTTGTTGGGCCTCACGGGCGTGGTCATATTGGCCATCGCCGGTCTCGTCATTTACGTATCGCGGCCCACCGTGCAGCGCGAGTTCGCGCTGGCAAACCTAAGGCCTTTCGTCGATTCACTGGCCATCGAGTACGTGCGAGTCCTGCCGTGGTCGCTGGTCGCCCGCGGCGTTGAAGTGACCTATCGCGGCGCGCGCTACCACGTCGGCAAAGTGGAAATCGGCTTTAATCCGCTCGCCTTGTTCGAAAAGACGGTGTCGATTCGCTCGCTCTACCTGCGGCATACCGATCTCGATTTGCGTGCGGCGGAACCAACGCCGCCCGCGACCTCACCCTTCCCGGGCGTGTTGCCAACATTACGTCATGGCTACGCACTCGCGCTGCGTAATGTCGATGCGGTGGCGAGTGTGCTGTTACCGGCGGAGCATAATCTGACGGTGCGGCTTGCGGGTGGAAGTTTTAAACCGCATGTGCCCGGTACTTTGAATCTAGACGTTGATTACGTCGTGCCGAACGACGCGGGCACCATTTCGAATCGAGGGCTATTAACGCTCGATCAATTGGCGGAAGGGCGTATTCGATCTTTGCACCTGGCCATCGCGCACACGTTCGCACTGAAAGCCCTGCGTGCGCCGCTCACCTTACGCACGGAGATCAAGGTGGCGCCGCCGCCTGGCATTCACGGCAACCCCTATCGCGTGGTGACACGTACGTTGCCCGACGGCACCCAAGCTATCATCCCCGCGCCAGAATTCGTCAGTATCAGCCTCCGCCATGGCGACGACGCCGCGACGCCATCGGCGGAAGTGGAACTCAACGGACTCTATCGGGGAGAAGACGGCGCATTTAACGCCGCTTATCGTGTGACCGGCAATCAGCAGGGGCTTGCGGCTGTGACCGACGCCAAGCTTCCGGAATTCACGACCGAGCTGCGCGGTGGATTGACGTTCGAAACGCTGGCCATCGCAGGTCAAGCGACGTTCGAAGCAGCGCTGCGCGTAACCGCGCTCGATAGACTCGAGCCGCGACTGCGGACCCTCCCAACTCCGTTCGCATTGCAAGGCAATGGCGCGCTGGCGTTCGATAAAGCGCGGGTCGAACTCACGACCAGTCAATGGCGCTTGCGCGATGGTACCGACACGGAACGGACAACCTTCAAGGTGACAGAGCCAATCGCGCTGTCGTTCGCGAACCCGCTTGCGCTACTGGACACACCGAGAGACCTCGCCGAGCTGAACATCGGACCGCTACCGCTCGCTTGGGGGAATGCTTTCTTGGGCGAAAGTCAAATGAGTGGCGAGCTTGCCGGCACCTTCGTCTTACGCGTCGATGATGAGCGACGCTTTAAGCTTGATCCCGCGGCGTCGACCACGCTGCAAAATTTTGCGTTTGTGAATAAAAACCAAACGGAGATCGAAGCGGCCAGTCTGACCGTCTCGCCCACCGCAAGCTGGTCACGGGATTTCGTACGCTGCGGACTAAGCTCGCTCGATTTGAAACTCGGTAATGAGTCACTTGGAAAACTCGATCTGAAAGTGGCGCAAAAGCAAACCGGTGAGTCGCCGCGGACCTGGCGTTATCGGGTGAGTGGCGGCATTGCCGTCGATACGTTGAAAACTCTCCCGCGAGTGGCGACGGCGGTGGCCAACTATCCTCTGCCGAAGGGGCTCGCCGTGCAATTCAAAACGTTGCTTGCGCAACGCGAGTCGGCGCTGTCAATCGAAAAGCTCGAGCTTCAAGCCGCGTCTCCAACCTATCCGGCGTTGCTCAGTGTGCAGGGATTACAGCCATTTCACGCGCACATGGATCGCGCGAAGCACGCGCTCGCGACCCCACGCGGCGACGTCGCTCGGCTTGTGCTTCGCGGTTTTGATCTTGCATGGTTGAACCCGTGGCTTACCGATACGGTGTTGAACGGAACCGTGCAGCGCGCCGATGGCATCCTGCAAATAGCCCGAGAAGATCGCTGGGCGTTCACCATGGATTCGCCGCTCGAACTCACCGGGTTGTCACTGCGAACACCGCAAGGCGCGTTACTCGAAGGCCTTCAGGTCAGCCTGGTCCCTTCCGTGGCGCAGACCGCGCGCGGCGTTAACGCTGAATTCAAGTCGCTCAAGATTACGCATGCGGAAGGCACCTTGGTCCACGGCCGATTCGCGCTCGACGTCGCGGATCTCACTGCCGTTACGCCGTCGTTTAAGACGAGCGGCGAAATTTCGCTCGACGGGCGCGCGCTCGTGGCGCAACCCGCGCTTGTCGATATTGTGCCCGCAGCGATGCGCGAACTGGCATCGCGCGCCGACCTCACCTTTGATATGGCCGGCTCGACAAAATCAATTAAAGCGCAACGTTTGAATGCCGAAGTCACACTCGGCCCGGATGCCCGTGCGACGTTATCGGCCGAACCCGGGCTCGTGATCAAACCCGAATTGGCGCCCGGCGAGCTACTTGCGCAACACGCGGTTGGCGCGGTGGCGCTCGATATCGAGCATGTTTCATCGACGCTCCTCGCGCGTTTCGTGCCGTTGGAACGAATCACCTTCGGCGAAATCAATTCCAACCTGCGTTTGCGCTCGGACGGTACAGTGCTGCGCGCGAGTAGCCTCGCGCCCTTGCGTATCGAGGACGTGCAGATTAGCGGAGAAAAAGGTTTGTTGTTGCAACCGTTCGATCTCACCACCACCGCTTTTCTGCGCGTCGAGCAGCGCAAACTGCGTGGCAATTTTGAATCGACCTCACTGGCCTTTCGCGAGCGCACCAACCCACCCGCGGTCGCGGGCGATCTCAAGCTCCAATTGGAGCCTGGACTTAAAGTGCCGCTGACGGGAATGACCGCTAAGTTGGCGGTCGATTTGCCGCAGTTGCTCGCGCAACCCGCGGTGATGCCTGGGCATAAGTTGAGTGCGGGGACGCTGGCACTCGATGTGACGGTGGACGAGCGGCGTAATCTAACCGGCAACCTCAATCTGAATGGCTTGGCCGCGACTACCGCATTGTCAGTCGCAAGTTTTGAGTTGCCGCTGCACGGGACCATGGCGGCCGATGGCCACGGGTTCGATTTCACCGCGCCCTTAACGGGCACCGGTAAGTCGGGCGTGACCAATGCCACTGTCATTGGTCATTACGCGCCGCAACCCGATGAGCCGCGAGTGCTCGAACTCAACATTGCAAGCGATGTGTTTTACTTAAACGATATCTTGGCGAGCGTGCAGGCGATCCGGCCCGTCGGCATTACGCCAAGCACCGAAGGGGCGAACAAAGTCGCCTTGAGTGAGCTCCCGGATGACCATGCCGCTTGGAAAGTCATTCCCTACGCGGTCGTTATCAAACTGGCGATCGAGAAACTTTTTTACTCTGATTATTTGGCCTTCACCGAGGTTGCGGGAAATTTGGATCTGCGCAGGCGTAAGCTTGCATTGGAAGGTTTTAAGGCGCGCTTTCACGACAGCGCACTCAATTTTGATGGCGTTACGCGTTTCAAAGCCGACGATGCCGAACCCTACGATTTGACGTTATCCGGCAACATAAGAGACTTTGATCTCAACCAATTCTTCACCGAACTCGTCCCGGGCGAGAAGTCCCGGGTAGAAGGCTTGTTTGGCGTGGATTTCAAAGCCTTCGGCAAATTTCCGAATTTCACGCAGGCGCGCAACAAGGTGTTATTCGACGTCAAAATGCACAGCCGCGAAGGGCTCTTTCGTACCTTGCCACCTGATAGCGGGTTACTACTCGGCGCGTCGGATGTCTTAGGCTTGGTCGGCGAGGGACTGTCATACGTGCCGACTGGCGGATTCGGCGCCGGCGCCGTCGCGCGGCTCGTGAATTATATTGCGGAGATTGACTACGACACGATCGATATCCATCTGCGGCGCGACGAATCGCGCAATGTCGATATAGCGCAATTTCTCGTGCTAAGTCCAACCATCGCGCTCACGGCGACGGGCGGTGTGAAGTACACCGCGGGCAAGGACATTCTCGATAGCCCGCTCGAACTCAATGCGAATCTCGACATGCTGGGACGCGGCGCCGCGATTCTTTACAGCATGGATCTCATGCAGGATGCGCAAAACGAATTCGGCTATTGGCGCGGCCCGGAAATCAAAATTTCCGGCACGCCCAACGAACCGGTGTCCAATTTCGAATCCATCATCGGTCAAGCCGAAGACGGCACGCTAAAAGGCGCCATCGTGCGCCCGATTTCCGGCTTGATTGGTAATTTGAAGTACCGCTGGTTTAATGATGATAGTAAGGCGCAGGCCGCAGCCAAGGCGGCGCGCGACAAAAACACGCAGTCGGTCGAGTGAGGCATGTCGTATGGTCGGTATTTAGCGTGCGCATTGAGTTTGCTGGCGGGATGCAGTTTATCGACGGGATCTCCGCCGCGCGGGGCATCATCTGCCGCCAGCCCAAGCACAAACTGCGCGTGGCAATGCGTCACCTGGGGCGAACGCTGTGACGTCGATACCCGAGGTGTGCGCCGGTGCACGCGCGCGTGCGACGATTTTAGAAGGGCTTGTGAGGAATAAACGCCAAATCTGATGGCGCCTGCGACAGCGCCATCAGATCTCGGGCCATGCGAATATCAGGCGGCGGGCCGGCTGCTATTGAAAATATCGCGGTAAAGCTTCCAAGCCTTGCCTTCCTTGCGCCAAATCACGACGTACTTTCCTTCATCAAGCGCGGTTCCGTCCGCGGCCGCAAGCACATAGTTGCCGACTTCGTTTGCGGTACCCCCGAACACTTCAACTTCTTTGGTTTTAAGCGTGACGCCGCGAATACCCATGTTAATCGCGCCTTGCCAGAAGCCGAGCAGGTCTTTACCTTTGAGCATGCCGGCATTAGGCGGCATTAAAATGGCGCCCTTCGCATACATCTTAGCCACCGCCGCGGCGTTGCCGGCCGCGACTTCGGCGCCCAGTGCTTTGTTATTCGCTTTGATCGTTTTCGCGACATCGGTCGCTGCTTTGGTTGCCATCGAGTGAATCCTCCCGGTGTTGTTTTGGACTTGCACTTCCCCCAGCAAAGCGAACAAAGGTTGTTCGCTTTGCGACCACCGGTAAGTGTAGACCGGAAATTAGCCGTTGCACGTTCGTTAGGTGCTCTTCGCGGCGATCAATTCCACTTCGAAATACCATTCGGGTTTGATGAGTTGCGGAATGCAGATCGCGGTCGACGCCGGTTTGTGCTCTCCTAGATGGCGGCCGCGGGCGCCGGCGTAGGCGCCGTAATAATCCGTGCTGATGAGATACGCGTTGAGTTTGACGATATCCGTCACCGTCATGTCCGCCGCGCGCAAAATCGCCACCAAGTTTTGCCAGAGTTGTTCGGCTTGCTCCTCCGCGTTGGCCGAGACTGTTCCGTCCGGACGCGCCCCAACTTGCCCCGCGCTATGGAGGACTCGTGCATTGGGCGGGATGATGACCGCATGGCTATACGCGTTGTTGAAAGGCGGCATGATGCCCGGTGGGTTGATTTTACTATTCATCGTCGATTCCTCCGTTGCTGATGTTTTCAAAGCTCAAAAAAAGGCGAACCAGCGGGGAGATCGTGGGTCCCCGTTTCCGGGGTGCGCTAAACGCCACTGGTTTGCTGTGTAGCAAATACCGGGAATGGGCATGACGAGCGGGCTTTTTTGTCAATCGGCGCGCTGTTAAGCTCACCTTAACGGCCCCAACGAATTTCACCCTTCCAATGTCTGTAGTCTCCATCACGGTCGACGACAAGCGAACCGCGGGTCGGCCGCGCTCGGAGGAATCGCGGAAGGCGATTCTGGATGCGGCCGCGCGTTTGCTCGCGAGTATCCCGCTCAAGAACTTGGCGATTGAAAGTATTGCCCGCGAAGCGGGGGTCGGTAAAGCGACCATTTATCGCTGGTGGCCGAATAAAGCCGCACTCGCCATCGATGCGTTTTTTGAGGAAATCGAACAGCGCTCATCCTTTCTGCCCGCACCCACCGCCACGGCCGCGTTGGGCGATCAAGTCATGCGCTTGGTCCAAGTCACCGCCGGACCGGTTGGACGGCTTGCCGCGCAGATCATCGCCGAAGGCCAATCAGATCCGGCAGTGCTCGAGCTATTCAGAACGGTCTTCGTGCGTCAGCGCCGCGCGGTGGCGACCCAGCTCATTAAAGAAGGTATCGCCAAAGGTGAGTTTCGCGACGATATCGATGCCGAACTTGCCATCGATCTGATCTACGGTGCGGTGTGGTACCGCTTAATGGTCGGTCACCAACCGCTAGACAGTACGTTCGCGGACAGCATGGCGAAATACGCCGTCGCGCTATTGCGGCGAGTTTAAACACTCCTGCATTCCCTCAAGGCGCACCCAACGCGCTTCTGATCTGCATCAAGTCCGGCCACGGACATCGACTCAACAATCGTCTCACTAGCTTTTCGGGCGTCGCACGTGGAACTGCGTCGCTCATCAACCCTATGAAAGAGGCGAGTCATGAAACTAACCACACTCCATGCAGCGATTCTTTGTGCCACGGCCGGCGTAAGCGGGGCGGCCGGTGCTGTTGATGCCGATGCGCTTCAGCAGCGTTTGCTAGAACTCGAGAAGGAAACGGCCGCGTTACGCGCCGAACTTGACTTGATAAAGCAATCAAAGCCCAGCGACACGCTGGCCGTTACGGCGCCTGCGGCCCCTTCCATCAAAGGGAATCGGGTATTTTTCCGCGGGGGGGCCGCCAACTTGGTCGAAGACCGCGCGAATGGTGCATTTACGGACATGATGGACGTCCCTGGCGCGCTCGGGCTTGGTTCAGTCGAGAACGGTAACGACGACGGTTGGTATTTCGGCGCCGGATTCGACTTCCTGTTGTCGCACGATGCTTTCGGCGTATTACCGGGGACGTGGGCATTGGCGGAACTTGGCCTTGAGTTTCGGGATATCGGGAGCGAAGAGGTGCATCTCATCGGCCCGGTGGCCGAGTGTTTATTGCTAAACGAAGTCACCACCGGCGGTGTGCCGGGTGCCCTGAACTGTACCGGCATTCGCGGCGAAGAGAACCTGATGATGCTGACGGTAAGTGCCAGCCCGAAACTCAAATTCAACGAGGGCGGCAAGCTGCGTCCTTGGTTGATCCCGGCCGGTCTTGACCTCAACGTGATTTCGCCGCCGTCGGACTCGACAAACTATTTGGATGTGGGCGTGCAGTTCGCGGGCGGCGTCGACTACGAAATTCTTCCCGGCATCACGCTCGGCGCGGATATTCGCTATCACCTCGCCGCCGATCTCACCGATCCGGAGTATTCCGCCGCGGCGGTCGCGGCCGCACAACGCGCCGGCTTATCGGTCGATACCGACCAAGACAACGATACGTGGACCGCTGGGATCTCGCTCGGCATCGGGTTCTAAGCACACGCCGTGTAAACTGTCCGGCACCCTACGTTAGAGAGGTGCCGGACATGCCGTCTTCCCGCTATCTGCAATTAAAGTCATTGGCGGATGCGTTCACCGCCACGTTCAACCGTCACGACCTCGATGCGTGCATGGGTTTTTTTCATGAACACGCGGTGTATGAAGAGCTCCACGGCCGAAGCAACGAAGGCTTGGCCGCCATTCGACGCGCGTTCGATGGCCTGTTCTCCAAGAAATTCGGCATCATGCGTTTCGATGAGGACGATACCTTCGTCGACGAGGCGACCGGCAAGGTCATGGCGAGTTGGCATCTACATCTCACGATGGACGGCAAGCCGGTCGCGCTCGCGGGGCTCGATCTACTACACTTCGAGGGCGACAAGCTGGTACGCAAACTCACGTACTGCAAAGCGAAGCAGCCGCTGTATCTTGAACAGGCGACTTAGAACGACCGCGGCAAGCCCAGCACCTTCTCCGCGACAAAATTCAAAATCATTTCACGGCTGACCGGTGCGATGCGCGGGATCATGATCTCGCGCAGATAGCGCTCGACATGATATTCCTTGGCGTAACCCATGCCGCCATGGGTCAGTACCGCTTGCTCGCAGGCTCGGAAACCCGCCTCGGCGCAGAGGTACTTCGCGGCGTTGGCCTGCGCGCCGCATTCAAGTCCGGCGTCATACAGGGTGGAGGCTTTGTAGGCCAATAGTTCCGCCGCTTCCAATTCAATCCAATTACGGGCAAGCGGATGCGCAAGCCCTTGGTTTTGCCCGATGGCACGCCCGAACACCACGCGCTCCTTGGCATAGTTAACCGCGCGGCGCAACGCGGCGCGGCCAAGGCCCACAGCTTCGCCGGCGATCAAAATTCGCTCGGGATTGAGTCCATGCAAGATGTAATGAAAGCCTTTGCCTTCTTCACCGATCAGATCTTCACGCGGGACCGGCAGGCCATCGTAGAACACGGCATTCGAATCAACCGCTTTGCGCCCCATCTTGGGAATTTCGCGAACCTCGACGTAGCGGCGATCGAGATTGGTGTAAAAAAGGCTTAAACCCTCGGTTTTGCGTTTTACTTTATCCTTGGGCGTCGTGCGGGCCAGCAGCAGCACTTTCGTCGCGCGTTGCGCCATCGAGGTCCAATGTTTGGCGCCGTGAATGACATAGCCGCTGTCGGTGCGATCGGCGCGGCAGTCCAGATTTGTGGTGTCGAGTCCCGCGTTGGGTTCAGTCACACCAAAGCAGGCGATGTCTTCGCCTTTCAGGAGTGGCGGCAACATGCGCTGCTTTTGCTCCTCGGTGCCGAATACGACCACCGGATTCAAGCCGAAAATGCCTAAGTGGATGGCCGAGCAACCGGACAAGCCCGCGCCGGACTCGGCGATGGTTTGCATCATGATGGTCGCTTCCGTGATACCGAGCCCAGCACCGCCGTAGGCTTCCGGCATCGCGATGCCGAGCCAACCTGCATCGATCACCGCGCGCGCGAATTCCTGCGGGTAGCGTCCTTCGTTATCGCATTCCAGCCAGTATTCGGCGGAAAAATTTCCGCACAGTTTTTCGATCGCGTCGCGAATCGCGCGTTGTTCATCGTTAAACAAAAAATCCATCACAAGTTCCTTCGGCGTTGGGCGAGCGTTATAGAAGTTGGTTAAGGGAACCTATTCGCGGGCCTCCCGTGGTGTCAAGTGAGGCGCCGCCAGCGTCAAGGTTGGCGTAGGCGGAATTCGCAAATTTCCGCGCCCGATCGCAGACTACCCCAACAATGCCGCTACCGAGGAGCCCGTCTATGGATCATGATTTTTCCGCCGGCTGCGCCTATATCGACCATGACTTGGTGCCGATTGCGCAAGCGCGTATCCCACTCACCGATATGGGCTTTACGCGCTCGGATTGCACCTATGACGTGGTGGCCGCCTGGCATGGCAAATTTTTCCGACTGGCCGATCACCTCACGCGCTTTGCGCGCAGCTGCCAGCGGCTAAACCTAACCCCACCGGCCACACCCGAGATCGCGCGGATCCTCGCCGACTGCGTGCGGCGCGCAAATTTGCAAGAAGCCTATGTCGAAATGATCTGCACCCGTGGCGTGCCGCCGCCGGGTGAGCGCGATCCACGACGCGTCGTCAATCGCTTTTATGCCTTCGCGATTCCTTATGTTTGGATCGCGAACCTGTCCCAGCAGCAGGCAGGGATTCATTTGGTGGTCGCGACGCGCAGCGAACGCACCGCCGCTCGCGCCATCGATCCCACCGTTAAAAACTTTCAATGGGGCGATTTGGTGCAAGCGCAGTTTGAGGCCTATGACCGCGAGGCGCACACTGCCGTGCTGTGTGATGCCGCCGGTAACCTGACCGAAGGCCCAGGGTTCAACCTATTTGCCTACGTCAAAGGCACGTTGATCACCCCGGCAGACGGTGTGTTGGAGGGGATCACGCGTCTCACCGTTCGGGAGTTGGCGGAGGCGGCGCGCGTGTCGGTGCGGCTTGCGCGGTTTGATGTAGCGACGCTGAAAGCCGCGGACGAGGTGTTTTTGACGAGCACGGCCGGGGGGATCATGCCCGTGGTCAAAGTGGACAGCACCACAATCGGCGATGGTGAGCCGGGGCCACTGACCCGGATGCTATCGGCACGCTATTGGACGGCGCATGAGGAAGGCCCGTGGGTCACGCCAATTTATGGCTGAGTGAGGGCGGACCGGCACGACCAGACTCGCGCACCATCTACTCGCGGTATTTCAAGAAAAACTCCTATCGCTCAGATACCTTAGCCGCTTTCTTCGCCCAGCGCATTAACCTATGATTCGACAAATCAACGGGTGAACGTCGAGCAGGGGCCGGGGCATGAGGCCTTGCTGAAGGAGGATGTGTGAGGCGGCTTTGGGTGTTCGCGATGTTATTAGTCACGGCCGGTTGGTCATGGGCGCAGGAACCGCCACCACTCGCCGTGCATGTGGCCCGTTTTGAAGTCACTGGCGACAACCCGCTCGGCGCCAATCAAGTCGATGCTATTCTCGCGCCTTTCTTGGGCGAACATGCAGGCATCGAAGGACTGCTCGCGGCGAGTGATGCGTTAGAGCAGGCATTAGTGGCGGCGGGGCATACCTTCCACCGAGTATCGTTACCGCCACAGGATCTCGCGAGCGGGATCGTGACGCTCAAGATCTCCACCTTCAAGGTCGCCGACATCCGGGTCACGGGTAATCACTATTTCTCAGCGCCCAATATCAAACGCAGCTTACCGAAACTCGAAGCCGGCGCGCCGAACTTGCGCGAAGTCTCGCGTTCGTTGGCCGTCGCCAACGAGCATCCGCATAAGCATTTGAAAGTCTCGTTCCGCGATAGTGAAGCGCAGCCGGATTCGCTTGACGCGGTGGTGCGCGTGAAGGACCAACGGCCTTGGAACCTGTTCGGTAGCTTCAATAACATCGGCACCAGTGACACCGGCGAGACACGCCTCCAAGCAGGGGGCATGTATAGCGATGTCACCGGACACGATGACGTGCTGACCACGGCGATTACGTTCTCGCCGCAAAAAATTAGCGATCTGTTCCAACTCGGCGCGTTTTATCAGTTACCCGTGTACGCGCTTTCTGGCTGGTTCACGGCGTTTTACGTGACCTCGGATGTCGATATCGGCAACGTCGGCGGTGGAATTGGATTGAGTGGCACCGATATTAGCGGCGCGGGCGATTTTGTTGGATTTAGCTTCAAGCATATGTTGTTGCCGCTTGGACGTTATCGGCAAAGCATCACGGCCGCGATCCAAGATCGCAAATTCGAATCGGAACAGTTTGTGGTCACCAACCTGCGCAGCCGGCCGATTTCGCTGCGTTACGACGGTGGTTATTCGTGGGCCACGGCGAGCGCCGATTTTTATCTCGAGGCGGTCGCCAACCTGCCGTGGGGCGGACATAACAGCAATGACGCCTATGACCAAGCGCAGGTCGGCGGATCCGCGCGGGACGGCAATGACGCCGACTGGCGTGCCTTGCGCTTGGGCGCACGCGTGAGCCGCGAATTACCGCGAGAGTTTTTGGCGGTCGGCCGCGTGAATGGACAGTACACGACGCAAGCCCTGATCGCCGGGGAACAGCTCGGTTTCGGTGGCGAACGTTCGATTCGGGGCTTCGAAGAACGCACGGTGGCGGGTGATCGTGGCGTGATTGCCAATCTCGAATTGTGGACGCCGTTTATCCAGCAAGTACCAGGTTTACGCTTCCTCGCGTTTTACGATATTGGCTACAAAAAGCTCTCGATGGCGCGCGCGCGATTTGCGCAAGAGGACGTTCTCTCGAGCGTTGGGGTGGGTGCACGGTGGAGCTGGAATCAAATGGCGGCGCTTTCTATCGATTATGGACAACCGTTGGCCAACGCCGAGGGCGAGGCGTCGGATCGAGGCAATTCAAAATGGCATGTCACGCTACAAGTTCGCTATTGATCCGCTGGTTGGGGCTCGTTGCCTGCTGCGCGCTCGCATGGCCGGTGTTGGCGGCCAACCCGGCGGGTGAAGTCGTCATTGCCCGCGGCATCGCCACCGCACAGACCGGCAATGCCGCCGCACGAATCCTAGGTCTCGGCTCGTCGCTCTTTGAGGGCGATGTCATTACCACCGGTCCGCGCAGCGTCGCGCTGCTTAAATTGCAGGACGGTTCGCGCGTGACGTTGCGTCCGCAAACCAAGTTTCAAATCGAAGAATTCAGCGTCGCGGAAAACGACTTAAGGGCGGCCTATCGCCTTTTTACCGGCGGCTTGCGCGCGGTCACCGGATTTTTGAGCAAACGTAATCCTAATGCCGTGCGTCTTCGTACGGCGGTCGCCACTATCGGTATTCGTGGCACGGAATTCGACGCGCGTTTATGCGCCGAAGACTGTGCCGCCGAAGCGCAACTTCGCGCGACACCCGCCGGGCGCGCGGGATTCGTCCGCGGCGAGGTCAAGGCCCAAGCGGGTAACGGCGATCGTCAACGTAAGCTTGTGGCAGGCAGTCCGATCTATGCCGGCGATACCTTGGAAACCGCCGCCGGGTCGTACCTCGTAATTGCCTTCAAAGATCAAAGCCGCGTGACGTTGACCCCGAACACCGAGTTCAGAGTCGAGCGCTTTGTCTATAACGAAGCAGAGCCCGCGAAGGCGCAGGGTTTCTTCGCTTTCGTGCGCGGCGGGTTGCGCGCGGTCAGCGGTGCGATTGGCAAATTCAATCGCGATTCGTACCGGTTCAGTACCTCGGTCGCGACGATCGGCATTCGTGGTACGGAGTGGTGGGGCACTTTGGATGAAGGTGTGCTCAATGTAGGCGTCGACGTGGGCGGAATTACCACTGAACCGTTGAGTGGTGGCCCCTTTAACGTCGATAGCGGGCAGATGTTTGTCATCGCGCCGGGGTTGCCACCACAGGCGCTCACCGACCTACCCGCCATCATCATTGATATTCCAACGGAATCGACGGTGCCGCTACCGCCTGAACCGCCGCCGCCGCCTTCGTCGAGCAGCCCGCCGCAAGGCCTCATCGTCAGTTGTTATGAGGGCAATTGCGATGTCGAAACTGACGAGGGCAAGGTTGAACTCACGGCAGGCGAAGCGAGCATTGTGAATAACAATGGTGACGCGCCAGAAAAATTACCGGAAATTCCGCCGTTCATGCCGGAGGATCCGGCCCTCAGGACGGTCGAGGACACTTCCTCGCTCAATTTCCTCGAGAGCGAAATCGAGGACGGAGGTGCCGAATGCACAGTTCAATAGCGTTTAAAGAAAAATTACTCAGCCGCAGCATCGCATTCGCGCTGGGACTGGTCGCCAGCGTGCCGGCGACCGCCAATCCGAATGGACTAGACGTAGTGTCGGGCAGCGCGACGCTGGCCAATCCCAATCCGGCGACGCTTGAGATCACCAATTCGCCGGGCGCGATATTAAATTGGCAAAATTTCGATATCGGAGCCGGGGAAGTGACGCGCTTTATGCAGCAAAGCGCGGATAGCGCCGTGCTTAATCGGGTAACGGCGGCCGACCCATCGGAAATATACGGCCAGATGTTGTCAAACGGCCGTGTGTTCTTAGTTAATCCTGCGGGCATTTTGATCGGCCGGGATGCCGTCATCGATACTGCAGGACTCGTGCTCTCCACGCTCAATATTCGCAACGAAGATTTCACCGCCGGCAAGTTCACGTTCACCGGTGACGCCAATAGTGGCCGCATCGAGAACCACGGTTACATCAAAAGTGCGCCGAATGGCGAAATTATTTTGATCGCGCCGAAAATCTTGAACGCACCCGAAGCCGGCAATCCACAAAGCGGCATCATCGAAGCAGAGAACGGCGAGCTGCTGCTCGCCGCAGGCTACGCGTTGACGATTTCCAGTCTGGACGATCCGGATATCAGTTTCGACGTCCAAGCGCCGGGAAACGAAGTCGTCAACTTGGGCCAATTGATTGCCAAAGGTGGCACCGCGAGCATCTTGGCCGGCACCATCAAACATTCCGGAGAGATCAATGCGGACTCGCTGACGATGGACGAACAAGGCCGGATTGTGCTGCGTGCGAGTGACAAAGTTGAAACTACCTTCGACAGCAAGCTGCTCGCGCGTGGCGCAACGGGCGCCGCCGGCGGTGAAGTGACCGTCGAAGGGAAGGTCGCCACGGTGAGTGGCGTCATCGATGTCAGTGGTGACACGCAAGGCGGCACGGCGCATGTGTTGGGTGACGAAGTCAAACTGACCGTCGCGACCGTCAGCGCCAATGCGACCAGCGGCGCCGGTGGCAATATTCGCGTGGGCGGAGAATACAAAGGCGGCGCGGCGCTTCGTGCCGCCGAAAAAACCCTGGTCGACGCCAATAGCAAACTAGAAGCAAACGCCGGCACCAATGGCCGCGGCGGCACCATCGTGACTTGGTCGAACCAAGAAACGGAATTTAGAGCGGCCGCGAGTGCGCGCGGCGGTGCGGAGGCTGGCGACGGCGGCTTGGTGGAAGTGTCCGGTAAAGAAATTCTGCGCATGTATGGCGGTGCCGATGTCGGTGCGCCACATGGCAAGGGCGGCACGTTGCTGCTCGATCCGCGACGTATATTTCTCATCCCCGGCGGCGCAACGACTTCGGTCTTCGATCAAAGCGCAAACGCGAACGACCAACTTGGCAGTTTCGCTACCTCTATAACACCGCTTGCCAATGGCAACATTCTGGTAATCAATCAGAATGCAAACAATGGCGCATTTACGCAGGCTGGGAAGGTATTGTTACTCGATAGCGTAGGTAACACGCTCGGTTCGCTAAGCGGTAATGGCACCAACGAATTTCTTGGCGGTTCCTTTTTTAACGCCCCCAACGGTAATCGACTGTTCTTGAGCGAGAACGCGACCGCTAATGGACTTCTGAATGCGGGTGCCGTGATTTTATTTAATCTGACCACGGGACAAGAAATTGGTCGCACCAGTGGCACGAGCGCGAGTGAATTTTTCGGAGATTCCGTGCAATCCATCGCCGGCAATTTCGTGGTGGAGAGTGACCTTGCGGATGTCAACGGTGCGAACTCCGGATCAGTCGTCACGGTGAGTGGGCTCACTGGACTTGAGATAGGACGTATTTCCGGCGGGGCTGCTGGTGATCAGTTCGGATCGTCGGTCGCGTACAACTTTTCAACCAATACTTTTCGCATCGAAGCAGACAATGCCACGATAGGCGGACAAGCCAATGCAGGCGCGGTGGTGGTAGGGAGTGCTGTAACCGGCGCCGAACTCGGCCGTATTGTCGGCGGTGCCGCCAATGACCGGGTCGGGCAAGTCGTCACCGATAACTTTGGGTTGAACACCTTCCGCATCGATGCCGGTTCGTTCGATCTGCCGGGCAAAATCAACGCGGGAGCGGTTATCACGGGCTCGATGGTCACCGGCCAGGAACTCGGCCGCATCACGGGTAACGCCGCCGACGATGCCTTCGGGACCAATGTACAAATCTTCGGCGCCGCGGCGAACACTTTTCGCATCGTGGCAACAGCAGCGGATAACGGACTTATTTCTGACGCCGGTGCGGTAATCATCGGCAGCTCCGCGACCGGCGCCGAACTTGGCCGGACCATGGGCCAAAGCGATTTGGAAGGCTATGGAAGCAATATCTTTTTTGACTCCTTTGGAAAAGCGCCCGCCGGCAAGATGATCGTTACCAGTAGTTCTGCCGACCTCGGTGGCACTGGCAATGGTTTCGACGATGCCGGTACCGCAGTACTTATCGACAAGGCTACTGGGTTAGAAATCGGCCGCACCAACGGCCTCTCGGCGGGAGATTTGTTAGGTAGCTTCGATCCCATCATGCGCGCTAGCGGCAATTACTTCTTGCAAGTACCTGACGCGAACGGTGGGCAAGGATCGTTGGTCTTGGTCGATGGCTCAACAGGGGCTCGGTTGGCCTCCGTAGACGGTAACGCCGCCGGTGAGAATTTGGGCAGCGTGATAGACCAATCCAGCCTCGGTTTTGGCGATCTGCTGTTAATTAGTGAGGATCATACCAACGGCCTACTGACCTTAGCTGGCGCGGTATTTGTAGTCGCCGACCAGTTGGTCTCGCCCGGCGTAATCGTTCGCGGTGCCACCATGGGGGTTAGTACCGGCGAACAATTCGGCAAAAACGGCATCGAAGCGTTCTTGACGAACGGGATGGTAATTACCAGCGAAACCGCGGATACCGGTGTTTTGACCAACAACGGTCGGGTGGCGCTCGTCGGCTATAACGGCAATTTCATTGGCGCAGTGGAAGGCACCAGTGACAACGAAGCGCTGGGGCAAGACGGCATCATCGAGTCTTTCGTCAATGATAACTATTGGATCCCGAGCCGCTTGTGGGATCCGATCCCGTCGACGCCCAACTTAGGCAGCATTATTTTGGCAGATGGAAGTACTGGCGCCGAGATCGGTCGTTTTGACGGCGATACCAACAACGAGCAATTCGGTGCGCTCGCGCAAATCACGCAAGGTGCGTTATCGAATGGCGACTTGGTGGTCAAGAACACCGGCGCCAATAGTCATAACGGCGGACAAGGCATCGTTGTTCAACTGGCGGCGACCGATTTGGGCGGAGGCGTCATCAAACGCGGCACCGGCGTGACGGGTAGCGGAGGTGGGGGCGGTCTCACCGGCGCGGTGCTGGATTTCTCGGTGCTCGATAACTTTAGTCGCTTCGACGATTACGTGGTGCGTGCGCCGGGTAACGGCGGGAACTCCGAAGGCAGTGTCATTTTCATGAGTGGCGCGACTGGCAATATCTTGCGCCAAATCGACGGCTCACTGCCTTCCGAAGGTTTAGGTGGACGTCCGCTGGTAGCAGTGCCCGGCGGGAACCTCGCGATTCAAAATCCGGGAGCCGGCGGCGGCGCGGGCGAAATTCACTTTGTGGACGCGAACAGCGCGGGCTTTGTGGATAGCGGTCTCGTGACCGGCCTCGGTGCCGGCGAAGGGCTCGGCGACGTCAACACGATCATCAATACCAGCACCTTTATAGATACTGGCAACCTCTTTGCCATCCATACGCCTAATCGGGACGCGTTCGGAACGGACTCCGGCGCCATCCTATTAATGAGCGGTTTGGGCGGTAGCGTAACTTTGCTTGGCGCGATCTCTGGGTCGGAAATTAACGACCGCTTGGGCGCCGGCGGCGCTAATGATATTCAACGCCTAACCGCAGCAGGTAACACCAACAAGTTTCTAGTGTTCGATGCGGATGCCGATGATCCAGGCGGCACCCCGGGCGACGGCAACCACGAAGGAGTCGTCATTCTCGCGGATTTCACCGGTGCCGAACTCGGCCGACAGTACGGCCAAACAGATAATGAGCGGCTTGGTGACAACGCCCAGAACGGCAGCGTTATTGAACGCAGCAATGGCAATTTGTTCCGTCGCTCCGTGCTTGCTGGCAACAACGACGAAGGAACGATGTATTTATTTTCCGGAGCCGATTTGAGCTTGATTGGACAAGTAGACGGCACGCTCAGTACCGAGCTGTTTGGTCAGCTGGTGAATTCCTTCGCACTTAGCAACGGCGATATTTTGGTTTCCGGTAACTCCGTAAACGGCGGCGCGATCGTGCAAATCGCCGACCTTGATTTGGATACCATCACCCCCGGCGGACAAATCGAACGCGGACGCATTACGCCCGGTGCCAACGAAGTACTCGATCCATTCGATGCCTTTATGGCCCCGGACAACGCGCACTGGGTGCTTGGGAGCACGACTGCGGATTACGCCGGCGCCAATTCGGGTTCCGCTTATTTTATGAACGTGACCACTGGTGCGCAGACCAACCGGATAGATGGCCTGAGCGCGGGCGATGGTTTTGGCGGGAGCATTAGCTATAGTCCCAATGGCAATCTGATCTTTAACAACTTTGCCGCCACTGTCGGCGGGAACGCGAATGCGGGGCGTTATCTAGTCGCGAATTCCAGCGGTGGGATCGTCGGCGAACTCCGCGGCAACACGTTGAACGAGTTCTTAGGTAGTTCGCAACTGAACGTTGCTGGAGAAACCTGGATTCGCGCACCGCTCCACAATAGCGGCGCCGGTGCGCTTTTTGTGGTGGGTGATCAGGATCTCGGCGGCGGCAATTTGGTCAAGGCGTCGTTACTCGGCGCGACCGGCGGCGGCAACCCGGACGGTGTGGGAGCATTCTCACCACTATCGTTCATCGGCATGGATCCCAATACGAGATTCCTTCCGGTTCCGGATATGGATGCCAACGGGTTAACCGATAGCGGTTCATTGCTGCTCGTCAATTCGATGTTGCAAATCATCGGCCGGACCGACGGCACCAGCGCGCTAGAGCGCTTCAGCGCTGACAACATTTTCTCGGTACGTAATTTCTTAAATGGGAATAACGACATTATCGTCGAGAGTCCCCTCGCGGACGTCGGCTCGTTCAGCGATGCCGGCGCGATCGTGCAAGTCAACTCACTAACCGGGCTTGAAGTTCAACGGGCTGTTGGGATCAGTAATCTGGAAACACTTGGCAATGCCAATGTGCGTTTCACGGTTAACCAGCGGATCGCGTTCGGCAGCCCGTTGGCGGATGTGAATGGCGTCATCGATGCGGGTCGCTTGGTGTTTTTTGATCCGTTCATTGCCAATTCTGGAATTCCCGCGACCAGTATTCCGTTTAGCAACACCCCAAGTGGCGATTTCGTCGTGACCAGTGGTTCATTGGCACTCGCACTCAACGCCGGCGCGAATCTCGTATTGCAGGCGAACGAGGATATTTTCATCGACAAAGGATTTGTGCTGAGCGCGACGGGCGGCAGCCTGACGTTACAGGCTGGGCGTTCGATCATCATTAACGGCTTGCTTAATATGCCGAACACGGCGCTCACGCTTACCGCTAATGAATCGTCATCGAACGGCGTGGATTTGCAGTTCCGCGGTGCCGGAGACGGGGACTTCAAACTTTTCGATCCGATGGTCATTGCGAAAAGTATCCGGCTTTCGGCGCAGAACGCGTTTATCGAGGCGGGCACCGATCCGCTCTCGCAATACATCTTGCAGACCAGTCAGGAATTGGTGGAAACCTTACTGCTCAAAGGCACAGTGCCAGGCCTCGCGGCTTTCCTGTTTGGCTTGGAGAGCCTGACGGCCGATATCGCGCAAGACCTCAACATCATCGGTGGTGGCAGCCCCGGCGCCTTCGCGGCGCTGATGTCGGGCGGCGAATTCATCGTCAACGCCAATCACATCAATTTGGAAGCCGGCACCGCGCCCGGCGCGCATGCGCTGCTCGCCGGCCTCGGTGGCCAGGGCGAGTTCAATTTCCAAACCTGTACGGGCTGCGGTGAGACGTTATTGTTTGAAGATCCGTTCCTGCAGGACGGACCGTTCGCCGGCCGTTTTATATCCGGTATCTTCCAAGACCCCGCGATTAGTGCGATTCTCGCCATGCTTGGCAAAGGCGTCGATGACGAAGACGATGATGATGAAGACGACGATGACAGCCAAGAGTGCGGCATATAATCAACAAGCGGTGCGAAAAATCTTGTGAGGAGCGAACATGCGTGAATTAACTTTGGCCGAAGTCGAGACCCTGTTGAAGGAAGGTATTGCCTACGCACAAGCGGTGGGCCGCCCCAGTTCAATTGCAGTGGTGGATTTCGGCGGGCATTTGCGCGGTGCGCTGCGCCCGGATAAAGGCCGCATTGCGAATATCTTGATCGCGGAGAAAAAAGCCTGGACGGCCGTCGCCTTCCAGCGCCCCACCGACATGGTGCGGGATGTCATGTTGCCAGGCGCCTTCGGCTACGGCTTACAGCACACCGATGAACGCATCTGCATGGTGGGCGGTGGGTTCCCCATTTTTGACGACAAGGGCGAAGTCATCGGCGGCATCGGCGCAAGCGGCGGCACGATCGAAGAAGATTGCGAGTGTTGCTTGGTGGGGATGCGTAAGCTTGGGTTCAAGACGGAATTTGTGAATCCGCTGGCGGCTAAGAAATAGCACGCCCTTCAAACCGCTGCCCCTCACCCGGCGCTGTGCGCCGGCCTCTCCCGTGGGGAGAGGCGAATAGAAGTGCGCTGGTTATCTCCGATATAACCGCGACTCGTAATGGCGGCACTTTCATTGACGGCACTCGACATTCTTCCCGCATGGTAACGAGAAATCGCCACGTCGTTCTCTAGGTTGGGAAGCGGAAAGCGAACTCCAACAAGAATAGGTCTAATCACCCCTCATGATTAACGTCGAACCCATTCAAGCCACACCCATCGATTCCATCCCACGCACCGAACTTGGTTTTGGTCGCTACTTCGCGGACCGCATGTTTACGCAACGCTACTCCCGCGAACGCGGCTGGTTTGATGCGACGATCGGACCCTACAAACCCATCGTGCTCGACCCGGCCGCGCAAGTCCTGCACAACGGGCAAATGATTTTCGACGGGACCAAGGCCTACCGGCGGCCGGATGGCGGCGTCAACTTGTTTAGGCCCATGCGTAATGCCGAGCGTTTTAATCGCTCAGCGCTGCGCATGGGCATGCCGGAAGTGCCGGTGAACCTGCATGTGGAAGCCATCTCACAACTCGTGAGATTGGAAAACCACTGGGTACCAAACGCGCCGCAAACCGCGCTTTACATTCGCCCCGTCATGATTGCAACAGAAAAAGATCTCGCGATCCGCGCGCCCAAGGAGTACCTACATTTCATCATCTTGAGCCCGGTGGCGCCGTACTTCGCGGGCGGCTTCGCGCCGGTTGCGGTGTATGTTCCGCACGACTATGTGCGTGCCGTGCGGGGCGGCACGGGCGAAGCCAAGACCCCCGGCAACTACGCCGGCAGCGTTGCCGCGACCGAAGAAGCGATTAGGCTCGGGTACCAGCAGGTGCTGTGGCTGGATGCGGTGGAGCGTCGGTTCGTTGATGAAGTCGGTGCGATGAATATCGCCTTTATTTACGAAGGGAAAACGCTGAAGACGCCGGCGCTGTCTGGCGCCATCCTGCATGGTGTGACGCGCGAATCGATTTTGATCTTGGCGCGCGATGCGGGCTTAAAGGTTGAAGAAACTCGGATCGATTTCTTTGAAGTGCTGGACGACATCGCCTCCGGTCGCATCACCGAAGTCTTCGGTATGGGCACCGGCGCCGTCATCGCGCCGGTCGGGCGGCTAGGGTATCAAGGCAAGGATATTGTCATCGGCGGCGGCCAACCCGGCCCGGTGGCGCGTACCATGTTCGACACACTTACCGGGATCCAGTACGGGCTACGGCCCGACCCTTATGGGTGGGTGCTACCGGTCGCGTGAGCAACTGGTCCGCTGCCCAAACCAACTCACGCGGCTTTAAAGCGCTTCAATTGGGCACGCAGCCGTTCCGCCGAATCGTTGATCGATAAACTCGTCTGACACAGTTCACGCGCCGTGCGGACAGCGGCGTCGCTGGTCGAGGCGATGGCCGCAATGTTCGTCGCGATTTCCTCCGACACCGCGCTCTGCTCCTCTGCCGCGCTCGCAATTTGTGCATTCATGCTATCGATGATCGAGATACGCACCGCGATATTGTCGAGCGCCGTACCGGCCGCCGCACCGTTGCCCACGCTCGCGCTTAGTTTCTCGCTGCTTTCGGTCATGACCACCACCGCTTCGTGCGCTTGCTGCTGCAGCTGCCCGATAATGGTGTTGATCTCATGCGTCGATTCTTGCGTGCGGGCAGCCAGCGACCGTACTTCATCGGCGACCACCGCGAAACCTCGCCCTTGTTCGCCCGCGCGGGCCGCTTCGATGGCGGCATTGAGCGCGAGCAAATTGGTTTGATCCGCAATTCCTTTGATAACGCCGAGTACCGAGCTGATATTTTGACTTCCGGCTTCCAGCCGTTGCATGACTTCGGTCGCGCTGCTGAACTGTTGCTGCACTAGGTTCATCGCATTGATCATGTCCGCCACGGTGCGTTGGCAGTCCCGTGCATCTTGATCCGCTTGGCTCGCCGCTTCGGCGGCCTGTAACGCACTTTTGGCGACCGCCTGTACGGTTGTCGCCATTTCCTTCATGGCGTGCGCGGCGTGTTCGGTCTGTGTATGTTGGCCTTGCATTCCGTGATCGTTTTGTTCGCCGAGGCCCGCCAAGTGTTCTGCGGTCGATGACAGGTGCTCCTGCACAGCGCCAATGTCGCGCATGGATTGCTGGACGCAGTCGAGCAGGTCGTTCATGGTTTCGGCAAGTGGTTTCCATTCGGCGCTGACGTCCATCGATAAACGTCCCCTTACTCCTTCACCGTCGCGGAGTTTGTTGCCGATCTGCGCGGCAGCGCTGGCAAACGCGTGGATCGGGCGTGTCAGGCCGCGTGCGATGGTGGCGCCCGCGAGCGCGGCGAGCACGCTCATGATCGCGATGCAGACTAAAGTGGCGGTCAGCAAGTAGCCGCGTAACGCGGATACATTGGCGAGCGCCTCGCTAGCGTCGATTTCGGAGACGACCACCCAGGGTTTTTTCAATGCATTAACAGGGGTGTAGTACTGGTACTTCTCTACTCCATCGTAGGATTCGCCTTTGAGCCAGCCACTTTTGCGCGCTAACCCGTCTTTAATAGCCGGCGTGGACACTGGCAACAATCCGACTAGCGATTGCTTGTGGGTGACTTCCTCGAGTACCGATGCAGCCGTGCCGCGTGCGCGCAGCGCGCTTACGAAGCTGGCAGGGTCGTCGCGGTAGCGCTGCGGTTCGCTCCGAAGCGTGCCGTCATCGGCCACCAAATAAGACTGGCCACTCTCGCCCAACCCCGTCTCTTTTTCGCGCCCATTACTGGTCACCGCGGCAAGGAGTTTCTCGATCGACAATTGCAAAATGATGGTGCCGACAACTTTGCCATCGTCCGTGATCGGTGCCCCGATGAATGCCGCGTGTTTGTTGTACGACGGCCCGTAGGGTTTAAAGTCCGAGATTGAAATGGCTTGCGTATCGCGCACTTTACGGAAGGTTTCGCCAAGGCCGGTGTCGGCGAAAGGACCTGAGATGAGAGAAGTCGCGAAATCTACTTCCTTGTAGACAGTGTAAACCACGTCACCAGTGGCGTTGTCGACCAAGAATAAATCGTAGAAGCCAAGTCCGCGCACAAACTCGCGCAGATGCGGATGGTATTCCTCGTGCTGCGTAGCGTAAGGCGTGCCATCTCCCGGATTTAACCACTCATCTTTTTGACCTACCGGGTGCGGATTGCGTTGTAGAAAAGTGGCTTGCAAGGCGGCGCTATTCGCCGAGAGCTTGGCAAGGATCTGTGCTGAATTAGGCGAGACCCCCCCGTTGAATTTTTGGAACGTCGGATCGTACTGACCGCTGTAGAAACTTTGCAGCGTAGGCCGCGCCTGCTCTACCGTGATAGCGCCAGTATCGCTTGCGTAGGTGGCGAAGGCGCTTTGAAAGTGTTCCATCGCGTCGATGGTTGTGTGATCGTTGCCGAGCACCGCCACGGTCGCGCGCAGGTCCGAGAAGAAGGACTCGAGGGCGATCGCGCGTGCGGCCGCCACCCCTTGTAGCCGTGCAACCGTGGAGGCTTCCAACGCCGCTTCGGCGCGGGTCGAGGCGATCCAATAGACACTGGCGCCGACAATTGCTGCCGGAAGTAAGGCCATCAACACCGCAAAGTAGGTTAGCTGGCTGCGTAAGGTCATGCATAGGCTCCCGCTAGGACAATTCCGATGAGTAGCGGCGCCCCAACGCACGACTGTAGTGCGAGCAAGTGGCCTGTCCTGGGTTGTGCGGACACGCCGAATGAGGCAGGCTCGCAGATCAGACGAACTTACCTCGGTGTTACCCCGAGTTCAGGACTAAATGGGACAAATCCAAATCAATTTGAGGAGTACAAACATGGGTTACGGTGCATTAGTCGATAAAACGGTCCCGGCGGCGCGTTCCAAAGTGTTTGCCGCACTGGTGGATTTCGGCGGCGTTTCTAAGCTGCTTCCGGATGGTATTGAATCGTGCACATTGCAGGGCAGCGGGGTTGGTTCGGTGCGCACGATTAAGCTGAAAGGGGCACCGGGTGAAGTCGTCGAACGCCTGGAGTGTGCGTATGAGCAGAGCGTATTTTCTTATTCCATCATCGCGCCGAGCCCATTACCGCTCGACCACTATCACGCGGTGGTGACGCTATCGGACGCCGCGAACGGCGGCTGCCGCATTGTGTGGGGCAGTAACTGGGTCGCCAACGGCGCACCCGAGGCAGAGGTCAAGAAGATGTTGGAAGACCTCTATAACGGACTCATTGCGGCGCTTGCCAAGCTCTAAGCGAACGAGGCGTACGACAGATTTTGCCCTTTCATTGGGGGCGCGGGAGCGGCAAGTATTTTCACCCGCTCGCGGCAGAGGGAAGGGTGAGGGTCTTCAAATTGTGCCGGTGGACGCGCCGCCCCTCACCCGGCGCTACGCACCGGCCTCTCCCGGTGGGAGAGGCGACTATTCGACCTTAACCCGCGTGCGCGAGAGACGAGCATCTGAACCCTCTCCCGCTTGCGGGAGAGGGTAGGGTGAGGGTCTTAATCCAGACTCAGCGCCCGCGAAACGCCGGCATGACTTCTTTCGCGAAGAGCTCCAACGAGCGTGTGCCGAGCGCCGGATTCAAGCCCGGAAACTGGCAGTCCATGATGAAGTCCGTGCATTGGAAGGTCGCGCAGAATTTGTCGAGCTTGGCGGCCACCTGATCTGGCGTGCCGATAAAGAGATGCTCGGCCATCGGCGAATGCCGAATGTCTTCCGCGCGGGAGATCGGTAACGGTTGATCGTCGCCTTCCGCGTCTTTCGCCTCGGACAAAATGTCCTGATAAAAATCGAACAAGTGGAAGAGGTGATGCTGGCACTCCTCCCACGCCCTGTCCTCATTTTCCGCGCAGTACACCATGCGCAGTTGGCTGATTTTGAAATCAGCCGGGTTACGACCGGTCTCGCGCAACGTCTGTTGATAAAGCGGCGCCGGATCCGGCCCCAACGTCGCCATCAAGTGATAGCCCATCTCAGCGGCGCGTTTGATGGCTTTGGGTCCTCGCGCGCCGATCCAGATCGGCGGGTGCGGCTTCTGAACCGATTTGGGTGAGAGCGTCATTTCCTTGGTTTGCGTAAACCGCCCATTGAAGGTCACCTTGTCCTGCGTGAAGAGTTTGACCATTAAGTCGATGCCTTCGCGCATGCGCACGCCGCGCTCGCTGCGGTTCATACAGAACGCGTTCCACTCATGATAGGAATAACCCTGCCCGACGCCGTAATCGAAGCGGCCGTTCGACAGAATATCCACGCATGCAAGGTCTTCCGCCACCCGGATAGGGTTTGCGAACGGCAGCAAGTGTACGAACGAGCCGATCCTGATCTTGCTGGTGCGCGCCGCGATCGCCGCGGCGGTTGTCAACAAGGCCGGTAGGTAGCCGTCTTCGGTGAAGTGGTGTTCGGTCAGCCAAACGTTGTCATAACCGAGTTCTTCGGCGCGAACAATTTGGTTAATGATGTTGTGGTAGAACTCCGGAAAAGGCTTGCGCCACTTCACCGGGTTACGAAAATCCTCCATAAAACCAAAGCGCATGGGACCTCCTAGCGTGGATTTTTAATTGGCGCGGAAACGCTGGCCCGAAAGATAAACAGTTCTGCACGATTTTCCTATTCGCGCGCCAATCCGTAGACTGCTTGTAGCCGCGACTCGCAGAGTATTTCAATGAATTCCTACCAATTGGTCCCGCAGGACGAATACCCACACCCGCCCACGCCTGAGTTGCATTTCAACGAGAGCGTGTACATGAACGCCTTTGATCACCAAGGCCGTTGGGGTGGGTGGATGCGGCTCGGTAACCGGCCAAACGAAGGGTATGCCGAACTTGCCGTGTGTTTGTATCTGCCGGATGGGCGCATCCTGTGTCAATTTCAGCGGCCACGGATCACGGACAACCAAACCTTTGCCGCGGGCGGTATGCAAGTAAGTGTGGAGGAGCCGCTGGCGCGCCTCACCATGCGCTACCGGGGTGAACTCATGATCGTGCGTGATCCGGCCTGGTTTCGCGATCCGAAAACGCTCTTCGGCAAGGCGGAGCGGGTACCTGGGGAAGTCGTGTGGCAGCATCGCGGTAATTCGCCCGTGCATGGCGGGCTCCCGACCAGTCCCTCGCAAGAGACTTTGTACGGCCGCGATTTTTCCCTTGGTCACTTTAATCAACACACCGCCGTGCGCGGCACCCTGGTCTTCGGCACTGAACGCTTCGAATTTGACGGGCTTGGGTGGCGCGATCATTCTTGGGGGCCGCGACTCTGGCAGAACATTTTGTTTGATCGACTCTACATGGCGAACTTCGACGAAGGCCATGGACTCATGCTGCTCAAGATCGCGAACGGTAACGGGCAGGTGCGGCGTGGCGGCGTGTTACAAGTTAACGGCGCTTACGAAGAAATAATCGATCTCGATATCTTTAACGAATGGAACGACGCGTGCGATCCGGTGAGTTTTCGCCTGGGCGTGCGCACGGCGAAACGCGCCGTGCGTATCACGGGCCAAATCTTGAATTGCGCGCCGCTGCGTAATCGCCGTGAAATTAATGGTCGCTGGGTTAGTTCACGAATTGCCGAGTGTTTTACCGAATTTCGCTGGGATGAGCGCATCGGCTATGGCATGACGGAGTATGTGGAAGTGCTAAAAGATGACGTGCCGGCGGGCTATCCGCTGTAAGCGTAGTTGCCTTAAAGGGGAGACCGCCTCCCAAGAAGTGGTCGACACCAAGTGCAGGCTCGGAAGCGCGGGCTAAAAATGAACGCGCCGTAATCCATCCAAATGATTCGTAGGTTGGGCTGACGTAGGAAGCCCAACCTACTAAGATTTTAATGACCCAATATTCATGTGAGGCTGTCCAGCGTAGGCCGCCTGCGCAGTGACGGCATCGTTGCGGATCGTTGATGAAATCTCCGCCACCAATTCCGGGGCTAGCTTCAAGGCTTGCGCGAGTTCACGCAGATAGGCTTGCTCGGCCCAGTGATCGGGGTCCATGACTAACACCGAAGCCGTGTAGAGTTCAACCGCACTGGATTCATCGCTCGCCAGACGGGCTATCGAATGCGGGTCGGAGGTCCGCTCGAGCGTCGCCAACAGCCGCTCGCCACGCGCCGCCGTGATGCCTTCCTGCGCGAGATGTTCGGCAATCCGCGCGCGTTCAACTTCGTCGATGGCGCCGTCCGCCTTGACGGCGGAGAGCATGGCGAGCAATACGCGTTCCTGTGTTGCATTGAGTGTCGGCGGGGGCGTGTCTAACACGGGGCTCGTGGTTATGGGTTCGCTTGCGCGCGCTTGATAACGACGAAGCGCTTCCACCGCAAGGGCACCCACCGCTGCCGCCGCGCCGAGTTTGGCAGTGCCACCCAACAACTTACGCCCATGCTTATTGGTTAATGCGGCCAAGAGGCCACTCGACAACAACCCACCGGCCGCGCCACGGGCGAGTGGGCTGGACATGACTTGCGACAGTATTTTATCGAGCGCCATTGAGCGATTCTCCGTGGTAAATGGTGTTTTACCTTAGCGGCGGTGCGCCTGTTACACACGTCGAACGATCGGTCAGCAGCCATCGGGAAGACCGAACCATGGGCTTATGCCACGGGGTTTGCGGCTACAATGCGCCAGCCACTTTTGCAACGCTTTTGAAGTCTACCGGGGATGAATGATGAGCCAATTTCGCTTGAGCGCGGCCGACGAATATACCCATATGCCGACTGCCGACCGCAACTTTAATGAAAGTGTGTACGTCAATGCCTTCGATCCGGTGCAACGTGTTGGTGGCTGGATGCGGCTTGGCAATCGCGTGAACGAAGGTTATGCCGAACTCTCCGTGTGTCTCTATCTCCCGGGTGGCAAGGTTGCTTGCCAGTTCGGCCGCCCGAGTATCGCGAATAATGAGCGCCATGCCGCCGGCGGTCTCGAATATCAGGTGCTCGAACCGCTCAAACACGTCGCGTTACGTTACGACGGAGACGCCATGGTGCTCGATAACCCAGAGCTGATGCGCGATCCGCGTAGCGCATTCGCGCAGGCGCCGCGCGCCGCCTGCAGCGCGGTCTTCGACGGCGTCGGCAATTCGCCGTTGCATGGCGGCGAGCCATTGTCACCCACGCAGCCCACGATGTATGGGCGCGATTTTTCGCTGGGTCATTTTAATCAGCATCTCAATGTCACCGGCCACATCAAAGTCGGTGATCAAAATTGGCAACTTAGCGGACACGGCTGGCGCGATCACTCGTGGGGTCCGCGGTTCTGGACGAATATCTATTTCTACCGGTTGTTTATCGCGAATTTTGGTCCTGATCGGGGTTTTATGTTGCTCAAGATCACCGGGCGCGACGGTGTCACGCGGCGAGTTGGGGTGTTGCAGTACGACGGGGCGTACGAAGAAATTTCCGATCTCGACGTGTGGACCGAATGGACGCCGAATAAAGATCCCGCGCATGTCTCGCTCGGCATTCGCACGCCTTTGCGCGCGGTGCGGGTGGAAGGGCAGATAGAAACGCTGTTGCCCCTGCGTAATCGCCGCACCGAAGGTGACGAGACGTTGGAGTCGCGGATTGCGGAAGGGTTCACGCGTTGGCAATGGGGCGATCGCGAAGGGTTCGGCATGACGGAATATATCGAGCGCATTGTGGATGGCGCGCCGGTGGGGTGGCCGCTCTAGTCGGGCTCGTGAATCCGCGCAAACCATGGCCAAACAGAAAACATCGTCGCTGGCGGCACCGCCGGAATTACTTGCGCGCCTCGACGCCGCGTTGAAACGGCGTTTTGGAACTAACGCGCATTATGACAACGTAAAAGCCACGACCCTCGGTGGCTCCAATCGGACATTGCTGTTTGACCTCGTCGAAGGTACCGCGCGCCGCCGATTGGTGTTTCGGCAGGAAACGTATCGGCTAGCGCATTCGCCGTTCATTTCGCCGCACCAGCAGTATCAAATGCTGTTACTCGCGCAAGAACACGCGCTGCCGATCCCATCCCCCGTCTTTGAATTTGAACCGGAAGATGAATTGGATCGTGGGTATGTCGTGATGTTTGTCGATGGCGAAACTCTGCCACGACGATTGCTATCCGATGCCGCGTTCGCCGACGCTCGCGCGCGATTTCCTCACACCGCGGCGGATATCCTCGCCCGTTTACACCGCATCCCCGTGACACGCGCGAGCTTTTTGGAAGATGTACCGGACACGCTCGATCCGATCGCCGCGCAATTGGAACGTTATGCGAGTTACGGCGAAGCGCATCCGGCAATTGACTTCGCGGTGCGCTGGTTGCAACAGCATCGCCCGCCGGCGACGGACCGATGTGTTTTGCACGGCGATTTCCGTACCGGGAATTTGATGATGGGGCCGGAAGGCGTGCGTGCGCTGCTCGACTGGGAATGCGCGCATTTGGGTGATCCGATGGAAGAACTAGCGTGGCTGTGTCTGCGTAACTTTCGCTTTGGGGTCAACGAGCGCGAAGTCGGCGGTTTCTGCGCGCGAGAGCCTTTTTATACCGCCTATGAAGCGGCGAGCGGGCGCGTGGTTGAGCCCAAGGTTGTGCGCTGGTGGGAAATTTTTGGACACGTGCGCTGGGCCGTGCTGAATATCATGCAGGCGCACGGCCATTGGACCGGCGCGCGACGCTCGCCGGCTTTCGCCGCCTGCGGCCGTAACGTGTGTTTGATCGAATACGAAATGCTGATGACCTTGCAAGGGTCTTACACCTGAGAATTCTTATGAGTCATGACCTACCGGAGTTACGGGACATCCTGCGTGTGGTTCGAGAATTTATTGATCACGTGACGGATTCCGTGCCAGCCAAGGATCGTTATCACGCATTGTGTTGCAGCTACTTGCTCGGGATCGCCGATCGCGAGCTCGCGCAGGCGGCGCAATCGACGCCGTCCACGGCGGGCCGATTGCGTCAGTTCTTGGGCGCATCGACGGGTGATATGGCCGGTGTATTGTCCGAAAGACTACAAGCTGGGGTTTACGACGAGCGTTTGGATGAAGTACTGCCGCTCGTGCTCGATCTTGTGATCGACAAAGTTAAAATGACCAAACCCGAGCATCTCGCTCCGATGCACCAGGAGTCGCTATGAGCACGCCTAAAGTCCGCTTCGACGTTACGAATCATATTGCGCGTATTACGCTCGCCGACGCCGCGAACAATAACGCAGTCGACCGTGCGGTCACCCGCGAATTGCGCGAAGCCGCCGTGCAATGTGAAGTGACGCCGGGATTGCGCTGCGTATTACTGAGCGCCGAGGGTAAGTCTTTTTCCGTGGGCGGCGATTTGCGTGAATTCATGCGTGAACGTACGCGAATTCGTGCGCATGTACGGGAGATGACCCTCGATTTCCATGCCGCGATCGGCATTTTGCAGCGCATTCCGGCGCCGGTGGTGGCGGCGGTCAATGGGCTCGCCGCCGGCGGTGGGGTGAGTTTGGTGTGCATGACGGACCTTGCCATCGCCAGCCGCTCGTCAAAATTTAACTTTGCATACACGCGTTCCGGTCTGACGCCGGACGGTGGCGCGACCTTCTTTTTGCCGCGTATGGTCGGATTGCAGCGCGCGTTCGATATTCTTGCGACCAATCCAACGTTGAGCGCGACCGAGGCCCAGGCGCTTGGCATGATTGCGCGCGTGGTCGACGATGCCGAGTATCCGCAAGCGGTTGAAACCTTGGTGACGCAACTCGCGGCGATGCCGAGCGATGCAGTTGGAAATCTCAAAGTGCTGCTGCGCGCGAGCCTGAGCAATACACTGACGCAGCAATTCGATCTCGAAGGCGGCAGTATCGCGGCGCTCGCCGAAACCCCGGCGACCCTCGCCACACTGGAAGCATTTCTCGCCAAGCGCTAAGCGGTTTTCGCGTTCACCCGCGCGGATAATGTTGCATTTTTACCTTCTCCCGCCTGCGGGAGAGGGCAGGGTGAGGGTCTTCATTTTTCTCCCATAGGGAGAGACTTAATAACACAATTCGGCATCGCTGGAGGACACGACCATGACCAACGAAGTCAAAACCTTCTGCCGTATCTGTGAGCCTGCGTGCGGTTTAATTGCCGAAGTCAGCGAGGGCGTCTTAGGAAAAGTAAAACCGGATCGTACGCACCCAATCACACAAGGTTACGCCTGTCATAAGGGGCTTTACGCCGCGCATATTCACCGCGATCCGGATCGTTTGAATTACCCGCAGCGACGCGCCGCGGACGGCAGTTACACCCGCCTCGACTGGGACACCGCGACCTCCGAGATTGCCGGCAAACTCGCCGCTGTCAAAGCAACGTATGGCGCCAACGCCATTGCCGGGTACTTGGGAAATCCAGGCGAATACAACGCGTTGTTATCGGAAGCGTGGTATGGCTTTTTTAATCAGCTCGGCACTGATCGCGTGTTCAACGTCAACACACAAGACTGCGGTAACAAGTTTGCGGCGAGCGAAGCGGTGTATGGCTCGGTGACCATCCATCCACTGCCGGATTTTGCACGGACGGAGCTTCTGCTTGTCATTGGCGAAAATCCCAAGGTCAGTCAAATGAGCTTTGCCTCGGTGCCGGATCCGATGGCCACGTTGAAAACCATTGAAGCGCGCGGCGGGCGGGTGGTGTTCGTCAATCCGCGCCGTATCGAGAGTGCGAAAACACTAGGCGAGTGGCTGCCGATCAAGCCGGATACCGACGTATATTTCTTGGCGTCGCTGTTATGCGAGATCGAACGTCGCGGTGGTTTTGACGAGGCAGTGCTCGCTGCGCACGGCAAACAAGCTGGCGCCTTGCGGGGCTTCATCAAGCGGTATCCCGCAGCACGCACCGCGCCGGTCACCGGTATTTCCACCGCGACAGTGGAAGCATTGGCACAAGCCTGGTGCGATGCCAATGGCGCATCCGTGCATGTATCGACCGGCGTCAACATGGGGCGCCAAGGCACGCTCGCCTATTGGTTGGTGCAGATGTTGTCCTTCGCAACCGGCAATCTTGATAAGCCCGGCGGTAATGTGTTGTCTGTTGGTTTCTACACGCGCCGTGCGCGCGCCGGGCGTGGCGCGGCACCCGAATTCGCACCGACGCCTTATGGTGACTTACGCAAGCCGCGCCTGCCCATCTTTCCGTGGCCGGGCAATTTGCTCACCGATTTTATGGCGGATGTGGATATACCGATCCGCGCGCTAATCGTATGTGCGGGCAATCCCGTGCTGGCGATGGGCGGCGAGGCGCGCTTGCGCGAATCGTTGCCGCGCCTCGAGCTACTTGTGGTCATTGATCTGTATCGCAATGCGACCGGCGAATATGCACATTATTTGTTGCCGGCAACCGATCAATTCGAACGCGAAGACATCAACGCCTTAAGCACCGGGCTACAAGCGCATCCCAACCTCCAGTACACCCCGGCCGTGGTGCCGCCGCGGTATGAGCGCAGACACGAGCGGGAGATTTTGCAAGCGCTCGGTGCGGCGCTCGGGTTAGTGACGATGCCGAACGAAGACCCATGGGGCAAGGTGCGCCACATGCTCAAAAGTCGCGGCGCGGACTTTGATGAATTGAAAAGACGCGGTGCGCTTGATTTCGGCGGGCATACATTCGGTAAATTCTATGCCGAGCAATTGCAAACAGAAGACGGCAAAGTGGATTGCTGTCCGGCGCATTTCACGCGCGCATTTGCCGCGCTAGAGGAGCAGTTTGCGCGGCTTGAAAGCGCGGGCGCTGACTGTTTGAAGCTCATTAATCTTCGCACGCCGCGCATGATGAATAGCTGGCTTGCCAATGTGCCGGAACTTAAAACCAAAACGCATGCATCGAATCCACTGCATATGAACCCGGAAGACGCACAGCGGCGGAATGTGCAAGACGGTCAGCGCGTGCGCGTCCAAAATGAGTTCGGCGAAATTGAAGCCTCGGTAAAACTTGATCAAGATCTGATGACCGGCGTGGTGGCGATGAGTCACGGCTGGGGCCAGCAGCAAACCTCCGGTATGCGAATTGCGCAGCAAAGTCCCGGCGTGAACTGCAACCGGCTATTGCCGGTGGGGCCGGGTAGTTTTGATCCGCTCTCTGGTCAGGCGCACATGACCGGGATTGAGGTCGCGATTAACGGCGCGTAAGCGCGGTTGGACAAGCCTTAACCGATTCGTTAAGGTCCGGCCACTTCGCTCCGGCATTGGTCATGCCGCGCAAATTGATGAAAACGAATTCCATTTTGGAGCCAGTCATGTCACAGCCCTTAATTTTGTCCGCCGGTGCCGCCTCGCACGCTTTTAAGTTGAGCCCGGATCAACAAACCGTACTCGATGAAGCCGATAAGTTTTGCCGCAAAGAACTGTATCCACTCGCGGCGCGCATGGACGACGAAGAATGGTGGCCGAGCGATGTCATGGCCAAGATCGGTGAGCAGGGCTACTGCGGGATTACGGTGCCGGAACAATTCGGTGGTACGGGGCTCGACTTCTTCACCAGCGGTCTCGTCTGCCAAGCGATGGCGCGCTGGAATTATTCGCTCAGCTTGTCGTGGATCGCGCATGAAAATCTTTGTCTCAACAATATCTATCGCAACGCCAACGATGACCTTCGCCACAAGTATTTGCCCGCGTTATGCAGCGGCAAGGCGATTGGCGCGCTAGGGTTGACCGAACCCGGCGCGGGCTCGGATGCGTTGGGTTCGATGCGCACCACGGCCAAGCGCGACGGCGGTCACTATGTTTTAAACGGCAGCAAGATTTTCATCACCAACGGACCGGTGGCCGATACTTTATTGGTGTATGCGAAAACCGCGCCGGAACGCGGGCCGCATGGCATTTCGGCATTCATCGTTGAGAAAGATTTTCCAGGTTTTAGAGTGGCGCAGAAGCTCGTCAAGATGGGTTTCCGCGGTAGCCAAACCGGCGAATTGGTCTTCGATAACTGTCGCGTGCCGGCCGAGAATCTGGTCGGACAAGAGAATGCCGGCGTGGCGGTGGTCATGAGCGGACTCGATCTCGAACGGGCGGTCATTTCACCGATTTGCGTCGGGATTGCCGAACGCGCGTTTGAACTCGCGCTCGATTACGCGAAGACCCGCGTGCAGTTCGGCAAGCCGCTCGCCGAGTTTCAGATGATTCAATCCAAGCTCGCCGACATGTACGTGTGGATCGAAACCATGCGCGCGCTGTGTTATCGCGTATTGGCGGACGCCAACGATCTAGAAGTCGGAGGCGGTGGCCGTGGCGAGATCCATGCCTTATCCGCCGCATCCCTGATGTACACCGCCAACACATTAAACAGCGTTTTGAACGAAGCGCTACAGATTTTCGGTGGCTACGGTTACATGTGGGAATCCGAAATTAATCGCCTGTATCGTTCGATCAAATTGCTCGAAATCGGTGCCGGCACAACCGAAGTGCGCAAGATGATCATTAGCCGCGAATTGCTGGGTAAGTGATGAGCGCACTCGACGCAATCCCGACCACCAACGAAGAGTTGGCGGTCCACCCGACCGTATTCGCCCCCGGGCTCTTGCACGGCAAGGTCGTGGTCGTCACCGGCGGTGGCAGCGGTATGGGGCGAGCGACCGCCTGGCTTGCCGCACGTTTGGGCGCGGCGGTCGTCGTCTGTGGCCGTAACGAAGAAAAATTAGTGACGGTCGTCGAAGCAATGCGCGCGCAAGACTTGGATGCCGATTTTGAGTTACTCGATATTCGCGAGCGCAACGCGGTCGAACGTTCGGCGGCAACGCTGTGGAATCGCTACGGCCAGGTCGACCTCTTGATCAACAGCGCCGGCGGTCAATTCCCGCAAGCGGCGATCGACTTTTCTGAAAAGGGTTGGAACACCGTCGTTAACTTAAACCTCAACGGCACCTGGGGCATGATGCAGGCTTACGCGCGGCATTGGCGCGATCACCAAGTGCCTGGCAGCATCGTCAACATCGTGGTCGTGCCGCGTGGCTTGCACGGGGTCGCGCACACGGTGGCGGCGCGCGCTGGCGTCATCGCGGCGTCCGAAGCGGTGTCGGTTGAATGGGCGCCCTACGGCATTCGCGTCAATTGCATCGCGCCCGGTAGCGTTAAAACCGAAGGGTGGGCGGTGTACACCGAGGAAGCGCGTTCCAAATATCCGTTGACCAATCCGATGCAGACGGTGGGTTCGCCGTGGCAAATCGCTGAAGCCGCAATATTCATTGGTGGTCCCGCCGGTGCTTATATCAACGGTGCCGTATTGACCATCGATGGCGCCGGCCAGCATTGGGGCGAAATTTGGACCACCGGTAAGCCTGAATACTTTAAAAACGCGACGCGTAAATTGGATGGCGAAGGTACGGCGTAGTTTCTATCAGGTCGGCGATAGCTGAGCGGAAATCGCGCCCACCTGCGCATCGAAAGGCGGTGAGTGGGGTGGGTCAGAGCGGCGTTGAGCGCAAGCGTGCCATGGATGGCTTAAGCGCCGCGCGAATCGCAGCCAATTGCTTCAGGGATGAAGCAATTTGCGGTAGCGGCGACCCACCCCACTCACCGCCTTCACCAGCACTGCCTAATCGCGATTTCCGCTCAGTGACTAGTGCACCGTTCCAGAGTCAGTGCTACCCAGCGCCGCGTTACTTTCATTGATATGCGCGAGCAGCGCATTGCGCGCCGCTTCGTCCTGCGCGGTCAGCGTGCTGACGGCGGCCCGGAAGGCGCGCACCGCCGCGGTGTGCGCGGCGAGCAAGTTGTCGAGCCGCGCCATCTCCGCGAGTGAACGGCGGCCGCCGCGTTCATATTTTCGATCGAGCTCAACCAAAAATTCGAAATGCGCGGTTTTCGACTGCAGCATCTGCTGGTACGCGGACCAAGCCGGGAGCGCGGCAATCGGCAAGTTATCGACTGACATCGAGACTTGGCCTTGATCGCGATGCGTGCACTAACCGAATAGCTTTTTGAAAAACCCACGGATGCCGCCGGCGTTGCCGGTGTTCTCCGCGCTCGCCACACGCCCTGTCTCTGGCGCGCCGCCATGGCGTGGCGTGCGTGGACGTTCATGATGGCTACGCTCGTGCGTGCCCGGCGCGGGTTTTTCGGATTTGGGCTGCGAGGCATCGACCCGCAGCTCGCGGCCATGCAATTCCTTGCCGTTTAACGCATCGATCGCGCGCTTTGCGTCCGCATCCTGTGCCATCTCGACAAAACCATATCCGCGGGATCGTCGTGTCCGTTTATCGAAAATCACCTCCGCCGATAGGACTTGGCCGAAGGGTTCGAAGGTTGCGCGTAACTCTTCATCACGGACGCTATAAGGCAAGTTCCCGACATAAATGTTCATTTGGCTGGTGGTCTCTTCGGAAGTGTACTGGCGAAATCGTTACGGCCCGAGTGGCACGCGTCCCACGGCATCACACCCGTTTAGGGGCGTGAACCGCCGCGAATTCAATCACAACGATAGGGCATGAAGCAACGGAACGCCTTTGAAAGTTCCGTGCTTATCAGCGCCGCTTAAGCCGTAAAGGCTTGGAGGCCGGTTTGCGCACGACCCAAAATCAACGCGTGCACATCGTGCGTGCCTTCATAAGTATTGACGGCTTCTAGGTTCAGCACATGGCGAATCACGTGGTACTCATCCGATACCCCATTGCCACCGTGCATGTCACGCGCCATGCGCGCGATGTCGAGCGCCTTGCCGCAGTTATTTCGTTTCAGCATCGAGATGGCTTCCGGCGCTCCCAATCCGGCGTCGATTAGTCGGCCGAGCTGCAACGCGCCGTGTAGGCCGAGCGTGATTTCAGTTTGCATATCGGCAAGCTTTTTCTGGATGAGCTGATTCGCGGCAAGCGGCCGGCCGAATTGTTTGCGCTCCAGCGTGTACTGGCGGGCGGCGTGCCAGCAGAACTCGGCAGCGCCCATCGCGCCCCACGCGATGCCGTAACGCGCCCGGTTGAGACATCCAAAGGGACCCTTGAGCCCACGAATGTCCGGGAAGGTGTTTTCATCCGGCACGAAGACATCGTCCATGACGATTTCGCCGGTAATCGAAGCGCGAAGTGAGAATTTGCCTTCGATTTTGGGCGTGGTTAAGCCGGCCATGCCACGTTCGAGGACAAAACCTCTAATGGCTCCATCGTCCGTTTTGGCCCACACCACGAACACGTCCGCGAGCGGCGAATTGGTGATCCACATTTTGTTGCCGCGCACGCGATAGCCGCCGGCGACGCTCTGCGCTCGAGTCTGCATGCCGCCGGGATCGGAGCCGTGGTCGGGTTCGGTGAGACCGAATGAGCCAATCCACTCGCCGCTCGCGAGTTTTGGCAGGTATTTTCGTTTCTGATTTTCCGTACCGTATGCGTAGATGGGATGCATGACGAGACTGGATTGCACACTCATGGCCGAGCGCAACCCGGAGTCGACGCGCTCGACTTCACGAGTAATGAGTCCGTAGGAGACATAATTTAAGCCGGCGCCGCCGTATTCGGCCGGCAAGGTCGGGCCTAAGAAGCCAAGCTCGCCAAATTCCCGCATGAGGCTGCGATCGAAGGTCTCATGCCGGTGCATGTCACGGATGAGGGGCTTTAAGCGTTCCTGGCAGAACTGGCGCGCGGATTCCATGACCAACCGCTCGTCGGCGCTTAGCAAGTGAGTGAGGAGCAGGGGATCTTCCCAGTTGAAGGGGGCTTCCGCGGAGGCTGCGGGCGAACTGTTCGGTGGCATGGCGCTTAACCCTGTTGAATGAAATCGAGCGGGGCACATCTTCGCATTTCGGCGGAAGCGGGGTCGAGCGCCCAAGCATGGGCGGTCGCTTTTTTCGATCAACCTCTTACTGGTAACATACGAGGTCCCCAAGCGTAGGGTAAACGAGGGTGCCCGCGACCAGCGGATGACCCAAACGCATATGAGCGACGGCACGCCCGTCGCGTGTTCCACGGCCGCGAAGCGGCAAGCATCGAGTTCAAGCTGGAGGCAGCAATGAAAGTCCTGGTGGCCGTTAAGCGCGCCATTGATTACAACGTGAAGGCACGTCCCAAATCCGACGGCAGCGGGGTCGATCTCGCGAACGTCAAAATGTCGATGAACCCGTTCGACGAAATCGCGGTGGAAGAAGCCATTCGGCTCCAAGAGGCGGGCAAAGTCACCGAAATCGTTGCCGTCTCGGTGGGACCGGCGCAGTGCCAAGAAACGCTACGCACGGCCATGGCCATGGGCGCCGATCGCGGCATCTTAGTCCAAACCGATGACGAAGCGCAGCCGCTCGCGGTCGCGAAATTGCTCGCAGCCCTTGTCGCCAAAGAACAACCCGGACTGGTCATTCTGGGCAAGCAGGCGATTGACGATGATTCCAATCAGACCGGTCAAATGTTGGCTGGCCTGCTCGGTTGGGCGCAGGGCACATTCGCCGCGAAGGTCGACGTCGCCGAAGGCGCGCTTGAAGTCAAACGCGAAGTCGACGGTGGCTTGCAACTCCTCACCCTCAAAATGCCGGCGGTCATCACCGCCGATTTGCGTTTGAACGAACCCCGCTACGTCAAGCTGCCGAACATCATGAAGGCAAAAAAGAAACCGTTGGACGTAGTCACGCCTGGCGATTTGGCGGTGGATATCGCGCCCCGTCTCAAGCTCCTCAAAGTGGCCGAACCAGCGGCGCGCGCCGGCGGCGTTAAAGTCGCCGATGTGCAGGAACTCGTCCACAAGCTGCGTAACGAAGCGAAGGTGATCTAGCCATGACTGCCCTGGTAATAGCCGAACATAACAATGCCGCGCTGAACGTCGCGACGCTGAACGCGGTAGCGGCCGCCACCAAACTTGGTACGGTCGACATCTTGGTCGCCGGCAGCAACTGCCAAGCCGTTGCGACCGCCGCGGCCGCGGTGCCCGGAATTGGCAAGGTATTGCTCGCGGACGCGCCGCATTACGCGCATCAATTGGCCGAGAACGTCGCCCCACTCGTGGTGGGCCTGGCGGCGAATTACAGCCATCTGCTCGCGGCCGCGACCACCAACGGCAAGAACATCATGCCGCGCGTTGCGGCGTTACTCGATGTCGCGCAACTCTCGGACATCATCGGCGTTGTCGCGGAAGATACCTTTGTGCGGCCGATTTATGCCGGCAATGTGCTCGCCACCGTGCAGTCAATCGACAAAGTCAAAGCGATCACCGTGCGCACCACGGCGTTTGATCCCGTCGCCACCAGCGGCGGGAATGCGAGCATAGAAAACATTGCGGCCGGGCCGGACGCCGGCCTCTCCCAATTCAAAGGCGATGAACTGACCAAGTCGACGCGTCCGGAATTGGCGGCGGCTGACATCGTGGTGTCGGGTGGTCGCGGGGTGGGTAGCGCCGAAAATTTTGCATTGATCGAACAGTTAGCCGACAAGCTCGGTGCGGCCGTGGGCGCCTCGCGTGCGGCGGTCGATGCGGGGTACGTCCCCAATGATTATCAAGTGGGTCAAACCGGCAAAGTGGTCGCACCGCAGCTGTACGTCGCGGTCGGCATTAGCGGGGCTATTCAACACTTGGCCGGCATGAAGGACAGCAAAGTGATCGTGGCCATCAATAAGGATGAGGAAGCACCGATTTTCCAAGTGGCCGACTATGGGTTGGTCGGCGATTTGTTCAAAGAAGTCCCGGCCTTGGTGGAAGCCCTGAACAAATAACGCGTGACGCAACCGAAAGAGGCGCAGGCTATGGAACGCGAAACGATGGAGTTTGATGTGGTGGTCGTGGGCGGCGGACCCTCCGGACTCGCCACCGCCATCAAACTCAAGCAGCTGGCTGCCGAGCACGATTTCGAGCTCAGCGTTTGTTTGCTCGAGAAGGGCTCCGAAGTGGGTGCGCATATTCTGTCCGGCGCGGTGGTTGAGCCGCGCGCATTGAACGAACTACTGCCGAACTGGCGTACCGAGGGTGCGCCGCTCAATACGGAAGTTAGCGAAGATCGTTTTCTGTTCCTCACCGCGAACAAGGCGTTCCGGTTGCCGACGCCGCTAACTATGCATAACCACGGCAACTACATCGTGAGCCTTGGCAATGTTTGCCGTTGGCTCGCGACGCAGGCGGAAGGCCTAGGCGTGGATATCTACCCCGGGTTTGCCGCCGCCGAAGTGCTCTATCACACCGATGGATCTGTGAAAGGTGTGGCGACCGGTGATATGGGCCGCACCAAAGAAGGCGAGGAAGGCCCTAACTTTGCGCCGGGTATGGAGCTACACGCCAAGCAGACGATCTTCGCCGAAGGCTGTCGTGGATCGCTGACCAAAACCTTGTTTGAACGCTTTAAGTTGCGCGACGGGGTCGATCCGCAGGTTTACGGTATCGGCATCAAAGAACTGTGGGAAGTACAGCCCGGCCAGCATCACGCCGGGCGCGTCACGCATACGATTGGTTGGCCGATGGATCAGGGGACCTATGGCGGCTCGTTCATCTATCACCTGGAAAACAATCTGGTGTCGATCGGTTTCGTGTTGGGATTGAATTATTCAAATCCCTATATGAGTCCGTTCGAAGAAATGCAGCGGCTCAAAACGCATCCGGAACTGCGGGCTACTTTTGAAGGTGGGCGGCGCGTGTCTTACGGGGCGCGCGCGATCAGCGCCGGTGGTTATCAGGCGATCCCGAAGCTCACCTTCCCGGGTGGTGTGTTGGTCGGAGACACGGCCGGATTTTTGAACGTGCCGAAGATCAAAGGCACGCACACCGCGATGAAATCCGGTATGACGGCCGCCGAGTCGGTCTTTGAGTTGTTGCGCGCAGGCGAGCAGGCCGGTCGCGAGGCGGTGGATTATCCTCACCGCTTAAAGAACACCTGGCTGTGGGACGAGCTTTACCGGGTGCGCAATATCAAGCCGTCGTTTCATTGGGGCTTGTGGGCGGCGCTCGGCTATTCAGCCTTGGATACTTATGTCTTTCGCGGCAAGGCCCCTTGGACCTTGCGCCACACGCCGGATCATGAAAGCTTGAAGCCGGCCGCGCAGTGCCAGCCGATCGAATACCCGAAGCCTGACGGCAAGCTAACCTTCGATCGCTTGTCGTCGGTGTTTTTATCGAACACCAATCATGAAGAGAACCAGCCTTCGCATCTGACCTTGCGTGACGCAAGTGTGGCGACGCGCCTGAATCTTTCGATCTACGCCGGACCCGAGCAACGTTATTGCCCCGCCGGGGTATACGAATTTGTTGAAGAAGGCGGCGAACAGCGCCTCCGTATCAACGCGCAAAATTGCGTCCACTGCAAAACCTGCGACATCAAAGATCCGTCGCAAAACATTAACTGGGTGACGCCGGAGGGCGGCGGTGGACCTAACTACCCGAACATGTAACACGGAGCACTGTTGGCGATGCCGAAGGTTATTTTTGTAAGCCCCGATGGGGGGCGTCGTGAGGTCGATATCCCCGCGGGCTGGTCGCTGATGGAAGGCGCCGTGCAGAATGATGTCGCGGGCATCGTTGCTGAATGCGGCGGTGGCTGCGCGTGCGCTACCTGCCATGTGATTGTCGATGCGGCGTGGACGGACAAGCTGGGTGCGCGCGCGCCGTCCGAGGAAGACATGCTGGAATGCACGGCCGCGCCGCGCGAGCCGGGCTCGCGCTTGAGCTGCCAAATCAAGTTAACGCCCGCCTTGGACGGGCTGGTGGTTAAGCTCCCCGAGCGTCAAACTTAACGCCCGCCGCCGGCCGCCATGTCGCGTTACGTCATCGTGGGAGGAGGCCAGGCCGGGTTGCAAGTTGCCGATAGCCTGAGACGCGGCGGCTTCAGCGGGGAACTCGTTCTCGTGGGCGCGGAATCTTCGCTGCCCTATCAACGCCCGCCGCTATCCAAGAAGTTTCTATTGGAAGACATGTCGCCGGCGCAACTTTTGTTTCGGCCGGCTGATTTTTTCGCGAAACACTCGATCGACCTACGGCTAAACATCCACGTGACTCAGCTTGATCGCACGACGCAAACGTTGCGCCTTGCCGATGGAAGTACCTTGCAATACGACAAGCTCGCGCTGACGCTCGGTGCGCGCGTGCGCACGCTGACGTTGCCCGGGGCGGACGACCCACGCATTCTTTACCTGCGTGGACTCACCGACGCGCAACACTTGAAGGAAGGGCTGGCCGAAAGTACTCGGGTGCTCGTTGTCGGCGGGGGCTTTATCGGACTTGAAGTGGCCGCCGCGGCGCGCGCGCTCGGCAAGGAAGTGACGGTGCTCGAAGCACAGGAACGTTTGTTACAACGGGTGGTGGCGGCGCCGGTATCCGCCTACTTCGCAGCGCTGCACACCGGGCGCGGCGTGCGCATACTGCTAAACGAAACGCTCGCCAGCGTGACGGCCGATACGACAGCGGTAACGCTAGAAACCGCGTCGGGGGCGCGACTTTCCGCTGATTTGGTGGTGGTCGGGATCGGCGTTGTGCCGGATATCGATTTCGCGATCGAAGCGGGTTTGGGCGATGCCCGCGGGATCGCCGTCGATGAGCATGCGATGACGGTCGATCGCAATATCTTTAGTGCCGGCGACTGTACTTGGCACCGCAACACACGCTATCCGGCGGCCCATCGTTTAGAGTCTGTACAAAACGCCGTCGATCAAGCCAAAGTCGCGGCGGCAGGTATGTTGGGTTCACCGATAACCTACGACCAAGTACCCTGGTTCTGGTCGGACCAATACGATGTCAAACTGCAAATGGTGGGAATTTCGACAGGCTACGACGCGTTGGTGATACGGGGCCTGCCGGAATCTCATCAATTTTCGGTGTTTTATTTTGCCGGTGACCGGGTTATCGCGGTAGATTCAATCAATCGACCGGCCGAGCACATGGTCGCGCGGCGGTTGATCGCCGCTGGAGGCGTTTGTGCGCAAGCGGCGGTCGCCGACTTAAATCTCGATCTCAAAACGTTAGTTCAATAATCGAAGTAATCTCATGCCAAAAATAACTTATATCGATCTCGATGGCGGTCGACACCTTTGCGAGGTGGCGAACGGCTTGTCAGTCATGGAAGGGGCGGTCGCCAACGGCGTGCCGGGGATCCTCGCTATCTGCGGTGGGAGCTGCGCGTGCAGCACCTGCCATGCTTACATTGACGATGCGTGGGCGGCGAAAGTGGGCAAAGCCAACGATATCGAAGACGCCACGCTCGATCTTGCCAACGAGCGCAAACCACACAGTCGATTAACTTGCCAAATCACCGTGAACGCCGAGCTGGACGGCTTGGTGGTGCATATCGCGAAGAACGATTGAGCGCCGGTTACAGATCGCCGGCGACGCCGACCAGCGGTGATTGTAAGGTCCGCAGGTAACGCTTCCACGCGTCGCCAGCGGCCCCGGTGGTGGCCGGATATAACTCGACACCCAAACGAAGCGGATCGTCCGTAAAATCGAGGTAGTGGAGTAGCGCTTGGATTTCGAGCGGCGACTCACCGAGTAGGCGCAGCCGTAGCGTGCAGCGGGTGCCGCTTTGCAAGCGCCGTACGGCGCTGTGGTGTGAGCGTGGACTTAGCAACTGCAGTCCGTTCGCCGAGTAATTGGCAATCGAGAATTCGATCCCACCCAGTTCGGCGGAAAAGTGCCGTTTCCCGAACGGACTCGGCCAGCGTGCGAACGCGCGGCGCTCGCCCCAGGGATTTAACAGGTGCATGATATCTCCTTGTCTTAACCTAGGTTTCGGCTCGTGGTCCGAAACTCCTATACAACGCGCTGTCCGCGGCGCGGGCCCGCGGGATACGCAAAGCCGAGTATAGGTGGCCGCGGCATGCGGCTCGTGACTGAGTCGTCAATCCGCGCAACAAGATGATAAAAATGATGGCAAGTGGGCTCAAACTTCATTTCGAGGTGCACGGAGGATAACGGCATGCGTGAACTGCATAACTTCTATCTTTCGGCCGCCTCTTATCGCGTGCGCATTGGGCTTGCGCTGAAAGGTCTCGACTACCGGTCGCTTACGGTCTCGCTCAGTAAGCAAGGCGGCGAACAACTTTTGCCGGAATACCGTGCGTTGAATCCACAGGGCCTCTTGCCCACGTATGTGGAAGATGAGTTCATCTTGTCGCAATCGCTCGCCATCCTTGAGTATCTTGACGAGACGCATCCGACGCCGCCCTTTTTACCCGTCGAGCCGGCACGTCGCGCACGCGCGCGGCAATTGGCGCAGATCATCGTCAGCGATATTCAGTCGTTAACCAACTTGCGCGTGTTGAGTTACTTGCGCACCGCGCTGAAGGCGAGCGACGTACAACGTAGCCAGTGGTTTCGCCATTGGCTACTGGAAGGATTGGATTCGTTGGAACTGTGGTTGACCGCCGAGGGACACGCGCATCGCTACTGCCTGGGCAGCGAGGTCACGCTCGCCGACATTTGTTTAGTGCCGCTCATGTATAGCGCACGGCGCTTTTCCCTTCCCCTCGATGATTTTCCGCGCCTGTGTGAAGTAGAAGCGGCATGTCTTGAACTCGAACCGTTTCAGCACGCGCATCCAGACCACTACACGGAGCCGTCCGCATGACGGAATCGATGCGCCAGATGTCTACCTGCCTTTGTGAAATCGGCTGCGCGACGTCCACGCGGGGCTGCGATAGCCAAACTATTTAGGAAATTGCCATGACCCTCATCAAACAAGACGACGTCATCGCAAGCGTCGCCGACGCCTTGCAGTACATCTCTTATTACCATCCGACCGATTACATCCAGAATCTTGCGCAAGCCTATGCGCGGGAACAATCGACGGCGGCCAAAGACGCCATCGCGCAGATTTTGATCAACTCGCGGATGTGCGCCGAAGGCCATCGACCGATCTGCCAGGACACCGGCATCGTCAACGTCTTCGTGAAGGTGGGCATGAACGTCCACTGGGAAGCGACGCTGAGCCTTGAGGACATGATTAACGAAGGCGTGCGCCGTGCGTATCTGCATCCGGATAACAAACTTCGCGCATCGATCGTGGCGGATCCGGCCGGTAAGCGGAGCAACACCAAAGACAACACGCCGGCCGTCATCCATGTGGAATTGGTCCCCGGCGATACCGTTGAAATCACCGTCGCCGCCAAAGGCGGAGGCTCGGAAAATAAATCGAAGTTCGCGATGTTGAATCCCTCGGACAGCATCGTCGACTGGGTCATCAACACGGTGCCGCTTATGGGCGCGGGCTGGTGTCCGCCGGGAATGCTCGGGATTGGGATCGGCGGCACCGCCGAGAAAGCCATGGTGATGGCCAAGGAAGCCTTGATGGACCCCATCGATATTCAAGCGTTAGTCGCACGTGGACCCGCGAACGATCTCGAGCGCCTGCGGCTCGAACTCTACGAAAAGGTCAATGCGCTCGGCATTGGCGCACAAGGTTTAGGCGGGTTGACCACCGTGCTCGATGTCAAAATCAAAGATTATCCGACGCACGCGGCGTCCAAACCTATCGCAATGATTCCAAATTGCGCAGCCACGCGCCACGCGCACTTCGTGCTCGATGGTTCCGGCCCCGCCGAGTTACCGGTGCCGAGCTTGGCCGATTGGCCGCAGATCACCTGGTCCGCCGGTGCGACCGCCCGGCGCGTGAATCTGAATTCAGTCACGCGCGAAGAAATTGCGACGTGGAAACCCGGTGAAACCTTATTATTGAACGGCGCGATGCTGACCGGGCGCGATGCCGCGCATAAGCGCATTCAAGAAATTTTCGCGCGCGGAGAAGCGTTGCCAGCCGGCATCGATTTCAACGGCCGCTTCATTTATTACGTGGGGCCGGTCGATCCGGTGCGGGATGAAGCCGTGGGGCCGGCGGGTCCCACCACCGCAACGCGCATGGATAAATTCACCGAGATGATGCTCGCGCAAACCGGCTTACTCGGCATGATCGGCAAAGCAGAGCGTGGGCCGGTAGCGATCGACGCCATCAAAAAACATCGCGCGGTGTATTTGATGGCCGTGGGCGGCGCCGCTTATTTGGTCTCCAAAGCGATCAAGAAAGCGCGCGTGGTGGCCTTTGCGGATTTAGGCATGGAAGCGATCTACGAATTTGAAGTGCAGGATATGCCGGTGACCGTGGCGGTCGATGCGTTAGGCGAATCCGTGCACAAAACCGGGCCGGCTGAATGGCAAAAGCGGATCGGAAAGATCCCGGTCAAAGTGGCGTAAGAAACTTTGCCGAATTCTCGGTCAATCGGAGCCACCGTCCGGCCGCGCTGCGTATGGCTGGTTTGGGGACACGCCACGAGTACGTCCCTGTAGGCTCGTGAAAATACATCCTGTATTTTCACGGTCCCCAAACCAGTCATCCGCATCCCGGTCTTGCACCGGTAGCGAATTTGGGCGTGTCCCCAAGCCAATCACTCGGCAGCGCGGCTGAATGATGGCACTGACCCTTGGAGAATTGGGCTGGGCTATCTAGATACCGCTGCCCAGATACTGCAGGCCGCACTCGCGCTCGAGCGCAACCTTGGTGGGATCGAAATAGTCGGTATTGTCCGGGAGCTGTTCGGCGTAGAGATAGTCTTCCAAGTCGACTTCGGTCCACGCATGCAACGGCGCGACTTTCGTCGACCCATGCGGACCGTTTGAAAACACACCAAGCGACTTTCTAAACTCGTTTTGTTCGGCGCGAATACCCGTAAACCAATAATCCGGCGCGAGTTCGGCGAATGCGCGCTCGAACGGCTCGAGCTTTACTTCCCGCGTGAATTCGGTATGGGAGGGATGCTCCAACGACGGCACTTCCCCGTACAGCGCGGCGCGCCGTGCTGAGGTCATGCGCGGTGTATAAACCTGTAAGTTCAATTGCAACGCATGGGTGACTTGTTCGGCGAAACGATAGGTCGCAGGCGTGTTGTAGCCCGAGTCGACCCAAATGACCGGGATGTCCGGACATACGCGTGTGACCATATGCAGGATCGCAGCGCTGTGCGGACGGAAGTTGGTGGACACCACTGGACGAGTGGCGCGTGCGATGACCCACGCGATGATGTCTTGTGGGTCATTAAGCGAGAGATCGGATGGACGAAGTGCGAATTGACTAAGGCTCATCGGTTAACCGCGGAAAGAATTTAGATGGGTGCATTATTCCGTGGTTCGCAGTCCGCCATTAGCTCGATATCGACTATGGATAGATAGATGCTATTCCTTAAACGTAACTCCAACGAGTTGGCCTGAGTCCGGCACCCGTATTCCCTGCACGTTAAAGACCTCGCTCAGCACCGCATCATCGAGCGCGGCAGTGGGTTGGCCGTCGGCCACGATTTCTCCCGCGCGCATCACGAGTACGCGATCGCAAAAACGACTGACCAAGTTCAAGTCGTGTAAGGCTGCGAGCACCGTCGCGCCGCGGCGCGCGCAGATTTGTAGCAACGCGAGGGTTGCGATTTGTAGCTCGGGATCGAGCGCCGCCACGGGCTCGTCGACCAGCAGCACGGTGTGTTCGCCGGCTAACAAACGTGCCAGGTGCGCACGCATGCGTTCGCCGCCGGATACGGTATCGAGCCCACGATGTTGCAGCGCTGTTAAACGCAGCGTCTCTAGCGCGGTATCGATGGCGCGCTCATCGTGCGCTAGGAGATGTCCAGAATCCGTATGCGGAAAGCGGCCGAGCGCCGCCAGCTCGCGGATCGTCACTGGCCAAGCATGGCTCGGCGTTTGCGGCAAGTACCCGATCGCTTGGGCACGCATGCGGAGCGACAGGCCATGGAGGGTTTTGTCGCGGAACGCGATAGATCCTTCACTTACGGACTGAAGGCCGGCGAGCACGCGCAACAGTGTCGACTTCCCGGCCCCATTGGGTCCGCACACCCCGATAATCTCACCCGCGTGCAAGGTGCCGGAAACGGCGCGCAAGGCTTGCCGTCCGCCATAGTGTGCGCTGACCCGGTGTAAGGTCAGCAACGCCATCGGCGCGCTTCCGCGAACGCTAACACGCCGAATAACGGCGCGCCGATGAGCCCGGTGATCACGCCGAGCTGCAAGTCAACCGGCAGCACGCGACTGACCACATCCAAGCCCAGTAATAAAGCCGCACCGCCCAGCGCGCTTGCCGGCAACAAGCGTCGCGGATTGGCCGAGACCAACGGTCTCAGCAAATGTGGTACTAAAAGTCCGACGAAGCCCAGCATGCCGCTAATCGCAACTGCCGGTCCGACGCAAAGCGCGGTCCCCACAATCATTTGCCGCTTCAGCCGAGTGAGATCAACGCCGAGTGACGCGGCGGTGTCTTCGCCGACCACCAGCACCGCGAGCGCGCGTCGCGTACTCCAAAGGATGCCAATGCCAACGAAAAGAAAAGGCCCGGCGAGGCTTAAATGTACGAGCGATCGATCAGCGAGAGAGCCCATCAACCAAAACGCGATTTCATAAGTGGCGTAGGGATTCGGTGCGAGATTAAGCGCCAACGCGATCAACGCCGCGCAAAATCCGTTTAGCGCAATCCCGCCTAACAGCAAAGTGATTGAGCCGGGATTTCTGCCGGCAAACAAATACAGCGAGAGTGTCACGATGACAGCTCCCGCGAAACCGCCAAGTGGGAGTGCCAACGCGAGGGCGCTCGCCAACCCGCTGTAGAAAACGCACACGGCGCCGAGCGCACTGCCGGCGGAAATTCCTAGTACACCCGGTTCGGCCAATGGATTGCGCAAATAGGTTTGTAATGCCGCCCCGGCGATGGCGAGGCTGGCGCCGATCAGGAGTGCCAAGAGGCTGCGAGGAAGTCTGATTTCACGCAGGATGAGCGCCCCTTGCGCGTCAACACCCGTCACACTTGCCCAGAGTTCCGGCGGGGTCCAAGCGGTATCGCCCACGGCGAGCGCCAACAACAGCACGACGCCGAGACCGCAACCCATCCAGAGCTTCGTGTCCAACCCCACGTCAACGCGCCTCATGTACCGCATTGGCGATCCGGTCGGCGGCCCGCGCGAAGTAAGCGCTGCCGCAGGTCCACCAGGCTTCAGGTAATTCGATCACGTGTTGCGGCGACACGGCTGTGCGCAATGCCGGGTGGGCGAGAAATTCACTCGCACGCGAGGTGTTGCCGCCACCGCTGGTGCCGATGATGAGCCACTGCGGTGGTTGCCGCACGAGTCGTTCCAACGGCACGAACCCGCCGTGCGTGGTGCCGAGCATTGCTGCGGCGTTTGTGAAGCCGATCGCCTGGATAAGATCGTCCGCGAGCGTCTCAGCGCCGGGCGAATAACCGGAGCCGGTGATGAGCAGCGCGCTTGCCGAACTATTCGCGACTCTCGCCTTGGCGAGAGTCATTGCCTGAGACTGCAGCCTCGCATCCGCGACTTGTTCGAGTTGAAGAAGGGCACCAAGCCGTCGCACGGATCGGCGCCACTCATCGAGTGTTGAGGCGGGTGGAAACAATTCAACGTGCAGCTTCGCTCGACGGAGTAAATCGAGCGTACTCGCCGCGGAATCGCGGCTGGCGAGCACCAGATCCGGCGCTTGAAGGATGAGTTCTTCCGCGTGGCCATAATTGACGCCAACTGTTGCGGCCTCCTTGGCGTAGGGTGAGAGCGCCGGATCCTGCGCCAGGGCGGTGACGGACACGATGTACTCCCGCGGCGCAAGTTCAAGCAGCAAAACATCCGTGCACAAATTGATCGACGCCACGCGCGGCGCGCCCTGCGCGCCATACCCGCTGAGGATGGCACAAAGCGCGACGAGCACGAGTCCGCGGTGCTTCAACCCGCGGTGCGCCGGGCCCGCACGGCATCCGCCAAGCATTCGAGTACGGGTTCGGTCGACGCCCAGGAGATGCAGGCATCCGTAATACTCTGTCCGTAGACAAGCGGCGTTTGGCCGGAATGACTTTGCTTGCCTTCCTTGAGATGACTTTCCAACATCACGCCGCCGATGTAACGCGATCCTTGCGCCACTTGGGCGGCGATCTCTTTGGCGACCAGCGGCTGCCGGGTGTGATCCTTATTGCTGTTACCGTGGGAGCAATCGATCATGACGCGATTGTTTTGGCCGGCTTTGCGCATGATGGCGACGCAGGCTTCAAGCGACGCCGCGTCATAATTCGGCCCGGCATTCGAACCCCGCAAAATGACGTGACAATGCGCGTTGCCCTTGGTGGTAACGATGGCCGAGATCCCTTGCTTGGTCACCGAAAGAAAATGATGCGGGTGGGTGGCGGCGCCGACCGCATCAACCGCGATTTGCACGCTGCCGTCGGTGCCGTTCTTGAAACCCACTGGCATCGAAAGCCCGGAGGCGAGTTCACGGTGAATTTGACTTTCGGTGGTCCGTGCACCGATTGCGCCCCAGGCAATCAAATCCGCGATGAATTGCGGGGTGATGACGTCTAAGAACTCGGTGCCCGCGGCGAGACCGCGGTTAGCAAGTTCAAGCAGCAAACGCCGCGCGGCACGCAGTCCGTTATTGATGTCGAAACTGCCATCAAGATGCGGATCGTTAATCAAACCTTTCCAACCGATGGTGGTGCGCGGTTTTTCAAAATAAACGCGCATGATGATCATCAGATCCTTCTGCCAACGTTCAGCCGCGCTTTGGAGCTTATCCGCATACTCGAGCGCCGCCTTCGGATCGTGAATCGAGCAAGGTCCGACCACGACCAGCAGCCGATCATCGTCGCCGCGGATAATCCGCTCGGTCGCCTGCCGCGCCCGCGCCACGGTGTTGGTAGCATGTTCGGTCAGCGGCAATTCTTCGGTCAGGATGGCCGGCGGGAGCAGCGGGCGGTACCCCGCGATCCGGGCATCGTCCGTAATTTGGAACATCGGGTCGAAACTCCGTGGAAACTTAAAACAAAAATATTTCGAGCGCGCATTGTAACGCGGCAGCTCGCGGAGCGAGGAGAATGTTCGCGTGAGACCGCCGCATTCTTAATGTCTGTCCGCCGGTCGCGGGAAGACGGTCGACTAGAACTGTTGCCCTAAGCGAAAAACGAGCAATGCACCGACATACCCAAGCGTGGTCATATAAGTCCACGCGATCATCGGCCAGCGCCAGCCGCCGGTTTCGCGGCGTATGACAGCCATGGTCGAGACGCATTGAAGGCACAGCGCGTAGAACACCATGAGGCCCAGCGCCATTGGCAACGTAAAGACCGGTGCGCCGTCCGCGTGGGTCGCCGCGCGCATGCGATCGACGAGCGAGCTATGTGTTTCATCATCTTCCGCTTCGACGGCGTATAACGTGCCGAGCACCGCGATGACGACTTCTCGCGCCGGGAACGATGCGAGTACCGCGGCAGTGACTTTCCAATCCCAGCCAAGTGGCGCAAACACGGGCGCAATCGCATGGCTTGCGCGGCCGAGATAACTTTGTTCGAGGCGGACGGTCGGATTGTCAGTGTCGTATTTCGGAAATGTCGCCAGCGCCCATACGATGAGCGCGACGGTAAAGATAATGGTGCCGGCGCGGCGTAAAAAAATCTTCGCGCGAGAATAGAGTTTGGTAAGCACCGCCTGCCAGCTTGGCCAGCGGTACGGCGGCATTTCGAGTAGAAAACGCGTCAGTGGGCCTTTGTATAGCACGCGCTTGATCAAAAAGGCCGTGGCAACCGCGCCGAACAGCCCAAGTAAATAGAACGCAAGGAGGACCAGACCTTGCAAGTTGAGCAAGCCGCCAAGATACGTGGTATTCGGCACAAAGGCCGAAATGAGCAGCGTATATACCGGTAGCCGTGCCGAACACGTCATGAATGGTGCTGACAACACGGTTGCCAAGCGATCGCGCGGATTGGCGATGACGCGGGTGCCCATGATGCCGGGGACAGCGCAGGCAAAACTCGAGAGCATCGGAATGAACGATTGTCCCGAGAGTCCACACCAGCGCATGAGGCGATCAACTAAAAAGGCCGCGCGCGACATATAGCCGGAATCTTCGAGGAAGATAATGAAGGCGAATAAAATCAAAATTTGCGGCAGAAAGATCACGACGCTACCGACTCCCGCGATTACTCCATCGATGAGAAAGCTCGCGAATAGCCCGTGAGGTACTCCGGACTGCACCCATGCACCTAACGTGGACATGCCGCCGTCGATCGCGTCCATCAGCGGCGTTGCCCAGGCAAATACCGATTGAAAGACGAGCCCCATCGACAGCACGAAGATAAGCGCGCCGTACAACGGGTGATTGAGCGCAAAATCGAGCCGATCGCGCCAGGTGGGTCCGCGCGCTTCGCGCCGTTCCACATCGCCGATGATCCGATTGATCAACCCATAACGATCGCGTGCTTCGAGGGTTGCGAGATCGCGCCCATGGCCGAGCGTTTGGCGCGCTTGCTGAAATTGCTCGGCATGAATGTCGCCAAATTGCGCGAGCAGGCGTTCTTCCGCAAAACCGCCTTTGTCAATTAACGCGCGTTCAACTTCGTAAGGCGAAGGCGCCGCACGGCCGTCTGACGCTTTCTGCGCGAACGCTTCTGCCATTGTTTGGCTCAGCTCGCGCAATCTCGCGTTAAGCGGCGTGATGGTCCGCGGCGGTTCGTGCAGCGACGCTGCAAGCGCGCGTTTAAGTTCGACAAGCCCGGTGCCGCTTGGCACCGCAACGGGTATCACCGTGCAATTCAACGCGCTCGAAAGTGCCGCGAGGTCCAACGTAATCCCTGACGACGCTAACAGGTCGGTCATTGACAGCGCGACCACTGTCGGTAAACCGAGTTCCAGCACTTGGCTCGCGAGAAATAAATTGCGTCGCAGATTGGTGCTATCGACCACCACCAGCACGAGCGACGGCGAGCCAATTTCGGACAATTTGCCGAGTAACACATCCACCGCGACGATTTCGTCCGGCGATTGCGCGCTCAACGAATAAGTGCCGGGCAAATCGACCAAGCGTACTTCTTGGCCGTCTAGTGTCGTGTGACCTTCGCAATATTCGACGGTGACGCCGGGAAAATTACCGACCTTTTGTTGTAAACCGGTCAGCGCGTTGAAAAGCGTGCTTTTGCCAGTATTGGGATTTCCGAGGGTGACGATTAACGGTCGGCGGTCCAGCCCCGCCTGCCTCGATTGCCCCGTCTTCATGCGCGAACGTCGATGTGGATCAGCTTGGCATCCGCCAGACGCAACGATAACGCATAGCCCATGATTTCGACTTCGAGTGGATCACCGGTGGGCGCGCGGCGGATGACCTTAACCGGTGTTTCTTCCACAAAGCCAAGCTGCATGAGGCGCTGCGCGAAGGCGTCGTCCGCCGCGAAATGCGTCACGGTGCCGTGTTGGCCGGGCGCCAAGTCCGCCAAGGTATGTGTCGTCATTCAGGTAAAGATTTTGCGAAAGAAGGTGCTGAGTCGCTTGCGCGTGGCTGGCAGGATATCGACTTCGATAAGCGCCGCTTCCGCGCCCGAGATGGCCCAGCGGCTCTCGTCTATTTTGACCAGTAAAGGATCGCCGCCCCGCAATACCTGAAACATCGCACCGGGCACCAAACCGCGCGCGGCAAGGCGCGCGCCAAGTCTTGGCTCATCGATATTGACCACCACGCCCGTCTGTCCATGACGCATCGCAGCAAGTAGTGCGGGGCTCGTCGCGTGAGTCGGGTGAGAGACGCCGGCCATGGGTTTCGCCTAAATCTAAATGCGAATGATTCTAAATTAGGAGAATCCTAGCGCGCGCGCCGCTGCTTGTCACGGGCCGCTGGGGATGGCGGCCCGGTCACTACAACGAATGTTGGATCCCGCGCGCAAGCTGCCGGCGTTGCGCGCGACTTCCGGGACCGGTTTTGTACCCTCCGGGCTGCATTTGGGCGTAGGCGGCATGGCGCTGCTTGATACCGCGCCAATAATCGACTGTCAGCAAATCGGCATGGGATTGAAGAAACACTTGCCGGTACTGCTCGTCCATCGCGAGAAAACGCAAAAATTCTTCCGGGAATACATCGTTACCGTGTACATAGAACCACGCTTCATGACGCATTTCATCCTCGTCGTAGCGGGCTTCCGGCACTTCCCGGAAATTGCAATCGGTCACCAGACACAGTTCATCGTAATCGTAAAAAATGACTCGGCCATGCCGGGTCATGCCGAAGTTCTTCAGCAACAGGTCACCGGGAAACACATTGGTTTGCGCGAGATCTTTAATTGCGTTGCCGTAGTCGATGACGGCCGCATTGCCCGCCTCGCGGCTGCATTCGCGTAAGAATAGATTGAGCGGCTGCAGGCGACGCTCAATATATAAATGCTTGATGACGAGTTGATCATCGACGATACGCGCCGACTCGCCCGCTTCTTCGAGCAATTCTTTCACCACCGCAGGATCGAATTTATCGAGCGGAAAGCCGATGTGTGTGAACTCTTGCGTATCAATGAGGCGCCCGGCGCGATCATGTTTAAAGACCAGTTGGTATTTCTCCATGACTTCGTCGCGCGTGCTGGTTTTGGGATAGCCAAAGCGATCACGAATGACTTTGAAGACCAGATCGTAAGACGGCAGCGTGAAAACAATCATGACCAACCCGCGATCGCCGGCGGCATGTACAAAACGATCGCGGCAATTCGCGAGGTGGCTGGTGAATTGCCGGTAACGTTCCGTTTTCCCTTGGCGCACGCGGCCGAGGACGGTGTAGAGCTCGTCAATCGGCTTATGCGGCAACAGCGAACTGATGAAATAAACCGCACCTTCCACCGGCTCCAGGTCGACAAAAAAGTACGACCGCGTGAACCCGAACAAAATACTGATGTTGTCGACATCGAGCAGAATTTGCCCGACTTCGATGCCCGCTTCCGGATGTCGGAATTCGATGACGAGCGGCGCGCTGTAGTTTGGCCAGAACGCCTGGCCAATCAAATACGCGCCGGTGGATTGATAAAACACGGCCGGCAGGAAATCCAAACGAAGCAATTCGGCGCCGTTGGCATGCTCGCGGGCATGTTCACGTAACGCTCCGGCGATGCGCGCCTCGTCCGCCTGTTGGTCAATGCGCGGTCCGGCGAACGAAAAATCTTCCAGCATCTGATGTAACGCCGGCTCAAGGTTCCCCCAGACCAAATACGAGCGGCGGTCGATGGCGTAACGTTGCGCTTCACGCACGTTGAATCTGATATCAAGGAACTCGGTCTGCGGGTCGGCGCCGATGGTATGGAAGAGTCGTCGACTGACTGAATTGAAATAGGTTTTGCAGAAAGCGCCATCGGCGACTCCGCTCACCCGCTCACCAAAGCTTTGTTTGACGTCGCGCCAGACATTTTTGTCTTGCGCGCGTGTGCCGAAATGTCGGGTGAGCGCCGCCACCGTGCGCTCCACGGACTTGGTATAGAGTTCTAGGCGTTCGCCCAAGTCTCGTTCGGAGCCACGCCAGTCGCGCGTTTCGAAGCGCTCCTTGGCGCGCCGCGTAATGCGCCCGAAATTGTCGTTGTATTTGACGAACGCCTCGTGAATCCCTTTGCCGGCTTCAAAAATGGAGCCAATACTGGCCAAGGAATTCACGTGTAAGTTAGGCTTTGGTTACAGACGTTCGATAAGTGCCGTCCCAAATTCGCTGCATTTGACTTCCTTCGCGCTGTCCATCAAGCGTGCGAAATCATAAGTCACGATCCGATCATCTATGGTCCGATCCATCGCCTTGATAATCATGTCAGCGGCCTCGGTCCAGCCCATGTATCGGAACATCATCTCGCCTGACAGCAATACCGATCCCGGATTGACCTTATCTTGATTGGCGTATTTGGGCGCCGTTCCGTGAGTTGCTTCGAAGATTGCATGTCCGGTGTCGTAATTGATGTTGCCGCCGGGGGCGATGCCAATCCCGCCGACTTGCGCTGCTAACGCGTCCGACAAATAGTCGCCGTTCAAATTAAGCGTCGCGATGACATCGAACTCCGTCGGGCGCGTCAGCACTTGCTGCAGTGTGATGTCGGCGATCGAATCTTTAACCAGGATCTTGCCGGCGGCGAGTGCCGCATCCTGTTCCGCGTTAGCCGCTTTGTTGCCTTGTGCCGCCACAGTTTTTTCCCACTGATTCCAGGTGTAGGTTTGCGCGGCGAATTCCGTTTCCGCAACCTCGTAGCCCCAGTTTCGGAAAGCACCTTCCGTGAATTTCATGATGTTGCCTTTGTGCACCAAGGTCACGCTCTTGCGCTTATTGGCCACCGCGTAATTTAACGCGGCGCGCATGAGTCGGGAGCTCCCGTCGCGTGACACCGGCTTGATCCCAATCCCGGAGGTTTCCGGGAAACGGATTTTTTTGTAAAGAGACGGGTAGGCTTCCTGGAACATCGCAAGGAATTTCTTGCCTTCCACCGAGCCCATTTCGAATTCGATTCCGGCATAGATGTCTTCGCAGTTTTCGCGAAAGATCACCATGTCGACGTTTTCCGGATGTTTCACCGGTGAGGGTACACCCTTGAACCAGCGCACCGGTCGCAGACAAACGTATAGGTCAAGCATCTGCCGGAGCGCGACATTGAGCGATCGAATGCCGCCGCCGACCGGCGTGGTCAAGGGTCCCTTGATGGCGACCAGATACTTACGGCACGCGTCAAGTGTCGCATCCGGCAACCAAGAGCCTGTCAAATTATTGGCTTTCTCGCCGGCGAGCACTTCCAACCAATTGATCTTGCGTTTCCCGCCATAGGCTTTGGCAACGGCCGCATCCATCACGCGCTGGCTTGCCCGCCACACGTCCGGGCCGATGCCGTCGCCTTCGATGAATGGAATGACCGGATCGTCCGGGACGTTGAGGCGGCCGTTAGAAATGGTGATCGTACTGCCGCTGATCGGCGCCGAAGCTTGCGTTGCCAATGCTTTACCTCCCAATTACGTAAAAGCGCTGCAAGTGTTCCACAAAAAGCGCGGCGTTGTCATGTCGGCGCGCGCGACATGGAGAAGGACAGCCGCGGTCTTACAATGCCGCGCAACGTGTGGCGTCTCCGCCGGTTAGGTATTTCACCGAGCCACAATCTTTTTATTGTGAAACACAGAGGCATGACATATGCTCGGCCGGCGCGCTACAGGCAACTAAAACTAATTAGAAAACATTGAATTACAAATACAGAATAATAATTTTCGATAACGACAGGCACGACCGTGGCCTGCTCGCACTGGCGTTGCGCAGTGCCGACCAGAATCTCGAAATTCTTGAGGCCGCAACCGCGCTTGACGTGGCGCATCACGTGAGCAGCGGGCCGGTAGACGCGCTGATTGGCGATCCTGGTCGCGATTTCGTCGATGTCGCGGCACTCGCCGCCGAAATCCGTAAACGCACCCCACAAAGTTTGTTTTGGTTATTTGCGACCGACGTCGCGGTGCCGAGTCCACGCGAATGTGTAGGCCATGGCGTGGACGGACGCACGGATAAAAGCAGCGCGGGCTTTTTGAGTATGCCGCTAATCCTGCTCGAGCGGTTGAGAATGGGGCGCGAGTTGCGAAGCCGATTTCCGCTCGATGCAGATGTGGTGTTCTCCGGCGTTTTTCCATTGCCCGCCTGTTTGCTCGGCAAGGGGGGGGCGATCGTCGCGGTCAATCGAGAGCTGGAAGAAATGCTCGAGCGCCCGCGCTATGAACTAATCGAGCGCCCGTTCGAAACGCTGTTCGGCGAAGGCCCAATCCAAGATGAGTGGCGGCGTAAGTTATCGGCCGCGCAAAACCGCTGGGAAATATCCGGCGAAATCCGCGTAACGCCTGCGCGTGGGGTGGCCGCCGCCATTATCGTCAACCCGCTGCGCGATGTGAGCGGTGCGATTGGGTTGTGGGCGATCAACTTGGTCGATATCTCGAAACTCGTCCCGACTGTCGCGGGCGCGCGCGAGGAGGCCGATTTCAGCGAATTGGAAAAGGTGCTATATGCGATTTCGCACGATCTTCAAGCGCCTCTCAATTCGTTATCGAGCCACGCGAAATTATTCGCGGATGGCACTCCGCCGGACGCCGAGGCGCGCCAAGCAGCGCGTGAGATCGGCGCACTTACCAAACGAATGCAGTTGATGCTCGACGGTATTCTACAAATCGCGACGGTACGTTCGGATCGCAATGAACCCGAGGTAGTGAGCCTCGACGCAGTGCTGCAAGACGCGCTCGCGAACCTGCGTAGCGAAATCGATGAAACCGGCGCCACCGTCGAACGGCATAGCCTGCCCACGCTATTGGTCAATCGACATCAAATGGTGCAGGTTTTTCAAAACCTGCTCGCCAATGCATTAAAATTCCGGGGGGCTCGGATCCCGCGCATCCGCGTCAGCGCGGAAGAAACGGGAGACACGGTGCGAGTCTTATTCGAAGATAACGGGATAGGATTCGACGCACGCGACGCTGAACGCATTTTCGGCATGTTTCAGCGTTTACACAACGAACGAGAGTATCCAGGGATCGGGGTGGGACTCGCGATCTGTCGGCAGATCGTCCAAGCCCACGGCGGCGACATTTTCGTGGATTCGACCCCGGGGCGCGGTAGCTGCTTCACCATCGAGTTCAAGGGGGCAGCGCTGCGTTCGGTGATTAGCCGAGGCCATCGCAATGGGATACTAGCCTGATGTCAGAAACACCTGTTACCTGCAAAGTATTATTGGTCGAGGATATTGAGTCCGAAGCGCAGCTGGTCACCAAGCATTTGCGCAGAGTCAGTGGTTGGCGTTTTATCGTCGAACATTTTGATCGCTTGACGCCAGGCCTTGAGCGCGCGCGCGACGAGAAGTTCGATGTCATCATTCTCGATCTCAATCTGCCGGACGGCTCTGGCATCGAAGTTTGCCAGCGCATGCGCAAGGCGGCACCGCATACACCTATAGTGGTGCTTACCAATCAGACCAGCATGGAGCTTGGCAGCAAAGCTCTGCGCGAAGGCGCGCAAGACTATCTCATCAAACGCGAAGTCGACGGTCCGCTGCTCGGCCGCGCTATCCGCTATGCGCTCGAGCGCATGCGAGTCGATCGCGCGCTACGCGAAAGCGAGCAGCGTTATTCGCTGGCCGTCATTGGCGCCAATGACGGAATTTGGGATTGGAAAATCCGCGAAGACGAAGTTTATTTTTCGCCCCGCTGGAAAGCGATCCTCGGTTACACCGAAGACGAGGTGTCCGATCATTTGCGGGAATGGATCGAACGAGTCGATCAGCGCGATCGCGAACGTTTCGACGAAGCGCTCAATAACCATTTGGAAGGCCGGAGCGGTTTTTTTGAGTGTGAGTACCGCTTGGTGACGAAGGGCGGCGAGGTGCGTTGGGTATCGAGTCGCGGTGTGGCGGTGCGCGATGATGTCGGTAATCCGTTTCGTATGGCCGGATCGATGACGGATATCACCCGCCGCAAGCAAACCGAAGCCAGGTTACTGCACGAAGCGATGCACGATGCGCTGACCGGCTTGCCGAATCGAATTTTGTTCATGGATCGGCTCGACCTCGCGCTCCGCCGATTTCGGCGCGATCCGACCAAACTCTTCGCGGTGCTGTTTTTCGATCTCGATCGTTTCAAACACGTTAACGATAGCTTGGGTCACGCCGTGGGCGATGAATTGCTCGCGCAGGTGGCGGGCCGGATCTTGGGCTGCCTGCGGCCGGGTGACACGCTCGCACGCTTAGGTGGCGATGAATTCGCGATTGTGCTGAACGATATCACCGGGCCGACCGATGCCATCTACGTGGTTGAGCGCGTGCAGGAAGCGTTGTGCCAAGAATTCGAGATCGAAGCGCATTCGATTTTCACGTCGGCAAGTATTGGCATCGCCGTTAGTTCGGAAATCTATCGAAACCCGGACGAAATGCTGCGCGACGCCGATATCGCGATGTATCGCGCGAAAAACTCGGGACAGTCAACTTATGCGGTGTTCGATACCTATATGCACGACCAGGCGATGTTTCAGCATCGCATGGAAACCGATCTGCGCCGCGCCTTGGATAAAGGCGAATTTGAAATCTATTACCAACCGATCATCGCGATGGACAGCGAACGCGTCCAAGGTTTCGAGGCGCTGCTCAGGTGGCATCATCCGATCCGTGGGTTGGTTATGCCGGAAGAGTTTATCGGCATCATTGAAGACACGAGCTTGGTCGTCCCCATCGGTTGGTGGGTTATCGAACACGCCTGCCATCAATTGGCGATTTGGCAGCGGCTATTCCCGCTCGAGAATCCGTTATCGGTCAGTATCAATGTCTCGGGCAAATTGTTTTTGACCGATGACATGGCGAAACGCCTCGCCGCGCTACTCGAAGACTGCGGTCTATCGCCTAAATCGATCCGGCTCGAAATCACCGAACGCGTCGTGATGGACCATGGCGATTTGGTGTTGAGCACGCTGTCCGATTTGCGCGATTTGGGTATCGAACTGCATGTTGATGACTTTGGTACGGGCTATTCCTCACTGAGTTACCTGCAGCGCTTCCGTTACGACTCACTCAAAATTGACCGCAGCTTCGTGCAGACGATGACGGAGAAGGTCGATAGCAGCGCAATCGTGGAAGCCATCATTACGCTCGGCGTAACCCTCGGCATGAAGGTGATCGCCGAAGGGGTCGAAACCGCGGATCAAGTCAAGCGCTTACGCGCCATGCAATGCCCGGCGGCACAAGGATTTTGGTACTCGCGGCCGATGCACCAGGACGCCGTTAATGACTACCTAAAACTGGGCGGCCGCCCGGTGGCGCTGGTAAGCGAGGGTCGTCCGCATTGACCGAGCCGGACGCGCCAATTGAACAAGGCGCGTGTGGAGCGTTAGTCGTCGGCGCGGGGTATGTGGGATCCGCGCTTGCCGCGCACCTGGTCGCCGCTGGCCGCGTCCTGGTGACTGCGCGGAGCGCCGAACGCTGTGAGGCGCTCAAGCGACTTATTCCCGGCATCGAAGCCGTTCAATTTGATACCGCGTGTGACGCGATGCCGGAAGTCCCTTCCGGCGCATTCGATGTGTACTGTCTGTTGACGCCGAGCGCGCTTGCCACACCCGCGGCCCGCGAGTGTCTATTGCGATGGTTGGCGAAATTGAACGTGCGTATGGTGCTGATGACCTCGAGCACCGCGGTTTACGGTGAGGCGCATGGCAGCGTCGTAAACGCGGCCTCGCTGTGCGTCACCACGGAAGAACGCGCACAGCGGCTCTGGCAGATTGAACAAACGTGGCTGAGTCGGCCGGGTGCGCGCATCGTGCGGCTTGCCGGGTTGTATGGGCCGCATCGCGTAATCGGACAGACCTCGGTGATGAGCGGCACGGTGTTGAGCGGGCAATCGAATGCTTATTTGAATCTGCTTCATCGCGACGATGCGGTGGATTTATTGATCCGATGCGCGCGGACGCCAAGTTTTGCGACCATCGAAGTGGGCAGCGACGGTGTGCCGATAACGCGTGGTGCCTATTACAGCCACCTCGCGGAGGTGCTTGGCGCGCCCGCGCCGCGATTCGCCGAATCGCCCAGCGACGTTCCACAGGGCAAGCGGGTTGATCCTAGCGACACATTCGCGCGTCTCAATTGGCAACCCCGTTACCGCGATTTTCGGCAAGGGCTAGCACAGGCGCTCAATCCTATTGCAAGATGAAACGCCCATAAGCGCGCGTGCCATCCTGGCAGGGGATGCGCGCGAGCACCTGTTGGCTTTCCGCGTCGAGCACGAGCAGCTGATTGTCGAACCAGCTTGCGACGTAAACCCGATCCAACGCCGCGACATATTCGATGCCCTCCACGTAATCGGCGAGCGGCAGTTTCGCGGTTTCTCGCTGGCGTTGTAAGTCGACCACCGATAACGTACCCGCTTGTTGATTGGTTACGAGCAATCGTTTGCGCGCGGGATCGTGCGCAATCGCGTAAGGCGCCTCGCCAACCGTAATGGTGGACGTGGCGCGCAATGCGCGTAAATCGAGTACTGTCACGGAATTACTTTTGACGTTGGCGACGAACGCTTGCGCGCCATCGTCGCTGACGGTGACCCCGAACGGCGCATCGCCAACCGCGACGGTGCCGAGCAACAAATCGGTTTCGAGATCGAACACCGAGAGTGAGTCGCTGTCGCGATTGGTGATCACCAACCGATCGCCTGTGGCCGTGACCGCGATCCCCGCCGGTATTTTTTCCGTACGGTAAGTTTTTAACTTGGCGTACGTCAGCGTGTCGTAGGCGATTACACGCTGACCGTACCAATCGCCGATATAAACGCGATCACGGATGGGATCGGCGGCAATGGCGAGGTATTCGGCCCCGAGTTCGAGCGTATGCACGACGCGTAAACTGCGGGTATCGATGACACTCACCGAATGCCCGCCGGGGTTGGTTACAAATACCTTTTCTTGGCGACGGTCGATTGCGACGCCGGCGGGATTGTGGCCTACCGAAATATTGGCCACGGCGACATTGCGTGCAAGGTCGATTACCGTGACGGAATTGGCGCCTTGGTTTGTCGCGAACGCGAACGGCGCAGCCAACGCGGTGTGCACGACACCGGCGCCGCAGACGACGAACGCGAGCGCGCGTAGCCGCTGTTTCAAACCGGAGCGGCAGCCGGTAGCCACGCTTAAGGTGTTTCCGCGAGTTTCTTGAGGTTAGCAAGTCCCGCGTCATACACGCCGCTCACGGCTTTCACGGCTGCTTCGTCGCTTAATTCAGGCGGCGGATTGTTGTTGGGGTAAGCCCGGTAGAAACCGCTCCGCCACTCCGCCGTGCTGGTGTTATCTCCGTTATCTTTAATCGTCAGAAAACCGGAGTAGGTCGAAACCGGTAACACCGCGCTGTCGGTTTGCAAGATGCGGTACTTGTACATCATGGCCGCGGCGTCATAGACCTGCAGTTCTTCGACGATCGTCGGACCGTCGGGTTTCCCGATGCGCAACGTGCGTTTGGCGCCGACGGCGTTCCCGCCTTCGACCGCGCACTTGGCGACCCCGGGGTGCCAAGTTTGAATGGCGCAGAAGTCGGCGACCAGCTGCCACACCTTTGGCGCCGGGGCGTTTATGGTCACGGTTTTGGTGACTTTCTGGCGCGAAGGACCGTGTGCGTGGGCGTTCCCTGCGAGTAGACCCGTGACTAGCACTACAATGAGCGTTCTAAGCATGTGAAGGTTTCTCTCTTAATGGCAACCAAATATGTGAGGTGTCCCGCCTCTAGCGGGGCACCGCAGGCGCGGAATCTTAGTGTCATCCCCGCCACAGAGCCAGCGCGTCAATGGGTTGCAAATCGCCGCCGTGCCATCACGAGGCGTAGTCTGGTGAGTCGCACCGGCGGAGTGCTTGGTCTTTTGCTCACGCAACTATCCTTGGCCGCTGATGACGCCGCGCGCTGTCATATTTCCATTCAAGCAAGCGACTCGTTCAAAGTAACGGTTGCTGCTGAATTGGCGCTGACCGACGCACAACATGCGCAGGGCTTGATGTATCGCCGTGAACTCCCGCCGGGCCATGGCATGTTGTTTGATTTCGGGGAAGCCCGACCAATTACGATGTGGATGAAAAACACGCTTATTCCGCTCGACATGCTTTTTTTTGCGGCGGATGGGCGGCTCACTTATCGCCATAATGATGCGAGGCCAGGCTCGCTCGCGCTAATCGCCGCGCCTTCAAACGTGCGTTATGTACTGGAAATCAATGCAGGCGAGGCGCGCGACCTTGAAGTTACCGCCCCCGTTCGTTTGGAGACGCCGTCGCTTGCAGCCTGTATCGCGGATCTCCACGCCGCGCGTTAACGTTTGGCCCCCGTTTTTAGTGACGCAAGCCCTTCAGTAAAGCCGGCTAAGGACACCGCGACTTCAATCGGGCGGCGCTGCGCGTCGAAAAACTTCACCGTCATCTGCGCTGCGGATTTAAGCCGCTCGAGTGTCTTTTCGTTGAGCTTGAAGCCGGCGCGACACCCGTTCGGTTCGCAGCGTTCGACCGCGAATTTGATCGGCTGCGCGTCGGGTAATTCGACCGCCACACCGGGTGGCAACGAAATCCCCAACGGGAGACTGACGAGCGCTATCGGCTCTTGCGAACTTGGCACGTACCCCACCGCCACCTGGAGTACCCGTTGGCCGCCTTCACGGAGCACCAAGTTCTGAAAAATAAAACAACCTCCCTGAGTGTCGGCGGTGGCGTCCTCGCATTTCGCGATCCAACTGCCAAAGGAGTTTTCTGGAGTGGCGGGCGCTGTCGCAACCTGTGCGGCTAACGGCATTGCCACGAACGCCAGGGCCAATAGCGCACCCGATACGTTGAAACGAGAGGAGCGCCCGTGTGTCCGCGTAAGTTGGCGTTGGGGAAAAGCGTTCATAGCAGGTGACCCTTAGGCGTTTGGCCACCTATGGCTATCGGTCGAGGCTGTGTAGTCACTGTCATCCAGGTTAAGTAGAAACCAGGGCCGCCATGTTAAACCTAGAACAGGCGGTTGATCGCTAGAGACCGCTTGTAGCGACTCGGTCGGCACTAGGCCCGATCGCGCGCGGCTCACCTAGTCGGGCTAGAGGGCCCTTGGCGTTGGCGGGCACGAAACCAGTCGGCGGTGCGGGGCGCTTGGACAACGTCATAATCGTCGTATGGCTTGATGTCCAAGACGGGCGTCCCGTGGAAGGCATCCAATCGACGCACCATCAGCCGGTTACCGTCTCGCGCTAAGAGCTCAACCACCGCCAAACCAATCGGGTTCGGCCGATTCCGTCCACGTTGCGCCAGCACGCCGCGCGCCGGCAGATTCGGATCGCCACGCGGATGGGCCTGGAGCACCGTGCAGGGAGGGGCCTGCGACATCCAAAACAGTACAATCAAATGCGAATACTCGTCGATCCCGAGTAGCGCCGGTTCGAGCGTCGGTTGAATTACAATCGTCGAGACGACGTCGCGCCTGCGTTGCGCGACTTCCGCGTCTGCAACCTCGGTTTCGACCACGCCGATGATCTGGAAGGTCGGGACTGGATTACAGATTGAAGAGTCGGTCATGGGCAGTCACTCAAAGGTAATACGAGGTCGCGGTGAAATGCACGTAGTCGCAATCAAGGCGCGCTATTAGCGTGAAGGCGACAAGCCAGATGTTAACCGCCGAAGTGCCATCGCGCATGCAAACGTTTGACCTAGAGTCCGCCTTTCACCCTGCGGTTGCCGCTTGGTTTCGCGCGGCATTCGACGCACCTACGCGCGTGCAAGTTCGCACCTGGGACGCGTTTGACGCCGCGGAGAATTTGCTGGTAGCCGCGCCCACCGGTACCGGCAAGACTCTCGCCGCATTTTTAACGGTCATCGACGAGTTGATTCGCGCCGGGCTTGCCGATGGTCTAGCGGATGGGGTGCAAGTCGTTTACGTGTCACCGCTAAAAGCGCTGGGCAACGACGTGCAAAAGAACCTCGCACTCCCATTGGATGGGATCCGCGCGCAACTGCGTGCATTGGGCTTGCCCGAGGTGCACATCACGACCGCGGTCAGGACCGGAGACACGCCGCAGGTCATGCGTGCACTGATGCGCCGCAAACCGCCGCATGTACTGGTGACGACCCCAGAGTCGCTGTACATCTTGCTAACCAGCGAGAGTGGGCGCGACATGCTGAAAACAACCCGCACGGTGATAGTCGACGAAATTCATGCGCTGGCGGGCAATAAACGCGGGACGCACTTGAGCCTTTCGTTGGAACGCTTACAAGCGCTCACCGTTTCACGGCTCAAGCGAGTGGGGTTGTCGGCGACCCAGCGTCCGCTGAGCGAGGTCGCGAAATTTCTAATTGGCTCCTCGGCCGCGCCACGTCCGTCTGCCTGCTCCGTGATTGACGAAGGACATGTGCGACGACGCGATATCGCCTTGGAACTGCCGAGTGTGCCATTAGGGGCCGTGTTATCGACGGAATCCGCGCAAGAAAATTACGACAGATTAGCCCAACTCGTACGCGAGCATCGCACGACCCTGGTGTTTGTCAATACCCGACGACTCGCCGAGCGCGTGGCCAAAGCGTTAAGCGATCGGTTAGGTGCCGATGCCGTGTGTTCGCACCATGGCAGTATGTCGAAGGAATTGCGGCTGGATGCCGAAAACCGCTTGAAAAGCGGTGATCTACGGGCGCTCGTGGCAACTGCTTCGCTTGAACTAGGGATCGATATCGGCGATGTGGATCTGGTTTGCCAAATCGGCACCACGCGATCGCTTGCCGCCTTCTTGCAGCGCGTGGGACGCGCCGGACATCAAGTGAACGGGATCGCCAAGGGACGACTTTTTCCGCAGACTCGAGACGAATTGGTGGAGTGCGCGGCGCTATTCGACATGTTGCGTCGAGAAGAACTCGACTCGCTAAAAATCGCGGATGGCGCGCTTGACGTCCTGGCTCAGCAAATCGTCGCCGAAGTGTCCTGCCGCGATATTGCGCTGGATGAATTGGAAGCGCTCTGCCGAGGCGCTTATTGCTATCGGGATCTAACGCCGAACGCGTTTCAAGCCATCATTCGCTTGCTAGGCGATGGCTACAGTTTCGCCGGAGGCAAACGTAGTGCTTATTTGCATATCGATGGAATCAATGGGATTGCGCGCGCAAGGAAAGGCGCACGGCTGACGGCGGTGACTTGTGGTGGGGCGATCCCGGACAATGCGGACTACGATGTGCTGCTCGATCCTACCGGCCAATTTATCGGCACCGTCAACGAAGACTTCGCCATTGAAAGTTTACCGGGCGACATCTTCCAGCTCGGCAATAATTCTTGGCGGGTGCTAAGAGTCGAGAAGTCGGCGGTGCGGGTGGCGGATGCCGAAGGCCTGCCGCCAAACATTCCCTTTTGGTTGGGCGAGGGACCGGCAAGGACCGAGGAGTTTTCGCACGCGGTGGCACGTATTCGCACGGAGTTTGTTGCGCGCGTAACGGCGCCCGTTGATTCCCCGCGCAACCGTCACGGCGTGACGACGTGGCTGAGCGAAGAGTTAGGACTTGGCACCGCCGCGGCAGAACAAATTTACGACTACTTGATGGCGGGCTATATCGCGCTCAATGCTATGCCGTCGCAGCGAGACATCGTGGTCGAACGCTTCTTTGATGAATCGGGTGGCATGCAGCTCGTGATCCACTCGCCGTTCGGCGCGCGCATCAACCGTGCGTGGGGACTTGCGTTGCGCAAACGTTTTTGCCGCCAGTTTAATTTCGAGTTGCAAGCTGCGGCGATTGAGGATGCGATCGTCATTTCGCTAGGTGCTGTGCACAGCTTCCCGCTCAGCGACATCTGGAAGATGCTGAATGCCCGCAACGTCCGCGACATCCTGACGCAAGCGCTGCTGGATGCGCCGATGTTTCCGATCCGTTGGCGATGGGTGGCGTGTTGCGCGCTCGCGCTCCCACGCTTCCGCGGCGGTCAGCGGGTAGCTCCGAGGCTACTGCGCATGCAGGCCGAGGATTTGGTGGCATTGGTGTTTCCGGATCAGCTGGCCTGTGCAGAAAACCTGCATGGTCCGCGCGAGATCCCAGAGCACCCTTTGGTGCAGCAAGCGATTCATGAATGTTTGACGCAAGTCATGGACTGCACGGGGCTAGAGCAATTGCTTGCCTCCATCGAAGCTGAGCATGTGCATTTAATCGAAAAGGACGTCACCACGCCGTCGCCGTTTTGCGAAGCGATTCTTAACGCCAACCCCTACGCGTTTCTCGACGACGCGCCGCTCGAGGAGCGAAGAACGCAGGCGGTGCAGAGTCGGCGCTGGCTTGATGTCGCACAGGTCACGGATATCGCGGCGTTGGATGAGGAAGCGATCCGCCGGGTGATCGCCGAAGTATGGCCGCAGCCACAGTCACAGGAAGAATTACACGAGGCACTGTTATTGCTCGGAGGTGCGACGGCGTCATCCCTGGTCCCGCCCATCCGCTGGCTATCGGCTGCGCAAACAGTGCAGTGGGATGCATGGATAACGGGGCTCGTTAATACACGTCGGGTTGTGGTGCGAACGATTGGCGCAACATCACCGCTCTGGGTCGCGGCCGAGAATTCCGAACTTGCGGACGTCTTATGGCCTAGCGGCATGCAACTCCCGGAAACAAGTGCGCGCGAATCCGCCGTGCTGGCGGTTGTGCGCGGTTGGCTAGAGGTGACTGGCCCCATAGCACTGCCGGATCTCTCGACCCGTGCCCAGCTGCGCGAACCGGAAGTTCTGCACGCGATATTGACGTTAGAAACGATGGGCGTGGCGCTGCGGGGCTCGTTTACCGGCGCAAACGCTGAAGAATGGTGCGATCGGCGCCTTCTCGCGCGCATCCATAAATACACCATCAACAAGCTGCGCGCCGACACTTCGCCGGTCACCGCGCAACTTTTTCTCAAGTTTTTGCAGGCATGGCATTACCTTTTAGAAGGTAGCGAGGTCACTGGCATTGACGCCGCCGCACGCGCCGCGGACTTACTTTCCGGCTTCGTTGCACCAGCCGAAGCGCTTGAAAAAACACTGCTCGCGCGGCGCGTACAGCAATACGACAGCGGGTTCCTAGATCAGTTGTCCACCGCCGGTCGGATCTCCTGGTTACGGTTGACCCCGAAGACCGGGAAAGGCGGGGGCGCGTTATCAAAGAACACCCCGCTGGCAATCGTGAAGCGGCAAGAGGTGAATGCATGGATTTCGCTTAGCGCACCCGGCCGTGAAGTCGACTTGCCGCAGTCGCCAAGCGGCGTGGCGCAAGTCGTGCTTGAATTTCTGACCCACCAGGGTCCTGCCTTTTTCGAAGATATCGTCGATTCGTTGAAGCTCCTCAAAACGCAATGTGAAGAGGCGCTGTCTGGTCTCGCCGCAAATGGATTTGTGACATCCGATAGCTTTGTCGGCTTGCGCGCCTTTGCGACCAAAGCCATGCGCAAGCGGCGCTCAAAGGCGGGTTCGATGCGGGGTGCGGTTGGATTCAATCATGGACCCGAGCACGCCGGCCGTTGGTTTGTTATCAAACGAAGCCACGAGGAAAGCGCGCCGGGCACGCGGCAAGAAGAACACGCCGAAAAAGTGGCGCGTGCGTTGTTGCGGCGTTACGGGGTGGTGTTTCGCCGCATCATCGAACGCGAAGCCTGCGTCGGCAATTGGCGGGATGTGCTGCGCGCACTTAGGCGATTGGAAGCGCGCGGCGAAATTCGCGGTGGATGGTTTGTGGCGGGCTTTACGGGTGAGCAGTTTGCCCTGCCCGAGGCGCTCGCGCAGCTGCGTAAAACAAGACTCGCGGCGGAACCTGAAGTCTGCCAAATCGCCGCCAGCGATCCGCTCAATCTCATTGGGATACTGACGCCCGGTGAGCGCGTGGCCGCGAACTCCAGTGCGCGGATTCTATTTTTGAACGGAGAGCCGGTGGCGCTCTTCGACCAGCGACAGCTCACGCCGCTACGGGAACTAACTCGCGCTGAATCGAACGTTCTGCACGCCGCACTGAACCGCCCGGTCATCCCGCACTTCGGCGCGCGCGAGGCGCGCCGCCCTCGTACTTTCACGCATTAAATCCGCTGGCTGGTAGAGCAGGGTCAAGGCGGATTTCGATGTCGCCGGTCCCGACCTACTTGAATTCCGTGATTTTTATGTCTACTATCACTTTAAGTATTAAGTATAATTATTTGATATTTAAAGATAAGAATGAATGCCTTAAATAAGATTCTCAGTAGGTCGCCCGCCACTTTGTTGGCGGAAATGCCCAATTTAGTCCCGTTTTTGCGTTTCGAGAAAAAAGCGGTCAACCCGATCACCGAAACGCTCCAACATCCGAGAAACTTCCCGTTAGTCGCGACCAAAGCCCCGCTTTGGGAGCGACTCTACGGGGCGGTTGCGCCAAGCACGGCGGGGAGCGGCGTCGCCCTCCGTTTTTTTGTCGGTAACCGGTTTAGCCCCGGCGCCACCATCAATGTGCGTATCCCCGTGCGTCACCGCACCTATAAATTCCGCGCAAAAGTGTTGAGCGCCAAGCGCGATCGATTGGGGTATAGCGTGGTCGCGCGAGTGAGTTCGCCACGCGCAATGGAGCTGCTCCGCGTCGTCGAGAAAATCTGCGTCCTTGAAACGCAGCTCGCTTAGCGCAGCGAAGCTCTGACCTCCTCGGCAATTATCTTCACGCCGCGCTCGACCGCCTCTGGCGGTTGCGCATAAGAAATTCTCAAGCATTGTTGAAAATGCGCGGGGACTTCGCGCAGTCCCGGCCCAAAGGAATGCCCTGGAATCGTCAGGACGCCGTGCGCGAGGATGCGCTCATAAAGCGCTTGCGCCGAGATGGCGAGGTCTTTAAACCAAACCCATAGAAATATCGCGCCTTCGGACTCATGGATTCGGTAATTCAAGCCTTCAAAGTAACGGTCGCACACCTCTAACGCGAAACGCGCACGACTTCGGTAGTGCGGACGAATGGTGTTCGTTATCAGTTTCGGTAGCGAATCGCCCGACAGCAGTCCAAGTGCGATTTTGGGGCCGAGCGGATTAGCTGACAAAAACATGCTGGCGTTGATGCTCGTCAATATGTCGATCACCGCGGGTGCCGCGACGACAATGCCGGTTCGCAGTCCCGGCAAGCCGAGCTTGGAAAGGCTGAGGCAAACGATCACATCATCCCCCCAGGTGAAATCGGTGTCCGCGAATGTGATCCCCGGAAAAGGCATGCCGTATGCGCAATCCACAATGAGTGGAATTTGATGAGCGCGCGCGAGGACGCGCAGCCTGGCGATTTCTTGGTCCGTACACAGGCCGCCCGTCGGGTTCGTTGGCCGGCTGATGCATAACGCGCCAATACTGCGATCGATTTCAAGCGCATCGAAATCGATGAAATATTTAAAGCGCGTCGCGGACGTTTCCCGCCATTTGGACGGCACGCCCACCATACAGTCTTCATGATACGTAAGGCCGGAATAGCCGATGTACTCCGGGCCCTGCGGTAACAGCAGCTTTTGGGGATCCCCGGCAGACGTAGGTCCGGCAAACGCGTTAAACAGCATGTAGAAACTGGCCTGGCTGCCCGGCGTGCACAGCAAATTTTCGGTGGACACCGGCCAATGACATTCGCGACGTAAGAAATCCGCGAGTGCCGAACGAAATTCGTGCGCGCCCGCGGGATCTTCGTAGAGCGCGAAGCAATCGTCCAACTCGTGTTGTCCGGCAAGTCGCGCGAGTTCGTTTGAATACCATTCTTGAAGAGTTTCGATTCGACTTGGATTGCCGCCGCCAAGGTTCAAAAAACCGTTACCGGTTGCCTTGAGGCGGCCCAAATCGTCCATCAACTGACGGGTTCCAGAGCGTCGCGAGAATTGCTCGCCAAACGCCGACAAGCTAAATTTCGTCACGCGCGTTTCCTCCCGGCGAACGCGCAAGCTCGCGATTGCCTTGCAAGTACAGGTTCATGAAAACATTAAGTCCGCTGCGAATTCTTTTGTGTCTGGTGGCGGGCGCCGCAGCCTTACTCGGAGTTATCAACTGGATCGCGTCTGGCGGTCCCGAACCGCAATTTTTCCTGAACGTATTAGCGCCTGCACTCGCGTTGATGATTTTTTTTGTGGTGGCGCTTGATATCACGATGATCGCGGTCTTTTTAGCCGACGCTAAAGGACAGATCGCCGCGGGTATGCGTAAATCGCTCAAAATCGAATTACTCCTGATCGCTGCCTTGGCGGTTACGTGGGGACATTACTTCTATCGCGTGTTATATCCGGAAATTTAGCGCTCGACCCGTGCTTTAGTGCGATGTGGGGGTATTCCGCAGCCAATGACACTTTGGTCTGCGTTATCCGAGTGCGTATGAGTTCCTTGATTGCACCAATACACGCTTCTGTTTGCGGGATCATGGGCACGCGTTCCGTCGCGACGGCAAGGTTGGTTTCGATAAGCTCAGCTATCGCGGCAAGTCGCTGTAGCAGATACTTGGGGCGCACCCCAAGGTGCTCCGCGCAGCGCAACCAGCGCGACATGGTCAGCCAATTCGGCCGGTCTTCACCGCCGACCGACAGCGCCAAGCGGTCGCTGAGATGCGTGTACAGGTGCGTACAGGATAAGCCAGAGAACGGCGCGAGACGCAGCCCGGCGCGCTCCTGACGCATCGCCAGATGCTTAAGATGACCGCTGCCATAACCAATGAAAAACACCAGCAAAACCCAGTCGATCAGCGTGCGCACGTCAAGCGCGGGTGCAGCGCTATAGGTGCGAACCAACTCGGCTACGGCCGCAAGATTACACGCGCCGTCGCGTTCGTATTTTTGGGCGCTTTCGAGTCCGCCAAGTTGGCAAAAATCTTCCACGTGCAGCGCCGTAACTTGGCCGTCGTTCGTCATCGCGCGATCGATTCTCGCGCGAATTACCGCGCTAACGGCGGCACGATGGAACGTACTCGGCACGACCGGTAGCCCGCACAACGCCGCAAGCGCCATGCAGAATGCTTCATTGACCGCCGAGTCGGGAGCCTTGGGGTCCGCCGGGATCCAGAGATGTGACGACAGCGCGTTGCCAAGCGGCAGCAATACTTGGTCATCGCGGTAACGCACCGGGAGCTTAACGCCGGTGCCGGGTAACAAAAATCGTGCGCCTTCGACGCCTATCAAGAACGGGGAAGTGGTGAGCGCGGCGGAAAGATTCCGTAATTCGACCGGTGTGAGTGCGCGTAGCTCTTCCTCATGTTGCGCGCTCATCTCCGGAAGTCGAAAGCTTAAGGCGCCGAAGCAATCGCCACCCTGTAGCGCCAACAACTTTAATGAGTTCTGTAGTGATATCCCTAATCGCCGGCAAAGCCCTGCGCGGATTTCTAAATCGGGGAGCAGGTTTTCGAACCAACTTTGCAATAACGGAGAGGTCAACGTGCGGTCGTCAGATGGGAAGGTGACCGAGAATGGCAGCCGGGAGGCAGAGTTGACGAAGCTGTCATCGTGATAGGTGAACGCCCACTGGGCAGCGCCCACACCCGGGTGCAAATACCCGAGGGGCTGGCGGTGACGTAAGACTTCGACGGCGGACGAGATCAAGGACGGCGAGCCGGAGAACTAGGATTGACGACCTGAAGTCTTAAACCAAGTGCGGAGAGCACTCGCAGTACCCTTCCGAATTCGATGGTGGCTTTGCCGTTTTCTAGCTCGGATAAAAAACGAGTACCCACACCGGCGAGCGCCGCCAGTTCATCCTGCTTTAGGTCTACTCGACGTCGGCCAGCTCTGATCTGGCGCCCCAACTCTGCAACTGTGCCGATTTCTGCGCTAGTCATAACTTAGTCCCGAACGGGAATATATTAAATGTATAAAATTTTATGAAGAAAATATTACCGTGCGACAATATATTCTGGAAATCGACGATTAGATTTTGGCGAAAAACTGTTCATTTCTACCACGATTGCTAACGCTTTACGCCGTCGGGCGCCAACCGGCATCAGCCCAAAGTTGGCCACTTACCGCAGAGTTGCGGACGAGGAAGCATATGGCATCGGCGATTTCCGCCGGCGCGATCAACCGCCCAAGTTGGGTCGCGGGCAAAATGTGCTTGTTGATGTAGTCCTCGCCCAAGGCTCTCACCATGGGGGTATCGGTAAAACCAGGATGAATAACCGCGCAACGCACACCGAAAAACATCGCCTCACTCATGAGTGTTGCCGCAGCGCCTTCAATGCCGATTTTGGTGCTGGCGTAGGCGATTTGTCCCTTGTTGCCCTGCGATGACACGGAGCCAATAAACACGATGACCCCGTTGATTCCCTCATCCGGTGACCATTTTTTGCGGCCTTCTTTGCTCCGCGCGGAAGCGATTCTCGCGACGAGTTCCAGCGCCCAATAGACTGGTGCCACCAAGTTGACTTCGAGGACTTCGCGGAAAGTTTCCTCCGGATAAATCGCAGCCATGTGACTCTCTTTGTTCACCTTCACCGCTAAGCCATCGCGGGTGATGCCGGCAGCCGGGATGCAGATTCGGACCTGTCCGTGCTCGCTTTCGATAGCGTCGAACACATCTGCCCGGAAACCGCGATGTGTCGTATCGCCGCAATAGCCGGCCGCCACCACGCGACCGGCGGCTTGATTAAGTTCGTCGGCAAACTGCAGCACTTTTTCCGAGCGATCGACAAGTGCGACGAATTTTGCCGACTGCGCGACGAGTTCTTTGGCGACGGCCAACCCGATGCCGCTGGCGCCGCCGGTGACGATGGCGACTTTCCCGTTAATCTTCATGAATACACGCTTTCCTGTTTAGCTGGCTTGATGGCAATTGCGCCGCATTCTCGATGGCTCCAGCATCAAGCGCAATGCACACGAGCGAATTCGTCCGTTACGGAAAGTCATTCGTCAGTCAGAATGCCGGCATGAAGCTTCCGGAGACTGACTCTGATTGACGTCGATTTAGAAACCTGGCTCGTGCCGTGCCCTACGTTGCTAGCGAGCATTCGTCATAGCGATAAGGTAGCGCGCCAACTGTCCCGCGAAACGGCGCATGTAACGGGCGTGAGTAGACCGACACTCTGCGTTGTCGCAGTGGGTTCTTTGGGCCGCTTGGAAGTGACCGGCGCATCGGACTTTGACAGCGTATTCATTGTGCCGGAAGGATTACGCATTTCTGAGCGCCGCCTCCACACACAAATAGAGTCGGTGTTTGCCTGCGCTGCGCGCGCCGGACTCAAACTGCCGAAGGCCGACGGCATCTATCGACTTCCGGTGCGTGAAGCGGAACTCTTGTCGAGCACCGCGCATGGGAGTTTGAGTGAATCACCGGCCGTATTCGGCAAGCGCATTCAAATGTTGCTCGATGCCCGCGCACTCACCGGTCGCGGCTATTTTCGCCAACTCCAGCGCCGGATTCTCCGTTGGTATCAAACACCATCCGTGCGTGCGCAGCGGCCGAACCCATGGGAGTTTTTGCAACGGGATTTAATTAGATATGCGAATTCCTATACCAACTGGCAGCTCGCGAAATATGACGTCTCTCACGATGATAGCTGGGCACTCCGTAATGCGAAGTTGCATACCACTCGCTACCTCACTTGGCTCGGGCTGTGGCTGCTCGTGCTACGCGCGCAACGCGAAGGAAAGGGGGCGTTCGACTGGGTCGCCCGCGCACTTGCGTTGACCCCGCTGGCACGGGTATTGGGCGTGATTGCTGAATTCGATCCGGCCGCGGCGGCGCGCCTTGTACAGTCTTACGAAATTGCATTCGCGGTACTTTCTGCCCCTCCAACGCGTGCGCGACTCACCGCGCAATCAAGAAACCAGCGTGACGCAAACGAGCTAATCAGCGAATTGACAAGACTCGCACAAACTTTACGCGAGGAAAGCGAGGGTTTCGTTCTACGCAATTTCCGCGCGGACTGTCCGCATCCGCGATTCGGTGCCATACCTTTTTAGGACGCGTTGATTACAAATGGTCTCAAAACTCATTTGGACGCGTACATACGGTGTTCCGCGCCGACTGCGGAGGCCGTTTGACTGTGGCGCGATTACGGTTTACTCGTAACGCAGGGCCGCGAGCGGCATGATCCGCGCGGCGCGGTACGCCGGAAACAAACTTGCCGCGACACAGATAAAGAGCGCGAGACCCGTCACCACCGCGATGTCCGCCCACGACACCGCCGCCGGCAGATAGCTGATGTAATACACCTCGGGATTAACGAGCTTGGTTCCAAACAGCGCCTCGCTCCACTCAAGAAGCGTGTTAGCGTGCTGCGCAAGCACCACGCCGAGCAGCGTGCCGACGCCCGTGCCAATCAGCCCGATAATCAATCCTTGCAATAGAAAAGCGCACATGATGGTCGCCGCGCTACACCCTTGGGTACGTAGGATGGCGATCTCTTTTTGTTTTTCTTTGATCAGCATGACTAATGAAGATATGACGTTGAAGGACGCAACGGCGATAATCAGCGACAGGATCACCAGTAGAATCAGCTTCTGGGATTTGATCGCCCGAAAGAAATTGCGGTGAAACTGACTCCAATCGAGTACCAAAAAGTTTTCGCCGAGAAACTGTTGTAGCTCGTTGGTGTTAGCAAGCGCCACGCTTGGAGAGGCAAATTTCACACGCAATCCGCTCACCGTATCACCCAATTCGAAGAGCTCCGCCGCGCGTTCCAGGCTCACTATTGCGAAAGATCCATCGAATTCTTGCATACCGATTTTAAAAGTATCGGCGACGCGGAGCGGCCGGTAGGTGGGCGCAGTTACCCCATTCGAGTTATCCCAGCGAGACACAATCAAGGTGGCTTGCTCACCGGCTTTGAGATCAAGCCGCTCGGCGAGCGTTGTGCCCAGTATCGCGGAAGTCGTCCCATCGGGAGCCGCTAACGACGCGAGGCTAGCGGGTGCGAGGTAATGCGGAAGGGTTGAAACCAAATGCTCGCGCTCGACCGGAATACCATAGAGTGTAATGCCGCGAATTTCCCCTTTGCGGTTTAGCATCGCGTTGCCACGAATAAACGGCTCTACCGCGCGCACCGCGGGTATGTGCCGGATCTCTTCCGCAATCTCTCGCCAATTCGCGATCGTATGACCGGGACTTAGCACCGTGGCGTGCGAGGTGACCCCCACGATGTGTTTGGTGATCTCACGCTCAAAGCCATTCATGACCGATAACACGACGATCAAGACCGCGACGCCCAACGCCACGCCCGCGGTAGAAGCGAGCGAAACTAGCGAGGCAAAGCGACGTTGGCGCTTGGCGCGCAAGAAGCGCAGGCCGATGTAGAGCGCGAAGGGACGTATCATCAAGTGGGGCTGGGCGACTTAAAGTCGCCGCGGATTAGCGCAAGCTGAACTCTGTACACAACTCCCAGAGCACGCGATAGCGGTTGCCGGTGACTTTTTGAATTGACCACAAGGGCTCTCCAGCTTGCCGAAAAGGGCCGTTTCCACGCCATGACTCGGTAGCCGACGGAAACATTTCCGCCGTGGCAATACCAGCCGCGATCAGTCGCTCGCGGGTGCTGCAGTAAGTGACTCCCCGACTGTCGCACAAAACCTCAATTCGATCGTCGACCCTGGCCATAAGACTTCAACCATCGATTGCGATGGCCGTAATCTACTAAGGAGCCTTGGACCATGTCCATCCTGGGACACTGGCGGCTCAGAAAGTCCAGGACAGCGTGAGTGAGCCAAAGTTGTGTTCGCGATCCTGTCCTTCAAATTCACGGGTGCGGAATGCCTGTGCATAGGACAATCGCCAGGCGCGAAGGCTGACACTCGCGCCGACCACAAAATCCCCCACCCAATATTCCTTATCGATCGAATGGCTATCGCGAAAACTATTTCCGTCCAAGAAGATGTCCCGCAGCTTTAATCGGCCGGTGAGGCCGCTAAAAAGGTGAAAGCCCCAGTCTGGCGGCGTGTCATTACTGCCGAGCGCGGAGGGCGCGCTAACCTCGCCGCCTGGGCGAATCAACGAGGTGCCATAGTCAAAGGGGAGATTCCAGCCGAGGCGAAACTCGGCACCCGCACTGAGTTCGGTCAAAACATTCCCGCCCGCACCTCCCCAATGTCCGAGCAAATCGTAGCTAAAACCACGCGCGTAATCGGCACGGATTAGGCGCGAACGGTGTTCATAGATAAGCACGACCCCCGGCTCATTTTCTAATTGATTGTCCCAACCCTGAGGTTCCGGCAGATCACGCACGCTGTGGACTAATTTTTGCGCGTCCTCGGCGAGCGACCAGGGGCCAACCACCCCAACTTGAATTTCAAACGAATCAAGCGCCCGTTCAGTTTTACTGATGAACGCAACTCCGCCGTAGAGCCAACCGGCATACGGTCGGTCATCGATGACCAGCGCGGTGCTTTGGGTGTCTTCGGGCGTGAACATCTGCTGCCCAATCCGAATTCCGACATTGCGACTGCGGCTCTCGTCATCATTGATAAAGGGCAAACGCTCCGCCAAGCGCACCAACCATAGAGGCACTTGTTCGGCTTGGGTGAACTGTTTGAGGTCGGGCGACGTCCAACCCACTTGCAAGCCGTTGGTATATTGCTGGTCGGTATCGCCGAACAGGTCGTTTTCGAAGGTCACCGTGAAAATGGAATCGGCACCTTGTCTGGAATCGGCATGGGCAACGGACAGGATGCCGCCGCACAGGAGCGTGGCTATACTTTTGATGCGCAAGGAGCGCCTTTGGAGGTATTGATCGGTCATCTTTGTCGCGAGAAGTAAATAAGTATCCGGTGTATGGACGCGCGATGCGCAAGCGCTGCTCGTGGACGTTAGAAGGCCGCGCCCGTGCACGATAACCTAGCTATTATCAACAGTGTCTTAACCGAACCCGACGTCAACGTTTTAGGAGAGATGTCATGCATGCAATGTTAAAAAAACAGCAAATGCCGCAGGCGGGGGATGCTTTGCGCGGGCGCAGCCAGCCACTCGTGATTGTAGATCGCCATTACGTCCTAAAAACGAAATTACTGCCTCCGTTTCCGGCCGGCATGAAACTGGCGCTATTTGGCCTCGGTTGTTTTTGGGGCGCGGAGCGCAAATTTTGGCAGATCTCTGGCATCTACTCGACATCAGTCGGCTACGCCGCCGGTTACACCCCCAATCCAACCTACGAAGAAGTTTGTTCAAGCCTAACGGGTCACAATGAGGTGGTGCGCGTGGTGTACGACGAGACCAACGTGAGCTTTGGCGAACTCCTGAAAGTTTTCTGGGAAGCCCACGATCCCACGCAAGGTATGCGCCAAGGCAATGATGTCGGCACCCAGTATCGTTCGGGAATTTATACCTACGATGAGTCCCAAACCGCGGAGGCGCAGGCCTCACAGCGCGCCTTTCAGGAAAAGCTCGCCGCCGCGGGTTACGGCGCCATCACCACCGAAATTGTCGCGGCGGGCGATTTTTATTACGCGGAGGATTACCACCAGCAGTACCTTGCGAAGAATCCGGGTGGTTACTGTGGATTGGGAGGGACCGGCGTTAAATGCGGGTAGGATTGGTGGCGCCGTCAAGGAACGATTTTTCTCCAATTGCCGAGATCATCCCCCAGCAAATACACATCGCTGCCCAGCTCGACGCGCGCGATGGTAGCTTCGCGTTCTTCGGCCATCCGGAATTTCGCCGGCGCGACGGAAATCAACTGCACGGGTTCTCGCCGCGCAGTGGTCCAGAGTTTTCCGTCGTGTTCGTAAACGCGCATCGTGCGCGGTGGATCTCTGCGCGGACGGAACCGAGAAGTCGCTAAGGTGTAGGTTCCCGACAAGCTCGCACGTTCGGCGGGAGTCGGTAGGTAAACGGCAATGGCTGTCCGCGGATGCGTGGCCGCCAGTGCGGTCTCGATATGCGTGCGGAGCGCGCGCATCGCCTCACGATTGAAACTATTAATGGCAATGACATAGCCGCTCGCCAATTCCGACGAGTAAGCAAGATGAGTGAGATAACCATCGGCATCGCCATCATGGCCAAAGAATTTGATGCCATTGCGGTACCAACAATAAACGCCAAGCCCATAACCGCAGCTGACGCCATGGCGACGATTCAACGCAGTGGTGGGCGTCTCCATCCGTGCGATCAAGGGTGGGCTTAGAAAGGTTTGTTGGTGCTGGCGGCCACGATTGAGCAATAAACGCACCACGCTCAAGAGATCATCGGCTTTGATATTGAGCGCGCCCATCGCGGGATAAGGCATGTGCCAGTAAGGTAGGCGCGTGCGGCCATCGGCATCATGACCTGGCGCGAGTGCGTGAAGGATTTCAGGACTCGCCGCAAAGGTCGCGGACCGCAGTTGGAGCGGCTGCAACACGTTTCGGGACATCAACGTCTCATATGGAACGCCGACGAGCGTTTGCAAAAGCACACTCAGCGCCGCCGCATTGTTGTTGGAATAGACAAAAAATTGCCCCGTCGGCCAGTGCTGTGCGCGGGACCGCGGCGCGAGACTGAGAACCTGTTCAAGCGGATGCGGGGTGGTGAGACCGAATTCACTTGGCAACAAATCGCTCATGCCACTGGTGTGCTCCAACAGATGCGCGACGGTCGGTTCCGATTTCGAGGCGCCGAGCAATTCCTGCGGGCAACCCAAGAGCCGCGTGGAGCAGGGGGTATCGAGCGTCAGTTGAGCCGCCTGCACTAGGCGCAAGACCAACAGGCCGTTGAAAAGTTTGGTTACGGACCCAATTCGCAAATAGGGTGGTACATCCGTGAGTCGAAAGTCGCCAACGCCAACTTGCGCCAGCAAGTCATCGGCGCTGGTGAGCGCCGCATACGCCCCCGGCAGACGATACTGTTTGGTAACGTCCTCCACCATGCGTTGCAAATCGGCTTCAGTTATTGCCAACACGTTCATCCAATGAATGGCGAGCAGCACCGACATAAGCCAGCGCCAACGACGCGTACTCCGATTACTTGGCGAATATTGCATCGATAAAACCAGACCTGTTACGGTGCGCGCCCAACCCAGTGGTCGTGGTGAGTATTGCCCATGCCGATCTATTTTTCCGATACGGAACGCGGTCTCGCCGATTCTTTGGTGAACGTGAAGTCCTCGCTGACGGGCACCCACGTCACCTTAGGCAAGCTTCTCGAGCTGGTTGGCGAACAAGGCATGCTCTTATTTGTGACCATTTTGATGATCCCGTTTTTATTGCCGGTTTCGATCCCGGGCGTGAGTACGGTATTCAGCATCGCAGTCATTCTGGTCGGCGCCGGCATCACGCTCAACCGCGTCCCGTGGTTGCCGCGCTCATTATTGGAGCGACAAGTCGCAGTCGAGAATCTTGTACCGGCGCTGGATAAGGGCCAGCGTTTAATGCGGCGGCTGGAAGTCGCGATCCGTCCGCGCTGGTTAGCTGTCACCAATGGCACCACACGCAATCGCGCGCATGGCATCGCGATGATCGTGGCCGGGATCTTACTGCTCTTCCCATTAGGTTTAGTGCCTTTCTCCAATACCTTTCCCGGCATTGCAGTGTTGTTGCTGGCGGTCGGACTCGCCCAGCGCGATGGCCTCTTCATTCTGCTCGGCTACGCGATGGTGGGCGTGACTATCATCTATTTCGGTGCGCTCGCGTACGCGGTATTGGTGGCAGGGGCAAGCTTGCGCACTTTGGACTTCGCGACGCTGCGTAACCTCTTGCCTTGGTAATGCTCATGCGCTGCGCAGTCCGCAGGCACGCGTGAGCGCAATCGCAAGTACGGGCAGGATCAAAGTCAACGCGGCGCATAGCAGTAACAAGTCTCCTAACTGACTGTAATCCGCCGGCGTGGTCACGCCGCCATCCGCGGCAACCACTTCGCGGGTGACGACGAAAACTTGATTCAAATATTTGGTCGCGAGCTGGCTTGCGGAAAGCGCGAGATTGGTGAACGACGCCATCACGGCGAAAAAAGTTGCTTTGAGATGCGCCGGTGCCGAGGTCGCAATCCAGGTCAGCAACGGCACCATCGAAATTTGCCCTAATGGGGATTCAAGCGCGGTGTCGATGAGGGCGATAAAGCGCGCATCGACAACTCCCCCCGTCAGCTGCGCGGTCCATTCGTGAATTCCGTGGTACATCCCAAGCAACGGCAGACTGAGTACGAAGCCGGCGATCGATAGCGCGATCACAATAAAGGCGATGGACCGCTCGGCCATCAATTTGCGGAAATAAAACAACCCAAACAACGTGAGCGCGCTTGATAATAGGGACAACCGCGCGAGGAACGCCTGATCGAATTTTAATTCGTCGATCATCCACCAAGTGGTTCCGGCGCCGGAAGTCGGAATTGCGCGAAAGACAAAAATAACGATGGCGGTTCCCAGCAACGTCGCGCGCGCTTCTTTCGAGAGTTCACGCAGCAGTCGCCAAATCAAAAATCCGATCACGGCAAGCGATCCGCCAAAAATAATCTCTTGGCCGTAGGTAAGATCGGACTGTCCCACGGCCAACGTGATCGCAACAAACACTGCGCTGCCGCCGAGGATCCACACGTTCGCGGCGATTGGTTCGGGATTGTCGTAGACGCTCGCGCGTGCAGCGTCCAATTGCCAACCCGCGGCGACCAGCGCACGCACCCGCCGACGTCGCAGGTACGCGGCAAGGGCCAAGCCCGAGAGCGACACCAAGGGGATTAGAAACGCGAGCTGATAAATCTGGACGTACACCTCCCGCAACGCCGCCGAGTCGTTTTGATCGACGCCTTCGAACATCATCACGTTGACGAAAGAGACCAGCACACCGCCCGAGATAATCGCGATACGCCCCAACGTTTGCATGGTGGTATTCAAGACGCGCTTAGCTTCCGGCGTTAATGGCTGGCCGTCGGAATTCACGCTTGGGACAGCCTCAACAGTCATGGCGTCCGCCACGGTGTCCTGCATCATGTAACCGACGGGTGCCAGCAACGCGGCGAAGATGTACCAGCTATCAAGCGGCGTGACGGCACGCATCGCGTCTGGCGATTGCAGAAGACCCAGCATGACGGCGAGACTGGCGGCAATGAGGGTCGCTCCCAGCACGACGAACCATGCTTTATATCGCCATAAAAGATCGGTTAGGTGGCCCATGGGGATCTTCAGCGCCCAGGGGATGCCGGCCCAAAAGCCGAGCGCGGCCAGCATTTCGGCGCTTAAGCCCAGCGATTCCTTAACGAAGAAAGTGCCGACAATCGCGGTCAGGCCGGAAATGCCGGCGGCCAGATACACCATGAGCGGAGGCATGAATTCCAGACGAAAATCGCGCCGCAAGCCGGCGAAGAAACTGGATAGGACGTGCATCAAATTGTCGCGGCGATAATTCCGGCGTGTAGCATTGCGGATTCACGCGGCCAGGTCAAAAACCGTGGCCGAGCAGGCTCCAATAGAGGGAAATCGTGCATCATGCATTACTGGTATCTTCTCATCGCGATCATTGGCGAAGTCATCGGCACCTCGGCCTTGAAAGCCGCGGACGGGTTTCGCGTCCCGGGCCCGACACTACTCGTTATCGTGAGTTACGTCTCTTCGTTCTATTTTTTGAGCCTATGCTTGCGTACGCTGCCGGTGGCGATCGCGTATGCCATCTGGTCCGGACTCGGGCAGGTGCTGGTGATGATCATTGCGTGGATAATGTACCGTCAGTCGCTCGATCTCCCGGCGTTCGTGGGGATCGGGTTGATCCTCACCGGGGTCATTGTGCTGACATCGTTTTCGAGAGTGGTGCCGCATTAATGAATGCGCCATAAGGGCGACACGCGTACCTGCGGTAAAGAGTACTTTGGGAATTGGCGAACCGAAAAACGGGAGAGACGACCATGGCAGACCTCGCGACCTTCGAAATTCCACGCTACACCCTGCAATCGGGCACGACGCTCGATCTGTCGCTCACCTACAAAACCTACGGCAAACTTTCCAAAGCTCGAGATAACGTGGTGGTGGTACCCACTTTTTACGGCGGGCGGCATGCCGAAACGGAATATATGTTCGCGCCGGGTCGCGCCATCGATACCAAGAAATACTTTGTGGTGGTCCCGAATATGTTCGGAAATGGGGCATCGACGTCGCCGAGCAATGCGCCAGCACCGCATGGCCGCGGCGCTTTCCCGTCGGTGAGCTTGCACGATAACGTCGCATGCCAGTACAAGTTGCTGGTCGAACATCTCAAAGTCCGGCGCATACGGTTGGTGGCAGGTTTTTCGATGGGGGGCATGCAGGCTTATCAATGGGGCGCGCTGTACCCGGATCTCGTGCAGGCCATCGCACCCATCTGTGCCGCGGCCAAGATCGCAGATCACAACTATATGTTTGTTGATAGCGCGGTGGCGGCACTACGGCTTGATCCCGACTTTAAAGACGGTTGGTACGCAGCACCGCCAATGCGCGGATTACGCACCTTCAGCAAGGTTTATGCGGCCTGGCTTTTCTCCCAAGACTTTATGCGGGAGCAGGCCTATCGCGATATCGGGTTACGCTCGCGCCAAGACGTGGTCGACTTAACGTTCAATTATTTTCTGGGCAATGATGCCAACGACTTAATCGCGATGGCGACGACTTGGATGCATGGCGATATCGGCGCGAACGATGTTTTCGGTGGCAACCTTGCGCGCGCACTCAAGGCCATTAAATGCCCGGCCATTGTCATGCCTGGAACTACCGACCTTTATTTCCGCGTCCGCGACAACGAGCTAGAGGTGAAACAAATGCCACAAGCCGAGTGCTTACCCATTCCGTCCGTTTGGGGCCATGGGGCAGGCTTTGGTCTGGCCGCCGCCGATAATCGTTTTATCGATAAGGCCCTGGCACGCCTGCTCTGAGTGTTCGGCGCGCATCATGAGTTCGCCGATAGAGGCCGACTAAAGAAGCTCCCCACGTAGCCGCTAAGGTCCGGGCATACCAAGCCAACGGCGGTGTGCAGCCTGTTGACCCGAAAGCTTTTGAGGTAGGGGAGCACATGAGTCGCGTACACGCTTTTTTCGCCCAACTTCGGCTACGTCCGAAACTCATCGCCGCCATGCTGGCTGCCGGACTAATTCCGCTGATGTTGGCGAGCGGGATCAGCTCGTATCAGACCGGACAGGCGCTTGAAGAAGAGACGATGCGCAAGCTGGATTCGCTGGTGAGCGTCAAACGCCACGCCATTGAAGACTACTTTAAGCAGATAGAGCATCAAGCAGCGACGCTTGCCAGTGATCCCGGCGTGAAATCGGCGCTGATGGAATTTAAGGCAGCGTTTGGCAATTTAGCCGCGGAATCAGCCTCGGAGGTGAGTACCGAGCAAGTCGCTTCCGCGCTCACCAAGCAGTACACCCGCGTGTTCGGCGACGAATACCACAAACAATCCGGTCAGAGCATCGATGCCACTCAGTTTATTCCGGAAGATCAAAACGCCAGACTTGCGCAATATTTCTATATCGCATCGAACGGACATCCCCTAGGGCAAAAAGACAAGCTGCAAGCGCTCGATAACGCCGCGGTCTACCATCGGGTACATGCCGAGTTTCATCCGGCTTTCAACGATTATCAGGCACGTTTCGGCTATTACGATCTATTTCTTATCGATACCGCCGGCAACGTGGTTTATTCGGTGTTCAAAGAGGTCGACTTTGCGAGCAACCTGGCCACGGGCGCGGGCCGCGAAAGCGGCTTGGGGCAGGTTTATGCCGCTGCGCTAAAAATTGCACAAGGCGAAACGAGCATCGTCGACTTTGCCGCTTATGCACCCTCCTACGAAGCGCCGGCGGCGTTTATTGCCTCACCGGTCTTCAGCAACGGCAAGTTGATTGGCGTTGTGGCGCTGCAAATGCCAGTCGGCAAGATTAACGATGTCATGCAACAAAGTGCCGGTTTAGGTGAAACTGGCGAAACCTACTTAGTGGGCAGCGATGGCTTGATGCGTTCGCAAAGTCGAATCGATCAAACACCAACCTTGTTGAAAGCGAAGATCGATAGCATCGCGACGGCCAAGGCCTTCGCGGGCGAGAGCGGCTACGCCAAATATCAGGACCGACACGGCGGTATGGTCTTCGGCGCATACGCCCCATTAACCATCAGCGGACTTAAATGGGCCATTATCGCGGAAATCGATCAAGCCGAGGCCGCGGCGGCCGCGGTTTCTCTGCGGTGGGTGCTGGCTGGAATCGCGGTTTTGGCCGGCGTTATCGTCGCTTGTTTCGCCTACTTTTTCGGCGCCCGGATCAGCCGCCGCGTCGCGGCGAGCGCGGCGATTGCCAATCGGGTGGCACAAGGCGACTTCGACAATCAAATCACCGTGGACTCGCCGGACGAAATCGGTGATTTGATGCGCGCGTTGGAGACCATGCAAACCGAACTCTTCGGGCGCATTCTTCGTGAGAAAAACGAGGCTGTACGAATTGGACAGGCGCTCGAAGTTGCCACCGCGAATGTCATGATCGCGGACAACAATCGAAACGTCGTGTTCATGAACACGGCAGTCAAACAAATGCTCGAAGCCGTCAAGGACGCATTGCGTACCGATTTACCAAACTTCGATCCGGCTCGAGTGCTTGGCCAAAGCATCGATCAGTTTCATAAAAATCCCGTGCACCAAGCGCAGGTTCTTGCCGATCTCAAGGCCACGTTCTCAACCGAAATTAAGATCGGTGGGCGGGTCATGCAGGTCATCGCCAATCCAGTAATTAATCCGCAGGGCGAGCGGCTTGGCACGGTGGTGGAATGGGCTGATCTCACCGCGCAGCGCAATGCCGAGCATCAAATTCAAAATGCCATCGCGCAAGCCGCAGCCGGGAACCTGGGAACGAGGCTCGACGCCGCCGCATTCGACGGGTTCTTAAAGACCATCGCCGAAGGCGTTAATACGATGCTCGATGCGTTAGTTGGGCCGCTTTCAATTGCAGCCGAACAACTCAAGCTCATCGCGGACGGTAAGATCCCGCAGCCGATCGAGGCTGATTTCAAGGGCGATTTCAGCGCCATCAAAGACAACTTAAATACCTGCGCGAAGGTGCTGAAGGTGCTCCTCGACGATGCCACTCGTCTGGCGGATGCGGCGGTCGCGGGTCAGCTCGATGAACGCGCGGATCTCAACCAGCATTGGGGTGATTTCCGGCGCATTGTCGCCGGGATGAATAACACGCTGGATGCGATTGCCACACCGGTCTCCGAAATCAAAGAGGCCATGACCGGGCTTGCGGCGGGAGATTTACAGCGAGAGATTGCGAGCGAGTCGCGAGGCGAGTTCGCAGTGCTGCGCGATGCCGTGAATAGCTGTGTGGTGACGCTCCGCGAAATGGTGCAAAAGATTCGGGCAGCCGCGCTATCAATTGGCACGTCGGCCGAAGAGATCGCGAAGGGCAATCAAGACCTAAGCTCGCGCACGGAAGAGCAGGCGTCGTCGCTACAGACCACAGCGTCGGCGATGGAAGAGCTTACTGGCACCGTTAAGCAGAATGCGGATAACGCGAAGCAAGCCAATCAGCTGGCGGTCGGCGCGCGAGAAGAAGCTCAGCAGGGCGGTGAGGTCGTCGCGCAGGCCGTGCAAGCGATGGGGCAGATTAACGAATCGAGTAAGCGGATCGCCGACATCATCGGCGTGATCGATGAAATCGCATTCCAAACCAACTTGCTTGCGTTGAATGCCGCCGTGGAGGCCGCGCGTGCCGGTGAGCATGGGCGTGGTTTTGCGGTGGTCGCGAGTGAAGTTCGCAACCTCGCACAGCGGAGCGCGGTGGCGGCCAAAGAAATTAAGGTATTGATCAAGGACAGCGTGAGCAAGGTTGAGGACGGTGCGCGTTTGGTTGATGCGTCGGGAGCGACGCTTACCGGCATCGTCTCGGCGGTGAAGAAGGTTAGTGATATCGTCGGCGAAATCGCGGCGGCTTCGGCCGAGCAGTCGGTCGGTATCGAGCAGGTTAATAAGTCGATCATGCAGATGGAGCAGGTGACTCAGCAGAACGCCGCCTTGGTAGAGGAATCCGCGGCGGCGAGCGAGTCCATGGACGATGAAGCCCAGGGGCTTGGCAAGCTCATCGATTTTTTCAAGGTCGACGACCGCGCGGCGGATTTCGCGAGCAAGCGTTCCGCCAAGCCCGCGCAAGAGCGCCGGAGCGCGAATCGACCGTGGTCGAAACCGGCTTCCGCGAGTGCCTCAGGACCCGCCAGTCGCATTTCTACACAACGTGCGGTCGGTAGTGATGCAGGTGACGACTGGGACGAGTTTTAAAATTCTTCCCTGATTTTTTGTGACGGCTGGCCATCCTTAACGGCGACGCCTGCCTCCATCGCACGCCGCAGTCGACACAACCCTCGGAGTCGCTTACGCTCCCCGGAAATCCGCGCCACGCTTTTTGAAAAGCACCCTCGGCGCGGCAAGGGGGCCAAGCTTTGAAGTGGCGAGGGGGCAAGTTACTACTGTTCGCATTGTTGGCGGGTTGCAGCGAGGCATCGCGCACCACGCTATTCGAATCTCTACCGTCGCCGCATGCCGAGTTCACGCTGGAAGCGTCGGTCATCGAACCGTGGTTTCCGCAGGGACCGCATCGCGTCTCATTGCGGCTTATCGATCTTCAAAACAATCTCGCGCAGACGCTGTATAAAACAGATCTCGCGTACGACGGTGTCCCGTTCACCAAACAAAATATCGGCTTGCGCTGGACGAGCAACACTACGGCGCTTGTTTGTCTACGTGCCACCGATCGCCCGGATCAAGGTGTGCAAATCTCGCTACGCGCCAATCGCGTGGCGAATGTTGTCGTTAGAAAAGGATGCTAGACGTGCCGGCATTAACCGTATTACTTGCGTTTGCCATTCGCGCCGATTCGCTCCCGCCCAATGGGCATCGGGTGGCGCGGCCTCGTTACAACGTCAATCGTGCGGGACAAGGGATCGAAGATCCCGGCGTGACTGATCGCAGGCTTGCGCTTGCGGCGGATCCACAACTTGAATGGGAATCCTTTGATGAGTATTGGCGCAAAGTGCATGGCCCCAAAATCCTCCATCAAGACGGCGCGAGCGACGAACAAACCCAATTGCTCTGCTATTACCTGCAACAACATCGTGTGCCCGGCGGGCCGTCGTCGGGGTTTGCGCCGCCATATCGTCCACCGCTCGGCGCGGACGGTCGGCTATCCGCCAACCCTGTCGAGCAGCTACAGCCGCACCGCCGGCCGGCCTGGGACGGACTCGCCCAACTCGGGTATCGGAACAAGGACGAGCTCTATCGGTTTTTCAGCGCGGCGCCCGGCAAATACGCCGACAAGATCATGCCGGACGAAGCGTTGTTCATTCGTGGTTTTGCGTTCAATCTCGCGGAAGAACACATCGTGTTGACGAGCGCCACCTGGCGCCGCGATCCGCTGGTATTGCTCACCCTTCACATCCGTAATCCTGAGCTGACGCGTGCACAGTTCCGGGGGCGTTGGATGGCGCAACATGCCGAGCTTATGCGCGAGACTGCCGCGAGCATCGGCGGGCTTCGCCGGTACGCGCAATTGGTCAACGTGAGCGAACCGGACGATCAGGTGTACGACGCGCTAGGCGACCGCTTCGACGGGGTTGGCGCGCTGTCTTTCGCCAGCATGAACGATGTCGAGGACTACTTGGCGAGCGACATCTATCGGCGTATCCGTGACGACGAAATCCAGTTTGCCGCGGACTCGCAGTTCTTCACGACGCTGAACTATGTCATCAAGGAACATCGCGCGTAGCGCGGCGAAAGCACCTCGCTAAAGGATCCGCGGATTACCCTGCGAGCCGCCATCGACCGCCAAAATCGCGCCAGTGGTATAACTTGAGGCGCTGCTCGCGAGATAAAGCGCGGCACCAACGATTTCATGCGGCTGCCCGCCTCGACGCAGTGGGATATTCGCCTTTGCGCCTACTTCAAACGCCGCCATGTCCCATGCTTTTGAAATGTCAGTGAGAAACGGGCCAGGCATGATGCAATTGACGCGGACCTTGGGGCCGTAGGCGTACGCCATCGAGCGCGTCAACGCATTCAGTCCGGCCTTCGCCGAGCAATAGGGCTCGGAACTCGGGCTCGGCGTTACCGCTGCCGTGCTCGAGACATTGATAATCGAGCCGCCGTCCCCTTCCAGCATGCGCTTGGCGACGAGTGCGCTTAAGCGGAACGGGCCTTTTAGGTTTATCCCAATTACTTTATCGAATAACTCTTCGGTGATCGCGTCCAACGATGGATAAAGTGGCGAGAGGCCGGCATTATTCACGAGCACATCGACACGCCCGAAACGGCGATAAGTTGCCTCCACCAGCCGTTCGATTTCATCCCACTTGGCGACATGACAGGCATACGCAAACGATTCAACGCCTAAGGCCGCGATTTCCGCCGCCGTTTTCTCGCATTGCTCGAGCTTGCGGCTCGCGATTGCGACATGCGCGCCGTGGGCGGCGAAGGCCAGGGCCATTTCACGGCCCAGACCTCGGCTACCGCCGGTGATGAGCGCCACTTTGCCGGTGAGATCAAAAAGATTGTTAGCCATCTGCTTAAGTCTCCGTAAGGACCGTTGCGGGTGATTTTGGCGGTATGGGCACGTCGGCGCGATGATCCCGCGCGAGTGCCAGGTAAAACGCGGGCACCACAAAGAGCGTGAAAAGCGTGCCGAGGCCGAGCCCTGAGGCAATCACAAGCCCGATGTGATACCGGCTGACCGCGCCGGGTCCGGCGGCATAGAGCAGCGGAACCATGGCGACGATCATGGAGACCGTGGTCATCAAAATTGGGCGCAGCCGAATCATCGCGCCTTGTTCTATCGCATCGCGTTTGTTGAAACCCGACTTCTCTTGTAGTTGGTTCGCGAACTCCACAATCAATATGCCGTTTTTCGCGATCAACCCGATCAAGGTGATTAGTCCCACTTGCGTATAAATGTTTATCGTCGCGAACCCAAGCATGATGAACGATAACGCCCCGGCGAGCGACATCGGCACGGACATCATGATGATGAGTGGATCCCGCCAACTTTCGAACTGGGCGGCGAGCACGAGATAAATCACGATGGCCGCCAACACTAATGTAACGATGAGCGCACTGCCTTCTTGCACGTACTGGCGCGACACGCCTGCATAATCCCAGGCATATCCCTCCGGCAATATTTTGCGGGCTTCGGTATCCAGAAACGACAACGCATCCCCCATTGAAACGCCCGGAGTTGCCATGCCTTGCAATGTCAGCGCGTTCAGTTGTTGAAATTGCGCTCGCTCGCTGGGTTCAATCGATGACTTAAATGACACGATGCTCGCCATCGGCACCAAGCGACCACTGGTGGTGCGGATATAAAACCCGCGTAGCATTTCTTCGCTCGCGCGGTACTCGTCCGGGACTTGCGGAATGACCTTGTAACTGCGTCCTTCGAGATTGAACCAGTTGATGTAATTGCCGCCTAACATCGTGGCGAGTTCTCGTCCCACATCTTCCATGCGGATCCCGAGTGTGCCGGCACGGTCGCGATCGATGACGACAGTGGTTTTAGGGCGCGCGAACTCAACCGACTTCTGTAGGAACATGAACTTGCCGCTCGCCATCGCGCTCGCTAGCAATTCTTCCACGGCCGCGTTGAGACGCGGGTAATCGGCCGGTGTCAGCACCACGAATTGAATCGGTAGCCCGCGTCCCGCACCGGGCAGACTCGGGCGTGCAAACGCGTTCGCCTGCAAACCGGTGACGTCGTTTAGTTTTTGCTGCAATTCCGTTTGGATGTCGGCTTGCGAGCGAGCGCGTTCGCTGAGCGGTTTTAACCGGAAGCCCCCAAACGCCGTATTGGGTGAGCCGTTAAATCCTAGGATGGTGAAGCTCTCATCGTATTCCGCGACCGTCCCGTAGGCGCGCAACATTTCGCGGGTATAGGTTTTGGTGTAATCGAGTGTTGCAATTTCGGGGCCGCGCCCGGCGACAAACAGAATGCCCTGGTCTTCCTGGGGGGCGAGTTCTTTCTGGCTGAACAGGTACATCGGAAACATGCTGAGCATGACCAGCAAACCGAACACGACCAAAACCGGCCATCCGTCCAACGTCCAACTCAGTACGCACCGGTAGCGATTACTGAGGCCCGCAAAGAAAAGTTCGACGAGATGCTCGAAGCGCGTCGGCGCCCCGGCTTTCAGCACACGTGCACTCAGCATCGGCGACAGCGTGAGCGCCACCACCCCTGAAATAAGCACGGCCGCGGCAAGCGAAAAAGCGAACTCGGTGAACAGCGTGCCGACCAAGCCACCCATAAAACCGATCGGCGCGTAGACCGCGACGAGGGTCGTCGTCATCGCAATAATAGGAAGGCGGAGTTCGCGCGCGCCGACGAGCGCCGCCTCGAGCGCCGGCATGCCGTGCTGCATATGGCGATGGACATTTTCAACCACCACGATCGCGTCATCGACCACCAACCCGATCGCGAGCACCATCGCGAGTAAGGTCAGTGTATTGATCGAGTAGCCAAGGGTCAGCATGAGAAACGCGGCGCCGATGATCGATAACGGAACGGCGACGGCCGGAATGAGCGCGGCCCGCAGGGAACCTAGGGATAAGAAAATAACAAACAGCACGATGAGGACGGCTTCGCCAAGTGTTACGAACACTTCGCGGATCGAGTCTTCGATAAACTGGCTTGCGTCGTAAGGAATTTTAACTTCCAAGCCGCTAGGCATCTGGGCTTTGATCTTCGGGATCTCGGCGCGGATCGTTTTCGCGACCGTCAGCGGATTCGCGCCCGGGGTCGGATCGATGCCGATATAGCTCGCGGTATTGTCTTTGTACCAACTGGTGAAGTTGTAGTCTTCGGCGCCGAGCTCGGAGCGCGCGACATCCGATAATCTGACGAGCGACGCTTGATCCGCCCGCACAATCAAATTGTCGAAATCCACGACCTGACTGATGTCCGTGGTGGTATCCAAGTCGATGCCGACGTACTGACCGCGGGTCGAGCCCGGACCCACGAGGTAATTGTTTTTCTGGAGCACGTCACGCACATCCGCCGCGGTGACATTGAGCGCCGCCATGCGTTTGGGATCGAGCCAGATCCGCATTGCATAGCCGTTACGCCCAAAAATATTGGCCTTGGCAACGCCGGGCAATGCTTGAAGCTGCGGACGCACCACGCGCAACAAGTAGTCTTGAATTTGTTGCGGCGACATGGTGTCGCTATAAAACGCGATATACATGAGCGAAGTGGGATCACCGACTTTCGCCTCGATAATTGGATCGTCCGCCTCACGCGGTAACACTCCGCGTTGACTCGCCACCTTGCTTTGGATCTCGGACACCGCGTCTTGCGCGCGATAGTTGAGTTTCATCGTGATTTCGATCATCGACATGCCCTGGCGGCTGCTCGATGACATGAAGTCGATGCCGTCGGCTTCGGCAATCGCTTGTTGCAGCGGCGTCGTGATGAAGCCCTTCACCAGTTCGCTGCTGGCGCCGGGATAGACCGTCGTGACCGTCACAATCGCGTTCTCGGTGCGTGGAAATTGACGGAGTTCGAGCGAAAAAATCGCGCGCAGGCCGAGGAGCACGATGAGCAGGTTAACGACGCTCGCGAGCACCGGGCGCTGGACGAAAATATCGGTAAAGGCCATGCGCCGTTACTGTTTGGTAGGCGCCGCGAGCGGCGCCTCGGTGGCCAAGACAACACGCATACCGTTGCGCAGTTTATTTTGGCCGACTGAAACCAGCCGATCGCCTTCCGCCAGGCCTTTTTTCACGGCGACTTCACCGAGCCGGTTGTCGCCGATTTCGATTTGTCGGCGCTCGACCGTGAGTTCGTGGTCTTTCTCAAGCAAAACAAATACCGAGTCGCCATACGGGCTGTAGGTAATCGCCGTATCCGGCACCACCAACACATCGTCGGTGCGCTCATCGATCGCTTCGACCTCGACAAACATTCCCGGACGCAAACGTTGTTCGGGATTGGCGAGTTCCGCGCGAACTCGGATCATGCGCGTCGCGGGATCAACCCCGGGTTCAAGCGCGACCAAGCGCCCCGTAAAGGTTTCGTTGCCATAGGCTTGAACGTGTACCCGAATGGCTTGGCCGACGCGTAATTGTGGAAGGTACCTTTCGGGGATCGCCGAATCGAGAAAAATCGGATCCATCGTGACCAAGGGCACGATGCTCGAGCCCGCCGCCAGATAATCGCCCAAGTCGGCGCGTCTAATGCCGAGCGTGCCGCTGAACGGCGCGCGGATGGTCTTCTTCGCGATCTGCGCCTGCTGTGCCACGACGTCCGCGGCGGCGCGCGCGCGTTTGGCGGCAGCCTCGTCGAATTGCGACTGCGACATCGTTTTATCGCGCACCAACTTGGCGGCACGTTCATATTGGACTTCCGCCAACGTTTGTTCGGCGACCAAGCCATTCAGAATGGCTTGGTCAACGGTCGAATCGAGCGTGAGTAACGCGTCGCCTTTGGTCACCGTTTGCCCGGAGTCAAAGTGCAACGAGGCCACCACCCCAGGGACTTCGTTACTAACAAAAATATCCTGTGTCGCGGTGAAACTGCCCGTGCCGGTAATCGTGCGCTGCCACTGCTTGCGCGTTACCGTCACCACTTCCACCGGTGTCGGCGGTTGCGGCTTCGAAAACTTGGCGGTCATCTGCTGGATTTGGTGATATTTCTGATATCCCAACCCACCGAATATAGCTCCGGCGACAAGTAGCATGATGAAAAATCTGACAAACATGGGTTGGCACGGCAATAGCGGGCGAGCGTGCAGTGTAACACTCGCGTCTTGCAGTGACTGGCCGCGGTGCGGTGCGAAGTGTGCCCTCGAGTGCCCGGGGGCAATAGGTCAGCGCGGTGCGGACTCCAGCAAATGCGCCGCTGCCGCCGGATCGGCCACTGCTTTGGTGGTGGGCGGGACCGCTTCGGCAAAGCGCTGGTCGGGACCCGCGGTTGATAAACGCAGATAGTCACTCAGTACTTTGCCTGCTTCTTCGAGAATAACGTCGAATTTATTCTTGTCTTCCTCACCATCCGCAAGTTCTTCGTCTTCGGTGGCGTCACTGCCGTCTTCAGGCTTTAACTCGATCGCCGGCAAGCCGTGCGCCGCCCTGATCTGATTTTCACGCTCGTTTTGTTCGCGACGCGCTTTTTCGTGCTCGGCCTTTCGTTTTGATTCAAGGAGCGAGACCACGGTGGTATCCGCCGCTTCTTGAACCGCGCGTTCCTGTGCGATTAGCGCTTGAAACGCCGCGTCGGTCTTGATCCGCTTATCAAGCAACGCCTGTAGCTTCTTCGCGAAAGTCGCTTCAGCCGCGACTGGCGTGAACCTGACGGCCGCGATGTGCGCGAACGGCAATGCATGGTCCAGCGCGCGTTCGCCTTGTTTCTCCGCACTTAAGCCGGAGGGGAAGGTGACGTCCGGCACCACGCCGCGATGCTGCGTGCTATCGCCTTCCACCCGAAAGAACTGCGCAATCGTCGCCTTCAATTGGCCGAGCTTTCCCTCGGCGTCTTCGTCAAAGCGGTTTAAGTCAACCAGATTTTGCACAGTGCCCTTACCAAACGTCGGTTCACCGACGATAAGACCTCGGTGGTAGTCTTGAATTGCCGCGGCGAAGATTTCCGACGCCGATGCGCTATTGCGATCGACCAGCACCACCAGCGGGCCTTCGTAGGCGACGCCGGGCGACACATCGCGTTCAAGCTGCACCCGGCCTTGGGAGTTTCTCACCTGGACAACCGGGCCGGAATCGATGAAAAGACCCGTCAGTTCGGTTGCTTCCGACAGCGATCCGCCGCCGTTGCCGCGCAGGTCGATGACAATCCCATCAACCTTTTGGCGCGCGAGTTCTTCGAGCAATTTGCGCACGTCACGAGTCGTGCTGCGATAATTTTCCTCGCCACGCATCCGTGCTTCAAAGTCCATGTAGAAAGTCGGGAGCTCGATGATCCCGATTTTGTGCGATAGATCCGTCCCCGGCACCTCGATTATTTTCTGTTGGGCGGCTTGATCTTCGAGTTGAATCGTATTGCGCGTAAGTTTAATAACGCGCGTGTCTCCGCCCGGGCTCACGCCTTTGGGTAGCACGCGTAAGCGCACCGTCGAACCTTTGGGGCCGCGAATTAAATCGACCACGTCATCGAGTCGCCAACCCACGACGTCGACGATTTCTTCATTTTCTCCCTGACCGATGCCGACGATGCGATCGTTTGCATGGAGCTTGCCACTCAAGCCCGCCGGTCCGCCCTTCACAACTTCGCGAACCATGGTGTACTCATTATCGTTCTGCAGGACCGCACCGATCCCTTCCAGCGAGAGACTCATGCGGATTTTAAAATTCTCCGATGTACGGGGCGAAAAATACGCGGTATGCGGATCAATTGCGGTGGTGTAGGCGTTAATAAAAGTTTGAAACACATCTTCGCTGGTGAATTGCTGAACCTGCCGAACCAAACTCTCGTAACGCTTTTTCAGCGTTTCGGCGATTTCTTTCTCGGGTTTGCCGGAGAGTCGTAGCGATAACCAATCGTTCTTAACTCGCTTTCGCCAAATTTCGGCGAGCGTCGCTTCGTCGGCCGCCCACGTGGCGTCTTCGCGATCGAAATCGAAACTTTCATCGACGTCGAACTGCATGGGCTTAGCGAGGAGTCCCTGCACATACGCCACTCGCGCTTCGAGGCGCTGGCGGTAGCGTTTGAAGATGTCGAACACGGCATGTAGATCGGAATTACGCAAATCATCATCGAACTCGCGCGCGAAGGCACTGAACTCGTCGATATCCGTTTTGAGCAAATAGCTCTTCGACGGATCGAGCGCGTCGAGATAATTTTCGAAAATGCTTTCAGACAACGCGTCATCGAGCGCCACCTTCTTATAGTGATAGTTCGCGATGAAATGTGTGATTAAACGAGTCGCGCGGCGATGTTCGGGCGCGGGTCCCAAGTCATCGGGCGAAATCGTCGGCACCAGGGCCAACGCGGCACCATTGGCCAGCAGCAAGAGAAGCGAAGCGAAACCTAGGCTAAATATACGCATGGAGTTGGCGCTGTATGGCTTAAGGGGAAGGTAATTCCGGAGAGGCGTTAAACCTCGACAAATGCTAGTGTAGCTCATCTAACTTGCGGCTGTGTCGAGAAAAAGTGAGAACTTGTGCATTGTCTTTCGCTGTTCTTGAGCGGTCTTTACGCGACCGGTTCGCGGTCGGCCCATGAACCGATATCCGGCACCTCGGTTGCTGGCAACGACCGATGAAGTGGTCGCCGCGCTGCGGTCCTGCGCGGACGCGCCGTGGGTCGGCGTCGATACCGAGTTCATGCGCGAACGTACCTACTACCCACAGCTTTGCCTTATTCAGCTAGCGACCGCCACCGGCGGCTTTGCGATCGATACCATTGCCGTGTCTGACTACTCAGCATTAGGTGAGTTCCTTACTGCCCCGCATCGGGTCAAAGTTTTACATGCGGCCCGCCAAGACCTTGAAGCACTCGCGCGCATTGGATTGATGGTGACCGCGCCGCTGTTTGACTGTCAGATTGCGGCTGGACTCCTCGGTCATTCCGAGCAGGTTTCTTACGCATGGTTGGTTCAACAGTATTTTCAAATTGGACTAGATAAGTCGCTCACGCGTACGAACTGGGCGCAGCGCCCCTTGGACGATGCTCAGTTGCAGTACGCACTTGCCGATGTGCAGTACTTAGGCCCCCTCTACGAGAGGTTAGCGGCCGACTTGGCGGAAGGTGAAAAGCTGAGCTGGTTATGGGAAGAGGGGGAGCGGTTATTGGAGTCGGCGAATCGCACGGAAAGTCCGCAGGATATCTTTAGAAGAGTCCACGGCACGCAGCGCTTACAAGGCGTCGCACTAGCCCGTGCGTGGGCCTTGGCACAATGGCGCGAAGAGACTGCTCGACTCATCAACTGTCCCCGCGGGTGGTTGCTCAAGGATGAAGCCATCGTCGCGCTGGCGAGCAATCCGGCGCTCGACGAGCGATCACTTGCACAAATCGAAGGCCTCCCTCCGGCCACAATTCGCCGCCACGGGATGGCGCTCATTCAATTGACGCAGAATGCCGCGGGGATTTCGTCGCCGGTACCCGACGAAGCTGGGGTGCCGTTGGATGCAAGTCAGAAAGAGCGTCTCAAAGCCCTGCAGGCGGCGCTCAAGACACTGGCTGAAGCGCACGCGCTGGCGCCCGGCATGATTGCGAACCGCAAAGAGTTGGAGGCTTGGATCAGTGGACGGGGAAAGGCCACCCGTTTACGCAGCGGGTGGCGCCATCAACTGCTCACGCCGCTCTTCAAGCTATTTGGCGATCTCCAGTAGTTCGATCTCAAAAATGAGGGTCTCGTTGGGGCCAATTCCCGCGCCCGCGCCTTTCACGCCGTAGGCGAGCTTAGGCGGGATGGTAACTTCCCAGCGCGAACCTACCGGCATCAGCGGTAATACCTCTTGCCATCCTTGAATGACGCCTTGGACGGGGAAGGTGGCGGGTTCGCCGCGCTCCTTGGAACTATCGAAGACGGTGCCGTCAATCAGTTTGCCCTCATAGTGCACAACGACCGTGTCGCTGACCTTGGGGCGATCACCCGAACCCGCGCGCAGCTCTTTGTATTGGATACCGTTCGAGAGTTCGACCACCCCTTCTTTTTTCTTGTTTTCCGCCATGTAGGCTTGGCCGGCTTCGAGGTTGGTCTTGGCGCGATTTTTGAGTTGGTCGTTGACCGAATTGGTTGCATTGGCGAGCGCCGCCTTGAACTCTTCCTGCGTTAACCGCGGTTTGGTGCCATCGAGCGCGTCGCGCACGCCAAGAACGTAGGCGTTCAAATCAAGGGCAACTCCTTGGCGGGCAATGCTTTGCGCCGTGCTGAGTCCAATGGCATAGCTAATTTTTTTCTGATCGCTGTCGAGCGCAACGCCTCCACCTTCCTGTGCAGTGACAGCAAGCGCGAACGAACAAAGCGCGAACAACGACGACAAGCGTTTCATAGTTTCAGAGTTCCTTGCGGTTTAGAGAGGATTGATTCAGCCACCGCGTGTCAACCTAAGCGGCATGACGCGCGGGGCGAAGTATTATTTGTTTTTTCCGGCGGTAAATTTCAGTACTTGGCGATCGCCGACGACTTCCATACCAAGCTCAACCCCCTGTGGGATGAACACGCAGTCGCCGGGCTTGACGATCATCGTGTGCCCTTCGACGTCTATCTTTAGCTCACCGCTTGCAATCGCCAAGACCAATTCTTCGGGGACGATTTCGGGCTCGACAATGGTACCGGGCCGCATTAACAGCTTGGTCGTGTCATAGCCCCAAACTAATAGCTTTTGCAACAATGATTGTTCATTCAGCGGACCATCGCGTGGGGTATCCCAACGCTCGATGCGGAGTTTGCTCAACGGTTGATACGCCACCACGCGGTTGCCGCCTTGAAAGTGCGCCTCGTAGATCGCGGTATCGACGCGCTTCAGGAGTTCGTTCGAGGCCATCGAACGCGTGGGTTTGATCATGGCCACGCCGCAGTGAATGGTGACTAATTGCCCGTTTTTGGCATTTGCATTCGGAATGGCCTGACCCTCAATCCGTTTGCGAGCGGCTTCCGCCATGCGTGTCGCGTTTCGCACTTCGCAACCGGGGAGGAGTAAAGCCAGCTTGGTGTCATCGTAACGGCCGGCGGTATCGCCGGCCCGTCGTCCGAATCCTTTCAGCGTGGTCGCAATTCGCTTCAATAAAGCATCCGCCGATTGCCGGCCGTACGTTTCGAGATACTCCTGAAAGTCATCGATATCGACCACCACAATCGACACCACCTTGCCTTCGCGGCCGGCGCGTCGCCATTCGCCTTCGAACAACTGTTCGAAATGTCGCCGATTGGCGAGTCCAGTGACTTGGCAGTTCGGCGAAATTCTTTCCAAGGTGTCGGCCAGTGCTTTCGCTTTTCCCTGCGCGAGTCCCAAATCCGCCGATGTGCGGCGCAGAGATTGCTCCGCGTGTTCGTGTTTAGCGAGGGTGGTTTTGAGCTCGACGTTAAGCCGTTCGACCTGATCGCGCCGTTGATCGAGATAGCTCGTGAGATTCTTGGCCCGCTCCCGCAGCGCCGCCGCCTCCCAGACCTGCCCCTTTAGACGGCGCGCACCAACAATGACCGCGGCGCTGAACAGCGCGATCCCCGCGATGACGTATACCCCGCTTCGTTCAATGGCGAGCAATAACGCCGTGATAGGCGGCACGAAGGTGGTCGTGACCACCGTCAAGCTGCCGATTTCCCAGCCCGCTTGGTGCGCCAACGTGCTGACGCAGGCGGCGCACGCCAGTAGCAAGATGGGTAAAGAGGGTAATAGTCCGGTGGTGGCGATGGCGTAGGCGGCGAGTGCACCCCAGCAACATCCGGTCGCCGCGAGGGTTACGAGGAATACTTGACTACGCCGTTTGACGGTCGCCAATTCCGGCGTCACGGAATGACGGCCTTCAATTAAGAAGAAGCGCGCCGCGTAGCTCAACACGGTGAGTGCGCTCCACAGCAATACAGTGCCGAGCGGCAGTGACCCAAATGTTGCGACCAGGGCGATGGCGACGCCGATAAGGCCTGCGATCACCTCGCCCCGACTCTGCCTCAGCACGCGTTCTAGCTGCGTGCCTTGCACGTCGATTAAAGCTGTGTCATCCAACTCCATTGGCGTAGCTTATCTGAAAAGGTACATCCTGCCTGCATGATAACGCAGTCGTCGTGCCGGTCGGCAAGTTAAAACCGCGCGGTATCGTCTGGTAGCGGTCGACGTACAAAGTCGCAAGTCGTGTCAAGCAAACGTTCCTCGATGCGCCAAACGGGAACGGTTTGCGAGTGCCAGCGCCACGACAGCGACCGCCCACCAGGTGGCAGCTTAAGGAGCTTTTCCAGGGTGTCCGACTTGTCGTTCACGTCGGTGGCTTCAAGCATCTCCACGAATCGCTCCAAATCGCGATCGCAGACAAGGCCCGCGCCGCGTTCCCAGGTGGCCCACACATCCCCTGGTTCCGTGACGAAGAGTGTATCGAGGCGAGATACGGGCAGACCGGTATGCGTCACGAGTTGCCGGTCGAACAATTCGAACACCCAGGGTGCCGCCGCCAAATCAACGTAGGCCCGTTGCGGGCCGTTTTGCACGTACCAACAACCTCGTTCGTCGCGTAGATAATGCCGCCCGAGAAAGGCGCGCACGCCTGGATGCGTGATGACTTCGCCCCGGATTGTCCATTGCCCGCGGGCCGTTAATCCCAACCAACCGTAGCACGCCGGCACATCCGGCCACTTGAGCGAGGCCTGTTCGCGCCAGCGGAGATCCGATAGTGCGTCCGTCATGGTGCTTCCGTGTGCGCGCGAATCGGTACCTCGGTTTTTTTTACGATCGTGCGCAATGCGAAACTGGAGTGGACCCGGGCCACGCCAGGCAGACGGGTGAGTATTCGGGTGTGGATGCGTTCGAAATCGGCAGCGTCCGAGGCGATCACTCGCAACAGGAAGTCGGCATCCCCAGTCATCAGATAGCACTCCATGATCTCGGGAACCCCGCGCACCGCCTGCTCAAATCGCTCCAAGTCTTCGCCCTGCTGGCGTTGCAAGCTAATTTGCACAAAGACATCGCTGGGGTAGCCGGCTTTGGCTTGATCGACCAACATGACGTAACGATTGATGATGCCGGCATCTTCCAACTGCTTGACCCGCCGCAAACAGGCCGACTCCGATAAGTTGACCGTCTTCGCCAGCGTGACATTGCTGGTGCGGCCTTCGGTTTGCAGCGCATGCAGGATGGCGCGATCGGTGCGATCAAATTTCATATGAAGAATCTTCTAATAACAACTGGATTGGCGCAAGAACGCACCATTTAAGGAGTTCTATGGCGCAAGAAAGCAACAAAATTCTCTCGCGTATTGCCTATGCTTCCAAGCATCGGCCAGCGCCCGTTGACGGGCATGAGGCTACCCAAAGAGACAGGAGTATCGTGTGATGAGAGTCGGTGTCCCGAAAGAGATTAAAGCGAACGAATTTCGAGTCGGACTCACCCCGGGGAGCGTACGCGAGCTCACGGCCCGTGGTCATGAGGTGCTGGTTGAGCAAGGTGCCGGGGCTGGTATTGGCGCGACCGACGAGGATTACCGGCTGGCCGGTGCAACAATACTGGGCACTGCTCGCGACGTATTCGGCGGCGCCGAGTTGGTAGTGAAAGTCAAGGAACCCCAACGCACGGAGCTCGCGCTACTGCGTAAAGGCCAAATCCTTTTCACGTATCTCCATTTGGCGGCAGATCCAGAGCTCACCCACCTGCTAGCCGCGACCGGTGTCACCGGGATAGCGTACGAGACCGTCACCGCCGGCGACGGCAGTCTGCCGTTGCTCGCGCCGATGAGCGAAGTCGCCGGGCGACTCGCCGTCCAGGCCGGCGCGCGCTGTTTGGAGCGCGCCATGGGAGGTGCTGGCATTCTATTGGGCGGCGTACCCGGTGTCGCGCCGGCGGAAGTGCTCGTGATTGGCGGTGGGGTGGTCGGTACGAACGCCATTCAAATGGCACTTGGCCTGCAAGCCAGCGTGACGGTGCTTGATAAATCGCTACCGCGCTTGCGCGCGCTCGAGGCGCAGTTTGGTGGACGCTTAAGAACCCTATATGCCAACCACGAAAATACCGCCCAGATGTTGGCCCGCGCCGACTTGGTGATCGGCGCGGTACTTGTCCCCGGGGCAGCGGCACCTAAACTCATTACCCGCGCGATGTTGCCGACGATGAAACCAGGGTCGGTCATCGTGGATGTGGCAATCGATCAAGGCGGCTGCGCGGAAACCAGCCATCCGACGACGCATGCCGATCCCATTTTCGTGGTCGATGGGGTGGTGCATTACTGCGTGGCGAATATGCCGGGCGCGGTGCCGCGAACCTCGGCTTATGCACTCAACAACGCGACGCTGCCCTTTGTGTTGAAACTAGCGGATCTCGGCCTTGAACCGGCATTGCGCGCGGACCCGCACCTCGCGAACGGACTTAATGTGTGTGACGGCAAAGTGACGCATCCGGTGGTAGCGGCGGCGGTTGGGATGCCCTGTGCCAAGCGAGACTTTCCACGCGCGGCTTAAGAACTCCGCGCGCGATCCGATGTAGCCGACCATCGCCCTTAAAGCGCGGCAACCACCTCGTAAATCGCGTGGGTGAGTTGCCGCAGGTCGGACGCATCGATGCAGTAAGGCGGCATGACGTAAACCAGCCGGCCAAATGGCCGCACCCATACCCCGCGCGCGACGAATGCATCCGGCGCGCGGCGCATATCAATCGGCTCGTGCAGTTCAACCACGCCAATCGCACCACAGACTCGCACATCATGCACTTGAGGCAGTGCCCTACAGGGCGCGAGTTCACGCGCGAGTTGCGACGAGATTTGCGCGACTTTCGACGCCCAAGATTGCGCGAGTAACAAATCGATACTCGCCGCCGCAACCCGACACGCGAGCGGATTGCCCATGAACGTGGGGCCGTGCATGAATACCCCTGGCGGGTTGTCCGAGATTGCACGCACGACCTCGCGGGTCGTGAGGGTAGCCGCGAGCGTTAGGTAACCGCCGGTCAAGGCCTTGCCGACGCACATCAGGTCTGGACTGATTCCCGCATGCTCGCAGGCAAAAAGCTTACCGGTTCGGCCAAACCCGGTGGCGATTTCATCCGCGATCAACAGCACGTCGTGACGATCACAGAGCGCTCGCACGGCCTTCAGGTATTCCGCGTGGTAAAACCACATGCCGCCCGCGCCCTGCACGATGGGTTCCAAAATGATCGCGGCGATTTCGTCGCGGTGAGACTCCAGCAGCCGCGCAAGTTCCGTGCAATCGGCCGCATCCCAGGCATCGCCAAAGCGAATCGCCGGACGCGGCGCGAAAATTTGTTCGGTCAAACAGGCGCGAAACAGCCCGTGCATACCGGTCACGGGATCGCACACCGACATCGCGCCGAAGGTATCCCCATGGTAGCCGCCGCGCACGGTGAGCAAGCGCTGTTTGCGCGGCTTGCCGCACGCCGCCCAGTACTGAACCGCCATTTTTATCGCGACTTCAACGGCGACCGAGCCACTGTCCGCGAAAAACACGCAAGCCAAGCCTGGCGGCGCGAGCGTGACCAAGCGCTCGGCGAGTTCCACTGCCGGGGCATGGGTCAGGCCGCCAAACATCACATGTGACATTTGCGTTAGCTGCGAGAGCGCCGCCGCATTGAGTTGCGGCACGTTGTACCCGTGAATAGCCGACCACCAAGACGCCATGCCGTCGATGAGTTCACGGCCGTCGGTCAACTTGATGCGTACGCCATCGGCGCTTGCGACCGGGAAGATCGGGGTCGCCGATGGAAGCGCGTTGTACGGATGGAATACATGGCGCCGATCGCGCGCGAGTAAGTCCTGATAATCGGTCATTGCGCGGGCTCCGGTCATCTAATCGAGCACGCGCACCCGCCAACGGCACGCCGACTCAGGCGCGAATACTTTGATAGCGCCGTCGGCGGTAACCCAATCTGGGTAGTCGAACGGCGTGTTCGCAAGCGATAACTCAATGCGCCGTTGATTCAACGGTAAACCGTAGAACCGCGGGCCGAAAGTCGCAGCGAAATCTTCAAACTTAGGCAGCGCATTTTCTTCGGCAAAGACCTGCGCGTAGCAGGCGAGCGCGCTGGGCGCGTTGAAGAGACCCGCACAGCCGCATTCGTGTTCCTTCAGATGCCGGGGGTGCGGCGCCGAATCGGTGCCGAGAAAAAAACGGGGGTTGCCGGAAACCGCGGCGCGCCGTAGAGCGAGTCGATGGCGTTCGCGCTTGACCACCGGCAGGCAGTAAGCGTGTGGCCGCAATCCGCGCTCAAACATCGCATTTCGGTTCAACATCAGATGGTGCGGCGTAATCGTCGCGGCGAGCGGTTCCTTGGCCTGCATGACGTAGTCGACGGCCTGTTCGGTGGTGACATGTTCGAAGACGATTTTCAGCGCCGGAAAGTCGCGTCGCAGCGGAATGAGCGAACGCTCGATGAATACCGCCTCGCGATCGAACACATCGATTTCGGGATCGACTGTTTCACCATGTAACAGCAGCGGCATGCCAATTTTCTCAAGTGTGGCGAGCGCCGGATAAATCCGTGTGAGCGAAGTCACGCCCGCATCGGAATTAGTGGTCGCGCCCGCCGGGTAGAGTTTGGCGGCTGTAAATATCCCCTCGGCAAAGCCAGTTTCCAATTCCAGCGAAGACAAGGTATCGGTTAAGTAACAGGTCATTAACGGCAAAAACCGATTGTCGGCCGGCAGCGCTTGTTGAATGCGCGCTCGATACGCGCGCGCGGCCGCGACGCTCGTCACCGGTGGTTTTAAATTGGGCATGACGATCGCGCGGGCGAAGGTCTGCGCGGTGGCCGGTAGTACGGCGCCGAGTAGGGCATCGTCGCGTAAGTGAAGATGCCAATCGTCGGGCTGGCGTAGTGTTATCCGCATGTCGAGTTATCAGGCGTCGCGGTGATTTAAGAGGCTGCGCTAATGTGGCGCGAAGCCGCGGTTGGGGCAAGACCCGGGGCTGAGAATTTGCGCTCGAAAACTTAAACCTGGGATACTCGCGGGATATTCAACGGAAAGCTGCGCCTATGTTTGGATTGATGATGAATTTGCCGTTGACGCTGACCTCGATCATGCGGCATGGCGAGCGTAACCACGCGCGTCGGGAAATAGTTTCCGTCACGCATGATCATCACTTGCATCGCTATACCTATCGCGAGTGTTTCGCGCGCGTTAGGCAATTGGCGCGCGCGCTCGACCGGTTAGGGGCGAGCGCCGATGCGCGAATCGCAACGCTTGCTTGGAATGATTTTCGCCATTTGGAGCTCTATTACGCGATTTCCTGCAGTGGACGGGTTTGTCACACTATCAATCCGCGATTGTTCGAAGAACAAATCGCCTACGTGGTGAATCACGCGGACGACGAGTGGTTGTTCGTCGATCCGGCGTTTCTCGGGCGTGTCGAGCAGATCATCGCGCAATGTCCTCGAGTGAAAGGTGTCGTTGTGCTCGCCGATGCGGCGCATATGCCAAAGACGACCCTCACCAACGTGTGCTGTTATGAATCGTTGCTAGCGACGGAGACCCCGGACTACGCCTGGCTAGAACTGGACGAGCGTCGGGCGAGCGGTCTTTGCTATACCTCAGGCACCACCGGGAATCCCAAAGGAGTGCTCTACGATCATCGTTCAGCTGTGTTGCTCGCGTATGCGAGCGCGTTACCGGACAGTTGCTCGTTATCCGCCGTCGATGGCATTTTGCCGATTGTGCCGATGTTTCACGTGAATGCCTGGGGATTGCCGTTCGCCGGAATCCTTGTCGGCGCCAAGCTCGTCTTCCCGGGACCCACGTTGAGCGATCCGAAACGCCTCGCCGACCTGATTACCGAAGAGGGCGTCACGCTTTCGGCTGGGGTCCCCACGGTGTGTTTGCCGCTGCTTGCGCATACGCGTGAGACCGGGCGCAGCTTAAGCCCGCTCAATCGCATGGTGATCGGCGGATCGGCATGTCCGTTGTCGATGATGGAAGAATTTCGTGATCGACATGGCGTGCGCGTGATCCATGCTTGGGGCATGACGGAGATGAGTCCCCTTGGCACCATCAACAGCGATACGGACGCCACGAAGAATCTACAAGGCGTGGCGCTTGCCGAGCAAATGTGTAGCCAAGGACGCGCGATCCCGGGCGTGGAACTCAAAATCACCGACGATGATAACAATGAATTGCCGTGGGATGGCAAAGCCTCCGGCGTACTTAAAGTACGCGGGTGGTGGGTTTGCCGAGATTACTATCGACTCGACGGCGCGGGCGGTGCGCACGATGCCGATGGGTGGTTCGCGACCGGTGATATTGCAAGCGTCGATACCAACGGATTCATGCGTATCACGGATCGCGCAAAAGATGTCATCAAGTCCGGGGGCGAATGGATTAGCTCCATCGACCTTGAGAATGCCGCCATGGGATTCCCGGGCGTCGCGGAAGCCGCAGTGATCGGCATTACGCATCCCAAATGGCAGGAGCGACCGTTGTTGGTGGTGGTGCCGCGGCCAGGCGCCACACTGTCGCCCATCGATATTTTGAAATTCCTCGAGACCAAAGTCGCGAAGTGGTGGTTGCCGGACGCAGTTGAGTTTGTTAGCCAGCTGCCGCATACCGCAACCGGAAAATTAAGTAAGCTGGAACTACGAAAGCAGTTTGCCGACTACCGATTCCCTGGGGTATAGCAACCGCTCCCTACCATAATGGCGACTGAACGTCTGCCGCGAATACGCGACACAATGCAACAGATTGCGTCGGTTATCCGCCCATTCATTGAGCGATTTTGCGCGCGCGCCGATATTTGTATGATACGCGCCCGATGAACGGAGATGGCGGCAATGATAGCGGTGGGAATCGCGTGCCAATGGATCTACGCTGCGACTCGGATTTTGTGACCGCAACGCGGTTGGATGCGTAGGACGTTTGGCTCTGGAAGACTGCCTTGAAGGATTGCCCCAAATGAATGCCTATGAATAGCGATAACCAACCGCGCTTAGTGCAGACGGACACGCCAGTGCCGACCAATGGCGCGACGCGAGTCATCGACGGTAAACGCGTGGTGCACTATGACGGTTATTGGATCCGCCATTACGATGTCCCGCAAAATGAAGACGCGGCCCGCCGCGAACTCATCGATCAATTGACCAAACGCGTTTTCCACCACACCGAGCCAGGGATCAATACCCCAGGCTACAAACTTAAAGATGCCCGCGCCGCATACGAGCGCCAAACGGATCCGCGTCGCCGCCGGGTCAACGCCGCAATGCTCGCCGGCGCGCTACTGAACCGCGGTTCGGATATTTTCAACATTATTTTCGAACTGAAACAACGCGGCATCGAGATTGCGTTTGACAACGAATTGTTGCGCGAATGCGAAGCCTGCTTTTTGGAAGCCTTCGAACTTGGTAAGCAGGTATTGCATTACAGCGGTGAAGAAGGACTCGACGAACTATGGGGCGAGCCGCTCAAGGCGTTTTATATGCCCATCTCGGATTTCTACGAATCCCGTTACATTAAAATCGCGCTGTCGATGTCGGCCATTGATCAGATCGCGGCCAAACTCACTCAAACTTTCAGCACCATCGGCCCGTTCCAAGGTATTGCCGCGCGCGTGGCGGCGTACGCCAAAGCCGCCAAGCTCGAAAGCGAAACGATGAAAACCGATCCCGCGATTTTTAGCGTCTGGCCCGAATTTGTCGCGGCGGGTGACGAGCTTTATCACTTCGAACCACAGCCCGGTGCCACCGAAACCCAAAGCCAATGCATCGCGCATGGTCTCGAATTGGTACGCGAGGGCAAAAAAATCATCGAGTGGGTCGCGTTCGCGCGCGTCCCCATGCCCAAAACCGCGCGCAATTTCATTGATCGCTGTGATAAGTACGCAGCGGCGATGACCGTTTCCCAGGTAGCGTAAGGCGCCGGCTTGAGCGCGACGGCCTTAACGGCCTTACGAAACCTTCTCGGCGAGCGCGGGCTATTCTGCGACCCCGCGACAACTCAAGCGTTTCTCACCGACGAGCGCCGTTTGTTTCAAGGCCGCGCAATAGCAGTCGCACAGCCGGCGAGTACCGCCGAACTCGCGAGCGTCATGCAGTATTGCTACGCGCATGGGATCCCGATGGTGCCGCAAGGTGGAAATACCGGTTACTGTGGCGGCGCTACCCCGAGCCCTAACGGCGATGAACTCGTCATCAGCACCAGCCGCATGCAAGCGGTGCGCAAAATTGCACGCGGCTCATTTGCCATGACCGTTGAAGCCGGCGTAACGCTCCGTGATGCACAGCTTGCCGCCGCGCGGGCGGACTTGTTCTTTCCACTTAGCATGGCCTCTGAGCAGTCTTGCCAAGTGGGCGGTGCGCTGGCCACCAATGCCGGAGGATTGACGGTACTCCGCTATGGGACCGCGCGAGATTTGGTGTTGGGGCTTGAAGTCGTGTTGCCGAACGGGGAGGTGCTCGATGGCTTATCCGCGTTGCGCAAAAACAATACCGGTTACGATCTAAAGCAACTTTTCATCGGTGCCGAAGGGACGCTAGGGATTATCAGCGCCGCCACGGTGAAATTGTTCGCACGCCCCACCCACATGGAAACCGCGTTACTCGCGATTCGTGATTTGGCGGCGGCCAATGCGCTGTTAACGGCGTTGCGCGCGGAACTCGGCGATGTCGTGCAATCGTTCGAATATTTCACCCAAGATTCGCTCGATCTCGTTCTCGCGCACGTCGATAACGTGCGGGCGCCCGACACGGCGGCGCATTGGGTCTTGGTCGAAACCGCCGCGCACGGATACCAGGATCTGCGCGCGGGCCTTGCCGCTGTTTGCGAACGTTTGCAAACGGGCGGCTCGATCACCAATTCTTGGTTGGCGGAAACATCCGTGCAACGGGCCGCGTGGTGGCGTTTACGCGAATCGATCCCGGCGGCGGAGCGTCATGCCGGTGGTTCGATCAAACACGATATCGCGGTAGAACTCGATGCTTTACATGAACTTGCGGCCGCCGCGAGTCGGGCGGTAATGGCCGAGTTTCCGGCGAGCCGCTTATCGATATTTGGACATGTTGGCGACGGCAATCTCCATTTCAATGTACTCGCGCCGCTGGCGGATGACGCGGTCGCGTTCAAACAACGCCATGCCGCGCGGATCTCGGAAATCGTCCACGGTTGCGCCATCAAGCTCGGCGGCAGTTTCAGCGCCGAACATGGCGTCGGGCAATTGAAGCGTGAACTGTTGCGTGAAGCAAAGTCACCGGTTGCCTATGCATTAATGCAGCGGCTGAAGGCCGCGCTCGATCCGCGTGGATTGATGAATCCGGGTAAGGTGATATGACCGCGTCAAACTATGATTTCGCGATTGTCGGCGGTGGGATTGTGGGCCTCGCAACCGCCTATACCCTACAATCCATGGTGCCCGGCGCGCGCGTGGTGATCATCGAAAAGGAACCGCGACTCGCGCAACACCAAACCGGACGCAACAGCGGCGTCATCCACGCCGGCGTTTATTACGAACCCGGTAGTCTCAAAGCGCGGTTGTGCCAAGAGGGACTCAACGCGACCCTGTCATTCTGCCGTGACCATGACATTCCTTTTGCTCAGTGCGGCAAATTGATCGTCGCCACCGACGAACTCGAACTCACCCGACTTAAAACGCTCGCAAGCCGCGCGGCCGCCAATGGTGTCGTCACCGAGTGGTTGGATGACGTTGCACTCCGCGCCCGCGAACCGCAAGTGCGTGGCCTCGCCGCGCTATTCGTCTCCGCGACCGGCATGGTCGATTACGCCGAGGTGGCGTTAAAACTCGCCGAACGCATTCGCGCGGCCGGTGGTGAGTTTCGTCTGTCGGCGACGGTGGTTGGTTTACATGAAAATTCCGATGACGTGGTCATTACGACTTCCGCCGGTAGAATCACGGCCACGAAAATCATCGTCTGTGCCGGTCTCTACGGTGATCGCCTCGCCAAGCTCGTCGGTTTGACGCTTGATTTTTCTATCGTCCCATTTCGCGGTGCTTATTTCCGGTTGCCGGATTCGCGAAGAGATCTCATCAATCATCACATTTACCCGGTGCCGGACCCGGCGCTGCCATTCCTGGGGATTCATTTGACCCGACTTATCGATGGCGGCATTTCGGTTGGTCCGAGCGCGATGTTGGCATTTGCTCGCGAGGGATATGGTTTGACCACCATCAATGGCCGCGACGTCGGTGAAATGCTGTTGAATCCAGCACTGTGGCGAGTGCTGGCGTGCCACTGGCGCGCGGAGTTGACTGAGCTGCGCTGCGCGCTGAGCCCGGGTTATTACTTGCGGGAAGTTCAGAAGTTCTGCCCCCAGCTGACGCGTGCGGATTTGCTGCCCTATCGGGCCGGCGTTCGCGCGCAAGCGCTGAGTCGAGACGGTAAGCTAATCCACGACTTTGTCATCCGCAGAACACCACATACCGTATTTGTGTGTAATGCGCCATCGCCGGCCGCGACGGCCGCTCTGCCGATCGCGCGCGAGATCGTGGCGCAGGCGTTGGGCGCGCTTGGTTAAACCGCTGTAAAGAACTGTTGCGCGCGACCGAGGCCGCGAATTGCCGGGCATTCTCGGCGTATTTTCGCTGCCATCGCACGGCGACTCTGGAGTAAACTTACTTAAATTTTTCAGCAACCAATTCGGAGATTGTCCATGTCCAAAGGAGTTGTAATTACAGGCGCGGCGCGCACCCCCATGGGCGGCATGCAAGGCGCATTGGCGGGCGTGAGCGCGCCGGTGTTGGGCTCGGTGGCAATTAAGGCAGCGCTCGCGCGTGCCCAGGTCGAGGCGTCGAGTGTCGATGAGACGCTCATGGGCTGTGTTTTGCCGGCGGGTCTAGGACAAGCCCCGGCGCGTCAAGCCTCGATTGGCGCGGGGATCCCGAACAGTGTCGGCGCGACGACCGTGAACAAAATGTGCGGGTCGGGTATGAAGGCGGTCATGATGGGCTTCGATTCCATCGTGGCCGGTAATTCCTCCGTTATCGTCGCGGGCGGCATGGAAAGCATGACCAACGCACCGTATCTGTTGCCGAAGGTGCGTGTTGGAATGCGCCTCGGTCATGGCGAAATGCTCGATCACATGTTTTTTGATGGCCTTGAAGATGTTTATCAACGCGGTCGTCTGATGGGTACCTTCGCCGAAGATTGCGCACGCAAGTATCAATTCTCGCGCGAAGCGCAGGACGAGTACGCCATTGCGTCATTAACGCGCGCGCAAAAAGCTATCACGAGCGGTGCGTTCAAGGCGGAAGTCACACCGGTGGAAGTGACGAGCGGAAAGTTCACGCAAGTCGTCGATACCGATGAACAGCCGGGTAAAGCCAAGCTCGATCGCATTCCCGAACTCAAACCGGCGTTTGCGAAAGACGGTACCGTCACCGCCGCCAATTCAAGCTCCATTTCCGATGGCGCGGCGGCACTGGTATTAACTTCCGCCGAGCATGCCGCCAAGACCGGACAAACGCCGCTGGCGCGGATCCTCGCCCACACCACGCACGCGCAAGAGCCAGGTTGGTTTACCACCGCGCCCGTCTTCGCGATGCAGAAGCTTATGCAAAAAGTCGGTTGGACGGATAAGGACGTCGATCTTTATGAAATCAACGAAGCCTTCGCGGTGGTCCCGATGGCCGCCATGCACGACTTGAAACTCGCGCACGAGAAAGTGAATGTGCGTGGTGGCGCCTGCGCGCTGGGGCATCCGGTCGGCGCCTCCGGCGCGCGGATCATCGTGACGCTGATTCACGCGCTGCGCGATGCCGGTAAGAAACGCGGTGTAGCGGGCATTTGTATTGGCGGTGGCGAAGCAACGGCCATGGCCATCGAATTAATCTAAGCGAAAACTAAAACTCTTCCCGCTCGCGGGAGAGAGTTGGGTGAAGGCCTTCATGCAGCGTATATCGGCACGCTGCCCCTCACCCGGCGCTGCGCGCCGGCCTCTCCCGGTGGGAGAGGCGAATGCATATCGTCGGATGCGTGCGCGCAATGGGTCTGACCCTCGCCCGCTTGCGGGAGAGGGTAGGGTGAGGGTCGTCGGTCCTCAAGCCTTCGCACTAGGCCGTGCTGCAACTGTAGCGTACCAACGCTGAATATTGACCTGCTCAAGCGTCGGCTTCACCTCAATCCACGCGGCAAATTCCACCGTCACGAAGGCCGTGATATCCGCAGCCGAAAAAAACTCGCCAGCCACGAATGAGTGCTTGGCCAGCTGTACGTCCAGATCTTCGAAAAAACCTTTGACTCGCGCATGGCCGCGTTCAACCAGCGCGGGGATCTGCGCATAATTGCGTGGACCCGTCAGCGCGCGATCCTTAAAGCGCTCCAACGAATTGCGCAAAGCTTCGGCAACCGCCAAGAATCCTTCCAGCTCAATGCGTCGGCACCACATCTCGACGAGCCCCTGTTCGCGCGCAGTGGCGCCGAATAAAGCGGGCGAAGGGTGCAACGCCTCGATGTAACGACAGATTGCCATCGTTTCCGTCAACAGCGTGCCGTCATCCAGGCTTAGGGCCGGCACGATGACCGCCGGATTCGTTTGCTTGAATTCATCGTTTAAGTGTTCGCCTTGGCGCAGGTTGACTTGTACCGTGGGTACCGACACGCCTTTTTCGGCGAGAAACATGCGAACGCGACGTGGGTTGGGCGCGAGGCTAAAGTCATAGAGCAGCATGGTGGGATTCCTGATGTCGAGACCGATGCGGACTCGCTATCATAACGGCATCGTTGACTAACAGATGAATCATCCAAGGGGAGTAGTTATGCAGATCAAAGATAAGGTTGCAGTGGTCACCGGAGGCGCATCGGGGCTGGGACATGCCACGGCGGAAGCGTTAGTGGCGGCGGGCGCGAAGGTTGCGCTGTTCGATTTGAACGATGATCTCGGACAAGCCGCGGCCGGTGCGCTCGGCGCGAACGCCATGTATTGCCGAGTCAATGTCGCGAGTGAAGACGAGGTTAAAAACGCGCTCGCGGCGGTCATGGCGCGCTTCGGTGCCGTGCATATCTGTATCAATTGCGCCGGGATCGGCAGTGCGGAGAAAACCGTCAGCCGCGGCGCGCCGCATGCGCTTGATCACTACGTGCGTATCATCAACGTGAATCTCATCGGTACATTCAATGTGCTGCGCTTGGCGGCCGTCGAAATGACCAAGAACACGCCGGAAGGTGTAAGCGGCGAACGCGGCGTCATCATCAACACGGCCTCGATTGCCGCTTACGATGGACAAACGGGCCAGGCCGCGTATGCCGCGAGCAAAGGTGGCGTGGTCAGCATGACCTTGCCGATTGCGCGCGATCTCGCGCGTGAAGGGATCCGTTGCGTCACGATCGCGCCAGGGCTCTTTGAAACGCCGATGGTCAAGGGACTGTCCGATAAAATCCGCGCCGGCATCGAAGCACAGCTCGAATACCCGAAGCGGTTCGGAATGCCCGCCGAATACGCCAAACTTGCGCAACACATCGTCGAGAATGCGTACTTAAACGGTGAATGCATCCGTTTGGACGCGGCGAGCCGGCTACCGCCTCGTTAAAAATACCGCGATGTCCGCTCAAGTCTCCTCCGCGAACGTGCGGCGCTGCCCATGGGCCGGCGACAAGCCGGTCATGGTTGCCTACCACGATCGCGAGTGGGGCGTACCGGTATTCGATGATCGCGTGTTGTTTGAGTTTCTGACGCTGGAAGCGGCGCAAGCGGGATTAAGTTGGTCGACCATTTTGAACAAACGCGACGGCTATCGGGCGGCATTCGCGCAATTCGATCCGCAAAAAGTCGCGCGCTTCAATATGCGAAAGATCGAAAAACTCATTCACGATCCCAGTATCGTGCGTAACCGCGCGAAGATTAATGCGGCGGTGACTAACGCGAAATGCTTTCTGGAAGTCCAAGCGGAATTCGGCAGCTTCGCCAAATATTGTTGGGGATTTGTGGAGGGCGCGCCGCGGCGTAATCGCTTTAAAAACATGACCGAATTGCCGGCCACCTCGCCGCAGTCGGATGCGTTGGCACGTGACTTAAAGAAACGCGGCTTTAAGTTTTTAGGTTCGACCGTAGTTTATGCGCACATGCAAGCGACGGGGATGGTTAATGACCATCTCGTGAGCTGTTTTCGATATGACGAGGTGTCGCGAGCGCTTGGGTAAGTCGACACCCTCTCCCGCACGGCGGGAGAGGGCTGGCATGAGGGCGCACTGTCCCGCAAGGCGTAAGCGGGAATGGATGAATCGATAATCTGCTACTTGGAAGTCACCGGCACGCGCACCCACTTGCCATCTTTGAGTGAAATGACGGTCGAGCGCCCGCCGAGCATGATGAGTTGACCGTCGGGCATCGTGATTGGTGTTCGCAACCAGGACAATAGCTGTAATTCCGACCGGTCCGCGATCGACCACTCCTCCCCGTTCAAGATCCCGATTAAGCCCACCGCACCGGCCACCGCGGGTTGTCCACTGGCCGTCACCGTCACACCAAACACGCCTTCGTTGCTCGGCGGCGGCACCGACGTCCAGGTCGCGCCAGCATCCGCGCTCGCGCGAATGACGCCGGCCGCGCCGGTCAGATACATGTGGCTGTCTTTTTGCGTGCCCGCGATCCAATACGGCGGCTCAGGCTCTTTCGGTGACAGCTGCGCGTCACGCCGAACCCAGCTTTGGCCACCGTCCGGGCTTTGCAGAATCATGCCAAACTCGCCGGCGAGCGTGACATTAGTCCCGTCGAAAATGACCACATTCCACGAAATGTCGCCGGCGCGAAAGGCTGGACCAGGGGCGAACTTGAACTCGATCGATGGCGCCGGTTCTTTGTCCAGCGCATTCATGAACTGGATGAAACCTTCGTCCGGGTACAGCGTGTAGTCCGTGTCGGCCACCGGCGGCTTGCCGCCAACTGCCGCATTGAACACGATGCTATCCATGTTCAAGTTGCTAACGCCGAAATACCACTCACCGGGATCCCCGTTGGGAAAAACCATGGTTGGTTGCGTGACTTCCGAAATTTCCACCGGCGTCCAAGTCTTGCCGTCGCTGCTGTTAGCTAGCATGCCGCGGCCGCCCACCGCCCAAGCTTTCCCGTTCGCCGCCGCGATATCGAGGACCGGCTCGTGGTGTTCGGAGAGATTGGCGACCTCGGTGACGGTTTTGCCGTCAAACAGGAAGACTTTGCCGGAAGAACTGCCGAGTAGCACTTCGTTGTCCGAATAGCGTTCGAGGGCAGTGAAGTCTTCGTTCGGTACATTGGGAAACTGCGTCAGCTCGGCACCGGTGTCGGTAATTTTCAACAAACCGAGCAGGCCGTGGGCGCCGGTCACAACGATACCGCCCTGCGATGCCAGATACGCGCCATCCAGAAAATCGATGACCAACGGAGCACGAAAGTCCTGCATCTCCTCCCTGGCCGCCCAGGCATTATGCGCGCCAAGGGAACCTATCATCATGGCCAAGGGTGCTAGCAATAGCCGTGTACGCTCGATACTCATTCGTTGAATGCCTTGCAAGAAGATTTAAGAAAAAGTTGGATCACAGAGTCCGTGGGAGGCGTGCTTTGGCTTAATTAGGGTACACGGGCTCCCGCGTTCGGGCGCGTACCTTACCAATAAGGCCCTTGCGCGGACAAGCGAAACGCGCGACCTCGCCGCGGACCAGCCTGCTGCCGATGCCTAGGATGCGACCGACGCGTATCGCCCTTTGTAGTACAGCACGGGGTCAATCGTGTCGGATTCCGGGAGCCGAAGGTTGCAGACTTCGCCGACCACGATTTGATGGTCACCGCCCGGAAAAATGTCCGTCACCCGGCATTCGATACACAGCAGCGTCCCGTCGAGCAGCGGCGCGTTGGTGACCCCGCGCGTAAACGCCACCCCGTCGAACTTATTAGGACCCTTCTTCGCAAACGCGTTGGAGAGCGCTTGTTGTGTGCTGCTCAGGATATTGATACAGAACACGCGGCTGCGGCGTAGTGGCTCAAAAGTATCTGACTTGTTATCCACGCAAATGAGAAACAGCGGCGGTGTTAGCGATAACGAGGTCACCGCGTTCATGGTGAGCCCATAGGGCGTTGAGTCGGTGTCGCAGCTGGTAATGATGGACACGCCGGTTGCCCAATAACCGGAGGCTTTACGGAAAAGTTCGGGCGTCAATTCGGTCATGCGTGACAGCTTTCTCGAGTGCGGTAACAGGGCGCGTATTGTGGTGCGCGGCACACGCCGCTGGCTAGAGGAAATTTGCTAGGAATAGGATGGCCGCACGTCGTCAAAAGTCGGAACCGCGGAATTTGCCGGCGGCGGGCGTCCCCCGCAGGCTCGATGCAACATGGGCATGCAGGTTTCGGCGAAATAGCGCATTTGATCCTCGATCTCCGGACCTTTGAAGCCGGCAAGTTCGAACCATGCATGAAACATGAAGTCTTCGTACCCTACTTGGTCTTTGATGCGCAGAATCTTCGCAACGACTTCGTCCGGTGTGCCGAACAGCGCGACCTCTTTTTGTAGCAGCGATTCGGGGGAAATCTTCGTGCGCAGATCGAGTAGATCGTTCTGTGCGCCGGAGAGGAGGGCAGCGAATCCAAATGGGCCGTAATAATCCCACTGCACTTCAAGCGCCAACTTGAAGCGGGCGAGTTCGCGCGCGCGATCCATCCCGGGAAGCAGCAAATGGATATATCGACACGTCACGATCCCGCGGCGTTTGTCGGCGTCCCAACCGTATTTGAAGCGGCCGCGCTGGAGGCGATCCGGCCAACCGGCCCGTTCCGCCGCCTCGTAATACAGCTCGACGTTGTGCTTTAAGCGCTCGGTGGGTTCGATGATGAAATACCCGTTGACGCCTTTTTCGGCTGCAAAATTGATCGAACGTGGACTCGTCAGTGGCTCCCACAATTGAGGGTAGGGCTTTTGTAGGGGTTGCGGAAACACGCTGATCTCTTTGAGCGTGGTGGTGGTGGCCAAGACCGGATTCCCCGCGGAATACATATCCGGGCCGCCCAGATTCAAAATTTCGTCGACGCGCCGTTCGACTTTCGCCATGCCGTAATAGGCCATGGTCTGCTTGTGATTCCACTTGGTGTAGCGCGGCGGAATCGAAAAAAACTCGTCGCGATGCGAGAACGACGGCAACGTCCAACACTTGATCATGATTTCAAGCGCCTCTTGGAAGGCCACTCGGTTTCGTTCCTGATCCTGAATGGTCGAGCCGTAAGGCTTGCCTAAGACCTCGTTTTCGCGCGGCTGATAACCCCGGCCGACGCCCACTTCCACGCGGCCGCCGCTCACCACATCCAGCATCGCGGCCATTTCCGCCAGCCGCACTGGATGATGCCAGGTGATGATGTTGGCGGCTTGGCCTAAACGGATGCGGCGGGTATTGGCGGCGATGGCCATTTCGCTCGCGAGCGGGTTCGGACTGTTCTCGGCACCCTCAGGCTGGAAGTGATGCTCGGTTTGGAACCAGTAATCGAAGCCAAGCTTGTCGGCCAGGATGCCTTGCCGGATTTGATTGACGATGGTGCGCTGCGCGGCCTCATGGACCTCCGCCAGGGAGCCGTCGTTGCAAACGGTCCCGTCCGCAGTCCTGATCGGGGGTAAATCGCACGCCCCGTTATGAAACACACCGATTTCAATCATCGGAGGATCATGGCCCAGCGCAGCGGCCGGCGTATAGCGGTCTTTGCGGCGCGGTGCGCCCAATCGGCGCGGCGCGCATTTCGGGCATTTTGTTGCATCCTAGCAACAGAATCACGCTAAATGCATCCAGGGTCACAAAAAAACGTTTACCTGCCGCAACAAACTATGGCAGACTCGCGCCGCTGGTAGCCACATACGGCGGCGTACGCATTGGCGTCACCGACAATAAATACTTTAAGTACAACGCACGAGTTCGCTTCAGGAGAGGTTGGGTTGGACGAGCATCCAATTAAAAATACGCGGGGACAACGGCTTGCGAACTGGATGATGGATCGCAAGTGGATCACGTTCCTGATCGTCATCGTGCCAACGGTACTCATGGGCTGGGCCATCCCAAGCATCTCGGTGTACTCGCGTTTCGCGGACTTGCTACCGACCAAACACGAATACATCCAGAACTACAATCGCATGAAGCAAACCTTCGGCGGCGCCAACGTGGTCACCATGGCGTTGGAGGTCAAAGAAGAAGGTAAAGATATCTTCGAGTACGACACCCTCGTCAAAATTAAAAAACTGACGGAAGAAGTCGACCTCATCGCCGGCGTCAATCACTACCAGGTCGCGAGCATCGCGCATCCCAAAATTCGCCGTATCCGGACCACCGCCGGTGGCTTAATCAAATCCGAGCCGGTGTTGCCGAAGGATATTCCGCAAGACGCCGTGGCGCTCAAGAAGCTACGCGAAGAATCGTTTAACAACGATATCGTTTACGGCACTTACATTTCGCCTGATGGTCGCGCCGCGTTAATCCTGGCAGGGTTCGACGAAGAACGCTTGAACTACACGGAAATCCACCGGCGCCTGCAAGAGCTGAAAAGCGAAGTGGAAGCGGACGGAAAAACGGCACTCTACGTCGCCGGTGAGCCGATGCTTAAAGGCTGGATTTATTACCACTCGAAAGAACTCTTCACGATCTTCGGCATCACCTTCTTGGTCATGCTGGCATTGCTATGGATTCACTTCCGTTCAATTTCCGGCGTCGTGGTGCCGTTACTCGGCACCGCGCTCTCGGCCGTGTGGGGCTTGGGCTTCGTCGGGTGGATGGGCTACAACCTAGATCCGCTCGTGTTGGTGGTGCCCATCCTCATCTCCGCGCGCACGGCCAGCCACTGCGTGCAGTTCATGGAACGCTACTACGATGAGGTGCGTTTGGGGCGCGACCGTGATACTGCCGTGCGGGTATCCATGGGCGAACTCATCGTGCCGGCATCTATCGCGATTTTCACGGATGCCGCCGGTCTTTTGGTCCTCGCGGTGTCGTCGATGCCGATCATCGCCAAGATGGGTTACTTCTGCGCCGTATGGTCGGCGAGCAATATGATCACGGTGTCGGTGTTCGTGCCGTTGATTCTGTCGATTCTGCCGATACCCAGCATCGACCGCGCCGAAGAGCATAAGCATTTGCCGTCCCGCATGATGCATAACCTTGGCGTGTGGTTGGTCGGACGCACTGCCCAGATGTTCGTCTTTGGCGCGGTTGCGCTGATCGCCGTGTGGTCGACGTATTACGGCTGGAACCCGCCACTCGGCGAGAGCAAACCCGGTTCACCAATCCTTTTTCATGACTCGGAATACAACGTCGCCGCCGCGCATATTGCGGACCGCTTTGCCGGTGCCAATCAGTTCAGCATTTACTTTGAAGGCGACAAAGCCCATCGCATGAAAGACCCGGCGGTGGTCGCGGTGATGGAAGAGTTCGGTCGTTACATGGCGGACACGTTCAATTATGGCGGTACGCGGGAGATCCCGCACTTGGTACGCTCGATCAATCGCCTGTATCACTATGACGATCCACGTTGGTCGATCATCCCCAAAGAACAGAAGGATATCGGCAACACGTTGTTCATGTACGAGGCAGGCGCGGCAATGCCAGGTGTCATCCTGGAATACATGGACTTGGAGGGGAAAACCGCCAACTTTGTGGTCTTCTACAAAGACGCGACCGGCAAAACCGTGCACACGGCAGTGGACGCCGCCAAAAAGTTTTTGCACGAACACCCGATGGAAGGTGTGACTGCGCGCTTTGCGGGCGGCATCATCGGCACCACCGCAGCCGCTAACGAGGAAACCAAAGCTTCTGACTTGAAGATGACGGGCCTCATCATCGCGCTCGTCATGCTCTCGGTCATCGTGACCTACAAGTCGATGCTATCCGGACTCTTGGTATTCATCGTGCTGGGCCTCGCCGTCATGATGAACCGCGCGTTCATGACGATTCGCGACATCGGTTTGAACGTCAACACCATGCCGGTGACGTCAGTCGGGGTCGGCTTAGGCGTCGACTACGCGATTTACATGCTCGACCGCATTAAAGAAGAGGTCAAACACCGGACCTTGGATGACGCGCTGATTGTTTCTATGCGGACCACCGGTGCCGCGGTGCTCTTCACCGCGTTGATGGTGGTCGCGGGGATCGTTTATTGGATCCCAGGTTCGTCGTTGCGGTTCAACAGCGAAATGTCGCTGCTGCTCTGCATGTTAATGGTCAGCAACATGGTTGGCGCCATTACCGTCATCCCGCTGCTGGTCAAAGTGCTGAAGCCCAGCTTCGTCATGAAGGAACATGTCGACGATACGGTTACGTCGCTCGATGCCCGGCAGGGTGTGTGGGCGGTCGGTAAGGTTGGTTAAGTTGGAATTGCAGCCGCGCGTTTTTGCGCTGCCGGCTGCGTTTGTTGAAGGGGGAAACTATGGGAGATAACGCGATGAAACGCACTCTACGCGCGCTCTCGTTGGGACTGTGTGCTGCCGCCTCGGCGCTCGTTGTGAGCACGCCGGCGCAAGCGCGCATAACCATCGATGCACTCGGCGGTGAGGTTGAAATTAACGGGTTTCTGTCGAGCGAAGCGCGTGCGCGCGTCGGTGGCGGCGAAGCCTACCTATCGCAGTGGATTCAACGCCTGCAACTTGAAGCGTCCGCTAACTACACCGACGTCGGCGTATTCGACACTTTGTCGTTCGTCACGGTGGTGCGGCCAGAATTCGATGCGGCGAACTATTACGGCGATTCACTGACGGGCGGGCATGTCGGGCGTAATGCGGATCGGCCGTCCTATTTGGGGTCGAGCTACTCGTATGCGAACGAACCGGTCGGGTTCGGCGGGTTCGATAACTTCCCGTTTTTCCGTCCTGGTTTGGATGTTACTCAGCAAGGTATCTTCGGGACCAACGCAACGGGTGGCGTAGGCAAAATTGTCAACCAGGGGTTTCAAAACCCACAGTGGTTGAATCAGCGCTTTGAAACCATCCTGAACCGCGCGTCCGATGGCGGCAAATACGATGGCGCTGGCTTAAGCAACTCCGGCTTGTCCTTGCTGTCGTCGTTAACCGATGACCCGGTGGATTGCCGCCGTTGCGTCGATGTCGACAACAGCCACCTTGAAGTCGCGATGGCTGACACCGATTCAAGCGGTCGTCTGTATCCGTTCCGTGAACTTTATATGGACGCGACAATCGGCGACTGGTGGATCCGTCTCGGTAAGCAGCAGATCGTGTGGGGCAAGACTGACTTCTTCCGCTTACAAGACATCATCAATCCGGTCGACTTCGGTCAGCACTTCTTCTTCGATTCGTTCGAAGACATCCGTATTCCGCAATGGATGGCTTCCATCCAATGGAAAATGGGTGATGTGGGCCCGTTGACCGATACCGCGCTGCAATTGGTGTGGAACTTTGATGAGTTCCAACCGGTGGGTCTTGGTAATCCAACATCCGCCTGGGCGCATCCGTTTGGCAAAGACCAAAGCGTGTTCGCTAACTACAACACGTATTTCTCGGTTGAGCCCTGCGTTTCCGCTCAAATCGAGCAGCTCGATTCGGTGGCCGACGGCCGTGCCTTTGATTCGAGCCGGGTTTGCGGTTCGCGTGGGCCGGATGATCCGCGTAAACCGTCCGGATTCGGGACTGCGGCTGGACTTGCCGGCGGCAACGATCGCCCGGATTGGGAAATTGAAAATACGGAAGCAGGTCTGCGCTACGAGTTCCGCTTAGGCGAAGTCCACGTCGCGGCCTCTTACTGGTATGGCTGGAACGATATTCCGGTTTTCCAGTTCGATAACTTCCACATTCAGAACGGCTTTTTGGGTGCGAATGCGGGATTGGGCGTGCAAGACTGTACAGTTGCCGATGTGACCGGCGGTACGCTGTCGAACAACCCGATTGGTGATGGCCCTAACAGCATCGTCAACTTCACGGGTTTGTGCGACAACTTAGGACTTGGCGTGCCAACCGGCGCGCTTGGTTTCCCGGTGCGTACCGTGGACCCGCTCGAAGGCATTCAAGGCGTCGCGACCGGTGGCTCGCTGGCCACGATGACCGATCCGGTGACAGGTGAAACCGCGCTGGCTTCCACCTTCGCGCAGCGCGCGTTGGATGCCGGTGATGCCACCTTGTTCTACCGTGCTATCAACTCCACCTCCGCCATCACCGGCGGTGCGGTGAGCATCCAGCACAAGCAAGCGCATACGCCTGGCCTGTCGTTCGACTATTTCGAAGCGTACACCGGCACGGTGTTCCGCGTGGAATCGTCCTGGACTTTCGACGAATTGGTGAACAACACCATGAAGCCGAATTGGGTCGATACTTCGGATGTCATGCGTTGGTCTATCGGTATCGACCGCCCAACCTGGATCAAGTGGCTGAACAAGGACCGTACGTTCTTCTTGTCCACCCAGTTGTTTGACACCTGGTACATGGATCATGAAGGCACCAAGCACACCGGGTTCTTGACCGATGAGCATAACTTCATCTGGACCTTCTTCTTCATCGCGAACTACATGCGCGACCGGTTGACGCCATTGGGCTTCATCGTGTGGGAAGAAGCGTCTAACTCCTGGGTGGCGGGTTTGAACTCCGAATGGAAAATTGACAACCACTGGTCGGTGAAAGCCGGTCTGCATACCATTTGGGGCGGCACCAACAACTACAAACACGACTTGGGCCCGTACACGGCCTTCATCGTGCCTGACCGTAATGGCAATATCGACCCTTACGTGCAGGTACTTGGCGTGGCGCACGAAGGTATTGGTGCACTGCGTAACAACGACGAAGTGTTCTTCCAGCTGAAGTACCAGTTCTAAGGACACGGCTTTAAGATAGGCATGCGCCCCGGCCGCTTGAACGAAAACAAGCGGCCGGGGCACTCAACAGCTAGGAACGAGCGAGGAGCTTCATATGCATAAATCGATTCGCTACGCTGTGTTGGCCGCGATTGCCGCGCAACCGCTGGCCGCCACTGCGTTCACCCCCGAGGATTACATGGCCTGGTTAAACGCGAACCAGAGCGCCACCCCTCAATTCGTCGATGGCGACACCATCACCTTCGACAAAGCGGACTTAATCAAACCCTTCATTCCAGCCGAATTCCAAAGCGAAGTTATCTTCGAAGGCATGGACATGAAGATCAAAGACGCCGGCGATATTTCGCCTGCCGAGGTCTATCAGAAGGCCACCGAACAATTCAAAGGCCAAGCCACGATCGCCTCTGACGGCGCTATCGAAAACTACACCGCCGGCCGTCCGTTCGACCCGGAAACCTTTACCCCGGGCAGCAAGGAAGACGGCTGGAAGATGGTGTGGAACTGGAACTATCGCTGGCAGAACGACGGTCTCCGCGTGGGTGAAGTGCACTGGGTGTGGGTCCGCAAGGGCGGCGAACACTCCGGGCACGAAATCATGGGCGACCAAGGCGGCAAATACGCCAAGTTCTACACCGGTGGCGGTAGCTTTGAACGTGTATTGACGGGTCCGTATCAACGCGTGATGTTCTCGCATCGCTCGGAACTTGCGGACACCAACTACCGCGTCAATAACGGCGAAGGTTTTGCCAAGGCGACGGAATTCCGCGAATACACCGGGTTCACCGCGCCGTTTGACATCGCCGGCACCGCGTTCTTGATCTTGCGTTACGATGACCCGCGTAAATCAGACGATTCTTGGGCGTATATCCCCAGCCTCCGCCGCGTCCGCCGTATCTCGGTGGAAGTGAAATCCGACTCGCTGCTCGGCACGGACCACACGTTGGAAGATTTTTATTGCTTCAACGGCCGTCCGCTCGAACACGATTGGGAATATGTCGGCTCGGTGAACATGCTGGCGGTCGCCCGTTCGCGTAATACCCATACCGTCTACTACGGCCCGAACGGCTGGATCCCGCTGGACGATTGGGCGCTGCGTAAGATGGACGTCATCAAGCAGATCCCGAAGCGTTCTAACCATCCGTATTCGCAGAAGTTCCTGCACGTCGACCGTAACTCGGGCGAGTGCTACTACGCGAATAGCTTCGACAAGGCCAACAACCTGTGGAAGGTATGGCAGTTGACGAAGGCATTCACGGATGACCCACAGTTCAAAGCGCAAGCAACCGATGACTTCAACGGTGTGCCTACGCCGGACGGACTGCGCGTGAGTTCGTTCCAAAGCATTAACGTGATTGACCTACAGAACAACCGCGGAACCCTGGTGCCCTGCCGTGGCATCGGTAACCCGGATACTGAACTCAATGACGTGAAGAAAATCCTAGACGTGAACTACCTGACGGAAGGCCGCTAACGCTTGCCGCTTTTAAGTTAGTTCGATGCATTGAAACGGGCCGCTCTGCGGCCCGTTTTGTTTAGGGCACGAAGCACGCAATTAAACGACAGACGGACGATATTGAACGAATTCAACAAGACGAGCCTCTAACGGTTACGTCGCCTCCCGCGACGATGCCAAAACGAAAGCCTCGACTATGACTATCGATTGCCTTGCGCCGCCGGCCTCAACTCACTGGAAACCATCATGTTCAAGTTAATCTCAAGCTCGGTAATCCTTACGTTGGCGCTAATCGCGTCCACCTCAGCGGCGGAGCCTCCACCGGAGACGGCGCTGACCGAGGCCTTACGGGTGGTGCGGACGATGGTGGCATCGGACGACATCTATAATCGAATCCTCGCCGCTGGTGCGCTGTGCGAGACTGGCGACGCACGCGCGCTTGAAATGCTTGGTAAGTATGTCGCGCACAATGATTTCGTCATCAAACGCTCGGCCATCGATACGTTGCTGAGCACCAGTCATCCCAATAGCATCGACATGGTTATGCGCGTCGCCGAAACGGACAGCGTGACTCTAACCCTCATGGTCGAGTCGCTCGCGGCAACGCCGCGTGAGGATTTGGAAGATGTCCTAATCGAAGCGCTGAAGTCGGATAAAGCCTATGTGCGGAAAAACGCGCTGCAGGCGCTGTCTCGCATCAAGACACAGGAAGTGAACGATGCCGTGCACAGTATTACGGACAATCCCAAGGAACTCCCCACGGTACGCGCCTACGGCTACTACACGTTGGCATCGATTGGTCATGGGGCCGAAGTGAGCGAACAAGTACTCGCGATAGCCAAGAGCGGGGAAAGCGGTGACGAACGAGAAGTGGCCGCCGCCGCACTTGGCATGATCGATTCGGATTCATCCAAAGCAGCACTTGCAACGCTTGCCGCCGAAGACATTGATGGACGCGTTAAGCTCGCCGCGATCGCGAGCAGTGCGGGACTCAAGGACGATGATGCGATCGCCGCGATGATCAAAACCGTGGCGTACGGAAAGCCGCTCGAGGCTTCCGTCATGGCCGGTGCCCTGCGCCGATTACCGCCGGACATTAGCCGGCAAGTCACCGATACGTTGATCAAATGCTGTGCGCTACCGCCGGATACGGCGACCCGCGTACTAGAATCTTGGGGCTGGATCGCGCAGGACGCGGGCTTTTTGTATCGATGGGGTCTCGCCCATCCGGAAACCGATGTGCGCTTGCAGACGCTATGGCTTATCGGTCACCGCCGTGACGCCGCCGCGGTGAGCGACCTTGCCAAATTTCTTAAAGATGCCGATCCCGGGATAAGAACCATGGCGGCGTGGGCCATCATTCACTCGGCCGACGGGGATTTCGTGGGCGGCGTGGAAACTTAAATCCAACGAACGCTTTCATCCCCCCGGTGGGAGGGGAAATTGATCGCCCTCTCCACCGATCCGGGAGCGCATAATTTGTCCTCCTCTCCCGCGTGCGGGTGAGGGACGGGGTGAGGGCCTTTGTTTACGTCCGCACCGCACTAGACAAACCCACCAATCCACACCACGATGCACTAAGCCAACCAAGCTAGCCCGCATGTCCGATACGCCAGAGTCAAAGCGCCGCCAGACCGCCTGGGAAGTGTTGAGTTCCGACGAACTTTTCAGCCACCCCTATTTTCGCTTCCGCAAAGACCGTTGCGCGCTGCCGGATGAACGCATCATGCCGGCTTATTACGTCATGGAATTTATCGATTGGGTCAATGTGGTGCCGTTGACCGATGATGGCAAGATTGTGTTGGTTAACCAATATCGACACGCCGCCAAACGGCGTTTTTATGAATTTCCGGGGGGCACGATGGAGCCCGGCCAACACGAAACGCCGGAGGACGCGGCACGGCGCGAGTTATTAGAGGAAACCGGGTACGCGGTTAGTCGCTTAAGTTACCTCGGCTTGCACTACCCCAACCCCGGACTGCAAGACAATCGGATGCATGTGTTCCTGGGAACCGGTTGCCGCAAACAGGCCGAACCCAAACTCGATACCTACGAGGATTTGGAAGTCGAACTGGTCGATGTCCAAGATTTCATTGAATGTATCGAACAAGGAAGACCGATGCACTCGTTGATGCTGGCGTCATTGACACTGGCGTTACCGGCAATCAAAAAGTATTACTCAATGTCTTCGTTAGCGTTGTGAGCTTCGTGGCGCTTTATTGCAAGCCTTGGCGGACGTTCAACCGGTCGTTTTAATTTATCCCGATAAGGAATCGATTCATGCGTTACCCATTAGCCGCGGCCGCGCGCGGCTTGTCCCAAGTGATGTGGTCCGTTGCACTGACATTGGCGCTCGCAAACACCGGCCGAGCCGGCGACTTCGATATCGATTTGGCACAAATCGAAGAGCTTTCTCCGGCGCCCGGCACCATCATCGGTGCCGACGGCTTGGATCAATACCGGCAAATTCTCGATCCCGACTTGGCCGAGATGATCGCGCAGGGTTGGTACACGATAACGGTCGGCGAGCCGATTTCATTTGATCCCCATCCCAGTTTCGTCGCCGCCACACAGCAATACGGCGATAAGGTCCAGCTCGGTGCCACCGTCAGCGATTTGCAGAACTATATCGCCGGCCGACCATTTCCGGGTGAACTCTCCACTGACGATCCGCGGGCTGGCGAACGCCTCGCGTGGAATATGCGTTATGCGTTCGCCGGTGATAGCGCGATGTTGCCCGAAATGTATTGGGGATATCGCGATATGCGTAGCCAGTCGCTGGAGCGCACGCTTACGTTCAACGCGCAGGGCATGCGCTACATGTACCGCCATGTCACTCCACCTGTCCCGGCATTACCGAAAAATCCGTACGCCATCTACAGCGCGATCACGCTTGAAGCCGAAGATCCCACCGATGTTGAAGGCACCAAGCTCCTGATCTACTACAACAGCGATGACAACGCCGAGGAACAAGGTTGGATGTATGTACCGACGCTGCGACGTGTCCGTCGCGTCGCGACGACCGCACGCACGGATTCCTTTCTCGGCAGCGACTTGATGATCGAGGATTTTTTGGGTTATTCCGGGCGGCTTAAGGACATGAATTGGAAATTTGGCGGCTCGACCTACATTTTGCTGCCGATGTACCGTCATGATCAGCTTGAGCATTCCACGCAGAAGGCGCGCCATTACGACTACAACTTTGTCGATTTCACCGGTAACTCAGGCTGCTTTCCGAAAGTCACCTGGCAGCTACGCCGTGCGTTGATTTTGGAAGGCAGTCCGAAACGCGACGATCATCCTCTGTCCAAACGCTTTTTTTATGTGGATGCGCAAACCAGCTTGCCGATCTTAGGCAAGGTGTACGACCGCGCGGGTGTGCTGTGGAAGATGTTGATCGGCGGTGTGGCGCACCCTGACTATCATTTGGCGGAAAATAAAGGCAGCGGCGTCCCGTTGCTCGATTCCTCGTCGGCGATCGACGTGCAAAACAAACACTGCACCACGTTACAGATACTGACCGTCGTCAATCCCGAGAAAGTTAATCAAAAAGACTTCGAGCCCAGCGCGCTCAACGTCGGTGCGCGATAATAGAGAGTTCACGAGTAACCCATGGATGCCAAGCAATTTGTCGGTGCGCTGTTCGATTTAACGGCCAAGCATATCCTCGTCACCGGTGCATCGAGCGGTCTTGGCCGCCACTTCGCGCGCACGTTAACGCAGGCCGGAGCTCGTGTCGCTTTGTGCGCGCGCTCGGTCGAGAAAATGGAAGACCTCGCACGCGAGCTGCGTGCGGAAGGCGGGCGGTGTGATGTCTATGCGCTCGATGTCCGTGACCGCGCAAGCATTCGCGCTTGCATCGCCGCCGCCGAAGCTATCGCGCCGGTCGATGTGTTGGTCAATAACGCCGGCATCGCGATTCCGAAGGCGCCGGAAAGGCTAAGCGACGAGCAATGGGATACCGTGTATGAGACCAATCTGCGCGGACCCTGGGTATTGGCGCAGGAGATCATCAAGCGCCGCCTGGTCGACCGTCGCGAGGCCAGCATCATCAATATTGCCTCGGTGTTGGGGATCCGCGCGATCGGTCACTTAGCACCCTATTCGGCGGCGAAGGCCGGTCTCATCAATCTCGGGCGCGATCTCTGTGTGGATTTGGCCACGAGCGGAATTCGCATCAATGCGCTCGCGCCGGGCTATTTCATCACGGAGATGAACGATGAGTGGCTGCAAACGCCGGCGGGTGAGCGCCTGCGCAATCGCATTCCGGCCAAACGCTTTGGGGTGCCGGCGGAGCTCGATGGCGCATTGGTCTTTTTGGCCTCCGACGCATCGCGCTATATGAACGGTAATCTGATAACGATCGATGGCGGCCATACCGCAAGTTTGTGAAAGGAACCCACGATGACTGATGCAGCAGAATACACCCCGCCAAAAGTTTGGAAGTGGGACAGCGAGTCCGGCGGCACCTGGGCCAAGATCAATCGCCCCATCGCGGGCGCCACGCATGACAAGGAATTACCGGTCGGTAAACATCCTTTGCAGCTTTATTCGCTGGCCACGCCCAACGGCGTCAAGGTCACGATAATGCTTGAGGAACTTCTCGCGCGCGGGCTGCGGGATGCGGAATACGATGCATGGCTCATTGATATCTCCAAGGGAGATCAATTCGGCAGCGGATTCGTTGAAGTCAACCCTAATTCAAAAATCCCGGCGCTGCTCGACCGCAGCATCACTCCCCCGATTAGGGTCTTTGAGTCGGGCGCCATCTTAGTGTATCTCGCCGAGAAATTCGGCGCCTTGTTACCGAGCGCCTCCGCTGCGCGCGCGGAGTGCTTATCTTGGCTTTTCTGGCAGATGGGCAGTGCACCCTATCTCGGCGGCGGTTTTGGGCATTTTTACGCTTATGCGCCGAGCAAGATGGAATACTGCATCAATCGCTTCACGATGGAAGTCAAACGCCAACTCGATGTGCTCGATCGCAATCTCGCCACGCGCCGGTACCTTATCGGCGGCGATTACACCATCGCGGATATCGCGGTGTACCCATGGTATGGCGCGTTGATAACCCAAGATCTCTACAACGCACAGGAGTTCTTGGACGTCGGCAGTTATACGCACGTACGGCGCTGGGCGCGCGAGATCGAGGAACGTCCGGCCGTGAAGCGCGGGCGACGAGTGAATAAATCGTGGGGACCCGAAGATCAGCAAATGCCGGAGCGGCACGCGGCGAGCGATTTCGAGAAATAAACGCGCCCCTCACCCGGCGCTACGCGCCGACCTCTCCCGGCGGGAGAGGTTTCTTACACTCCCTCTCCCGCGCGCGGGAGAGGGCAGGGGAGAGGGTCTTCTTTCCTATCCACTCGCCGCCAACTCCACTCCCGCCGGATATACCCGCGCCGCAAACCCATCCACCGTGATCGGCACCGCATCCGGTACCTGTCGCATCGCATCCCTAATCTGCACCGCCGGAATACCGTACTCCCGCGATAAGCACGCGCCGTGCGCCAACATACCGCCCGTTTCCAGCACCAGCCCGCGAATCTTCGGAAACACCGACATCCAACCCGGATCTGTGCTGTTGCACACCAAAATATCGCCGTTCTGCACGCGGCCTATTTGATCGAGCTGCGGCACGATCCGCGCCATGCCGGTGGCAAGCCCCTGGCTGGTCGCGATCCCGACCAATGTTCCCTCCGGCAAGGGCTCACGGCTGGTCGATGCGCTCGACAGATCGACCGGCACATCGTTACGGATCCAAGTGGGCGTTGGCTCTTCACGCGCGTTGCGTTTATGAAAAACGCGTTTGCGCGCCGCCATTTTCGCTTTGCATAATTTGGCCGGCGCACGCCCATTCAAATAATCGTAAAGCTCATGCCTCGCGAGAAACCAGAAATCGTCCGGCTCATCGATAAGCCCCTTGGCAAACATCCGCGCGCCGATCTCACGAAAGATTTTTTTCTTGCCGTAAGTCAGGCGATCAAGATAGTGACGTTCGTCATCGCGATACTTGAGAAAACGCACGCAGTAGTCGGCGACGAAGCGGAAAATTTTGACGCGCCAACGTCCAAACATTTTCTTGCGTAAGCTTGCGGCAACTTCTTCCGTCACCTGCTCACGTTTTTTCACCAAGCGCTCCATCAGCACTGCCGGATGGACGGGTTTGTCGGTGTGTATGAGCTGGCGTAGCGCGTCATAATCAAGGCTGGGTTTTTCCACGCGGCGGTAGTAGTAGAAGTCCCGATCTTGGTGACCGCGGTGACCGTGCGCGTGGATGAATGCATCGTACTCCGCGATAAAGTGTTTAGCTGCCGGTTCATGGCTTGCGCGCGCGGCGGTGAAGAAGGCTGCGCCTGGATTGGCGTCAAACAACTCGCGCAGAATCGCCGAGTCGCGGATGGCTTGCGCAAGTTCGAACAGCGCTTCGCCTTCGATCGCGGCCTTGTTGCCCGGAATGCCGCAAATGAGATCTTGAAACGTCGCGGCGGTGTCGCCTTCGTACCAATGCGCGAGCAACAAACGCAGGCCACCCAGCGCACCGGTCGCATAAAAGAAAAACGGCGGCCATAGCGTGATGTACCACTCATCCACAAACGCGACCCGAGTTTCCGCTGCTTCGATCAATTCTGCTTCGTTCATCGCGCGTAGTGCATCGACGCTTGGACCATCAGCGTCCGAGGTTCGATTGTCGAGGTAGTCGTAAGTCGTCGCGAACCAGCGCGTCACACCATGCTCAGGCTGCAGCAGATGCACGCGTAACCACATGCGCAGTAGTCCCCATTTCGAGATGGGATTGGCAATGAATTTTTGATGCCAAGCGGGCGGGATGTTGGTCAGGTCGCGCAATTGTCCGGGCCATTGTTGGGTCAACCACGAGCGCTCGGCATCGGCATTGAAATACGCGGTCGCGCGGCGGTATTTGTGCCAGCGTACATTCGCCAGATTTTTGAATCCAAAGAGTCCCGCGAAACGTGAGTAATTCCGATAACACTCATACGCCCGGCAGGAGTAAAAAAGCGGCGAGATGCCGCCGGTCCAATACATCTCGGACCACGTATAAGTCCAAGTGGTGTCACGCGTATCGGCCGCCGGTTGCCAGCCATCGACGTCTTCGTCCCAGGTGAAGTCCACGCCGGTGACCGGACGCGTCTGCAAGATATAGAAAGTATCGCCGTCGAGCGCCCATTCGATATCCTGCGGCAGGCCGTCGTAGCGCTGCATGATATCGCGGCCCACCGCCGCCAGGGTTTGTGCTTCGCGCGCGGTGAGCGACGCTGTCTCGCGTTCTTCCGCGGTAGTCAGCATTTCAAGCGTGCCGCGCCCGGTTTCTGGGTTGCGAACGACTTTCTTTTCCTTGCCGCCTATCTCCAGCGACTTCACCGCGAGCGACGCACGGTCGAGCACCAAGGTGTCCGGATTCAGAATGCCGGAGACGACGCCTTCGCCGAGGCCCCAGCTCGCGTTCAAGACGATTTCGTCAGTGCGCGAGGTCATCGGATTGGCGGTAAACATCACGCCCGCCGTACGTGGATTGACCATCTGTTGCACGACCACGGCGAGTCGTTCGGCCTCGCCGTTAAAACGCTGTTGATGCCGATACGCGGTGACGCGTGCAGTCCACATCGAGGCCCAACAGCGGCGTACTGCATCTAGGACTTGCTCGGCGCTGACGATGTCGAGATAGGTGTCGTACATCCCAGCGAAGGACGCTTGCGCAAGATCTTCGGCGGTTCCCGAGGATCGTACGGCCACGTTAAGCTGGGGGCCGAGCGCTGAATACGCGCTCACGATCGACTCCGCAATTGCCGGTGGAATGTCAGTTTGTTCGATAAGCGCGCGGATCTCAGACGTGCGCGCTTCGAGTCCCGCGGCGTCGTCAAAATCGAGCGTCGCGACGATCGCGTGAATGCGCGCCCCGAGTCCGTCGGTTGCCAGAAATTCGCTATGTGCGTTGGTGCTAACGCTAAAACCCGGCGGTACGCGAAAGCCGTTCGCGACTAATCGACCTAAGCTCGCCGCTTTGCCGCCCACAGCATCGCTGCGTGTGGCATTTGCATCGCTGAACCCAATGACGTAAGACATCGCGTCGCTCCTTTCAAATCAGCCCGGTTTCGTAGGAAGACCCTCACCCCGACCCTCTCCCGCATGCGGGAGAGGGGGTAATTCAAACATTTCGCGGACGCCGAATGAATTAACCTCTCCCATCGGGAGAGGTCGGCGCGGAGCGCCGGGTGAGGGGCAGCGCCGCTATCGGCGTCGCCGCGAAGATACTCACGCGTGCTGTTCCCGCCACGCCGCCAAGTGCGCCTCGGTGCGCTCGACCGCACCATATAACTCATCGCGCGCACGGACCAGATACTGTGCCATGGGCGGATCGTCTCCATAGCGAATTGCTATCTCCGCCAGCCGCTCTTCCAACGTCATGCGTTGCCCATCCGGACCCACCCGCAGATCGCAATACCACACCGCATCGCGCACCACCGAACGTTCGTCTGGAAACGCTGCCAGGTAAGCACTAAAGCCGCGAACTTCAGCCTCGATCGCCACCGCATCGTAGTTAATGGCAAGTGCAATGGCGCGTATAGGCACTTGGAGCGATTGCAACAAATGCGCGCTATCCACCGGCCCGTAACCGAGTTTGGCATGTTGGGGCGCAAAGCCCACGGCGGCAAGCGCCCCACAGGCAACGAGCAAGTCATCGTCGGGTACGAAGTAGCGGGCGATTTCGCGCGCAAATTCGGTGTAGCCTTTGACATGCGACCAGCGGCGGGGGAGCGTTTTTTCCATCTCTTCTTGGGCCAACGCATAGGCCCAGGTCGATAGCTTGAGATGTGGTGCGTAAGGCTGCGGCATATGGGGACTCCCAATGGCTCCGGTGGCCCTATAGGACTGGGGTAAGCAAGCTCACCACTGTACGCGGCTTTCCATGGATGAGAAGTAGGAACCCTTTACCGGCGCGCCGGGTCTTTCCCACGATTCTGCCACTAACTTGCTACGCCGTAGCACTTTTTTGCGGAACCCATGCGAAATAGCCAACGGCAGCGTGATTAATCCAACGCGGCCCTGCGTTAAGATGCGCGCACACCCGCCCTAGTCGGTGGAAGTCGGGTTTGGTGTCCATTTTCAGGAGTCTTTTAGTAATGTCTCAACGGTTCGATGCCATCATCATTGGCGCCGGGATCTCCGGTATTTATTCCCTTTATCGATTGCGCGAGCTTGGGGTTTCCGCGCGGGTGTTGGAAGCCGGCGGCGGTGTCGGCGGAACTTGGTACTGGAATCGTTACCCAGGCGCCCGTTTCGATTCCGAGTCTTACACCTACCAATATTCATTTTCGAAAGAGCTGCTTGAAGAGTGGTCGTGGAGCGAAGAGTTCGCGGGTCAGCCCGAGATCGAGCGATACGTCAACTTTGTCGCGGATAAGTTCGATTTAAAGCGCGACATCGAATTCAACTCACGCGTGCGCACCGTACGCTACGACGAGTCAACCAAAGAGTGGGAGGTCACCACCGAAAGTGGGCGGAGTTATCGCTCGCGGTTTGTGTTGTCGGCGACCGGGCTGCTTTCCGCGCATCAGTTTCCGGATTACGAGGGCGTGCACGATTTCAAGGGGCTCTCGTTGCATACCGCACGTTGGCCGCATCAACATCCGGATTTCCGCGGCAAGCGGGTCGGCGTCATCGGCAGCGGCCCGACGGGTGTTCAAGTCATTCAAAGCATCGCGCCGGATGTCGGGCACTTGACGGTGTTTCAACGCACGGCCAATTGGTGCACGCCGCTGCGCAATCATCCGTTGGATGCGGAAGCGCAGCGCGACTTGAAAGCGCGCGCGAGCGATATTATCGACGCCTGCAATCACACGTTCGCGGCCTTTATTCATGATTTCGACTCGCGTATGGCGAGCGATGTGCCGAAGGCCGAACGCCTAGCGCTCTATCAAGAACTCTACGATCGCGGCGGCTTTGCGCTGTGGCTGGCCAACTTCCCGGATGTCTTCACGCGGCGTGAGGTGGCGGACGAAGTCGGCGCGTTTTTGGCGGACAAGATTCGCCAACGCGTCAAAGACCCCAAAGTCGCCGAGATGCTAATCCCCAAAAGCCATCCGTTCGGCACCAAACGTCCACCGGGCGAGAAGAACTATTACGAAACCTTCAATCGCGACAATGTCTCGCTGGTCGATTTACGCGCGAGTCCGATCAAACGCATCACCGCGAGCGGCGTTGAGACCACCACCGACAGTTACCCGCTCGATGCCATTATTTACGCCACCGGCTTCCACAGCCTGACCGGCGAACTCATGCGCATGGACATCCGCGGCGTCGGCGGCCAAACCTTGCACCAGCGTTGGTCGGATGGGCCGCGCACCAATCTCGGTATCCAAATCGCGGGGTTCCCCAATTTCTTCGCGGTCATGGGTCCGCACAATCCCGGCACCTTTTGCAATATCACGCGTTGCGTCGAGAGTAACGTGGATTGGATCGTGCAATGCATCGGCTTCCTGCGTAAGAACGGGTATACGACCATTGAATCGACGCCCGCGGCGGATGAAGCCTGGACCGAGCGTTGCTATGAATCGGTTAAAGGGCGTCTGTTCGATGAGATGCGCGATTCTTGGTTCTTTGGTAGCACCAATCCGGAAAACGTGCGCGGGCGGTTTTTGATGTTTGCCGGCAGCGTGCCCGATCATCGCAAGATCTTTACCGACGTGGCGGCCAAGGGATATCCGGGATTCGCGTTAAGTTAAGCCGTGGATCTGCAGCGCATCACTGAGATAGGTGTGGCCGTTCGCGATGTCGAGCAAGCTTCCCAATTAATGGCAACGCTATTCAATGCCAGCGTCGGTGAACTCGTCGAGATCCCGGAGTATGCGATGCGTTACCGAATGTGCCGTGTCGGCAAGATCGATTTTGAATTGATGGAGCCGACCGCGGCAACGGGTGTCATTGCGGATTTCATCGCCAAACGCGGCGAAGGGCTGCATCACATCGCCTTCGCGGTGGACGATATCGAAGACACCATGGCTAGCTTGCGTGAGAAGGCCGTGCGTTTTGTCGATAGCGCGCCATTGCGCAAAAATCTGCCGGTCGTCGACTACGCGGGCCGACGCTTTGACGAGGATATTCAGTTCGCGTTTTCGCACCCGGCATCGATTCTCGGCATCTTATTTGAATTTATTCAGTACCCGTCAGGTTACAACCCGACCTAACAGCGTCCGTTTTACGCCTTAACCCACACTCAGTCCGAGGGAGCAATTCATGACTCATCGCATCAAATTTGGCGCTTTCATTCCGCCGCATATTCCGCCTAATGAAAACCCAATCCTCGCCTATGAGCACGACATGGAGTTGGTGGAATGGTTGGATAAACTGAATTATGAAGAAGCGTGGGTGGGTGAGCATCACTCCGGTGGCTGGGAAACCACCGCAAGCCCGGAACTCTTCATCGCGGCGGTGTCGCAGCGCACGCGGACGATCCGGCTCGGCACCGGCGTTTCCTCGCTGCCGTATCACCATCCGTACATCTTGGCCGATCGGATCCGTCAACTTGAATACATCACCCGCGGTCGTGCGATGTTTGGTGTCGGCCCCGGCTCGCTCCCTTCGGACGCGCACATGATCGGCGTGCCGACCGCGAGAGCCCGCGATCGTATGGACGAGGCGATTGAACCCCTGGTGCGCCTACTCGCCGGCGAAACCGTGAATGCCAAAACGGATTGGTTTGAACTCAATAACGCACATCTGCAATTTCCACCGTATAGCGATGAAGGCATCGAAATGGCGGTGGCAAATCAAGTGTCGCCCACCGGCGCGAAAGCAGCCGGCAAACACGGAATTGGTTTGCTCTCCATCGGCGCGACCTCGGCCGGTGCGTTCAATGCGCTCGCCGCGAACTGGGCCATCTGTGAAGAAACCGCGAAAGAGTACGGCAAGGCTATTAGCCGCAAAAACTGGCGTCTGGTCGGTCCGGTGCATGTGGCGGAAACGCGGGAGAAGGCGCGCGCGAACGTACGATACGGACTTGAGCGCTGGATCGACTATATGACCAAGGTCGCGGCGTTACCGCTCGGCACGCCGCCCGGCGTCGATCCGGTGGATTACATGATCGACACCGGCTTTGCCGTCATCGGCACCCCGGACGATTACATCGCGCAGATCGAGCGTTTATGGGGGCAGTCCGGCGGCTTCGGCGCCTTCCTGCATCTTGACACGCATTGGGCGGATTGGGCCGAGACCAAACGATCCTATGAACTCATTGCGCGTTTTGCGATCCCGCGGATCAACAAGCTCAATGCCAATCGGCAGTTCTCCGAAGACTGGCTGCGTGACAACAACAAGCAGTTCAAGGGTGAATTGAACGCAGCGGTGGCGGCGAAAATCGCCGAACACGCAGCGGAAAAGGGCATCGATAAACTCTCGCCGGATTATTTGAAGCTGTTCGCGCCGAAAGCCGTCAACAAGTAACGTGCGGAGCGGGCGCCGGCTACCGCCCGGCGCCCGCGTTAGCGCAACGCTGCGCGTGGGCAAATGCCCATAGTCCAAACGGTGTCGCCGCGAGCATCGCCCACCCAATGCTTGCATAACTCGTCGCTTCAATCAGCACACCAAACACCCAGGGCGCGGCGCCGGTGCTCAAAAAAAGCGCGCCGTTGGCGGCCGCGGCCCAGCGACCGCGCGCGTCGAGCGCAGCCGCCACGGTCAGCAAGAGCGGCAACATAAACAGAAACGTCAATCCTTCCGCCACCACCGCGATCCCAAACGCAATAGGCGAATCCGCGAATACCGCAATGGCGATCGCAAGCGTATGCAAGAGTGTGCCGATTGCGATACTGCGTGCGAGGCCCAGGCGCTCCCCCAGCAGCGCGGCGAGCGCTGCGCCGGCAATCGACGCCAGCTGTTGCGCGGCGAAGATCCACGCGATGACTTCGAGTTCGAGACCACGGGCGGCACCGAGCCGTTCGATATAGGCGTAAAAACCCATCATCGCGAGTCCAATGACGGCGATCCCGAGCAGCAGCCACAGCCCAGCGCGCCAAACGCCCGGCGCCGCATCGCCGCGAGGGACCACAGCCTCGGCCGTGCGCGGTAGCCACCACAACAATGGCAGCATGAGGCCTGAGAAGATGGCCAAGGTCGCGAAAGCGCCCGTATGACCTGCGGCCGCGATCGCCGGTGCGAGTCCGAACGACAAAAGGGCAGCGACGCCATACGCCGCCATGAAGGCGTAACCAAAAAGGCGCGCAGGCGCCGCGGTTGCCGCGACGATTGCGTTCAGCGCGGCGAGCAACACGCCGGTGGCAATTCCGAGCGCGCCAAGCGCCAGCGCCAAGGTACTCGGCGAATGGCTGTAGGCGGCGGCGATTTCGGCCACTATCAACGTACCGGACGCGATCCACGCTGCGAGACGTGATCGCGCGCCCTGGAGTAGCGGCGCGGTCGCCAGTGCCGCAACGCCCATCAGAATTAGTTCGAGCGTGAGCAGCGCACCAGCCGTCGCTTCGTCCAACTTCAAGCTGACGAGAATTGCGCCGAGCAAGAGCGGCGTGGAATTAACGACGGTGTAAGCGGTCGCATTGCCGCCACACACCGCAAGCGTTTGCGCGACCGTCGTGCGCGCGGGCGCGCTCACGGCGTGAGGATGTCCAGACGTAGCGGAGTCGAGCGGCCGCCGTTCGGCTGTACGCCGTCGAAGGGAATATCCACCGAACAAGCCGTCAACGCGATCAGCAGATCGCGCTCGGCCCGTAATGTCAGCGCATCGCCCGGGCGCGTGAGTGTTTGCCCAATAACGTAATTGCCCGCGGCGTCGACCGGCGTATTTTGAAAGACATTGATGGGATCAGGGTGACTGGTGAGCGTCAGTCCTAACGCGGCGGTCGCGAGAAAAAAATTATCGCGACAATTCGGATGATGCTCACCCGCGTCAAACGCAACGTAGAGTTCACGATCGCATGGCGCGAAGGTCATATCGTGGCGCCCCGGGGAGGTATCGGCGAGCAGCGAGAGCAAGGGTTGCCGCCGGTTGCTGAAGAACTGCTCGCCGGCGCGCGGAAATGGCGTGAAGTTGATGAGGCGTGTCACCGCCGGGCTGAAGCACTCTGCCGGATCGGCCGCGCACATCACAAATAAATCGCCGATTTGGCAACCTTCGAGATCCACCACCCGCAAAAGATTGCCGGCGCTGACGCGTAAGGCGCGTCCCTCATAACCGGGTACCACTATGGATTCAATGGCGGTCATCGCGTTGCTCCTACAAAAAAGTATCGGCGGGGTCATGCGTCATGCCAAGCATACAGTCTATTTGCCGCGGTTAAGACTCCATCAGTAACCGACGTGACGACGTTGCGGTTTGGATTGTGATGCCGCCCGTGGCGGCGCAAAGACCATCGCAACCGCGACCGCCAGTCAGGGAAGCTGACTTGATGGAGTCTCCGCGCGTTGATGCCGGGTGCTCCTTCGTTCGAAGGAGGTCAAAGTCGGGCGAAACGCGTTATGCTCGCTCGGCGAATAATGCTTCCCGCAGGCACGGCACCGCCCGTGAAAAAGAGGAAACGCGCATGCGAGCGTTGGTCATTGACGACGAAAAGTTGGTTCTTGATGGGCTGGATGCCTTTCTGCAGGCCACGGTCCCGGATTTGTCGCTCGACAAAACATCGGACGTCACGACCGCGCTCGATCTCATCGCGTCCGTCAGTTACGAATTAGTCCTACTCGATTGGCATCTGCTAGGACCTGAAGGCAAGGAGCTCCGCGGAGATGTCATCGTCGAAGCAATCCGCCGTAGGGGTTCGGGCGTGCCAATTCTGGTGGTGTCGGGCGATGAGCAAATCGACTGGTCGGCAATGGTTTTGCATTACGGACTCGCCGGCATGGTCTCCAAAAGCGCGAGCGGCACTGAATTAATCAACGCCATTCAAGTCGTCATTCACGGCGGTATGTATCTCCCGCCGAGCACCCGGACCAACAAGCTCGATATGCGTTTTCGGCGCGCCAATACCGTTGATAAGTCAGCCTTGCGTGAACGCTATCCGGAGCTGACCGAGCGACAGGCTGAGGTCTTCGAAGTCATGAAGCGTGGCCTGAGCGATAAACATATCGCGCGCGAACTCGGCGTCGCCGAGTCGACGGTTAAGTCGCATGTGCGGGCGATTCTGGATGTGCTGGGCGTGCGGCGACGCGGCGAAGCCGTGTTTAAAGCCAATGAGTGAGTGGCGCGTGAACGAAACGTCGATCCTCGTAGGCAGACCGGATCCTGGCACGTATCGCCAAATCCAACTTATCCATGATCAACTAAAGCGCAGCCCGTATGTCCTGTTAGTCATCGATTTGTTCATCGCGTGGTTGATCGCGCCGTTGACGGGGTGGCCGCTGATTGGTGGGTGGTTGGTGGTCAGCGCTGCGGTCCAGGCCGGACGAATGCGCTTTGTCACCCGTCTCGAACTCGCGGCGCATGCGCCGACGGTTCGCGATATCAATCAGCTTGCGCTGTGGTTTTTCGCCAATGGCCTGACGCGCGTGCTGCCCATTTTCTTCGCGTTTCGGTCGGAGGCCGCCGATCTCCACATGATGGTGACCTTGGTCATGGTCGGTCAGGCGGCTGGTGGCGTTGGGACCGCGGCGGGCTTTGTGCGCGCCTTTGTCGCGTGGTCGGCGCCGGTTGCATGCTCGTTGATCGGCGGATGGATCTGGCAGGGCGCGTTCGAAAACTACTGGATCGCGTTGCTGCTGGTCTTTCTGTTCACATTATTGACGGCGAATGTGCGGAGTTACGGTCGTGCCATCGTGCAACTCGGCATTCAGGTGCAACTGGCCAACGCCGAACGCGCACGCGCCGAAGCCGAACGCGAACGTGCGGATGAAGAGCGTGCACGCGCCGAGGCGGCGGTCATGGCGCGCACACGGTTTTTCGCCGCCGCAAGTCACGACTTGCGCCAGCCGCTCGGCGCACTGCGTTGGTATGGCGATGCCGTGCTGGTCCACGCCAATAAGCTCAAGCACGAGCCACTGCAAACCGTGGGCGCAGGCATCATTCGCGCGCTTGAGCATGCGGAGCCGTTGGTCAGCAAATATTTGGATATCGCGAAGATGGAATCGGGCGCGCTCGAGATCTCGATTCAGCGTTGCGATGTCCCCGCGTTAGTGCAACGGGTCAGACAGGAGTACGCGCGCGAATTCGACGAGAGCGGGATCGCGTTGACCGAGGAAGTGTTATCGGCACCGGCCGAGTGCCTGGTGCAAACCGACATCAATGTATTACGCAGCATTCTCGATAACTTGGTCGGCAATGCATTGAAGTTCACCAACGAAGGCGCGGTCACGCTGCGGATCGCGCGCGTTGAAAAGGCTGACGCGCCGTTTGTGCGGATCGCGGTCATCGATACCGGCGTCGGCATTGCCGCGAACGAGCTCGATAAAATCTTCGAAGATTTCTATCAATTGCAGAACCCGGGTCGGTCGCGGGCCAGGGGCGTTGGACTCGGGTTATCGATCGTCAAACGTCAAGCGGCGTTGATCGGTGCCAGTATCGCGGTGAAGAGTGAGCCGGGGGCCGGCTCAACTTTTTGGATCGATTTGCCGGCGGACAAGATCGTTGCATCAGTCGAGCCGTCCAGCGCGGTCAAAACGAAACCCGCGCCCATACATGGCAGCATTCGCGCGCTGCTGATTGACGATGAGGCCGAAGTGCGAGCCGCCCTCTGCGCGATGTTAACGGCGCATGGCTGGATGGTCGCGGCGGCGGCCGATCCGGCGGCGGCCGAAACAATCCTTGCCGAAGGCTTCACACCGGACGTATTACTTGTGGATTACCGGCTAACCGGACCTGAAACAGGGATCGATGTCATAACACGCTGGCGCGCGCACGGTGACTGCGAGGCGCCGGCCGTTTTGCTGACGGGGGATTCATCGCCGGATCGGCTAGCCGAATTCGCGCGTGTTGGTTTGCCGGTCTTACACAAACCCATCGAAAGCGAGCGTTTGCTCGCGTTGGTCCACGCTTGCTTATCACATGAGGGCGCCGCATGAAGCGAGGGAAAGCTTGGTTGTCGCAAAACGTCGAGACGTTAGCCGCGCGCCACGAAGAGCGCGAGACGCCGGCGTTCGATGTAGTGGTGGTCGGCAGCGGCTATGGGGGTGCGGTCGCCGCGGCAAGATTAAGCACGCTCGGGCGGGACGGCAGCACGGTGCCGCTGTCGGTAGCCGTGCTTGAGCGTGGCGTCGAATACGCGGCGGGCAGTTTCCCGGCGACGTTCGCCGATGTCATCGGACATCAACGCTTGAGTGGCGGCGCTGGTCAAACCTTTCCAGAAGGGTTGATGGATTGGCGTGTCAGTGGTGATGTCTGGGCGTTGGTCGCGAATGGTTTAGGCGGTGGCTCGCTCATTAATGCAGGTGTATGTGAACGCCCCTACGCCGCTATTTTTGATCAAACCGTGTGGCCGGCACCGTGGCGCGCAAATCATGCCAAGTGGGGGCATTTGTTCGCGCGCGCGGAACACGCGTTGGACGCCGCGCGTTGGCCGCGCGATGCTGTACGCAAACAGCAAATCATGCAGGACTTGGCGGATCGCTTGGACGGCGAAGCGCGTTCGGTAACGGTATCCATCACACCGCCGGATGCAATCGCATCGGTGGGTGATGAGGCGACCCCCCCACGCTATCCGTGTATTGAGTGCGGCGATTGTTTTACCGGCTGCAATGTCGGCGCCAAGCGCACACTCGCGCACACCTATCTGGCGCGTGCCTATCGCCAGGGCGTGGAATTTTATTGCGGTGCCACCGTGCGCCGAGTCGAGCGGTTAGCGTCATCCGCAAGCGGCGCGCGTTGGGCCGTGGTGTACGTTTTTACCGATCCTCAACGCACGCCGGGCGCTGACGTTGAATTCAAAGTGCTGGCGCGCGATGTGGTGCTCGCGGCCGGCACTTTTGGCACCACCGAGATTCTGATGCGCTCGCAACGCGGACGCGGCGGCGAGTTGCACTTTTCCGCGCGGTTGGGCGACGGCTTTTCCGGTAACGGTGACATGCTGAGTGCGTTCTACGACTACGGCACCCAGGTGAACGCCAGCGCACCGGAGTCGACGCCACTGACATCGCGTAAATCAGGACCCACTATCACGACGCAAATCGAGTGGTTGGAACCGCGCGGTCCGCGCGGCGAGTGGCGTGGCGTCGTACAGGACTTAACGGTGCCTGGCGCGCTCGGCTGGGTGTTTCGTGAGATTGTCACCACCATGATGGTGCCGGAGCGCTGGACCCACTGGAATTGGCGGTGCGAAACAAATCGCGGCGCCGATCCGTATGTAGTCGACGAAGAGGCGATTCAACGAAGCTTGTTGACCGTCTGTTATGTGGACGATGGCGCGCAAGGGCGGCTTGAACCCGGGCCGGAGTGGGGCGGGGCGTTGCGTGACGGCGCGTTAATTGTGCGTTGGCCTGAACTCGGTACCGTGCAGTCCTTTAGAACGGCGGAGCAGCGGCTTGCCGCGAAACTGCCTGGCAACACGGCATTTTTGCGCAATCCACTTTGGCAGTTCATGCCAAAGGCCGATTACATGAGTTTAGGGCAGACGAAGCAACGCCAGTTAACCGTGCATCCCCTTGGCGGCTGTCGGCTGGCGGAGAATGCCGACGAAGGCGTCGTCGATGCTTTCGGCCGAGTATTCGATACGGGCACGCGATTTTACGATGGCGCGCCGCAGGCGGAAACACTGCGTTTGCGGCACGAAGGGCGCACGCGGCAGATACTGCACGATGGACTCCATGTGCTCGATGGCTCCGTCATGCCTTGCGCGCTGGGGATTAATCCGCTCTTGACCATCACCGCGTTAGCGGAAGGCATGATCGACGAATGGCAGGTGCAATACGGCTGGCACGAAGTCCGTTCGCCTTTGCGCGCGTTGCCGCGCGCGCCCTTGCCGCAGGCGCCGGAGAGTGTCGAACTCCATCGTGCGCCAACCGCGGTACGATTCCGCGAAGGTATGGCGGGTGCGCTCGCGGCGCCTTTGCAACCCGATCCGAACAATCCGTTGCACCTCGCCATGCATGTCAATTTTGCACCAGTGCCGGATCTACAAGCCTTCGTCCAAGCCTCCCATCGGGAAACTGCGCTGACGGCGACTTTTCATCTCGGTGCGCGGCGTACGCCGATGCGCACCGGTCGTGAAGTCGTGCAGCCGATAGCGGGCAATGTGCCGTTGACGCTCGCGGGCGCGGTGCAATGGTTTGCCCGCGAACCCAGCAATATGCTGTGTCGCCTGCGGCATTCGGGTTGGGCATACCTACGCAATCGTTTTGCCGCGGATTTCGTCGAATCATCCCATCAACACGAGCCGTTGTTCGGCGGGCTTTGGGACAAGCTAAAAGGTCTCACGCACTTCGGCGCCGTGCGTCAACTAGCGTATCGCTTTGAGCCGCTGCCGCATGCATGGGCATTACCAAACTTGACGCTGCCCGCCGGCACGGTCATCACGGGGACTAAGCGGGTCGGATATCGAATTTTCACGCGCGGCGATCCAGATTCGACCAATCCATGGCGACAGCTGAGCGAAATGCCGCTGGTCGCGACGACGCCAGACGGCGTGCGGATTGAATTAGGCGTCTTGGAGTTTGTGCCGCTCACCAGCCTCGATCGTTATCAATTACCGTTGGAAGTTTTGCGCCAACACAATGCTCTGACGGCGTTTCAGGACTTGATGTCACTCGGCCTCTACTTCGCGCGTGCGCTCGGTGGGCTGCACATGTTGAACTTCAGGCGCCCAGAATATCCGGTCGAAATCAACGGCCCGCGTGCACTCCTGCGGTTGCCGCCGCTTACTTACGATGCGCGCGATCCGCGTTTCCGGAATTTGACGGTAAGCGCGCACGCAGTCGACGTACCGCTCGCGAATGAACCCAATTTGAAGCTTAGGTTAACGCGCGTGCGCCCGGCGCAGGTGACGCAAGCTTCACCGGTGGTGTTGTTTCATGGCTTAGGTTCCGGCGGCATCCAGTTCACCCATCCGGGAATCGAGGCACCGATGGCCACCTGGCTCGCGCAGCAAGGTTTTGATGTCTGGGTACCCGAACTCCGCACAAGTATCGGCCTCGAAACTTCACGTCGGCAATGGCTGATGGATGATATTGCGCGCGAGGATGTACCGGCATTGATTGCGGAAGTCTGTCGCCTTGCCAACATTCGGAAAGTGAGTGTCATCGCGCATTGCATCGGCTCGGCCATGTTTTGCATGTCGATGTTGTCCGGACGGCTCGCCGGGCGCGTCGATAAGGCGATCCTGATGCAAGTGGGACCTCGGGTTGAATTACCGCAGGCGAGTAAGGCACGCGGTTACTTGGCGTTTCGCGTGCAGCAATTACTCGGTGCGGACACGGTCGACAGTGTCGCGAGTCAAGACGTCACGGATACCGAAGTCATATTGGATAGGCTGCTCGGCAGCCTGGTCTATCCGGCGCACCAGCGGCCGCATTATCGCTTAGGGTGCGATCTACGGAAAAACACACGGCGCACGAACGCCAATCGCTCCGCCGGTATTTTTGGTCAGTTATTCGAATACGAAAACATGAGTCCGAGACTACTCGATCATCTCGACGATCTGTTGGGCCACGTCAATCTCACCACCTATGAGCAGACCGCGCAGTTTGTGTTTTATCGCCGCTTGGTCGATCAAGCCGGCGACGATGTCTATGTCACGCCGGCGAATGTCGCGCAGTATTTCAATATCCCGGTGCTGTTGATTCACGGCGAAGAAAATCAAACGTTCGATCCGATGACGCTCGAGCGCAATCAGCGTTTATTTCAACGCGCGGGCGTGCCGGTTGAGGTGCTATCGGTGCCTGGTCACGGGCATCTCGACTGCGTCGTGGGCACTCGGATCGCGGAGATGATTTATCCCGCGATGCTCCGCCATCTGCTCACGCCGCCGGTCAGTCATCCCACCGAACCGAGCGAGCCGCGCACTGCGTTACCTGCGATTGGCCCATGGATAGGGCATGCCGCGCGTAATGCGACGTCTGGGGACATTGAATTACACATCGGCGTACGAGTTGACGATTACGATAAACCGCTCGCCGGTGTCGTGAGCCTGATGCACGCGGGCACCACGCCGCTCGCAGACCTGCAAGTCGCGTCGCCGCACGCCGCGCATGAGTACGCCTTTAACGTGACGATCGATCCGGCATCGCTCGCGAGCCACACGAGCGTCGAGGTCACGGTCATGCCGGTGTATCGTGCGTTACCGGCTAGCGCCAACGAGTTTATCGCTACCTCTCATGGCGTGCGGCAGTACGAGCGCGAGCAACGGTCACTCGCGGGGCTCCCTGATGCGCGCACGCCGAGTTTGCGACTCGACGCTGAATGGATTGCCCGGCAAATCAATCCGTCGCCGCAAGACCTAGGGTTAATTCTCGGCGCGTGCCGCCAGCGTCCATTGTTAGTCGACAGAGAGCTAGCGGATCGCGGCATGAGCCGGATTGTCGCCGCGTTAGACGGGAATCGCGAATCGGCGCTTGGTGCACATGTGCTGATCGACGCCGTCGTACTGAGTGGCGATCAGGTCTACGCCGACTCCCGTGCGATGAACATCAATGCAAACGCCACGCGTGGTCGTTTCAATGATGCTTATCGCGAAGCTTGGACAGCACCGCATCAGCACGAAGTCATGCGCCGCCGACCGGTGTACATGGCGCTTGATGATCATGAATTCTCCAATGACTACAACGATGTAGTAGCGCGGGAACGCGCGATTGAATTCATGCACGCACGTGACGCATGGCAAAAGTATTTGATTGCCGCGGGGCCGCCGCGCGAGCCGCTTGCGCCGTCCGCGGCATGGACGGCGACCTCGGTACGTGGATTCGGCGTGTTTCTCTGCGATACGCGTTCAGCGCGCCGCGATCAGGCGAGTTTGTCTCGCCATGGCGCGGCCATCATGGGGCCGTTGCAGATGTACAAATTAAAACAGTGGCTATTGCAACGCGAACAAGATGCAAGCTACGGCGCGCGCGCGAAAATCGTAGTCATGGGCACGCCGGTAGTGCCTTTTTTCGCAAGTGCCAATACACCGAGTGGCGCGCTTGGCAGTGATGGATGGCAGCGTTTCCCGGACAGCCTCGCCGAATTGTTCGAGTGGATCGCGATTCACGGCATTCGCAACGTCGTTTTCTTGAGCGGTGATTATCATCACTTCGCTGACGTCAATTTGACATTGGAAGCCCCCGGACGGCCGCGCATCGGTGCGCGCTGCATCGTCACCTCGGGTCTTTACACGCCGTATCCCTTTGCCAATGCGGAAGTAGAGGAATGGTTAACGCCTGCCGCTTGCGCGCCGCTCAGACTCCGCGCCGGTCACGTGAAATGGGGATACCAGATTACCCGCGAGCGGGGCGGCAGCGGTTATACCCGTTTGAGCTTTCACGCGAACGGGCGCGTTGACGCGGATTTTGTCGTGGTGTGAACGAGGACGAAGACCCTCACCCCTACCCTCCCGCGCGGCGGGAGAGGGAGAACTTTAAATGATCTTCCGCGCGTAATTCGCCTCTCCCACCGGGAGAGGCCGTCGCGCGGCGGCGGGTGAGGGGCAGCGCATCTATCGGCGACAAGCAAAGCTCATCACTACATTAATCTCTCGCACGAAAGTCGCCCGCTACATTAGAAGCGCAATGCCGTTAGAATTCCCAACACCAATTGGGAACCGCCACTTGTCCTTTTCAGCCGAATTCACAAAGACGCCCGCACGCGAATTAAATGTGCGCCTACGCGGCGATTGGACGCGAGCCGCTTCGATACCGCCGCTCGATGATTTCAAAGGGCACTTGAACGAGACTGCCGCAATTCGTTTTGTCGCTTCCGACCTTTCCAGCTGGGATTCGGTCTTGCTGATCTTCCTGCGACGCATCGAAACGCAAGCCAAACACGCCGGCGTCCTAGTCGACTACTCCGGCTTACCGGAGGGTGTGCAACGGTTATTAGCGCTCGCCTCCGCAGTCCCGGAAAGGCAAGGCGCGCAACGCTACGAGGAGCCACGGCGCGCGCTCGCCAAGCTCGGCGGTGCGGTGCAGGCGGCGTGGGCGGAAACTCAAGGCTTGCTGGCTTTTATCGGTGAAACCGTGTTGTCGTTTGGCCGCTTGTTGCGCGGACAGGCGCGTTTTCGGCGTACCGATTTTTTGCTACTGCTCCAGCAATGCGGCGCGCAGGCTTTGCCCATCGTCTCGTTGATCAGTTTCCTGGTCGGTATGATCTTGGCGTATGTCGGCGCCGTGCAGTTGAAGCAATTCGGCGCGCAGATTTTCGTCGCGAATTTGGTGGGCTTAGGCATGGCGCGCGAGATGGGCGCGATGATGACCGCCATCATCATGGCGGGACGCACCGGTGCCGCGTTCGCCGCCCAACTCGGCACGATGACCGTGGGTGAGGAGATCGATGCGCTGCGCACCAGCGGGTTCTCCCCAATCGACTTTTTGGTGATGCCGCGGATGCTCGCGCTAGCGCTGATGGTCCCGTTGTTATGCCTCTATGCCGACTTGCTGGGTATTCTGGGCGGTGCCTTTGTCGCGATTAGCTCGTTTGACTTGAGCTTTACGCAATATTATGACCAAACCATCGCGTCGCTGAACTTAAAACAATTCGCGTTGGGACTTTTTAAAGCCGTGGTATTCGGCGTGCTAGTGGCGATCGCGGGCTGCCTGCGCGGCATGCAGTGCGGGCGTAGCGCCGCGGCCGTTGGTGATGCGGCGACTAGCGCGGTGGTCACCGGCATCGTGTGGATTATCGTGTCGGATGCAACGCTGACGGTGATTTATGACATCCTCGGTTGGTGAGGCGATGCCGGCGTCAACGCATGTGGAAGTGCGGGACTTGACCATGGCCTACGGCGACTTTGTCGTGCAGCGCGATCTCAATTTCAAGATCAACCGCGGCGATATATTCATCATCATGGGTGACAGCGGCTGTGGCAAAAGTACGCTGTTGCGCCATATGATTGGGCTCAAGAATCCGGCGCGCGGCGAGATTTTCTACAATGGCGAACCCTTTCTCGCGGCGTCACCAGAGGCGCGCGAAGCGCGGTTACGCACTTTCGGCATCATGTACCAAGCCGGCGCTTTATGGAGTTCGATGACACTGGCCGAAAACATCGCGTTGACATTGGAGCAATATACCGCCCTTTCCGCGCCCGAGATCCGCGAACTCGCCGCGCTGAAGCTTGCGCTAGTCGGGCTCGCCGGGTTCGAAGATTATTACCCTTCCGAGATCAGCGGCGGTATGCAAAAGCGCGCGGGACTCGCGCGGGCCATGGCGCTCGATCCCGAAATATTGTTTTTCGACGAACCCTCGGCCGGACTCGATCCATTGAGTTCCAAACGCTTGGATGAGCTGATCGTTGAATTAAAACGCAGTCTTGGCGCGACCGTGGTGGTGGTCACGCACGAATTACCCAGTATTTTCGCCATCGGCACCAATGCCATCTTCATGGATGCCGAAAGACGCACAATTGTCGCGCAAGGCTCGCCGCGACAAATGCTCGATGAATGTAAGGACCCAAAGGTGCAACGCTTTCTTACGCGCGGAGAGGCCGCATGACGCAGCGGGTAAGTCCCACGCTGATCGGCGCGTTCATGCTGGGCGCGTTAGTACTTGTCGCGGTGGGGGTTGTGCTCTTTGGCTCCGGTAAGTGGTTTAAAGACACCGCCGCGTGCGTCATGTATTTCGAGGGCGATGTGCAGGGCTTGAACGTGGGGGCCGCGGTTAAGTTTCGCGGGGTGAAAATCGGTGAGGTGACGTCGATTTCAACCAGACTTGATCGCAAAACACTCGAGGTGCGTATTCCGGTTTATGTCGACCTCATCGATCCCGATGCCCAACTCTATGGTCGCAGCGTGGAAGGCGAGCCGGAAGATCCCATTCGTGCGCTAGTCGATCGCGGCCTGCGGGCGCAACTACAAGCCGAAAGTTTGGTCACCGGCCAACTCTTTGTGCAGCTAGATTTCTACCCGGATGCGCCGACGCATCCGGGGCCAGCGCTCGATCCATTGTCGAGGCGACATGAAATTCCGACGGTCCCCACCATTTTGCAAAAGGCGCAGACGACGCTGCGGCAAGTCCTGGAGAAGGTGGAAAAGTTACCACTCGAAGAAATGTTGGCGTCGCTGCAAGGTGCACTCGCGGGGGCCAATGCATTGTTGAATTCACCGGAGCTGCGCCGCGCGCCGACCGATGCGGCAGAGACACTCGCCGAAGTGCGGGCCGTCGCCGCCAAGCTCGATGCCGAGAGTGCGCCACTGCTCGCGCGCGCGGATCGCGCCATCGCGAATATCGATCGCGCGGCGCAAGCCTTGGTGCCCTTGGCCGCGAGTGGTGAACGGATGGTGCAAACCATCGATAAGCTTGCCGCCAATGACGCCGCGCGCGTGTTGGGCGAGATCGAGCGCACTGCGCAAGAAGCACAACGCGCGCTTGCGCAAACTCGCGCCACGATGACGAGCGTCGAGGAGCTAACGCTACCCACCTCCGCCGTCGGCCATCAGCTGCGGGAGGCGCTCACCGAATTGACAGCCGCCGCGCGCGCTGTGCGAGGTCTCGCGGATGCGCTGGAAGCGCAACCCAATGCGGTTTTGTTCGGCAAGCAACCCGAGAGCGCGCCATGATAAGAGCCTGGTTCTTACTCCTGCTTTGCGTGTTGTACCTGAACGGTTGCGCGTTGGCCCCAACTGTCGTCCCCACCCGGCTTTTTGTGCTCACTCCGCTGGCGGTCGCCGACGGTGCCCATCAAGCGAAGACTGATTTGATCGTTGGACCGGTCGAACTCCCGGCCTACACGGAACGCCCGCAGATGTTGGTATTACAAGGCGAGACAGAACTCATTCCATTGCGTGACGCACGCTGGGCCGAGCCGCTCACCAAAAATGTCGAGCGTGTGATGGCGGAGAATTTATCGCGACTGATGGGCGCTCACGTTACGCTGCTCGGCGGGGCGAGCGCGCCCGGCGCGTTGCAAGTGACCGTCGCGTTTAGCGATATCGTGGCGACAGATTCAGGTGACGTGCGTGTCATCGCCAGTTGGCGCGTATTAGGCGACGGCGGCCGTGTACAACGCGCAAGCGGCAAGACACAGATTGAATTGGCGGCGAGTGTTAGCGATGGATCGTCGTACGCGCAGGCGCTGAGTCGGGCGCTGGCGGACTTAAGCACTAAGCTTGCGGACGCGGTGATTGGCGCGCCAAAGTAGCAAAGTAGGTTGGGGTGAGCAACGCGAACCCCAACATCCGACCTTTGAATGGCCAACGAATTCCGGCGCAAGAAGTTGGATTTTGTTGGGGTTTGCTACGCTCACCCCAACCTACGAGACGTCATCGGAATGCGCCGTGATCACCTCTAAAAACGACGCCCCATATCGTTCCAACTTCGCGGCTCCGACTCCTGGCAATTCGCGCAGCGCATCCAACGACTCCGGTTTCACGACCGCCATCGCGCGCAACGTCGAATCGTGAAAGATGATATACGGCGGCACACCGTGTTGCGTGGCGAGCTGTTTGCGATGGGCACGCAATGCTTCGAACAATGGGCTTTCGAATGTCGCCGGTGCTGCGGCCTTCGTGCGCTTACGTGTCGGCTTACGCGTGGTTTCGTCACGCAGTTCCAACACCATTTCCCCGCGCAATAGCGGGCGGCTCTGCTCGGTCAATTTGAGTGCGCCGAAGCGTTCGACTTCTGTGAGTAAATAGCCGCGCACCACTAGCTGGCGCAAAATCGAGCGCCATTGATTGGTCGCGAGGTCATTGCCTAAACCAAACACATTGAGCTTGTCGTGGCCGAATTGAGAGACTTTATCGCTGCTAATCCCGCGTAGCACATCGATGACATGCGCCGCGCCGAACCGCTGTCCGGTGCGATACACGCAAGACAACAGCTGTTGCGCGCGCAATGTAGCATCCCACGTTACCGGCGGTTGCAAACAAATATCGCAATTGCCGCAGTCGTCGGTTTGCGTGTCCCCAAAATACGCGAGCAATGCGCGGCGCCGGCAGGTGGTGATATCACACCAGCCTAAGAAAGCCTCGAGCTTGTGATGTTGGATGCGTTTGTGCTGCGGCTCGGCATTCGACTGCTCGACGAATTGCCGAAGCTGGACGACATCCTGCAGGCCATAAATCATCCAGGCCTCAGCCGGTTCGCCGTCGCGCCCGGCGCGACCCGTTTCCTGATAATACGCTTCGATACTTTTGGGCAGATCGAGATGCGCTACGAACCGCACATCGGGTTTATCGATGCCCATGCCGAAGGCAATCGTGGCGCAGATGATAAGGCCGTCCTCACTCAAGAAACGTGCTTGATTACGGGCGCGCGGTCCGGCCTCCATGCCGGCGTGATACGGAAGCGCCGGGTAGCCTTGCGCGGTAAGCCAGGCAGCGGTGAGTTCGGTTTTGTCGCGCGACAAACAGTACACGATGCCGGCCTGCCCGCGATGCGGCGTGAGAAAGCGCGCGAGCTGTGCGCGCGCATCGCTCTTATAGCCAACGCGATAACGGATATTCGGACGATCAAAACTACTGACAAACCAACGTGGATCGCTGAGCGCCAAGCGTTCCGCGATTTCGAGCCGAGTGCGGGCGTCCGCGGTAGCTGTAAGCGCTAAGCGCGGAACACCGGGAAAGTGTTCGGCAAGCACCGCGAGTTGGAGGTATTCCGGACGGAAATCGTGCCCCCATTGCGAGACACAATGCGCTTCGTCAATGGCGATGAGTGCAAGCGGGTGTTGGCGCAGAAAGTCGAGTGTATCCTCGCGCAACAGTCGTTCGGGCGCGACGTATAAGAGGTCCAGACGCTCGGCCGCCACCTCTTGCATGACGCGAGCTTGCTCGGACAGCGATTGACTGGAATTCAAGTACGCGGCCCTGATACCGAGTTCACGCAAACCCGTGACTTGATCCTGCATTAAGGCGATCAACGGCGAGACGACGAGTCCTACCCCGGGCCGTAACAATGCCGGAATTTGAAAACACACCGACTTGCCGCCGCCGGTCGGCATCAACACCACGCTGTCGAAACCGGCTAAAGTGGCGTCAATGACCGCGGCTTGATGGCCACGGAAGGCGGCGTAACCGTAACGTTCTTGGAGAATATTGAGCGCGGGCGTGGACATCGGTGGATTATAGGGGACAGGGCGAAGTGACTGTGGTGCGTCTTCAGCCTTGCGCGTGGAAGAGTTTGTGATCTTTTCCTGCAAGCGGAAGAGGGTACGGTAAGGGTCTT
>CAZKRY010000005.1:175260-263553 GCA_964555355.1 uncultured Klebsiella sp.
GTGGAAGAGTTTGTGATCTTTTCCTGCAAGCGGAAGAGGGTACGGTAAGGGTCTTTCTTTTTAGTGACGAGAATCAACCATGAAAGTAGCTAACAAAATAGCCGTCATCACGGGCGGCGCGAGTGGGATCGGCGCGGCGTTGGCGCGGCGCTTTATCAAGGAAGGTGCTAAAGGCGTTGCGATTGCCGATGTGCAAACCGATGCGCTCCGTAAGCTAGCGGCCGAAATCGGCGCACTTGCGGTGCCGTGCAATGTGGCGCACGAACCCGACATCAAAAACTTGGTGGCGGAAGTCGAGCAAAAACTCGGCCCCATTGATGTCTTTTGTTCCAACGCCGGCATTGCGCGGTTGGGCGATGAAGACGTGCCGAACGAGGAATGGCAACTCAATTGGGAAGTGCATGTCATGGCCCATGTCTACGCGGTGCGGGCCGTGGCGCCTAGCATGGTCGCGCGCGGTGGCGGATATTTTATTCATACGGCCTCAGCCGCCGGCCTATTGAGTCACATTCAATCGGCCACTTACTCGGTGACGAAACACGCGGCGGTGGCATTCGCCGAGTGGGTTGCCATCAAATATCGCGACCAAGGGATCCGCGTCTCCGTCTTGGCGCCGCAAGCGGTGCGCACGCCGATGACGGATCGCCCGGACGGCGCCTCGGTCGCCAGTCGTGATGGCATGATTGAACCGGAACAGCTCGCCGATTGCGTCATCGCCACCATGGAGCGCGAAGCGTTTTTGATGCTCCCGCATCCGGTGGTACACGAATATATGAAGCGCAAAGTGAATGGTGTCGACCAATGGCTGGAAGGCATGAATCGGTGGCGAAAGCGCGCCGGTAGCCTGCGAACATAACAATTTCGATTACCGTCAACGAGAGGCCAATACACATGGGCAAGACCGAACTTTCAATCGACAACCACATCGCTACGATCACGTTCACCAATCCACCGAAAGGCTTTTTTACGTCCGATATGGTGGCGCAGCTCGGCGCCATCATGGACCAGATAGAGGACGACCCGAACGTCCGCGCGATCATTTTTACCGGCGGACTCCCGGATGTGTTTATCCGGCACTTCTCGGTGGAAGAAATCATCGGGATGGCGGAGGCACTCAAAAAGCGTCGCGCCGCCGGCCAACCCGATCCGCGCTTTGCACGTACTGCGTTACGACGCGTGTGGGAGCAGGTCGACAACTGCCGCAAACCGACGATCGCCGCAATCAATGGCTTCTGCGGGGGCGGTGGCTGTGAACTGACTTTGTGCTGTGACATCCGTTTGGCCGGGCCCGGGCGTTACACCATTGGGCAAATGGAGATCATGGTCGGCTTGTTACCGGGGGCGGGTGGCACCACGCGTTTAGCGCGAGCAGTCGGCACCGGCAAAGCATTGGAGTGGGTTTTGCGGGGTCGGACTTTCTATCCCGAGGAAGCCGCGCGCGAAGGCCTGGTGCATCACTATATTGAAAGCGACGTGGTTGCCGCCGCACGCCAAATCGCCGAAGAGTTCATCGACAAGCCACCGGCCGCGCTCGCGTATATCAAGCAGGTCATGCGTTCGAGCTACGGGCGTTCGACCGCGGATGGCGTGGACGAAGAAGGTGATCTATTCGCCAATCTTATTGCGCAGGACGCGCGCTGCGTCGAGATGATGAAAGACTATGTTGCCGGGGGACATCAGCTGAAGAAGGTGTAAGTGCCTGGCATCGGTGATTAAAGTTAGAACCCTCTCCCGCCTGCGGGAGACGGCAGGGTGAGGGTCTTGATGCGGCATCAATAGAAGCGCTGCCCCGCACCCGGCGCTGCGCGCCGACCTCTCCCGGTGGGAGAGGTTTTTTTTATAACCCCACAATCTCCCGATAGGCATGCCAGGTCGCATGTCCAATCACCGGCACCGCGACGATGAGCCCAAGATACATCGTCGCGAAGCCGGCCGCAGTCAGTAACGCGATCAATAAGCCCCACACCAGCATTGGCGCGGGATTATCGAGACACGTACGAATGCTAGTCAGCGCGGCGACAATGCCGTCGGTATCGCGGTCCATCATCATGGGGATGGAAACTACCGAGATTGCAAACACAAGCGTTGCAAAAAATCCGCCCACTGCGAAATAAGCGATCAGGAATTGCAGGTGCTCGGCCGAAAACAAATGTGCCATGAAATTCTCGAACGTCGGCATTTGATCTGGGAACGATACCGCAATCACCACCAGCGATGCGCGCGACCAAAGAAGCAACAGCACGCCGAGGACTAAACCGAATACGCCAAGTGAGGCGAGATTCGGCCGCCACGCGACCAAGCTTGCCGCCAGCGCGAGCGATTCTCCTTGCCCGTGCTTGCGCGATAAATCGTAAAGACCAATCGCGAGAAACGGGCCGACCAACAAGAATCCGCTGGTCAACGCCCACACGTATTCGTAGGCGTGCCGAAAGACATAAGAAACGAACCAACCCATCAGCGCGAATACAAAGCCATAAAACACACTGGCGTTACCGATCGAACGAAAATCACTCCAGCCGGCACGAAGCCAGCGAAACGGCGCCGTGAGGGTAATTCGATTGATGGGCGGTAAGAGTGACGCGCCATGCGTTACTGGGGGTGGCGTGGAAACCCCGTCTGTGTTTTGCATAGCGGCCGCTCCTTCGCTGAGCCAGCATCCAATGCGTCTAGGTTGTCGGAACGTATAGACGCTGCCAGTGGTCGGTGTGTTCCGGAGATTTATCCATTTTCGTATTTAAAGTATCACCTCGCCTAGGGAGTTGATTCAGATCACGTCAACGCTGAGCCGCCCGGTCTGTCGTAGGTGTGTGAGATGCGCACGCACGGACATCGACGCGGCCGGGTGCAGCTTGGGATCGACTTCGGAGTAAATGATTCGAACCATCTCGGCGAGCGTCGTGATGCCGTGTTGGAGGCAGGCTTCAATCTGCGTTTCACGCGCTGCGCGGTGGGTATGCAGGGCACTCACAAATGCCTGCGGCGCCGTGATCGGCCCGCCGTGTGTCGGGTAATACACGGCGTCGTCGCGCGCGATGAGCTTGCGCAGGCTCGCGAAGTATTCCGCCATATCGCCATCCGGCGGCACGATGACGGTGGTCGACCAGCCCATGACATGATCACCGCTAAAGAGCGCGCGGCCTTCGCGCCAAGCGTAGCAAACGTGATTGGAGGTATGCCCTGGCGTGAAGACGCATTCAAAACTAAATCCGTCGCCGGTGATGACATCGCCATCGCGCACCACGACATCCGGTTTAAAAGCCGTGTCGCCGCCTTCTTCCATGGCAACGCCGGTAATCTTTTTGCCCGCCGCGTGCGGGCCAAAGCCATAAGTTGACGCGCCTGTCGCTTGCCGCACTGGCGCCGCGGCCGGTGAGTGATCGCCATGCGTGTGCGTGATGAGTAAGTGCGTGATTTGTTCGCCTTTAAGTCCATCCAATAATGCTCGCACGTGAGAATCGACCAACGGGCCTGGATCGATCACCGCGACATTGCCATGCCCGACGATATAGGTACCCGTGCCGTGAAACGTAAACGCGTTGCCATTCGGCGCGAGCAGGCGGCGTAAGCCCGGCGCTATCTCAACGATTTCTCCATAGCGCGGCGTGTATTCGCGGTTATACGGAATGTTGGGCAGCGTGACGCCGAGATCGGCGGCTTTAGATAACGACGGCATTGCTGAATCCTTCTTTAGTGGAGGGCGGCGCTAGCGCGGCCGAGGCCGGTGTGCGAGCGCACGTAGAGTTCATCCCACAGAGTCTCCGCGCGACGATCGCGAATGCACAATGAACCGATCAGGACCGCGAGGAAGCCTAACGGAATCGAGATAAGCCCAGGGTTTCGTAGCTCGATGAGTGGCGCGCGGAGGCCGACGAGACTGGTGGTTCTGTTACCCAGCTTCGCGAGTTCCGCCCGGGCGCTGGCGATTGCAATTTGCGCACTCTCGCGAGCCGCAGCCGCAGTGGGCGATGAATCTTCCGCGTGCGCGGCGAGCGTTGCCTCATGGGTCGCGATCACTTGCGTTTGCGCCGCGCGCACGAGCGCGGGGTAAGTCATATTGGGGGAGACCAACACGAGTCCGATCGCGCTTAAAGTCCCCACCACCAGTCCCGCGACGACGCCGGCCGTGTTACAGCGTTTCCAATAAAGCGTCAACAGAATGACCGGCAAGTTAGCGGACGCCGCGACGGCAAACGCAAGCGCCACCAAATGCGCTACGTTTTGCCCTTGCGCGAGAATGCCGATGGCAATCGCAAGCGCACCGACAATCAACGAGCACAGACGTGCCGCGCGGGTTTCTTCCGCATCAGTGGCTTTATCCCCCTTGATGACGCCGACCCAAATGTCATGACTCATCGCGGAAGCCGCCGCCAGCACGAGTCCGGCAACCACCGCGACGATGGTCGCAAACGCGACCGCCGCGACGAAGGACAGCATCAAATTGCCGAGCATCGCATCCGGTCCGCCGCCCAAATACTGCGCGAGCAGCGGCGCCGCCATATTGCCGCCGCGATCGGCACTGACGATTGCATCCGGGCCAACCAGCATCGCCGCGCCGGTGCCGAGGAACAACGTCAACAAATAAAAGCCGCCAATGATGCCCATGGCCCAGAGCACCGAAGTGCGTGCAGCTTGTGCAGTCGGTACGGTAAAAAAACGCATCAAAATATGCGGCATGCCAGCGGTCCCAAGGACCAACGCCATGCCAAGCGAGATTTGATCGATGGGACTCTTCAAATAAAGACCCGGCTCAAGAAAGCGCTGGCCGAGTTCGGTTGGTGTCATCGACGCGGACGCGTTGCCGATAAGCGATGCCACGCGAGCTTGAATCTTGGGATCGTTCACCACGCGCTCAAAGTATTCCGGCCCGACGAACCCGTATTGCTGCCACACCAGACAAACCATGCTGAGCGAGGCCACGACCAGCAACACCGCCTTGATGATCTGTACGTACGTGGTCGCGACCATACCGCCGAATAGCACGTAAGAGAGCATCAAAACGCCAACCGCGATGACCGAGTATTCATACTCAATGCCGATCAGCGTTTTGACCAGTACACCGCCGCCGACCATTTGCGCCGTTAAATAAAAGGTGGCGACCGTGATAGTGGAGAGCGCCATACACGCGCGCACCACGCGCGGGTTATGCCGGAAGGCAAGGATATCGCCCATCGTATATTTGCCAATGTTGCGACAGGGCTCGGCGATTACGAGCAGCACAGTGATGTAAGCGACCAGCCAGCCGACGGAATACATGAAGCCGTCGTAGCCGTAGAGAGAGATAAGCCCGGCGATCCCCAAGAACGAAGCGGCGGAGAGATAGTCCCCTGCAATGGCCCAGCCGTTTTGTAGCCCGCTAACGCCGCTGCCGGCGGCGTAGAAGTCCGCACTCGTTTTGACGCGTTTGGCGGCGAGGTAGGTTACGTACATCGTGACACCAATGATTGCGGCGAACACGCTGAAGGTGAGAAAGCGCCATTCGGGATTCACTGCTTGTGCCCAAGCGGGATGGCAGACGAGTAACAACGTCGGCGCGGACGCAAGCTTTAAGAAAGCCTTCATCGCTTAATTTCCGCCGCGCGCGCGGCAATCTCGTGCGCAATGCGGTCAAACTCGCTCGCCCGCCGCGCGTACCAGAAAGCGACGCTCCAGGCGATCAAAAACTGGCTGAGCGCAAACACGAGTCCAACGTTTATCGGACCCCACAGCCGGTGCGCGTAAAGTGCCGGCACATACGCAGCGCCTAAGGGCAGCAAGAAATAGACGCCGATCGCGCCCACCATGAGGCCCCACAGGAAACGGGATTTGCGGCGATGCAATGCGCGAAATTTCGGGTCGGCTTCAATCGCCTTCCAATCAAGCGGGCGCGGAGTCACAGAACCATCGGACATGGGCAAAAGGGCACCTTTTAACGTCACGGGAACTTGCAGGGTGCCTCGAGAGTTGGGCTTGAATCAAGCCCTTAAGGTTTAAGCCACCCGGTTGTTTGTTATGCTCGGCGAACGCACACGCAACACAACGGGCAGGAGAGAGCAAATGGCGGGGATCTTTGATGGTATCCGGGTGGTGGAAGCGGCAACATTTGTAGCAGGCCCGGCGGCCGGCACCATCATGAGTGACTTTGGGGCCGAGGTCATTCATGTCGAGCCGCCCGGTATCGGCGATCCGCATCGTTTACTCTACCAACTGCGCCCGTTGCCGGAGTGCGAAGAAAACTATCCGTGGCTGCTCGATTCGCGCAATAAAAAATCCGTCGCGCTTAACTTGAAGCACGCTGACGGGCGCGCCGCGATGTATAAGCTCATCGCGACGGCGGATGTTTTCATCACCAATTACCAACCATCCGTGTTGGCGGACTTAGGCCTGCGCTTGGTGGACCTACAGCCGCTCAATGCGCGTTTGATCTACGCACATGCCACAGGTTACGGTGATGTTGGCGAGGAGATCGAAAAGCCTGGCTACGATGCCACCGCCTGGTGGGCACGTTCCGGCATGATGGATTTAATCAGACCGCGTGGTGGTGAAGTGGCGTTGTCCGCCCCCGCGATGGGCGACCACCCGACCTCGGTCGCAATGTTCAGTGCGATCGTGCTCGGCCTTTATCGCCGCGAACGCACCGGCAAGGGCGGACGCGTGACGACCTCACTCATGGCCAATGGCTTATGGTCGAACAGCATCATGGCACAAGCCTCGCTTTGCGGCGGCCGCCAAGTTCCACCATGGACGCATGCCGATTCACCCAATCCGCTGGTCGCGACTTATCAAACCAAAGACGAACGGCATTTTTCGCTCGTCATGGTCAAGGGCGCGCAGGAATGGGAACTCTTTTGCCGCGCCATCTCCCGCGAAGACTTGCTCGCCGACGCACGCTTCGCAACGCCTGAAAGCCGGCGCATGCATGCGCGCGAGCTGGTCGCGATCCTGGATGCGCTGTTCGCGCAAAAGACGCTTGCGGAGTGGACCGAAGTTTTGAATAAGCATCGGGTGACATTCGGGATCGTACAGAAGAGTTTTGATCTCCCGGCCGATCCGCAGATGGTGGCGAATGGGTGCTTTCGAGATTTTGAAAATTTGCCAGGGCGCAAGGTGGTGGACTCGCCGATTTATGTCGATGGAGAAACTAAAGTTACGCCGCGTAGGCCCCCGGAACTTGGAGAGCAGACACGCGAGGTGTTGCTGGGGGCGGGGTATACAGATGATGCGATTGAGGCGTTGGTGAAGGCGGGGGCGGCGGCGTAGGGTTTGGGCGGAAAATGGTTGGGGCTGCGGTAGGAGTGATGTGTGTAGGAAGATTAGTAATTTGCCGGGTTAGCTCTTATGCAACTTATTGATGCTAATGTGACGCGCCGATATCCGATCCTAAAATACCGGTTCAAAGTTGGCGATTAGGTTGAGTAATTTAAGTTAGGCATCGCAGTTGAGCATTGCGCAGGCAACATGAATATAAACATTACCGAGTCCCGTCAGAGAAGAACATGCCGATGGGCTGCGATGTTTTTGGTGGCGTTTGTCAGTTCGTTACTATATTTGCTGGCTTCAGGAGGTGGACATGATGTCTACTGGAATGCACTTTCAGGTGTAGGCAAGTTCATTGGCATTGGTGGTCTGATAAGTTACTTTGGATTTTGGATCTCCACATTTGCACATTTTCTATATAACGCCAAAATTAAGCACAGACTAATCTGGGGCGTTTGCTTCATATTGCTCTCATGGGCTGCGGCTCTGATTTACTTCTACATCTACATGCGGCAGATGGTTATAGGTAGGGTGCATGAAGGCGCTGCCTAACAAACCGGTGCAGCCGACGTCGCTTCGCGCCGCGGCTGACCTTGCTCGTTAGGCCACTCACCCGTTCATCACTGACTGCCAACAATGGAAGCAACACTTCTTGCCATCGCCCTCGTCGCCATCGGTGTCTACTACACCATTCGCAACATCCGCATGCTGCGCCGCCACGACCTGCTGCGCGAGTACGTTCAGTCCAGCCCTAAGGCAGCCTTGTGGGTCCGCAAGTACGGTGTGGATGGCGCAACCAAGCTCATACGCGAGACATTTCTGCCGCTTGGCACAGCACTGTCAGCTGGCTTCGCGCTCTATGGCTTGTGGCTTCTGTGGCGGGTCTATGGCTAGCTCTGCGGGTCCCGCGCGCTCATCGATGCTCCGCCGCACACCTGCTCTCCCAGCGCCTCGTGCAGCGTCGTGGCCTAACCCTTCGCTCCACCTGACGTCCGCCAGCCCGCTTCGCGGTCTGTCGCCCGCAGGTGAGCTCAAACGTTAGGTCTCATTCAAATGAGTATCAGCGATATGTGGCCACCTGAAGACATTCGGAAAAGAATCATGGGAGACTTCCCTGAGGAGTCTCCAGAGACAATTATCGCGCTTCTTGATGAGTACAAAGGGGGCGAAAAGCTCCGCGTAAGTCGCTGCGTTCTTCATCTAGCCACAGGCAACATTGACCAGCTACTCCATTTCATCGAAAGTGCGAACGTTGACTACAGGGATGTCATCCATATGGCGGAGTACCTCGAGAGGAACAATCGAGTTCACGATTTTGGTCGGCCATTTGCTAACTCTGTAAGGTCCAATCCAAGCTCGTGCGTAATCTAGGACACCCATCAAGTTGATCGAACTAATGCCCAAAGATCCCGAACGCTGCGAGTCAATTTAGGATTCTTGTCGGCACCCGCGACGCAATGTTTGGTGAATTGCCCTCGGCCGCTGCGCCAGTTCTTGGAAATTTTGCGCAGTTTTCCGCGAACAACGATGTGATAGACAAATAGGGTTCAATGGACTTCGCAAAGTCCATCATCGATTCGAACGTTTAGCGAACTTGCGCAGTCTACTCGTTTGCGCGAGCGTATAACCGTCGGCTCGCAGCGAGCCCCTTGACCCACCGCTACGTCACCCTATGGGACACCCATCAAACTAATCGAACAAATGCCCAAAGATCCCGGACACTGCGACCGAATTTAGAATCTGTGTCGGCACCTACGGCGCAATTTTTGATGCATTCACGTCGGCGACTGCGCCAGTTCCAGGGAATTTTGCACACTTGTCAACGCACACCGACGCGATAGACAAACGAGGTCCACTGGACTTCGCAAAGTCCATCGTCAATTTGAACGTTAAGCGAACTTGCCCTATCTATTCGTTCGCGCGGGCGTATAGCCGCCGGCTAGCAGCAAGCCCCTTGACCCACCGCCAGCCACGTTTTGTTGCAAGCTGTTGCAACCGATACGGCGAACCAATGAATAGCTCGAACCGCACCTGTAGTTGCGTCACCGCCTTAAACCATTCACCTGGGGCGATGCCGAGTGTTGCGAGAAGTGTTGGGTTGTGGGTCGAAATAGCGCCACGTTTGCCCTCGCGCGTGACACGACCACTGGTGTCAATGACATCGAGATAGTCCTGCAGACTGAATGGAATGGCGGGCGTTTCGTGCGTCGTTATCGCGCCAACGAATGACAGTAACACCGGCGTGATTGGGCTTTCCTTTGCTTTCTGCCGTCTCTTCGCAATCTCAAACAGCCGTTGTTGTATCGAAGTGAAATCAGAGTTGATTGGGTCCGTCGCTACACCCGCACGGATCGGATTCAAATCGACATACGCCATGGCTGTCAGTAAAGCGGCGTCATCGAGCAGCGCTTGGGATTTAAAGCGTCCTTCCCAGAATCGCCCAGTGCAGCCATCTTCTTGATTCGCCAGGCGTGCCAGCCATTCATTCAATCCCCGTATGAACCAACTTAAGTCCGCTAAGCGGGTGGCCCAAATGGGAATGCAGATATCAAGAATAGCCTGCTCGCTCTCCGTTAGCGAATCACCCCTGAGAAAGACTTGCGCGCACGCCGGGCCGGTGTAGAGGCGAGTCCAGCGTTCAACTACCTCTCGAGATGACCAGTTTTTAACCCGCTCGATATCGAGTCGGACGACCAAATGGTAATGGTTACTCATCAGCGCATACGCGCAGAGATCGATGGCAAAGGTTTCCGTTAGTAGCTTGAGTCTCTCAAGCATCCACTGGCGCCGATGGCTGAAGGATTTTCCCGTCGTTTTATCTTCGCCGCACAGATAAGCGCGCCGCACACAACGGCCGATGCAGTGGTAATAGGGGGTGTCCGCGACGGACACAAGCGTAGAACGGGCGCGGGTCATCCTTGACCTCCTTGATGTGGATTCGCAACGGCATCCATGCCGTCGGCGGCAAGCTATTCTTAGCGACGGACTATGTCAATTCAGTGGGTGTCCTAAATCTTCTACGGACTTCTAAATCTTCTAAATCTTCTCTATGTTGCTTATCGGGATGCGGCTTCTATTTTGAATTCAGGCCGCAAAGGTGAACGAGCGAAAATTACAACTCAACACCTATTTTTATTGGAGGCGTGGTTGATTTTCTCCGTTAACGAGTTATGACTTATAAGCGCGAAGACGTCATCAACGTCGTCCGGAGGATGTTCCCGGCGGAACGGACGGTCGAGATCATGACGATGCTAGATATTTACGACGGCGAGTCTACGGAATCTGGGCGCGCTCGCGTGCAAATGGCGATCGTCAAGCTCAGTGAAGGGGACGAGGACAAACTGCTTCGTTTCATCGAAGTGGCTTTGCAAGACTTTCGCGATGTGCTGTTTTGGGCCGAATCCCCCCAAGAATCCGGCCGCAATGCTGAGCTACTCGGAATTTTGCGTCGGGATTGGACGTGGGCGCTGCCGAATCCCCTTGATGTCATTGCCGTTAGCGCCTTCGGCAACGTGGTCGTGGCATGCGCAGATGGTGAGTTATGGCGTGTGTGCCCCGAAGAGTTGCGTGCGGACAGGCTTGGCGAGCGGAACTTCGATAGCTTGCTGGCCATGGACGAGTTTCGACAGGATTGGCTGTGCGAGCAATGGGTCGCGGAAGCGCGCTCGTCGTTAGGCGATTTGGATGAAGGCGAATGTTATGGGTTCAAGATTTGGCCATTGTTGGGTGGCGCCTATTCCGAGGAAAATTTTGCAATCAAGCCCCTTTCTGAATGGTTGGCCGTCAGCGGTGATGTCGGCGGACAAGTACAAGATCTGCCCGAGGGTAAATGATCATCGCGGTGATTCCGTAATACCGTATGAGTAGTGCTAAATGAATTTCGGAGCCGTATGGTACAAATGCCGTCAGGTGTTTTATTGCCATGAGTGACAAGCTGACGGCGGCGATACTTTGGTTGATGATACTCGCCCCCATCGGAATCTTTGTACGCCAGCTTCGTCTGGTGCGCGCAGGAACAGTAAGCAAAGTCAAAGGAGCCACATTATTTTTCGTCTATTCCCTGTTACCGATGGTGGTCTGCGTGTTGGGGTTTGCCGCGCTAATTGGGCTTGAGGAATTTATGGATGTCCCCGTCATTAGCGAAGGTGTTGCCAGGGCCCTTTTGCCTGGCGTGGCAATTGCTTTCGCGCTGGCCGTTGCACTCAACTGTCTGTTTGGAATCAGCGTATATTTCTTGCGCGCGATAAAACGTACGGATTAAGTTTTGGTTTCGATTAAATTTTCTTCCCACCAAACCCATCCGCCACGCGCACATCAAGCAACGTCGGGCCGGTCCGAGCCAACGCCTGCGTGAGCGCCGGCGCAATCTCCGCGGGCTCGGTCACGCACACCGCCGGTACCCCCATCGACTCTGCCAACGCGCAGAAGTCGATTTCCGGATCGCGAAAATCCATGCCGAGGTAGCGTTCGCTGCCGCGCATCGCTTTTAAGCGTTCTTTGATGATGCGATAACCGCGATTGTTGGCGATGACGTAAACAATCGGTCGCTTCAAGTTGGCGGCAGTCCACAACGCTTGAATGCTGTACATGGCACTGCCATCGCCGATGACGGCGACCACCGGTCGATTGGGGAGGGCGAGGCTGATCCCCACCGCGCCCGGCATCGCAAAGCCAATCCCGCCGCTCGCAAGCCCGAAATAACCTTGCGCGTCGCGATAGGGCAGATAGTTCAACAGGGTCGCGGTGCTCGTCAGCCCTTCTTCCACCACCACGGCATCTGGCGGTAAAGCCTCCACCAAGCGTTGCATCAGCAACCGTGGTTCCAAAGGGCGCATATCGATTAATTTCTCGGCTTCGCGGAGCGCGTTCACGCGTTGCGCGGACCAGTTTCGCGCAGTCAGCGCTTGTAAACGTACGGATGCGGCCTCGCGTTCAGCCGCGCTCAATGTCGTTAGCAACTGTGCATTCAACGCGGTGAGCGTGGCCTTAACATCTGCCAATACGGCCAACTCCGTCGAGTAATTTTTGCCGAGCTCCCAATCTCGCTCGCTGATTTGCACAATCCGCAAACCGGCCGGCATCGGCTCCACTTTGTTGAACACCGCCATGCGTAATTGATCGGAGCCCAACAGCAGCAGCAGATCATGTTGCTCCAGTACATTGCGTACCTGGGGTTGGCTGCGCGAAATCCAGCCCATGTACGCCGGATGGGTGGACGGAAAATGTGCACCGGTCGGTACCGTTTGCTGATACACCGGGATACCCAGTAATTCCGCAAGCTGCGCCGCCTCATTGAGCGCACCGCGAAGTGCAAGTTCGTGGCCGGCAACGATGACCGGCTTGCGCGCGCTTTTGAGTAGTGCGGCCAAACGCGCGAGCGTTGCGTCATTAGGACGGGCGGCGCTATCGACGCGCGTCGGGAAACCTAGATCGAGCTGCGCACTCGCATCCAAAATGTCTCCCGGCAGGCTCAGAAACACCGGTCCCGTCGGCGGCGTCAAGGCGAGCTTCGCGGCACGCCGAACGATACGCGGCAGGTCTTCAACGCGGGTTACATCGACAGCCCACTTCACATAAGGAGCCGCCATCGGTACCAGTGGGTCGTAGAGCATTGGCTCCATCAAGCCGAAGCCCTGTTCCTGTTGCCCGGCCGTGAGAAACACCGGCGAGCCGTAGAATTTCGCGTTGTACAGCGAACCCAGTGCGTTGCCCAGTCCGGGTGCTACGTGAACGTTACAGGCGGCGAGTCGCCCGGAGGCGCGCGCGTAGCCATCGGCCATGCCCACCACTAGTGATTCCTGCAACCCAAGCACGTAATTGATCTGCGATTGCTCGCCCAGCGCCTGCATGATCGCAAGTTCCGTGGTGCCGGGATTGCCGAACATGACCTCCACGCCCTCAGAGGCGAGCAGCGAAATAAAGGCCGTGCGGCCGTTCATGACCGAGGGCGCTGTGGCCGTCGCTTGAAGTCGCTCATTCACCGGGACTCTCCTCGAAATGCGCTGCGAAGGCCGTTACCTTCGCATGAGCCGCGCGGCATTTCAAAGGCATTGCGACCGGCTGCGGTGTTTTCGGATTAAGAAGCTGCCTATCAAGCGCCATCTTTGCCTATACTGCCGACTGTTAGGCAGCGCATGCCGCGCGCCTTGAACTTCATTCAACGCGCCGAGGAGCGTCGATGGTTGCCGGTTCCAAGCTCGATCTCGATTCACGTATCCGTCGCTACGACGATTTGATCCCGGAGTATTTGCAAGACTTTCTGGAGCTATCGATCTTGGGCCGCTCGGGCGACCGCATCATTCATCCCACGGTCCAGTTCAAGTGCAAGTATGAGGACACGGCCAAGGACATTACCGGCAAAGCGCCGTTGTCTTTTTATCATGTGCTGAAATCGAGCGCAGAGAGTTCGGATCACTTCGAGAACTTCTACGAGATCCCACGTCTATTCTGTAAAGCCCATGAGCTGGCGTTGCGCGAGATATTGCTCGCCCGCATTTATCTTATCACCCCGCAGAAAACCGATATCACGCATTACAAATCGCATATCGATTTTCACTTTCCGCACACCGTGCTGCTGTACTACGTCAACGACGCGGACGGCAATACCGTGTTTGTCGATGAAAAAGAAAAAGTGGTGCGCGAGGTCTCGCCGAAGAAGGGCCGTCTACTCGCGTTTGACGGCACGCTGTATCACGGTGGCGGCGTGCCAAAGAAAAGTAACCGCTGCGTGGTGAACTACAACATTTTGGTGCAGCCGAAGAATGCGCCGAGGACGGCGTAGTAGCTCTGCAAGCGATAGCTTTGTTTCGAGTGAAAGTAGCGGCGGATTTGTTCTTCCACTGTTGGGGTTCGCTACGCTCGCCCCAACCTACACCTTACGCTGAACGACTCGAAATGAATTTTGAGACCGCTTGTATTTTTTAGGTAACTGGAAGCGCCTTATCGAGCGCCCGGCCTACGCGACGGCATAGTTCATCAATTTCGCTTGGCTGCACGATAAGCGGCGGTGCCAAAATGACGTTGCGCCCAGCCGGTCGCGCCACCACGCCTTCCGCGAGTAGCAATTCGTAAACCTGTGTGCATCGCGCGTCGGCGTCGTCATTTGCTGGCTGATCATTGGCGTCGCGACGTAGAAAGTCGAGACTCGCGGCGAGACCCAAATGGCGGATGTCGCCGACGAGGGGATGATCGACGAACTTTCTTAAACCTGCATAAAGCCGTTCCCCCATCCGGGCCGCGTGCGGGACCAGCTTATCGCGCTCGATGATCTCAATGACCTTAAGCGCGGCCGCAGCACCCACCGGATGCGCGGCATAAGTTGAAGCATGCGCAAGGATGCCGATTTGTTCCGAGCCGGATTCCAAATCGCGGTAGAGGTCAGGTCCCAGTGCCACGGCGGATAGCGGGAAGTATCCGCCCGTGATGCTTTTCGCCACCGTCATGTGCGCCGGTTTGAGCGCAAACGTTTGGCTGCCAAACCAATTGCCGGTGCGGCCGAAGCCGGTGACCACTTCGTCGATGACCAGCGCGATGTCGTGTGCGTCGAGCACACGTTTGATCGCCGGGAAGTATTCGGCCGGTGGGATCTTGAAACCGGCGGAAAAACTCACCGGCTCGGCGAAAAAGGCTGCCACGCTGTCGGTGGGTTCACGCGCGAGCAGTGTTTCCAATTCTTGCGCAAGTCGTGCGGAAAATTCCGCCGGCGATTCGCCGGGGCTGCGCGTCCCGTGATAGTCCGGCTGCGTCACATGCTTGAAGCCAGGCAACGGCAGACCGAATTCTTCGTGATGCCCACCGGTTAAACTCGCGGAGGCCAAGGTGCCGCCGTGATAACTGCCGTGCCGGCCAATGATGGTTTGTTTTTGGGGCGTGCCGCGCGCGACCGCTTGGAAGCGCAGCATTTTGATTAAAAAGTCGATCGCCTCAGAGCCTGATGAAGCGAATAGCACATGCGCATCAGCCACCGGGAGCAAGGCGCGTAGACGCTCCGCCAGATCGAGCGAAGTTTTGCTCGTGCGGTGGAGTGCGGAAACATAAAACGGCAATTCGCGATATTGCGCGTGGATCGCGTCGATTAATTCTTCGTGTTGATAGCCGAGTGCAGCCACATAAAACGAAGAGGTCGCTTCGATGTATTCACGGCCGTCGGTGTCGTAAACGTAAATGCCCTTGCCGCGTTCGATGAAGCGAGTCTCGGCGGCCGTGTTTTCGCTAACCCGCTGAAATCCGATGAGCAGTGGGAGACGTTCGTTTTCCTGTGCCAGCGGTAGTGGAGTCGCCATTTGAAATCTCCGTTGACTGAAATTAGGCCGCGATGATGTACCAACGCACATAACTTCTTAACCCTCTCCCGCGCGCGGGAGAGGGCAGGGTGAGGGTCTTCACGCAGCGCTAATCGGTGCGCAACCCCTCACCCGGCGCTCCGCGCCGACCTCTCCCGGTGGGAGAGGTTTAAGACGTTGTGCATGTTTATGCATCCACTTTCTTACCCCTCCCCCGCTCGCGGGAGAGGGTAGGGTGAAGGTCTTTACGCAGCGCGCGCGTCGCCTCGTCATCCACCTCAAGCGTATCGTCATCAAGCGAACCGGCGATCGCAACGCCATACACCGCGCGGGCATGCGCCATCGAGATAAATCCTTCACGCACATCTTCCAACACACGTGACGGCTCGCGTTTAAACGGATCGCCATAACCGCCACCTGCAGTGTCGACACCGCGCAGCCACTGTCCGCGTTTCAATTCAATCTGCCCCACATTGGCTAGCTGCTGCAATGCGCCATGTTCATCGATCAAATCCATGCGTCCGACATTTCCATCGCCACCGCCGCGCACGCCGCGCGCTGGATTACGTTGGCCATCGGCGGCGAATACCACGGTCATGGGGTTGCCATTAGGACCTACCGTCATCATCAGACCCGGTGCGCCACGACGATAGCCCGCACCGGCGGTGTCCTCGCACAAACGCATCTCACGATAATGCAGCGGATAGCTCAGCTCGCTGACTTCGACACTATCGCGATACATCAAACCGGCGACCACCGGAATGCCATAAGTGATCCACCCGTCGGCTTGTGGCGAACCCGGTCCACCGTTACTGCCGATGATGAGCTGGTTGACGTAACCGTGGTCGGCGTGGCGCGCATCGGTGCCGGAGATGACCGAGAAACCCACGCCCATGCCGATACCTCCTTCCGCTAGCCCGTAGCCTTCACCTAGCTCTGCCAGCGCGGCTTGCACATTGTTGAGCAAACGATCGGAAACATTGGTGGTGGCCACCGAACAGCTATGCGGAAAAGACGGAATGCCGATGGCGGCGCCTTCGCGCAATTTCATGCGAATGCAGCGATAGGACCCGCCATTGCGTGGCACATCCGACGGTAGGCAATTAAATACACCCGCCACCGAATTACTGATCGAACAAGATTCAGAGACGTTAAAGCCGTTTGGCATGCAATCGATATTGGCCGTGAGATCAATTTCGACGAGGCCCGCTTGCGGATCGATAGTGAGCGTACTGCGCACCGGGATCCCTTCCGGAATAAGGCCGGGAATCGGATCGTGCGCGCTCTCCCGTGTCACCCGCGCCGCCGGGAGCGCGGCGATGGCTTGGCGCATGCGTTGTTCACTGTAATCGAACCATTCGGTGACAAATTGTTTGAGCGTGCCGGCGCCGTATTTTTTGAAAATCTCGTGTAGGCGCTTTTCGCCTGTCCGCACCGAGCCCAGCATCGCGAGAAAATCGCCATACCAATAATCCGGCACGCGGATTCGCCGTTGGCACATGCGGATGATGTCTTGGTTCGTTTGGAAATTACGCTGTACGCGCACGGCCGGAAAGATGAGCGCGCCTTCTTCGTAGATATCGCGCGCCGCCGCATGATAGGTGGTTGGCAGGCTATTGCCGATGTCGGCTTGATGCGCCTTGGCACAGACATTGAAAAGATGCTCACCCTCCCAAAATACCGGCACAATCAAGGTGTGATCCGCGGGGTGCGAATTGCCGCTGTACGGATCGTTATGGAGATAAGCATCTCCTTCCGCAATATCATCATGGAAACGGCACATCGCCGCCGTCTGCAGATTGAGGCCATACGTGTGCGCCGGCAGACCTTCGGCGGTCGCGAATAATTCGTTGTCTGCCGTGGTGATTCCACAGGAAAAGTCACGCGCGCTGTTGATCACCGCGGAGCGACCGGTCCGCAGCATGGTGTTAGTCATCTCGCGCACTACCCCGTCGAAACGATTGGCGAGCACCGCGAGCAGCATCGGGGACAGCTGGGCGACGTTGTGAGGTTCAGTCATGCGGTTACTCCAGCCAGTCGACGACAAAAGAATGATGCGGCGAAAGCCTCGCCACAGTGCCGGGCGGAAGCACGATCGTAGTCGTCGCTTCCTCAATAATCGCGGGTCCGGCGATGGACATGCCGCTGGTGATCCGCTCGCCACGGTAGACACGCGCCGTGCAGGCTTGATCAACATCAAAAAAGGCCATGCGAGTGTTTGCTTGCGCGGCCTTTGCAGCGCTCGTTGCATGCGCACCGGCAGCGGTGGCCGGTAACGCGATACTCAAGCGACCGGTCCAGTTGAGGAATTCGATGGGACTTGCGGGATCATCCACGTTAAACACGCGTCGATGGTTGGCGTGAAAATCATCGATCAAACGCTTGACCGCGATCTCATCGGCCAAGCTATCGCCTGCCAGATCAACGCTGATGTCCCACACTTGCGCGGCGTAATGTGCGTCTACCCGGAAACTCAAGCGCCGCTCGCCAAAGCCGCGCGCGGCGAGCGGCGCCGCGGCTTCTTCCAACTGTTGGGCAAGCGCACGCAACATGTGATTGACCGCCTCGCGTGCGAAGTGCGTCGAGCGGGTCGGCAAGCTCGCGCTTTGTTCAAATTGGATGTCCGAGAATTGCATGCCACAGGCGGATAGCACGCTTGCAGTGCGCGGCACGATGACGCGGCGGCAGTGCAATTCGCGCGCGATCGGCAATATGCTAAAGCCCGCCGCGCCACCGCCGGCGACAATCACGGCTTCCGATGGATCGATGCCAACGCTGACCGTGATGTCCTTGATGGCATTGATCATCGTCTCATTCGCCACCACAAAAATTGAGTACGCAGCGGCTTCGATCGAAATCCCCAACGGTTCCGCCACCCGTTGCAATGCGCGCCGCGCGGCGTCGAGATCGAGCCGCATGCGTCCGCCGAGAAAATACTCCGGATCGATATAACCGAGCGCGAGCGCGGCATCCGTGACCGTGGGTTCTTGGCCGCCCATGCGGTAACACGCCGGGCCCGGCTTGGCGCCGGCGCTGCGTGGACCCACATGCAACAAACCCGCCGAATCGAGCCACGCGATGGAGCCGCCGCCAGCGCCGACGCTGCGTGCATCCACCGCCGGAATACCGAGCATGTAGCCGGTGAATTGTTCGCCGAGCCAGGTTTCTTGCGTGATCGCAATCCGGTCTTCGCGTACCAGACTGACATCGAACGTGGTGCCCCCGGTATCGACGACCAACGCAGCTTCGTGTTCGCCCTCCAGTCCCGCGTAATGGCGTCCGGCGATGGGTCCCATCGCCGGCCCCGAGCGCACGGTGTGAATGGGTCGTGCGACCACCGAATCGATATCGAGGCACCCGCCAATTGTCGTGCTCACCAAAATTTCGCCGCGATAGCCGGCCGCCCGTAAGTCTTGCCGCAGATCGTTCAAATGCGCCTGCATCAACGGCTTGATGGAGACGTCGATAGCGGCGGAGGACGCGCGGCGGTATTCGCGCAGGATAGGATTTAATTGATGCCCCAGCGTGAACGGGATCCCAGGCAGCAACTCGGCAATTAACTCACCCACGCGTAGTTCATGCGCGGCATGCGCAATCGACCACAAAAACGACACCGCGATGGCTTCAAAGCCGCGGGCCGCAAGTTTCTGCAGTGTTGCGCGCGTCTGGGGCTCGTTCAACGGCACCACGATGTTGCCGCTGGCATCGATACGTTCTTCGATTTCAAAGGTGTTGCGCCGCGGCACGTAAGGCGGCGGATAGGGTTTAGAGAAATCATGCGGGTTGAATTTTCCCCCTTCGCGCAGCACCAGCACGTCCGGAAACCCAGCGGTGGTCAAGAACGCGGTTTTCGCGATGTTGCCGGTGACGATGGCATTGGTCGCGCGCGTGGTGCCGTAGATCAGAATATCCGTGCGTTTCAGCACATCACCGAGTTCAAGATTGAGCGTTGCCGCGGCGTTTTCGATAGCTGCCCGTAAACCTTCGAAGATGCGCTCCGGTGTGGTGAGGGCTTTCCCAATGGTGAAGTGACCGAGGTGATCCGCAATTACGACATCGGTGAAGGTGCCGCCGGTATCGACTGAAATGCGCCAGCCATGCATGTCCGACATCTCGAATCCGCTCCTTAGGGTAAGCCGCTCGCGTACTATAGGCTATTAAAACCCTCTCCCGCTCGCGGGAGAGGCAGGGTGAGGGTGAAATTCCGCCAGCACCAATTTCAAGGACCAGACGATGGACTTCAACACCTCTTCAATCGTCAAAGAATTCACCGCGCGTAACGCGGCTTCCCGCGCCCACGCCGAGCGAGCACGCCAATTTGTGCCGACCGGCACCTCGCGTGCGTTACTGCGGCATCCGCCGTTTCCGTTCTACACGCGAGAGGCGCTAGGCATCCACACCGTCGATTTAGACGGTAACCGCCGCATCGACTTCAACAACAATTACACCGCGTTGATTCACGGGCATAGCCATCCGCTGGTGGTGGACGCGGTCGCGCGGCAAGCCAAGCAAGGAACGGCGTATTCCACGCCGGGCGCACAGGAAATCGAGTTAGCATCACTGTTATGCGAACGCATCCCGTCGGTTGAGCAGGTGCTATTCAACAATTCCGGCACGGAAGCAGTCATGGTCGCGCTTCGCGCGGCACGTGCCTACACCGGACGCAACAAAATCGGAAAATTCGAAGGCGGTTATCACGGGTCGTCGGATTTTGTCATGGTGGGTGGGCACGATGTCCCTGCGCCGGATGATCCCCGGCCGTTCTCGATTCCTACCGCCGATGTCGGTGGCCTTCCGGAGGCCGCGACCCGCGACGTTGTGCTTATTCGCTATAACGATCCCGATGCGGTACGCGCGGTGGTGCGCGCACACGGCGATGAACTCGCCGCGATCATCGTTGAGCCAATATTAGGGGCGGGTGGCGTTATCCCGGCCGAGCGGGAGTTTTTGGACGTGCTGCGCGCAGAGACGGAACGCGCCGGGATCGTGCTCATTTGCGACGAGGTGATCACTCTCCGCCAGTCGATCGGCGGTGCGCAGTTGCAGTACAACCTTTCGCCTGATTTGACGACCATGGCGAAAATTATCGGTGGGGGTTTCCCGATCGGCGCGGTGGGCGGTAAGCGCGAGATCATGCGCGTGTTTGACGATCCGGCTGATGGCGGTACAGTCGCGAATCTCGGTACCTTTAGCGCGAATCCAATTTCCATCGCGGCGGGCGTGGCAGCGATGCGATACCTCAATACGGAAGCGATAGAAGCGCTCAACGCGCTGGGTGAATATGCCCGCGAGCGGCTGGTGCAAACGCTAGCGCGACACGGCGCGCCAGCGCAGGTGGTGGGGGCGGGATCGCTTTTCCAAGTGCACTGGACCAAAGCGCTCTTACGCGATGCGCGCGGCACCCACACGGCAGACGCTGAACGGAATTTTCTGACCTTCTTAGGCCTTTGCAATCGCGGGGTGCAACTGTCGATGCGCGGGATCGGCGCGCTATCGACGCCCATGACGCATGCCGATGTTGATACGCTGATTAGCGCGTTTGATGACACGCTGCACGAAATGGCGCGGGAAGGATGGCTGGCGTCAAGCGATGCGCGTTGAAGAGGATGAGATGTCTCGCCCTCACCCCTACCCTCCCGCGCGGCGGGAGAGGGTGCAAGAACGGTCGACTCGTGCAGAGCTGTAGGTTGGGGTAAGCGAAGCGAACCCCAACATCACGCGTCTGAGTGAGCGATCCGTTAGGGTTCGTTCTACGCTTCGAAGACATCGGCGAATCGTCTGCCGATGTCGGCCGAAATGTGGCGGCCGTGTGCGGTATCGCGTTTCGTTAACCGCCTCCGCACCATGCCGGTTTGCCGGTAATATCGACCCGGTGACAGCGTTAAATAATGGCTGCATCGGTGCGCGCACGCCGCGCACGCATCGGAATCTGTCGATACTTGAAATTTTGTCGCTAACGAGGAGCACCTATGAAAGCATCAAGTCAGATCGTCGGCGACACCGATACGCCTGCACTGCGCCAATCCGCGGCGTTACACCGGCGCGCTTTGCAGTTATTCCCGGACGGCGTCGCGGCGAATTCTCAAATGCGCGCGCCGCATCCCGTCTACCTTACGCATGCGGAGGGGGCGCGCCTGTATGACGTGGATGGCAATGCGTATATCGATTTTATGTTGGGCGCCGGCCCTGCGATTCTCGGCCATCGCCATCCCGCGATCAGGGACGCGATCAGTCGCGCCCTCGATAGCGGTTTACCCAACATCGCGGTTGCCGAGCAGCAGATTGCGCTCGCGGAAACCATTCAACGGTTGATGCCGAGTATCGAGCGGATTCGATTTCTGCCCACCGGAACCGAAGCAGTCCAAGCGGCGATTCGGGTCGCGCGTCGCGCGACCGGTCGCAAAATGATCGCGAAATTTGAGGGCGCATACCATGGCCAAGCGGACAATGTCATGGTGTCGGTCGCGGCGCCTGCCGAGCTACGTGGGACGCTAAGCGCGCCGGCGCGCATTCCTTACCATTGCTCGTTACCGGACGAACTCGCGGCATTAACACTGGTGTTGCCGTACAACGACTTGGCGGCAACGACCGCGCTGCTCGAACAGTACGCATCGGACCTCGCCATTGTGTTGATCGAACCGATGCTGGGATTCGCGGGCGCGATCCCGGCCGAACACCCATTTTTGCAAGGGCTACGCGCCGTGACCGCGCGACTCGGCATCGTGCTTGCGTTCGATGAGGTGATCACCGGTTTCCGCGTGGGCCTCGGTGGCGGGCAAGGTTGGTTTGGCATCCGGCCGGATCTTTCAATCTTGGGCAAGGCCATTGGTGGTGGGATGCCATTGTCCGCGTTCGGCGGGCGCGCGGATTTGATGAACTATGTCGCGACTTCACAGCATCCGGAGGACTATGTCTTTCAATCGGGCACGTTTAGCGGTTTGCCGGTGAGCGTCGCCGCTGGCATCGCGACGCTGAAAGTATTGGAAGACGGCGGCGCGGAACATCTCCTAGCCCTCGGTGACTACGCGCGGCGGGAGCTTCGCCGAATGGTCGATGAGCTAGAACTCGACGCGAGCGTTACGGGGCTTGGGTCGCTGTTTCATCTGCACTTTACCGGCGCGGAGGTGCGGTCGGCGCGCGAGGCCGAGGACGCCGACCAAGCGCGCGTCTTGCGCCTGCATCAAGCGCTGCTCGAACGCGGTTGTTATTTTTATGCCGGGCGCCTCGCGTTCTTAAGCACCGCGCACACCACGGAAGATATCGACTTCATGTTGGAAGGAATGCGCGCCGAACTCACCAACGATTGAAGGTACGCATGCATTCAGATTCGCTCATCCATAAGTGAACAGCACGCTCGCAAGGTAGGTTGGGGTAAGCGAAGCGAACCCCGACGATTCGCGCGCGCCTTCGATGTGTGCGCATTATGTTGGCTTTATGTTGGGGTTCGCTTCGCTTACCCCAACCTACGATAAATAGCGGGGTCAAAATTGATTCGACAAGCCCAGCAATTCCCGCGCATCGCATAAATCCGCAGTTTCTAATCCTTCGGTAAACCAGTCGTAAATACTGCGGAGATTGGCTAGTTCAGCCGCGTTTTTTCCGCGCCGGCCGGGCATTGCAAGGCCCGCGTGTACCGCGCGCTGCGCGTGATCCTCCAGCGCGATGGGTGCGCCGAATAGGGCAAAGACGCCATCTCCCAAAGCCTGCGCAACGTAGCCGTCATACCGGTGCACGGCATCCATCATGATTTGCAGCGCGGGATCGATAATGGCGCGGGCGTCTTCCGGGTCGAGCTGTTCGATGAGTGCGGTCGATCCCTTCAAATCCGCAAATAGCGCAGTAATGGTTTTGCGCTCGCCGTCCGGTGCGCGCGAGGTTTCCAAACTTGCGTGGGCGGCGCGAATGCGTTCGGCTAGATGGGCTGGGGTGTAGTTCGCCGGTGCGGCGGCGGGCGTCGCGGGCTTAGGCACAGCGGCGTCAGTAAGCCACACAAGCACTTTGCCGTCCTCGTCCCGCGCAAGCTGCTTGGCGTCGATGAGTTCCGCTTTGATGTCTTCCAAATCTTCATCGGTGATTTCGAAATGCCGTTTCAGCGCGCGGTAGGAAACGCGGGACTCGGTTTGCAGGAGCGCCGTGATAGCGGCCAGAAGGTCGGCAAATTTCAAGCTTACACAACCCCGTACGCGAGCATCGCGTCGGCCACTTTAACGAAGCCGGCGATATTGGCACCCGTTACGTAATCGATGACACCTTTTGATTTAGTTCGTCCGTACTCGACGCAGTGTTCGTGGATGTCTTGCATGATTTCGATTAACAAATTCTGCAATACGTCCTCTTTCCAAGCGAGCTTGACGCTGTTCTGACTCATTTCGAGTCCGGACACAGCAACCCCACCGGCGTTCGCCGCCTTGGCCGGGCCAAAGGCGATCTTGGCGGCCAGAAATATTTCGATTCCGTCGATCGTGGTAGGCATATTGGCGCCTTCGGAGACGCCGATGCAGCCGTTCTTTATTAAGGCTTTAGCATCCGCGGCCGACAGTTCGTTTTGCGTCGCGCACGGAAACGCCAAAGCGCACGGCACGGCCCAAGGACGCTGTCCCGCAACATATCGCGAACCCTTGAATTGTTTGACGTACTCGGCGATGCGCCCGCGCCGTTCGTTCTTGAGCGCCATGACCCAGGCGAGTTTTTCTGCGGTGATTCCGGCAGGGTCATGAATGAAGCCGTCGGAGTCTGACATCGTGACGACCTTGCCGCCGAGTTGAATAATTTTTTCCACGGTGTACTGCGCGACGTTTCCCGCGCCCGACACCAGGCAGGTTTTGCCGGCAATCGTGTCGCCGCGACGCTTGAGCATGTTCTCCATGAAGTAAGTGCAGCCATAACCCGTGGCTTGGTTTCTGATCAAACTACCGCCGTAGGCAAGTCCTTTACCCGTTAAGACGCCTTGATGTTGACGCGTGATTCGTTTCCACTGCCCGAACATGAATCCGATCTCACGACCGCCGACGCCAACGTCGCCCGCCGGAACATCGATATCGTCGCCGATGTGGCGGAAAAGTTCGGTCATGTACGACTGGCAAAAACGCATGACTTCGTGGTCGGACTTGCCCTTCGGATTAAAGTTGGCGCCACCCTTACCCCCTCCCATCGGCAGGCCGGTCAAACTGTTTTTGAAGGTTTGCTCGAAAGCGAGGAACTTGAGGATTGATTCGTTGACACTCGGATGGAAGCGGATGCCGCCTTTATAGGGCCCGATCGCATTGTTGTTCTGCACCCGCCACCCACGGTTAACGCGAATGTTGCCATCGTCATCTTCCCAGCAAATACGGAATGAAACGATGCGGTCCGGTTCGGCCAGCCGACGCATAATCTGATATTCGTGATATCTAGGTTTGTGCGCGATGAACTTGAAGATCGGCTTTGCGGCTTCAAACACCGCTTGGTGAAATTCCGGTTGGCCGGGGTTGCGGATCCGCAGCCCGTCCATAAAGCGTTCTATCGAGTCCAGTGTGCGTTTGGCCATCGTTGTCTCTCCGTCCCGCTGCCTCGGCAACTTCCGTCGGCGCGTTGATTTTCGGCCAAGGTTAATAGGTATTGGCGCTAGATGCATGGGCGATGAAAACATACGTTTCTTCCAGGAGACTTGTGTTGGGGTTCGCCGTGCTCACCCCAACCTACGATCTACAGCCGTGACAGGCGTGTTTTTGCCATATGGAGCATCGCGACCATATGCCCTATGCTTCGGTTCATTAAGTCAACGCGGGAAGCATCGTGATGCCGCTCTGCTTCAAACCTCTGCATCCATTGTTCGCGGCGGAAGCGGACCCTATCGACCTGCGCTTGGTCGAGGATGACAAGGCGCTCGATGAAATCCGGCACGGCATGCATCAGTGCGGTGTACTGGTGTTTCGCAATCAATCGCTTGAAGACGCGAGCCAACTCGCGTTCGCAATGCGCTTCGATGGCGCGCTCCATGCAAAAACCGGAGTGTCGGCGTTGGGAAAGAACCGCTTCGGCAATGAGGCGCTGACGGATATTTCCAATCTTGATGACAATGGGGAAGTGCTTCCTGTAGGCGACCGCCGACGTCAATACGGACTCGCGAACCGCTTGTGGCATACCGATGCTTCGTTTGTGGATCCGCCGGGACGTTATTCGTTGTTATCGGCGCGCAGCATCTCAACGGACGCGCCACCGACCGAATTTACCGATATGCGTGCTGCCTTTGAGGCGCTTCCTTTGGAATTGCAGCAACGGCTTGAAGGTTATACCGCGCACCACTCCATCGCCTATTCAAGGCAGGTACTCGGGTTTGAGTTTTCGGCGGACGAGGCCGAACAACTCAAAGGGGTTATCCAACCGATGGTACGAACGAATCCGGTGACTGGGCGCAAAGCGCTGTACATCGCCTCGCACACCTCGCGCATCGAACAAATGAATCTACCGGAGGGACGTTTGTTATTGCTTGATCTGATGGAGCACGCGACCCAGCCACAGTTTATCTATCGACATCAGTGGCGCACCGGCGATCTCGTGATATGGGACAACCAAGCGACCATGCATCGCGCGCGACCGTTTGACGATCAGCGCATTAAGCGCGACCTTCGGCGGGTAACGACAATCGGATTTGAGGCGGCGCATGCCACACATTAAAGGCGCTTGTCCGCACGATTGCCCGGATACCTGCGCATGGATTGTCGAAGTGGAAGACGGACGTGCGCGCAAAGTGGTGGGTGATCCCGCGCATCCTTTCACGCAGGGCGCGCTTTGCTCCAAGCTCAAGCGCTATCCGGAGCGGGTTTATAGTGCGGATCGCGTCCTCTACCCCCTGCGGCGTGTTGGGCGCAAGGGCGCGGGGGAGTTTGAGCGGGTTAGCTGGGATATCGCGCTGCATGGGATTGTGGCGCGACTTCAATCAACACTAGCCACGCACGGACCGCTTGCCGTGTTGCCGTATTCGTTTGCCGGCACCATCGGCTTATTGCAGCGTTACGCTGGCGAACCGTTTTTTGCGCGTCTCGGCGCGACTGGTTTGATCCGCGATATCTGCGGCACCGTGGCGTACAGCGGCGTGGCGAGCACGATTGGGCTGGTCGATGGCGTCATGCCGGAAGATCTCATGCATAGTCGGCACATCATTATTTGGGGCACCAACACGGTAGCCACCAATATTCACTTGTGGAGTTCGGTCATCCGCCATGCGCGGGAAGCTGGCGCGCGCGTCGTCGCGGTTGATCCCATTCGCACCGCCACCGCCCGCCAAGCGGATCAGCATATTCAATTGCGGCCGGGCACGGATGCCGCGCTCGCGCTCGGGATGATGCATGTGATTGTGCGCGACAAACTCCACGATCCGGCGTTTATCGACGCGCACACGGTTGGCTTTGATGCGTTATGCGAACGGCTCGTCGAATATCCGCCGGCGCGCGCGGCGGAGATAACCGGTGTCCCGGCCGACGGTATAGAAGCGCTGGCCCATGCTTATGCAACTACCCGTCCTTCCGTGCTGCGGTTGGGCGTCGGGATGGAGCGTCACGCGAACGGTGGCATGATGCTTCGAACCATTGCTTGCTTACCGGGGCTTATCAACGCTTGGGCCGAACGTGGCGGTGGTATCTGCCAGTTCACGGCGTCACTTTTTCGCGGTGCGCTGAACTACAACGCCGTGTTGCCGCCCAAGGACTTGCGAGCACCGGCGCGCAACGTGCATATGGGGCAACTAGGCCGTGCACTGACGTCTAATGCGATGACGCCGCCGATAACATGGTTGATGGTATATAACTCGAACCCGCTGGTCACCGCGCCTCACCAAAATCTCGTCCGTGCAGGACTCGCGCGTGAAGATTTGTTTACCGTGGTGCATGAGCAATTCATGACGGATACCGCGCGTTACGCCGATTTTGTATTACCGGCCACCACGCAATTAGAACATTTGGAACTCATGCCGTCGTGGGCACAGCCGTATCTTGCATTAAATGAACCCGCGATAGTACCGCTCGGTGAAGCAATCCCGAATACCGAACTGTTCCGGCGTTTGGCCCGCGCGATGGGGTTTGATGAACCCTACTTGTTGCAATCCGATGAGGACATGCTGCATGGCCTATTAAACAGCAACAGCAAGTTTCTCAGCGGCATCACTTACGAACGTTTGCGGCGAGACGGGTGGGCCAAACTAAATCTCCCCGACCGATGGCAACCGTTGGCGCAGGGACAATTTCCAACGGCGAGTGGGAAGCTTGAATTCTACTCGGCGAGCCTTGCTCGCCGTGGGCTAGATCCCTTACCGGCGCACGTGGCTGTGACCCATGGGCCACAGGCCGCCACGTTTCCGCTCACATTGATGTCTGCAAAGCATACGCATTTTTTGAATTCCGAGTACGTAAATTTGCGACACGCGGGTACCGTGAACCACCAGCCCGCACTTCTTATGAATCCAGCTGATGCTGCGCCTCGTGGGATCGTCGATGGCGCGCCGGTTAAAATTTTTAATCCGCAAGGCACGGTTAGCGTATCCGTGACAGTGTCCGACGAAACCCCCGTGGGCACCGTATTTCTGCCTTTTAATTGGTGGCCTAATACGACGCTAAACGGCGCTTCGGCGAATGCGTTAACGCCGGATGGCGTTAGTGATCTAGGCCTCGGCAGTGATGCTTTCGATGCGCGTGTTGAAGTCGCCTTATCACGTTAGATTGAAATTGAAGGAGTCGAATGAGCGTCGTCAATCTTAGTCGCGTCCTGCATTTCACTCGACGCGCGGCAGTCTTCTGCGTGCTACCGTTCAATGCGGGGGCTGAATGGAATCATTCGCTTGGGGAAATTGGCGCACTCAAGGCGCATATCGAAGCCGGCGTCGCGGCGGTCACAATGCCCAATACCAACCTGGGCGTTGGCCGCATCAATCCTGAAACAGGGTTATCCGAAGGCGACGTTAGTTGGGCGGAAATATCGTTCGTGCCGGTCCTCGGAATAGAGTTCACCAATGGATGGTACGGCGAAGTATCGGTAGCCGGCGCGGCCACTTTTGGCGACGGTGATTCCGGCGCGTATACCACCGGCGGCGACGGCGAGTTTGATTTGGAGACGGCCTTTATCGGTTGGCGATCCGATGCCCCAGAAAACGACCAATCCCGGCCTGTTCTTGATTTATCAGTCGGCCGTCAGACATTTGATGTCGGTGATGGATTTTTGATTGACGACGGTAATTTTGATTTCGGCGATAACGGTGGTGTGTGGTTGGTGCCGCGCCAGGCATTCCAGCGCACGTTGCTCGCACGGATCGATTATCGTGCGGTGCATAGTGATATGTTTTTTATGGAAGCGGACCCGGATAACGATGAACCCGCTTTCGCGGGACTAAACCTCGAGTATCAATTTACTACCGGGCATTTAGGCGTTTTGTATTTTCACATTCTGGATACGGATAACCCGACGATATTCAACGCTCGCCATGGGATGGACGTCTTAAGCGCGCGGGTGAACGATGTCCGCTTGCCGTTCCTGCCGCAAGTAGCGTGGTGGGGCGAAGTAACCCAGCAAACCGGTGAGGGACGCTTTGGTGCTTTCGATGCATCCGCGTGGTATGCGGAAGGGATCTATCACTTTGATCAGCTGCCGTGGAAGCCTAGGCTCAGTTATCGCTATGCGTATTTTTCCGGCGATAACGATTTCACGGATGCCACACGCGGTGATTTCGATCCGCTGTTCTACGGCTTTGATAAACGCGGCTGGGGGACCTGGTTCCAGGGTGAAGTGATTGGCGGTTGGTTGTTGTTCAATAACAATCAACGCAACCATTTGCTGCATTTGGCCGCGAATCCGAGCGAGGCACTCACGCTAGGGCTTATCGGTGGTACGTTTTCGTTAGCTGAGTCGAATTATCTTGGCACGCCGGTTACCGAGCGTCACTTCGGCGATGAATTCAATATTTATGCGGACTGGGCAATTAGCGACCAATTCTTCTTAAGTGCGGCCTACGCGCTGATGTTTCCGGGCGACGGGGCAATCGAGGCGATTGGCGATGATGAGAAATTTCACGTCATTGAATTTGGGTTGTACATGCACTTTTAAACGGCGGTGCGTATCCGTGGGGATCTAAGGGGTGATGCTTTTTTGCGCGAGATCGAGCGTCTGATCCCAATGCTTACCCTGTGAATCCGTAACCTGGGCCGTAAGCTTGCCGTGTATACCGGCCGGTAAGAAAAACCGGAAACTCGGGTCTTCGCTGATGGAGATGCCTGTCTCCGCCGTCATGACGGCTTCGCCATTCAGCAATACGCGTAGGGACTTTACATAATGCGCGGGGCGCACCGCGTAAATCTTGTAATCCATCTGCATGCCGGTGGTATTGGGATGACGCACGCGCAATTGGGCCACCCAATCCTGTTCGTCCTTACTGGGTAGCATGCGCAAATTCATTTCGCCCATGTTCGTCAACGCTTCTTTGTAATCCGTGGCCACGGGCGCGGTACAACCACCGGCTGCTTTTACGAAATTCTTCACCATGTGGTGCTCGCCGTTGTTGAGCACCGCGATGGCCCGTACATCGGTGTAGCGGTCAACCCGCACACGCAGCGCCAGATCGGCCCGCGGCAAACGCGGCGTAAAACTGAATTTACCGACCAGCGGCTCGGGATTCTTATCGACGAACAAATAGACGGTTTCGATAAACCGCGCCGGAGTCTGCGGAATCAAGGCTTTTACCCGCAGCGGCATGACCGCCGCATCTTCCGCGCGATAGGGCGTTACAAGTTGGATAATCGATTGGTCTTCTCGGATATCAACGTTGGGAAAGTGATGCGGCTTGAGCAATGTTGTCCAAACATCCAAGGGAGACTGCTGGGCGTCGGCGGCGTGCTGTACGCCAATACAAAAGAAAACGATAAAAGCGATGCTCCATACCGCGTTTATGTGACGTTTCATCTGGATGGCTCCGCGTTGGGTTACGAATTAGGGCTTGAGCGCTTCCAGAGCTTCCCAGTCCGGTATTGACTGATAGTTGACGCCAGCGGCCAGCACTTTGGTCGACTGGTCGTCCGGTAATACGCGGATGGTATTCAGAATGACTTGCGTCGCGCCGGCATCGAAATGTTGTTTGATGCGATCTCGAATCTGCGCTTCGGTGCCCCACGCGACCAGCGCATCGATCAGTCGGTCGCTTCCCCCGTCCTGTAAGTCGGCTTCCGTGTATCCAAGCCGGAGCCAATTACGGTAATGGTTTGGTGTGATGAAGTAGAACTGCAACGCCTTACGTGCTGCCGCACGCGCGATGCTTGCGTCCTTGGTCCAGCAAACATGTTGCGCCGTGCACAGCCATTTATCCGGTCCCAAGATTTCGCGCGAACGCCGCGTGTGCTCGGGTGGCGAGTTAAATGGGTGTGCGCCGTGCGTGCGTTCGCCCGACAATTCGATCATTTTCCAACCGAGCGCGCCGATGACCATCGGTGGATCTTCACCCAATAGATGTGGTCGCGCGCGGTCCATGGCATCAAGATAATTGCGCATGGTAGTCAGGGGCTTGCCGTACGCATGACCGTGTGCATCGGAGACGATAGATTCGTGCGAGACGCCCAGCCCCATGACAAAGCGCTCGCCATAAAACGCGCGAAGGCTGCGTCCATTCTGCACGCAGGTCATGGCATCCCGCCCATAAATATTTGCAATCCCACTTGCAACCGCTAGGTGGCTGGTTTGGCTGAGTAGGAAACCTCCGAGCGTGAAGCTTTCGTAGTAATAGACTTCCGGGTACCACACCGCCTGATAGCCAAGCGCTTCGATCCGCTTAGCCGCCGCCGCGAGTTCCGGGCCGGTGAAGTTATCCGGGTACAAAAAGACGGCGGTGCTGCGGTTGGCGATGGACATGGCGCGTTCTCCAAAAAACTATAGAGGCAGACGATGCGATATGGGCGTTTGTGCGAGCATCCCAATGCTACGCTGCAAATGCCAGATTGGATTCCTTTTGCAAAAACGTTCCCGCTTGCTTGCTGGGCACCCAAAGTACCGCTCGAGCGACATCACTGTAGCGACGCCGCACATTCAATGGCTACCCGTCACTTGATGGCCTTAATAAAAATATTGTGTCCAAAAATTTGTTGTGTTGTTTGGAATTTATTTAACAACGCGTAGACCTTATACCTGAGTCGTCGACCGAGCGTTGCGACTGAATCTTCGGGCAGATAGTGATAACACAGTAGGCGTTCAACATCGACATGCGCGAATGCGCTGAACAGCTGCCGTGCCATTTCTTTGGAATAGTATTTGGCGAGCGGGCAACCATCGACGTATTCTGCGTGCTTCGCGACTGTCTCCATCGCCGTCATTTTCAGGCACTCCAGTCGTACATATTGCCAATACCATATTCCCAACGTATGCGATGGGCCGGATGCATAGAGCATTACGATGGCTTTTCCACCTTTGCGTAATACACGATGCACTTCTGCAACCGCTTGTTCCGTATCTGGCGTATGGTGAAGCACCCCGAAACTATAAACGACATCAAATGTTTCATCGGCGAACTCTTTGAGATTCTGAGCGTTCGCAGTCAGCAAGGTGGCCGACACTCCGTACGCATCGAAGTGCGCGCGGGACTTGGCGATTGCACCTTCAGTTAAATCGACGCCAGTTACCTCGGCGCCATTTAGTGCAAACTGGAGCAAGTCCGTACCTTGGCCGCAGCCTACTTCAAGCACACGCTCCCCATGATGCAAATTAAATTCTGCTTTAGCAGGTAGATAGGGGTACGCGCGGGTGTATCTGACATTACGCAGTTCATCGTAATACTCCCGAGTGGCGATGGGGTGTTTTGAGTACCAATACTGTGGGGTATTGGTTTCCCAGAATGCTTTAACTGTCTCCAATTCAGTCATCGAGAACTCCTCTCATTCTGCGGGGTGTGCTGCGACGGGGATTGCGCGCCGCATGCAAATTCGCCCGCCCCTAGGTGTTTAATTACTGTTTCCAACTCCACCCAAGCATGATGGTAGTGACATGCGCCTCCAAATGTTCCGTGCCGCCAATCCCTAATAGCGCGGTCGCCGAAGACGCGACAAACTCGGGCGCGATGAAGTGACTGAAAGCGAATTGAAATTCATGGCCGTCATTGACGCGCCAGGTGAAGCCGGCGCTCACTTGATGTTCGGCGGTTGGCGCCAACATGTTTAGTGTGCCCGAGTTCATTGAATTATCGCGTTGGGGACGTGCGCCGTAAGCGTAACCGGCGCGGATGGTGAGCGACGCGTTCCAGTCGTAAGCAATGCCTGCGCGAAAATTATCTTGATTACCCCAATTAAATCCGGTGCCGGTACTTGAGCCGAATGCGTTTGCCACGGGATTCCACAGCGTGTTGAGTACGCCGTTACTATTGGACGCCACCTCGCCGAAATTGATCCGCTGATAGTCGAAGGTAAGCGTTAAATCAGCGGTCGCGCGGTACGCGATACCAACGGAATAATTCTCGGGGATATCCAGCGTGCCGTCGGCGAGTAATCCTTCGTAGTGATCGAACTCGTCCATGTAGACGCGGGTCGCGTAGGCCGCACCTAATGTGACAGAGGCGCTTAATTCACCAAGCCAGCCGACGCGCGCGCCGGCGCCGAGCGCCCAATCCCAGCCTCGATTAGTGAGATCGGAGGGTTGTTTGGAAAAGGGCGCGAATGCTTGCAGACCGTAGGCTTCGAAGCGTTGAAGAGTGAGTAAGGGCGCGACCCCAATGACGTGCCCCGGCGCAATTTGATAAGCGATACCAGGCGCGACCACCAGTTGCATAATGTCGACCCCGGCCTTGTCGCAGCCTAGAAAAAAATTGGCGGGCTTGGCACCACATACGCCGGGCGCGAAATTAGAGCCCGGAACACCGTTGTTGCCGCGGTACTCGGTGTTGAGGCCCCCGTTGCCATAGACGGTCAAGCCCCAGGCCAGCCGCTCGTTCAGGCGACGGCTCATCGCCCCTTCCGGAATAATGAAAACATCTTTCGCGCTCTCGGTGGCGAAATCATAGGGTGTCCCGGAGCCCTCCCGTTCGACTCGCCGATAGGGCATAAAGAACTCGCCTCCAATGTCCACGCGATTCCCAGCCGCAAACCATTTCGCCGGATTCGATGCGCCGGCAAACGCATCTTGACCTGCATACGCCGTGGTTGCCCCTGCCATTTGGCGTGCCATGGGGCCGTAACCCAGAGCAAAATAGCCGCCACCCGCGATGACTTCAGGCGCTATGAACGCCAATAAAGAAACTTGAAGTAATTTATTAACTAACTTCCAGTTCATCCTATTTTCCAATTACTTAGATTGAAGTTATTAGAATCTTTAAATTTCATCCCAGCAATCAGAGAAATCCCCCTTGAAATGGACAGGAATCATGGCGAAATTGCGGAAAGGCTCGCTTTATCGGCGCCAAAAACTGAGGAAATCGACCAAATATTACTTTTGGCTAATTCAAAGAATTTCTAAAATAATCATAAATAATAATAATTTATAACTATTTAGTTGAATTAACTATCAATAAGTTTGGAAACGGGCTCGCCGCAGCTTTAATCGCCCACCGAGGATGTCGGCCCTCAAAACGCGGACCCCGGCAGGGCGCACTGATACTTGAGCCGCTTGCCACAGTTTTTTACGCCTGCCGTGAACTGTTTCCGCCGATGTCGCCCGCCACGGCGCAGAATGCCGCGTCATGGCAAAGCATTGCGGAGTTTTCGGAATGAAAAATATATCTGGGTGGTGGTGGGCGATCGGTGCCGCGTTAAGTGCCAATGTGGCGGCGCAGAGTAGTGTGCTCCCAATCGATGTGACGAATAACGCGAATGCCGCGCTACACGTGATTGGTGTGGCGGCTCATGCCGAAGGCGATGGGGTGGTGGTCGCCGGTCGCATTAGCCGAGACCGTCGGGCGCAAATCTTGTCGAATAAGTCCCTTGCGCTGGAATTGCGCGCTGCCGATGGCAGTGTCAAAGCAAGCGAATCGATGCCCGTTTCGGCGCACCAATTACCACGTCGCAGTGCGCGCGATTTACCGTTTCGCTTGCGTCTACCCCAGACACCCGCGAGCGGCGAGACACTCCACTTGGTGCTTGGTCAGCCAAAAATCTAAGGATTCCTTACAACGCGATTTGCAGTCTGAAGCCGACGACGACCGCGTTTTCAATCGACTCATCCGTGCTCGGATCGATGACATATTGCACATCCGGCTGGAAGCTGAGCCACGGCAGTGGAGTCACTAGATAGGTTAGTTCGAGCGCGGTTTCCGCTCTGGCCAAATCCGGATTTAAGGTACGGAAATCGTCGCTATTGCGTGCGTGCGCAACCGCAAAGCCCGCGACATCCGTGGGACGCTGAGCGAGCGGACCAGTCCAATTGATCCCGCCACCGACATAGGTGCCGACTTGATTGCGGTCGCCATCCGCGAATCCCAATTGCGAGAAAACGCCGACGCCGCGTCCCGATTCGCTGTCGCGAATCACATCGATTTCGCCGAGCATGTATAGCCCTGAATTGTCGTTGACAAGGTGCGCGTTGAAATCTTCAAACTCAGCCGTGCTGTACCAACCGCCGAGTGCCAGTTTGAAGTAACGGCCTTCCGCGCTGTGGAAGCCGATTTCGCCGATGGTATAGATCCCGTCGCCGTCGCGCAGGTGTACTTGCGTGCCGTATGGGTCGTTCGGATCGCCCGGCACACCGTCATAAATCGCCGCCTGAATGTAGACACGCTCGCTCGTTTGCCAGCGAACTCGCGCGGCGAGTGAAGTGGTCGAGAAGATCGACGGTCCGGTTTGCGAGGTGTCCGGCCCAATCCCAAAAGAGCTGTTGAGAAATAGACCAGCATGCTCGCTGACATAAAAATCCGCGTTCATATCATGAAGTCCGACAAGGACCGCCAAGCTATCGTCTAAGAACCGGTGTTCGTACCACGCCTCATAGATTTTGAACGTATCGCTAGTTTCAAGACTACTCGATACTTGCATGTCTCCGACGCGCAGACTCGGATCGCCGCCGATGTTGCCGAGCAAATAGAGATTGAACGTTCCATTCGCCCACCAACCGGCGGTCGCGGTATCTAGGCTGAACACGAGATCAAAGTTGGATGGCGCTTCGAAACCCTCGTCTACTCCGCCATCAACAACGCCAAGTACATCGGTGCTCACCACTGCCTCGATATCGAACCCACGCGCGGACCAACCTTCGCGCGCGCCGCCCCAATCGCCGAAGAGATAGGCATCGTCAGCCTGAACTGTGAGCGTCGCGACGCATGCACCAAAGGCAACCGCGGAACTTAGAATTCTTCCCATTGCTCGCCTCCGACCACGGTCGCGGGTTGGGTTGCGCTTGCTACTGTGTTCGGCTTGGTCTGCCCGGATGACCAAGGCCGCGAACTTTGACGCCTTTCGACTTTCGGCACGGCGTTACCGCGCGCACTCACGGGAGTCCCGCTGGCGCCGCCGGCGGAGAAAAACTCCATCAAACGCGTGAGCGCCTGCGCCTGCGTATCCATCGATTCGCTAGCGGCGGCTGCTTCTTCCACCAACGCCGCATTTTGTTGCGTCGATTCATCCATGGCTTGCACCGCGCGATTCAGGCCCTCAATTCCGCCGGATTGTTCTTCGGACGCGACTGCGATTTCGGCGATGATGTCGCTGACTCTTTTCACCGCGCCGACAATCGACTGCAGGGTCTGGCCGGACGCGTTGACCAACTTGGTGCCTTCGTCAACCTTGCTGACGCTATCGTTGATGAGGTCTTTAATTTCTTTGGCCGCGCTCGCGCTGCGTTGGGCGAGACTGCGGACTTCCGCCGCCACCACCGCGAAGCCGCGGCCTTGCTCGCCGGCGCGCGCGGCTTCGACCGCCGCATTCAATGCCAGCAAATTGGTTTGGAACGCAATGCCATCGATGACCGCGATAATGTCCGCGATCTTTCGGCTCGACGAATTGATCTCAACCATCGCGGAGACCGCGGTGGACACCACGCGACCGCCTTCTTCGGCTTCGCCGCGCGCGGCCGCCGCCAATTGATTGGCCTGGCGTGCATTCTGTGTGTTCTGCCGCACCGCTTCAGTGAGCGTTCGCAACGAATTTGAGGTTTGCTCCAACGAACTTGCTTGTTCCGTGGTTCGATGATTGAGGTCTTGATTGCCTTTTGATATCTCGCTTGACGCGGTGCCGATCGAGCCGGCAGCGTCGCGGATCTTGTCGACCATATCGAGCAGGTTAGTGACCGAGCTATTCACCGCATCGCGTAGCGTCGCGAAGTCGCCCGCATACGCGCCATCCATGCGGCGCGTGAGATCGCCTTGGGCGATCCGCGACATTACTTCTGCCGTCTCTTTAATCGGGGCAACGATCGCATCGAGCGTATGGTTCAGGCCCTCAACAATTTTGCGGAAGTCGCCCCAGTGCTGCGCAATGTCGGCGCGCTGATTGAGTTCACCTTGTTTCGCGGATTCGACGATTTGAGTGACGTCATCGATCATCGCCCGCAGTACTTTGGAACAAGTGTTCAGATTGTCGGTAATGACAGCGAATTCACCTTTGAATTCTTGATCGATCGGCGCCGGGATTTTGCCATCGGCAATCTGCTTCAGATTGTCCGCGACCACTCGCAGCGGACGCACGATGGCATCCAGCATTTGGTTCACGCCTTCGCCCATCGTGCGCATGAAGCCTTGCATGCTCTCGACATCCAAACGGGTGTCAAGTTCGCCGGCCACGGCGGCCGCCAGCGTCGCTTGAATTTGAGTCGCGGCCAAGTGTTCAGCCGTGCGGTCCTCCCATTCGAACACGGTCCCAAGCCGCTCGCCCTCGCCATTCAGGACCGGTGTCGCGCTAATGTGAAAGCGTCGATTGCCAAGCTCAACGTCGTCATGCTGGGTGGTTTTGAGGTTCGCCAGCTTGGTGAGCGTGGACGCGCCATCTTTGTAGAGCGTTCCTACTGATGCGCCAAGCAAGTCTTGCGCATTGAGATTTGGCAGGTCGCGCTTCAGCGCGGCGCCGTGCCGCGCAAAGAGTTCGCGTGCGGTGTCGTTGACATAGATGACTTTTTGGTCGGCGTCCGCCAGCACAATGTTGGCGCTTGCCACACTCAGCGCTTGTTGCACACGGTATGCGCCATCGGCTTTGCGGCGCTCTTCCGCGCGTTGCGTTTCTAAATTGTCTAAAACACCGTTGAAGGCCGTTTGAATATCTGCAAAATCGGCGGTGAAGCCTTGCAGACGTTGCATCGTGCCATCGTTGGTGCGCACCGCTTCAATTGCGCCGTGCAGTTGGCGAAGCGGCGTTGAAATGGCGCGGATAATCCACACGGCGCAACCCAATGAGAACACCGATACAGCCACCACGATGAGAGCGAGGTAATGAAGTGCACCTTGGGCAAGATCACGCGCCGATATTTGCGATTGTTCGGCATGCTTTTCGATCAGATTAGAGAGTGCCTCCATGCTGTCTTCAAGTGCCCCAAACGCTTTGTTGAAATCTTCGCGTTTCGCTTCGGCGGCATTGAAATCGGTGAAGGCGAGCGTAACGATTTCAGTCGCGCTCTCGATATACGCTTTAAGCGTCGGTTTAACTTCCGCGAGCGCGTTGTTAATTTCGGCCGGTAAAGCCAAGCCCGCGGTATCAGCAAGATTTCTTTCGAAGGTGGCAATATGGTCAGTTAAGTCAGCCTCGACGGTTGACCGTTCATCGACTTTCCCTGACTTGCCGGCATACAACGCGGCCAACACATCGCTGCGCAAGGCATCGTGCATCATGTCGGATTCAAGGTGGTTGCGCAGTGCGCGCAACTTGGAATTCATGTCTGCGAGGGCGATCGCCTGTTTATTGCTTCCCCAGTAGCCCGTCGCGCCCACCATCAACATTCCCACAATGCTGATAACGGAAAACGCGATTAGCCGTTGCCTGACGCTGAGTGCCATCGCTCAAACTCCCTAATTGCATCGAAACTGTGCCTAGGTTGTCGGCATCTGCGAGCGAAGACTTGAGGAGGAAGCGAATCCGAACTGACCCGGCGCAATGGCGCGCGCCGGCGAAGACTAATGCGGGCGGAACAGCTCGACCGCGAGCGCGCAGCGTTCTTCCGGATTGGCTGGAAGGTTCTCCACCGCATCGATGGCATCGAGACGGGTTTTTAAGCCTGCGCGATTCGCGATTTGAATCGCGAGGCCTGGGCGGGCATTGAGTTCGAGCAGCAGTGGTCCGTGCGTGCGATCAAGGACGATATCGACGCCGAGGTACCCGAGGCCGGTCAGCTCGAAGCACCGCGCGCCAAGCTCGAGCAGGCGCGGCCAATTGGGAATATGAATATCCGACAAACTCACCCCGTAATCGGGATGCTCGCGTACCGTGCGGTTCTGCCAGACACCGCCAGTGGTTCGGCCGGTCGCGATTTCGATTCCCACACCGACCGCGCCCTGGTGCAAGTTGGCTTTGCCGTCCGATTGGCGGGTTGGTAACCGCACCATCGCCATCGTCGGCATACCGCGATAAACCAACAGTCGAATGTCGGGCACGCCTTGGTAGCTAATTGGGTCGAAAATTGGATCGACCCGCACGCGGTATTCGATCATCGCGTTGTCCGGCACGCCGCCCAAGCTGTAAATGCCGCTTAAAATATTGGATGCGTGATATTCGATTTCGCCGAGGGGTAAGCCGCGCCCATCGGGCTTGACGAACAGATCGCGCCGACGACCGTCAATGACGAGCACGCCACTCCCCCCCGAACCGTGCGCCGGCTTAATCACAAATTCGGAATATGGGCGCAGCAGTTCGCCTAAACCCGCGAGATCATGCTCGGTTTCCATCACGCCATAGAGTTGTGGAACGGCGATCCCGTTCTCGATTGCGAGTCGCTTGGTTTTTAGTTTGTCGTCCACCAAGGGATAGCGGCGACGCGCGTTGCGTCGCATGATGTAAGCACGATTACGCGCATTGAGCCCGAGGATGCCGCGACTGCGCAATGCAAGCCAGGTCCCTAGCACGGACTTAGCCTTTCACCAAATCTTTAAAGCGTAATATCTCGCTCAACCGGTATCCGGTATACGCACCGAATACCAAGCACAACGAGAGCACAACGAGCAGCAACTCCGGAAAGACAAACATGAGGTAAACCAAGTGTTCCTCAGTCATCGCGAAATAACCCGCAATGGCGACGAAGAGACTCCCGAGGAATTCCTTGATCGCGGTGACCGGACCGCGCTCTTCCCACACGATTGACATGCGCTCGATGGTCATCGTCAAAATCACCATTGGGAAAAGCGCAATTGATAAGCCTTGTTCGATGCCGAGCTTCGAACTCAGCATGCTGATGGCCAGCATGATGCCGATGACGATTACGAGCACGCTGGTCAGGCGCGGCACGAGCAGGAGCCGTAGGTGGGCGAGCGCGCTACGGATGAGCAGACCGGCCGAAATCACGATCAAAAAAAGCGCGACGCCGGCGGCGAGGCGTGTTTCGCGAAACGCAAGGGCCACCAGAACCGGCATGAACGTGCCAAAAGTAGGAACGCCTACCACCATGCGCATCAACACGATCACGAAGGCACCGATCGGCACCATCAACAGGACGCGGTAAACATTCTGCGTCGCGACCGGTAAATCCGAGAGGGACAGCGCCAGCAAGCCGGTGTCCAGTTTAGACTCGACTCGTTTGGCGACGGCGAGTTGTGTCATCGGGGTCTGCGCGGCGGCAAACGTGACCGCGAGATGGCGCACACCACTCGATTCAATGACATCCGGTTGGCCGTAACTCCATATTAAGAAGTTGGTTGGATACCCTTCCTCTCCGGTCTCAGGGTCGAAGCCTTGCCAATGTTCGCCGTTATGCACTTCGAGCCATGGGCTTAAATCACGATCGACAAACTCACCGTCGAGCGCCAAGCCGTATACCACACGGCTCGGAATGCGCGCCCCCGCTAGCACCTTGGTCAGAAGGGTCGGCCATTGTTCGGGCGTGGCGGATTTTCTGATGAGTTCGACATTCTCATCATCCGAGGCGGCGAGTGTTGCCAGCAGCAAACGTGTAAAGGTGACGACATCGGCGGATTGTTCGCGCGAACGTTTGAGGACGGCATCGATGGCGGAAGCGAGCGGTTCGGCGTGCTCGGGCACTTCGGGAAAGGTCGGTTGCGGGCCGTCGATGACCGCCGCGTCGCCTTTTTTCGGGTACACCTTCGCATGATAGTAGAGCGCCTGGGTACCGCTCGCGCGCCTTACCGTCCACACCGCTTTGCGCTCGTTTTTTTCGCTAATTGCGAGGCCGTAGCCGCGTGAAACAAAATCTTCGTCAAGCGTGGCGAACCCGCGCGGCGAGTCCGGCAGCAGTAATTTAACTTTAGCGGGCAGGTTGCGGCCGTTGAAGCTTACTCTTGCTTCGACGTCCCAAACGGTTGCTTCAGCCGAAGGATCGAGGGGAATCGAGAGGCGATTTACCTTGAGGTAGACCAGCGAGAGCCCAATGGCAGCAAAGACAAATGCCCACACAAAAACGGTTGAGGAGCGCACCGATTCTTCTCCTTGGAAACTATGGCTCGACCCGTTTCTACTTGGCCTTCGGGCACGTTGGCGTCGAGTTATATTTACTCGCCGGATCGATCACCGCGATATCCGCCAGAAAGCGCCTACCGAGAAGCACCGGGTAATTGAACTTGCTGCGATTGATGAGCGTAAACAACGCTTCGTATCGTTTCTGTCCCAAACAGAACTGGAGTTTAACCGTTGGGCGCGCGTCGTTATTTTTGGTCCCTCGCAACTTGATCGTCACGTCGCGCTCGAGCGGCTTTTCAACCAGGAAAGTCTCTGACTTCGGATCGCGGTGATCGAGCGCTAACTTGAAGCGCACCCATTTTTCGCCATTTTTATTGAAGCGCTCGATGTCGGTGGCATGAATGGCCGCGGTTTTGGCTCCGGTGTCGAGCTTGGCTTTAACGACAATATCCCAGGGCTGCAAACGAATTCGCTCCAACCAACCGAGCCCTAACGGATCCGCGCGGCAAGGTGTGCCCGCGATGAAGGAGATAAAAACAAAGCAAGTCAGCAGGGAGTGCCAGCGTAATCTCAGCACGGCATGCATGTCAGGTGTCGCCTCGGCGCAGATTTTGGTTGAAGGAGCGTGAGTTTGAGCTTATTTGTTCGATACCAACCCGGCGCGTTGCGGGGGCGGGTTGGTCGGCGCTAAATATAAGCTGAAACGTCGCTCGTTTGTTAGCGTGTACGTTCAAAAAAAGCCGTAAGCGTGCACGTCACGGCATTTTTTGTGATGCCTGGAAACATGCTTGCCGAGATGTTCACGCCCGGCGTAGCATCCTCCGACAGAGCGAGGCATTGCATCCCGCATGTCCTTAATCGAAGGTGAACCTCGCGGTTCGGCGCGGCCGCCGACCACCCCATCACTCCAGGGAGGCCCTATGCAGTTTTTTGAGAATAATTCACTGTCCATCGGCAGGACGCCGTTGGTGCGTTTGAACAAAGTGGTCGCGGCGGATAAGGCGCTAGTGCTCGCGAAGATCGAAGGACGCAATCCTGCGTATTCGGTCAAATGCCGGATCGGGGCGGCCATGATTTGGGATGCCGAACAGCGCGGCGTACTGAAGCCCGGTATGGAAGTCGTCGAGCCGACCAGCGGCAATACAGGCATTGCACTGGCCTTCGTCTGCGCGGCACGGGGTTACCCAATTACGTTGACGATGCCGGAGACCATGAGTCTTGAGCGGCGTAAGGTATTGAAAGCTTTCGGCGCGAAACTCGTGCTCACCGAAGGCCCACGAGGCATGGCGGGTGCGATAGCGAAAGCAGAAGAATTGGTAGCCCAGGACCCGACCCGAATGTTCATGCCGCAGCAATTTCAGAATCCGGCGAACCCTGCCGTCCATGAAAAAACCACGGGCCCAGAAATTTGGCAGGACACCGACGGCAAGGTGGACGTTATCGTTTCCGGGGTGGGCACCGGCGGAACCATCACGGGAATTAGCCGCTACTTGAAGCAGACCTGCGGCAAATCGGTGTTGTCGGTGGCTGTCGAGCCGGAGGGAAGTCCCGTCATCACGCAAAAGTTGGCCGGCGAGGCGTTGAAGCCCGCGCCGCATAAGATCCAAGGAATCGGCGCAGGCTTTATTCCGGGCACGCTCGATCTCTCCTTGGTCGACCGCGTCGAGCGCGTGTCGAACGAAGAAGCCGTCGACTACGCACGCCGATTGGCCACCGAAGAAGGCATCCTGTCCGGGATTTCCTGCGGCGCCGCCGTGGCGGTTGCGGCGCGGTTGTCACGCGAACCGGAGATGACCGGTAAGACGATTGTGGTCATCCTTCCGGACGGCGGAGAGCGTTATTTGTCGAGCGTGTTGTTCGAAGGGATCGGCGGATAGACGCCGAGAGAACCTAAAGCGAAGGCGGTATCAATAGCATCGCGCCTATGTTCGCAATCGCGAGCACCACCGCAACCAAAAACGTGTAGCCCACTATCTCGCCGAAGCGCAGCCGGGTCACCGCGAGGATGGGGATCGCGAAGAACGGCTGAATCAAATTGGTCGTGGAATCACCATAAGCGTAGGCAAGCGTGGTGGAGATGACGGACACGTCGAGCGATAGACCGGCCGGGATCAAGAACGGCGCTTCAATCAGCCACTTGGTGCCGCCGGAGGGAATAAACAAATTCATGAGGCCGGAGTACAGATAAACCACTAGCGGAAAGGTGTCGGTGGTGGCGAGCCGTGCAAATAATTCTCCCAGCCAATGGCCGAGTGGTGTGAATTGCAACAGGCCAAAGATGCCGGCGTAAAACGGAAATTGCACGATGATGCCCCACGCGCTATCCATCGCGCGCCGACAAGCGCGTAAAAACGAAGTCGCGCGACCGTGTAGCAACAGCGCGAGCGCCAAAAACACGATGTTGTACGCGTCGATCGTCCAACTTTGGGTAAATCCCTTCTCCGCGACGGTTTTGCCTAACGGGTAGAGCAGCAACAATACCGCGAGCCACACCCAACCGCGGAACTGATCGAGGCGTTCCGCCGGCGTCGCCGGCGTGAGATCGGGCGGTGGTGGCGCCGGCATGATGGCTTCTGCCTGCTCGGGGGTTAGTGTGCGTGCGCCGTGCTTGGGATGAAGCAGCGCGACCGTTACGAGCGCAATCACGGCAATTACCGCCATGTAGGCGAGATTGAAGGGATTGAAGAGCGTTTCATCGATGGGATAGAGCCGCGACACCACCGCCGCCCCATCGGCTGCCGGCTTGATGAGCGGATTATCCGGCGTGGCCAGAATCAGCGGGGCCGAGCCGGACAGACCTCCGTGCCAAATCGTGCCGAGGCCCAAATAGCTACTGGTGATGAGGACGCGAATGTCGGCATGCGGATTACGGCGGATGAGAAACGGCGTGAAGAGCGCGCAGGACACCAAGCAAAATGCCCAATTCAAGTAGGCGGTGGCCATCGAGAATAGCCCGGCCAGCCATACCGCCTGCAGGGGACGCGCGGGGTCCGGAAGCCCCGCCAGCCAATCAAAAAAACGATAAGCCGGACGCGAGGCGACACAGGCGTATGCCGCGACCATCGAGATGGTAAATTGCATGCCGAGCGACAGAAGTTTCCACACCCCTTGTCCCCACGCGAGCACCGCGTCTTCAGGGGTCGAGCCCGCGCCGAATACCGCGAGCGCCAAGGCCAGCGCGGTCAGCATCATGCAAATGACCCACGCATCAGGGACCCAGCGCTCGGTGAAAGTCGATAGCCGAGCGCCGAGCCCGCGCACCATGTCAGTGATGTTCATGAGTGGTAAGTTAGACGCTTATCGTTATTGTGCTGCATAAAATAGCGGGAAATTATGCAAGTCAGCGAGCTTTTTCTGAGTGTACAAGGCGAAGGCCGCTTAACCGGTACGCCGATGTACTTCATCCGCGCGCAAGGTTGCGCGGTCAAATGTCCAATCCGCGAGGTCTGCGATCAACCGGAATCGTTACCGTTTAAGGCGGGCACGACATACACGCCCGCGGAACTCGCGACGCGAGCGTTCACGGCGGTTGGAAGCGAGGGTTGGGTGTGTTTAACGGGCGGTGAGCCGCTCGAGCAGCGCGATTTTGCGCAGGTGGTGGAGGCGTGCCGCGCGCATGGTCTGCGCGTCAACCTGCAAACCTCGGGACTCTATGCCAGCGACGTACAACTCGATTGGGCAACCGTATCGCCCAAAGCAGCGCCGCCCGAAATTGCGTACAAGTGTCCGCACGAACTCAAAGTCATCTATACGGGACAAACCGTGGATTCGTTAGCGAGCTACTACACGGCGATATCGGCGCAGACCTACTTTCTGCAACCGTGTTGGCGCGATGGCAAGTCAAATCAAACGGCGACGCTCGACATGGTGTATGCGCTGAACCGTGCCGGGCAGCGGTGGAGCTTTTCCGCACAGTGGCATAAGTATCTTGGCGTGCATTGACGCGCGCAAAAAAAAGCCGCGACGAGCGCGGCGATAATGTGCGTGTAACGCGGATCGAGGGGAGGAGGGGAGTGGGGGTGATCCGGTCGTTACACGCGTTTCAAGGCACTCTTAAGCCAGATCCGGGTAGACCAATTTGGTCGCGAGATAGACAGCGAATACGCCCCACGCCGCGATGCCCGCCAAACCGATTCCGATCGAGGCGATAAATTCTTGATGCTTGTTCATGGCAAAACTCCTATTGCTTTTCAAACCTGTTGGCGTCGCAGGTTCTAACCTGCTTGACCATTGGTAGTCAGTGTAGGAGGGCGATGTTGCGGAACTATGTCGATTCCGCGCTGGTTTGTTACACGAATGTAGCGGGTGAAGATTGCAACAGCGATTCGATCAATCGTCGAAAGTGAGCGGTATCGAGCGGTTTTTTGAGAAGCGCGCGAATGCCAGCGGCTTTGATCGATTCCTCATTTATTTGATCGCTATAACCGGTGTAGAGCAGGACATTCAAGCCGGGCTGTAATTCGCGTAGGGCTTTCGCGAGTTCGATCCCAGTCATCTGCGGCATGGTTTGATCAAGCAGCACAAAATCGAAGTCGCCGCGATGGTCCGCGAAATAAGCGCGTGCCGCGAGACTGTCTTCAAAACGGGTTACGCTGAGGCCCCATCCTTCCAATAACTCCTGAATGAATTCACCGACGTCCTGATTGTCGTCCACGCACAGAACGTTTCCGCGAATCTGTGCTTTGGCAAAGCAGCCGCCGGCGCTCACCGATAATGGCGGTGCCGCCGTGAGGGCATTGGGATCTACCGGTAACAAGACTCGGATCGTCGTGCCGCGCCCGAGTTCACTTTTCACGATGAGGTGACCACCGTATTCGTGCACGATGCCGTGCACGATGGCGAGTCCCATGCCAGTTCCTTTGCCAGACTCCTTGGTGGAAAAAAAAGGCTCGAACATGCGTTTTTGTACATCCGGCGGGATCCCGGGACCGTTGTCGGTGATCGCGAGTTCAACGAATGCACCGTCGATTGGCAAGCGGCAGGACGCGCAACAAAAGCAGTCCGTGCAACGCCGTTCGGCGAGTTCGATCGAGAGCTTGCCGATCCCGTCCATCGCATCGCGGCTATTGATGACGAGGTTTAGTAAGACTTGTTCAAAGTGAATCGGATCGACCACCGTGGTTGGTAGGCGCTCAGGAATGACCTTCGTGACTTCAACCGACGAGGGAAGCGTGGAATCGAGCAAGGTCATCATTTCACGCGTCACCTGCGCCAGATCCACCGGGCGTGGCTTGCCGCGCTCACCGCGGCTGAACGTCAGCATCTGTTGCACGAGATTGCGCGCGCGGGCCCCGGAGCGATGCGCGCGGTCGAGATATCGCGAAAGTTTGGCGTCGTGATACTGCTCGGCGTGTTCCTTGGATATCTCAACGTAACCGAGCAATCCAGTCAGGATATTGTTGAAGTCGTGCGCGATGCCACCGGTCAGCTGGCCGATGGCTTCCATGCGCTGGGCATGACGGAGTTGTTCTTCCAGTGAATCTCGAGCGTCTTCGGCCTGTTTGCGGGCCGTGATGTCGCGGATCATCTGTAGAGTGTGGAGTTTGCCGCGAAAGTGCACCAGGCGCGCCCGGTACTCGCAGTACCACGGCGTGCCGTCCTTACGCGTGGTAAAACCTTCGTTGCACGAACTGCCATTCACCAAGACTTCGGCGTAAAAAGCGCGCGCCTTGCCTTCATCCCGCACGAATTCATACACACTGCGCCCGATGAGTTCGTCGCGTAAATATCCGCTCATGCGAATAAGCGCGGGATTGACGTCGACAATTTCTCCCTCGGTGGTCAACATCGCAAAACCGTCGATCGCGCCGTTGAACACCGAGGCGTACAGTTCTTCGCTCGCCTTTAGCGCACGCTCGGTCTGCGCACGCTCGATTTCGACGACCACGCGATCGGAGAAAATTCGCAACAACGCTTCAACGCGTTCGCGATGCTCCATCTGCGCATGCGTCATGACCGCGATGATGCCGATCGATTCGCCTCCGGTACCGATTAACGGGACGGCAGCATATCCCTCAATCTTGAGACGCCGGATATCAGGATCGCTAAAACGTTGGTGGACACCGCGCGCGTAGTACTTGAATTCCTTACCGACGACGGTATCGCACGGCGTATTGGCGAGGTCGTAGCGATAATCTCGGATCCAGTCGCCATCGGCCCATAAGGCTAGCGCTTCGATTTGGCGTGGCCTGCCATCTTTGGCAAGAACGCCGATCATCGCCACATCGACTTCGAGCAACTCGACGAGACTGAACGTAAGGTCTTCGAACACCGTTTCGCGGCGCGCGCTCGAGAGCGCAATCGCTGCTTTTAAGAATAACTGCTCGGCGGCAAGCGCGTCGCCGCCGGCATCAACGCCTAACAGGTTGTGCAGCAGCGCGGTGGCTTTGGTGGCAATCGGCATCGACATGGCGCGACTCGCGGTAGTGATTGAGCTTAGTCTAGCAACCGAACTGCGGCTAAAGGTCGGCTAAGAACAATCCGGGTACCAAGCGAAACAATGCAGCAACATTTCACCGGGGCGGCACGAACATGTAGCCGATCCCGCGCATCGTTTTGATGGCCTTAGGGCTTTCCGGGTCTTCCTCGATTTTGCGGCGCAGCCTCGCAATCCGAATGTCGATGCTGCGATCAAACGGATCCCAATCACGGTTGCGGGTCAGGGTCATCAATTGATCGCGCGACAACGGGCGATTCGGGCGCTCGGCGAACACGCGCAGCAAATCGAACTCGGTGCTCGTCAGCGGGATCTCTGTCCCATCCTTGCCGAACAGTTGGCGACTATTGATGTCGAGCGCCGCCTGCCCCATGGCGATGCGTTGGTCGCGCGGCGGATCGGCCGCCGGTGGTGTACTGGCGGGTTCACGCTGATAGCGCCGGAGCACGCTTTTGATACGTGCGCGCAATTCGCGCAAATCGAACGGCTTGCCGATGTAGTCATCCGCGCCGACTTCAAGACCAACGATACGGTCCACCGTTTCGCCGGCGCCCGAGACGATCACGATGCCGATGTCATATTGCTCCCGGATAAAACGCGCCAGCGACAGACCATCCTCACCGGGTAGCCCAATATCGAGCAGCACCACATGCGGCGCGCTTTCGGCTAGGATCTCACGTGCTTGCGCGCCGTTATGGGCGGTCACCACGCGGTACTGGCTGCCGCTTAAATAGTCTTCCAACAACTCGCAGACAGTCGGATCGTCATCGACCACCAAAATGGTGACTTCAGGTTCACTGTTCATCGCACGGCTTCTTACAGTCTTCCTAGGCTACGCTTAACGGCATCGACGATTTGTTCCGCGCTCGGTAGGTAAATTTGTTCAAGCGCCGGACTGAATGGGATCGGCACCGCGGGCGGCGTCACTTTAGCGACCGGCGCGCGAAGTTTCTCCGGGCAGGAAGTCGCAATCAAACTCGCAATCTCGGAAGCCATGCCGCATACCGGACTCGCTTCATCGACGACTACCAGCCGGCCGCATTCTTTGACCGCATCGAGAATGGTGTCAGTATCGAGCGGTGCCACGGTGCGCGGATCGATTAACGTGCAGTGCACGTTTTGCGCGCGCAGCTTGCGACTGGCCTCGGCGGCAATTTGCACCATGCGGCCAAACGCCACAATACAGCAGTCGCCGCCTTCTTCGCGTACCGCAGCCTCACCAAACGGGACCGTGTAGCTTCCATCGGGCACCTCGCCGGTGACGTCGTAGAGCCCTTTATGTTCGAAAAAAAGCACCGGATCGTCATCTCGAATAGCCGAGATCAATAACCCTTTGGCGTCATAGGGGGTCGCCGGCACGGCGACTTTGATGCCCGGGATATGCGCAAACAGCGGATACAACGCCTGACTGTGTTGAGCAGCGGCACCAAAACCGGCACCGTAAGTAGTGCGCACGGTGATAGGCGTGGCCCCTTGGCCGCCATACATATAGCGAAATTTCGCCATGTTATTCAGCACCTGGTCGAAACAGACGCCAAAAAAATCCGCGAACATGATTTCCACCACCGGCCGTAAACCGGCATTGGCCGCCCCCACCCCCAGGCCCAGAATCGCGGTTTCGCTAATCGGGGTGTCGATCACGCGTTGCCTGCCAAAGTGACCGAGTAGGCCTTTGGTCACCCCGAAGACGCCGCCCCACGCGTCTTGCTCGCCGGGCGCGCCCATGCCCCCCGCGATATCTTCGCCAATGACAAAAACGCGCGGATCGCGCTCCATTTCACTGATGAGCGCGGCTTTGATCGCCTCGCGCATGGTCACTGTGCTCATGCAGCCTCCTGGTGCGGACTAGTTTTTGGCGTAGACGTGGGTGAGCAATTCGGCCGCCGGTGGCCACGGTGCGTTTGCGGCGGCTTCGAGCGCGGCGGCCGCGCTGGCGGCACATTCGCGGTCGATGGCATCGAGCGACGCGTATTGTGTAGCGGGTATTCGCGCGCGAAGCTTCTTCAAACAATCGGCGTTTTCGCGTAAGTATCGGACCTCGCCGGGCGCGCGATAAGTTTCCGGATCGCCCTCGTAATGGCCATGAAAAAGCGGCACTTTGATATGAAAAAACGAAGGGCCCTCGCCTTGGCGCGCGCGAGCGATCCCGAGTTGAACTTTGGCGTAAACATCGACCACGTCCGTGCCGTCGACTTCAACCGCCGGCATCCCAAAACCGCCCGCGCGTGCCACTGGTCTACCCGCGACCGCCCATGTGCTCGCGGTGGTTTCGGCATAACCGTTGTCCTCGAGCACAAACAACACCGGCAGGCGTAACACCTGCGCGAGATTCATGGCTTCGAAAGTCGCGCCTTGATTAGAAGCCCCGTCACCGCCGAAGGCAACCGCCACCCCCGGCTGCGCGCGATATTTAAACGCGAAACCGGCGCCGACCGCATGGGGGGCGCTCGCCCCAATAATGGCATTTGCACCCCACATCCCACGCGACCAATCGGCCACGTGCATGGACCCGCCCTTCCCGCCGCAGATCCCGCCCGCCTTACCGAAGATTTCTTTGGCAAGCGCCTCAAGCGCACCGCCCTTGGCGAGGAAATGCCCATGGGCGCGATGGGTACTGCACAAAACATCGGTGTCGGACAGGTTCATGCAGACGCCAACCGCGCTGGCTTCTTCCCCGGCGTAGAGGTGAGTGAAGCCTGGAACTGTGCCGCGTGCGATCGCGACATGCAGCTGATCTTCGAACTCGCGGATTAAACGCATGTCGTGGTAAGCGCGCAGTGCGTCGAAACCGTGCGGAAACGTATCGCTCATGACGTGACTCCTCGCGGACTGTCGGAGCGGCGAGCATACCTTAATGACGCGTCAGTTGACGCCACCTAGGCGCTTTCGTAAGTTGGCCGGACGTACGGTCACTTGGGCAAGCATTGGCCACCGTGGCATAAACTTCGTCGCGCTTCACTACGCGCCACACCCCTGGATTTGACATTAAGGATTTTATTCATGGCGTTTCGAATTTCAGTCGATACCGGCGGGACTTTTACCGACGTCGTCGTGACCGACGCGGCGGGTCGCTTCACGATCGGTAAAGCCCTCACCGACCGACAACGGGCTTTTGCGAGTATCGAAGCCGGCTTGGCCGTCGCGGCCGAACAATTGGGGATCACGCCGAGCGAGTTGCTTGCCGACACCGCGATGTTTTTGTACGGCACGACGCGCGCCACCAATGGCATCGTCGAACGCAAGATCGCGCGCACCGCGTTTCTGACCACGCAAGGGTTCCCGGATATCTTGCTGTTGAAGGAAGGCGGCAAGGCCGAGCCACACAATCTCCGCATGGAGTATCCCGATCCCTATATCCCGCGCCGCTTTACTTTTGAAATTCCGGAGCGCATCAATGCCGAAGGGGGGATAGAAATCGCGCTGGACGAAGCCGCGGTGCGCGGTCTGCTTGCGGGCTTGCCAGCGCGGGGCATCGAAGCGATTGCGGTATGCCTCTTGTGGTCGATCGCCAATCCCGCGCACGAATTGCGCGTCGGCCGTCTCATCGAAGAAATCCTGCCGGGCGTGCCCTACACGTTGTCGCATCAATTGAATCCCATACTCCGCGAGTACCGTCGTGCCTCCTCTACCGCCATCGATGCCTCGTTAAAACCGTTGATGCAAAAGTATCTCTCCGACTTGGAGTCCGACTTGCGCGCGGCGGGGTATCGCAACGATATCTTGGTGAGTACGTCGTTCGGCGGGGTCATGCATCTAAGCGACGTCGTCAAGCGGCCGATTTATCTTGTTAAATCCGGCCCAGCGATGGCGCCGATCGCGGGACTGTCTTACGTGCAGGCCGAAGGTTTGCCGGACAACGTCATCGTGTGCGACGCCGGTGGCACCACCTTCGACGTGAGCTTGGTGCGGGATGGTCGTATCGAATTTTCGCGTGACACTTGGCTCGGCCCACAATGGACGGGCGACAATCTTGGCATGTCCTCGGTCGCGGTGCATTCGATCGGCGCGGGCGGCGGTTCGATCGCTTGGGTGGATTCCGGCGGCCTGTTGAGAGTCGGCCCGCAATCCGCAGGCTCGGAACCCGGCCCCGCTTGTTATGGTCGAGGCGGCGAATTTCCCACCGTGACCGATGCGGCAGTCGTGCTCGGGTATTTCGATCCCGCCCATTTCCTCGGCGGTCGAATGACGTTGGATGAAGCGGCGGCGCGGCGGGTCATCGGCAAGTTTGCCGAGAGCATCAAGCAGAGTGTCGAGCGGGCGGCGTGGGCGATTGTTGCCGTCGCCAGCGAAAACATGATTCAGGCGATCAAAGAACTCACCATCAACGAAGGCATCGATCCGAGTGAGTCGGTGTTGATCGGGGGCGGCGGCGCGGGCGGACTCAACATTGTCCCCATCGCGCAAGAGCTTGGGTGTCGCACCGTGCTCGGCCCCCGCACGGCGGGCGCGTTATCCGCATCCGGCATGCAGTACTCGGACATCATCACGGAAGCCGGCGCGAGCAAACTCACGGCCTCCGATGACTTTGATTTTGTAGGCGTCAATCGCGCGCTCGCGGACATCACATCGCGACTCGATGAATTCGGCACGCGTTTGCGGGAGCGCGGCTTCTCGGCTCTCGCCAAGCGCTACTACGTCGAAGCACGTTATCGCTTTCAAGTATGGGAGTTGGAAGTGGAAGTACCCGCGGCAAGTTTCGCCGGCCAAAGCGAAGTTGTGGCACTGGTCGAAGAATTTCATCGCGTCCACGAGCGGGTGTTCGCCGTGCACGATCGGAATAACGCGGTGGAATTTCTGAATTGGCGTGGTCGCCTGATCGCCAAAGTGAATGCGCCGACGCTCGAACCCAGCAAGGAACACGCGTTTGCCAACATCACGGCCGATCGCACGCGCCGTTGTTTTTTTGGCGACCGGCATGTCGATACCGAGATTTATTTGGGCGGACGCTTGCCGGTTGGCGCGCTCATCGAGGGACCCGCGATTATCGAGGAAGATACCTCCACGCTTGTCGTCTATCCGGGTTCGCGCGCCCGGGTCAGCGCCGGCGGTCGCTACATCGTTACTCCTCCCCAAGGAATTTGAAAATGAATCAGCAACAGGCGGCGCCGGTCGTGCGCGAGTTCGATCCGATTTTGATGGCGGTGCTCGCCAACCGCTTGAACGCCATTGTGCGCGAGATGGCCAATACGCTACTTAAAACGGCGCGCTCGGCGGTGCTGGCGGTGGTGCGCGACTTTTCTTGTTCGATTGTCACCGGCGACAATCGTCTGTTGTGCCCTGGCGAAGGGTTGCCGGTGCACATTTTTGGTTCCAGTTTGCAGTCGCAGTCGATGTGCGATCTGCATCACGACCTCGCGCCCGGCGATGCGTTTTTGCATAACGATCCCTATCTCGGCAATACCCACCCGGCAGATCACATGGTGATGGTGCCCGTGTTCATCGATGGCGTGCATCTGTTCACGACCTGCGCCAAAGCCCATCAAGCCGATTGCGGAAATTCGATTCCCTCCACTTATCACGCGTATGCGCGGGATATCTATGAAGAAGGCGCGCTGATATTTCCCTGCGTGCGCATTCAAAAAGACTATCGCGATGTCGACGACATCATCCGCATGTGCAAACGGCGTATCCGTGTGCCCGAACAATGGTACGGCGATTATCTCGCGGAGATCGGTTCTGCGCGCATCGGCGAGCGACGATTGGTTGAACTCACAAAGCGCTACGGCATCGATACCATCAAAGCATTTATCGACGAGTGGTTTGCCTACTCCGAACGCCGGATGGTGGAGGCTATCAAAAAGATGCCGCCGGGCAAGTTGTCCAACACCACGGTGTACGATCCACTGCCGCCGATATTGCCGAACGGCTTGCCGATCAGAGTCGATATCGCCGTCGACACGCAGGAGGGTTTCATTGACGTCGATCTGACGCACAACCCGGACAATATGGCGTTTGGGTTGAACGAATCGGTGGCCTGCGCGACCTCGAATGCGATGTGCGGTGTGTTTAACTGCATGGACCCGGACGTCCCTCACAACGCGGGTTCGTTTGCGCGCGTGCGCGTGCATTTGCGCGATGGCTGCATTACCGGCGTACCGAAATTTCCGCACAGCTGTTCGATGGCAACGACGAACATCGGCGATCGCATCGTTAACGTGACCCAGGCCGCATTCGCCGCGATCGGCGACGGCCACGGCCTGGCGGAGGGCGCGATTGGCATGGGCGCGGGCGCCGGGGTCATTTCCGGCATGGACTGGCGGCGCAACGGTCCATTTATCAATCAGGAGTGGCTGCTAACGAATGGTGGACCGGCCACCCCGGAGACCGACGGATGGTTGAACTACGGCCTTCCGGTGGCGGCTGGTCTTATGTATCGCGGCAGTGTCGAAGTCGACGAGTCGAAGTATCCCATCATGGTGAAACACTTGCGGGTCATTCCGGGAGGAGGAGGCGCTGGGCGTTTTCGCGGCGCGCCGGGTTCCGAAATTGTCTATGGACCACGCCACGATCCACTGACCTTGGTCATCTCCTGCGATGGGCAGGTCAATCCACCGCAAGGTGTCCGCGGGGGGCAGCCGGGTCCCGCCGCCGCCACTTATAAGGTTAAAGCGGACGGTAGCGAAGAAAAATTGCCAGGCGTTGTCGAATGCCAGCTACAACCCGGCGAATGGGTGCGCGGCAGCGATGCCGGCGGCGGCGGTTATGGCGATCCCTTGGAGCGCGATCCCGCGCGCGTGCGCCGCGACGTGCTTGAGCGCTGGGAAACTTCCGCGCGAGCTTATGACGTTTATGGTGTGGTGCTGAACGGCCGCACTGACGATGACACCTTGAGCGTCGATACCGCCGCAACCGTTGCCCGACGCGCCCAATTGCGCGGGCGTGCGTAACGCGCGCCGCGGGCATCGCGGTCACAGCCGGTGGCGCGTATTGCTCGGTGTGTTGGCACTTGGCGCGGCGTCCGGGCAGTCACTTGAAATCGGGACCCCGTATGCCTTCACCGGCGAATTTGACTGCGTAAATGCGTTCGATATGTTTGCCGCCTTCGCGGCGTTTTCCTGCTCTACGGCGTCGCCGCAGGCCGACGACACCACGCGAATTGCGCATGCGATTGCACGTTTGCGTGAGACCGAGTCGTTACCCGACGTCGAGGTCGACACACTAACCATTCGTTTTTGCCCGCTACTTTCCGGCACCGGCATCGTCCCTGCGCCGCAACGGGTGTACTTAGACGATGGGCTACGTGGACTTAGCATCGATGGGCTGGCGGAAATTCTGGCGCACGAACTCGTGCACGTGCGGCAATTCGCGGCGCTCGGTGCGGTCGGATTCAAATGTGAGTACGTGCGGGCGATGGGCGTCTGTGGTGGCTGTCAGGATCGCGCACATCCCCTGGAACGGAGCGCTTATGAAGTTCAGGACAGTGTGCGTAAGCGGTTAGCCGCTCAAGCGGAGCGAGTCGGACCGTAGAACGCGTTTGCCGCGAGCTTAAGTCGCTGCACGGTCGCCGCGATTTCCGCGGTCAAGGCCGCCTGAATTCGCGCGACTTCAGGCGCGGAACCATGCCACGCGGCATCGTCTGCGAGTTGCACGATGCCGCTTGCCCCCATCGCTGCCGCCGCTCCGCGCACTCGATGCAGCGCGGAAAATCGCGTCGGCGCGTGTAAGGGTGCGGTAGTTGATCCGAGCAAGGCTCCCAATACTTGCATTTCATCGCCAAAGCGCTCGACCAACTGCGCGGCTGCTTGCGCGCCGTCCGCGCTCAGCATGATTTCACCGCTGAGAACGGGATCTAGTCGATGGTGATTGGGTCCGTTGACGTAAGCCAGTACGGCCGCCAGCGCCGTGGCCGAATAGGGCCGACGACACGGCACGAGCTGAAGGTCGTGCCGGTCGCCTAAGTCACTTTTGTGTTCCCACCACACGACGATCCGAGTGCCGTCAGCCGGTTTGCTAAGAGCAGCAAGCGCAGAAGGGGCGACGAACAGCAAATCGGCTTTCGCGGAGCTTTCCACCGCGCTTGTCCCGGTTATCGCACCGCGATGGCCAAGTTCGCGGAGCCACCATTGGCAGGCCCGTGCCCAAGTGCGGTCGCTGTCCGCAATCAAAATTTGCAAAATGCGCCCTATGATTCGAAAAAGGCGCGCAAGGTTAGCGGAAGGGCAGAAGAAGTCGAACCGAACATGCGAGCGTTTAGCGATTCTTTACATGGTCGGGGGCGATTTGAGTTGGCGGGTCGCGAGCCGTCGCGTGTAGCGCTGCGCAAACCTAAGGCCTATATTCAGCGCTTCAATCCCGTGGGTAGGACGCTGCACGAAAAATCATCGGGACGATGTAGGGTCACTCAACAAATACGTCTCACCGCCACTTACAGCGCAATCGGGAGGAACAAAATGGCAAACGCGCAACGCATTGTGGTCATTGGAGCGGGTGCTGCCGGGCTCAACGCCGCCGGTCGCTTACGGCGTTTAGCGCCGTCACTCGACATCGTCGTGGTCGACCCTGCGGACTATCACTACTACCAACCGTTATGGACCTTTGTGGGCGGTGGCGTCTATCCGCGCGAACGGAGCCAACGGCCGATGGCGGAAGTCATGCCTTCGGGCGTGCGTTGGGTGAAGGATGCGGCGCTCGAGTTTCGACCTGGCGAAAACACGGTCGTTACGCGCGGCGGCGAAACGCTGCGTTATGACGCCTTGATTGCGGCCCCCGGTATTCAGATCAATTGGGGGGCGATCCCTGGGCTGAAAGAAGGACTGGGCAAACAAGGCATCTGTAGTAACTACAGTTATGAAAGTGTGAACTCGACGTGGCAACAGTTGCAGGCGTTTCGCCAGGGTACCGCGCTATTCACCATCCCCAGCACGCCGATCAAGTGCGCCGGTGCCCCACTCAAAATTATGTTTTTGGCGGAAGACCATTTCCGACGAACCGGGATCCGCGCAAGCGCGACAGTTAAATATATGTGCGCCGGACCCGCGATTTTCCGGGCTCCCAAGTACGCCGAACAATTGGTGAAGATCGCGGCGGCACGCGACATTGCCGTACGTTACAAGCATGAACTAACCGCGTTACGCCCTGAGTCGCGCGAAGCCGTGTTTCGGGAAGCGGACAGCGGTCAAGAAGTCATTGAGAAATTCGACTTCATCCACGTGACGCCGCCGATGGGGGCGTTGGAGGTCATGAAACAAAGTCCGTTGGCCGATGCCGCGGGTTGGGTGGAGGTCAATAAAGCGACGCTGCAGCATGTGCGTTACCCAAATGTGTTTAGCTTGGGCGATGCGAGCAGTTTGCCGACTTCCAAAACCGCCGCGGCGATCCGCGCGCAGGGGCCGGTGCTCGTCGCGAATTTGTTGGACGTGCTAGCTGGCCGCGCCCCGACTGCCAACTATCTGGGATACACCTCCTGTCCTCTCATCACCGGTTACGGCCGGCTGATGTTGGCGGAATTCGACTACGACTTGAAACCCTGCGAGACCTTCCCGTTCGATCAAGGCCAGGAGCGGCGTTCGATGTACTGGCTCAAGAAATACATCATGCCGATCATCTACTGGCGGGGCTTGGTACGTGGGCGGCGATGGCCGGAACCGTGGCCCCTTGCAGACTAGACGAAGTCTTTGTATTGCGCGCCGCAACATTCATTCTTCACCGAATGCCAATTTAGATTTGGGACTCGATGAACCGAGTACGGCGTGCAAGGTACATACAGCCAACGAAATTGTATTTCGGGTGGAAACGACGTGGGATGACAAGGCGCGATGAAACCGTGAAGTGATCCGCCGCGCCTTGGCCTCCGTATCAGGAATCACGAACAGAGCGGCGGCACTGACAAGTTGCCGCCACCGAGAAGATGACAGGTAGGACACAAGAACGCCACTCCAAATCCTTAAAAACCTTGGAGTACTTCCTACTGAACCGCTTCCCGTGCCAGAATCCGCTCTCGCCGCAGCATTATTGCTCGGCGCGGGAGGAGATAAGAGCGTTCTTGAGAACTCGCCACCGCGCATGAGCGGCGCGACAAGAAGTCGCAAGGCGGTGTTGAAAAACGCGTACGCGTAAAGCTACCAAACCGCAGGATGTCGACGAGGTAGTTAATTACCAGCTAGCTGAAGGAGGTTTCAATGCACATAATGAAATACGGTCCGGGGTTCACCCGCCGTCATTTCCTGAACACGATGGGGACAGGATTTTGCGCTGGTGTGCTGCGGCCGTTGTGGGAAGTAATCGCGGAGGACGGCAAAATTGACCGTGCCTACCCCGAAGAACTTCTCGACATCGGTGCGTATACCAAAGGCAAGGTTAATGTCGGCGACAAACTGACGGCAGACAACGTTGACCACGTTAAGGACTTGATGGATGAAGTGACCTACATCCAGATCAAGCAACAAGGGCGTGTGTGTGATGTGGTCGCGACCGAACGCGACGTTTACAAACTGAACCCGCCGGACTACCTCGACGCGTCCATGCGCCATCAGGGCATGGCGAAGTTCGATGAAAAAGGCAACGTCGTCACTCAAGAAGGCAAGCCATGGGTTGGTGGTATCCCGTGGGTTAACCCGACCGAAGCCGGTCAGGTGATTGCCGCGCATAACTTGAGCTGGGGCCGTTACGACATCGCGATGTACTGCATCGACGAATACGACATGGACGCCGATGGCAACGAGCAATACCACTACAATTTCTGGTGGTGCGAAATTGCCGGTACCTGCCGCATCAAGATGGACCCGAAGCCCTACATGCCGACTCCGCTGGATAAATCGGGCGAAGGCGTGCTGCGCTACCAGTCAGCGGTGTGGGACTACCCGAACGACGTCAAAGGTACGTCGATTCTTAATATTTGGCCGTATGATGCGACTCAGTACCCGGACTTCTTCGGTTACCTCCCGGCCTTCAAGCGGGTGCGTCGCTTCCCAACCAACCAACGTTTCGAGCCGGTGATCGCGGGTTCGACGTTCTATCTGACGGACGCCTGGATGACCGGCGACCCGACTTTGACCTGGGGCAACTTCAAGCTCGTAGGTCGCGGTCCGGCGATGCTCGCCACCAACGGCGGTTGGAATGCGGATGACGACAACTGGATCCTGGGCCGCCACGGCGGTAAGACCGGCAAGAAGTTCTGGAATTCCAGCTTCTCGCTGGTACCGGAAGTCTTCGTGGTCGAACTCGAACCGACCGGCTACCCACGCGCGCCATATAGCAAAAAGCGCATTTGGTACGACGGTCGTACGATCGCCCCGATTACCATGAACAGCTTTGACCGTCGTGGTCAGGTCTGGAAGCAATGGGAAGCGGGCTTCGACAACTTCTCGAAACCGGATGGCCGTTACTGGAACTCCGAGCCTGGTCAAACCAAGGGGATGTGGTCTTGGCTGTACGTGCATTCGCACGACATTCAGTCCGGCCGTATTACCTCGTTCCAGCACACCAAGCACACGCAAGGTGGCCAGACCGACCAGCGCAACTTCGGCAAGGATGGAATGGAAATGTACGAAAAGTACACGACCGAAGCCGCCATCCGCCGCTTGGGAACCTAAGCGGAACCAACACGTTTCAACGTGTATCATCTCCGCGGCTTCGGCCGCGGAGATTTTTTGCTCTCCTCTCAAATTAACGGTGGCTTAGATTCCACCGCGCGGTGCGCTGCCCACTGCCACTCTATATCTCAAGCCGCGCGCGCGGCCTGCATGCTTTCTACCACTGTGCGGTGGTCGGGGAAGTGTTTGAGAAGTTCCAGGCAAGAGCGTTTCGGTCCTTCGGGATCAATCACCAGCATGTCGCGACGCGGCTTGCGCGGCGGCTTTCGCGGATATCTGGCCATCCCCGACAAAATGCAAAACCAGGAGGTTGGGCTGTAGCTCATTCGCGCACTCTGGCGATTGATTTCCGTTAATAAATCACCACCGTTATCCCAGACCTCTAATATCTCGCGCAGCGAATCCGAGACAGGCGTGCTCTCGCGCGCCGCGATCCAATAGGGCGTATCCGTGCGTGAATTTAGCTTGTAGTGCATGAATACGTAATCTTTGACGCTATCGAGAATCAAACCGACCTTCTCGTTGAGCGCCGGCGCGCGCAAATTCGTGAAGTCGCCGCGTGCATATTCCTCGATGAAATTCTCCACGGTGTCCTGCACGATCATGAGCGCGGTCGCTTCTAGCGGCTCAATGAAACCCTGGGCTAATCCGATTGCGAGACAGTTCTTTTCCCACACGCGCGCTAAGCGGCCAACCCGCATTTTGAGATGTCGCGCTTCGGTCTCGTCGCTCTCCGGCAGTTTCAAGTGCGCGCGTAATTCCCGCTCGGCCGCTTGCTCGTCCAGATAATCGGAGGAGTACACATAGCCGTTACCGATCCGATTCACGAGCGGGATCTTCCACACCCAGCCGTATTTCAGCGCGGTGGACAGCGTCTCCGACCGCAACTCTTGGGGATTGGCATGTGGGGTCGGCATCGCCACCGCGCGATCATTGAACAAAAATTCTTGGTAAGACTTAAACGGGACCTGGAGCGTTTTGCAGATAAGAATGCTCGCAAAGCCCGAACAATCGATGAAAAAATCTGCGTCGATAAACCCGTGCTGTTCCGTTTCGACGCCGGCGATTGCGCCGTCCTCGCGTTGACGCACGCTGGTGACGGTGTCGATCACGTGCTTGACCCCGAGTGCGAGCGACTTGGTTTTTAGAAAATCGCCGATCAGACGCGCGTCGAAGTGATAGGCGAAGTCCGCCAGGTAGTTCGCGCTGGCGTCAGGCAGCGGCGCCTTGGAGTGCTTGGACAGATAATTCGAAATAAAAAACGTGTCGGGTAACGCGTGCGCATCGAGATTGCGTTGACGTAGGCAAAGATTGGTATAAAACGCGCGAATGAACGGATCGTCACTCGCTGAAAAGAAAGGGTGATAGTAGCTTTCGAAGCCCGGCCGCGTGCACCAGCCAGGGAAGCGGATGCCGCATTTAAAGGTCCCGTTACAGTGCGGCATCCATTCGGAATCGGGGATCCCAAGCTTCTGAAAATAACGCCGCATCTTTGGGGTGGAGCCTTCGCCGACTCCGATGATGCCAATCGCGGCTGATTCCAATAACGTGATCTCGGCGCCTTTCTCGCGCCATGCGTGCGCCATCGCGATCGCCGCCATCCAGCCGGCGGTGCCGCCGCCCACGATCAAAATTTTGCCGGGAGACCCTCGTCGCTGCGCCATCCTCAGTCCTTTCTCCGCCGGTTTCACACATTAGCCTTAATCGCAATTTCGCACGCTTGGCACCGGCTTGGCCATTGAAGTCACTTGCGCGAAATCAACTTCGCCGCCTAAAGCGCAGCGCAGCATGTCAATTTACTTGGATTGCGGCTTGCTGCTGCGGTACGAATTAAGGTTAAATCGTACCGCACACGCGGAACGACGCACCTCCAACATCATGCCTGCGAGTGCATCCAAGATTAATTTTTTGCTCGCTCCGGCTTTAGGCCTGGGTTCCGGCGCGCGTGGGTAAGGTTCGAATGTCGGGTGCGCCGCACGTAGACCACCGGAAACACTGCGCGTTTGCAGGGCTTCCTTAATTCATCCTGATTTAGGAGTGGACGATGGGGTTATTGGTCAATATCGACAATGGTGGAACCTTTACCGACGTTTGCATCAGCGACGGCAAGCGGAGCGTACACGCGAAGTCCACCACCACGCCGCATGATTTAACGCAGTGTTTCATCGAAGCTTTGAAACGCGGCTCGCGCGATTTATACGGCGAAGAGGATCTCGGGCGTTTGGTTCGTGAAACAGATTGTCTTCGGTACTCCACCACCTCCGGTACCAATGCGGTGGTCGAACATAAAGGGACTCCAGTCGCCCTGCTCGTGGAAGCGGGCGAAGAAACACAGGTCTACGGTGCGCTAGCGGAGTTTGGCGTGAGCGAATTATGGCAGGCCATGGTGCCCCATCGCCCAAGCGGCATCGCTGTCACCGCAACCGGCAGCATCGATGATCATGAGTTGACGCGCACGATTAATCAGTTGTTATCCGTTGGCGCGCAACGACTGGTGGTGTGTTTGCGCACGGCCGCCGCGGAGCAAAGTGTCAAAGCAGCCTTGCTCGATCGTTACCCGCGTCATTTGCTGGGTGCGATTCCGTTTCTTATCTCGACCGAACTTGTCGAGGAGTCCTCAATTACCCGCCGGCTCGCGACCGCCGTCATCAACTCCTATCTCCATCCCGGGATGGAGCATTTTCTTTATAGCGCGGAGAATTTCTGTAAGAGCCAACACTTAAAGCGGCCCTTGCTGATTTTCCGTAACGACGGCGATTCCGCGCGGGTGGCAAAAACCACCGCGATTAAAACTTGGGGTTCCGGCCCGCGCGGCGGTCTGGAAGGCGCGGTGGCTTACGCCAAACTGTACGGGTTGGAAACGGTCCTTGCGGTGGATATCGGCGGCACCACCACCGATGTCTCGGTCGTACAAGGCGGGTGCGTCTCCTTATTACCTTATGGCGTCGTTGATACCTTACCAACGTCTTTCCCGCTCCCAAAATTGCAGAGCTTTGGCATCGGCGGTAGCTCCATCGTGCAGGTGGTCGCGGGTGAAATGCAGATTGGTCCTGAAAGCGTGGGCGCGGTACCTGGACCTGCTTGTTTCGGCCGCGGCGGCACCCATGCGACGTTAACCGATGCGCTTTTGGTCGCCGGTATTCTCGACGGCGAGCGCTATCTCGGCGGTGAGCTCAAGCTCGATCGCGAACGCGGCGCGCAGGCGATCATGGCGCAAGTGGGTACTCCATTAGGCCTTGATCTCGAACGCGCCGCCGGTGCCATCATCAGCGGCTTCCAAACGCAGGTTGGTCAGCAGCTCTCTAAAATATTGATCGAACGTGGCGCGTCGCCCGCGCGTACCGCGCTCTTGGCGTTTGGCGGCGGCGGTCCGATCATCGCCTCCGGGATTGCGAAAGCGATTGGCATCGGCCAAGTGATCGTGCCCAGACTTGCCTCCGTATTCAGCGCGTTTGGGATCGGATTTAGCCATCTTGCACACGAATATCAGACGCAAGTTAACGAGACCACCGCGTCCCAGTTACCGCAACTCAAAGCGGAATTAACGGCCCGCGCGCGCCGTGACATGGCCGGCGAAGGGGTCGATCCGGCGCAGTGCCGGTACGACTTCTCGTTGTGGGCGGCCAACGCCGACGGCGTGCAAGAAACGCCGCTGCGCGGGGATGGCGTCAAATTCGATAGCAACGCCGAATCGCGCCTAACCTTGAAAGCGGTTTTCGAATTGCCGGCAAGTGCGCTGATCGCGGACACTGCCGCGCTTCAAGGCGCACCGCCGCAGCATGGCACCACCCAGATTTCGATGTCCGGCGCAGCGATGTTACCGACCTTTCATGACGGCGATTTACAACCCGGTCATACGCTGCACGGACCGTGTCTGCTGAAAGGCGATTACCTAACCTGTTTGTTGGATGCTGGGTGGCGCTTGCGTGTCACCAGTAATCAAGACCTCGTCCTTGAGGAGTCCACGCGATGAGCGCCCCCAGAGTTGCAATCACTGAATATCTCGAAATCGATCTAAGCACCGAGCGCTGGCATTGTCGCAGTTGCGGACATGACATCGCTTCCGCGCGCGGCAACTATAAAGAAGGACTACTCGTATACAACCGAGATCCGCGTGAAGTGCATCACCCGATCTTGGACGAGAGTTATCCCTTTTCATACGCGCCGGATCCCGAGTGGTGCCGCATCATTGAGTTTTACTGTCCAAGTTGCGGCACGCTGATCGAAAACGAATACCTGCCGCCCGGCCATCCCATTACCCACGACATCGAACTTGATATCGACGGCTTGAAGGCGCGTCACGCCAACACCAAAGGAGCGCACAATGCGGCGGGTTAGTGTCGATATCGGCGGAACGTTCACCGATTGTTTTCTAGCCTTCGATAATACCTATGTCGAAGCCAAAGCGCTGACCACGCATCACAATCTGGCCGCCGGATTCATGGAGGCGCTGACGAAGGCGTGTGGCGATTTGGGAAAATCGGTCCGCGAAGTTTTGAGTTCGGTCGATGCCGTGCGCTACGGCACGACGCTCGGTACAAATTCGTTGATCCAACGCAACGGGCCGCGCGTCGGTTTGATCACCACCGCGGGATTCGAGTCGTCCGTCCCGTTGATGCGCGCACGTGGCTACGGCGATGGTTTGTCGGACGCCGAACAGACCGACTTGCCGGCAGCGAATCGTCCGGCGCCGCTCGTGCCAATCAGTCTAATCGTCGGCGTGGAGGAACGCATCGATTACAAAGGGACCCCCGTATTGCCGGTCAACGAAGACAATGTCCGCCGCCAGGTTCGCCGCTTGGTTGACCAAGGCGCGCAGGCATTTGTCGTTGCGCTGATTAATGCCGTAGTCAATCCGGCGCACGAAAAAGAAGTCGAACGCATCATCCTGAGCGAGTATCCAACTTTCGTGTTGGGCGCGATCCCGATCGTGCTCTCGCACCGGGTGGCCGGTCGCAAAGCCGAGTATTCGCGCACGATGTCGGCGGTGCTCGATGCGTATTTGCACGATCAGATGTATCACGGCATGTCGTCGCTCGAAATTGTGCTCAGGCAAAACGGCTACGCACGGCCGATGCTACTGGTCCATAACACCTCCGGCATGGCGCAGTTGAATTCGACGCACGCGCTGCAGACGATCCATTCCGGCCCTGTCGCCGGACTCGAAGCATCGAACTACATTTCCGAGCAATTCAAAGAGCCAAACATCATTGCCACCGATATGGGCGGCACGAGTTTCGATATCGGCCTTGTTACGTCGGACGGTGTGAAGTTCTACGACTTCAATCCAGTGATCGACCGCTGGTTGGTCAGCACGCCGATGACCTACTTGCACACCATCGGCGCCGGCGGCGGCTCGATCGCGCGGTTCGATAGGATGTGGGGCTCGATTGAAGTAGGGCCAGAAAGCGCGGGTTCTGATCCGGGACCGGCGTGTTATGGCCGCGGTGGTAAATTGCCGACGACCACCGACGCGAATCTCGTGCTCGGCTACCTCGACCAGGACAACTACGCCGGCGGCTCAATCAAGATCAACAAACGTCGCGCCGAGCGTGCGATTGAAGAGTACGTCGCGAAGCCTTCCGGCATGTCGGTATTGGATGCCGCGAAAGCCATCAAACGCAAAGTCGACGCCAATATGGCAACCGCGATTTTCAAAGAAGTGGCGGTCAAGGGTTATAACCCGAAGAACTTCGTGTTGTTGAGTTACGGCGGCGGCGGCCCGATCCACGCCTGCGGGTATGCATCGAAGATCGGGATCTCGCGCGTGTTGATTCCACCGTTTAGCTCGGTGTTTTCCGCGCTTGGTGCCGGCAACATGAATGCGTTGCACATCCATGAGAAGTCCTTGTATCTCATGTTGTACGACGCGACCCAACGCAAGATGCTGGAGTCGTTCGATGTCTTCAATGCCACGGTCGAGGAACTTGAAGTGCGGGGGCGCGAGGATCTGGAGCGGCAAGGCATCGCGCCTTCGGATATCAAAACGCGCGTCGAACTTGATATGCGCTACGGCAATCAGCTGGCGCAGATCGGGGTCACCAGTCCGTTGCGCCGACTCACCTCGATGCGCGATGTCATTACCCTGCTCGATCGCTTCAGCGTTAATTACGCGCAACGTTTTGGCGAAGGGAGTCAGGCGCCGGAAGCCGGTGTGCGCGTCAATGTCATCCGCGTGGTGTCGTACGTCGAACACCAGCGCTTGAACCTTGAGCGCTCGCACAAGGTTAGCCCGGCAACACCGACCCCACGCACACAACGGGAATGCTGGTTCCCTGACATGCAAGAGTCGGCGATGACTGCCGTCTATGACTATGACGCGGTGAAGGAAGGCATGCAGATCAAGGGACCCGCGCTGGTTGAGACGCCACGCACCACGTATTTGATTGAGCCAGGCTGGACACTCACGATGGGCTTATCGGGCTCGGCGTGGCTTGTGCGCGATTGACCGTCTAACGAATAGAGGTATGCACCATGGGTGGTGATCAAGAAAAGTCGATTATCGAGAAGTTTCTCGAAGACAACGTGCTCTTCCTAGGCCCCGATCCGGCGATTATGGAAGACCATCGGGTCGTTCCGACCACGCCGCGCGAAGCGGCTGCACTCGCCAAGTTTTCGGATCCGGATCAGATCAATCTCGTGCGCCACAAGCTGCAGACCGCCTGCAACGAATCGTTCGATATGGTTGAGCAAATGGGCGCGGCGCCCGGCGCCAAATGGGGCGATCTCATCTCGGGCGTGTGGACCGCGAACGGCGATCTCGCACTAGCCAGCATGGGCGGCGTGTTGATCTTCTCGGTCCTGACCCAACATCCGGTCAAGTTCATCCTGAAGTATTGGAAAGACGAACCAACCGTCGGCTTGAAAGATGGTGACATCTTCATGCACAACGACGCGCGCTACGGAAATATTCACAATACCGATCAAAGCTTGGTCATTCCGGTTTATCACAACGGGGAGTTGATCTGCTTCACCGGCGCCATCGTGCACGAAGGCGAGAACGGCGCGATTGAACCCGGCGGCATGCCGTCCGCGGCGGAATCGCCGTATGACGAAGGGTTGAAAATGTCGCCGATTAAAGTCGGCGAGAATTACGAATTCAAACGCGATTTGATGACCTTTCTGCAAAATTCGGTGCGCGAACCGAAACTGCAGCTGGAAGGCATGAAATCCAAACTATTCGCCGCGATGCGCATGAAGGCGCGTGTCGATGAAGCGATCGCCGAGTACGGCGTGGACGCGGTGGTCGCGACACTGCGCAAAACGCTGACCGATACGGAAGCCGAAGTACGCCGGCGCCTCCGCGCGTGGCCGGATGGCAAGGTCCGCACCAATGTATTTGCGGACGGCACGTTGCGCGAGAATTGCCTCATTCGGATCCGCCTCGAACTCGATAAGCGGGACGATCAACTCATCATCGATTTCCGCGGCTCGTCGCCGGAGTTTTTGAATCGCCCCAATAACACCGTGCTCGCCTCGCTGAAAGGCATGCTCGCACAGGAATTTCTAAGCTTCGTGTGGCCGGACCTGCCGCGTAATCAAGCCGTGTTCGCGCCGATGACGGTATTAACCGATAAGCGCTCCACGTTGAACTGTTCGCCGGACGCGCCGAATGCGCAGAGCATGATGACGTTTTTCCCTGGCTTCACGGCGATCCAAATCGGCGTGCCGAAGTATCTCTACAGCTCAAGCCATCGTGCCACCGACGTCATCGCCGGTTGGTACAACATGATCGTTACCTTCATATACGGCGGCGTGAATCAATATGGCGAGTTGGTGGGCAATGTATGCGCGGATTTAAACGGCATGGGCGGTGCCGCGCGTTGGAATCGCGATGGTGAACATTCGCTCGCGCCGATTTTTGCGCCGATGGCGGACATCGGCGAACAGGAGTTGATCGAAGAAGAAGTGCCGCTCATCAAAATTGTGCCGCATCGGCTCATGAAAGACGCCGAGGGTTTCGGCAAGTACCGTGGCGGCCATGGTTACCAACAGATCGCCACCATGAAGGACACCTCGATGTGGGGCTTCATGTGCTGCAGTATCGGCTCCAAGTTTCCAACTACCTATGGGATTTTCGGCGGCTATGCGCCCGGAACCTTGCCGCTGTGCAAAGTGCGTGGCGTGAATGTCTTTGAGGTTATGCAAGACAACCGTGAGCTGCTTCGTTACACCATCCCGCAAATCATGAATGAAAAGCCGTTCAAGGGCGCGACGTACTCAACGCATCACATGGGCTTGCAGCTCGAGTTCGCGAAACCGGGTGAGCTATACATGATTACGCAGGGCGGCGGCGGTGGTTACGGCGATGTGCTCGATCGCGATCCGGCGCTGGTCGCCAAGGATTATTTGGACGAACTCATTTCCATGCGCAGCGCACGCAATATCTACCATGTGGTGCTCGATGAAAACACCGGTGCGGTCGACGTCGCCGCGACTGAAGCCGCGCGCAAGGCGGAACGCGAAGCGCGCAAGCGGCGCGGCAAGCCCTACGCGGAATTCATCAAAGAATGGGAAACCGCCGAGCCGCCGCGTGGCGTACCGTTCTATGGGTCGTGGAAGGATCGCAAATTGCTGTATCGCGGCTCGGTCGACGACACCTGCCAGGCGGACGCCATCGTGCCAGTGATGATGCCGAATCCTAAGGACGTCCGCATCGCCGAACTCGAAGCGGAGTTGGCGGCTTACCGGGCAAAGCCCGCGCGTAATTAACCGCGATGGTCGACTCTTTGCTACGTGAGTTTTTGGACGGCCGACGCGCGCAGCTGCTGTGGATCGAATATGCGGAGTACGCGCACCACGTGTTTGCCGGTGACGCGGCCGATTGGTTCATTCAATCGAGCCGCTACGCGAACACGATCCTGCAGGCGCAAAAGGCGATCCGGTCGGACGTATTGACGTTTGATCTTGCGGCGAGCGGCCTTGCGCTGAGTGCACTTGACGACCCGCCGGTGGCGCGCGCGCGACAAATCCTAACCTCGCCAACGGGCCTGCGTTTTGCCGCGGAGTGCCTGGACGCTTTGGGACACCGGCTTGGCGATTCGATTGACATCGTGCTGCGTGTGCCAACGCCGCTCGATTTACTCAATCGTTGTAGTTTTTCGGACGACGCCGACTTTGATTTATTGGACGACCTGAGTGCGCTCGTGACGGCAACCTTGCGCGAATTCTCCGGACGGCGGATCGCCGGCGTTTTGTTGCAGCGCGACTCGCCACTAGCGCTTAGCGCTGACGAGGAAGACGCTTACGCACCCATTCTGAACGCCGCGAGTCACTACGGATGGGCGCGCGGGTTTGCGGTCACGGCAGCCTTTGCCCAGCACGCTCAGGTCCCGGCGGATGCCGACTTCCTGCTCTGCGGCGAGTTGACGCAATCGGAAATGGAGGCTCGGCGAGGCTTGGGCCACCACTTGGGGGGAGGCTTGACAGATCGGGTGTGGCAGGGCGAGACCCCCGCGCCCGCCTTTCAACAGGGCGGTCTCCTCTACGGTCAAGTGCCCCCATCCGCGAACCCGGAAACGGTCTTAGCCGTTTGTGCCGCACTTGCTGGCAGCTGAGGCGGAATGGGCGGGCGTTTCGCGCTATCGACTCCATTCGCTTGCTGTGTTAGAAAGCGTCGTCTGCGGTATCCACAATAATTAGATCTAACTTTCGTGCTCAGGGCTTCCCACCAGCGTCCGCACGGCATCTGACCGCCTACCGGATCCCGCGATAATGCATCGAGATTGAATTTCTTAAGAGGAAAGCATGGAAAATAAAGCACTGCATATTCGCGCGACACGCGGACAGGCAATCGCGAACTGGCTGATGGATCGAAAATGGATTTCATTCCTGCTGATTTGCGTGCCGACCATCATGTTGGCGTTGCATATCCCCAAGATTGAAGTTTATTCACGGTTTGCGGATCTTTTGCCGGAGAAACACGAGTACATCAAGAACTACAACCGCATGAAGCAGACCTTCGGCGGTGCCAACGTGGTGACCATGGCGCTGGAAGTTACCGATCCCAACAAAGACATTTTCACGTACAACACGCTCCAGAAAGTAAAGATGCTGACCGATGAGGTCGATCTCATCACCGGCGTCAACCACTATCAGGTTGCCAGTATCGCGCATCCCAAGATCCGCCGCATACGCACCACCGCGGGTGGTTTGATCAAATCCGAACCGGTATTACCGAAGGACATTCCCAAAGATGAAGCGAGCTTGAAACAACTCCGCGAGGAGTCGTTCAACAACGATATCGTCTATGGCACGTACGTGTCGGCTGACGGCAAGTCTGCGTTGATCCTGGCCGGCTTTGACGAGGAGCGCCTGAACTACACGGAAATCCACACGCGTCTCATCGAACTCAAGAACGCTGTCGAAAAAGACGGCGAAACCAAGCTCTATATCGCCGGCGAGCCCATGTTGAAGGGCTGGATTTATTACTACTCGAAAGAACTCAAAGTCATTTTCGGCGTGACTGGGGCGGTGATGATCGCGCTGCTTTGGTTCCATTTTGGATCGCTGGTGGGGGTGCTGGTGCCGGCGATTGGTACCGCGTTGTCAGCGGTATGGGGCTTGGGATTTGTCGGTTGGATCGGCTACAACCTCGATCCGCTGATTTTGGTGGTGCCGATTTTGATTTCGGCGCGCACCGCCAGTCATTGCGTGCAGCTGATGGAGCGTTATTACGACGAAATACGGCTGGGGCACCAAAAGGAAGCAGCCGTTCGCGTCGCCATGGGCGAACTCTTGTTGCCGGCGACGCTGGGAATCTTGGCGGACGCATTCGCGTTGTTGGTGTTGACGGTGTCGTCGATGCCGATGATTTCAAAACTCGGTTACTACTGCGCGTTTTGGGGAACGAGTAATCTCATCACCGTGACGGTGTGGGTGCCTCTCATCATGTCGTTGTTGCCGACGCCAACCGTCACGCGCCAGGAGGAGCATAAACACCTGCCGTCGCGACTGATGCATGCGCTAGGGGTGTTTCTGGTGGGACCCAAAGCGTCAACCGTCATCATGAGCGGGGCGCTGCTGTTGACGGCATGGGCGTTTTATTTCGGCTGGCACGTGCAGATTGGCGAAAGCAAACCCGGCTCGCCGATCCTTTTCCCGGATTCGGATTACAACGTGGCTGCGGCACGCATCGCGGACAGATTTGCCGGCGCGAATCAATTCAGTATCTTTTTTGAAGGTGACAAGCCGCATCGTATGAAAGATCCCGCGGTGGTCGCGGTGATGGAAGAGTTTGGGCGCTTCATGGCCAATACATATAACTACGGCGGTACGCGGGATATTCCTCAGCTGGTGCGTTCGATCAACCGCCTCTATCACTACGACGATCCGCGTTGGTCGATCATCCCGAAGGAGCAAAAAAATATCGGCAATACGCTGTTCATGTACGAAGCGGGCGCCTCGATTCCTGGCGTGATTCTCGAGTACATGGACTTGGAAGGTAAAACGGCCAATTTTGTCGTGTTCTACAAAGACGCCACAGGCCGGACCGTCAGCACCGCGGTGGAAGAAGCGAAGAAATTCCTCGCCGCTCATCCCATGGAAGGTGTGACGGCCCGGTTTGCCGGCGGAATCATTGGGACCACGGCGGCAGCGAACGAAGAAACCGAACTCTCGGATCTCAAGATGACGCTGGCGATCATCGTCGCCGTGGTACTTGCGATCACCGTTGCCTACCGATCGTTTGTGGCCGGCCTTATGGTGTTTGGGCTGCTGGTACTGTGCGTGATGACCAACCGGGCATTTATGACGATGCGCGATATCGGCCTAAACGTGAACACCTTGCCGGTCACGGCGGTGGGTATCGGCGTCGGCGTCGATTATGCGATTTATATGCTCGATCGCCTCAAAGAAGAAATGCGGCATCGTTCATTGATCGATTGCATCGTGACGTCAATGCGCACCACCGGCGCGGCGATTTTGTTTACCGCCGTCACGATCCTGTCTGGCATCGTGTATTGGATCCCGGGTTCGTCCCTGCGCTTCAATAGCGAAATGTCGCTGCTGCTGTGCCTTTTGTTGACCAGCAACATGGTGGGCGCCATTACGCTCATTCCGCTGCTCGTACGGGTATTCAAGCCGCGCTTCGTGTTGAATTCCCATATCGATGATTCCGATACCCGACGCGATATCGAACTGGGTGGATGGCAGGCGGATGCGCTGCGCAAGCTCGGCGTTGAGTCGGAAAAAGTTTCCGTACCGGCGGCGGCTCGCGCATAACGGCGGCGACCTGAGCGCTTTCAAAGCGGGCCGCCAGGCGGCGACCCGCATTTGAAGACGGCCGAGGCATACAACGTCATTGTCCCGGCGCGAGTGCCGCGATTAACATCGCGTAATACTCTTGAAACGCCTCGGACACCGTAATCCCCGTTGTGGTATGGAAGTCCGGCTCGCGTAGCCGGCTTAAACTCGCAAACACTAATTCCGCAACCAACACGGTCTTCACGCGGCGAAATGCGCGCGCCTCAATTCCCTTTTCCAGCAATTCGCACAGTCCCTGCACGCGTAGACGAATATGTTCCTGCCACAGATTGAGCGCAGGTTCCCAGCGATGAATATCGGTGACAGTCTCTTGACTCAGGCGCGCGGCGGCACGCACCCCGGTGTGCAAGTAAACGTGCAACGCCTCTGTATAGGTGTTTTCCACGCGCGCCGCGTGCGCCGCGTCGTGGCGAATGCGCGCGAAAAAGGTCGCTAGGAGTTTTAAGACCAACGCATTCCTGCTCGGCGCGATTTCGTACAGCGTGCGTTTCGAGCAGCTTAGGCGTTCGGCGAGATCAGTCAGGCTCAAGCGAGAAAATCCTTCGCCCAACACAATTGATTCAAGCGTGAGGCAAATTTCCGCGGCACGCGGCCGTAGCGCCAGGCCAAGATCAATCGATTCATTCATACGATCAGCGCTCGCCTCAATCCCGGATGTCAGTACACCGTTGGATGTGAAGTGTCCGCGCCCGCAGGCCTAGCTGCAAGCGTGGATTGTTGCGACGCAATACCAAAACTGTAGGAAAATCCGATAATTGACAGAAAAAAACACCATCCCTATATTCGACTGGCGATAAAGACTAGGTGCGCGACACACGCAATAAGCGTTCCTGGTCGCCCACGTAGACGAAGATCGCGGTGGGCTATCGGCGGAAGAATAACTTTAAGTGCGGCGCAGAACCGCTACCAAGTACCTCTGCCTCTGCTCGCTGACAGCGAAGCATTCTGAAATCAGATCGGCAACACGCGCAACGCAAGTTGTTCACTTGCGTTGGAGAAGCCACTTTTCTGGACTTGCGGCCGATCTAATCAAACATTAAGTAAGTAAGGACCGATATGCAGACTTCACTTCGTCACAGATTCGCGGCACAGGTGATTGGAAAGCGCGGGCTTTCGCTCACGATTTTATTGTCGATCACGGCTTTTTTTGGCGTGGGTTTAACGCATGTGCAAGTCAAAACCATTTTTAGCGACTTGTTTCCCAAAGACCATCGGTTCGTTCAAACCTTCAAAGACCATCCGAACTTCGGGAACCCCCTTACCGTCGTATTGATGATTAAGCGCAAGGATGGCGACGTCTACAACGCCGATACACTCGAAAAGGTGTATCGAATGACCCGCGATATCGATCTCGCGCCGTCGGTCGATCATGACCAGATTTTGTCGGTCGCGACCGAAAAAGCGCGCTACGCGGAAGCCACTCCTTACGGTGTGGACGTAAAACCGATGATGGAGGCGTCGGCGCCGAAAACCAAAGAAGAGTTAGAAGAATTCAAACACCGCGTCGACCGGTCAAACAACGTTCGAAAATTCCTCATTTCCGCCGACGAGACCGCAACGCTGATTACCGCCACGTTCATCGAGCGCACACTCGATTACGGCGCGACATTCAAACACGTACAAGACATGGTGGTGCGCGAGCGTGACGAACACCATGAAATCTTCGCCGCCGGACAACCGATGCTGACCGGTTGGGTGTACACATTCCAAGTGCAGATGCTGATGATTTTCGGGATCACTGCCTCCGCGCTTATCGCATCACTCGTTTTTTACATGCGCAATATTCCCGGGGTGGTCGCCCCCATCACCGTCAGTATCGTTGGCGGCATCTGGGGCTTTGGTCTGACCGGCTGGTTAAGGCAGCCCATCGAGCCGCTCATCATGGTGGTGCCCATGCTACTGGTGGCGCGCGCATTCTCGCACTGCGTGCAGTACCTGGAGCGCTTCTATGAAATCCTGCACGAGGTTAAGGACAAACGAAAAGCCGCCCAACTCTCGCTGGGGGTGATGATGGCCCCGGGTATCCTCGGCATCATCACCGACTTGGTCTGTCTGTTTCTTATCGCGATTGCGCCAATTCCGGTCATGCAGCGTTTCGCAATTTTCACCGGCTGGTGGGCGACCGCGCTTATTCCGACCGACGTGTTTTTGTCCGCGTTGCTCGCGTCCTATCTCCCAACGCCGCGTAACGTGGACGTGCTGATCGGAAAAAGCGACAAAAAAACCTGGCACAACAGTCTCATCGACATGCTTGGCGTAATCGGCAGCCTGTCGCATGGCCCGCGCGCAAAATTCACCACGGTCATCGTTCTGATCGTGGCGTCCATATCCATTTATCTGCAGGCGCATCTCAAGATTGGGAATCCGGTCGAAGGCAGTAATCTCCTTTTCAACGATTCCGAGTTTAATCGCGCGGTCGCGGCGATTAACTCGCACTTCCCGGGGTTGATGACGCTCGAGATTGTCTTCGAAGGGAAGGGTGGCTTGGATGGCCCACGTATCCTGCGCGAAGCGCACACGGTCGCGACGATGCATGCGATTCAACGGCAAATCGAATCGTTCGATAATCCGCCGGAGGCGACTTTGTCGTTTGCGGACTACCTGCCGGAAGCCAATCGACTATTTGGCGGCGGCAATCCGAAATGGGCGTCAATCGATCCCATCAATGAGTCCGTGTACGGCACGGTGACCGCGTTGTTGTTAGGTTCGAACGCCAAGAACTACGGTCACGTTTCCGACTTTACGATGCAAAACGGAACGATTTCCCTCTGGTACAAAGATAACAAGCAGGAAACGGTCGACTTGGCGCTCAAACAAGCGCAGGCGGCGGTCGATGCGGTCGGCGTTGATCATCCAAACTTCACGGTCAGAATGGCGACGGGGGCGATCGCGCTTCAACAGTCTGTAAATGACGTGGTGCACGATAACAAATGGCTGATCCTCGGCATCCTGAACGCCATCATCTTCATGGTGACCAGTTTTGCGTACCGTTCGCCGGTGGCTGGATTCATCCTGCTCATTCCCGTTAACCTTTCGAACTCGTTGTTAGAAGCGGTGATGGTGATGCTCGGACTTGGGTTGGACGTCAACAGCCTACCAATCGCGAGTATCGGTATCGGCGTCGGTATCGACTACGGCATTTATCTGGTGAGCCGGATGTGCGAGGAATTCCAGGATTCCGGGCATTACGGGGACGCTATCCAACGCGCCATTCAAACCTCCGGCAAGGCAATTTTCTTCACGGCCACCATCGTGCTTATCAGCATCATGCCGTGGTACTTCTTGTCTGAATTGAAGTTTCTATCGGACATGGGACTGTTGCTCGTGATGGTGATGACCATCAACATGGTGATTTCTCTGGTTGTGCTGCCGTTGCTGGTGTGGTGGATCAAGCCCAAATTCATCTCCAATGAGCACCAGCTGATCTCAGAGAAGTTGGACTATAGCGAGCACGCCAACGCGATGTGATCGTGTTGTAAGCGAACGATATCTTTTATAGATGAGGACCTAAGTAGTGAACATTTTCTCGTTTTCAAAAAAATGCGCGGTAGTCGCGTCAGTGCTGTCAGTGTTAGGCGCAGCGGCCCCGGTGCTCGCGCAGGAGGAAAGCGGTACGGAACAGCTAGCTGCCGTGCATACCGGCATTCCGCACGATGCCGTCTATGACATCACCATCAACGGCCAAAACGGCATTGCGGTGGGCGCTTTCGGCTCGATTCTGGAAAGCAAAGACGCCGGTGCATCCTGGAGCAAAGTCGATAGCGGTACGGATTTCGCGTTGCTTGGCGTCGCCGTGAATGGCGATAAGCGCATCATCGTCGGCCAGCGCGGCACCGTACTGTTGGGCAAAGCCGACGGTGGCTGGGAGAAGGGTAACTGCGAATGCGAATTCCGACTGATGAAGGTGGCCGTGAATTCGTCCGGCCTCGCGATTGCAGTCGGCGAATTCGGTACCGTAATGCGCTCCAAGGATGCCGGTAAGACCTGGGAGAAACTGACGCTCGATTGGGCGGGTTTCCGCGAGGATGGCTATGAGCCCCATCTTTATACGGTGAATGTCGAAGAAAGCGGACGCGCGGTGATTGCCGGCGAATTCGCCTACATCATCGTCTCCGAAGACGGTGGCGACACCTGGAATTTGGCCACCAAGGGCGAGAAATCCATCTTCGCGATGCACCTCCTGCCGGACGGTGTGGGTTACGCCGTTGGTCAGGAAGGTCTGGTCATGAAGACCATGGACATGGGGGCCACCTGGCAAGAACTGAATGCAGGCTCCAACGCCAACTTGTTTGGGGTATGGGCTTCGAAACATGGCGAAATCGTTATCACCGGCCAGCGCGCGTTGCTACGCAGCTCGGATGCGGGCGCCACCTTCGTATCTTCGACTGATCTGGAAATTATTCGTAACTGGTATGTGCCGATTGCCGTCGGTGAAGCCAGCATGAAAGCGCCGGGCGGGGAGATGGTTTCGCAAGTCATCTATATCGGCGGCCATACCGGGCGCATCGCGCGTCTTTTGCGCTAATGCGGCTAAGCGGTCCGAGCCTAAATGTGCACGGAATGGCAGAAAAGTTTGCCTCGGACGCGTCTTAGTGGTTGAAAGTCACAACTTGATCGGCTAAGTTGTGACGTAACTGCCACGAAAAGGGCGCCTTGCGCGCGGGAAACGCGCTAAAACGAACTTGTCGTGGTACTAAAGCAACAATAAGACCGGCCGCTAACGGGTTGGTCTACGGGAAGAATCGAGTAGAACGGGCCTAAGCCTCAATGCAAAAAGAGGTTTATGTTCGGGGGCTTAGGTTCGGTTAAAAACCGTCATCTTTGAAATAGAAGAGGAGAAGCGGGAGTGGCAAAAAGTAATTTAATGCGCATTCTGATCGCGGGAGGCGTGGCCGCGGGCACATTGGCTCCGGGGATCGCGTCTGCTATCGACTGGAACATCACAGGCTTCGTGCGGCAAGAAATCGCCGTGTCGATCTCGGATGACGGTTCGATCACGAACAAGTACGAAAACTTCCAGAACAACAATAATCGCATCATTCCCGCGTTTGGCGGATTGGGCGGTGCAAGTGGGGTGTTGCCACTGGACAATCCGGCATTGACCTCGGGCACCAACTCCTACGCTCCAAATGTTAATAACGGTTTTGGCGGTTTGGGATTTGCGAGCGGAAGCGGCTGCGGAGCCAATGGCGCGCTCTGCGATCGAAATGGCGATGGCGTGAATGATTTCGCCCAGCCTTCCGGCAGTTTCCCTTTCAACATGTTTAATACGCGGGCCGAAGTCGAAGTTCAGGCCAAAGTGAACGAGCAAATCGCGGCCTATGGCCGTTTTCGCGCGTATTTCGATGGCACGTCCACCTTTGCCGACGATGGTGTTCGAGTTGAAAAGCATTTCCTCGGTGATACCGGCTGGGGCGATAACCGCGGCAACCTGCTCGAAGTCCAAAACAACGACTTCATGATTGACATCCCGTCGCTGTATGCCGACATCAACTTCGGTAGCGCCTGGTTCCGTATCGGTCAACAGCAGATCGCCTGGGGCGAAGCGTTGTTCTTCCGGGTATTTGACGTTGCCAACGGCCTTGACCTTCGCCGCCACTTCTTCCTCGACGTGGGCGCCGAAGAATATGCCGACGAACGCGTGGCGTCGCCCGGCGTGCGCGGCAGCTACACCTTCTCGAACGGTTGGGAAATCGACGCCTTCGTGCAGATGTTCAGCCCAACGATTTATCCGAACACCAACACCCCGTACAACGTCATTCTTGACGGCTTTACGGTTGGGAACTCGAAGTTCGGCAAAGGCTTTGACGATGCCGAAAACGCACTTAACTTCGGCGGCCGCGTGATCATGCCTGATCTGTTCGCGAAAGACTTGACGGTGTCCGTCATGGCGGTCAACCGCCGTAACCCTGATGGTGTGTTTCGTTGGGATGAAGGTGGCGGGCGTGTTCTCAACATGAATTCGAACGAGGGCGTGCAAGCGACTTTCGAAGGCCGGACAGGTGGCGCAAACCCGTTCTGCCATCAGAATTCACTCATCGGCAGCGACTTGGATTTTTACGGAAATCCGGGTCAATCCGCGCAATACATGCAAGGCGCGATGGCTGGCGAATGCGGCCACTCGTTCGAACTGGACGGCACTGGCACCAACAGCTATCAAGACTGGTGGTACCAAGCGGCGCTGTCACGCTTTGACCCAGTCCAAAGCGCTGCAACGTCTACCGCCGAACTCTCAGGCTCTGACCAGCTAGCGCTGCCAAACGGCATCGGCATGTTGCCTGACGGCAAGTTTGATTTCGTGTCTGAGGCCTTCGGCGTCAGCGGCGATGGTCGGGTGGATGCGACCAATGCGTTTGTACAAAACGCCGTCGCCAACAACGTGCTAGGTGCCGCTGGCTTTGGCTTAAACGGTGTCGCCAACGGATCCGGCTCAGGGATTACTGACCAACAGAACGCCGATGCGATTGCCGCCGTTACGGCCTGTTCCAGAACGTCGAGCTGTACCCGTCTGCGCGGTTCGGCCCGTAAAGCGATGGGCATGGCCTACGTCAGCAAGTTCTTCACGGCGTTTGGCCCGTTACGCGGTCATATCTCGCGTGAGTTCAAGCGTGAAAGCATCTTCGGTGTAGGTTTCAACTACATTATTTCAACCGATCCGAACTCGATCTTTGACCAATTGATCGTGCGCGGTGAAATGAGCTACACGCCTAACAAGATATTCACTGATATCTCCGCGAGCACCAAGTTCACCGAGTCGGACGAAATCCTGGCGTCGGTTATCTTGGAGAAATACCAAAGCGTGTTCGATGCGCTGCCGGCCACCTACTTCGTGTTTGAGTGGATGCACCGCACGGATACGGACTTGGGCGGTCGCTTGCTGACGGGTTATTCGGATGGCCAAAACGTCTTCACCGAAGACGAAGACGGTACGCCGAATGGTGTCAGTTCCGCCGACTACCTGGTGTTCGCCTTCCAACAACCGTTCCCGAACCTTATCTGGCGCGCGGACTTCGCGATGCTGGCTGACGTCCGTGGCGGTATGTTCTTGCAGCCGGGCGTGCGCTTTAAACCAAGCACGGATTGGCAGTTTGATATCTACGCGAATATCGCGGCCGATGTCGGTGGTCAAGCGGATGACCTGCTCGAGTCCTTCGACCACATGGACGAAGTATTTGTGCGCGCTTCGTACTTCTTCTAAGACGTCGCTCGACACATAAATTAAAAAGGCCGGTGCGAACCGGCCTTTTTTTTTGCGCCGCAGAGTGAGTACACTCCGCGTCAGATCAGATAATTCTTAGTTCAAAGCACCTGCATCCTCTGTTCCCGCCCTCGAATGCCTCCACGCATCGCGCCGTGACATAGCTGTTTGCACTTTGAAATTGCCGGTAATCGCAACTAACCGCCCAAGCAAGCGAAAGCATTATGGAAATTAACAATCTCAGTGACTTGATAAGCTTTACCTGGAATTCGGCAAATACGCTAATAGAACTTGGCGGTTCCGTGGTTGCCGTGCAGCTCATCATTTCGGTCATGGGGCTGGCGATGGTGTTCTATAAGGTCTTGCAGTTCACCACCGTGAGTGACGCGCGATTCGCCAAGCTCAAAGCCGCCATTGATCAGTGGGCGGCCGGTGAAACCGACAAAGCCGCTAAAGTGCTTGACCGTTCATGGCAGTTCGCCAAGGACGTCAAGTTTGGATTAGAGCGCATTGCAACCGCCGATCGCGAAGTGCTACGTGACGAGTTGGCGCGGCGCGGGATGAACTTTCTGCGGCCCTACGGCAAGCTCATTCGCTTCTTGGAAATCGTTTACTACCTTTCACCGGTCTTGGGGCTTTTGGGTACGGTGCTTGGCATGATCGATGCCTTTCGTCACTTAGCGGCGGTTGCCGGTACGGAGAAGGGCTCGAGCGCGCTCGCCAACGGTATCTGGCAGGCATTGGTGTGTACGGCGGTCGGGCTCGTCATCGCGATTATTTTCACAACCCTGCACGCGATGATTCAAACGCGTCTTGAGCGTGTTTCGGAAGAAGTTTCGGATGTGTTGACGCGCGTGCTCACGGTGAACGTCCATCGTGTCTGAGCCCGCGCGCATTTCGCTGTCGTTAGGACGTGGGCGCAAGCACCCGATCAAAATCACGTTCGTGCCGCTGGTCGATTGCTTCATCATTCTGCTCATATTTTTCATGCTGCAGAGTAGCTTCGTGGTACCGCACGGCATCGAATTGAATAGCTCGAAGAAAGAAGAGAACAAAGCGGTCGGCACCACCACCGGTGAGTCAACGCTGGTTTATATCGAACTTCATAAGAACGGCGAGCTATGGCTCGACGGCGAAAAAATTTCCATGCGGGAGCTTGGCGCGCGGTTACCGCGCGTGAAGGGCGAAGCCAAGCCGGTAATTATCGCGAGCGATGCCGGCGTCAAGTTGCAGCAAGCGGTGGATGTGATCGATATCGCGAACGCCCATGGTTATTACCAAGTGTCGCTACGTGAAGCGCAGCAATTTAAATAGGCGCAAACGATGTTAGACAGCCGCTCAACCATGGAACTTAATACCAAGAACGCGGCGGAAGACGCGCGCGAACGCCGTTGGGAAAGCACGTTCTTTATGTTGAACGTGATTTTCTTGCTCATTCTCTTTTTTATCGTCGCCGCTAATTTCGACGTACAGCTGCAAATATTCCCACCGAAGTCATCCGCCAATAACACGTTGTCTGAACAGGCGATGCAGCTGACGGTGAATAAGGAAGGCGGGATTTTTTTAAACGGCGAACTTATCGAACGCAAAGATCTCAAACAAAAAATCAAGGCATTGGGTAAGGGGCGGGAGCTCAAGCTCGCCGCCGATGCCAACTTGGATGCCGTATTAGTCGCCGAGCTTATTCAAGAAGCCTCCCAGGTGGGCATTGTGAAAATCGCAATCGTCACCTTATCCCGCGACGCCGAAGCCGCGACCCCGTAAGGTTCTAAGTCATGCGCCTTGTCCTCTGGCTTTGCCTGCTAGTTATCTCGATCGCGATCCATAGTTTTTCCGCCTCTAGGGTAGGAGAAGAAATCAAGCAGTCCAACGCCGCACTGGAAGAGAATTTAAGCCGCTCGAAGGGCAAACAGGTGGTAATCGAAATCCCCCCCCAGCCGCCGAAACCCGCGACGCCAGAAGCGGAAGAAGCGGAGCTCGACGAGCCCTTGGATTTTGAAGAAGAGTTTGAACTCGAGCCGCCGGAAGTTTTAATCGCGCCCCAAGCGGTGGTGCCCCCACCGCCAAATGTGCCGTTATCACTGAAGGCACAAGCCGGCGGCGCCGGCGAAGAGAGTGATCCGGTTGAAATTGCGGTGGCCCAGGCGGATGTCGCGGGATTGATTCAACGGGCGAACATTCCCACCGTCGGGATCCTCGCGCCGACCACCTCAGGCGGCACGGGTGGTGGAAGCGGCGGCGGCACCGCGGGATTCGGCGTCGGTATCGGCAATGCGTTGGGTGGCTCGAGTAATCAATTCGCGGCCTACATCGCCGGTATGCGGGAGTCCGGTTTGGATGTGGTTTTCGTGGTCGACGCCACCGGCACGATGGGCTGGGTAATCGATGAAGTGAAAGACCGCATGCGGGATATCGTCAATGTGATCCGCTCGTTGGTTCCCATTGCGCGCTTTGGCGTCGTCGCTTATCGCGACAAGGAATCCGAATACGTCACCAAGGACCAACCGCTCACCTACAGCACGATTAAAGTTCAACGCTTTATCAACGAGCTTGAAGCCAAAGGCGGCGGCGATATTTATGAAGCCGTTTTTGAGGGGATCGATAAGGCGGTCGATGGTTCGGATTGGCGCCTAGGTGCCCGCCAGATCATTATCCTAATTGGTGACTATCCACCGGCAGACGACAAGCTCGACGACATCGTAAAGGTGGTCCGACGCTTCAGCGGCAACGGGGGCGTGGTGTCCGCGCTCGATGTCAGCGATCAGTCCAATCCCGCCGTCATTGAGGCGAAAGTTGGTCGCAAAATCGACCATCGCATGTATCGCAACGATTCAATGCTGAACTTCCGCATTATCGCCGACGCCGGTGGCGGCGATGCGTCAACGTTAGAGGGCGATATCACGGTCACGCGGCGCTTGATCACGCTCATCATGGGCGATCAATTTGCCAAGGAAATGAGCGCATTGTTGGAGCTGATTTGACGTGACGAAGCCTCAGTTCTCGATGTTGCGGCATGGCGTATTGCTGACGTGGCTATGGTTGCTTGCGGTCACCGCCAGTCACGCGGCCGATGATCCGGTCTCGGCGGCGCAAGGCATGTTAGCGCGGCTCTCGAATCAGGCTTCCACGCAAGAGTTCGTGCAGGTGGCGCGGGATTTCGGCAATGTGGTGGACGCCGCGCGTCAGGGCGGCGCGCCGGATTTGATTCTGGAAGAACTCAAAAAAATCTCAAACCAAATGCGTTCGCGCAGCCAAGACCGGCTGCGTAGCGCGGAAGAAGAAGCCGGTGACGATGAAGGCGCGTTGGAGCAGATTTACGAATCATCCACTTGGGACGATTTAAGCTTCGCGCTTGCCGCCTTTCCGTATTGGCGCTCGTGGCTCGATCTGACGCTTGCGGATCGTCCCACGCAACGCGGTAAGCGCGACAAGCTGCTCTGGCAAGCCAAACGCGGCTTTCGATCCTCGTCAATGCAAATATTCCAGCCCAATTTGGTTTATGGCGGTTGGCTTGGCATGGGGTATATCGCGAAAGCCGAAGGCCAAACCTCGCGCGCCACGCAGATTTTCGAGGCGCTGAAAAAAGCCTTGGCCGCGGATGCGAATCACCCGGTGTTCAAAATGGCGGACGCGGAACTCGCCCTTTTGCGCGGTGAGGCACCGCCACCGTCGGCGCTCGCGGCGGCGACCAAAGGCGGCAATGCGGCCGATGCCGAAACCGCCATCCTGCGCGCCGAGGCGTTGATGCTGCTCGATCAACACCGCAAGACCGAGAAAGGCGCGCGCGAGGCCGCCGAGCGGCTACGCAAAATTATCGATAACGGCAAAATCAACATGACCATTTTGGGCGACATGTTGAAGTATCAAGCCGAACTCGCGCGCGAAGGGTTGTCGACTTATTCTGATCTCGTGCTCGCCGAGTTGAATTTCAATAGCCAACAATGGTTCACCGCGGTGCAGAAGTACCGCAGCTTCTTCCAAGGTGGCCCACGCGAGAAGGGCATGAATTTCGATCGCTTTCGTTATCGTTATTCGGTCGCGCTGCTCAAAAGCGATCTCAACGAAGACGCGGCGCGCGAAGCCGAAAAGTTGCTGAACAGCGGGGTTGAAGCGCCGGTGCGAAATGCCGCCACCAAGCTTGCCTACATCGCGCGCGCGCGGAACTCAGAGGTCAACACCAATGCGGCGAGTCGCGCCGCGCTCGCCACCGCGGCTAAACGCTTTGTCGCGCAAAGCCCAAGTGACGCCGACGCCGATGGCGCCAGGCTCATCCTGGCTCAGCAGTCGGGCGAATCCGGTGCGGCGCTCAAGTATCTCAACAGCGTCAAATCCACCGGCCAGTTTGCGGGCGGGGTGGAGCGCACTCGTTTCTACGTCATTGCCAAAGACTTCTCGCGTGCGGCGCAGACGGGTTCGGGCTTGGAGTCGCTCGCGCAGCAAGCAATGTCGGCGTGGGAAGATTTGCCGGCCGAAGAAAAGAAGCCACCAATGAATCAGGCGTTTTTCTTCCAATTACTGGCCGTCACCGATCCCAATCCTGCTGGGTTGTTAAAACGCCTCGAACTCGCCGAGCAGAAAACCGCAACCGCCGGGATCAATATTCGCCGGGCGTATCTATGGAGTCGTTTAAAAATCTATGAACGCATGGGCGAGCCGCAAAGGATGGTGGCGGATATCGAAGCGCGAGGCAGCACACCCGCCGAAAGTTGGATGCTCGAGCAGTACTACCCTTTCATGCGCAAACAATCCGATGCCGCGCTGCGTGTACAAATTGCGAGCGCGCTCGAACCACAACTCAAAAAGCAACCCGAAATGGAGCGGCGCTTTCGGCTCCAGAAGATTGAAGATCTGCTGAGCTTGGGACAGGGCGATACTGCCTACAGCGAAGCGCAGCGCTTGCAAAAAGACTATCCACGCGCCGGCGATGCGTATCGGGTGCTCGCCAAGGCGGCACAGCAGACGAAGCGCTTAATCGAAGCCGATAACGCCTGGCGCATCATCACCGAGAAGGTGCCACCCAAGCAGGACATCTGGTGGGAAGGCATGTTGAGCCGCATCGAAATTCGCGCCGGCTCAACCCGCCCGCAGGCCGCGTGTGAATTGGTGTCAACCGTCGACAAGCGCATGCCGGCTCCCAATCCGGATTACGCCGCACGTTTCGCCGCGCTCAAACAACGGGTGACCTGTCCCGGCGCATAACGCGCGTTAGCCCGTGATCTCATGTTAATGAATGGGTCGCCTTCATCAACTCACTACCGAGCATGGGAGTCGCATCGAAATCGAATCCTCTCCCGCGCGCGGGAGAGGGTAGGGTGAGGATCTTAAAGCTGTGCCTATCGAAGCGCTGCCCCTCACCCGGCGCTACGCGCCGACCTCTCCCGGCCGGAGAGGTTTTGTATTTTTGAACCATGTCACGCGCGTGGGAGTGGCAACACATTAGAACCCTCATCCGCTCGCGGGAGTAACGTGACATTCGAGCCCACTTACACTTGCGGGAGTAACGTGACATTCGAGCCCACTTACACTTGCGGGAGTAACGTGACATTCGAGCCCACTTACGCTTGCGGGAGTAACGTGACATTCGCGCCAACTTACACTTGCGGGAGTGGCAACCCATTCGAACCCTCTCCCGCTCGCGGGAGAGGGTAGGGTGAGGGTCTTCGCGTCTGCCGATTACCCACCGCGCGTGGTTTGATTATCATCCCTACATTCCCTACCTATTCGATTCGAGGCCCCCGGTGCGAGTAATTGATTTTTTTGACAAGGCGGTCGCGGCAGCGCCCGAGCGCGTTGCGTTTATTGCCGACGAAGCGCGTTACACCTATCGTGATTTCCAGTCGTACGCGACGCGGATCGCCTGCGGGATCGTTGAACGGGGTTTAACCGAGGCCGGCCGGATTGCCGTGTATTCACCAAACGATGTCGACGCCTTTGCCTGCGTGCTTGCGAGTTTCCGCGCCAATGCGACGTGGGTTCCCATCAATGCGCGTAACGCACTCGAGGCGAACATCGATTTCATGAATTTAACCGAATGCGAATGGCTGTTTTACCACAGCACATTCGCCGGTAACGTGGCGAAAATTCGCGCCGAGGTTCCCACCCTGAAGCATTTGGTATGTATTGACGCTTGCGATCGCGAGATCGCGTCGCTCGAAGCGTTCATGCAGGCCACCACACTCACGGCAATTCCGGATATTCACTACGACCCACACCGCATGGCGACCATTCTCGGCACCGGCGGCACCACCGGCCGTTCTAAGGGCATTATGTGGGACAACCTCACGTGGGCGACGTTGATCGCCGAAACCGGCTTATCGATTGGCCTGAGTCCGCAGCCGCCGGTCCATCTCTGTGTCGCACCGATGACGCACGCGGCCGGGATCCTGACGTTCATGTTGACTCCGCAAGCACCGACCAATGTCGTGCTCGATAAAATTGAGCCATTGGAAATCATGCAAGCGATCGAGCGGCATCGGGTGACACATCTTTTTTTACCGCCCACCGCGCTCTATGCGATGCTCGCACACCCGCGTGTACGGGAGTTCGATTATTCGTCGCTGACGCATTTCTTGATTGCTGCCTCGCCCGTCGCCCCGGATAAGTTAGCCGAGGCCGTGCAGATTTTTGGGCCTTGTATGTGCCAGTGTTACGGGCAGGTTGAAGCGCCGATGCTCATCACCTATCTCCCGCCTGCCGAACTCGCCGCCGCGGTTCACGAGCCGGCATTGCGTCACCGCTTAAAAAGTTGCGGTAAACCTTGCAGCCTAAGTTTGATGGGCATCATGGATGACGATGGGCGACTACTGCCGCGCGGCGAGCGCGGCGAAGTCGTCGTGCGCGGGTCATTGGTGGCACCGTGCTATTACAAGAACCCGCAGGGCACGGCCGAGGCGCATCAATTCGGTTGGCACCACACCGGCGATGTCGCGTATTGGGATGAAGACGGCTATGTGTACATCGTCGATCGCAAGAAAGACATGATCATCACCGGCGGCTTCAATGTGTTTTCAGCGGAAGTCGAAGCCGCCATCAATGGGCATCCGGCAGTGGAGAATTGCGCGGTTATTGGCGTGCCCGATGCCAAATGGGGTGAGGCAGTGACCGCGATTGTCTTGTTGCGTCCAGGTAAGACGGCCACCGATATCGAAATCGTCGAGTTTGCAAAGCAGCGGCTCGGCGGCGTTAAAGCACCCAAGAACGTCGAATTTTGGCCGGAGCTGCCGCGCTCGCCAGTGGGCAAAGTACTGAAAACCGAAATTCGTAAGAAGTTTTGGGCCAACGCCGAACGCGCCGTCAATTAGCCACCGCGTGCCACTAACCCCCGTCGGCATTCTTACCGGTTTTTTGGGCAGCGGTAAAACCACTGTCTTGAGCCGTCTGCTGCCGCGCCCGGAGTTTGCGGACACGGTGGTGGTCATCAATGAGTTTGGCGAAGTCAGCATCGATCATCTGATCGTCGCGCATTTGAGCGAATCGATTGTCGAACTGCGTAACGGCTGTCTGTGCTGCACGGTGCGCGGAGACTTGATCATGACGCTGCGCGATTTGCATCGCCAACGTCAACTCGGCGAAATTCGTCGCTTCAATCGTGTGCTGATTGAAACCAGTGGCCTCGCCGAGCCAGTGCCGTTGTTGCACACGCTGATGGCGAACCCGCCGCTTCAAAAGGCATTCGCGATCGATAGCCTCGTCACCGTGGTCGATGCCGAGCATGCGACGGCCACCGTCGCGCAACATCATGCGGCGGCCGATCAAATCGCCCTTGCGGATCTGATTCTGTTGAGCAAAACCGATCTCGCCGACACCTCACAGGTATCCGAGACGCGCCGGCTCATTAAGACCCTTAATGTACATGCCGAAATTCGTGAATCCACGAATGACGCTTTGCAGCAGATATTCGGCGAGTCGCGTTTCAATCCAGAACCGCTCGACGCCGCACTGCGGCATTGGTTAGAACATCACGAACACAGCGCGGAACTTACTACTCATTCACACGGTTATGTTCAACACGTCATTCGTTATTCAGGCGAGATTAGCTTGGCCGGCCTTACAGTTTTTTTGAACCAAGCCGTGAATACCCAAAAGGAAGGGCTCCTGCGTATCAAAGGGATTGCGAGCGTGCGCGATAAACGTGGCAAAACCGTCGTTGTGCACGGCGTGCAGAACAAGTTTTACCCGGTACAATGGCTTTCAGAATGGTCCGATAGTGAGCCGAGTTGCAGACTGGTTTTCATCGGCCGTGACCTAGATGTGCAGTGGCTCGAAGAACGATTCCGGTCGTTGTGCGTCTAATTCGACATTAACGGAGAAGCATCATGCGGATTCGCAAATACGACTTTAACTACAGCCGGCGACATTTTTTGAAACAGACTGCCAATGGTGTATTGGCGGCAGGCGTATTCGGCAGCGTGTGGGACGCCGTGGCGCAAAACGGCACGTTCGAGAAGGTATATCCGGACGAATTGCTGTCGATTGAGATGTACACCAAGGGCAAGATGAAGCCAGGCGATATCATCGATGTGAACAATGTCGATGACATTCAGGACTTACTCGATCCGATCAAATACACCCAGATCAAACAGATGGGGCGCAAGCTGCAACTGGTCGAGTCGGTCAAGGACATGACCCGCCTAAGTCCGATCGATTACATCCAAGCGACGTTGAGCAACAAAGGCCAGGCGATGCTCGACGAAGTGGGCAACTGTTACACCAAAGAAGGCAAGCCGTGGATCGGCGGTTGCCCATTCCCGGAGCCGCAATCAGCCATCGAAGTATTCGTCCCGATTACGCTCTCGTGGGGACGTCATGATATTTCTTTCTACACCATCAAAGACTGGGAAATCAGCGATAACGGTGAGGTTACCCATCATTACGAAGTAGCCTGGTGCGAATATGCCGCCGTCGGCCGTGTGAGCATTGATCCCAAACCGTATTTGCCGGGTTCGGAAGACAAGCTGCGTTATCAGTCGGTGTTCTTCACTTATCCGAATGACGCGAAGGGCACCTCGTTTTTGAACATTTGGGAATACGACCAACGCAAGTTTCCGGAGCTGATGGGCTTCTTACCGGCGTTTAAACGTGTGCGTCGCTTCCCGTCGAGCCAACGATTCGAGCCTTTGATTCCGGGCACGACACTTTATTTGTCGGATGCGTGGACAGCGGGAGATCCGTACCTCACCTGGGGCAATTACAAAATTGTCGGGCGCGGTCCGTTCCTCTCCGGCTTGTCGCAAAACTGGCCGAGCACGAGCGATAACTGGGAAGGCGGCGTTCATGGCGGCCCGAATGGCATTACGTTTTGGGACACCAAGGTCGAACTCATTCCGGAAGTTATCGTCGTCGAAGCGGAACCCACGGGTTATCCGCGTGCGCCGATCGCGAAGAAGCGCGTATGGTTCGATGCGCGCACGTTGCTACCGGTCAATATGGTGACCTACGATCGACGCGGCGAACCGTTCAAATCCTTCGATGGCTGTTATTCGGTGTACGAAGACGGCGGCAACGTCGTCAAGGATTTCGACGGACGTCCGTACTGGTCTTGGGTCAACGTGCACGCGCACGATATTCAAAGCAACCGCATGACGCGCTTGGCGCAGGTCAAAGAAATTGGCGGCGGCTACACCATGCGGGTGAACGACGAGACGATGTTCGAGCAGTACCTGACAGAAGCGGCGATTCGGCGATTGGGGACGTAAGGAACGCGCACGGGCGCAGGGTGAAGCTTAAATCCCCTGCCGCGGTTTCACGTAACCCCTCACCCGGCGCGACGCGCCGGCCTCTCCCCCTGGAGAGGCGGAGAGAAACCCTCTCCTGCTGGAGAGGCGAAGAGAAACCCTCTCCTGCTGGAGAGGCGAAGAGAAACCCTCTCCTGCTGGAGAGG
>CAZKRY010000005.1:263653-338661 GCA_964555355.1 uncultured Klebsiella sp.
CGAAGAGAAACCCTCTCCCGTGCGCGGGAGAGGGTAGGGTGAGGGTCTTCCCGCCTCACCCCACAATCGTCACCGCCACCACCGCTTCCTCCACTCCAATCACGCCACCGCCGTTTTGCGCCAAACCAATTCGCGCATTATCAACCTGCCGCCCACCGGCTTCTCCACGAAGCTGAGTGACCAATTCGTAAATTTGCCCAAGGCCCGTCGCACCGATCGGATGCCCCTTGGACTCGAGTCCACCCGATGGATTAACCGGTAAACGACCGCCGATGGTCAGCTCACCGCGTTCGGCGGCTGGGCCCGCGCCGCCGAGCGGCGTGAGTTGCAGCGCTTCCACTTCGATAATTTCACCCATCGCCGTCGCATCGTGGACTTCGGCGACCGAAATGTCGTTCGGCCCAAGGCCGGCCTGCGCATAGGCCCGCTCGGCCCCTAGGCGCGTCGCGTGTTTGGTGTACTCCTGCGGCGCGCGTTGACTACCCGTTTGCAGGATCGATGCGAGCACGCGCTTGGTACGTGCCTGGTTCGCGTTTAAGCGCTTCAAACCTGCCGCATTGCAGACGATGGCAGCCGCGGCGCCGTCGCTCACCGGCGAGCACATCGGCAAGGTCAGTGGATAGGTAATGGGCTGCGCAGCGAGGACTTCGTCCACGGTAAACGGTCGTTGATACTGCGAGAGCGGATTATGTGTCGAGTGTCGGTGGTTCTTGGCGGCGACTGAGGCAATCTGGCGCTGTGTGGTGCCGAAGGTTTTCATGTGCAAGCGCGAAAAGCCGGCGTACACATCCATGAAAACGCTATACGGGCGATCAGAAGTGGTGCCGGGCGGCGGTTCGATGCCATCGCCCATACTGACCAGTACGTCGCGGTTGTAGTCCACGTTGTGCACATCCCACGCACCATCAAAGGCGCTGAACATCCGTGCCTTATCGAGTGAGTACATTTTTTCAACACCGATGGCGAGCGCGATATCGACCGCACCGGCTTTGACGTAATTAACCGCTAGATGAAACGCGGTGCTCGCCGTGGCGCAGGCGTTCTCCACATTAATCACCGGGATCCGTTCGAGTCCACAGGCGCGCAGCGCGATCTCGCCTCGCACCATGTCCTGACCTTCCATATGGCCTTGAACACAATTCCCGAAGAAGGCCGCCTGAATATCACTTGCCTGGCAACCGGCGTCGCGCAGCACCCCTTCCAATGCTTCCTGAGTCATCGATTTCATGGACTTATCGAGGTGTTTGCCAAAGTGCGTCATGCTGACGCCGGCGATGAAGATGTCGGTCATCGGGGTTGCTCGCTGTTACATTGTCGACTCGGGCATGATAGCGGTGGCCATGGCGCCGGTCGATCTAGACGACGCGATTCGGAGAAAGGATCCGGCCGCGTAGGGGATCGCTCGCCCGTATTTGAAAAGGTAAAGTCGATGCTTTAGCTTGGCACGGCAAGCCAGGAGAATTTTTTTGCATTCATGACCAAGACCCTACCTATCCGCGCCCGGGTCGTCATTATCGGTGGCGGCGTCATCGGTTGTTCCATCGCCTATCACCTGACCAAGCTCGGTTGGCGCGATGTGGTGTTGCTCGAACGCAAGCAGCTGACCTGCGGCACTACCTGGCACGCCGCCGGGCTGCTGACGACGCTGCGGGACACCGAAGCGCAGACCAAACTCGCGAAATATACCCAAGATTTGTATCGCCGACTCGAAGCGGAGACCGGGCAAGCCACCGGCCTCATCAATTGCGGCTCGATCCAGCTCGCGATGACGGAGGACAAGGCCTTCGAGATGCGCCGCGGGTGCGCGCTTGCCCGCTGTTTCGACGTCGAAAGCCATGAGATTTCGCCAGCTGAGGTCAAAGAAAAATGGCCGCTGGCGGATGTCTCCGATCTAAAAGCTGCGTTCTACTTTCCGCACGACGGTCGCGTGAATCCGGCGGATGTCGCGCAGGCATTGGCGAAAGGTGCTCGCCAGGGCGGCGCGCAAATCTTTGAACACCTGAAAGTGACCGGCATCAAGCAGGCACTGGGCAGTGTGTGCGGCGTTGAAACTGAGCAAGGCGAGATTGAGGCGGAGTTCGTCGTTAATTGTGCCGGCATGTGGGCCCGCGAAGTCGGCGCACTCGCAGGCGTGCACGTACCGCTGCAGGCGGCCGAACATTACTACTTGATTTCAGAAGCGGTCGCCGGCGTCCACCAAAAACTTCCCATCCTGCGCGATCCCGGTAACAGCGTGTACATCCGCGAAGAGGCCGGCAAAATCATGGTCGGTTTTTTTGAGTCCGTGGCAAAGCCCTGGGGCATGCGCGGCATCCCGCAGGAATTCTGTTTTAACGATATTCAAGCCGACTGGGATCGCATGATGCCGGTGGTGGAAAAGGCGTTAAAGCGCGTGCCAATCCTGATGGATACCGGCATCAAGCTTTTCTTCTGTGGGCCGGAGTCGTTTACGCCCGACCATAATTATTTGATGGGCGAAGCCCCCCACTTAAAGAATTTTTTTGTTGCCGCGGGTTTCAATTCGCTCGGCATTTTGTCGGGTGGCGGTGCCGGCATGGTCATGGCGCATTGGATCGCAAATGGACTCGCGCCGATGGATATGTGGTCGGTGGATATTCGCCGTGCCCACGCCTGGCAAAACAATTCAAAGTTTTTGCATGACCGTATCGTCGAGTCGCTCGGCATCGGTTATCAGGATCATTGGCCGTTTCGGCAGTGGGAGACGGCGCGCGGCGTTAAGAAAAGTATATTGCATGACCGACTCGCCGCGGCCGGCGCGGTGTTCGGCGAATCCGTCGGTTGGGAACGCCCCAACTGGTATGCCCGCGAAGGGCAGGAACGTGCTTATCGATATAGTTGGGGGCGGCAAAATTGGTTCGACAACAATCGCACGGAGCATCAAGCCGTGCGCGAAGCGGTGGGTGTGTTCGAACAATCGTCGTTCGCCAAACTGCTCGTGCAAGGACGCGACGCCGAACGGATATTGAATTCGCTCGCGACCAATAACTTAACGGTACCGATTGGAAAAGTAGTCTATACGCAATTCCTAAATCAGGCGGGCGGGATCGAGGCCGATCTCACCGTTACCCGTTTGGCGCTCGATCAATATTGGGTGGTCACCGCCGCATTCACGCAAACGCATGTAGAGTCGCTCATTCGGCGCCAAATCACCGCGGACGATTTCTGTGTGGTGACCGACCTGACCAACGCCTATTCGATGTTGAATGTGCAAGGCCCGAATTCTCGCGCGTTGCTGCAGGCTGTGACTTCGACCGACATGTCGCATGCGGCGTTTCCTTTCGGTACTTGCCGCGAGATCCAGATCGGCTATCAATCGTTATACGCAATGCGTATCACTTATGTGGGCGAGTTGGGTTGGGAACTTTATATCCCGACTGCCTTCACGCTGCCGGTGTACGACTCGCTGATCGAGACCGGCCGCGCGCATGGACTTAAACACTGCGGGTATCACACGCTGAACTCGCTGCGGATCGAAAAAGCCTATCGAGAGTGGGCGCATGACATCGGTCCACACGATAATCCGCTTGAAGCCGGTCTTGGCTTTACTTGCGCGTGGGATAAGCCGGGCGGATTCGTCGGGCGAGAAGCTTTGTTGAAGGCACGTCAAGCAGGGATCCCGAAGCGCCGTCTGGCGCAATTCGTGCTGGAAGACGCCGAGCCGCTGCTGTATCACAACGAACCTATCTATCGCGACGGCAAGCTCAATAGCTATACCACTTCCGCGATGTACGGACACACGTTGGGGGCGGCCGTCGCGATGGGCTATGTGGTGCATGAAGAAGCCGCGACCGACGATTTTGTGCTAAATGGGCACTATGAAATCGAGATCGGCAAGCGCCGTTATCCGGCGCGGTGTTATCTCAAGCCGGCTTACGATCCACAGAATTTGAACGTACGCCAATGAAGAGTCGGGAGCGCGCGCCCTCACCCCAGCCCTCTCCCGCGTGCGGGAGAGGGTGAAAGAAGACCTTTCCCGAATGAGAGGCTTGTTCTTACCCTCTCCCGCTTGCGGGAGAGGGTAGGGTGAGGGTCTTAGTACAGTAAGACGACGATCTTTCGTAAGTTAAGGAGCTTCGTAAAATGTGGCGAGTCGGAATCGATGTCGGTGGCACGTTCACCGATCTATTTGCGTGGGACGATGAAACGCGCGAGCAAACCACCTCCAAAGTCTTGACCACCAAACACGATCGATCGCAAGGCGTGTTGAATGCGATCCGCGAAGCGCGCATTCCGTTCACGCGTATCTCTTATCTCATGCACGGCACGACCACCGCGACCAATGCACTGATTGAGCGTAATTATCCTGATCCGGCGATGATCACCACCGATGGTTTTCGAGACACCATCGAAATCGGCCGGCAACACCGGGAGTTCCTCTACGATCCCTATCAAGTCAAACCTAAACCCATCATTAAGCGGCGCTACCGCTACACCGTTGCCGAGCGCATGGATGTCAACGGCAATATCGTGCGACCGCTGCCGCGCGATGCCGCACTTGAGATTGCGCGCAAGATCAAAGCAGCGGGCATCAAGTCGGTCGCGATTGCATTTATCAACGCTTACAAGAACGGCGCGCATGAACGCGAGATGGCCGAGATTGTGCGTGCGGAATGTCCGGGCGTGTATGTGGTGTTGTCTTCCGATACGCGCCCGGTGTTTCGCGAACACGGCCGGTTCACCACCACCGCTATTCGAGCGGCGACGATCCCGGTCATGGAAGTGTATTTCGATCGGCTCGAAAAGGCGTTGAAGAGCGAGGGCTTTAAAGGATCGTTACTGATCCTAAAAAGCTCGGGCGGTATCACCGGCCTCGAGTACGCAAAACAGCATCCGGAAGAATTGATCGAATCAGGCCCCGCCGGTGGCGTGGCCTATGCGGCCTATTTGAGCAAGTTGCTCGGCAATTACCCCAACATTATTCATACCGATGTCGGCGGCACGAGCTATGACGTGTCGATCGTTGAGAACGGCAAGGGGCTCATCACCCGCGATCATGAAATCGAATGGGAGATCCCATGCATCGTGCCGATGCTCGATATTCACAGTGTCGGCGCGGGCGGCGGATCGATTGGCTGGGTGGATGAGGGCGGCTCGCTGCGCGCGGGGCCGCGTAGCGCGGGGTCGAGTCCCGGACCGGCGTGCTACGGATTAGGGGGGACGGAGCCCACCATCACGGATGCAAATTTGTTATTGGGGCGGATCGAACCCACGCTTGGCGGGAAAATGACCCTCAACAAGGAGCGCGCAGGGGCGGCGATGGAACGCCTCGCCGCGGAAATTGGTTTATCGGCCATTGAAACTGCCGATGGACTCATCCGTATCGCCTGCGAAAATATGGCCCAGGCGGTCAAAAAAGTCCTGGTCTCCCGCGGCCGCGATCCACGCGATTTCGTACTCGCAAGCTTCGGTGGGGCCGGTGCCATGCACGCCTGTTTCGTCGCGGAATCGATGAATATCCCGAAAGTGGTCATGCCGATCCACGCCGGGGTCGCGTCGGCGTTCGGGGCGACCGCGATGGATTTGCGCCATGACCTTGAGGCCTTCTATTTTTCGCCGGTCGCGAACGCCGATTTCGACACCGTGCATCGTCTATACTCGGAATTGGAACAACGCGCGGTGGCGTTGCTGGAAGCGGATGGGGTTAAGCGCGACAAGATTGAATTGACCCGCTCGGCGCAGATGCGTTACGTCGGTCAAACCTACGAAGTCGATACGCCGATCCCAACGAAGGCCCTGACCAAGGCCGATATCTCCGAACTCGAAGCCACGTTTCACAAGTGCCATGAACGTGAGTACGGCGTCAGTTCGAGCGATTTTGCCCCGGCGTTCGTCGCGCTAGGGGTCACGGCGATTGGCAAGATGGACGCCCCGCCGCCGGTGAAAGTGGGTGCGACGGGCAAGGAGCCGGTGAAAGGCGAGCGCCAGATTTATTTCAACCGCGCCTGGCACCAAAGCAAGGTCTATGACGGGCACGCGTTGAAGGCGGATGCAACCGTCAACGGCCCTTGTATCGTGGAGTACGAACACGCCTGTGCGGTCTTACCGCCCAAGTCACAGGCGACAGTCGATGCTTACGGTAACCTCATCATCGATATTAGCCGCACGTTAGCGGCGAGCGAGTAGGAGAGAGAGATGGACAAGAAAGTGAATGTCGATACCGCGGTGGTTGAACAAACCAAAGTGGACCCAGTGACTTTTGAAGTCTTGCGTAGCATCTTCGAATATGCGAGCGATCGCATGTCCACCGTGCTGCAACGCGCGTCGTTCTCGCCGATTTTGGCCGATATGGTCGACTTCTCAAATGCGATCTACGACTACGAATGCCAGCTCTTGAGCCAAGCGGCAAACTGCCCAGTGCACCTTGCGGCGATGAAGTTCTCGGCCGAAGCCATCATCGAACATTTTGGGCTCGACCAAATTCACGAAGGCGATGTCGTGATTTTGAACGATCCCTACAAAGGTGGTACCCATATCAACGACATCACCTTTTTATCGCCCATTTACTTTGAACAAGAGCTGCTGGGTTTTGCCGTTAGTCGCGGTCATTGGATGGATTTGGGCGGCGGTGCGGCCGGCGGACAGGCCTTTACCGGCACACATATCGCGGGTGAGGGGCTGCGTATTCCGCCGACCAAAGTGTATGAACGCGGCAAGGCGCGCGACGACATCATCGCGATCCTCGTCAATAACACCCGCACCCCGCATTTCGTCAAAGGCGATCTGCAGGCGCATGTCGGCTGTTTGCGCGCGGCGGAGCAGGAAATGCAACGCGCCGCCGGCAAGTACGGCATCGTGACGTTGAAAGCCGCGATGAAACAGCTGCAACAGTACACCGAGCGGATTGTGCGCAAGAGCATCAGCGAAATTCCGGATGGCGTGTACGTCGGTGAAGACTTTGCCGACACCGATGGATTTTCCACGACTCCCATCCGGATCAAGGTCAGCTTGATCGTGAAGGGGTCGGAAATCACCGTCGACTTCACGGGTTCCGAAAAAACGGTCAAAGGCGCAATCAATTCCCCGTACGCCAATACCGCGTCCGCCACGCTTTATTCGCTGCAGTTCTTCTTGGCGCCGCATGCACCGCAAAACCAAGGCATGTTCAATCCCATCAAACTCGTGATTCCGGAAGATTCTTGGTTGAACGCGAAGTGGCCGGCGCCCACCATCGGTTGCACCACGCTGACTTCATCCAAAATTACGAGCGCGATTTGGCAGGCGCTGGCTAAGGCTTGTCCGGATAAAGTCACAGGTTCAACGAACGCCGATTGCAATTGGTTCGTGTCTTCCGTGGTCGCGCCGAATGGTGCCACCGATGTGTTCTCGGATCTGCCGGCCGGCGGCTGGGGTGGCACTCCTTATTGTGACGGCATGAACGTCACCGAAGATCCGCTTGGCAATTGTATGAACATGCCGGCCGAGACCGCCGAGCTGTTATTCCCAATCGCGTACGAAGCGTTTGAATTGCGTACAGATAGCGCGGGGCCGGGTAAATTCCGCGGCGGTTTGGGCGCGGTCTTCAAGGTGCGTTATCTGGCTGAAGGTCAACTTAGCATGGAAACCGCACGGACGCGTGAAGGCAGCCCTGGCGTCGCCGGCGGTCAACGCTCAGACGTGCAGCGACAAAGCAAAATCTATGGCGATGGCAAACACGAAGTCATCGGCGGCTTGAACGAACAGGGCGAATGGAAAAACCCATTGTTGTGCGCGTTTCCATTCAACTATGGCGAAACCTTCATGTTTGAAAGCACCGGCGGTGGCGGCTATGGCAACGCATGGGAGCGCGAGCCCGAGAAGGTGCTCGATGACGTGTTGGACGAGTACATCTCGTTACGCGCGGCACGCGACCAGTATGGCGTGGTGATTGATGCGACGACCATGCAGATCGATCAAGAAGCGACCAAACGCACGCGCGAACAGTTAAAGCGCGCGGCCTGAACTCGGCATGCCGACAATATAGTTAACGCGCTTAGTTCTCTCCCTTGCACTCGCGCATAAGCGCGGGTGAGCGTCTTTGCACCCTCTCCCGCTCGCGGGAGAGGGTGGGGGTGAGGGCAATCCGACTCGCCCGTGACCGCACCACTCCCTGCCACTGAAACCATCGACTGCCCAGTCTGCGCTGGCACGCAATTCACCCCGCTGTTTATCAAGCGCGGCGAATCCTTCGTACGCTGCACACGATGTAGTTTGATGCTCATCAATCCGCGCCCACTCGCGAGTTCAGTGACGCAAACCTATGACGCCGCCTACAGTCAAGGTTACATCGATAAAGCCGCTAAAAAGCTAGCCCGTTGCCGGCGTTGGGTCGCGCGCTTAACGCCGCGTGTTGAACGCCCCGGTCGATGGTTGGATGTAGGCTGCTCCGCTGGTTTTGTGGTCGCGGCGGCTGCCGAAGTGGGCTTCGACGCCTTTGGCGTCGAGTTGGAATCATCCGCGATCGCGTTTGGACGCGAACGGTTGGGTCTCACTCAGCTCGCTTGCGGCACACTCGAGGCGCAGCGATATCCGTCCGGGCACTTTGACGTGATTTCAATGTATGACGTCATTGAACATGTGCCGGACTTGAACGCTACCGTGGCCGAACTCGCGCGTTTACTCGCACCCGGCGGCATTATTGAAATCCGCACGCCGGATGTGGGGCATTGGCGCACACCGCGCGAACTCGCCGAGTGGCGCGAAGTTAAGCCGTCCGAACATCTCTATTATTTCAGTGCGGAGACGTTAACCCGGTTATTTGCGCGGCATGGGCTTGAACTTAGAAAACGGCGGTGGATGATTAAGCCCGCGCTTGACTGTTGGTTTTCCCGAATCGACTAGCGCGCACGTTGCGTGTTCCCCCGCCGAATGGCTTAATGTTATCTATATGCTCGACCTGGCTGAAATTCCGTTTTTTTCAGCGCTTTCGCCGGAATCGATTGCGCGCATCCGCAAGCAAATTCCAACGCAGAATTACGCACAAGGTGAAATCATCGCGCGCGTAGGGGAGCCCGGTCGGTACTTCCAAGCCGTGGCAGCGGGTGCGGTGCGTGTACAGGCCGATGCCGACGCGCCAGGCGGCTGGCGGGGCTTTATCCTCGGGCCGGGGCAAATCTTCGGTGAGATGTCCCTGTTCACCGGCATGCCGATTGCCGCTACCGTGGTCGCCGCGCGCGATACCACCACTTACTGCCTCGATGGCGAGGCCTTCTTGCGGCTGCTCGACGAAGAACCGGCGCTACACCGGAGTTTGACGAGACTGCTGATTGACCGTCTGCGCCACCGCACGCGTAACGACAGCCGTCGCCCCGGGGTTGCCGTCATTACAAGTCCGGATAAAGACATCGACCTTGCCCAATTCTCCGAGGTGCTACTCGAAGGCGTGCGCCACTACGCGCCCGGATCGGACTTGATCGGGGTCACGCCGGGCGTCGGCATGACTACCGGCGAACTCAGTCTCGAGGCGATCATGAATTGGCGGCGCGATGCCACTGGCGAACAATACCTCCTCGCCGTTATCCGTCCGTCGTCATTGACGAAGCTCGCCAATATTTTGATGCCCGAGGACGTGGTCCTCGAAGTGCTGACCAGCGCAAGCGATCGCGACGACACAGTCATCTGGCGCAATCGCGCCGGTGCCGCGGACTACAGCCGCATTTTCATAGGCGAGCGGCCTTATCGCGATCCTAATCGCTGGAGTTTTCATCTAACTTGGCCCGAACTAGAACGCGCGGCATTCGACTCCGGAAGTTGGAATCGCGATGCGTATCCGCACCTCGATCACATCGCGCGCTATGTCACGTTTAGCGAAGTCGGGGTCGCGCTGAGTTCCGGCGCGGCGCGCGGATTCGCGCATGTCGGCGTGCTTGAGGCGCTTGAGAGTCATGGCATCCCCGTCGACTTTTTATGTGGAACTAGTATGGGTGGGATTGCGGCGCTAACCATCGCGAATTCGACTAACGCGCGCGAGGGCGCGGAAAAGATGCGGGATTTCCTGGGCGGTAACCGCAAGATCCGGGATGCCTCGTGGTGGCCGCGAAGCTCGATATTTGCGGGCAACAAGGTCGAGCGCGCCGCGCGCAATGTATTCAGCGATGTGACGTTCGCCGATCTGCGCTTGCCGGTCGCCGTGGTTGCCTCTGATCTGGCGACCGGCGATCGCGCAATAATTGATAGCGGTTTGGTGGCACCCGCAGTCCTCGGCACTTCGGCTATTCCCGGCTTTTTCCCACCCGTCGCCGACGGTGAGCGGCTCATGGTCGACGGCGCGATAGTCTCGCGGGTCCCGGTGGATGTGCTGACGCGGCGGCGTTGCGGCCTGCGGATCGCGGTCAACGTGGTCGCGGTGCCGCAGGAAGACGCGGTGTTTCACTTAAATCGCAAGGAACGGTTAAAGGACAATATCGCGGGATTCTTCGGCTTCAAACACGTTCTCGGCGCGTCTTGGGAATTGCTCGGCTCTTACGGCTCGAGTCTTGAAGCGTTGCGCGCCGACCTGGTCATCACACCAGAGACCCATCGTTGCGGCGGACCGTTCGATTTCGATCGCTATGAAGAGATGATCGAGTGCGGTCGTAATGCCGCGCTGACTCGCATCGACGCGCTCAAAGATATGGTGCGTGCAATGTTAGGGCCGGGATACAGATAAATTTGATCGATTCCTTATGGCGGCGGCGCCACCAGCCCTGGGTCCTGCTGTGGCCACTGGCGCTCGCCAATATGACCTCTTGGGGCTGTCTTTATTTCAGCTTCTCGCTGCTCATCGAACCCATGCAGCACGAACTCGGTTGGTCGCGCACCGCACTCAACGGTGCGTTGACCTGCGGTTTGCTCGTCACCGGCTTAACGGCCTATCCGGTCGGTAAATGGCTCGATCGCCACGGCGGACGTTGGCTCATGACCTTAGGATCGCTCGGCAGCGGGTTGCTGCTTTTGATCTGGTCGCGGATCGAAATGCTGCCGCAGTTTTATCTGATGTGGCTAACACTTGGCGTATGCATGGCCTGTGTGTTCATGGAGCCGTTATTTGCCGTCATCAATCAAGTATTCGGTACGGAATCGCGCAAAGCGTTTACGAGTCTAATCTTGGTGGTAGGACTGTCCGGTAGCGTTTATGTTCCGCTGATCGGCAATATGATCCCCTGGCTTGGTTGGCGTGAAACGCTGGTCATTCTGGCAGCTTTACAACTCTGCTTTTGTGCGCCAATCCATTGGTGGTTCATTCCGCCGCGTCACGCGAAACCGCAGGCCCGTCACGCGATAAGTGAGTTGCGCGGCCGGATTGTCATGCGTCGACGCCTGCGGAATCCGGTATTCTGGGGATTGGCGCTGTGGTACACCTCGTACAATTTGACGGCGTCGAGTATTAACTTTCAGTTTATTCCGTTGCTGCGCGCGGAGGGCGTGACGGACACCGTCATCTTCGCGGCGTTTGCATTGATTGGCCCGGTGCAAGTCTGCGCGCGTGCGGTGATTATGACGCTCGCCAAGAATGCCTCGATTGCCCGCCTTGGCGCGGGCACGTCTTCCGTCATCCCGGTCTCGATTCTGGTGTTGATCTTCGCCCCGCATAAATTCACGTGGCTCTGCTTGTTCGTGTGCTTATTCGCGACCGGGCACGGGATCACCACCATCTTGCGCGGCACGGCACCGCTCGAATGGTTGGGCCGAGAATACTTTGCGCGCACGATGGGCGCGATCGCGCTGCCGATGATGTTTGCGATGGCGCTCGCGCCGTCGTTAACGGCGTTTTATTGGAAGGTGTCCGGCAGCGCGAAGTTCATGTTGTGGATGATATTCGCGGGATCTTTGTTGGGTAGCGCAGGTTACTGGTTGGCGGTGTTGTCACGACGGCGGGCGCGCCGCAGAGCACACTAAATTGAGATTTCCAACTCTGCTTCGATTTCCACCGGCAATTTAAACGGTAATGCGCCCATCCCGACCGCCGAGCGCGCGTGCGCACCGATGTCGGGACCAAAGACCTCCAGAATCAATTCCGAAAAGCCATTGATCACCGCCGGCTGTTGCGCGAAGTCGGGCGTGCAATTAACCATCCCGAAAACACGCAACCAAGCGGTGACGCGATCGAGCGTGCCTAATTCGCGTTGCAAGCTGCCTAGGATTGAAAGGCCGGTTAAGCCGGCCGCGTGTTGCGCTTGTTCAAGCGTGACCTCTGCGCCGACTTTCCCGAATGGACCCGCGAGCGAACCGTCAGGATTTTGCGGCGCATGGCCTGACACATAAACCCGATTTCCATGCACGCGCACCCAGGGAAACGGGAGCTTAACCCCCGGAGGCACCGTCAGCGGGGCGGGGAGCACGAGTCCCAGTTCTTGTAAACGCGCGGCGATTTTTGACATATCGGCAAACTCTTTAGGTTTTGAGCGCAATATCGCATAGCAAGGGATCGCGCGTCACGGCGATTTCGTTGTCGATCTGCGTGCCGCAAGTTGGGCAATAAAACACGCGAAACGCGACTGCATCGTCGATGAATTGACCCGGTTCGCCAATCAACGGATTGGCGGCAGAGACCGGCAAGTCGTCGCGAATGCAGGCTTCTTTGTAGTTTGTATGCCCGGCGCCGAGCGGCCCACTGCATTTGGCGCAGGCAAAATAGACGCCCTCGTTATCGCGGTGGACGTGGAGGGTCACGCTTGCCTCGAAAAGTTTGACGCCGCTTCTCGGCGCTGGTTTGCACCCGTGTTTTACGACGCGCGCGTCACGGATTTTTGCGCGATGAGCGGCGGTGGACATTACATCGACCTTGCGCTCACCTTCCAACACCGCACCGTACAAACTGTGCGCTGCGGCGGGGCTTATCGCGAGATTTTCCAAATCGTCTTCAATGTCCTCCGGCGCGCGCTCGAACGGATCGCCAAAACCGCCGCCGCCCGTCCAGCGCACCGCGTACACATCGGAAGGATTTTGCACAAAGTTTTCCTGGCGCAATTGCAGGAACTCAGAGGTGCCGCTGACTTCCGAGGTGTCATCGATCAAACGCGAGGATTTCATGCGCTCAAGAATGTCCGTGTTGCGAAGAAACGTGTAGGCGTTGGTAGTTGACGGATAGCCGCCCATCATGCCGGTGGAGGTTGGCGTCGCATTGCCGGAGGAGAGGGTGTCCTGCGTAATGAAGTCGGTGTTGTGCGGGATGAAACAACTCTCGGCCGATAAGCCGCCACGATACTGTCCGGCACCGCCCGAATCCGGTAATTCTTTTCGGTACAAAAATAGGATCGGGAAACTTTGCTCGGTATGTTCGATGTTCGGGAGTTGGCAAATAGGCGTGCGCGATTGACCGCCGGTATTGATCCCATCGGCATGTGAAAACGCGCCGATCGCGCCGCCGATCGGATCGATGAGCAAATAGCCATAGCGCTCACCCCACTGATCGATGCCGCGGAATAAAGTCGCCGGCCACTGGCTAGTGCCGCCGATACACATGATGTCGCGCCGCATTTCGCTATCCGGGTAGATCATCTTGGACAACACGTTGTAGGCCGGATAAAGCGAAATTTCCATCGACTGAATCGGTGCGGTCGAGACCGACGCCGGAAAGTTAGCGCAATTCAACGTGCCGGGTGTGGGGTCGAAATCAATGTGGCGTAACGCACCGCCAACGGCGAAGTATTGGTCCCAACATAGGAGTTCTGTCACCGCGACCATGATGGCGCCGCGCCATCCGGAGTAAGTGGCGTTCATCGCGCCCTCTTGGCCGGCCGAGCCATCGTTGGTGAAGACCAGCTTGTGGCCCTCTTTTTTCAACTGCAGTTGCACGCGGTGGGTGCGACGATCACCCGGGCGGCACGCCTCGATATAGGTGCGTTCTTGCCAGAATCCGTCCGGGATCCGTGCCATCTTGGCGAGGAAGGCTTTTTCCGAGTTGTCGATGATTTTTTTCATGACCCCTTTGACCGTCGCCGGCCCATAGCGACGGATGAGTTCAAGCACACGATCGCGTGCGGTGGCATTGCCGGCCATCTGCGCGCGGAAGTCCAGCGCGACCAACTGCGGTTTGCGCGAGGCGCGCAGGTACACGGCTTCGATGTCGCGGCGGATCTCGCCTTTTTCGATGATCTTGATCGGCGGTAACATGATGCCTTCGTCGTACGCGGATTCGGCCGACGGGCAAAAGCTCCCGGGTGTAATGCCGCCGATATCGTATTGATGCAGACAGTTGGTGACCCAACAGAAAAGCTCGCCTTCCCAAAACACCGGGCACAGCAACATAACGTCTTGCTGATGGGCAGCCCCAACCCAAGGATCGTTCGCGAGAAACATATCGCCGTCTTGGATGCCTGGATTATCGCTGCGAAATTCGAGCGTCCATTTCACCTGCGTATCCGTCACCCCGGACATGTATTGCATATAAGGACCGAAGTACACGAATTCGGCATCCTCTGTGAGTAGCGATGGATTGAGATCGAGCGCGTACATCGCAACCGGTGAACCCGATAAGCGCTGAATCGTCGCGCCATGTTCTTCGTTGATCTGCCATAGGTTGTGGCGCACAACTTCATAGGTCACCGGATCGATTTCCTGCTCCCAAGTGCTATGCAGTTTGAGCTTCGGCGAGATGCGCAATTTAGCCGGTGGCACGTAGGGGTGATTGACGCCGTCAAAATCGACATCGGTGATTTCACTGATTCGCGGCATGACATGCTCTCCTAGACGGTTAATCCGGTTTCGATCACAAAATTGCGCAATGCGTCCACGGCGACGCGTTGACCCGGGTGCACGACGATTGACGTGGTCGTCGTTTCAATCACACAAGGCCCGTCAAGGGTATTGCCGGGCCGTAGACGATAACCGTCATAGATTGGGGTGGGGCTAAGTTTCTTCCATTCGGCCCAATAAATATCACGCATGCCGGTGTGCGCGGTTGGCGCTAACGCTTGGGTCAGTTCGGTTGCCGCAATCAAGCGCGGCTTACGCGCTTCGGCCGCCGCGCGGACTCGGAAGGTTACGCACTCGAGCCGTGCCCCCGGCAGTGCCGAACCGCGGCCGTACAGTTGTTCGTAACGACGTACGAAACGCGCGCGGAGATCGTCGAGGTCGTCGGCGCCGAGTTCGCCGCGCGGAAGTTCCACTTCAACTTCGTTGATTTGCCCGCGATGACGCATATCGATGGAGTAAGAGAATCGCTGTTGAGTCTCGCCGATGCCATCCTCCGCCAATTGCGCGCGACCCTTGGCGGCGAGTTCGGCGAGCACGTGATTGATGTTCGTCACCGTGAACGGTGACGACATGATTCGTACTTGTTCGTTGACGTGCAACGTGTCGGCCGACGCCGCGCCGAACGCACACCACGTGGAGGCGGTATCTCCCTGCGGAACGATGACGCGTGTGATGCCGGCTTCGCGTGCGGTCACCGCCATGTGCACGGGACCGGCGCCACCGAAAGCGAAGAGCACGAAGTCGCGTGGATCGAGACCTTTTTGAATAGTCGCCTTGCGCACCAAGTCGGCCATTTGGAATTCGGCGATTTGCGCGACCCCGCTCGCGAGTTCGTACAAGCTCATGTCCAGTTCATCGGCGAGCATTTGTAAACCGGCTGCCGCACCCGCGCGATCGAGTCGCATGGTACCGCCGGCAAAGTTGTCGGCGTCGAGATAGCCGAGCACGATGTCGGCGTCGGTGGTCGTTGGCGTCGTACCCCCGCGTTGATAACAGATTGGACCGGGATCGGCGCCCGCGCTCTGTGGGCCGACTTTCAGCGTGCGGGTTGTTTTGTCGATCCATACTTTGCTGCCGCCGCCGGTCCCCATGGTTTGGACGTCGACTTTCGGTAAGAAGTACTCGTACTGATGCACGAGGCTTTTATACGACACCACCGCTTTCGCGTCGTGAATCACGCCAACGTCGAACGAGGTGCCGCCCATATCCGTTGTGATGATATTTTTCTCTTGCATCACGCTGCCGAGATACAGCGAGCCGGTCACACCGGATACCGGGCCGGAGTCGAGGGTCAACAAGGGTGCGTCTTGGGCTTTGCGGACCGAAATGGTGCCGCCGGCGCATTGGGTGATCTGCAACGGCGGTTCGTAGCCGAGTTCCTTGAGACGTGCGTCGAGATTGCTTAGGTAATTAACCGTGAGCGGGCCGATGTAGGCATTCAGTGCCACGGCTGTGGTGCGTTCATATTCTCCCCACTTGGGGGCGAGTTCATGAGAGCAGGTGACGTACAACGACGGCGCGATTTCCTGCGCAAGCTGTTTGACCCGTTTTTCGTGGGCAGGCTCTAGAAACGACCACAGAAAGCAGATCGCGAGCGCCTCCGCACCCTGCGCGACCAATTCGCGAATCGCGGTTCTTGCTTCGTCCTCGTTCAACTCGACCACAACTTTGCCGAAGCAATCGACCCGCTCGGAAACGCCCCGAATCATGCGTTTGGGAATGATCGGGTCCGGTTTACTGCTTTCCGGAATGTGCACGATGAGTTTGATGTCCTGTCCGGACAGGCCGCGCGAGCCGCGCATGATATGAATGACGTCGTTATGTCCCTTGGTCGTCAACAAGCCGACTTTGGCCCCCCGCCGTTGAATGATGGCATTGGTGCCTGCGGTGGTGCCGTGGTTCAGCATCGTGATCGAACGAAGGAGGGCAGGGAGTTCGAGGCTTACCCGCTCGCCTGCACGGCGCAACGCTTCGAGGACGCCATCCGCAAAGTTACGTGGGGTGGACGGGGCTTTGGCGATGGTGAGACGGCCGGTCTCATCGATCAAAACGCAATCGGTGAATGTGCCGCCTATGTCCAGGCCGCAAAGAAACGAAGCCATGCCGGAATCCTCGTACTAAAGGGATGATCGCCACCGAGTTGAAAATGATCTGTGGCTGTCCTAAATCGACTGCTAGAATTAAACGAACGTTCAATTAACGTCAAGCGAATCATGGATGCGCATCATGGGTGTCCTCAATTCAGTCAATTCGCGGGAATGAATTGATGGGTGTCCCAAATTTCAAATTTCGGCGCCAAATTTCGGCGGGAATTGATGGGTGTCCCAAATTTCGCCAAATTTCGGTATCGACCGATCCATAGGTAGAACAAATAGTGGGTGTCCCCAATTCACAGACCTCTTTTGAGGCGGGCTCGACGAAACAGCGGATCTTGGACGCGGCGGAGGCATTATTTGCCGAGCGGGGATTTGATGGGGTGTCGATTCGGCAGATCACCGCGCTTGCCGGCGTCGAACTCGCGCTCGCCAACTATCACTTCGGGCCCAAGACTGAACTCTTTCTCGCGAGCATTCGACGGCGGGCGGATGAGCTCAATTCGGCACGCATGGCGCTGTTCGCGGCGCTATCCATCACCCCGACCGTCGAAGGACTCATCGACGCGTTCACCCGCCCGTTTCTCGAGAAGAGTGTCCATGGCGGGGTGGGCTGGAAGAACTACGCGCGACTTATCGCACAAACTTCCAATTCACCGCGCTGGACCCAGGCCGTCATGTCGGCGCAGTTCGATCCGGTTGCCGAGGCCTTTATCGGTGGTATGCGCCAGGCGCTGCCGGGCGCCGATGAACGTGACTTGTACTGGGGATTCCAGTTCCTGCTCGGAGCCATCACGAATACCTTCGCGGAGACCGGACGAATCGATGTGTTGTCCAAGGGGCTTTGCCGCGCGCACGAATTGGAGGCAATTTACGCACGGCTAGTGCCCTTCATGGCGGCCGGCTATCGCGCGCTCGCCGCACATTGAAAACAATCGCATCCTCGCGGTGTGCGGCGAGGCGCATTCGCTACACTTGGGCGAGCAGGTATTAATAAGTGATTTTTCAGGCAGTCCCTTAATGCAGATTGAAGACGCTCGACGCCGCACGCTCGGGCTCACGCCGCCGCCCATTGACCGCGCGGCATTGGCACTCCGACTACCGCATATCCGCGAGCTCTCGACGGCGCACCGCGAGCAAATCATGGCTGCCTGCGAACCCCAGCGGCTCCGCCAGGGCAGTTTGTTGTGCCAAGACCGAAGCGAACATTCATGGGCGTATTACCTGCTGCACGGCACTTTGATTGTCACCGGCGCCGACCGCGTGGTGCGGGAGTTGGATGCCTCGACGCAGGGTATGTTGGAATGCTTCCACGCGCCGGGCAATTTCGGTGTGCATGCACGTGCTAAAACCGAAATCAGCATCCTTCGGATCCCCGTCGCCACGTTGAACCGCTATATCAATTTGACGCAAGCGTCCGCCGCGGCTCTGCCGGATGTCATCGAGCTTGGCGCCGATGATCACGAAAACGCCGATGGCCTCGAACTCGCGCTCAGCATTGGCGTGTTATCGCGATTACCGCCCGCGAATATCCAGCGCCTCTTGCAACGAGTGGAGGAGATCACGGTGCGCGCGGGCGACATCGTGTTGGAACAAGGCGCGCGAGCGGATAGTTGTTACATCATCAAATCTGGTGTCGCCGAAGTGGATATCGAGCGCAATGGCGGCACGATTTTTCGCGTGGCCTTGAAGGGTCCGGGGGAATTTTTCGGCGAAGAGGCGTTGCTCGCGCGGGCCACCCGGCGCGCGACGGTACGGATGCGCGCGGACGGGCAATTGTTGCGTATCGATGAAGAGGATTTTCAGAGATTAGTGGCGCCGGTCTATATTAAGTCGGTCACACGCGATGCGGCGGAATCGCTGGTAAGCGATGGTGCGGTGTGGCTGGACATGCGAGAGCCCTCGGAATTTCAACATGGTTCGATGCCGGGCGCGCTCAACATTCCGGAGGCCATCTTGCGTCTGCGCTGCACCAGTCTCGATCCCAAGAACCAGTACATTGTTTGTAGCGGCGATCCGGCGCATAGCGCGTTAGGTAATTTTATGCTGACGGCGGCGGGTCTCGAGGCTTATTACCTGGACGAAGCCATCGGCGCGCTGGAAGCCACCAGCAAGATCCCGTTTGCCAGCCAGCTCGAAAGCGATGCCGAGCTCCCGCCGGAAATTCTTCAACTCGACGGCGAAGACGAACTCGCAGAAACGCCCGCCATCTCAAGCACGGCAATTTCCGCTGTCGATACCGATGCGATGCGCATCGGTATCGAAGACATCCGCGCGGCCGAGCGTCAACGCTATCAACGTCGTTTGCGTAAATCGATGGCCCGCATCATCCGGGAAGCCGATGCGCGCGTGCGCACGGCCGTGCAAGAAGTCGAAATGAGTTACTTGGCCGAACTTGAGAACAAACATCGTCAGGTGTTGGACTTGAAGCGCAAGGTCGCGCAACAGCAGCGTGAGATATGGAAGCTGCAACAGGCTGCCGTGCGCGTCGCGTCGCCGCCTGAGCCTGCGCAGCCATGGTCTAACGAAGTCAGTCCGGATAGCATTTAGGCCGCACCACGGCCGCGCACGTTGCGCGGCAGGGTGATCAATTAAGGACGGCTCGATGACGCAATTCACCGCCTGTGGGGTCGTGACACTGACGACCGATTTTGGCCATCGAGGACCTTTTGTCGGCACCATGAAGGGTGTCATGTTGACCCGCTTTCCGTTGGCGCGGATTGTCGATCTCACCAATGAGGCCCATGTGCATTGGCCAGCCGAGGCGGGATTTTGGTTGGAGCGGTCGTACCAATACTTCCCGCGCGGCACGGTGCATCTCGCGGTGGTCGATCCGGGAGTAGGCACCTCTCGCAATGTCTTGCTTGTCATCGGCGACGGCCATGTGTTTGTCGCGCCGGATAATGGCCTCTTGGCCGGTGTGCTTGAAAGAACTAAGGGCGTTGCGATTGCGGTCGATCACGCTCGCCTGAGCGGACTTGGCATCGATCGCCTAAGTGCCACCTTTCACGGGCGCGACTTGTTCGCGCCGCTCGCGGCCGAACTGGCCGCCGGCCGCATTAACCCGCAGGCCTTAGGTGCGGTTACCGAGGATTACATTCCGGCGCTCGTCGATGCGCCCGAGCAGCGCGGGCGAGAATTGCATGGGGTGGTGATTACCACCGATCATTTCGGCAACCTCATCACCAACATCGAGCGCGCCGCCTTAGCGAGCTTTAAGCGACCGGTGGTGCGCGCGGCAGGGCACGAGATCAACGTCTATCGAACCTACGGCGACGTGCAACCGGGGACGTTCTTGGCGCTTATCAATTCGTTCGAGGTGCTCGAAATCGCGTGCGCGGAACGCAATGCCGCGCAGATGCTCGGACTCGGGCGCGGCGGGCCGGTGGTGGTGGCGGAGCGCTAACACCACCCAGCGTCGTCTTAGCCTTAGACCCCACCCAGGAAATCAAATTTGCCAACCGGCACGCCATTGTGCCGGCATAGGTTGTACGCCGTCGTGCAATGGAAATAAAAGTTCGGTACCGCCCACCGCACGAGAAACGACTCGCCGGTGAAATTAAAGGTGCCGGCAGGCGTTTTGATCTCAATCGCGCGGCTGCCCGCACCGTCGAATTGCGCGGCGGAAAATCCCGCGAGGTAATCCAACACCTTCTGGATCCGGGCTTGTACCTCGGCATAAGTTGTTTCCGTATCGTCCCATTTGGGTGGTTCCGTTCCGGTGAGACGCGCGGCAGCACCTTTAGCGATGTCTGTGGCAATTTGCACTTGACGAATGGTGTTGAACATATCTGGGTAAAGCCGGGCGGTCAGGATATTGACGACATCGAATTTGTTCGCTTCGGCATGGGCTTGTGCTTTCGCCAAAATCGACGACACGGCTTTTAGCGAATGGCTGAATCCGTCGATCGCTTGCAGATAAAACGCGTTGCTCATTGGATATTTCCTCAAGAATGGGCCTGCAAGCCTATCCGAAATCAAACGCGCTGATTGTTATTCGCTCGTATCGCGTCGCGTCATCGATTCGCAAGCAGAGTCGCGCTTGTTAGACTTCGCGCCATACCCATCCCGGCGGGAGCTTGTATGACCTCAGCGCGTTTCGCGGAACATCTGGCGAGCGTCCAGCGCTTGGCGCCGTTAATCGAAGCCAATGCGGATCGCGCCGAACGCGAACGACGCTTACCGCTTGCCGTGGTCCGCGCGATGACAGCGGCCGGGCTCTTTAAGCTATACGTCCCACGCTCGCTCGGCGGCTCGGAGCTCGAGCCCTTGGAATTTGCGCGGATCTTGGAAGAGATCGGGCGCATCGATGGCTCCACCGCATGGTGCGCGTTTATCGGCAACGTCAATACGCTATTCACCTCGCCGATGGCGCCCGCCGCCATCGAAAAAATCTACGCCACCGATCCTGAAGTCGTCACCGGCTCGGCGTTTTTCCCTTTTGGTCGCGCCCTGCGTCGCGACGGCGGTTATGAAGTCACGGGTCGTTGGCAGTTCGCAAGCGGCTGCCAGCACTGCACCTGGTATTTTGTGTTGTGTCAGGTTTATGAGGGAGACACGCCCCAATTCAAGCCGAACGGCTCGCCGCTAACGCGTGCCTGTTTTTTCCCGCAGGCTGAGCTTCGGATTGAAGAAACTTGGGACGTTAGCGGGTTATCCGGCTCCGGCAGTCACGATCTCCTGTTTGAAAATGCGTTTGTCCCGGAGGAGATGACCTGGGCGTTTGGCGCGGCACCGCCTGATCCGCGCCATTTCAGCGGCGCACTTTATCGATACCCGGCCTACGCGATGGGCGTGATGCAAGTCGGTTTTCTGGCGATTGGGATCGCCCAAGGCGCGATCGATCGCGCGGTGACGCTCGCGCAAACCAAAACCGGGGTCGCAACTTCGACGTCCATCAAAGAACGTCCGACCTTCCACATCGGCCTCGCCGAAGCCACTGCGTTGGTCCGTGGCGCGCGCGCGTGGTTGCAGGACGCGTTGCGAGAATTCGGTGAATTTGTCGCGCGCGGCGCAGAGGTGTCCTACGACGCCCGCGCCAATATGTTGCTCGCGGCCACCAAAGCCGTGCACAACGGCGCCAAAGCCACCGACATTATGTACACGCTGAGCGGCGCGGCCGCGAACTACCGAGGTAACGCACTGCAGCGCTCGTTGCGCGACGCGCACGCCGCGACCCAGCACTTTGCCGTCGCCATCAATCAAATCGAATCCGCCGGCCGCATGATGTTGGGCTATTCGCCGCTACCGCCGCCGGTGATTCTGTCCTAGCTTCACTGGCAAGGGAACGCTTCAAGCAGCGCATTGCCAACCACGATTGCCGCATTTAAGTCTTCTTCTTCCGGATGCTTCTTGAAGTAATTAAGCAGCGTCCCGCGCAATTGATTCGCGCTTACCCCACGCGGTAGACAGAACAGCGACTGCTGCAATTTCCAAGAAGGCGCGGCATCTTCGGCATCGGCTATTCCCGTCAGATAGCCTAAGCAGGTATTGATTTCATCCGGTCGTTCGGATTGGCAGCGCGCGCGTAGTTCGTTGCCGTCCAAGAAGTTGGCGTACGCGGGTGAAGTCATCACCACCAGTCCCCACCACAGGCCAAGCGCTTCATTCTTCATGTCAAGTTGGTACTGCCGAGATTAGGCCGCGCAGTCTCCGACTGAATTTCCCGGCGGTCAATCGTTATGAATTGCGCTACCATGCCCGCCCGTTGCCGTTCGGACCTTGTTCGCCGATTTCGCGTGTTGCCATCGATGCTTCCGTCCTCGACGCTTTCCCTTATCCTCAGCTTTTGCGCGCTCGCCTGCGTGTTGAGTTTGGCGGCGGGCGCCGGCTACTTGCTGCTGCCTCAGTCGTGGCGGACGCGTACATTGTCTCACCTCATCAGTTTTGCAACCGGCACCCTGCTCGGTGTCACCTTTCTCGAACTCCTCCCGCACGCCTTGGAGAAGGCAAGCGGCGCCGGCATTGAGCGAATACTGGGCACTGTGCTCGCGGGGATCCTGCTGTTTTTTATGTTGGAGAAGGCTCTGATATGGCGCCACGCGCATCACCACGGCGGTGCCGACGACCACGCGCATCACCACAGTCACGAACCTGGGCGAAACGCCGGCGCACTCATCATGGTGGGCGACACCTTTCATAACTTTCTCGATGGGGTGTTGTTGACTGCGGTATTCGTCACCGATGTTCAATTAGGCATCATTACCGGTATCGCCATGATCGCGCATGAGATCCCCCAGGAGCTTGGCGATTTCGCCATCATGATCGAAAGTGGATTCTCGCGACTGACTACCTTTGCATTAAATGCCGTATCCAGTCTCGCGATGCTCGCGGGCGCATTGCTCGCGTGGTGGCAGATCGCGGAGATCCAAGCCTATCTGCCGTACGTGCTGGCGTTTACCAGCGCGAGTTTTATCTATATCGCGGTGGCCGATCTAATTCCGGCCCTGCATCGCGGGATTCGGATCGGCGATTCGTTGAGCCAGCTGTGTTTGATCGCGAGCGGTATTCTGCTGGTAGTATTGGTTCATGCGGCGGAATAATGGGTTCATCGCGAGAGTAGCGCAACGGTTCGCGCATTCGATTGCGCTGGCGCTGCTCGTCGTCCAGCTCGGGGCCGCGTGGCATGCTTACGATTTCGCGGCGCATCGGGGTCAAGCGCCGCATGAATGCGCGCAATGTCTCGGCGCGCACGGCGCGGCGCAGGGGCATGTCGCCGATGAATCCGTTGCCATTGCCTATGGCGCTGATTTCGCGCCACTGAATTTTTCTTCGGCGTCCGCGGCGTCGAAGGCTCCCGTCCCTTATCACTCGCGCGCTCCTCCCGTCTGATCCGTTCGATTGGTGAACAATCAGGCGCAGCTTTGCTGCGCCTGCGTCATGCTTTGAATGGAGTACGGAACATGGAAATCCGAAAATTCGGCGCACTGGGTGTGTGCGCCTACGTGTGCGCGGCGCTTGCCGCCGATCAAGAAATCATTGTCACGGCCGACCCATTGCGTCACGCGGAACAGCATCTCGTGCAACCTATTACCGTGGTCACTGGCGACGCTTTAGCCCGTAGCGGTGCGCGCAATGTGGGCGAGGCCGTTGTCGATCAGCTCGGAGTGTCAGCCAGCGACTTTGGGGTCAATGTCGGTCGGCCGATAATTCGCGGCCTGGGCGGTGCGCGCGTGCGCGTGCTGGAAGACGGGATCGGCGCGATGGATGTGTCAACGGTCAGTCCGGATCACGCGGTTGCGGTCGAGTCTGGGTTCGCACAGCAGATTGAGATCTTTCGCGGGCCTGCCACCTTACTTTACGGCAGCGGCGCGAGCGGCGGTTTGGTCAACGTGGTAGAAGATCGAATTTTAAGCGAGTTGCCGCAAGCCCTGGGCGGCGAGGTCACGTTAAACTTCGATGGCGCCACCGAGAGCAAAACGGGTGGGATGCGGCTTAATAGCGGTCTTGGTCAACATTTCGCTTTGCACTTGGAAGCTCTTAAAGCGAGAGCCGAAAACTACGAAATCCCAAATTTCGCGGCGAAGGACGCGGATCCTGATGCGCCGCGCAAGCGCTTGCCCCATAGCCAAAGTGATAACGAGAATTTCGCCGGCGGTCTTTCGTACGTCGGCGCGCGCGGTTTTATCGGCGTCGCGGTTCAACGTCTAGAACGCAGTTATGGCGTTCCAGGCGCGAATCATCATGCGGAGCATGAAAAGGAAGAGGGTCACGCCGAGGAAGAGTCGGGGGTTAACATCGACCAAGCGCAAACACGCTTCGACGTTAAAGGCGAGTGGCGTGAGCCGCTACCGGGTTTAGTCGCGGCGCGTACGCGATGGGGATTCAACGATCACCGGCACACCGAGTTCGAACCCTCCGGTGCGCCCGGGACATTGCTTATCAATAACGAATGGGAAGGCCGTTTCGAGCTCGTGCATGCCATGGTCGGCGAATTTGAGGGCGTATGCGGTGTGCAGCTTCAAGACCGCGCCTTCGATGCGCGCGGCGACGAAGCCTTCGTGCCGCGATCAGACCAACAGTCAGTAGCCGGCTTCTGGGTTGAAAAGGCGGATTTCGGTAACCTGCACATTGACCTGGGCGCGCGGGTGGAGCACAGCGAGACGGAAGATTTGGTGGCGTCGCGTTATGCTTCGTTTGATGCTTACTCGTTGTCCGGCGGCGTCAATTATCGTTATCGCGAAGGTTATGAGGTGGGCGCCGCGCTCACGCGCGCGCTTAGATCGCCGAGTATTGAAGAGTTGTTCGCGCAAGGACCGCACCTGGCGACCAACACCTTTGAAATCGGCGATGCTGCGTTAAACGCCGAGAAGTCCACCAACCTCGAGCTGTTTTGGCGTAAGACGAGCGATCGTTGGCGACTCGACCTCGGGATTTTCTACAACGATATCGGGGACTTTATTGTCGCGCGCGAGGTAGACGGCAATGGCGACGGGATCGCTGATCGCGTCGCGGAAGATTTTCTTGAATCGGGTGAAATCTTGGCCGATGAGGACGCATTGCTTCTGTTAAACCAACAGCAGGCGGGTGCGAAATTCTGGGGCTTTGAATTGGAATCGGTATTCACGTTGTTTGACGATACACGCGGGCGACTCGCGTGGCGGCTGTGGACGGACTATGTCGAGGCATCTTTAGACGATGAGGGTCGAGTGCCACGCCTGCCGCCGCTCAGGTATGGCACGGGCCTTACGTGGGAATACGGTGCGTGGACCGTCGATAGTCGCCTCACGCGTGTAAACGATGCCGCACGCTTGGCGCATCTCGAAACGCCGACCGATGGGTATACGTTGTTCGATGTCGGTGTTGAATATGTGGTCGGATTGCCAGACGACCGCGCGCTTATCTGGTTTGCGCGCGGCAAAAATTTGCTCAATGAGGAGATCCGCCGGCATACCTCTTTTCTCAAGGACGAAGCGCCGTTACCGGGCATGAGTGGGTTTATCGGGGTTCGTCTACAGTTTTAGCCTTTGGCCGCGTGAGACAGTCTGGTCCCGCGCGGCATGGACTTTTACGCGTCGCTTGCGCATGCTGCATACCGATTCAAAGAAACTTACGACGGTGTCTGGATGACTGATCGCTTTCGTTCGATTGAGGATTTACGTCGGCGTACCGGCGCCAAGTGGCAGGCGTATGGCCCCGACGTCCTCCCGGCGTGGGTCGCCGATATGGACTTCGATATCGCGCCGATCATCAAGGCGCGCCTCACGGACGCGTTGGCGCGCAGCGACTTAGGCTATTCGCAGCCGTATTCAAAAATCGGCTTGGACCGCGTGTTCATCGCACGTATGCAAGCGCGGTTCGGTTGGCAGGTGCAAGCTTCGCAGGTCGAGTTTTTCAGCGATGTCGTGCAAGTTATTTACCTTGCCCTCATGACGTTGACCGAACCCGGTGATGGGATCTTGATTCAAACGCCGATTTACCCGCCGTTTTTGATCGCGACCGCCGAGACCAAACGCCGCGCGGACATTTGTCCGTTGGTGCAAACGGACGCGGGTTATCAGATCGATTTCACGGCTTTGGCGAACTCCATCGATGGGCGTACCAAGCTCCTCCTCCTCTGTCACCCGCACAATCCCACCGGGCGCGCCTTCACGCGCACTGAATTAGAGAGGCTTGCGGAGCTGGTGCTCAAACACGACTTGCTCGTCGTCGCCGATGAAATTCATGCCGATCTGATGCTCGATGCGCGCACCCACATTCCGTTTGCCTCGCTGAGTCGCGAGATCGCCGCGCGCACGCTGACGCTGACGTCGGCGAGCAAACCGTTCAACATCGCGGGACTATGCTTGGCGGCGGCGGTGTTCGGCAGTGACACCATGCGCCAACGATTTCACACGGTTCCGGAACATGTGCGCGGCGGCCGCAGTGCGCTTGGGATCGTGGCCGCACTTGCGGCTTGGACAGAAGGTCAGCCCTGGCTCGATGAAACCTTGACTCAGCTGCGTGCGAATCGGGCGTTAGTCACGGATTTCGTGGCTCGCCACTGGAAAAACGTCAAACACTTTCCGCCGGAAGCGACCTATCTCGCGTGGCTCGACTTTCGTGCGGCGGGACTCCCGTCGGAGCCGTACAAATTTTTTCTCGAACGCGCGCGCGTCGCGGTCAGCGAAGGACCGGCGTTTGGCGAAGCCGGCAAAGGGTTCGTGCGGATTAACTTCGCGACGTCTCCCGCTATTTTGCAGGAGGTGCTGACGCGAATGGATGCCGCACTCCAGACGTTGTGATAGTCGTCTCGACGATGCCGTAACACCGGCATTGCATAAACTACTGCCGATACGCCCACGCCAAAAAGGTTTCAATCAGCGCGCTCGCGCCCTCGGTGCGTCCGTTCAATAACAGTGTCACAGCGAGCGTTTTGCCGCTCTGCGTGCGCACGTAGCCGGCGACCGCCGCCACTTGATTCAGATGCCCGGTTTTCAAGTGCATCCAGCCGCGTTCATCGGTGCGTTTGAAATAACGCCGCAGCGTGCCGTCGATCCCCACCACCGAAAGGGACGCGAGATATTCCGGCATGAAGCGGCTGCGATAGGCATAGCGCAGCATGTCATTCATCGTCTGTGCGCTAATCCGTGAAATGCGCGACAATCCCGAGCCGTTTTCCATCACCAAGTTGGCCGTCGAAATCTCATGCGACGCGAGATACGCCTTAATGACCGACTCGCCGTGTTGCGGCGTAATTGGCGGATCGAACAACGTACCGCCTAGCGTATAGAACAACGCATCCGCCATGACATTGTTGCTCCACTTGTTGAGCGGGCGGATGACTTCGGCGAGCGGTGGCGATTGCCATTTAAGTAACAAGCGCGCCGCCGCGGGCCGCTGACCACGCTGCCCGCCACCGTCCAAGCGACCTCCCCATTGCTGCCACACTTGATGAAACAAGCTGTGCGCGTAGGCGGTAGGCGTCATAAAAGAGCGTAGGAGTCTTTGTTCGCCGCACCCGGTTTGGTAGCGCCCGCTCACCACCACGCCATTCACTTCCGCGGGATTTTCGACCGCGAGCTTGACGGTGGCGAGCACGCCGCGACAGCGTCCGCGCTCTAACTTCAGTTGATTCACAACCCGCAAGCCGGCGAGCGCCGGTTCCACCTCGATACGCACGCCTTGACCATCGGTGCGTGGCGTGAAGATCAGCGAGACGGCTTTGAAGTTGACCATGAGCGCGCTGGGCTGCACGTTGTAAAGGCGTAACGCCTGTCCGTCGAACGCGCCGGGATCGCGCGCCGGTGGCGCAAAATGGCTGTCATCGATGACGAGGTTGCCGGTGATGTGGCGCAAACCCGTGCGGCGTAACGCGCCTGCCATTTTCCACAAGTTCTCTTCGATCAGATACGGATCGCCGTAACCCTTGAGCAGCAGATCGCCTTTAAGGACGCCATCGGTTATCGCTCCCAGCGCGTAAATTTCGGTTGGCCAAGTGTAGTTGGGGCCAAGTCGGTCGAGCGCGACAAAGGTCGTCACGAGTTTAATCGTCGACGCCGGATTGCGTGGCAGCGTCGTGTTGATCGCAAGTAGCGGCTCCGACGCATCGACCGCGTGCACCAGTGCGCTGACATCGCTCGCCGGAATGTGGTGGCGTTTGGCAATCGCCGCGAGCGGTCCCAACGCGTCAAGTCCCACCGCGGCCGTGCTAAGAAGGCAACCTACCAAGCAAAGGAAGGCGCGGCGAACAAAGTTGAGTGACATGCGTTGAATTAGCGGTGCTTAGCGTCGCGGTATCTTATGAAACGACGCGGAGGGCTGCCAGCACAGCCGGGATAAACGCTACCATGTCGCCGAAGAACGCCGAGATTGCGGGCGTGAGGACTTGATATGCCACGAGTAAAAGTTGCCGCGACTCAAATGGCCTGCAGTTGGGAGCGCGCCGCTAATCTGGCGAATGCGGAAGCATTGGTGCGCCGCGCGTGTCAGCAAGGCGCGCATGTGGTGTTACTGCAAGAGCTGTTTGAAACCCCATATTTTTGTAAGGACCAGGATCCGGCGTATTTCGCGCTTGCCCAGCCGCTCGACGACAACCCACTCATCGCGCACATGCGCGAACTTGCGGCGAACCTAGCGGTGGTGTTGCCCGTGAGCTTTTTTGAGCGCGCCGGCACGTCGTATTTCAATTCGCTCGCGATGATCGATGCCGATGGCACCCTGCTCGGCGTTTATCGCAAGTCGCACATTCCGCAAGGCCCGGGCTACGAAGAGAAATTTTATTTCGCGCCCGGCGACACCGGTTTCAAAGTGTGGCGCACGCGCGCCGGGGTGTTAGGGGTTGGCATCTGCTGGGACCAATGGTTTCCAGAAGCCGCCCGCGCGATGGCACTGATGGGTGCGGAAATCTTGTTGTATCCGACCGCCATTGGCTCAGAGCCGCACGATGCCAGTCTCGATTCGCAAGGCCATTGGCAACGCACGATGCAAGGCCACGCGGCAGCAAATGTCATGCCGCTGGTGGCGGCAAACCGGATTGGCATGGAACAAGGTGTTAGCTGCGCGCTGACTTTCTATGGCAGTTCTTTTATCGCCGGCCAGACGGGTGAAATCATCACGCAGGCCGGGCGTAATGAAGAAGCCGTCTTATTCGCTGAATTCGATTTGGATGCGATTGCGGCGCAACGTGCGGCATGGGGGGTGTTTCGCGATCGGCGGCCGGATCTCTACGCACCACTGCTCGGACGATGAGCCGCGGATGCAAGCGCATGTGCTTTTCTCGCGTGCGGTACCTGCGTGCGAGTACGTTTTCCTCTCCCTCTCCCGCACACGAGAGTGCAGAGTGAGGGTCTTCATGCAGTGCCCGTCGATACGCTGCCCCTCACCCGGCGCTACGCGCCGGCCTCTCCCGGTGGGAGAGGCGAATAGATTAAGCGTCCGTTGATAAACTCTCTTCCGCTGGGAGAGGTGAATTCAGTGCGCGCGTCGTAACACGGGCCGCGCCTCACACCATCTGCAAATACCAGTCATAATCCTGGGTCGTAATTTCACTCATAAAACGCGCGAGCTCAGAACGTTTCACCGCGCAAAATACTTCGACAAACCGCTCACCGAAATACTCACGAATGAACGGCGATTCGGCGCAATGTTCGATGGCATCGTGCCAATGCTGGGGCAGCGAGGGCGCACCGGCACGATAGCCATCGCCGGTCACCGGGGGGCCAGGATCGAGATGATATTTAAGCCCGTGATGCACGCCGGCGAGTACCGCCGCGGCGGCGAGGTACGCATTGGCGTCGGCGCCCGCGATCCGATGCTCAATATGCCGCGTTGACGCGGGACCGGTCGGCACGCGCAAGGAGACCGTCCGATTATTCACCCCCCAAGTCGGTGCCACCGGCGCGTATGTGTTAGCGCTAAAGCGCCGATAGGAATTCGCATGGGGCGCGAACATCAACATGGCGTCCGCAGCGGTTTTGGCCATGCCGCCGATCGCATGGCGAAGCACCGGCGTACCCGCCGGATCCTCGGCGGCAAAGACATTGTTGCCGGCGTGATCAAGCAAGCTCAAGTGCAAATGCATGCCGGAGCCGGCGTATCCACCGTACGGTTTCGCCATGAAACACGCGAGCAATCCGTGTTTGGCCGCAACGCCTTTAACTAATCGACGGTACATCGCAGCCTCATCCAGCGCGCGCAGCGTATCCGAGCGATGGGTTAGCGTAATTTCCAATTGGCCGGGACCAAATTCCGAGATGGCGGTTTCCGCCGGCAAGCCTTGGATATCGCAGCAGCGGTAGAGATCATCAAAAAAAGTCTCGAGCGCTTCGACTTCTTCGATGCTATACACATGTGGATGTTTGCCGCGCGGAATGACCGGTCGCGGTGGACGCTCATGCACACTCGCGCCGTCGATCAAATAGAACTCAAGCTCGACCGCCATCACCGGCGTTAAGCCATCGTCCTTGAAGCGTTGCACGACGCGCGTTGCGGCGCGACGCGGATCGGCCACCGCCGCCGGCATGCCGGCTTCATCATCCAACATGACGAGTACCTGGGCCGTGGGCGTATTGAGCCACGGCGTGCGTACCAAGGTTCCCGGCACCGGAAACACCAGGCAGTCCATGTCCCCGACTTCCCACAAGAGGCCGGTGTTTTCGGCGTCATCTCCGTTCAACGTGAGCGCCGCGATCGAACTCGGCAGCGGGCGTCCGCGTTCGTACAACGCGGCAAGTTCCGACGGGCGTAGCGACTTGCCGCGCAACACGCCATTGTTGTCGGTCAACATGATTTGGATATGCCGGATATCCGGATTCTTGGCGAGGAATTCGTGCGCTTCCTCTAACGCGGCGCGTTCGGCCATAAGGAGCCTCTTTCATGCTTACGGCACGCGCGATGGCGTACCTCGATTGAGAACTTGGGGTTAGCGGGTGGCCGCGCCACCCAGGACGGGACTACACCGGCGGCGGTTGGGCGTCGCAGGTTTTGAGTTTGGCGACGAATTCTTCGATGAGCTGAGCCAGCCTATCGATGTCTTGGTCGCGGGTTGCGGGGCTAATCAGCATCATTTGATGGAATGGTGTCACAACGACGCCGCGGTTAAGTAAAAACAAGTGTAACGCACTGCCAAGTGTGTGGTCGAAGGCTTGTTCGGCTTCGCGTCCCGTGCGCGGCGGCACGGCGGTGAATTGGAGTTCCAAGCGCGCGCCAACCCGTGTCACGGACCATGGGAGCGAGTGTTTAGCGATAGTCGCGCGCAGCGCGACGGTGAGCCGTGTCGCGCCTTCAAACATCCGGGCAAAGGCCGGTTCCGTCATGACCTCAGCAAGATTGGCGCGCAACGCGGCCAACTGCAGCGGATTACCGGACAACGTCGTGCCGATACCGGTACGGCCGGGTCCTGCAGCGCGCCACGCCGCCGACATGGATTCCGATAGCGCCGCACTTACGCCATACACCGCGCAGGGCACGCCGCCGGCGATGGCTTTGCCGATGACGAGCGCATCGGGTGCAAGACCATGTTCGCGCGCATACCCGCCGACGCCGGAACTCAACGTATGGGTTTCATCCAGGATTAGAAGCGTGCCGTGGGCCGTCGTGCATGCGCGGACTTCTGCCAGATACCCAGCGTCCGGCAGCACCATGCCGATATTAGTCATCGTGGGTTCGCATAAGACGGCGGCGACATCACCCGGCGCGAGTGCCGCACGGAGTGCGGCGACATCATTAAATTCAATCACCCGAGTCGCGTCCGAACTCGCCACGCTACCGACTAATCCCGGATGCGGGCGCGTTTGTCCGGCTTGCAGCCGGACTTGAGATTCATCGACCGCGCCGTGATAACACCCGTCGAACACCACGGTGATCTGCCGTTTGGTCGCGCCACGCGCCCAACGCAGTAAAAAACGATTGGCATCCGACGCCGTGGCAGTGACCTGCCAATGCGCCAGTCCAAAGCGTCGCGTTAATTCCTGTCCCACCCAGCCCGCATCGGCGGTCGGCAGCATCGTCGTCAAACCGCGCTCGGCTTGTTTGGCGATTGCGGCGGCAACGGCGGGCGGGGAGTGACCGAACATCGCACCGGTATCGCCCAAACAAAAATCCGCGTAACGCATGCCGTCGACGTCGAATAACGACGCGCCGCGCGCGTGGTCGATAAAGAGCGGAAAGGGTAAGGGCCAATCGGTCATCCAATGGAGCGGAACGCCGGCGAAAAAGTGTTCTCGGCAGGTCAATGCGAGTTCAGCCGAGCGCGGATGGAGCGCGGCGTACCGCGTAGTTTCTTCGCGCAATATGACGGCGCCAGGCGTTCGCTCGTTTGTCGCCGCGGTGTTTCGCATAGGCCCATGTTCACCTGAGATGGAACCCCTATTCAAGCGACGCCCTTAAACACCAAGCGGATGGTTTTTTACCGGCGGTGGCCGCAAAATCCCGCGAAAGCTTCCGGATAGATCGCGCCATGGACGAATTCTTAAGCCTCGACATTTTATGACGCACACGCTTAACACCCCGCGCGCCGACGGCTTCGCGATGCCACCCGAATGGGCGTGGCACGCTGAATGTTGGATGGCGTGGCCGGAGCGACCGGACAATTGGCGGCGTCACGCACAACCGGCACAGCAGGCGTTCGCCACGGTGGCGAATACGATTGCCGAATATGAGCCCGTCACGGTGTGCGTATCCTTCGCGCAATTCGGAACCGCGCGACGTTTGTTGGACCCCGTTGTGCGCGTGGTCGAGATGACCACCAACGATGCCTGGATGCGCGACATCGGGCCGACCTTCGTGCGCAACGTAGCGGGCGAGGTACGTGCGGTCGATTGGGTATTTAATGCCTGGGGTGGGTTAAACGGCGGCTTATACGCACCGTGGGATGCAGATGATTTGGTCGCGCGAAAGATTGCCGAGCTTGTCCGAGCGCCGCGTTATCGCGCGCCGCTGATACTCGAAGGCGGCGCGATTCACGTCGATGGTGAGGGCACCTGCCTCACCACTGAGCAATGCCTGCTAAATCCCAATCGCAACCCCAACTTAACCCGCACTCAGATTGAAACGTTGCTAGGCGAATACCTCGGGGTGGAAAAAGTACTGTGGCTAGGAGAAGGCGTGTACCTCGATGAAACCGACGGGCATGTCGACAACCTTTGCTGCTTTTTGCGACCTGGCGTGGTGGCTTTGACCTGGTGTGAGGACCCGGCCGATCCGCAGCATGCGATATCGCAAGATGCGTTGGCCCGCTTGAGCACGATGTGGGACGCGCGCAAGCGGCCGCTTGAGGTCATCAAACTTCCGCAGCCGCGAACGCCGCTAACCGTGACTGCGGCGGAAGCCGTCGAAGTGGAAGCGAGACCAGGCAGCCAACCGCGCCTCGCGGGAACCCGCATGGCGGCATCTTATGTCAATTTTTTGGTGGTGAACGGGGCGGTAATATTGCCCACTTTTGATGATCCCCATGATGCCCCGGCCCGTGAGATACTGGCCGCGCAGTTTCCTGGCCGCGCCATCCGTTCGGTGCCGGGTCGCGAAATACTGCTGGGCGGTGGCAATGTCCATTGCATCACACAACAACAACCGGCCTAGCCGGGCAGTCACTACCATCCCTGAGTCGCACACCACATGGAACGCATTAAAGACGCCCTGGAGCAAGCGCGCCGCGCCCGCGAAAAAGCGATACTGGAAAGTACGCTGAACGAAGTTCGCACCGGCGGGAGCGCGGATGTCAATGATTTAATCGATGCTCGGCGTATTCGCGAGCGCACACCGTTCAACAAACTGAGTGCGGGAGATCAGCAACGGTTGATCGCGGCCGGTGAAGTGCGCCGCTTCGATTCCGCGGCCGTTGTGTTTCAGGCCGGCGAAGCGGACGAATGCCTGCATTACTTGCTGGAAGGCGCGGTCAGCATCGCGAGTGATTCCAGCGCGCCCCAAACGCTGTATGCGTATCAGGATGCCGCTTTGATGCCGCTCGATGACGCCGGTACCAAGACCCACACGGTACGCGCGGTCATTCCCTCGCGCGTGTTTCGCATCAATGCAACGACGCTCGCGGCCATGGCCGACGTGGCGGCGCCCACGGCCCCTAGCGCACCACCGCCGGCCGAACCCGAGATCCCGCGTGAGCTCTACACGCAAACGTACTCGGGCGACCAGCTCGCGCAATTGGTCGAGCAATTGCACGCTGATCGCGCGCACCTCGCTGCGGGCAATGGGGAGGTACCAAAGCCAACCGGGAACCTGGATGAAGTGCGCTTCGGAGAAAACACGCTGGGCGTGAAACTCGAAGTGCCGGCGACGAGTATCAACGATTTCGACGTGCAAACACTGAACAATAACGACACTGCACCCACCGCTAGCTTACCGTCGCGCGAAGAAATCAACGACGAGATCGGCCGCTTCATGCGTGCACTCGAAGGGCGCTTCCGGCGTTACGTGTTGGAAGTCCGCGCGGAAGAACGGCGCCGCGCGCAGGCGCAGTTACAAACTCATGCGAAGCGCTTACAAGCGCTCGCCGAGCAACAACTCCGCACCAAAGTTGAAACGATCCGCGAGCGTTACCAGACCGCGTTGCTGGCGCGCGAGAAAAAACTTCGCGAGCGCTATGAGCACTTAATCGCGATGGCCAACAAAGTCACCCGCCAGAAAGCCGCCATCTATCAAGCGCGCCGGCAACTGGAAGACAAGCTACGGTTGGCCGAGCAAGTGCACAATGAACTCGCGCAGATTGGATTGACCGTGACGCGGCAGTTAAACGATCTGGAAGGCATGATCCCGGATGAAGAAGGGGCGAAGGCCGAAGATTAGGGATTATTTCACGGCACTCCTTCTAGGTTGCGGAGGCGCAACAGCCGATAACCCTCTCCCGCGCGATAGAGAGCGCAATTTGATAACCCTCTCCCGCTCGCGGGAGAGGGCAGGGTGAGGGTCTTTAAGCCGCGCGAATAGACGCGCTGCCCCTCACCCGGCGCTACGCGCCGGCCTCTCCCGGTGGGAGAGGCGAAAGCGTCCCGCTTAACGGCAGCTGTTTGTCGCGGACAGCCGATTTCGTGCGCATATTTTCCCGCGGACAGACGGTTTCGTGTGAGCTACCTCCTCTGCCAGCGAGCGGGCTATTTCGGATTACCCCCTCCCGCTCGCGAGAGGGCAGGGTGAGGGTCTTCTTAAATCACCTTCGCCGCCTTCAACGCCGAAATCTGCTCCGGCGATAAATTCAACACCGACGAATACACCTCATTGTTATACGAGCCAAGCGCCGGACCGGGCCAATCCGTACCGCCTGGCGTATCGTTCAAGCGCGGCACGATGGCCGGAATTTTGAGCGACTCGCCGTTCACCATTTTTATTTCTTCAAATAACCCGCGTGCCTGGTACTGCGGATCGTTGACCATGTCGACGACGCTGTAGATGGGCCCGGCCGCAACGCCGGCTTCTTCAAGCTTGGTAAGCACCTCGGCCTGCGTCATCGACCCCGTCCATTGACCGATGAGCCCATCGAGCTCCGCCTGGTGCTCGACGCGATTCATGTTTTCTTTGAATTTCGGATCGCTCGCCAAGCCGGGCTTACCCATCAAGTCACACATGCGTTGGAACATCGGATTGGTGTTGGCGCCGATGATGATGGTCTTGCCGTCTTTCGTCGGATAAATGTTCGACGGCACGATGCCCGTAAGGGTAGAGCCCGACATTTCGCGCACGACGCCGGCGCCGTCGTACTCCGGCACTACGGCTTCCATCAAGTTGTACACCGCTTCGAAAATCGCCACATCGACGACTTGGCCCTTGCCCTGGGTCACGCGATCACGGCTGATGTAGGCGAGCAACACGCCCATCGCGGCATGAATGCCGGCGAGTGTGTCGCCGATACTTAAGTTTGGACGCACCGATGGTTGCCCGGGAAAACCGTTGACGTAACGGAACCCGCCAAAGCCCTCACACACGGAGGCAAAACCCGGGCGCGGGGAGTACGGACCGGTCTGGCCATAACCCGAAACGCGGGTGTAAATGAGACCGGGGTTCGATTGCTTGAAGTCCTCAGGCCCTAGCTCCCACTTCTCCATCGTGCCCGGGCGAAAGTTTTCGATGAACACATCGGACTTGTTGATGAGATCGCGCATCATCGCGCGACCTTGGTCCTGGCGCAGATCGAGCGTCACGCATTTCTTATTGCGCGCGAGGCTATACCACCACAGCGCAACATCGTCCTTGACTACCCGCCAGCGCCGGATCGGATCACCGCCCTCCGGCGGCTCCACTTTGATGACCTCGGCCCCGTAATAACCCAGGATGGTGGCGGCAAACGGGCCTGCCATCAGCTGCCCGGCCTCAATAACGCGTAAACCTTCAAGCGGGCGCGCGCGACGTGTCGCGGAATTCATCGTCGATTCCTCTTAAAAAATGATGGATGTCCTATTTTGAAGCCTAAAAGGATGGGTGTCCTGTGTTTTTTTGCGTGATCATGGCGCTTTAGTCTTCGGTAGATTGGGGTAAGCGCAGCGCACCCCAACACCACGCTTTCAGTTCAGCAGGACATACAGCCGAAAAAAAACCCCAAAACATGGGTGTCCTAAGAATCTGCTGGCATTTCCGTCTTGGCGCGATCAAAAAACGGAAAACGAGACGGCGTTGCGCGCAACGCATAAAAACCGATAACGATTCCTACGCTATTGGCCAAGACATCCCAAGCCGACATCGAACGCTCAGGCGTCAAGCCTTGCAAACCCTCAAGGGTGATTCCGAGTAGCAACAATCCAAGCGCCCATCGCCAACGGTAGTGCCGCTCATTCGCAACGCTGTTCCACCACATCAGCAGGCCATAGGCCGCCCCATGAAAAAACTTGTCAGCATGCGGAATGCCGGACTCCATCAGTTGGGGCGGCGGAAGCAAGCACAGCACACACAGACTTGCGATGCCGAGCCAGCCGAGTCGGCGCCACGCGGCACGATCAATGACAGGAGTATCCATTGCGCCGATTGAAGCATTCGAATCGAAAGCCTTCAATCGGGGACTATGTTCGCTCAGCGAAGTCTTGCAAGGGTTGGGAGATCGACCGAACAGGTGTCAGTTAACCTTTACCGTCATGATCCTGTGGGTGTCCGCGGTTAGCTTTTGCCTCACCTCTCACCCGCGACGCTAGGCTTTCATCGGAACCTGTCAACGGGGGTGCCGGATTACACTTTTTTCCACTAGAGATCGCTGAGTTTCACAAATCGATAAACATCACCCTCTGCTCGTCCGACGATCTTGCAGGGTCGATCCTGACAAAGGTCATGGCGAAATTCATCGGACATGCCACCGTCTCCCAACTGATAACTGCCAGCTTCTTTTGCATCTACTCCCGCCTCAGGCCAGAGTTCCTCCGGCTTCCAAACCGGATCGCTTTCTTAACCGTTCGGTAACGATCATCGTGGAGAAACCCACTAGCAAAACAGCTGCTCTCCCGCTCGGTTCATATTTGCCCAACTCGCACTTTCTTTCGTCGCAAAATCGAAAAGTACCATTTCTTCGTACCTCGATCGTCTGGCCTCGCTCAGTAGACCATAAGCCGTAAGGGTGACCTCGACTCGCCATAGGCCCGCTCGCCTCGCACGAAGTTCCGATGACCGCAAGTAGAACAGTTAGCAAAGCTCGTATGTTCATCGACCTCTGGCCTGAATTAGAATCAGACGCACGCAGACGCGACGGAACCAGTGCGACAACAGTAAATTCCTGCGTGACGGACGAAAACGGCCTCGACGAGGGAATCTCTACACCCGGTAAGCCCGACTGGTGCAGCAAACAAATTGCCCAAAGCATATAACTCTAATGAAGTATCGTTTGTCACAGTGACTTACATACTATCCGGCTAAACGCGCACGCCCCAACCACAGTAATCGGGGACCCCCATTTATGCTGATTTCGAGTTCCTCGGGCAAAACGGTTTGAAGCTGTTGGCCGGATAGCAAGGCTCCTAGCTGATGGGTAAAATCTCCAAGGGGGACGCATTTTAGGAAGTTAGATGACTGACATCGCAAACAGAATTACGGCGAATCCGGCCCAGTGCGGTGGACGCCCTTGCGTTCGTGGTATGCGCATACGTGTCACTGACGTTCTCGATCTACTCGCGGCGGGTCTTACTCAGCAGCAAGTTTTAGAGGAGCTGCCCGATTTGGAAGCGCCGGATATCGCTGCTTGCCTTAAGTACGCCAGCAGCCGCCTCGATCATCCAATTCTCGCCGCGTGAAACTCTGGGTCGACGCACAGCTTTCTCCAGCGATCGCGCGATGGTTACGAGATTCGTTTGGCGTTGAGGCATCCGCCTTGCGGGAAGTTGGGCTACGGGATGCGGGGGATGCGGAAATCTTTGCTGCTGCTCGCCAGCATGGAGCCGTGGTGATGACAAAAGACGAGGATTTCGCCGAACTCGTCCTACGTAACCGCGCGCCGCCTCAGGTAATTTGGATCAGGTGCGGGAATACATCCAACTCCAGATTGCAAGAAATCCTAAGCAGGCAGTGGACGACTGTGGCTGCGCTTCTTAGCACCGGAGAAGCGTTAGTTGAAGTCGTCGAACGTCGGTAATCGCAAAGCTTGTGACACTCACCGAATAAAAACTAATCTGCTTTCGATAATGATGGATGTCCCAAACTGAAACTTCTGCTTACGCCGCCTTCGTCCGCGCCACGATGTACCGGAAAAGGTCGGACTCGGACAGAATCCCGCAAAGCTCACCGCCATCGTCAACCACCGGCAGACCGCTCACCTTCAGTTGCAGCATGATTTGTGCGGCGAGTGCGACTGTCGCGGAGTCCGGGATGGTGATGGGATCCGGGGTCATGATGGTGCCGACGGTCGGCAAGCGGCTTACTTCGCCTCGATCGTTGCCAGCGGTTGCTTTGGCGGCACGGACGTCGCCTTGGCTCAAAATGCCGGCGAGTTCTGAATTGTCGACTACCGCTAAGCGTCTGATTCCCTTGCCCTGCATGATGTCATCGGCTTCCTCGATGCTGGCCGTGGGGGGCACTGAAATCACATTAGCGGTCATCCAATCGCGTACCAGATCGTTCACAGGGGCCTCCTAAGGCGGCGTTTGTCCGTCAGGGAGGTAGCGGCGGCTTGGGGCGAAGATTTAGCGGGACTTGCCGCTAGTACCAAACATGAATCCAACCCGCAGTTTCGCACATCCCTTAGGCCGCTTAGCCGCGGCGATTTTCATCTGCGGTATTTCCTGTCAGGCGCACGCGCAAGTCGATCTAACGCAAGCCTTCGCCGCGTATAAACAAGCGGACTATATCTCGGCGTTACGCGACTTCGGTCGCGCCGCGGAGGAGGGTGACGCCCGCGCACAATTTGCGTTAGGTCTAATGCACGAGAACGGCGAGGGACTGACCGCCGATCAAAGCGCGGCACTCGCCTGGTACACCAAAAGCGCGACACAAGAATACGCCGCCGCGCAATATCGCGTAGGACTCATGTATCTCAAAGGCCGCGGCACTAAGCGCGACGATCGCTTGGCCCGCGAGTGGTTCGCGCGCGCGGCGGAAAACGGCAATCAAGAAGCCGTCGCCCGTTACCGGCAATTCGCCGAAGACGGCGATATCGAGGCGCAATACAGCTTGGCGTTGATGCATTTGCGCGGCAGCGGTGTGCCGCGCGACGCCAAAGCGGCGGCATTTTGGTTACAGCGCGCCGCTAGCCGCGGCCATCTGGCGGCAACTTTCGGTTACGCGCGAATGTTTGAAACCGGGCGCGGTGTCGCGCGCTCTTATCAAGAAGCCGCGAAATGGTACGACCGCGCGGCGAGTCAGGGCGATGCGCGCGCGAACTTTAATCTCGCCAATCTGTATCGCTTGGGAAATGGCCTGCCGCGCGATCCGCGTGCGGCCGAGCAGTACTACACCAAAGCCGCCGAATTGGGATTTGCGCCCGCAGCCTTCAGCTTGGGGTTACTCTTTGAACGAGGTGAAAACTGGCCGAAAGATTTGGCGCGTGCCGCCCAATGGTATGAGAAAGCCGCGCGACTTGGTCACACCGATGCGCAGATCAATTTGGGCTGCTTGTATGCGGAGGGACTCGGTGTCGCGCAAGATTTAGAAACCGCCTATGCCTGGTTCTATACCGCGCAGCAGTTCGATCATCCGCAAGCGACAGATAACTTGAGTTACGTCACCGTGCATCTCGATGAAGAAGCGGTCGCCGCCGCGCAGGCGCGGGGTTTTGCGTTGCTGGAAGAAATTCAGGCGGGCCTAAACGTCGCCACCGCAAGTGCCAGTCGTTAATGCCAATAACTCACGACGACCCCTACAAACACCAGCATGCCAAACCAATTGTTGTTCATGAACGCGGCAAAGCACTGCGCCGGATCGCGTTTGCGTATCAAGTATTGCTGGTACATAAAACACCCGGCGCCTATTCCAAGGCTCACGTAGTAGGGCCAACGAAGCTTTGCCTGCAAGCCAATGAGCATCAAATTCAACAACAGGCAGGCTTGAAAGAACGCGATCACCAGTCGATCGGCCTCGCCAAACAAGATCGCGGTTGATTTGATACCCACGCGTAGATCGTCCTCGCGATCGACCATCGCGTATTCCGTGTCGTATACCAACGCCCACAGGATCACGGCGCAAAACATCAGCCAAGCAAGCGGCGGCAGTTCGAACGTCGCGGCCGTAAACGCCATCGGCACCGCCCAGCCGAATGCCGCGCCTAAATATACCTGCGGGAGATAAGTGTGGCGTTTCATGAAGGGATAGATCACCGCGAGTCCGACGGCCGCGAAGGAGAGCGCAATCGTCAGGCGATTCATCGTCAGCACCAACAGACCAGACAGCGCAACCAACGCGACAAACAGCCGCAGGGCTTCGGTTTCGGTGACGGCGCCGGTCGCAAGCGGCCGCTGGCGCGTGCGCACCACCTGGCCATCGAAGGCACGATCGGCGAAATCATTGATCACGCAGCCTGCCGAGCGCATCAACACCGTGCCCACCAAAAATACGCTTAAGACAAACGGATCGGGAATGCCGCCGGAGGCAATCCACAGCGCCCATAACATCGGCCACAACAACAAGAGAATGCCGATGGGCTTATGCAAGCGCATGAGCTTGTAGTAGTCAGTCCAGCGTTCGCGCGGCGTTTTGCTGCGTACTGGGCGCACGCGTGTACGTCGTGCTTGGGTGCGAGTCGGCGTCATACCTTGGCGTAGTCCAAACGATTCGCCGTCCAGCGACGGATTAAACGATCCGTGAGATCAGGGGCTTCTTTTAACAAGCGATCCGCGAGTAAACGCACCGCCGGCAACAACGGTCGATCGCGGCTGATATCCGCGATTTTGAATGCCGCGGCGCCGGTTTGGCGTGTGCCCAAGACTTCGCCCGGGCCGCGGAGTTCGAGATCGCGCTCGGCAATTTCAAAGCCATCCGTCGTGTCGCGCATGGTCTGCAGTCGCGCGCGGGCGATCTCGCCGAGCGGCGCCTTGTACAGCAACACACAAACGGAGTGCTCGGTACCGCGACCGACGCGCCCGCGGAGTTGGTGCAGTTGGGCAAGGCCTAAGCGTTCGGCGTTTTCGATAATCATCAAGCTCGCATTCGGTACATCAACGCCCACTTCGATGACGGTGGTCGCGACCAACAGATCGAGATTATGTGCGCGAAACGCGCGCATGATCACATTCTTCTCGGTGTCTTTCAGGCGCCCATGGACGAGACCAATCCGCAGATGTGGGAACGCCGCCGTCAATTGCTCGGCGGTATCGGTCGCGGCTTGGGAGTCTAGATGTTCCGATTCTTCAATCAACGGGCACACCCAATAGGCTTGTTTGCCTTCGCCGCAGGCGCGGCTGATCCGCTCGATGATCTCGTCACGCCGATTATCCCCCAGCACGGTGGTTTTGACTGGCACTCGATTGGGCGGCAATTCATCAAGCACGGAGACATCTAGATCGGCATACGCCGTCATCGCGAGCGTGCGCGGGATTGGCGTCGCCGTCATGATGAGTTGATGTGGGCGCAACGCGCCGTTCGCACCTTTCTCAAGTAATGCCAAGCGTTGATCGACGCCAAACCGATGTTGTTCGTCCACAATCACCAAGCCTAGCCGCGCGAACTTAATGTCGCTTTGAAAAAGCGCATGGGTGCCCACCACCATGCGTGGCGTGTTTTCAAGTAACGCCGTTTGATGACGCCGCCGGACGGCGGCGGTGACTTTGCCGGTGATCCCGAGGACTTCAATGCCGGTGTCATTGAACCAGCACGACAACGTATTGAGATGTTGTTCGGCCAGTAACTCGGTTGGGGCCATCAACGCCACCTGAAAGCCGCTGCTTAACGCGCGAGTCGCGGCGAGCGCGGCGACCGCTGTCTTGCCCGCCCCGACGTCGCCTTGCAGGAGACGCAGCATCGGTGTCGCCTGCGAGAGATCGCGGTCGATTTCCGCGACCACCCGTTGTTGCGCGCGGGTTAACGTAAAACCGAAGCGCGTGGTTAAGGCTTGGCGCAACGGCGCGGCGGGCGAAAATTTAGGCGCACGGTGACGGCGCGTAGTCTGCCGTAAGCGGCGCAAGCTGAGTTGGTGCGCGAGTAACTCTTCAATCGCCAATCTGATCTGCGCCGGATGTGTGCCTTCCCATAAGGTTTCGACCACCGTCACCGGTGGCGGCCGATGCACAAAGCACAACGCGTCATATAACTTTGGCAACTTCGGCAACTGCGCTGCTTGCGCGAGGTGGGTTTCAAGCAAGGCATCGTCATCCTGCGCGTCGGCCAACACTTGCAATGCCTGCGATGTCAGTTTGCGCAACGAGAGTTGGTGCAAACCTTCCGTGGTTGGATAGATGGGCGTGAGCGCTTGTTCTATTGGGGTGGTATCCAGTCCCTCCAGAAAGCGGCACTCCGGGTGCACCATTTCGAGCGTCTGCGGCCCGTTACGCACTTCGCCAAAACAACGCACGCGCCGTCCGGAAGACAGTCGCAGTTGTTGCTCACGATTGAAATAAAAAAAACGCAGATTGATTTCGCCGCTGTCGTCCGCTAGCCGCACGAGCAAAGATCGGCGCCGCCCGAATTGCAGCTGGCTGTTAAGTACGGTGCCTTCGACGACGATCTCCATCCGCGGACGCGCGAGCGCCAGCGGCGTCAGGCGCGTGCGATCCTGATAGCGCAGCGGTAGGTGGAACACCATGTCACGGACGGTGGTAATCGCAAGTTTGGTGAGACGCTCGGCGATCCGCGGGCCGACACCGGTGAGCCCCGTAATCGGCGCGTCGAGCGTCAACCGCGCCGCCACGCCCAAGCAGCTCAACGCGCCAAAATGGCGTCGACTTCAACCAGCGCGCCGCGCGGGAGCGCCGCCACCTGCACGGTGGCGCGGGCCGGGTAGGGCGCTTGGAAGTATTGCGCCATGACTTCATTCACGACTGGAAAGTGCTGCAAGTCCGTGAGATACACCGTGAGTTTGGTGGCATCGTTTAACGTCACACCGGCGGCGGCCGCTACGGCCTGCAGATTCTCAAACACTTGCACGACCTGTTCGCGAATGTCTTGACTGACGATTTGCATCGTCGTCGGTGACAGCGGGATCTGACCAGACAAAAACACCCACGCGCCGGCGGTAGTCGCTTGTGAATAGGCGCCAATGGCCTGGGGCGCATTCGGCGTCTCAATGGCTGTTTTCGGCATGATTCATCTCTCTAGGTTTTTTTGCGCTGGATGCGCACCACGGTTTGCACCGGCCGCATGGCGCGCATGACATCGGCTAAATGTTTGCGATCGCGCACGGTGACCACCATGCGGATATTGGAATTGCGCGCATTGCGATCGCTGATTTCCACTTCTTCGATGTTAGCGGCGGCGTTGGCAATTGCGGCTGCAATGGTCGCCAAAACCCCGCGTTTGTTGATGACATCCAGCGAGAGTTCGACATTGAATTCGCGCTCGATATGCGGCGCCCATTGCACGTCCACCCATTTATCCGGCGCACTGCGGTACTCCGCGACATTCGGGCAACCCGGTTGGTGCACCACGAGGCCGCGGCCGGCGGTGAGAAAGCCGATGATGGAATCCCCCGGGATCGGATAACAGCATTTTGGAAAGCTGACCACCATGCCTTCCGTACCATGAATCAACAGCGGTGCCGCCGTGTCACCCGTCTCCTGACGGCGACGGCGCTTGTTATTGAACTCCATATCGGCCGGTTGATCTTGCGCGAGCGCGCGGGCCACGAGTGGGGCAAGTCGAGTCCCCAGCCCAATCTCGGTATAGAGTCTTTCGAGTCCGTCCAACTTGAAATTATTGAGTACCGTTTCCAACCGTTTGGGATCGATTCGGTCAAGCGACAGTTCGATCGTTGCTAATTCGCGCTCCAGCATCCGTTTGCCAAGCGTGAGCGCCTCATCGGCCTGTAGATTCTTCAAGTAATGCCGGATGGTGGCACGGGCCTTGCCGGTTACCACAAAGTTGAGCCACGAGGGATTCGGGCGCGCGCCCGGCGCAGTGACGATTTCGACCGTCGAGCCGGTCTCAAGCGACGTACGCAACGGCGCGAGTCGCCGGTTAATACGGCAGGCCACGCAGTTATTCCCGAGGTCCGTATGAATGGCGTACGCGAAATCAACCGCCGTCGCGCCGCGCGGTAGGGTCATGATTTCGCCCTTCGGCGTGAATACGTAGACCTCATCCGGGAAGAGATCGATTTTGACGTTCTCGAGAAACTCTTGCGAATTACCCGCCTGTTGCTGCATCTCCAAAATACCGCGCAGCCATTCACGGGCGCGTTTCTGCGCACTTTTCGCCGCGCCTTCACCGGTTTTATAGAGCCAATGTGCCGCGATCCCGGCTTCCGCCACTTGGTCCATTTCGCTCGTTCTAATTTGCACTTCTAGCGGCACGCCGTAGGGACCGAACAGTACGGTGTGCAGCGATTGATAACCGTTGGCCTTGGGGATCGCGATGTAATCTTTGAATTTGCCCGGCACCGGTTTGTACAAGTTATGCAAGATCCCGAGCGTGCGATAACAATTGTCGACGCTGTCCACAATCACCCGAAACGCGTACACATCGTGCACATCCGCAAAGCGCAAATGTTTTTCGCGCATTTTTTTGTAGATGCTGTAGAGATGTTTCTCGCGCCCGATAACCTGCGCGAGTAGCCGCTCTTGGCGGAGATGGCGTTTGATGCGGTCTTTGATCTTATCGACGATTTCTTTGCGATTGCCGCGGATGCGCTGCATCTCGCGCTTGATGACGCGTTGGCGTAGCGGAAACAGCGCGGCGAAACCGAGCTCTTCAAGCTCGAGCCGGATAGTGTTGATGCCGAGCCGCTGCGCGATCGGCGCATAGATTTCGAGCGTCTCGCGCGCGATCCGTCGGCGCTTCGCCGGCGCCAGGGCTTCCAAGGTGCGCATGTTGTGCAGCCGATCGGCAAGCTTGACCAGGATGACGCGGATATCCGCCGCCATTGCCATCAGCATGCGCTGAAAATTACGCGCTTGGGCTTCCGCGTGGGATTCGAACTCGATCTGCGTCAGTTTGGAGAGACCATCGACAATTGCCGCGACTTCGCCGCCAAATTCCTGCGAGATTTTTTCTTTGCCGATCTGCGTGTCTTCGATGACATCGTGCAAGAGCGCCGCGATCAGCGTCTCGTGATCCATGTGCATGTCAGCCAGGATCGACGTCACCTCTAGCGGGTGATGAATGTAGGGTTCGCCCGATTTGCGAATTTGCCCGGCGTGGGCGGCCGCGCCAAATTCGTAGGCGCGGCGGAGTTCAGCGAGTTGCGAGGAATCGAGATACGTGCGCGCTTGCCGGCACAGTTCGTCGATATTGGAGGCTTCAGCCGTGGCCAGCACGCGTGACTCGCCGAGGTTGCAGAGCGTGGCGGGCATGCCCGCCGCGGCAGGCAGGTCCCGTGAACAAGTTTAGGGGTACTCGGGCGGCGGGGTCGGTTCGGCCAGGAATTCCGCCGCTAGTTCGAATTCTTCCGCGGCACGTTGCTTGGCTTCAAGCTCATCCAAGATTGCCTTGTTGATGACCCCGGCCGCGATTTCGCGCAACGCGATGACAGTGGGTTTATCGCCGTCCTCGGGCACCAATGGGGTCGTGCCACGGGCGATCTGGCGGGCGCGGCGGCTGGCTGCGACCACAAGATCAAAGCGGTTATCGACGAACGGGAGACAGTCTTCTACGGTGATACGGGCCATGCGGGAAAATCCTGACACTTAAACGGGCAATGGGGGCTAAGGATAACAGAGCCGGCAGGGCCGGTGCTACGCGCAAAGCGGCCGGCTCGCGGCGCTCTTGCCGATCAAATGGGCTTATCGAACCGGTGTTTGGCGTAAATGTGCCGCGCGAATGATGGCGCGTAAATCGGCCGCGGCATCGGCAAAGATCTCGTTAGTCACCACAAACTCGTATTCCGGGCAATGCGAGATCTCGGCTTCCGCTTGTTGCATGCGGCGGTCGATGACGTCTTCCCGGTCCTCACCGCGCTGCTCCAAGCGCCGGCGCAACTCCCCCAACGAGGGCGGCAGAATGAAGATCGAAATGGCAGACGGGTACAACTCGCGAATGCGCCGCGCGCCTTGCCAGTCGATTTCCAAAATGACATCCATGCCGGCGGCAAGCGCTTGTTCGACCGCGGCGCGGGAGGTGCCGTAGTAGTTATCGAACACCTTGGCATGTTCCACAAACGCATCCGCCGTGACCATCGCATGAAAGGCGGGGACGTCGACAAAGAAATAATCGACGCCGTCACGCTCGCCGGGCCGGATCGCGCGAGTGGTATGCGATACGGAGACCGTGAGGTTTGGCACGCTCTTTAGCAATTCGTGCATTAGGCTGGTTTTGCCGGCGCCCGAAGGCGCTGAGACCACGAAAAGTAGGGCGGTGCGTCGTGACATGGAGGGGGCTTATTCGATGTTTTGAATTTGCTCGCGGATCTGTTCGATCAGGACTTTTAATTCAACCGACGCACCGGAAGTATCGACATGCGCGGACTTGGAACCGAGCGTATTCGCTTCTCGATTTAACTCCTGCATTAAAAAGTCGAGCCGCCGGCCGATCGGCTCTTTCTGTCGCATCACGCGCGTGACTTCGGCGAGATGCGCTTCCAGTCGATCCAGCTCTTCCGCCACATCCAACCGTTGAATCAACAGCGCGCATTCCTGTTCCACGCGCACCGGATCGAGTGTGCCGGCGAGTTCGGTCAGTCGTTGCGCATGTCGCTGACGAATGGCGGCGATGATTTCAGGCACTCGCAGACGCAGGCCCTTGGTGATATCGGCCATGGCGGTGCAACGCTGGAGAACTAAGTCTTGCAGCTTGTGGCCTTCGCGCTCGCGGGTTTCGACCAATTGCGCGAGTGCGCGGTCGAGCTCGGCCAGTACGGCGGCCGAGAGTGAATCAAAATCAACTTCGCGATTCTCGAGAACCCCCGGCCAGCGCAGGACATCGAGCGGGTTGAGCGGCGCCGCGCCGGGCAGCCATCCCGCGATTTTGTCGGCCGCGCGCAACACTTCGCGTGCTACGGAGTCGTTCACTTTGATCTGAAAGTCTTCGCGCGCCGAGGTCTCGAACTTGAGTGCGCAATCGACTTTGCCGCGATTAACGCGAGCGGTGATGCGGTTACGGACTTCGCCCTCCAAGGCCCGTAACTCCTCGGGTAGGCGCAGACCAATTTCGACATAACGATGATTGACCGAGCGCAACTCCCACACCACGCGCCCCCATGTATTCGTACTTTCGAGTCGCGCGAATGCCGTCATGCTGCGAGCCATGGGCCAGGCCTTTGAGTTTGGTAATGAAATCGAATCTTATCAGCTTAGGTCGTTATAATCGGCGCCTCCCAAGTTTTCGGATATCCCCTATGAGCCTTCGCCCCAGCGGCCGCACGCCGGATGAGCTACGCCCCGTGCGCATTACCCGCCACTACACCGTGCATGCGGAGGGCTCGGTACTCGTCGAGTTCGGCAACACGCGCGTGTTGTGCACGGCCAGTATCGAAGACAAACCGCCGGCCTGGCTTAAAGGCAAGGGCGAGGGTTGGGTCACCGCCGAATACGGCATGTTGCCGCGCGCCACGCATAGCCGCACGCGCCGTGAGGCGGCGAGCGGCAAGCAAAGCGGGCGCACGCTCGAAATTCAACGTCTGATCGGGCGGAGCCTCCGCGCGGTGGTCGATCGCGCGGCGCTCGGTGAACGCAGCATCATGGTGGATTGCGATGTACTGCAAGCCGACGGCGGCACGCGCACTGCGTCGATCACCGGCAGTTATGTCGCGTTGGTGGATGCCGTGTCGGTGTTACTCAAGAACCGCACGATTACCAAAAACCCCATCCACGGCGCGGTGGCCTCGGTGTCGGTTGGCATTTTTAACGGTTTACCGGTGCTCGATCTCGATTATGCGGAAGATTCCAACGCCGAGACCGATATGAATGTAGTCATGAACAACGCGGGCCATTTTGTCGAAGTCCAAGGCACCGCCGAAGGCCATGCGTTTCGACGCGATGAATTAAATGCCTTGCTCGATCTCGCTTCGCGCGGCATCGAGCAGTTATTCAGAGCACAGGATCAAGCGCTCGGGCGCTAACGATTACCCGTGCACATCGTGCTCGCCACCGGCAATGCCGGCAAGGTACGCGAACTGCAAGGGTTATTGCGCGAAAGCGCTTATATGGTCATTCCGCAAGTCGAACTCGGTGTGACGGATGTCGCCGAGACCGGCATAACCTTCATCGAAAACGCGCTTTTAAAGGCTCGGCATGCGGCGGAAGTTACCGGGCTACCTGCCATCGCCGATGACTCCGGGCTGTGCGTCGATGCGCTCAACGGCGCGCCCGGTATTTATTCCGCACGTTACGCGGGCACGGGCGCGACCGATGCCGATAACATCGCCAAGTTGCTCACGGCGCTAAGCGCGATCTCGGCGCCGGTGCTTAGCTGCCGTTTCGTGTGTGTCATGGCCTACTTGCGCCACGCTGCCGATCCACGACCGATTTTGGCGGAAGGCGTCTGGGAAGGGTGTATCACTTTGACGCCGCGCGGAAGCCAAGGCTTTGGCTACGATCCGATCTTTGAGATCCCGGCGCTAAACCAAACCGCGGCTGAGCTTCCGGCCGCGACTAAGGAAGTACTGAGTCATCGTGGGCAGGCCCTACGCAAGCTCGTCGCCGCGCTCGGATGACTCCGCGAGACATTCCGTTAACGCTCTACGTGCATTTGCCCTGGTGTGTGCAGAAATGCCCGTACTGCGACTTCAATTCGTATCAAGCGCCGGCGGAGATCCCGAGCGGCGATTATGTCGATGCGTTAATCCGCGACTTGGAGTTCGATCTGCCCTGGGCGTCCTCGCGCGCGCTGGAAGCGATATTCATTGGCGGTGGTACGCCAAGCTTATTTGAAGGCGCGGCGATCGCGCGGCTACTCGCCGCCGTCCGCGCGGTATTGCCATTTGCCTCTGATATTGAGATCACGCTGGAAGCCAACCCCGGCACAGTGGATGAGGCGCACTTCGCGCAATACCGCGCCGCGGGCGTGAATCGGTTATCGATCGGCGTGCAGAGTTTTCGCAATAGCGCGTTGAAGCGCTTGGGGCGAGTACACGATGCCGAGCGTGCGCATCACGCGGTCGCCGTGGCGCGGCGCGCCGGTTTTGACAACTTCAATCTCGATCTTATGTACGGATTACCCGGCGAGCGCTCGCAGCAGGCGTTGCATGATCTGGAGGAAGCCATCGCACTCGCGCCGACGCATCTCTCGTGGTACCAGCTGACGCTGGAGGACGGCACTGCGTTCGGTCGCGCACCGCCGCGCCTGCCGCGCGAGCGCCAAATTGCGGATGAAGCGGAAGCCGGTGTAACGCTATTGGCGCGCGCGGGCTACGCGCGTTACGAAGTTTCCGCCTACGCGGCAAGGGGGCGTCAAAGCAAACACAATCGTAACTACTGGGAATTCGGGGATTATTTGGGACTCGGGGCTGGCGCGCACGGCAAACTGACCACCGCCGAGGGCGTTATCCGCACGACCAAGCGTCGCCACCCGGCGGCTTACCAAAAGCAGGCAGGCACCCCCGCCTGCCGCGAGGCCACCTTTTCGCAAGGCGCGGGGTTGGTCACGGAATTTATGTTAAATGCGCTGCGTCTACACGACGGTTTTCCACCTAGTTTGTTCACGTACCGCACGGGTTTGCCGCTCTCCATGCTGACCCATGGTATCGACGTCGCAATGACGCGGGGCTGGCTTTACGCGAGCCCTGAGCTCCTACAGCCAACGCCGCTCGGGTACCGGTTTCTGAACGATCTGCAATTGCTATTCGTGTCCTGACCCCTCGCTCAAGCCGCGCTCCAAGGTGGCCGATAAAACGACACCACCGCTGCATTAGGCTTCCTCATGGCATTGAATTTTAAAGATCAGACCATCATCGTCATCGACGACCTGCGCGAAATGCGCATGAGCCTGACGGGTATCTTGGAGACCTTCAAGGTTGGCACGATCGTCGAAGCAAAGGCCGGCGAGGAAGCGCGCTTGCTGATTGCCAAGCACCAGCCGGATATCGTGCTGTGTGACTACAATTTAGGCGACGGCAAAGACGGCCAGCAGCTCTTTGAGGAGTGTAAGGCGGAAAAAATTCTGCCCTCGCATAGTGTCTGGATCATGATTACCGCCGAGAACACCATGGCAATGGTCATGGGCGTGCTCGAAAACAATCCAGACGGTTATCTGGTCAAGCCCATCAATCGCGCGGTTCTGCAGATGCGGCTTGAAAAAGTCATCGCGAGAAAAGCGATAGTCAAAGACATTGAAGCCGCGCTACAAGACGACGAATTTGAAGTGGCACTTGGTCTTTGCGAACGCCAACTTGCGCGATTCCCAGGCATGAAATCCGATTTGCTGCGGCTGAAATCCGAAGCATTATTGCGCGCCGGCCAAGTCGAGCAAGTCATTGAAATCTGTGCGGACGTGCTCAACGAACGCGAATTGCCATGGGCCTTGTTGACCCTGGCGCGCGCCCGCTATCAAAGCGGCGATATCCGCCAAGCGAAAACCACGCTGACTCGGTTGGTCGAGAGCCATCCTACGGCGCTCGAAGGTTATGAATGGTTAGCGCGCATCGAACGTGAACAAGGCGACGGTAAAGCGGCACAACGCTCGCTCGCCCGCGCTCTGCAGGTGTCCCCCAAGTCGATTCGCCGCCAGCAACGTTTGGGCGATCTGGCGCAAGAGAATTTGGACTTCACAACCTCGGAGAAGGCATTTCGCCGGGCAATCCAGTTAGGGGAAAACTCCTGTTTCTCGCGCCCGGACGATCAAGCAGGAGTGGTGGAAGCCGTGGCACAAACCAAAGGCGTTGCCGCCGGCTTAAAGACGCTCGGCGAATTCACCAAGCGTGCCGGACGGCGCTTTGAGACATCGCCGCATTGGCGGCTCGGTATTGTCGAAGGTCGTTTACTACAAGAATCCGGGCAAGCGGAAGCTGCAACCGCGGCGGTGGCGCGCGCACTCGAGGGTTTTTACACGGAATCCTCCAACGCAAGTCCGGCCGCGACGCTTGATCTCATCAAGGTTTGTTTCAAATGCGGACATGCCGACGCCGCGCAAACCTTGGCGGATAAGGTGGTGCGCGAAAATCACGATCGGCCGGAAGTCATCAGTGCGACGCTTGCGATGTTCGAGTCACTCGGCATGAGCGACGAGGGCGCCAAACTTATCGAGAATGCGCAACAAGCGGTAGTCGCGGTGAACAACAAAGGCGTGACGCTCGCCAAAGCCGGTGATTACGCGGCGGCGTTGAAACTCTTGACGCAAGCCGCCGACGAACTGCCGGGCAATCTCACCGTGACGCTGAACGTATTGCAGGCGGCGATGATGCAGATGCGCGCGGAAGGCCCGAGCGCGCAACGTAAGATGCTGGTCAACGATTACCTCGCGCGCGCCATGCGTATTGCGCCGACGCATGAGAAAGTGCTGCGCTTGCGTCAACAAGCGCAAGCCGCGCTGAATCCCGCGAAGCCCAGCGGCGGGGAGGCTTCCGTCGCATGAACGCGGTGGTCGAGCATGACATTGACGCGCGCGATGAAGTTTTCGTCGACTTGCTCGCGAGCTCCGTGCACGACATCAAAAATTCAATTGGCCTCTTATTGTCCGCCGCCGACGCGCTGAACGATGCACTACCGGCAGATTTGCGTGCAACACGATCGCTGGGAGATCTTCAGTACGAGGCACGACGGATAAACTACGATCTCATTCATCTCTTAGGACTCTTCAAGCTCGAGCGCACGCATCAACCCATTCGGCTCACGGTGGTTGATTGCCGTGATCTGCTCGATGAACTTTATGCGTTCAATGCCGAACTGCTCGCGCGTCAGGGGATCACGCTCGCGATCGAATCGAGGCTCGCGAGCGAAGGGTACTTTGATCGCGAGTTGGTGCTGGGCGTGATGAACTCCATCGTCAATAACGCATTTCGGCACGCGCAAAGCCAAGTCTTGGTGGTATGCGAAGTCCGGGATGGTTATACGGTGCTGACGGTCGAAGACGACGGCCCGGGCTACGCGCCCAAGCTGCTCGCCGTGGTCGACGACCAGCCCGGCGCCACGACTTATCGCCACGGCAATACCGGGCTGGGGCTTTACTTCGCCCGCCGGATCGCGCGCCTACATGAGCACCGCGGCCGCCACGGCCGGGTGGTGTTACGAAACACCCCGCGAGGTGGCGGTTGTTTTGAACTCTGGCTGCCCTAGACCCGGGCCGCTTGGCCGCAACCCAGGCGGTTGCTGAAATCTTCTAACACCTCGCGCGAGACGCGGCCATACTGGCGGAAACCCCGGCTCAGGAGTTGCGCCATGCCAACCACGATTAAAACCAACTGCCCGCGCGATTGTTATGACGGCTGCGGCATTATCGTTGAACTTCGCGATCACGCACCGCACCGCGTGCTAGGAGATCCCGACCATCCGGTGTCGCGCGGCAAGCTATGTAGTAAATGTGCCGTTGCCTACAATGGCGTATGGCAGGACCGCGCGGCGCGACTCTTGTCGCCGTTGCAACGCACCGGCCCCAAAGGCAGCGGCCAGTTTAAGAAGATCAGTTGGGATGCGGCGCTCGCCGCCATTGCTGAAAACACTCATCGCACGATCGCGGATCACGGCGGCAGCGCCGTACTGCACACGCATTACTCCGGCACGTTGGGCTTGATTGGTTATCTATTTCCGAATCGATTTTTTAATGCCTTGGGCGCGAGCGAAGTCGATCCGGATACCATTTGCAATGCCGCCGGGCATGTCGCTTGGAGCTTAATGTTCGGGACGTCCATTCAGGGATTCGATCCGCGCACCGCGCATGAAGCCGCCTGTATCGTCGTATGGGGCGCGAATCCGTCACACTCGGCGCCGCATGCGCACGAGACTTGGCTCACGGGATCGCCGGCCAAGATCGTGGTGGTCGATCCATTCCAAACCGAAACGGCGCAAGCCGCCGATCTCCATTTGCAATTGCGACCGGGCACTGATGCCGCGTTGGCGTTCAGTTTATTGCACTGTTTGCAGCGCGACGGCAAGTTTGATGCGGCATACATCGCAAACCACACACTTGGGGCGGAAGAAGTTGCCACGGACATTGCACGCGCGACGCCGGCATGGGGCGAAGCGCAGACCGGCGTGCCGGCGGCGGATATCGAACGCGCGGCGCGACTATATGGCGCAGGTCCAGCCTTGCTGTGGTGTGGACAAGCGCTGCAACGCCAGTCCCAGGGCGGCAACATCATGCGTGCGGTGGGTTTGCTCCCGGCGCTGACCGGCAATATCGGTAAACCGGGTGCGGGGTTTTATTACCTCAATGTCACACCAATCTTCGCCGGCATCGATCTGGGATGGCTGGGTGGTGCGGCGCTCGCGCGCGAAGGCGGTAAAAAGGTGAGCCACATGGCACTCGCCACGCGTCTCGCCAGTGATGAGTTCAAAACTTTTTTTGTGTGGAACACCAATCCGTTGGCGTCCGCGCCGGACCAACCGCGGCTGCGGCAAGCGATGAGTCGCGATGACTTGTTCACGGTAGTGATTGATCCGTTCATGACGGATAGCGCGCGTTATGCCGATATCGTGTTACCTGCCGCGAGCTTTCTCGAATGCGACGATCTCACCTTTAGTTACTTTCATCTGCATATCGGTGCGCAAGCGAAAGTCATGGAACCACTGGGTGACGCGCTACCGAACGCGGAGATTTTTCGGCGCCTAGCGCGCGCGATGGCAATGACGGAGTCGGCGCTCTTCGAGCGCGACGAGGCGCTGCTGGAGACCATGATGCGGCAGATGAATCGCGGCATGGACTTTGCCGCGCTCAAAGCGCGCGGATTTTTTGCGCTGGGGGATGCCGCACAGATCGCGTTCCAAGCGCAGAAATTTGAAACCCCGAGCGGCAAGGTAGAAATCGTGTCCGAGCAGGCCGCGGCGATGGGCTTACCGCGCACTCCGCAGCCATTCGCCGATCCGTCACCGCCCACCGGTACGTATCGGTTGCTCACGCCCGCCGCCAAGTATCGGCTTAACGATTCGTATGCCAACGATCCGCATCTCGCGCATTTAACCGGGCCGGGGACGGTGCATATCAACCCCAGTGACGCCGCGCGTGCGGGGGTGCGAGAAGGGGTGGCTGTCAAGCTCAGTAACGAGGTTGGTGCCATTACATTGATGGCGCGGCTGGATGACGCAGTGTTGCCGGGCACGTTACTGTCCTACAAAGGACGCTGGCCTTCGTTGGAACCGGATGCGGCTAACGTCAACTTTGTGCATGCTGCACAGGCGGCGGATATGGGTGAGAGTACGAGCGTGCACTCGACGGTGGTTCGGATTGGCGCGTAGCAGAGCTGCCGAGCTGAAGACCCTCACCCCAACCCTCTCCCGCAAGCGGGAGAGGGGAAAAAGAGCGCTCGACTATCGTATGTTCAGTTCTACGGCTGGCCGCAGTCGGCCGTTGGGTTCCACCAATTCGAAGGAAATTCCCATGGATAGCAACATTGCGTTCGATAACATTCAACTTAATTACCTCGAAATCGCACAGGCGCGTACGCTGAGCGGCCTGCGGCTCGTGCTTGGGGCATATGCGATCCCCGGGCCGTGGCGAGAAGCGTGCAAAGGGTTGTTCGACGTCAAAGGCATTCCGTACGCGGTGGTGCGCACCGCCAATAAGGGCGCCTCGGATCTCGACTTTGGGGCGAACGGTACACAGAGCGAACTCTATGCCTGGACTGCGCAGTCGAGCGCGCCGGTTGCGGTGTGGAACGATGAGCGTCCGCGTTCTTCTTGGATAGACCAGCTTAATCTCGCGGAACGTCTTGCGCCGTCACCGCGCCTCGTTCCCGAAAATATCGCCGAGCGCATGCAGATGTTTGGCTTCATCAACGAAATCGCGGGCGAGAATGGGTTTGGTTGGAACAAACGCTTGCAGCTCGTGCATGAAGCGCTCAGCACGATGTCGGTCAACGACGAAGGTTACGCTTTCTGGAAGGGCCTTGGTGACAAGTACCTCTACACGCCAGGGCGCGGCGCCGCGGCCAAAGCGCAGATGATTCAAGCGCTCGAAGGCCTCACCGCACAATTGACGGCGCAGCAAGCGCGCGGTCGGCGGTATTTAATCGGCGAACATTTTTCCGCACTCGATATCTACTTGGCGACGTTTTATGCACTGGTCGAACCGCTCCCGCCGGCGTTGTGCCCAATGGCAACGAGTTATCGACCGGCGTACACCAATCGCGATCCCGAGATCAAACAAGCGGCCGCGCCGATCCTCGCGGCGCACCGGGATTTCATTTATCGCGAGCACTTGGTGCTGCCGGTAAAGTTCTGAATCGCCTAAAGGTAATACGCCAACACACCCGTTGCGGCGAGGCTGGAGCACAGCGTGGAGAGCACGATTGTTTTGGAGATCTCTTCTTCACGCAGGCCGTAGCGCTTGGCGAACACATAACCGTTAACGCCGGCCGGCATGGCGGCGAGCAATACCGCGACCCGGGCCCAGGCGTTCGGCACCGCGAGTAGTTCGCACATCGCCCACACGGCGAGAGGATGTGCAACGTTCTTGAGCAGGACTAGCGCAGTCGCCTCGCGTATTGCGCCGCGCACTCGGTATTGCGCGAGCGAAATGCCGAGTGACACCAACGCGCAGGCGGGCGCCGCGTGGGCAATCATTTCCAGCAACCGATCGAGCCCCCCCTGCGGTTGAACGCCCGAAAGGTTGGCGGTAAGACCGGCCGCCAGACTTAAAATCACCGGATTCAGAAAAAGCTTGCCGAGCGCTTGATGCCAGGGCAGCGCGTTAGGTCCGCCGCGCGCGCCGTAGACTTCGATGGTGTAGGTGGCGACCGAAAACAGTATCGAACTTTGCAACGCGAGCAAGGTGTAAAGCGGGATGGCGGCGCTGTGACCAAACGCCGCGTGCGCGAGCGGCATGCCGAGCATGACCATGTTGGAGTAACAGGCGCCCATGCCGGCGATCCCTTGACTCGCACGGTCCCACCCAAAGTCGCGCCTTGCGATCAGCACGCCCGCGCCGAACATGACAAGCGAAGGCACATAAAACGAGAGAATGAGTCGCCACGGAAGATGGGCCGGGAGTTCCGCGGTCGCGAGGCTACGAAACAACAATGCGGGTACGGCGATGTAATAGACAAACTTAGCGAGACCATCGGCAGTACTCGTATCGAACAATCGCACGCGTACGAGAGCGAAACCCAGCAGTACGGCGCCGAAGACCGGCGCCACGATCGAGAAGACGATACTCAACGGTTTACCAGTCGTCGTGAAATGATTTGGAAACGATTAATCGCGGTTATAGGAATTTACATGTCTAGCCATCGTCAACGACGATTAGGGCGAGCTACAGATACAAGTGCGCATTATGTTGGGGTTCGCGTAGCTCACCCCAACGAAAAGACAACCGCGCCGCGCGCCGATTACTTTTTCAGCACGGGATGCAATTCTCGAAAATGCGGCGGCTGAAACCGCCACGCGCGTCCTAGTCCGAAGCCCCCGTCCACGGTCAGCGCATGACCTACTACGTAGGAGGACGCATCGCTCGCGAGCCACAACGCGGCATCCGCGATTTCTTCTGGGACACCGAAGCGGCCAATGGGTTGATCGTCTTTCTGCGCCTCTCGAATCTTTTCAATTCGCGCCTGCCAGCGATCGTCTTTAACGCCGGTGTGAATTGGGGTTTCGATATTGCCGGGGCAAATGGCGTTGACACGGATGCCATCTTCAATCAATTCCAGCGCGGCCGATCGCGTGAAATGCACCACGGCTGCTTTGGCCGTGGAATAGGCGTGAGGGCTAAAGCCGGCGATGAACGCTGCCATGCTCGCAATGTTGATGATGCTGCCGGATTTTTGCGCTTGCATGACCCGCGCCGCGTGTTTGGTCCCTAAAAACACACTGCGCTGAATGACCGCGTACGCATGATCCCATTCCTCGATGGGGGTCTGCGCCAACGGGCCCAGCACACCGACGATGGCAGCGTTATTAACAATGCAATCGAGCCGCCCCCATTTAGTCATCGTCGCAGCGATGGCGTGCGCAAAGTCGGCTTCTTCGCTGACATTCAAATGCACATAACCCGCCGCGCTGCCCAGCGTTGCCGCCAGCGTGTGTCCTTTTTCGTCTTGAATATCCGCAACCATGACGCGATAGCCAGCACGCGCGAAGCGTTGGGCGCAGCCCGCGCCGATACCGCTCGCTCCACCGGTGACTAGCAAGACTGGTGAATCGTTATTCCCAGGCATTGGGATCCATCAACGCTTTACCGGGACGATTGGGGGCATCTTCGATGGGCGCCTGCGAATGGCTACCAAAGCTACTACGGCTCGCAAAGTTGGCGCGGCCGATTTTTTTCGCCACCGGCGAATCCGCCGGTGTCTCACCGGGATCAATCCCCGCGCGTGCGCAGAGTTCGCCCCAGGTGTAAAGGTCTTCCACCATGCGATGCACCACCGTGACCACGCGCCCATTGGTAGGGCATTGGTACTCGTAGGTCGGCATCGGGATTAGTCGAAGTTTTTGGTGTTGTGATAAGCGCGCGTGGTCGTCATCGCGCCGTAGGCCGAACCCCCGAAGCTATCGCTCCCCAAGCGCTTTTTATTGATGACGTTCGCGCCCAAATGCACCTTGGTGACGGGTGAGTTAGCCGGGGTGTCGCCGAGTTCCAGTCCGGCGAACTTGCAGACATCGCCCCAGGTGTTGACGTCTTCCGACATCTTATGCATGACCTGCACGGTCCGATCGTTCGCCGTGCAGTGATAGTCGTACATCGGCATTGAGTGCTCTCCTAAAGGGATTCCAGTAACGGGACGAAGCCTAGCATTTTCTGGTCGCCGTGGCCCCAGCCCCGGTTTCGCCAAAGGCGCAGCGGGCTCAGTGTCGGACTGAGAAAAGTCCAAGTATTTTTCCCGGGCCGCGCATTCTTCCACGATATTCGAAGGGTCGCCCTGGCCTCACCAAGCGGATCCCCGCATGCTTGAGTCCCGCTTCACCGTTAATAGTTCAAGGAGGAACTGTCCGGTGCCGTCTTACCCGTTTCCACCGCGCGAGCTGCGGTATCGGGTCGAAATCGCCGCTCGCGAGGCGACCGACCTGTGTCGCGACGACGCCGATTATTGGCGGTTACTTGCGCTCATCGGCCACATGTGTACGGCGAATCACCTACGATGCCTGGCCTATTGCCTGCTGCCGACGCGTTGCGAGCTCGTGCTCGAAACCCGAACCCCAGGGTTGGCCCATGCGTTACCCGCAGTGCTCAATTCGCTGAAGCGGTGGCAACGAACGCGCGGCGCGCCCGAAATTGTCACCTTCGCCCGGCGGCGCCTCACCCGGCTCCATTCCCCGCGGCAAGTGCGCGAGGCGATTGCACGGGTCCTACAATTATCCGTCGCCGAAGGACGGGTTGCCGCGGCGCTGGAATGGCGCTGGTCGAGTGCGGGCATCACGTTGTGTGAAGAAGTCACGCCGCTCGCCATCCCATGGCTAGCATTAAATGACGCTCGCTCAATCTTAGCGTCCGCACTGAATCCAACCCTACCCAGGCTAGAACCAGCGTCGATCCTCGGGTATAGAAGCGCGTACGCAAAAATCGCGGAGGACCAAGCCGCATGGCGCAATCAAGAACCCTGACTCTCGCAATCTGTGTCGCATGGATAGTGGCCTGGTGGTCACTGTACTTTGCGCTCGGCCCGCAGATCAAAGCATACGCCCTGGCACAAATGGGCAGCACCGCCGACTACTTCTTCACGTATTTGGGACCCGAACTATTGTTACTCGCGTTCGGCCTGGTGGTCGTGCCACTGTTCTATCTCCTACTACTGCACCGCTTGCCCTGGTGGTTACAAGCGCTAAGCGTGCCCTCGCTCATCATTGCCTGCGCCGTTGCCGTTTTTTACGACGTCTACAAAATCGCCCGCGAAGCCGAACACCTCTGTACCACCGAAGCCGGGTTAAAGGTGTATCGGACCGTGGAGGCGGAGGGGATGTTGGGGTTGAGTGATGTTCAATACTGGGCAGCGCGAGGACTAAAGTACGTTGAAAGGACCAATAGTGAAGGCGAATTCGTTAGGGAAACTCTAGCGGGTGCGGACGTAACGACAGAAAAATCTGCGGTCGCCATGAGTGAGTTTCGATTCGCTATCAGTCGGGCATTTTTAGACATTGCGCCAATAGAGCGAAACGTGGCAAGCGTTGCTTCTTTGAAAAGTGGGGAAATCGTCGGAACTGTTACTTATTTCCATATTTTTCGGGGGTGGGCCGATGAAGTGATAGACGTCGGATTAAATTTTTCTCCGCCTCGCTGTTGGACTGGGGTTCCAGAAAGTCGTGGCGGAGAAAAGTACACGTTACCGACGGACCTTGTGTTAGCGACAATCAAAACGCGGAATCCTGGACGGAAATAAATATTACAAACTCTAACTAGAGTTGCATGACAACGATGCTTAGTTGGTTGTTCTGAATTCCGTGTTGGGCTAAGGCCGGGATGCGGATATCTTGCTTGGGGACCGTGAAAATACAGGATGTATTTTCGCGAGCCTACATGGACGTACTCGTGGCGTGTCCCCAAGCAAGATATCCGCAGCGCGGCCGGAGAGCGGAGTCGACTTACCGAGAATTCAAGACAGCTATTTGTATCGCGAGAAGCCAAGGAGTGGCATATGAACCTCGAAGATGTTTTTAATCACGCAATGTTTGCTAACGCCTCGTACGCCCCGTGGGATACAAGCAACACCAGCTTGGCTACGGCTGGAGATTTGTTAGAAAACGAAAAACGTATACCGAAAAAATTGTTTGAAAGCAGAATTGGGTCGGGCAGCGAATTTCCCTGGTCCATCCCCTCCTTCTACCCCGCCGACACCAGCGGCTTCGCCGCCAACGTCTTCGCCAACGGCAACCGCAAAGTGCTCGCGATCCGGGGCACTGAAACCAACGACGCGCAAATATTTCTGGACGTCGTTCAAGCGGATTTATTAGAGATCGGCATGATTGGCGTGAGTCTCACGCAGCTCACGTCGTTGGTGAACTACATCCAGCGCCTGCGCGCGCCGGCGGGCGCGCCCAACGTCCCGCAATTCACGATACGCATGACGGATACACCACCGCTGAATGCACGCAATATCGCGGTCACACTGCGCAAGCCGGCGCTGTTTAGCCAAGACAGTAAAGTGGTCTACTACTGGCTGGAGACGCGATTGACCGGGCGCGGCGAAGGCGTGTTGAATTCCGGCGATGAGGTCACCGTCACCGGACACTCGCTCGGTGGACATCTGGCGGCGGCCGCGCTGCGTTTGTTTCCGCAGGTGTTTCAAGCGGCGGTGACCTTCAATGCCGCGAACTTCGATCCCATCGCCGGCTACCTGGTGAGCGATGGACTGATCAACGCGTTGGCTGCGTTGTCCCCTTCTTCCCCAGTGGTTCCCTATCTTCGCCAAGGGTATACCGCACCCCAGCAAGCGACGGAATCATTGCTCAATGCGCTGTTCGCGCCGCAGCTGACAAATTCAAGCGCGGCGACGAGTTTCGCAGGCGTCGCATCGCGCATTCACAACTTGAGGAGCGAGGATTCAGTTCCCGGCAACGATGTCGAAATTATTTCCGGGGCGTTAAGCGGAACCGCGCCAAGCGCGCCGCAGCCGCTGCGCACGGAGATGAACAGCCACAGCATGGATCAGATGTTGGATAGCATGGCGGCGTTCGCGTTGCTTGAGCGGCTGAATCCCGCGCTCGCACCGTCGGCACTACACGCCTTGTTTGACGCGGCGTCAGCGGATCCGGCGGACAGCCTCGAGCGACTGGTAATGCAACTCAACCATGCACTCACCGGTAATAAGGTTTCGCTGGACACCGTCGCGTCCGGCATCCTCGGCTATCCGAACGACACTGATCTGCCAGATGCCTTTGCGCGCCGCACCGCGATCCACGAGCGCATCGTCGCGCTGGATGCCCTCGTGATGGAGAGCGCCGGAGTCAGTTTGGATTCGCTCTTGAATTACACCGCGGAAGCACTCGCCACGCGTGCCGCGACCAGCGCGGCGCATCGGTTTGCGTTGGTCGAGGCGATGCCGTTCGCGGTCACGGGGAACGTCGGTATTGCCGGTAATTCCCCGCCGCTCGATGCGGCGCGATTTAGTCCGGAGTTCCTGCGGGCGCGCGCCGAGTATCTCCTCGCCGAGAGCGCTCGTCGCATGCAGGACCGCGCCCATGCCGTGTTCGGCGCGCACCCACAATCGTTCATCGATAAAACCACCGACACCCGCCTACACGTAGTGACCAATGTCGGCGCGGACATGGGATTGCCCGTTGATTTCACGCCCGCGCATACCGTGGTTTTCGGCACGGCGCAGGCGGACCCACTTACCGCACAAGGTGCCAGTCAACTTTTTGGTCAAGACGGCGCGGATGTGTTGCTCGGTAGCGAGGTGACCGATCTCCTCGACGGTGGCGCCGAGAACGATACCTTGGAAGGTGGCGCTGGCAGCGATCGACTGGTGGGCGGCACCGGCGACGATGTGTTGTACGGCGCGACCGCCGTACCCAGCCAAGACTTGGCCTCGGACGAGCTACGCGGCGGTGACGGATTTGATCGCTACTACGCGGCGGCGGGCGATCGCATCCAGGATCGCGATGGCGAACTTCATGTCTTGGTCGGCAATCAGTACCTACGCGCTAGCCGGCAAGCGCTGCGCACGCTCTACCTCTCGCCAGAACTCGAACTCTACCAAGCGCCGGCGGAGCCTGAGCTTTGGTATGTGCATGCGCCGATGACCGGGGTGTTACGGGTCAATGGCGTCATCGTGGAGAACTTTCGCAGCGGGGATCTCGGCATCGTGCTCGGTAACGATCGCGCGTTCCTCGCGGACGGCGTGAACAAGATCGGCACGCCGGACCACGACGCGTTGACCGGTACCGACGGCGCGGAGTGGCTATGGGGACTCGCGGGCGACGATGTCATCACCGCGCGCGATGGCGACGATCGTTTGGAGGGTGGCGAAGGAATCGATTTTCTGTACGGCGGCGCCGGCCACGATGAGCTATACGACGAGGCCGGCGAGAGCTTTTTGTTCGGCGAAAGTGGCGATGATTATTTGGACGGCAAGGGCGGGCGCGCCGCCTTGAGCGGGGGCGACGATCATGACGTTTTGCTGGGGAGCGCGTTTGACGATGTGCTTTTCGGTGGTTTGGGGCATGACCTGCTGCGCGGGGGCGATGGCGCGGACTTCCTCCACGGGAGCGCGACGATGACCGCGGCGTCTCGGTATTGGACGCGAAAAACACAGCCAGCGTTCTTCGGTTTGATCAGCGATCCGCGCGCGATCAGTTTCGATGGCATCCGCGTGTCGGACGAAACAGAGCTGAACGCGCCGCTCGATCCCGCTTGGGACACGATTTACGGAGAAGACGGTGATGACGACATCATCGGCAGCGGCGGTGACGACTGGATCGACGGCGGCGAGGGCAGCGATGCCATCGCGGGTGGAGACGGTGATGACTTCATCGCAGGAGGCGGCGACGGCGACGACATTCGCGGCGGTGGCGGCGGCGACAGCCTCTACGGTGGCGATGGCGATGATGAGATTGTCGGGGGCGGCGGCGACGAGAGTTGGTCGGCGGATTTGGGCGATCGGATCTACGGCGGTCGCGGCGAAGACCAACTTTTTGGAATGGAGGGCGATGACAAAATCGACGGTGAAGAAGACAACGATTTGCTCTATGGCGAAGCGGGCAGTGATCAGCTGAACGGTGGACTCGGTGATGATCGATTGTTCGGCGGACGCGGGCACGACATCCTACGCGGCGGCGCCGGCGCGGATGCGCTGCAGGGCGATGCCGATAACGATGCACTTTTCGGCGATGACGGTAGCGACAAACTCGACGGCGGTGCCGGTGACGATCAGCTGCACGGAGGCGCCGCCGCCGATGAATTACAGGGCGGTAACGGCGCGGACGCGTTGTTCGGTGACGATGGCGACGATGAACTCAATGGCCAGTCCGGCGCGGACGTGCTCGATGGCGGTCGCGGACAAGACGTCACGATGGGTGGCGATGGCAATGATTGGTACTTGTACCGGCGCGGCGATGGACACGATCGGATCGACGACACAATAGGCGATAACGGGCTCTACCTGGTTGACGGACTGACGCCGCGCGATGCCTCGGCACAAGAGACGGGCAAGGATCTCATTTGGCGATTTTCCGCGACCGACGCCATCACGTTTACCGATTGGCGCGCGCCGCAGGGCATCGCGTATGTGCGCTTCGGCGCGGATAGTTATCTCCCCCGCGAACATTTTCTAATGCCACAGATGGCCGGCAGCGTCGTCACTTTAAATGCGGAATCCGCGCCTTTGGTGGGAACGGCGGGGGATGACCTGGTGGTGGTGCGCACCGCGCGCGCTGATTTGAATGCGCAAGGGGGAGACGATCGTTATGTTATCGAGCAAGCCGGCGATTACCGCCTTGACGACGCCGTGGGCCATAACACGTTGCAGTTCGCCGCCGGCGCGCGGTTTGATGCGCTGGAAGTGCAAGGTGAAAACGGGCGCTACATCATCCACCACGCCGACACGACGGTGTCGTTACAACCCGGTCACATTCACCGTTTCGTGTTTGACGATGGCGTGGTGCTGTCCGGCGCGGATTTTGACGCGCGCTTCGCGCAACTGGTCGATCCCGCGCCACGTGTTCAGAACGCGGCAACCGATCAAGGTGCTTTTGTGGCGAGCGAATTTGAATACGTGTTACCTGACGAGCAGTTCGTCGATTTTTATCCCAACGATACGCTGCGGCGCTCGATCACATTGAAAGGCGGTGGTGCGCTCCCCACGTGGCTGACATTCGACGAACAAGCCGGCACTTTTCGCGGAACTCCGCTCGCCCCCGGCACGTTTGAAATCGAAATTCGCGCTACTGATCTCGCCGGCCAGCAAGCGCTCGATAGTTTTGCGATCGATGTGTTGCCGACGCTCGGCGGCGGTAAGGCGAACACTTACCACGCAACCAATGTCGCGTCATCGTTACAAACCTGGATCGAACCGTTCGCGGTGCGGCCGGCGCCGATCTATCTCATGGGCGTGGGTGATCTCAATCACGATGGCCGCGACGATGTTTTGGAGCCTACCTCCGGGCGCATCGTGTTCGGTCGTCAAGAAGGGTTCGGCGCGAGCTTCTCGATCCCGCCATTGACCGGCTACAACGGCTTTCAGCTCACTAATTACAGTGAGAGCGTGTTGAGCGGTGATCCTTTGGGACTCGTTACCTATGTGCCGCGCCGTGGTGATTTTAATGGCGATGGTATCGATGACGTGGTGTTGGGTAATCGCGTACTTTATGGGCGAATCGGCCGTTTTCCGGCAAACGTCGATTACGCCGCGTTAGCGCAAGCGACGGCACTCGGTACGCCATCCAACAGTAAGTTGCCTAGTGTGCAGTCCGCGCAGGATGGGGCGTTGCCGGCATGGATGTTTCAAGAGATTGGCGACTTTAACGGCGATGGACACAACGATTACTACGGCACGTTGAGCGCCGAGCGCGGCGTTGTCATTTACGGGATCGCGCTAGACGCCAATCGTCAAGTGCACGTTGATGGCCTGGCGTTCGGCGATGGCATGTCAGTGCACTACAGCGCTTATCCCGGCATGCCGAACCAACTGGGGCTCGCTGCCGTGAACTACGCCGGGTGGGGGACCAATGTCAAAGCCCTTGGCGACGTGAACGGCGACGGTTTCGCGGATTTCGGGATTGGCAGTTCGCCGTATTTGTTCCAAACTCAAAATAGCTACTTGGCAATATTGCTTGGTGCCGCGACCGGCCATGGAGGCGCGGTATCGCTCAACAATTTGAGTAGTCAGCAAGGACTGCTCGCCGCGGTGCCGGAGACTTGGGCCGGGGTTGCTTACCCCAAGTTCACGGCGGCGCTGGGTGATGTGAACGGGGATCGCTTTGACGATGTACTGATTGGAAGTGCCGGTTATCCCACTGGCAGCTACATCTTGTATGGTCGAGAGAGCTTAAGCGGCGCGGCCAGCACGGGAACCTTTGGCCGCGACACCCACACAGTCAACGTCGGCGTATCGAGATCGCAGTTTTATGGCGGGTTAGGCGACGATCAATACATCCTGCAAAGCAGTTCCGGTCGCCATTTCGCCAACGGTGGCGCCGGGAACGATCGCTACACGTTGACCGCGGGCATCCCGGGTAGCCGCGCAACCTTACATATCTCGGACGCGGTCGGACAGAACACGCTGTTTGTGCCGACGGCGGCGCGTGGTCGCGTCACACTCTCCCGCGGATCGGTCGCGATCGATTTGGGCGAAGATCTTCCACTCGTTCATTTGGATGATGTCGATTACAACAATCCCTTGGGCGGCGCGCGTTCAATCGACACCATCGAATTCGCGGACGGCACCGTCATGACCTATGCGGAACTTTTGGCGCGGGGATTTGATGTCAACGGCGGGAGCGTTGACGATGATCTCCTTGGCACTGGGCTCGACGATCGACTCAATGGATTTGAAGGTCACGATAGGCTTGCCGGCGGCAACGGGAACGATGTCTTGAACGGCGGGTCGGGGGACGATCTCTACGTGGTCGCGGCCGGTGAAGGTAACGACTTGATTGTTGATAGTGCGGGTTCCGATACGCTCCAGTGGGGCTCGGGGATCGCGTTATCGAATTTAACCAAACGAGTGGTTGGCAGCGACTTGCTCATAGATACGCCGCAGGCCGATGTCTTGGTAAGTGGTTGGTACAATTCGGTTGGCAATCAGATCGAACAGTTTTCGTTCGCGAATGGTTCCACCGTGGACGCCAGGCGGTGGGCGAATAGTGCGCCGGTGGTCATTGCCCCGACGGGTTCTTCGCTACCGCAAGCGACTGTTAACAAGGCTTACTTCATCAAAATTCCGGCGTGGATTTTCAAAGACATTGATCCCGGCGACAAATTGAGTTACTCGCTAAGCACGAACCTTGCCACCGCTTGGTTAAGAATAAGCCCGGACGGCACGCTATTCGGCGTACCCCTTGCGCGTGACGCCGGTAAGCAACAAGTGCAAATTACCGCGCGCGATCGTTTCGGCGCCACGGCCAGTGCCAAGCTACAGCTCAATGTTTACAACACAGGCGGAACGCTTCCAACCAGTGGTAACGATCTATTGCGAGGCAGCGCCGGCGACGACACGTTGTATGCGCTCGCGGGTGACGACACGTTAGACGGGTTAGGCGGTAACGATTTGCTTTATGGCGAGGCGGGTAACGATATCCTCATCGGTGCCGGCGGTAATGATTCTGTGGTCGGAGGCTTTGGTAACGATAGATACCGTTTCGGACGTGGCTCCGGGGCCGATACTTTTTATGAATACGCAGCGCAGGGACTGGATACCGTTGAATTTGATGGCACGGTTAGGTCTTCTGATATCGCGATAGGTGCTACGAGCGGAGGCTACGAACTCTCGATTCTCGGTACCGCCGACAAAATTCGTCTTGCGGGCAAAGTGGGCGTCGCACCGGAGATCGAAGAATATCGGTTCACCGATGGTACTCGTTGGCTCGCCGCGGACATCGTGCGGCTTGCGCAGTCGATGGCGAGTTTTACGGCCTCGACCGCGAGCGTCTCTTCTTTCAGCGCGGTCTCCCCCGTGAATGACACGCTGCAATTGGCCGCATCGTCCATTGGTTAACGATCTGCCGAGAAAACCCGCGCCCACTCGCGGCGAGGGTTTCTTAATTTCATCCCTATCCCGCGCGCGGGAGAGGGTAGGGTCAGGGCCTTTAGTGCAGCGCTTGTTGATACGCTGCCCCTCACCCGGCGCTGCGCGCCGACCTCTCCCGGCGGGAGAAGTTTCGTTATTTCAGCCCTCTTCCGGTGGGAGAAGTTGTGTGAATTCATCCCTCTCCCGCGCGCGGGAGAGGGTAGGGTGAGGGTGATTTCAACTCCCTATGCGCCCCACACCACCAGTCCCCAATCGAGGACTTTTTCCACCTTAAACTCGCCGGCTTTATCTTTACGGTGCGCGGATGCTTCGACCGCCAAGTCATAGAGCGTGCCACCGGCTGGGGTCGGTGCGCAATTCACGACGGTGAATCGCGTGCTGATGATGTCGCCTTCGAGCACTGGGCCCAGGTGATCACAATGACGCCAGGCCACCATGTGCAAAAGATTGGGCAGCGCGCGGCCGATTTGGGAGAGCGCAAAAGAAATGGTATGTCCACCGTAGACGAGCCGCTGGCCCAAGTAACTGCGCGTCTCATCGGTGTGGGTGTAGGCAATGTTGAGTGACATACGCACCAGCTCCGGCGCGCAGGTCACCGTATCCTTGGGACCGATTTCGAAAATATCTCCCGCGGCCACCGAAGGTGAGCGTAATCCGGTGATCTCACAGGCGAGCGGCGCGAGGTTCCATCCACGCGGCAGCACGTTTAACAATTCTTCGGTGGCGAACGAGTTTTCGATCCAATCGAAATTATCGCTGCGCCCGGTGTCGGCATTGGGATCTTTGCACGCGATCATCGGGCAGCGCCAAAAATGCAGCACCACTTCGTCGCGCTGGTTCACGGTGGTCATTTCAAGCGCCACCATGCCGGTCGCGGCGCGTCCAGCCTTGGCTTTGTTCTGCTTAAGCCCGACGACTTTGGTGGTCGTGTACAGCGAATCGCCGATAAACACCGGACGCTGTAACAACACTTTGCGATAAAACAAATTACCCTTCACATGCTGTGAGGCGTAGGTTGTTTGGCCGGCCGCCAGATGCATCGCAAGATAGGGGTGACAGACCCCACGCGCATCGCCCGTCACTTTCTGTGCGAGATGACGATCGAGTGGTAAGCGCATACGGTCGCCAAACAATGCGGCGTACACTGCCGCGTGACCGTCGGTGACGGTGATCGACGGTGCGACGAAGGTTTGGCCTAACTCGAATTCTTCAAAATAGGGTCCGTCGATTACATGCGTAGCCAAGGCTGACATCCTCTGCGGTTGAGCACGCGGTGATTTGGGTGAGCGGCGCGCCGCCCACCCAACCCGCGAAGTGCGGAACTATTTGATGGCGACTGGGTTGATGATCATTTGGACGGCACCCGTCATGCGCGCCGCGCCCAGCACGAACATAAATTCGTACGCGTTATCTTTCGCAAGTTCACGCGTCACCATGTTCTCCAAAATGTAGATACCATTCTTCGGTAGCATGATTTGGTGAACCGGGAACATTTCGCCCTCAACTTCGGCCGGTAGAACCTCCATCGCCCAGGTATCGGCGCCCACCGCCATGACGTCTTTGCTCGCTAAATATTCCGCGCCGCTCTTGCCTAACCCGGGTTCGCCTTTGTTGTAGGTGGCGAGATCGGTTTCAATCAAATCCATCCAGCCCGAATGAAAGATCACGACGTCGCCTTTGCGGATTTCAAGCTTTTGTTGGGTGGCGCAGGCTTCGATCAATTCCTTGGTATAGGCATAACCCACGTCCAAACGCTCCTTGCCGGCGCACTTCGCCATGTTGAGCAACACGCCGCGGGTTACGAAGGGCGGCAGTGCGTGCGTGCCAAACATGGTTAAACCGTCCGGCTTCATGAATTCGTTTCCATGGTGGCCGTTGTAATAAATTTGATCCACACCGGCGTGGCCCAAGCCATCAAGCTGCGAACCGACGCCGACCCAGCCGTTAATGATGTCGTCCGCATAGGTCATCTTGTTGGTGCCAAACGCTTTGCCGGACAGCTGATTAGGCGCCACCACGATGATGTGTAAATTGCGCGGCGGATACGCCGGAGTTTGCGGATTGGATTCCATACCGAGGCGATAGACCTTGCCGGCGGTAACGAGCTTAGCAGCGGCGAGTGCAAGCTCAGGCGAATTCAAGTTGGCCGCGCCGAGTGTGTCGTCTTTGCCCCACTTGGACGGATACCAACTCTCATGATGGTCCGCCACCGCATTACCTATCCACGCCGCCAGCGCCATCGCGCAGAAAGTCTTCAGTTTCATCGTGTCACTCCCCAGGGTTAAGGCGTTTTATCGTTACGCCAAGAATTCTTGCCGAATTGCCGCGTTGTGTTCGCCCACGCGCGGGATCTTGCGGGGTATGGATTCCGTATCGCACACCCGTCGAACCATCGTCGCCGATTTATCACCGGAAACGACTTCTTTTGTTTTAAGCGCGGGATGCTGCCACACATCGCGCATATTGTTGATGCGGCCGTAGGCAATGCTGCCGCGATCGAAAATTTTGCCGAGTTCATCGCGGGTGTACTGCGTGAAGATCGCTTCGAGTTCTACCTTGAGCGCGGCGCGATGCTCGACGCGCAACGGGATTGTCTTGAAGCGTTCGTCGGTCGCGAGCTCCGGTCGGCCAAGCGTGTCGCACAAGCTCAGCCATTCCCGGTGATTTTGAATTGAAATGATGATCAGCCCGTCTTTGGTGGCGTACGCGCCGTAGGGTGCTATTTGCGGGTGATCGAGACCCGCGCCGGTCAAGAGACGCCCGCTGTATTTGTACAGCGCAAGCGGCACGCTCAGCCATTCGCTCATGACATCGAACAACGAGATATCGAGAAACTGGCCGCGCCCGGTGCCGTGTTCGGCGTGATCGCGCTCGATGACCGCGCGCATGATTTCCGCATACGCGGTGAGCCCGGTTGAAATATCGCAAATGGAAGCGCCGCAGCGCGCCGGCGCGTCGGGCGTCCCCGTGATCGAGACGAGTCCGGATTCCGCTTGCACCAGAAAGTCGTACGCCTTCATCTCGGCGAGTTCGCCTTCATTGCCGTAGCCTGAGATGCTGCACATGATGAGCTTAGGGTTTAGGTTGGAAACTTCCGCGTAACTGAACCCGAGCCGATCAAGCGCACCCGGCCGCACGTTCTGAATGAAGACATCGGCCTGTTTCAGCATCTCGCGTAGCAAGTTCTGATCGTCCGCGTTTTTAACATCGAGGATCAACGATTCCTTGCCGGCATTCAGCCACACAAAAAACGCCGATTCGCCGTTGACCGCGGTGTCATAAGCGCGCGCAAAGTCGCCTTCCTCCCGTTCGATCTTAATCACGCGTGCCCCGGCCTCCGCGAGCAGGCGGGTGGCGTACGGCGCGGCGACCGCCTGTTCGAGTGCGACCACCAAAATGCCGTCAAGCGCCTTCATTTAACGCATCACAAAGGGATTGGGGACATCGGAGGCGGTAGAAATCCACACGCTCTTCGTCTGCAAAAATTCGCGCATGCCTTCCACGCCGTTCTCGCGCCCTAAGCCTGATTTCTTGTAACCGCCAAACGGCGACATATAGCTCACCGCGCGATACGTATTGACCCACACGGTGCCGGCGCGGATCGCATTGGAAACTTTAATCGCGCGCTTGATCGATTGGGTCCACACCCCGGCCGCCAAGCCGAAGGCGATATCGTTCGCGATCTCCACTGCCTCCTCATCCGTTTTGAAACGGATGATCGACAACACGGGCCCAAAGACTTCTTCTTGCGCAATGCGCATTTGATTGGTGACATTGCCGAAGATGGTGGGCTGTACAAACCACTTGGAGTCCCCACATTCCGGCGCGTGCGACGGGCCACCGCCGAGTAGCACTTGCGCGCCTTCGCCTTTGGCAACGTCGATGTACTTCAAGATTTTTTCGTACTGCGGTGGTGTGGTCACCGGCCCCACCTGCGTGTTGGGGTCCATGGGATCTCCCATGCGCGCGGTTTTGGCGAACGCCACCAATTTCGCGACGAAGGCGTCGTAAATCGAGTCCTGCACCAACAAGCGTGAGCCCGCGATACAAGTCTGGCCGGTGGCGGCAAAGATGCCGGAGATGGCACCTTTGACGGCATCGTCGATGACCGCGTCATCAAACACGATATTCGGTGACTTGCCGCCAAGTTCGAGCGTGCAGCCTTTCAAGCCTTTGGCGGCGGCCTGATACACCATCGCGCCGCTTTCGGTGCCGCCGGTGAAACATACTTTGGCGACTTTCGGATGCTCCACCAGGGCCGCGCCCACTTCCGCGCCAAAGCCCGTGACCACGTTGACCACGCCGGGCGGAAAGCCGGCTTGGGCGACGAGTTCCATTAGCTTGAGCGTAGAGGTCGACGTGAATTCCGAAGGTTTGATAACCACCGTGTTACCGGCCGCGAGTGCCGGTGCAAGTTTGAACGACAGCAACAACAGCGGCGAATTCCACGGCGTGATCATGGCGACCACGCCAAGCGGCTCGTGGCGGGTGTAGTTGAACGTATCGGGTTTGTCGATTGGAATGACCGCGCCTTCGATCTTGTCCGCCATGCCGCCGTAATACCAATACCAGTTTGGAATGTAATTGCACTGGGCGAACATCTCGTTGATGAGTTTGCCGTTGTCGCGGACTTCAAACTCGGCAAGCTCGCGCGCGTTGTCGCGGATCAAATTGCCAAGCTTATGCACCAGTTGACCGCGTTGCGTCGCGTTTAACTTGGGCCACTCGCCGGTGTTAAACGCCTGCCATGCGGCGTTGACCGCGCGATCGACATCTTGCGCGTTACACCGCGCGACTTCGGCCCAAATTTTCGCGGTATAGGGGTTAACGGTTTCGAAGTACTGGCCAGATCCCGGCGCCGCGGATTGGCCGTTGATGTAGGCATCGAATTTAGGCAGTGCGGTCATGACGAGAACCCCAAACTAGAAAAAATTAATACGAGCGCGGCATACCGAGTTCGTGTTCGCCAACATAGGAGAGAATCAGGTTGGTCGAAATCGGCGCAATCCGATATAGGCGCGCTTCGCGGAACTTGCGTTCGATATCGTACTCTTCGGCGACCGCAAAACCGCCGTAAGTCTGCATGCAGGCGTCACCCGCTTCCCAGGCGGCTTCGGAGGCCAGCATCTTGGCGATATTGGCCTGCGTACCACAAGGCTTGTTCTGTTCGTAGAGGTGCGCCGCACGCTCGGTCATCAGGTTAGCGGCTTCGACATTGGCATAAGCGCGCGCGATCGGAAACTGCACACCTTGATTCTGGCCGATTGGTCGGCCAAAGACTTTGCGCTCGCAGGCGTAATCGCGCGCCTTCTTGACGAACCAGCGGCCATCACCCACTGATTCCGAGGCGATCAAAATCCGTTCGGCGTTCATGCCGGACAAAATGTACTTGAGCCCGTGGCCTTCTTCGCCAATCAAACTGTCCGCCGGAATTTCGACATTGTCGAAAAACACTTCGTTGGTCGAGTGGTTGATCATCGTGCGGATGGGCTTGATCGTCATGCCGCGCCCGACCGTCTCGCGCATATCGACCAGGAACACGGAGAGTCCTTCGGTACGTTTCTTGACTTGATCTTTCGGCGTGGTGCGCGCGAGTAGCACCATCAAGTCAGATTGTAGAGCACGCGACGTCCAAACCTTTTGTCCGTTGACGATGTACTTGTCGCCGCGCCGTTCGGCGAACGTCGAAATGCTGGTAGTGTCTGTGCCGGCCGTGGGCTCGGTCACGCCAAAAGCCTGCAGGCGCAATTTGCCGCTGGCAACTCCAGGCAAATATTTTTCCTTCTGCTGTTTGTTGCCGTGCCGGAGTACCGTGCCCATGGTGTACATCTGTGCATGGCACGCGCCCGCGTTGCCGCCAAACTCATGGATGGCCTTTAAGATTTCCGAGCCGACGGATAACGGCAAACCACTGCCACCGTATTCCTCCGGAATGAGCGCCGCGAGCAAACCTAAGTCAGTCAGGGCTTGCACAAATTCGGTAGGATACTCACGCGCGCGGTCCTTTTCGCGCCAATACTCGCCAGGATAGTCGTCACAAACGCGTTTTACGGTATCGCGCAATTGCAGGATGGTTTCGGAATGGTCTGTCATGGCGGATTGATCGCTGATTAGGCGCCAGATTGGCGCGGGTTATTGGGGGTGTTTAGTTCAGTAATACATTCATCGAAAATGTGGTCCGATGCTAACAAACCTTGCAAGAAACGCCTACCCAAAACGCCTTTAATCTCTGAACTCACGACACCGGAGTGCAATTTGAAAAGCTATCGGCAGGAATTATGGTTTGAGCTACCGGCGCGCGTCGGCTTTATCAACATCACACAAGAGGTGGCCGCGTGCGTCGCGGCGAGCGGCGTGCGCGAAGGCCTGGTACTCGTCAATGCCATGCACATCACCGCTTCCGTCTTTATCAATGACGACGAACGCGGTCTGCATCATGATTACACGCAGTGGCTAGAGAAACTTGCGCCGCACGCGCCCATCAATCAATACCGCCACAACGACACCGGCGAAGACAACGCGGACGCGCATATGAAGCGCCAGATCATGGGCCGAGAGGTAGTGGTCGCGATTACCAATGGCCAACTCGACTTCGGCACCTGGGAACAGATTTTCTATGGTGAGTTTGATGGACGAAGGCGTAAGCGGGTGCTGGTGAAAGTCATCGGCGAGTAGACCTTTCTTAACCCTCTCCCGCGCGCGGGAGAGGGGAGGGTGAGGGGATTTCGAGGCAGGCTTCAGCCTGTCCCCATCAGTACCCGAGCAAATCGCAATCGGTCGAAGGTGCCGCGTATTGGTCGCTCGATACCTTTAGACACCGTCGGGCGATAGCCCGACAGGCTTGCGTGATAGGCGTCAAGCCGACGTCTTCGACGTGACAGACAATTTCGCCAGCTGGCAAGGTTTAGCCGAAAGTGATAGAAAACGCTAAACGCTGCAAAAGGTTACCGGAGGCCGCGAATGAAGAACCGGCTAAGACGGGAAAAATCCCTGAACATTACACGTCACTTTGACGCATTCGATCGCGTCAAAACGACGCCGACTTAAACTGTTAGCTGTCTAAGACATGACTAAACAATTCCGCGCGCTACCCGAGGACGAACTGACCGAAATCGCTCGAAAGTGGGTAGCCGTTGAACGTTTGGTGAATGAGGAGTACGGAGCTTCCCTCACGACGGATGTTAAAACATTGTCGTTGCTTCAACGGGTTCTAAACGACGATATTGTTGATCCAGCTTTTGGGGCGCAATGTCTAGGGGCTGTATTGGGCCGCGTGATGATAGCGAATATACCTGGCTTGGAATGGACGCTTTTAGAAGACGAATATGGCATAAGCGTTTGCTTGCGATATGCAGACACAAGCCTCTGCGTGTTTCCGATAACGATGATTTCAAAGCGGCTTGAGCGTGGAGAGGTTGTTGACGTCTGCAATCTCTATGACCAAACAAGAACAAGTGTCTGCAAACTCGCTAATGATGTCGACTAAGCCAGCTAACCAGCGCATCGTGGCCGACGCGGTGAAATGGCGGTATCAAAGTTTTGGTGCGGTGGACCGCGCGCCACATGCGCGGCGTTGAGGCTGTAGAAAAACCCGTTTTTGAAGTAAGCGACGCGACTGCCTGAAG
>CAZKRY010000006.1:0-336176 GCA_964555355.1 uncultured Klebsiella sp.
GCGTTGTGGCGCTGCGCGGTAGCATCAATGACCCGCGCAGTTCATGCGCAGCGTTGGGCGTCATAAGAACCATGGCGGGCGACCACAATCAAATGAAAAAGCAATATCAGGAGCTAGTGTCGCTCGTTGCTGGAGTAATCAAAGAATGGGACCCCTACGCTCTCCTCGAAACCGGAGCGCCCAGCGACGAATTTGACAGTGAGGTTTCGCTCATCGTGGCACAAGTACCAAAAATTACATCACCAGTAGTCGCAGCAGAAAGTATTTCGCGCATATTCTCGTCTAGCTTTGAACCAGAACTATTTACACCAGAAGCCTGTGCCCAGGTTGGCAAGCAGCTATTCGCTGAGTTAATACGTCATGGCTATGCTTGATACCATCACCACCGAGACGCCCAACAACACAATCGAGCCGACGCGGTGAAACGGCGGTATCACGATATTGGTTTTGTGGCCCGCGCGTCTCATTGTGATCGTTAGGCGGCCGGGGAATGGCTGCGCATTTTGGAGCAACGCAAATCGATGGCGAACACGATGCAGGCCTATGTGATAAGCGAACCCGGAGGCCCAGAAAGGCTGGAACTTAGGGAAATTCTGCGCCCGTCGCCACGGGACGGATGGGTCCTCATTCGAAACCGGGCCTTCGGACTCAACCGATCAGAGTGGTTCACACGGCGCGGGGAATCGCCCTCGGTACGGTTCCCGCGCGTGCTTGGCATCGAGTGTGCCGGTGAAGTCGTCGCCGCGCCCGGTTCTGACTTGCCGGGTGGGCAGCGCGTCGCTGCGATGATGGGGGGAATGGGGCGGCAGTTTGACGGGTCTTACGCTGAGTATGTGCTGGTGCCGCGGCAGAACGTTTTTCCATTACAGACACAATTGGAGTGGAAGCGCCTCGCAGCGCTGCCTGAGATGCTTCAGACCGTTCACGGTTCACTCCACGTAGGGCTGGAGATCGAACGGGCGAAAAACATTCTTGTGCGAGGTGCGACCTCGTCCATCGGATTCACGGCCATCGCTTTGGCGCGATTGGCAGACCTTGAAGTCACCGCCACCACTAGGAACCCGACCAAGGCCGACGAACTCAAAGCTGCTGGCGCGGCTCATGTCATCGTCGACGACGGAGTGATAGCGGACAAGGCCCGCGCCATCTACCCGGACGGCCATGACCGAGTTCTGGAGCTCATCGGAGCAACCACCCTGCTCGATTCTTTGCGGGCAACGCGCCGGGGCGGCATCGTCTGCATGACGGGCATTCTCGGCGGCAGCTGGGTCCTGCAGGACTTCCATCCGATGGGCCATATTCCTACTGGCGTGAAGCTGACGTCATATAGCGGCGAAGCGGCCGATATCACACCCGCGCAGCTTCAACGGTATGTGTCTCTCGTAGAATCCGACGAGCTCAGCCTCAAGCTGGGACCGAGCTTCCATTTTGGGAGACTTCGTGAAGCCCACACCATGATGGACGAGAACAGAGCGAACGGGAAAATTGTGATCGAGTTGGACTGACTGCGATGTCGACCTTGAATGGGCTGGCCGCCTAACCAGCCGTCGGAGCGGACGCCTCCGCGCTGCGCGCTCCGGCGCCGCTCAACGGCGCGTTAGGCGTCATTGCATCGCAAAAGCGCGCTTCCGAATCGTTCCTTGTGATATGGGTTTTAACCGGAGAAAAAAAGCAGTGGCACTCATCAATCCGCACATTAACTTCAACGGCAATGCCGAAGAGGCATTCAATTTCTACCGGTCGGTATTCGGAGGGGAATTCGCTAGAGTGATGCGCCTGAAGGATATTCCTGGCCTAGCGGAGTCGACGCCTGGAATTGATCCAAACAAATTGATGTTCATTGCGCTGCGAATCGGCGGAAATCTACTCATGGGCAATGACATTCCAGAGGGTATGGGCCGGGTGAGTGAAAACGAGAATAGGTCGAAAATATCTGTTGGAGCGGAGAGTCGCAAGGAAGCTGACGTCCTATTCCATGGCCTTTCCGCGGGAGGAACCGTTGAGGTGCCAATTGGAGATAGTCCTTGGGGGTCATATTTCGGGATGTTCCGGGATAAGTTTGGAATTGAATGGATCATTGATCATGATCCCAAGTACAACGGCAAGGTGTAGTCAGGAAGGGAAGTCTCCCAGGGCGGGAAAATGACGCCTAACTCTTATGAGCCCCCTTATGAGCCCCCCGGTTGTCAACGGCAACAGTCTCCCGTCGAATAAAATTCGTTACGTAAAAAGTTCGGCACGGCGCGCTGTCTTTAATTCCTATTCGCAGTGTCAGGTCGTAAAACGTTGCCTGCACTAAACACCTATCGAGTTTTCCCGATTCATGTGCGCGTGAGCGCGCATGAATCAACACTAGAATTCATTCCATACCCTGTGACGTCCTATTCAAACGGTCAGCGTCAAATGACGCAGTTAATCGCAGGCTTGGCACAGGGGCAGACACCGAAACCAAACTATCAATGTAAAAGGAGCGCAACCGCGCGTTAATCAACGCCAAGGATCTCATGCCATGACGCCAGTGCGACCATTCGACTCGAAGTCATGAAAACGCGGTCACACTTGAAGTGGCGCTTGAGCGAATTTAGATCAGTTAGACCTTGAACGTCGCGATCGCCTCCAGTTCGTTAAAGCGTTGCCATGAAACGGTCTTTCTCAAACGGTTGTCGCTTGGTCAGCATGACGTAGACGGCGCGGCCGAGGCGATGCCCGAGAATGGAAAGCGCTTTGCCTTTGCCGTGTTTGTTGGCCAATCGTGCAATGGCTTTCTGCGCCTCGGGATTACCGCGCAGGAATAGGACGGCAGCCTCTCCGAAGGCCCACTTAAGATAAGCGTTACCAATCTTCTTGCCGGAGTAGCCGGACTTCTTGCCGGCGGATTCTTTCGCGCACTTCACTAATCGCGCATAGGACGCAAAATGACCCACGGTTGGGAAGCGTTTGATGTCTTCAACTTCGTACAGGATAACCAAGGCCAGAATGCGCCCGATGCCGGGGACCGAGCGTAGTAAATGATACGCGCCGGCATCATGCGCTTTGGCTTTCATCGCTAAATCTTGTTCCAGCACGCGTAACTGTTCATCCAAGAAGCCAATGACCGTGGTATCGAGCTCAATCATTTGGCGAACGACGGGATCGGGAAAGTGGGCTGGGATCTCCGGGAGGTCGACCTGACGATCGGTACGTAGATTAAGCGCAGGCAAGTTGTACTGGCTGACGGTATTCTGGACGTGGGCGCTCAGGTCCGCGCGGTAGCGCACGAACATCATGCGCCGGCGGAGTAAATTGCGAGTGGCGCGCATTTTGGCAGGATAGGCATAAGCCTGGGGCAGCATGCCGGCTTTCAGCAAGCGCGCGAATTTCTCGGAATCGATACGGTCGTTCTTGGCTTTTCCGCCGTGGATAGCTTTCATGTAGAGGGCATGGCCGAGGACGAACGTTATCCCTTGTTGGACACACCAGTCGGCCAACCAATACCAGGTGAAAAGGCATTCGACCGAGATGACGAGGCCTTCGCGGTAAGGTGCGATGGCGGCAGCCAAGGGTTCGGGGCTGGCTTTCATGTTGGCGTGAAGCACGGTCTCTCCGGCCTGATTGATGATGCACACGACCATTTGTTTGGCATGTAAATCGATCCCGCAATAATGCTGATGGGTCGTGGTATAAAATCGTATCTGAGCCCCCCTTTTGGGCATGAGTGAATGAACTCGCAATCTAGGACAGTCAGCTTGCTGATGAAGCCTGAAAGTCCCGAAAGGGGGGCTCAATGAGTATCAATGCGTTCAAGCCGACCTCGGTACCAGTCCGTGGCTTCGACCGAGACGCTTCGCGCCTCGGCGGCTTAACGCGGCGTTGAGGCTGTAGAAAAACCCCTTTTGAACGGAGCTTTGCGGCATCACTCGCGTGTTAGTCGATTTGATGTGATGACATCGCGCGTACTGCGCAAGGTTGCCGAGTCAGAGAGTAGCGGTCAATGCCGTGCGATGTAGCGGAGCATCAGTTGTCCCTGATGCAGCTACGCAATGCAGCGCAAGTTAGCGAGCTTTTCGATGTTATGAACCAAGCAGAAGAGTTGCCACTGCCCGTTGACCTTGTCACGGCTGCGTAAGGTGAATCGATTGAGTCGTTTGTTGTATCGAAGATTCCAGAACACAGGCTCGACGGTCGCGAAGCGCTGACTGTGAGGTCAAGAGGAGGCTACACTGGCACGCCAAGCCGGCGCTCAACCGCATCCGCAATGGTGACGGTGAGGAGCGTATTGCCTTCTTTGTCGAGTAAATCGAAAAGCCGGCCATCCGGCGCATGAATACTGAAATGAATAATCATGCCCTCCGGTCCGCCGTGTTCCATATGCGCTTCGCCGTCGGGAGTCGCACCACGAAATCCGGCTTGCCGGATCTTATGGACGGTTTCGAAGTCCCGCTTTTCGTACACATGCTGTTCCCCGCGTAGCACGGTCATAACGGTCGTGCCGAGGTGACGGTGGTAGTGGCAGTACGCGTTGGGCGCCCACCGAAACAACATTTCCACGCGCCCCGTGGCCGGATCCGCACTTGCGACCGCGTAGTCGTAATCGATGTGATAGTCGAACTCCGGTCCACCGGCGAGGTGCATCCATTTCACGGAATCAAGGTTGAAGCCGGCGGGTAGCGTATCCGGCATTCGGAGAGATTGGTTCATCAGTGTTGCTCCTATTCGTTGCAGCGTAATGCTCAGTTGAACTCACATACACGGCTCGATTTTCCGTACTCTGGCCAGCCAGTGCCACTGCGGCTTGCCCTGAAGGGCCGGGCAAAATGCCTGTCTGAATTCGGGATATGAAGAACGGCGGGCATCACCGAGAGCACCTACCAATGCGTGGGTGTCCCAGACCGAATTGACTCTGTACTAAACCCTCTCCCGCGCGCGGGAGGGGGTGAGGGTGTTAGCGCGCTGCATGTAGGCGCGTTTCCCCTCACCCGGCGCTCCGCGCCGGCCTCTCCCGGTGGGAGCGGCTAATCCGAGCGATCTCAAGCTCACTTCCCATTGCATCAAGCCAAATCGCGCAGCATGCTGTGCTTGCGAAAAGCGGTGGCGTTAGCGGCTTATCCTTAACCGGCATGGTCGGGAGAAACTGATGGCTTGGCGAATCGGCGTTGATACCGGCGGCACCTTTACCGATGTTGTGGCAGTGGACGAAACCACCGGCCGCCGCTTCGTGCGCAAAACTTCCTCAACGCCGGACGATCCATCGCGTGCGTTTACCCAGGGCATTCTCGAATTGCTCGCTGAAGTAGGCGTTCAAGCTTCGGATGTGAGCTTCATCAGTCACGGCACTACGGTCGCCACCAACGCTATCTTAGAGTCACGCTATGCGAAGCTTGGCCTCATCGTCACGCGCGGCTATCGGGAGATGCTGGAGGTCGGCCGGCAAACGGTGCCCGGCGAATTTGGTGATATCACTTGGTGGCTTAAACCACCGCGCGTCGTTCCCTTGGAGCTGGTTCGCGAAGTGGGTGGACGTTTGAATTATCTCGGCGAAGAGCACACCGCCTTGGATGAGGAAGCCGTGCGCAGTGCCGCCCGTGAATTTCTCGCGATGGGGATCAACGCTATCGCCGTGTCCTTTCTGCACTCCTACCGCAATCCCGTGCACGAGCGACGCGCCCGCGAACTCATATTGGAAGTGCATCCCACGTGCTTTGTTTCGGTGTCCTCCGATGTCATCCGCGAATACCGCGAATACGAACGCACGCTGAGCACGTGTTTGAATACCGGCTTGATGCCGCTGGTCACCAGTTATTTGGGCAGCTTGCAGGAGCGGCTTAACAAAGCCGCGATCGACGCTCGGTTATACGTCATGAAATCGAGCGGCGGCATCATTCATGCGTCCGAAATGGCGCCGCAGCCGATCGCCGCGGTGTTGTCAGGTCCTGCCGCGGGCATTGTCACGGCTTGTTATTACGGCAAAGCCGCCGGTTATCCCAATCTTATTACGATCGACATCGGAGGTACCTCCACCGATATTTGTTTGATCGATCAGGGCGCGCCCAGCATGCTGACCGAGGGGCGCATCGATATCTACAACATCAAAGCCCCGATGATCGACATGCACACCGTGGGCGCGGGCGGTGGTTCGATCGCCTGGTTGTCCGCCGGCCGGAGCTTGCGTGTCGGCCCGCAGAGTGCGGGCGCACAACCCGGACCCGTGTGTTACAGCCGCGGCGGCACGGCGCCTGCGTTGACGGATGCGCACATCGTTTTGGGACGAGTATCGGCCTACTTGCTAGGCGGGGCGATTAAACTCGATCCGGCGGCCGCGTACCGCGCGATTGAGGAACAAATTGCGCGCCCGCTCGGCATCAGCGTGGAAGACGCCGCGATGGGGATCCTTGATCTCGCGACCAACAACATTGCGCAGGGCATCAATGTGGTCTCGGTCAAACGCGGCCGCGATCCGCGCGATTACGCGCTGATGGCATTTGGCGGCGCGGGTGGGCTGAACGCCTGCTTGGTGGCCGAATCACTCGGTATCCAGACGATCATTGCGCCGCCCTCGCCGGGCGTGACGTCGGCGGAAGGGTTGTTATCGACCGATGTGCGTTCAGACCGCGTCATCACCGATGTGCAGCGCGAGGATACGCTCGATGTGCCGCGCGTGGTACGCGAGTTTACGAACATCCACGCGCAGGTCTTGGACGATCTCGCGCGCGAAGGCTTCTCCGGCAACGATGCCAGCGTTACCGGCTTCGCCGATATGCGTTATGCCGGTCAGGCGTACGAAGTGCGCGTGCCGATGGCGATCACGGATGGGCGTCTCACGGAGGCCGCGCTGCGCGATGCCATTAAAGCCTTTCATCGCGCGCATGATGATCGTTTTGGTTACGAATACGAAGGCCGGCATCCGGTCGAGCTTGTGAACATCGGCGCGACAGGGTTTGGTCATTTCCCGCCACTGGTCATCGCGCACGAAGCACGCCAGGATTGTTCCTGGACGACTGCGCGCAAAGAGGTGCGGCGCGGCGTCTTTCGCGGCGCGGGTGAAGTGCAGTTGCCGGTGTATGAACGCTCGCTCGCGCCGATTGGCATTAGCATCGCCGGACCCTGCGTTATCGAACAATATGATGCCACCTTGGTCGTCGAGCCAGGCTGGCATGCGGTGCTCGATAATGCAGGTCAAATCATTCTTAAGCATCAACATCAGGAGGCCTGAGTCATGCCAGAAGGTTCACGCGGCGGACCGCCGGAACAAGGCGTCAAGGTTTTTGACGAAGCACCCTATCTGACCGCGGCTTACGCGCCGTTCCGCAAAACCTGTTTCCAACGCGATGACGAGCACTGGGCACGTATCGAGGCACTCAAAGATTCCATCGATAGCGTGACGCTCGATGTTCTGGAATGGGCACTCGAAGCTGCGATCGACGAAGGCGAAGCCGCGGTTGAACGCACGGCGGTATCCACCATCGTGCGTGAGCAACACGACTATCGCGCGTCGCTGAATACGATCGACTGTAATAGCGTGACACGCGTGTCTTGGGCCGCGACGGCAGACCCAATCCGCAACTACTACCGGTTAAATGAAATCCATGATGGTGACGTCTTTCTCTACAACGACATCCACGAATCGAGCGGTACCATCGGCCACCTGCCTGATTTCTGCGTGGTGGTGCCCATCTTCTCCGACGGCCGCTTGATCGGGTTCGCGCAACTTTTCGGTCATTGCAATGACGTCGGCGGCAAGGTGTCCGGTAGTTGGGCGCTGACGGCAACGACGGTGTTTGAAGAAGGCATTCAAGTGCCACCCATCAAGCTTTACGCGCGCGGCGTGCGCAACGAAGACCTGTGGAAAGTCATTCTGCGCAACAGCCGTTATCCCGAAGATTTGCGCGGTGACATCGATGCCTTTGTTGGCGCCACACGCATCATCCAACGCCGCGTCATGGAGCTATGCCGGCGCTACGGCACGGATGTGGTGGAGGCGGGCTTCTATCGCATCATGGATCGTTGCGAAGAAATTGCACGCGAAGAGGCGCTCCCGCATATCCCGAACGGTGAGTTTGTAGGAGAGGATTTTCTCGAGACCGACGGTATCGATCTCGATCAGCCTGTCAAGTTAAAACTCACGATCCGCAAAGACCCACAGAAGATAATCGTCGATTTTGCCGGCACCGACGGTCAAACCCCGGGCCCGGTGAATTGGGTCATGGATGGACGTCATTACTCCAAATGGCTCGGCGGCTTCGTCAAAGCGCAGGTGCCGGGCATGATTGTGAATGAAGGATTGACGCGCGTTTTTAAGGCCTATCTGCCGCCGCGCACCGTCCTTTCCGCGGAGTATCCGGCGGCGGGTGCGGACCGCATGGATTGCATGCTGCGCATGTTGGGCGCGTACATGGCGGCGATGGCCAAGGCAACCGGTGGTCAGATGGTCGGCGATTCGCAGTGCATCCAGCTGTACGGCTTTTTCGGCAAGGATATGCAGGGTAAGGATTTTCTCTATCGTGAGATCTTCGGTGCGGGATCCGGCGCGCGGCCGTTCGCCGATGGCACGGATACCGTCGATCTCGTACCGCATTCCAAGAATTTGCCGAGTGAATTTATCGAACAACGCTTCCCCGTCATCGTGCACCGCGTTGGCATGTTTCCGGATTCGGGCGGACCGGGCGCTTACCGCGGCGGTTTGGGGTATCTGAAGGACGTGGAGATCCTGGTGGATGCGCATTTCTTGACGGTGTCGTATCGCACGATCTTTTCGTGTTTCGGTGTGAACGGGGGGATGGCTGGGCGTTCAGGTGGTGCGATCGTCAATCCGGAAACGCCGCAGGCGCAACAGATATGGTTCAAGCGCGAAGCCGTGCCCGTCAAAGCCGGTGACATCGTGCGCATCCTGACGCCAGGCGGCGGCGGCTGGGGCGATCCGCTCGCGCGTGTGCCGGAAATGGTGCGGCTCGATGTCCAGCGCGGACTCGTCTCGCTGGACAGCGCGCGCGACGATTATGGTGTGGTGCTGACTGGCGTCAACGATCCCGGGCGTCGCTTTGAAGTGGACGATAGCGCCACGGTATCTCTACGTGCAGCGCGCAAAGCAGCACGGCCACCACTCAAGATGATCAATCGCGGCGCTCATGCGGAGAAATTAATCCGTGCCGGCACCATCACAGTGAGTGATTTTGACTACCCCGCGAATTTTAATGAAGAAGCGTATTTGGCAGCGGCAGGTGCGGCGTAATTCTGGAGTATGCCTGGTAAATTTCGCCGCTCGCTCGAGACGACGCAATCGACGTTGATGCGCCGTCGCAACGCCCACACTGGCGCGAGGTGGTTAGGCCACAAGAACGCGACGTCGATGCCAGCAGCCAGCGATCGCTGAAGCGAACAGCAGCAGAGAAGCAGGCACCGGAATCGGCGAGTTACCGATCCCGTCACTGAAGTGAAACGAGTATTCAGGGCCGACTCCGGGCCCGAATGAAAATACCGGATCGATAAACGCGGTGGCGAAGGTCTGCGAGGCGGAGTCGACGGCACCCGCTGCTGCGTCAGCTGTCAGTGTCACGCGATAAGTATGACCTGCGGTCAGCGTCAACTTGACCGAATGACCAAACGACTGACTGAAGTTTCCTTGTAGCGCAGGTGTTTCAATGCCCTCGGCGAACACATTCGCCAATCCAAGGTTCACATCGTCAATTCGCCATAACGCTTTTAACGCAAAGCTTGTAAATGGCTGCAGCGACGATGAGCCTGACGCGTGGCCCGAAACCGCAACCGAAACAGGGACGTCGCCGACGGGACCAAGGAGTTCCATTGAATATATGACTTGACCACTCGCCCGGCCAAAAAAGTTCGGTTCGATTTGTGCCTCGGCGGTAGCAAACGGACTCGGCACCCCGCCGGATACAAACTGCAAGGATCCGCCTGGCCCTGACAGCGTGAACGCGCCAAACGTGCTGATGTTTTTGCCATCAGGTGGAGTTCGATTAAACAAAAGCTGCGCCGCGACACCGGCGGGAGCCAACGTGGCGGCGGATGTTCCGCCACACAGCACTAACAACAGGGTAGACCCAATAAACTCGACTATGTGTAGCTTCAGGGTATTAATGGTCATTGGGTTGATCTCCATATCATTCGTGGGCAAGGCGTCACGAGCCAGCGCGCGCTTAGTGCCGATTGGTAGTGCACTGAAGTATAGGCCAGATTTTCCCGTTCGCACCGCCGCCCGCCCGCCGTAACGGGGCCCCGTCGGTGGCACTACTACCGTCGTACTTTGAGCGATTTCTCTAGGCGAACCGCTTTGAAGATGTTAGCTTCGCGGCCCAGCTTTACTACCCCCCCAATTCTGCAAAGCGAGACCCGCATGACAGCCCTTCATCAAAACGTAGACCCCAACGGTTTGCTCGAATACTCAGTGGTTTACACCGATCGGGCGTTGAACCACATGTCGCGTAACTTTGGCGACACCATGCGCGAGATTTCGCGCGTGTTGAAGACGGTGTATCAGGCCAAAAGCGTGGCGGTTGTCCCCGGTAGCGGTACGTTCGGGATGGAAGCGGTGGCCCGCCAATTCGCCACCGGCCAGCGCTGCCTCATTATCCGCAACGGCTGGTTTAGTTTTCGGTGGACGCAAATTTTGGACATGGGCGGGATCGCGTCTCACACCACGGTCATGAAAGCGCGGCAGACCACTGCCGATAGTACCGCGCCGTTTAGCCCGGCGCCGATCGAGGAAGTGGTTGCCGCCATCCGCGCGGAGAAACCGGCCGTAGTCTTTGCGCCGCATGTCGAAACCGCGGCCGGTATGATTCTGCCGCCGGATTATGTGCGCGCCGTGGGCCAGGCGGTGCGCGAAGTCGGTGGCTTGTTCGTGCTCGACTGTATTGCCTCCGGTACGTTGTGGGTCGATATGGCCGACTGCGCGGTCGATATCTTGATCAGCGCCCCACAAAAAGGCTGGAGCAGCACGCCGTGCTGCGCCTTGGTCATGCTGGGTGAACGCGCGCGCGAGAAAATAGAGAGCACCACCAGCACGAGCTTCGCGGCCGATCTTCGCAAATGGCTACAGATCATGGAAACCTACGAAGGCGGTGCGCACGCCTATCACGCAACCATGCCCACCGATGGCCTGCGGACACTTGCGCAACAGATGCGCGAAGCGGAGAGCGTGGGTTTTGCCGCACTGTGCGTCGCCCAACAGAAACTGGGCGAAGAAGTCCGCGCGCTGTTGGTGTCGCGAGGGTTCGCGAGCGTGGCGGCCGAGGGATTCCAAGCGCCGTGCGTGGTGGTGAGTTACACCCAAGATCCGGAAATCCAGAACGGCAAGAAGTTCAGTGCCGTGGGAATGCAAATTGCGGCCGGTGTGCCCTTACAGTGTGACGAACCGGCTGATTTTCGCTCGTTTCGTTTCGGCCTCTTCGGACTCGATAAATTACAAAACATTCCGCGGACGGTCGCGAGCTTAAAAGCCGCGCTCGATACGCTGCGTTAGACATTAAGGAAGCTCTGCGAAAGTGCAGAGCTTCCGACGGTACAGGACGTACCGCCAAATTCGACAAACGTAGTTCGTTGATTTTGTGAGCAAAGCGAAAATCACACTTTTCGCTTTGCGGTCTCTGAACAATTCCAGGATGGACTTGTTCAGAGATTCATTAACTAGGAGTTGATATGAAGGCATTAGTCAGTGAAGCGGTCGGCGGCCCGGAAACGTTGGTGTTGCGCGAGCTGCCGGCGCCGGTGCCGGGCGACGGCGAAGTGTTGGTGCGCGTCCATGCCTGTGGCGTCAATTATCCGGATGCGTTGATCATCGAAGACAAGTATCAGTTCAAACCCGCGCGGCCGTTTGCGCCGGGCGGCGAGATCGCGGGTGAAATCATCGGCCTTGGGCCAAACGTTCATGGACTTAACATCGGTCAACGTGTGATCGGGATGACCGGGCATGGCGGCATGGCCGAGCAGCTTGCCGTCAAACAAGGCAAATGTGTGCCGATCCCGGACAGCATGCCGTTCGATCAAGCGGCCACCTTCATTCTGACTTACGGCACTTCCTACCACGCGTTGAAACAACGCGCCGCGCTCAAAGCAGGTGAAACGTTGCTCGTGCTCGGGGCCGCGGGTGGCGTCGGACTTGCGGCGGTTGAGCTTGGCGTTGCGATGGGGGCCAAGGTCATCGCCGCCGTTTCGAGTGAGGAGAAAGCGGCACTTACCAAACGTCATGGCGCGGCGTCGGCCATCGTCTATCCACGCGGTCCGTTTGATAAGGATGGTGTCAAGGCGCTCGCCGAACAGTTCAAGGAAGCCTGCGGCAAACACGGTGCGGACGTTGTATATGACGCCGTCGGCGGCGACTACGCGGAAGCATCGCTGCGTGCCATCGCCTGGGAAGGGCGTTTTTTGGTAGTGGGTTTCCCGTCCGGCATTCCGCGGATCCCGCTTAATCTCGCATTGCTGAAGGGCTGTCAGATCGTCGGTGTGTTCTGGGGTAGTTTTACCGATCGCGATCCGGCCGCGAATGCCATCAATAACCGTGAGCTCTTGGAGTTCTATGCCGCCGGCAAAATCAAACCCTACGTGTCGGCGCGTTACCCGCTGGCCGAAGCCGGCGCAGCGATCCGCGAACTCTCGGAGCGTCGCGCCATGGGCAAAATAGTTGTCACGATGGGGTAGTACCCCTTACGCACAAAAAATATTTTTAAGGCGAAGTGATCCAATCATAGCGCCCTTCCGTATGCGGTGTAGGCCACCACATACGGAGGGATTTAAATGGATACACGATCACGGCGTATCGCCTGCGCCGCCACACTCGGCATGCTTTCGGTTTGCGCGTTACCGGCGAGCGCAATCCCAATCTCGATCAACACGACAGCGCTCGTCAACAACCCCGCCACGTTCACGCTCAACTTGATCGACGGCGACGGCGTTAATAACAACACGGCGCGGATTTTCAATCTTCAAACGGACGGACAGCTGCTCGGCACGACCTGCATGACGGGTTGCTCCACGCAACCACCGTTTACGCTCGACGATAGCGCGGGGCTCGGTGAGTTCATCCAAGAGCTTGTACTCGGAACCTACCTGTCGTTCGATTTAGTCTTTTCGAATGTCTTCGACATAACCGGAGACGGACCTGATCTCGTCATCGGCAGTTTGCTCGATGCCGGTTTCTCGCTCGTCAACACCGAACTCGACGCATTCGACCGCCCAGTTCCTTACCTAGACGCGTTGTTCGTTGCCAACACGGCGGACGGCAGCGTGAGCGGTGCACGCGGGCTCACCACCATTCCCGAACCCGGTGAGCTTGCACTGCTATGCGCCGGCTTTGTTGCGTTGGGCGCACGTCGCCTGCGCAAAAACAATCGTTCGACGCGTCTAACGCACAGTTTTTAATCAGGAGGAAATCCATGTCTAAGCAGAAATCTTTTACGCGCAAGGCGATGGCTTCCGCGATAGCCGCTGCGCTTACTTTCGGTTTTGGCGCGAGTGCGCAGGCTGCGAATCATCGCGAAGCGCCGTTAACCGCCATCGACACTAAAGCCGACATCACGGATTGGTTTGCGTTTGTCAGTTATGACAATTCAAACAAAGTTACGATGATCATGAATGTCGATCCTTTGTTGCAACCGTCGAATGGCCCGAACTACTTTCCGTTCGACCATGAGATCCGTTACGAAATGAAGGTCGACAATTCCTTTGACGCCGTGGAAGACGTCATCGTGCGCGTGACCTTCGCCAAACCCGATGTCCGTTTGCCCGGTGTGTTTACCGGCTTTGTCGGTGCAGGGGGCGGCGTCTCTACGCCCGCCAATTCGCCGGCACCGATCCCGGCAGGGACTCCATTGGTACCGCCGGCAATCACGGCATTAGACGGGGCAGGCTCGGATGGATTGAGCTTGCGCCAAACCTATTCGGTGAGCGTACTCAAGAAGGTGAACGGCGGGTGGACCACGGTGCTTAACACCGGCGCGCGCAAATTATTCGCGGTGCCGTCTAATGTCGGTCCGCGCACGATGCCGGACTATGACGCGCTGGCGCGCCAAGGGATCTACGATTTGGGGCAAGGCGTGAAAGTGTTCGCCGGCACGGTCGACGATCCGTTTTATATCGATTTAGGCGCGGCGTTTGATTCGTTCAACTTCCGGGGAAGTGTTGGCGGTGCCGGTGTGTTGAGCGCGGCGATGGATGCGGAAGACGGCAAGAATTTTTCGCCGGACAGCGTCGCGGGATTCAACGTCAATACCATTGCCGTTGAAATCCCCATTACGATGTTGACGAGTGACGGGCAGGTCCATATGGCGGATGAGGCAAAAGCGGTTATCGGCACCTATGCCACTACCTCACGTCCAAAAACCAAAGTGCAACCAGCGAAACCGGGTGGTCGTCCCGCGCTGTCCAGCAACTTCACGCAAATTCAACGCATGGGCAATCCGCTTTTCAACGAACTTATCATCGGCACCGGCGACAAAGATAAATTCAGCATGAGCGATCCGAAGGATGACGCGCAGTTTGCAGCCTACGCGCTCGATCCGTTACTCGCCCGTGTATTCAACGCGGTGACGGGCGGCGCGGTGGCGATCCCGCCGCCGCCACGCACGGATCTGTTGCCGCTCGTGGTGTATACGGCGCCCATTTGTCCGGGTTGCACGACACAACAGCAAGGACCGGTGGCCGATCTCCTGCGATTGAACACCGGCATACCGGCGACCCCGAGCGCCAATCGCAAACGGCTCGCGGTGTTAGCGGGGGATTTCGGCGGTTTCCCGAACGGACGCCGGGTCTCCGACGATGTCACGGACATCGCGGCGCGTGCCGTCGTTGGGGTGTTGGCCGGTGCGCCTTACAATGGTGCACCGAACAACGCGCTAGGTGATGGCACCAACGCCAATGATCGCCCGTACCAAGAGACCTTCCCGTATGTGGCCTTTGCCAACAGTGGACGCAATTTCCGGCATGTCGATCCGAGTGAAACGGGTTGTGCGAATCCGGCCGCGCCTGGCACCCCGGTTGATTGCCCGACGGACTAAGGGTTTCAGCAATTGAAGTCGAAGCTATGCAGGTCAATGAGCGCTTTTTGGCGCTGGGTGGCTTCGCGATTGAAGGGACCCCTCACCCTAACCCTCTCCCGGTGGGAGAGGGTTTTATTTTTTTTGCGCGAAACAAAGCTGATAACAGAACCTTCTCGCGCTCGCGGGAGAGGGCAGGGTGAGGGTAGGAACGTCATTTCGTTCACCCAACCCGAGTCCGCCTCCGACTTAGTCCCCCATCGTTGGCGACACGCCGTCACCGCATTCATCGCCGCGCTGGCGCTAACAGCTTGCGCTAACGCTTTCGCGCACAAACCAAGTGATAGCTATCTCACTATCGAGACAAGCGCGTCTACGCTCGATGTTCAGTGGGATATCGCGCTGCGAGACTTGGATTACGCGCTGGGACTCGACGCCAACCAAGACAACGCACTGACGTGGGGAGAAGTCCGTGCTCGGCATGACGACATCGCGCAATATGCGTTGGCGCGGCTGCAGCTTCGACTCGCGGATCAGATCTGCGCCGTTCCGACCGCGGTCAGCCATTTTATCGATGACCACAGCGACGGCGCTTATGCCGTCATGCGCTTTACCGTGGCGTGCGCCGGTGACACGACTAAGTTAAGTCTCAACTACCGACTATTCGCGGAATTTGATCCGCTCCATAAAGGGCTGGTGCAAGTTCGTAACAACACGCACACGGCAACCGCAATCGTTGGCGCGGATAATCCCAGTGCCGAAATTGTACTTGGTCAAGGCCAAGCACTTTCCGAATTCATCGAGTACGTGAAACACGGCGTATGGCACATTTGGATAGGCTTCGATCATTTGCTGTTCCTGTGTTCGTTGCTGCTGCCCGCGGTATTACTCCGTGCGGGCGGTACTTGGACGCCAAATCCGAGCTTGCGCGCGAGTATATTGGACGTCGTCAAGGTGGTCACTGCATTCACGATCGCACACTCGATTACGTTATCCATCGCGGCGCTTGGGTTGGTCACCCTGCCTTCGCGCTGGGTGGAATCGGCGATTGCCGCATCCGTCGTTTTGGCCGCAGTCAATAATTTATACCCCTTCGCCGCCGTCCAGCGTTGGTCGCTCGCGTTTTGCTTTGGACTCATCCATGGCTTTGGCTTTGCCAGCGTGCTGGCCGATCTCGGATTGCCGCAAGCGGCATTGCTGCGCAGTCTTATTGCTTTCAACGTTGGCGTTGAGCTTGGTCAACTCGCGGTGGTGGCAGTATTTATCCCGGTAGGATGGCGTTTACGTCATGGGCTTTTTTATCGCCGCGCGGTGCTGCAGGGCGGCTCTTGTTTCATTGCACTGCTGGCATTCGTGTGGTTGAGCGAGCGCGCACTCGCAATCAAGATTTTATGAAGCGCGTGCACTGGGTGTTTTTGTGCGGTTGCCTCTGGGGCATGACGAGCCTTGTGTCAGCTAAGCCTTATGTGCCGAAAGACGACACCCAAGTGTTGGAGCGGCTGCCAACCGGCATCGCGAATGACCGCGCAAAGCAAACCAAGCAGTTGCGGCAGGCATTGCTTGCCGAACCCAACGATTTACCACTGGCGGTCGCGGTCGCGCGCGATTACGCGGAACTTGGGCGGGTCACGGGCGATCCGCGATTCGCCGGCTATGCGCAGTCCGCTCTCGCTCCGTGGTGGAATGATCCCAATGCGCCCCCCGAGGTTGCGTTATTGCGCGCGCAACTCCGTCAGCGTGCGCATGCATTTGATGCGGCACTGGTTGATCTTGATCGCGTGCTGACGCAAGACCCACGAAATACGCAGGCGCGCCTGCAACGCGCGGTCATCCACCAGGTGCGTGCCGACTTTGCGCGCGCGCAAGAAGACTGCGCGGCGCTCAAGGTAAGCCAGCTCGTGCTCGGGTTGTATTGCGAAGCGCAGGTATGGAGTATGACCGGCAGGTTGAATGACGCGTATCGCTTACTTGGCGCGGTCCTTACTCCACAAACGCTGAGCGATGGCGCGACGCAAGCCTGGCTCTTGACCTCGCTGGCTGAACTCGCCGAGCGGGCAGGAGATAGCGCCGCCGCCGAACGTTACTACGCACAAGCGTTGTTACTCGCGCCGATGGATCAGTACGGCTTGATGGCGTACGCGGATTTTCTACTGGCCGAAGTTCGACCGGCGCAAGTTATGGAATTACTCGCCCCGCATTTGGCGGTCGACGGAATTCTGCTCCGCTACGCATTGGCGGCGAGGGCCACGCAAAGTGCAGACGCACAGTCTTCGGTTGATGATCTATCTGCGCGCATCGCGGCGACCCGCGCTCGCGGTGAATCGGCGCACAAGCGGGAAGAAGCGCGCTTTGCGTTAGAAATAGAAAGCAATGCGACCCGCGCGCTCACTCTCGCGCAGGAGAACTGGGCGGCTCAAAAAGAGCCGGCCGATCTGCGCTTATTGGTGGCCGCCGCCCGCGCCGCGAGGTCGGATTTAGTTCTGGATGCGGCGCGTGCGTGGATTGCGGGTCACGGGTATCAGGACGCTCGATTGATGTTATAACGTGCAATGTTAGGGTTCGCGTTGCTGCCCCCCACCCGATGATTGCAAATTGGGACGGGTTCGGCGCGGAATAGGCGTGCCGTTTAATTTTCCTCGACAATCTCGCTTAACCGGCCTAGCGTGTTCCCGTCGCTGGGCGTGAGTCCAGCGTGCCTTATGGTATTCAATATCGAGATTGTTTCGGGAGAGCCATCCATGCCAATTCGCACCATCGCAATTTTAGGCCGCGCGCCTGGGATGACGTTTACCGAGTTCGATCGCTACTGGCGGGAAGTGCATGCGCCGTTAGCAGCGCAAGTGCCGGGCGTGATTAGGTATGTGCAGCGGCATGTCGTGCGCGGCGCGGATGAACCGGACAATGAATTCGGTATCGACGGGTTCGCGGTGCTCGACTATACGAGTGCGGAGGCGATGGCAGCGGGCTGGGCAAGTCCGGCCGGGCAACGCGCGCTAGCGGATGTACCCAATTTTTTAGGCAAGCACGCGGTCACCGTATTAGACGACTATGTCGTCGTCGAGCGTGCGGAAAATGATCTCGCCGCATTCGCGTCTACGAAAACGCCTATCGATTTCCCGAGTCCTGAATTCGTCACGCGCTTGGTTGAAGTACTCAATCGTCACGCGGGATTTAACACGGCAAGCCGCTGGTCGGATGTCAAAGTGGTGATTCGATTCGGCGACGATGCCTACTGGTTTAAGCTTTACGGCGGAAAGGTTATCGATTTCATGCGCTACTTTCCGATGGCGAACCCTTTGGGCTGGGATTACGCGATCAGCGCGCCGCTCGAGATTTGGCGAGCATTGCGGGAGGGCAGTAGGGTCTTGGGGCATTTGATGGATCGTGGCGAGATCGCAGTCGACGGCAACCTTCTGCAGGCTAATCGGATGTATGAATCAACGCATCTGATGTTGTCCGCCATTCGCGATCTCAAACTCGCGTAAGCCCCCGGGAGCAAATCAATGACTCACGAAATCGTTGGACGCTACGCGATCGTCGACGGCACTCGCGCCTACTATGACGAGTGCGGCACTGGTCTGCCGCTCATCTGCATCCACATGGGATGGGCGTGTTCGTTGCAATGGCAGTATTTCATGCCGTTGATGGCAGCGGCCGGCATGCGTGTGATCGCGCCTGACCTGCCGGGCCACGCCAAGTCGTATCCCGTCAACTGGCAGCCCTTCCGCAAAATGCATGACTACGCCGAATGGGTGTGGCATTTCATCCAAACCGTGTGTCCGGGCGAGAAACCGGTGGTGTGCGGCAGTGGGATCGGCGGCGATATGACGCTCGATATCGCCTGCCACCATCCGAATGGCATCGCGGCCGGCATGGCATTCGAGTCGGCTGCGAAAACGGGCTCGATATCTTTTTTATCGGGATACAACGATCCGCACAGCTTTCCGGGCTTTCAAGCCTTGGTCGACAACGCGTCAACCGGCGCGATGTATTACCCCTGCGACGAGCGCAAAGTGATTGAATCAAAATGGCAGCACCGCTGTACGTACCACGCCACGTGCGTCGCCGACATGGATGCGTGGAACGATCATGACGTGCGCGATAAGTTGCATTGGATCCAATGCCCAATTTTTCTATATAAGGGCGAAGCCGACTATCACGTGGCGGCGCAGGCGGTGCATGACACCATCGCTGCGATCCCGCACGGACTCGGCGAGGGCGAGATCGCGCGCGGTATGGGGCACTTGATCATGATGGAACAGCCCGAGCGCTTGGCTGAGGCGTGTTTGGCGTTTTTGAAACGCCGGGATATTCGATAACGCCGACGCTCGGAAATATATCGAGCGCTAGTACCCCATTAACGTCGCATAACGATCGCGCTGGAAAACCGCATCCCCAAACAATTGCTGGGCCACGCGCGCCCGCTTGAGAAAGAATCCGATTTCTTCCGCGTCCGTCATGCCGATCCCGCCGTGCATCTGCACGGCCTCGTTGGTCACGAGTTCCAACATGTCGCAGGCCTTTGCTTTGGCGAGACTAGCCAGTGCCGGGACATCCGTGCGTTGTTCATCGAGCGCGGTCAGCGCTTCCAGTACCGCGGACGTGGTTAATTCAAGCTCACAAAACATCAGCGCCGCGCGATGTTTGAGTGCCTGAAACGAACCTATCTTGACGCCAAACTGCTCGCGTAATTTCAGGTAGTTGACGGTCCGTTCGAACGCCTCAGCGCCGCTGCCCAGCATCTCGGCGGCCAGGCCAATCCGCGCGGCATCGAGCGTGGGCGCAAGCCACGTCCACGCGGCATGTTCGGCGCCGAGCAAAGCGTCTCGCGGGACCCAAACATTCGTTAAGCGCAAACGCGCGGCATTACGGCTGTCGACCACGCTAAGGCGCTCGCAATGCAACCCTTGGGCATCGCGCGGGATAAGAAAACCACTCAAGCCATCGGTGTCGCCTGATTCGCCACCGGTTCGCGCGATGACGATAAAGCAGTCGGCGATGTGGCCGTCGAGTACGAACGCCTTCTCGCCGTTTAACACAAATCCATCGCTCGACGACGTTGCGGTGGTAGCGATAGAGGTTGGCGCATGACGTGGGGACTCATCGAGCGCCAAACTCAATAAACAATCGCCGGCCGCAAGGCGCGGTAACCAAGTTTTATGTTGCGACTCGCTGCCGCCGCGCAGCAAACAGGTCGTGCCAACGAGCACGGATGAGAAAAGCGGCGATGCGGCAAGTGTCCGGCCGCCTTCTTCCAGCAGTTGCCCAAGACCTTTGTAACCGAAATCAACGCCGCCATAGGTTTCCGGCACGATGATGCCGGCCCAACCTAACTCGATCATCGAGCGCCATAGCGCGTGATCGAAACCGCGCGTATCGCGACGATCGCGTAAATGGCGTAACGCTTTCAGCGGCGCCTGTTTCGTAAAGAGTTCGCGTGCGGACTGTTTCAGCAGTGTTTGTTCTTCATTCAATAACATGCTCATACTTGCCCCCTCAATCCGGCAGGCCAAGCACGCGCTTGGCGACAACGTTCAGCTGCACTTCGGAGGTGCCGCCTTCGATCGAATTACCTTTCGAGCGCAGCCAGTGCCGGCAGTAGGCGAGTTCGTCGGCCGTGAAGCCGTCGCCCTCCCAACCTAAGCCGTGAGTGCCGACGCATTTCATGATCAATTCAAACTTGCGCTTGTTCTGTTCCGTGCCGTAATACTTAAACATCGAGGATGCGCCGCCTTCGCCGGCGCCGGCGGACGATGCCTCGTTGGCGCGACGGGTCGTCAAGGCAAACGCATGATCGTTCATCGCATGCTGGGCCACCGCATCGCGTAGCACCGGATCTGTGATCCGGCCGTTGCCATCGCCTAAGTATTGTTTCGCGATCGTTTCCAGCGGCGGGATGGAGCTACCGATTGCGCGCCCGATCTGCGAAATCATGCCGCGTTCGTGTTGGAGCAGCTCTTTGGCGATTGTCCACCCGGCGTTGAGCTCTCCCACCAATTGCGCTTTGGGCACGACGACATCGGTGAAAAATGTTTCGCAAAACACCGAGGCCCCGCTGATAAGCGTAATCGGCCGGGTTTCGACACCAGGCGTCGTCATATCGAACAAGAGAAAACTTATCCCGCCGTGCTTGCTGGAACTTGAAGTGCGCACTAAACAAAAAATCCAGTCCGCGAGATTGGCATAGGACGTCCAGATCTTTTGACCGTTGACCAAGAAGTGATCGCCACGATCTTCCGCGCGCGTTTGCAAATTGGCGAGATCCGAGCCCGCGCCGGGTTCGCTGTAACCCTGACACCAGCGAATTTCGCCGCGCACGATGGGGGGGATGAATTTTTGTTTCTGCGCTTCCGTGCCGTACTTCAAAAGCACCGGTCCCAACATATGAATGCCAAAACCAAACAGCGGATCTCGGCAACCGAGTGCCGCCATTTCTTCGCGTAACACCCGCGCTTGTTCCATGTTCAACCCACCGCCCCCGTACGCGGCGGGCCAAGTCGGCACCGTCCAACCTCTGGCCACCATGCGTTCCATCCACAGCCTGCTATCGGGGTGTTTAAAGGTGGCATTACGGCCGCCCCAGACCCGTTCGTCGTCCGGCATGGGGGTGCGCATTGAAGCCGGACAGTTCGCGGTGAGCCACTCGCGCGTGTCCGCACGAAATTGTTCGAGTAATTCCACCGGTAGTGCTCTTTCGGTAATGAGGTAGATGGATTCTATGCGAGTTCGCAGAGTGCGCGGAGCGGTCGCTTATTAAGAACGCGCCGCAGCAAAAATTAAACGTTGATTAAATTTAAACGTCGTGCAAAACTCATGTCATGTCTATCGACGCCATCAATACACGGACCGTCAACATGAACCTGCGTCGCGCGCGCATCTTGCGCGAGGCGCGCGGCATGCTCGTGCACGCGGGATACGATGGACTCAATCTGCGGAGCCTCGCCAAGGCCGCCGAAGTGACGGTGCCGACACTCTACAATCTCGTCGGCAACAAAGAAGAAATCGTCGCTGCGCTATTCGCCGAGGCGCTGGCCGAAGTTGAGCAACGGATGGCTCAACACCGGGGCACCGAGCCGCTTGAACTCGCGGAAGCGGTGGTTATGGAGTCCGTTGGATTGTTTGGCGAGGATGAAGACTTTTATCGTGCGGCATTTATTGCCGTCGAATATTTAAATCAAAGCCCACAGCACCATCACACCGTTGCGCGCCTGTATGAATGGGGTGAGCAATTGGTCAGCGCCGGTTGCGTCGCGTGCGCGAAAGCCGGCCTGCTGCGCGGCAGGGTCCCGGTGACCCTGCTCGGACAACATATACTGCGCGATTACCGGGCAAGCTGCCGCGACTGGGCGTTCAAACGCTTGTCGATAGCCGAGTTTCAAGCCCAAGCGTTATCCGATATTTATTTAACCTTGGCCGCGGATGCGGTCGAAACGTTTCAAGCCGCACTCGCCAAAAAAATTAGCCGCTGTGTGGCCGCCCCCTCTGGTCGAAAACCAACCCGCGCAACGTGCGCGAAGCGCGTATAAGGAGTCGTTCGATGTTGCACGCCACCCAGCTAGAGATCCTCCGTGAACTTATCGCCAAGATGGACAACAACGTGACCTGCGACGCCGGGCGCGTCGTCATGAATCCAACCTCGTCTTATACGTGCGAAAAACTCGCCAAGCAGGAATGGGACGCCTTTTTCGCCAACCATCCGCAGGTACTAGGCTTGTCCGGTGAATTGCCGAAACCGGGTAGCTTTTTAACCATTAACGACTTTCGTATTCCGATCCTCGCCACGCGCGATAGCAGTGGGCGTTTTCGTGCATTTGTAAACGCCTGCCGTCATCGCGGCGCGCACTTAACGGGCGACGCGCGCGGCGAGCGTAACCAATTCACCTGTCCTTTCCACGGATGGACTTACAAAAATGATGGACGCTTGATGGGCGTGCGTGCGCCGGAACAATTCGGCAACATCGATAAGAACTGCCATAACTTGGTAGAGTTACCCAGCGCCGAGAAGTATGGCTTGTTGTTTGTGAATCCGCGCGTTGGTGGGGAGCTCGACGTCGACGCGCTACTCGGCGATATCGCCCCGGAACTTGCGAGTTGGGGATTCGAAAAGGCAGAGTACGCTGGCGAAACCGTGCTCGATATGCCGGTCAACTGGAAAATCGCGAACGATACCTTCGGCGAGGTTTACCATTTCACGTCGCTACACCGAAACACACTTGCCAATTTAATGCACGGCGATGTGGCGACTTACAAAGAGTACGGCCGGCACCACCGCATTTGTCTCGCGAGCAAGTATTTGGACACCATGCGCCGTCAGCCGGAAGAGAACTGGAGCATCGCCGATGGCGGTGCGATTGCGTATTACCTCTTTCCGAACACGCAGATCGTGATCATCAATCGCATGATCGCACTCGCGCGGATTTATCCGGATGCCAATGTTGTAGGTAAGTCATTGACCCGGGTTTCGCATTACGGCGCACCACATACGGCGGCGCACGTGGTCGACCTGGGTGAAGTACAAAAGCTAAACGGCGAGAATCTGTACAAAGCCGATACGACGCAGCGCTTGGAGTTCAATCTTGAAACCAATGCTGAACTTTTTGTCAGCACCGTCGAGCACGAAGACTACTATATGGGCACCAAATCACAGGCGGCCGCGAATAGTGGAATGGTGGAATATTTTCTGTTCGGCCGAAATGAGCCGGCGCTTCATCACTTCCACAATAACTATCGCGACGCGCTAGGGCAGCCGCCGCTCGAGGAATACCAGCCGCTTGCGAAAAGCGCCTAAGGCTTTTGGATTGACCCGCTCCGGCGCTGCGCGCGGGAGCGGTTTTAAATTCACCCTCTCCCGCACTGCGGGAGAGGGCAGGGTGAGGGTCTTCAAGCTTTGCTCAAATAGTCCCTTCCAAGCCCGGCCACTTTGCAAATTCCGCGTAGGTCCTATCAACCGCAATTTTGTCGCCGCGAATTTCGAGCGCCGCGATAAACGGCAACTCCCAATCCGCGCCGCGTGCGCTGTCCGTCACAACGGCTTCGACGACCACGGCGGTTTCCGTCACATGCATGCAATCCGCGCGCAAACGCCGCGTTGGGGCAGCCTTGAGTACGGATTTTTCAATGCCGACAAATTTCTCGATGCCGTCGTACCAGCCGAGGCCCATCGCGCCCACGCGGTAATCGGTGTGATAACACTCGCGCACGAAGCGCTCCGAATCGGTGTTGTAGAGTTCAACGTACCGTTCGGCAACACGCAGATTGGCTTGCTCATGAGCGTTCAATGCGCTCGCCGCTGGCGGCGCAGCGCTTGCCACACGTCGCGGGGCCGATCCCGCGGCTGGCATATCGCCCAAACCCGGCCAGCGCGTCCAGTCCGCATAACTGCGGTCGATGGCGATTTTTCCGTCGCGCATGACGAGTACCGCCACGAACGGCAATTCCCAGCTTGCGCCCGCGTCCGGATTCAACAAGACGATTTCTAGGACGACGGCATTGCCCGCGACATGAAAATGATCCAGGCGCATGCGACGCTTGGGCGCCACTTTTAACACCGCCCGTTCAACGTCTAGGAACTGGGGATAACCCCGGATGACACCGGCGCCCATGGCGTGTACCGCGTAGTCCGGCTGATAGCACTCAGGCACAAAGCGTTCGATATCGAAGTTATAGAGTTCCAAATAGCGCAGAGCCGCAGTTAAGTTCTGCTGTTCGAGGGCGAGCATGGGGGCCTCCTAACGGGGCATGGCGGGCTACAAACGTTAGCACCACGCACCGCACAAAAGCTCGCATGCGTGACGCTTGCTGGTTAAAGTGCTTAGCGTTAAGCCAAACGTTAAGGTAACCGAGGGGCGAATGTCATTCACCGACTATGGCGACTACGATGGCATCGGGCTCGCCCATCTCATCAAAGCGCGGCAGGTTTCGGCGTCCGAAGTGCTGGAAGAAGCGATCCGCCGCGCCGAGGCCCTGAATCCCAAACTCAACTTTCTCACCTACCGTGCCTATGACGTGGCCCGCGCGAGGGCCGAAGATGCGCAACTTCCCGCCGGATTACTGCACGGTGTGCCATGGTTGGTGAAAGAACTCGCCACCGCGTGGGAAGGCCAGCCGTACACCAATGCATTGCCGTACATGAAAGACGTCATTGCGCCGTTTGATTCGGAAACCTTGCGACGCTTGAAAGCAGCCGGCGTCGTGCCGTTTGCAAAGAGCACGTCGCCGGAAAACGGCTGGATGCTCGCGACCGAATCATCAATGTTTGGCATCACCCGCAGCCCGTGGGATTTGGCGCGCAGTCCGGGTGGCTCCAGTGGTGGTTCGGCGGCCGCCGTCGCGGCGCGGGTGCTACCGATGGCGGAAGCCTCTGACGGCGGCGGGTCGATCCGCGGGCCTGCCGCCAACTGCGGGCTAGTCGGGTTAAAGCCTTCACGAGGTCGAATCAGCCTTGCCCCGGCGATCGCGGATTTTTGGTACGGCGGCGCGACTATTCTCGGCGTCACGCGCAGCGTACGCGACACCGCCGCGCTGCTCGATGTCACCGCGGGTCCATTACCCGGCGAACCCTATCAAATACCGCCACCACACCGGCCCTACGTGCAAGAAGTCGGCGCGCCGCCTGGCCGGTTACGGATCGCACTGGTGACGGATACACCGGAACGTGGCACGCCACTTGATCCCGAGATCAAAGCGACCGTACTTGCCGCCGGCAAATTGTTAGAAGGGCTGGGTCACGAAATTGAACTCTCTCTCGTGCCTTACGACTATTGGCCGCTGTTCAAAGCGTATAGTGCAATCGTCGCCACGCAAACGGCAGCGTTCTTCGAGGCTATCGCCGGTCTCGTTGGCAGACCCGCCACGCGTATGGACATGGCGCCGCTGTATTGGAGCATGGGTTACAAGGGACGCAGCTATTCTGGCATTGAGCATTCCAATCACGTCGAGACAGTGCGCATGATGAGTCGCGATTGCGCGACACGTATGGCGAGCTTCGACGCGTGGTTGATGCCCACCGTGCCGATGTTGCCGCGCGCGCATGGTTATTACGACATGCAGATGGACATCGACACTTACGACGACACGCGCATGGGACCAGACGCCTGCTACACCGCGCCGTTCAACGCGATGGGCTTACCGGCCATCTCATTGCCGCTCGGCATGTCGCAACACGGGCTGCCTATCGGTGTGCAAATCGTCGCGCGTGACTGTGACGAAGCCTTGTTGTTGCGCTTAGCCGCGCAGCTGGAAGAAGCACAGCCTTGGGCGCAATGTAAGCCGCCACTCTGTAGTTAAAAGTTGGGAGAATAAGGAATGGAAACGATCACCGGCGGTTGTCTTTGTGGCGCCGTGCGTTATACGGCGACCACCGCGCCGATTGCCGCGCGTATTTGTTGGTGCCGGTTGTGCCAATACCTAGGCGCGGGCAGCGGCACGGCGAATGTCATCTTCCCGCGCGAGGCCGTGTCGATAACAGGCGAACTTACCGACTACGCGTCCATTGCCGACAGCGGCACCCATATGCATCGCCAGTTTTGCCCGCGCTGCGGCACCTCGCTCGGTGGTTATGCCGAAGAGCGGGCGCATCTCTTAGTGGTGCGCATCGGCACGCTGGATAATCCGGAATTGATGAAGCCGAGTTCCATCATCTGGGCGTCCGCCGCCCCAAGCTGGGCGGCGTTTGATCCCGCATTACCCTGCGTGGCAGGACAGCCGCCGCCGGTGGGGTGAGTCGGCGTGTCGCCCTTTGTAGGAGCATGACTACGTAGAATTGAGCACGATCAGGCCCAAACGATACTTTTGGTGGAATTTGCCGCGTTCGTTGGGGCTGTCCGTTCAAATTCTCCGGCCTATCCTTGTACGCTACGACTCACCCAAGCAACGTTTCAACATTCGCATTTAAGAGGTCTTTCGCATGGCACCACCAGCCACCTACAACCCGCGTATCGTCATCATCGGCGCCGGCATGGCGGGCATTCTTACCGTCATTAAGCTGCGCGAAGCGGGCTATGACAATTTTGTCGTGTACGAGAAGACGAGCCGCGTCGGGGGCACTTGGCGCGAGAACACCTATCCCGGGATTGCTTGCGATGTCCCGGCGCATTTGTACACCTACTCGTTTGAACCCAATCCCAACTGGAGTCAGCATTTTGCGCCGGGGCCCGAGATCCAAGCGTATTTTGAAGGCGTCGCAAACAAATACGATGTGATGCGCCACATTCGTTTCAACGAAGGGGTGCCGTATTGCGAATTCAAAGAAGGCCGATGGCATCTCCGCACCTCAAACGGGCGGGAAGATGTTGCCGATGTCGTTATCGCGGCGACCGGTGTCCTGCATCAACCGCATGTCGCGGACATTCCAGGTCTCGGTACCTTCAAAGGCACGTGTTTTCATTCGGCGCGCTGGGACCATAGCGTGCCGTTGGAAGGGAAACGCGTGGGCGTTATCGGCACGGGATCGACCGCCATTCAGATCACCTCCGCGCTGGTGAAGAAAGTGGCTCGGTTCGAGCTATTCCAACGCACCGCGCAATGGATCATGCCGATCGAGAATTTTTATTACAGCGAAGAAGACAAGGCGGAGTTTAGGAACAACCCCGCCAAACTTGACGCGATTCGCACCAAAGTCAACGAGGACTTCAAACAGTTTTCGAGCGCGGTTATCGATGCCGAGTCGGCTGAAATGAAAGCAATCGAAGACGCCTGCCGCGCGAACTTGGAAGACAACGTACGCGATCCCGTGTTGCGCGAGAAACTACGCCCGAATTATCGCGCCGGCTGTAAGCGCCTAATTTTTTCGTGGGATTTCTACGACGCGATCCAGCAACCCAACGCCAACCTAGTGACGGAGGCGATCGAACGCATCGAGCCGAACGGCGTGCGTACCGCCGACGGCAAGCTGCACGAATTGGATGTGTTGGTGGTTGCCACGGGTTTCCGTGCCGATAGTTTTATCCGGCCCACTACCGTGCTCGGGCGCGAAGGCAAAAATCTAAATGACGTCTGGGCTGAACATCCGGTGGCTTATCTGTCGATCGCTATCCCTGAGTTTCCAAACTTCTTCATGCTAAACGGACCGAACGGGCCGGTGGGCAATTTCTCGCTGATTCAAATTGCTGAATATCAGGTCGCCTATATCTTGCAACTAATGGATGAGATCCGCCGTGGTCACTGCCGCGAAATCAGTCCGCGCGCGGACGAGACGGCGCGTTTTGAAGCGGAGCGTACGCGCGCCGCCAAGACCTCGATTTGGTCGACGGGCTGTAAGAGCTGGTATCTTGATAAAAATGGCGTGCCGGCTAGCTGGCCGTGGTCACGCGACAAGTTCTTTGAGGTGATGGCGAAGCCGCGTCTGGAGAGCTACGAACTCGCCTAACGCTAGATGGATCGGAATCAGGGCGGTGTGAGAAACCCGTCCAGCTGCCGCATGAACTCGTCAAACTGATCATGGTGCGCCCAATGCCCAGCACCTTGAATGGTTTCGACCCGGGCATTTTTGAAATGCTGCGCGCGGCCATCGGTGGCGGGGTTGGAAGCCCAGCTTTCCGCGCCATAGATGAGGAGCGTGGGGCTGCTGATGCAGGACCATAAAAACTCGATGTCTTCCTGGGCCATGTCGTAAGCTGGCCAGGACCGTACGTAATTATCGAATTTCCACGAAAACGTACCGTCCTCGTTTTGGTTGACGCCATGCACGGTCAGATGGCGCGCCCGCTCCGGCGACAAGTGTTTGTTCTCTTCTTGCATGCGTTTGTAGGCTTCCTCGATCGAGCCGTAGCGGCGCGCCAGGCGGCCAGAGAAATTACGTTGTTCTTCGATCCAAGTCCGCATGCGATCGTCAAACGAACGCGCCGCGCGTTCGCGCATCATTTTGGGCGAAAGGCCTAAGCCCTCAATTGCGACCAACTGCCGCACGGCATCCGGATAAATGCCGCTGTAACGCAGCGCGATGTTGCCGCCCAACGAATGCGCCACCAGCGTCACCGGCGCGAGCTGTTGCTGATGCACGAGCTGGGCTAAATCGTAGATATAGTTTTCCATGCGGTACGCACCGTCGCGCGCCCATTCACTGTCACCGTGACCGCGCAGATCCGGGGCGAGTACATGCCATTGATGGCGCAGACGTTCGGCTACCCAATCCCAATTGCGGCAGTGATCGCGCCCGCCGTGTAAGAGCACCAATGGCGGCGCCGCGGGGTTACCCCAATCGACATAATGCAGCCGCAGGCGCTGCGAAAAATAAGTGTGAGAAGTGGGGCCGGCGGCGGTCAGAGACATGGTGCGCTCATCGTGAAAACCAAAGACCGGAGCGTAGAGCAAAAAATGATTGCTGGCCATGTCGTGAAAACCTGTCAGGATCGTGCCTCGACCCTCACACCAATCGACCGGAAAGGCTCTTGTGAACGCGATTAACTCCATGGATTCCGACCAAGCCAAATACTGGAACGAAGCCGGCGGCCGCCGTTGGGCGGAGAACATCGAACGGGTCGAGCGGATGCTAGAACCGTTGACCGCGCAACTGCTGGCGCAGGCGGCACCCCAGGCGGGCGAACGTGTGCTGGATATTGGTTGCGGCGGCGGGCGCACGAGCGCGGCATTCGCAAACGCGGTCGGGGAGGGCGGAGAAGTCCTAGGCCTTGATGTCTCGGCCGTCATATTGGACGTGGCAAGGGCGCGTTATCGAGCGCTTTCGCATTTGCGCTTTGCGCAGGGCGATGCCGGTAGTATGGCGCTACCCGCACGACACTATGATGCAATGGTGTCGCGGTTCGGTGTGATGTTTTTCCCGGACGCGAGTGGCGCGTTTCGGCATTTGCGCCAGGCGCTGAAACCCGACGGACGGTTGGTCTTTATCTGCTGGCAAGCGCTCACGGAAAACCCCTGGATGGCGGTTCCGGTGCAGGCGGCGTTTCAAGTCTTGCCGAAGCCCGAGCCGCAACCACCGACCGCACCCGGCCCGTTCGCATTTGCGAATCCCGATCACCTGCGCGCCGTGCTCGAAAGTGCGGGCTTTGGCGACATCGAGCTTATCTCTCATCGGCAAATGCTGTCGCTCGGCACGGTGGAAGATGCGGTACAGCAAATGACGCGGATGGGACCTTCGGCGCCGGCCTTTGCGGATGCGACCTCTGAACAGCAAGCGGCGGCTGTTAATGCAATCACGCACGCGCTCACGCCGCATCTCAAGGATGACGGGGTGCAGTTACCAAGTGCCACTTGGGTGGTGCGCGCGCGGCCGGTTCAGGCGTGAGTTAAATGGATTTTGTTTCGATGGACGAACAGCTTTAAGAAAGGATCAGCGATGCATCGCAAAGGAACAGGCGCATTATTGCTCGTGCTAACGCTTGGGCTTGGTGGATGCGTTGGCACGATCATTGAGGCGACGACGGATGCGGCGATTGCCGTGGTTAAAATCCCGTTCAAGATCGGCGGCGCGGCGGTGGACATGATGAAGGGCGAAGACCCGGATAACGTGCCGAAAAAGAAAGTTGAAAAGGAAGACGAGGAAGAAGAAAAGCAAATGTAGGTTGGGGTAAACGCAGCGCACCCCAACGAGTGATCGTGGTTTTCAAGCCCAATGTTGGGGTTCGCGGCGCTCACCCCAACCTACGGCACGGGGACATCAAGCGACGTTCGCAACCATCCCCATGATCTTCGCCGCCAATACCTGCGTCGGCTCGTCTCCCACCGTTTCGGTGTGTGGAATACCCGGCGCGAGTTCAAAGGTGTCGCCCGCTTTTAATAACTGCGGTCCTTGCGGTGTGGTGAGCGTGAACGAGCCGCGCATGATTAACCCAAAGGCGGTGAATTCGTGCGTGTGTTCCACGGAAGTGTGACCGGGCGCCCAATCCACCGTGACTAAATTTCCACAACCGATCTTTTTTAACTTGGCACGGAACGCTGCTTCGTCCATTACTTTTTCTCCCATCAGGTTTCCGGCGTGACGCCGGTCGCGACTAAAAAGCGCGAGACCATATTGTAGGCCGCGATGGTGCCGATAATCTCGATGAGCGGTTGTTCGCCACCGAGTTGAGACTTAAGCGTGACGAGCAGAGTGTCCGGAACCTTGATATCCCGCGTCATCGCAATGGTTAACGCAATGACCAACTGCTCCGTCGCATCGAATTCCGCGTGCCTGACCGCAATCGTTGGGCTTTTAATGAGCTCCAATTGCGCCTCACGCCCGCCTGCTTTGAGAAATTCCGGTGCGTGGTGATGAAATTCATACGCCGCTTCGTTCAAAACAGCGACGACGCAAATCGCAAGCTCCGCCAACCTAGGGCTGACCGAGAGCTCCCGCCGCACGGCCCCCATGAAGGTGTTCCACCCGCGCGCGAATGCCGGGCTGTGCAACAGCATGCGATCGAGGTTCATGAGCGTTCCGCCGCGCCGCGCGCGAATGGCGCTCACCAATTCCTCAGGCTCGCTCAATTCTTGCGGGAGATAATCGAGTGCGGACATGCGCCTATTTTCCTTTGAACAGCGGTGTGCGTTTTTCAAAAAACGCGTTTAGCGCCTCCATATGATCTTCCGTCCGATGCATCATGACTTGCATTGCCACGGAGGTTTCCATGATAGCGTCAAAACTCGCATTGACCGCATCGCGCATCAAACGTTTGGTCATGCGCAGTGCCTGCGGCGGTTGCTGGCAAATTTTGGCGGCGAGCTTCTCTGCTTCAAGCATCAATTGAGCGTCAGGATAAATTTCGGAGATCAAACCCCAACTACGGGCGGTCTCGGCATCGACTAAATCGCCGGTGAAATAGAGCTGTGCCGCGCGCGACCAGCCGATGATGCGCGGCAGTAACCACGCGCCGCCATCGCCGGGCAACAAACCTACTTTCAAAAACGTCGCGCCGAATTTTGCGCTCGCCGCGGATAGACGGATATCGCACAACGAGGCGACATCGCCGCCCAAGCCGATGGCCGGACCGTTGATCGCACCGACGATGGGCACTTCGATGCTCCACATCGCTTTGATGATGCCGTGAATGCCGCTGCGATAATGATCGCGCAGGCGCAAATCGTCCGCGCCGAATTCGCCCTGTTTGTCGCGCATGGCTTTTAAGTCACCGCCGGCGGAAAACGCCGGGCCCGCCCCGGTCAAAATCACGCAACGAATATCAAAATCGTCATTGACGCGTTTGGCCATCGCCGCGAACTGGTCACCGTCACCCGCCAAACCCAACGGATTTCGTTTCTCCGGCCGGTTGATGGTTACTTTGGCCACATGGCCGGTTTTTTCAAACAACAGCAAATCAGCGGGCATGTCTGGTTCCTAAACTGAAAAACGAGAAAACACTGCGTGTGGAGGTGATCAACCCGTGAGATAACGCCAAAGCTTATCTCCACCTTGTGCCATCGCGACCTGGCCTAGGTATTCGCCCCATTCGCCATGCGCGCCGAACTCGGCACGCCACGACCACAGGCGGCGGGTTAGAAATTGCAAGTCATATTCGTAGGTAAACCCGATCGCGCCGTGCACTTGATGGCTTAAGCGGGTGATGGGCTCAACGGCTTCGCTCGCCCGGCATTTGGCCGCGGCGATTTCGAACCGGGCATTACGCCCGTCATGCGCCATCCCACTCTCATCGAGCGCGATGCACGCCGCCATGGCGAGCGTATCGACCGAGGTCATCTGTCCGGCGATTTCCGCCAAGTGATGTTGTATGGCCTGAAACTGCGAGAGCATGCGCCCGAACTGTTCGCGCTCGGAAGTGTATTTAACGGACATTTCCAAACAAGCAGCGGCGGCGCCCGCAATTTGCGCACTGCGTAGTAACGCACACAGCCAGCGCACGCTGTCCGCAGGCAGCGTGAGTTTGCCGCGTGCGATGATCGGTGTGCCGGTAAAGGTCACGTGATCGCGGGGTTCCCGCGCAAGATTCTGATCGTGAGTGATTTGCGTTTTACTCCGGTCGAGCAGCAAGACTTCATGCGTCTCACTCAAACCAACGAAGTAGCGCGCATGCCGGCCCCACGGGATACGTTTGGTGCTAATCGTCACGCCCGTCGCATTGAGCGCGCCGGCCGGCACTACCTCAGGCACAAGGCCGAGTACTTCTTCTTGTGGCGCCAAGCCCGCTTGCTCGAGCAACCAGTTCGCGATCACCTGCTCGCCGACCGGCAGCGGCATGGCGTAACGTCCGCAGGCGCGCGCGATGATGAAGGCATCGCGCCAGGTGCCGCCCATGCCGTCACGCGCTTCGCTGACCAAGGCCAGCGGCAAACCCATTTCACTAATCGCCTGCCAAAGCGCAGGTTCCCAGGTGGTTTCCTCCACCTGCGTCAAAATCTCGCGCGTGACGGCGTCCGCGAATAAGCGCGAGACGCTGTCGTCTAAGATCTGTTGCGCTTCGTTCATCGTACCCCCAAGCCACGCGCGATGATGCCGCGTAGAATTTCTAACGTACCGCCGCGTAATGAAAAGCTCGGCGCCAATTGCATCAAGTTTCCCAGGACCTGCTGATAATCCGTGCCATGGCCTTCGAGTGTCGGCTCCAGGGCTACTAACTCTTGCGCGAGTCCGGGCATGCGTTGTTCGAAATGGCAGCCCAAGTCTTTGACAATCGATGCCTGCAGACCCGGATCGCGACCCTCGTTCAACATGCCGGCCACGGATAAGGACATATTGCGTAGCGCCACTGTCCACGCGACTTCGGCGCCGATTTTGGCAAGCGTCGCCGCGCTGGCTTTGCCGGCGAGCTCTTTGATGAGTTCGGTCAACAGCACATAGCAGGATAAGTAACGCTCAGGTCCACTGCGCTCAAAGGCGAGTTCGGCCGTCACTTGCTTCCAGCCGTCGCCTTCTTTACCGAGCAGCGCATCCGGCGGCAGCCATGCATCTACAAACGACACTTCATTGAAGTGTCGGCGACCGGTCAGATCGCGGATCGGGCGCGGTGTAATGCCCTTGACCTCGCGCATATCGATTAAGAACTGCGAGAGCCCGCGGTGTTTACTGTCGCTGCTTGAGTCGGTGCGGAACAACGCAATCATGTAGTTCGCACGATGCGCATTGGTTGTCCAAATCTTGGTGCCGTTCAACAACCAGCCGTCTGATACCCGTTCGGCGCGGCTCTTGACCGAGGCGAGATCAGAGCCCGAGTTCGGTTCGCTCATGCCGATCGCAAAACACGCTTCGCCGCGCGTGATCTCTGGAATGATCTTGTGTTTCTGCGCTTCGGTGCCGAGCCGCAATACCATCGGACCGCTTTGCCGATCCGCCACCCAATGGAAACCCACCGGTGCACCGGCCGCGAGGGTTTCCTCCACCACCACATAGCGTTCCAACGCGCTGCGCTCATGGCCGCCGTACGCTTTGGGGAAGGTCATGCCGAGCCAGCCGCGCGCGCCGAGCTTACGGCTGAAATCGGCGTCGATGCCGTCCCAGGTATTGCTGCGGGTGACTGCTTGGTAGCTCGCGAGTTCCTCATCGAGGAAGGCGCGGACTTCCGCCCGCAAGCCGCTAAGCGACGGCGGTGTGTCGTAACGCGGAAAGCGCATTGTTTCTAAATTCAAATTCATTTCGCACCTGCTTTCGTGGCGAAACGCCAGGCGGCGCTCGCCAGTTCTTCGACCAGCGCCACACTCCACGGCGTTTCGCTATTGGCGGCGGTTCCATCCTCAACGCGTTTGATGATGCCCTGCAAAATGCACGCAAGACGCCACACCGTATACGCCGAATAGAATTCCAAATGCGGGATCTCCGGGCGTCCGCTCAAGGCGCAATAACGCGCGATGTATTGATCAAGCGTCGGGATCCCGAGCGACGGCAAATCAAGCCCTGCAAGGTTACCGATTTTTTCACCGGTGGAGGACGGCAGCAGCCAGGGTAGGGTGTGGTAGGTAAAATCGCCGAGCGGATGACCCAGCGTCGATAGTTCCCAATCCAGCACCGCGATCACGCGCGGCTCGGTAGGATGCATGATCATGTTGTCCATGCGGTAGTCGCCGTGCACCAGCGTGGTTTCATCGCTAGGAGGCACATGCGCCGGTAACCACGCATTGAGGCGGTCCATCAACGGGATCTGCGCGGTTTGTGAACTTACATAGGTTTTCGCCCAACGGGTGATTTGGCGCGCAAAATAATCGGTGGGTTTTCCGAAATCGCTCAACCCCAGCTTTTGATAATCGAGTTGTTGTAATTGGGCGAGCGTTGAAATCATCGATTCGTAAATTGCGCTGCGCTCGGCCGGGGTTTGCTCAGGTAACGCGAGTTCCCACAAGACCCGTCCCTCCACCATTTCCATGACGTAGAACATCGTGCCGATGACGGAGACGTCTTCGCACAGGACAAACGGTCGCGGCACCGGGAATCCCACGGCGTGCAGTGCTTTGATGACGCGGTATTCGCGATCGACCGCGTGCGCCGACGGTAACAACGGCCCCGGCGGTTTACGTCGCAATACATAGCTGCGACCGGGTGTGACCAATTGATAAGTGGGGTTCGATTGACCGCCCTTAAAACGCTTGAGCGATAACGGGCCGTGATAGTCCGGCACATTTTTCTGCAAAAACGGTTCAAGGCGCGTTAAGTCCAACTGCAGATGCGATTCGACTTCCTTGGTGCCGGCGTAGAGATGTTGTCGTGTGGTACTCATGCGAGGAATGCCTATTGAATGGTTAGGGCGTTGGCCCGGCGACGATACCGCGGTCATGCAGCGCGCCGATTTCGCTGCTGGAGAGGCCCAACACCTCGCTCAAGATTTCATCCGTATGTTCGCCAAGGCGGGGCGCGCGGCGGGCGGGTGCGCGAGTCACCGCGCCGAAATGCGCCGGTACACCTGGCACTGGATAGATTCCGATATCGGGTTGTTCCACCATGTGATAAATCGGGTTGGCCGGTGACACATCCGGATCGTGGTCGATCAACTCGGTCAACGTCTGGTATTTCCCCCAGCACACACCTTGTTCGTTGAAGGCGCGCGCCAGCGACTCAAAAGGTTGTTCTTTGACCCACGCCTCGAGCACTGCGGCGATTTCTTTGCGCGCGGTGTAACGCGCGCCTTCTTGCACGAAGTCGAGATTTAAGCGTTGCGCCGTCGCCGCCATCGCTTCTTGTAAGCTGGTCGCGGCGAGCAAGCCGCTCCACATCTTGGCGCTGATCGCCATGACCATGATGCGCACGCCATCGCGCGTGGTGAAATCGCGACCGAATGCGCCATAGAGGTAATTGCCGCCGCGCTTGCGCTCCGCGCCGTTTAGCACGCGATCGCCGATGAAGCCTAAATGTCCAATGGTGGCGAGCGCGACATCGGCAAGCGCTAAATCGACTTTCTGGCCGCGACCGGTTTGATCGCGAAAGCGCAAGGCGGCGAGTAGGCTGGTGGCGGCGAGCATCGCCGCCGTGACATCCCACGCGGGTAACACATGATTGACCGGACGGTCGTCGTCTTCATGGCCGGTAAGATAGGGATAACCGACCTGCGCATTGACGGTGTAATCGACCGCCGTGCCACCGTGCCGGTCACCGACAATTGCGAGTTCGATGACATCCGCGCGGTGCTTCACCAAATTTTCGTACGCCAAATAACCCTTGGCCGGGAGGTTGGTCGAGAAAATGCCGGCATTGGGTCCGGGCGCGGCGATCAAACGCAGAATGAGTTCGCGCCCTTCTTCTTTGCGCAGGTCGACTGCAAACGAGCGTTTGCCTTTGTTCAGGTCGGCCCAATAAATACTGTGATTATTGGCAGTCACCGGCCAGCGTCGATAATCGATACCACCGCCGATCTGATCGAAGCGAATGACATCTGCACCGAGTTGCGCGAGCGTCATGCCGCACATCGGTGCGGCGATGAACGCCGAGGCTTCGACGATACGAAGTCCCTGCAGCAAATTTTGCATGTGAATCTTGAGTGTTGGGGTCCCCCAATTCTAACGGGGACCGAAGGAAAAGGGGTCGGCAGGGCAAAAATTTAATCCCGGCGGGTGCAAGATTGCACCTGGCGACCCACTAGAGGAAACAGCAACTTTAGGCGCGTGTGGTCATGGAATATGTTGAGCTCCTTATTGCCAAGTGGATAATGTCCCGTGACTTAGGACACGCACGTCGCGTTCCGCGCAATCGGCCGCGAACCGCAGCTCGTTCCCTTGCTTCCAAATAGACACCATCAGCGTCTCACCGGGATAAAACGGTGCGGCGAAGCGTGCGCTGAGCGTGCGTACCGCGCTGCTGTCATAGTCGAAGCAGGCGCGCACGATGGCGTGTAGGGCGAGTCCCAAGGTGCAGCGCCCATGCAGGAGCGGGCGGGAGAAGCCGGCGCTCGCGGCCACCGCGGGATCGGCGTGGAGCGGATTGGCATCGCCGTTCACGCGATAGAACAGTGCTTGGCGCGCGAGCGTCGGTTGCGGTTCGTGTAAATCTGGTGCGCGGTCGGGTGTCGGCATTAATGCGTCGGGTGACTGCCCGGCACTGCCGCCGCCGCCATCCGCGCGGCACAGAATGGTCGAGCGGATGGTCGCAAGCGGAATGCCGTCATTCTCGCTATGTAATTCTTTGCGGGTGTGGACGAACGCGCCGTGCCCGGTGCCGCGATCGACCACCGCGTCAATCCAAGTGCGATCGCGCACGATGCCGGCGCCCGGCAGCGGATGATGGAGTTCGAGCATTTCCTCGCCGTGGAGCATCCGCGACCAGTCGAGGCCGAGCTTCGAGTCGCGCATGAAAATCCCGGGATAGCCGATGACGAGCGGCAATGTCGGCAAGATGCGTAAGTGATCTTCATACACATATTGCAACTGGCGCCGATCGAGTGGATCGCTGCCGAAGCCGAGCGACAAGGCATACAGCATGGCGTCGATCGCGTGATACGCGACCTCGCGCTCATCAACTAACGTGCCGGCCAAGGCCGCGCCGCTAAGCATCAGGCGCCGGCCACTTCCGCGAGCCCGTTATTGAGCACCGTCACGCCGCGTTCGAGCGCCACCGCGTTGAAATAAATTCGTGTGCCATCCCGCCACATCGAGGTACGCAGGGTTTCGCCCGGTAAAAAGGGCGAGGTAAACCGTAGGCGCATCGATTTAAGGCGCCGCGCATCGTAATCACAACAGCTCTTGATGAGTGCGTGTTGTGCGACACCCATGGTGCAGCGGCCGTGCAGGATCGGCCGCTCAAAACCAACACTGCGCGCGATGGCCGGATCTGCGTGCAGCGGATTCATGTCCCCACACAGCCGATACCATAGCGCCTGCTGCGGCAACGTGGTGAGATCGCAGACCAAGTCTGGCGCGCGGTTAGGCATTTCAACAGGCTTGGAGGTTGGGCTACTGGGACCATCAAAGCCGCCATCGCCGCGTGCCACTGTCGCCGACTCGACGGATGCCAACAGTTGTCCATCGGCTTTGTTTCGAACTTCCTTGGTGGAATAAATATAGGCGCCCTTGTCCTTGCCGCGATCAACGATATGCGTGATGGTGGTTTTACCGACCACCGTGCCGGCCGGCGGAATGGGCGCGTGCATGACCAGACTTTCTTCGGCGTGCAGCACCTTTGTCCAATCGACTTGGTATTGTGGATCTTTGAGCCAAAATCCCGGATAGCCCAAGATTAGGCTCATACACGGCAACGTCTGCAGATTCTCTTCGTAAACATAGCGAAGCTGGCCGGGGTCTAGCGGGTCGGCGCCTAAGCCGATGGCGAGCGCATAGAGGATCGTGTCCTCGAGGCGGTAGCGCGTTTCGCGCTCGTCGATCACTTTGCCAATCAGCTGCCGATAATCGATCACGTGAGCATGCCTCGTCCGGGTTAAACCTATGCGTTCATAATCAAATCGCGCGCGACGACTTTCAACGCCAGCGTTTCTTCCGCGCCTTCAAAAATAGAGAGTACGCGCGCGTCCACAAAATAACGGCTCACCGCCGTTTCCTCCGAGTAACCCATTCCGCCGTGGATCTGTAAAGCTTCCCGCGTTAATTGTTCCGCCGCGCGGCAGGCATAGAGCTTGACCAAACTCGCTTCCATTTGGCCTTTGCCTTGATCCATTAACTGCGCGACGTGATAGGTCATCTCCTGACACGCGCGCAACGAACTCCCGAGTAACGCGATCTTCGCTAGCGTCAATTGGTACTCCGCGAGTTTCTTGCCGAATACCGCGCGTTCTTGCGCGTAGCGCACGGCGGCTTCGAACGCGGCGCGCATCAGACCGCAGGCGCGCGCGGCGGTTTGGAGCCGCCCCCCGGCAAACCCCGCCATCGTTAAATAGAAACCCTTGCCTTCGGCGTCCGGTCCGCCGATCAGGTTTTCCGCCGGCACGAAGACATTGTCGAAGAACAACGTGTAGGAATGCATCCCGCGATAACCGAGCGTGGGAATGGCGCGCCCCGACAACACACCGCCCTGTGGCTGTTTGACTTCGAAGTACTTTTCATCCGTTGTCGGTTTTTCGAGCAGGAATAGGCTTAAACCCCGATGCGCGGCGGCAGGATCGGGGTTCGTGCGCGCCAGCACGAGCATGAGTTCGGCCTTGCCGGCGAAGGTGCACCAGGTTTTTGCACCGTTCAACCGATAACCGCCGTCCGTGCGAGTCGCGCGTAACTTAACGGCGGCGACATCCGAGCCGCAGTCAGGCTCGGTGACCGCAATAGCGCACAGCGGCTTACCGCGCGCAATACCGGGTAACCAACGCGCCATCTGTGGTTCAAAGCCGCCTGCTAATAAAGCACGGGTCATGATCTCCGGACGGGTCAACGGACTTCCAGCCGCGGCCAAGGAACCACGCGATAACTCCTCTGTCACCACCACCATTGCGACACTATCCGGCCCATCGTCCGGGGCGGCGCCGCCGAAACGCTCCGGCACGGAGAGTGCAAAACAACCCATGTCGGCAATGGTGTCGAGAATATCATCCGGAATGGTCAGGTCTTCGCGGTGAATTTTCTCCGCCAACGGCGCGACGACTTCGGCGCTCACGCGCGCGAAACTCGCCGCCATGATTTGATGTTCTTCGCCGAGCAAGGAGCGCCCGCAGCCGCCTGCGGTGACGAGTGCCTGACCGACGTTGGCGAGCGCCTCCGGCACGCCGAACTGCGCGCAAAAGGTGAGTAACTCATCGGCTTCAAAAATGGTGGTGAGTTCGCCAGACGTTAAGCCCGAGGCATGACGAATCTTGTCAAAGCGAAATCGGATTTTGGGAAGCGTATCCGCCGCGAAGGCAAGCGCCATCCCGACTTCGAGTGGCGCGACGCCCTGCCGATGGCACGTTTGGCCATATTCCAGCATGGCGCGCATGGCGTGTAATTCCGCCTTGATCATCGCCACTTCGTAACTTTCCACCTGTGCTTCGTCGAGTTGTGAAGCGAGGGCTCCACGGCGTTCGAGCCGTTGTTTGATGCGCGCGAGTGCGTTAGCCAACAGTGTCTCTAGCCGTTGGTTCTGCGCGAGGCCATTCATCAATGCGGAGTCGTGTTGCATCGTGGTACTGAAATTTACTGAAATTGGACGTACTTAGTTGCGCAGTCGACGGGCGCCGGCTGGCTAAATTTGGATGTTACTTAAAGACGTCACCTCTGGCCATGCAGATTCAAAATCCCGCGCGGACAGCGTAGGCTGCGCGGACCCTCATGAAGGTGCGTTAAGGCATGGAAAGTGGTTTGCAATTGTTCGTGTTACCGGGGATCCCGTTGGTGCAGGCGGGGGATGATCTGTGCGGTATGTTGTTGGCCGCGCTGACCCGCGCGCAATTGACGCCCACCGACGGTGATATCTTGGTGTTGGCGCAAAAAATTGTCTCCAAAGCCGAGGGCCGACTCATTCCGCTCGCGAGCGTCACGCCGAGCGCGCGGGCGTGCGAACTCGCACAAGAAACCGACAAAGACCCGCGGCTCGTGCAACTCATTCTCGATGAGTCGAGCGAAGTCATGCGTACCAAACCCGGCGTCATGATCGTCCGTCACCGGCTGGGGAACGTCGGCGCGCATGCCGGTATCGATCAGTCCAACATCGAACATGCGGGCGGTGAATGCGCTTTATTATTGCCACGAGATCCGGATGCGTCCGCTCGCAAGTTAAGAGCCGATTTGTTGGTGCGCACCGGTCAGCGCTTCGGCGTCATTATTGCGGATAGCATGAATCGCGCCTGGCGCATGGGCACGATTGGCGGCGCCATCGGTTGTGCGGGCGTGCACGTGTTGGACGATTTGCGTGGCACCCCGGATATATTCGGTCGCGAACTCAAAGTCACGGTCATCAACCGTGCCGATTCGCTCGCCGCCGCGGCTTGTTTGTTGATGGGGGAAAGCGTGCAGCAAACGCCGGCCGTGCTGATCCGGGGCTTAGCGCCACACGAGACCACACAAACCGCGCGCGATATCATTCGGCCGCTGGCTGATGATATGTTTCGATAGAACTGCAGTGTTTCGCGCCACTTGCGTGCCTGTCTCGCGTGGAATTTACTGATGCGTAAGTATCTCGCACTCACCGGCGGTGTCGGCGGCGCCAAACTTTGCGTCGGATTGGCGCAATGCCTGGAACCGTCGGCTTTGGCCTTTGCAGTGAACACCGGCGACGACTTCGAACATCTCGGTCTGCATATCTCGCCCGATCTCGACTCTTTGACTTATGCGCTTGCTGATTTAAGCAATCCGGAAACCGGCTGGGGGCGACGCGGCGAAACGTGGCATTTCATCGAAACACTGCGTAGCCTGGGCGGCGAAGGTTGGTTTAATTTGGGCGATCGCGATCTCGCGTTGCATGTGCAGCGAACGCTGCGCCTTCGTGCCGGCGCTAGCCTCACGCAAACCACCCGCGAAGTGACGCGCGCGCTTGGGATCCATCACGCGGTAATCCCCATGAGCGATCAACCGGTGCGCACCATTGTGCACACGTTAGATGGTCCGCTCGCGTTTCAGCATTACTTTGTGCGCGAGCGCTGTCAGCCGGCAGTGACGGGATTTGCGTTCGACGGTGCCGCGAATGCCGTGACTAATCCCGCACTAATGGAATGGTTGGCGGATGAAGCCCTGGCCGGCGTCATCATTTGTCCATCCAATCCATATGTGAGTGTCGATCCCATCCTGGCATTGCCGGGCTTGGGTGAGGCGTTGCGTGTGAGGGGGGTGCCCATTGTGGCGGTGTCGCCTATCGTGGCGGGGCTCGCGATTAAAGGGCCGACCGCCAAAATGATGCAGGAACTCCAGGTGCCGCGGTCGGCGACCGGTATTGCGACGCATTACCAGGGGTTGATCGATGGTTTCATCGTCGATGATTCCGATGCCGCTCTGGTGCCGGCCCTCCAGGCGACAGGCTTGTCTGCTATCGCTGCCCCGACGCTCATGGTAACGTTGGCGGACAAGATTGCGCTGGCCCACATAACGCTCGAATTCATCCATGCCCTGCGACCGCCATCCTCAACGTAACGTTTAACGTATTCTTTGTGCTGACGCTTTTTCACCCTCGCGTGCGCTTCGCCCCCTAACTTTATGTGGGCGGTCATTCCCGTGAAACCGTTTGCCTTCGCAAAGCAACGCTTGGCGGATGTCCTTACGCCGGCTGAGCGCTTTGATCTGGCGCGCGTAATGTTGACGGACTTGCTTGGGACCTTGCGCGCCTGCCCGAGTGTCACCAATATCCTGATCATCTCGCAGGAAGAGGGCGCGGCACCGCTCGCCAAACGCTATGGCGCCGAGTGGTTGCCGGAAGTGGCGCGCGGCTTGTCGCGGGCGGTCACCCAGGCTGCGCAATACTTGGCAGCACGTGGGGTAGAACGTATGTTGATGTTGCCTGGTGATGTACCGTTGGCAACGGCGGCGGAAATCGAACAATTGACGCGTGTCCACGGTCCAACCCGCAAGATGACGATTGTGTCCGACCGTGAAGGCTTCGGCACCAATGCGCTGGTCGTCAGTCCACCGGATTTAATGGGTTTCCACTTTGGCCGCGAAAGCTTTCAAGCGCATTGCGCGGCGGCCCGCGAAGCGGGTGCCGACGTCGAAGTGTTGACACTGCCGGGGATTGCTTTTGATATTGATACGCCGGCGGATTTAACCGACTTGATGACCTATGACACGGAGGCGGAAACCTTGGCTTATCTATGTGATCGCGGCGTTGCCGCGCGGCTCGCGCCGCGCGCGCATGTGCATTCCGCATGGTAATCATGAATAACCTGATCGCGCGCGCGCTCAACGGTCACTTGCCGAGCGACGTCGAGGCGCTGTCGCTCGCCGAGTTCACCGATCTGCCCACCCTAACCGGGGCCGCTGCGGCGATCCGCGACCAAGGGTTTCGCAATGTCGTCACCTATTCCAAAAAGGTCTTTATCCCGCTGACGCATTTATGCCGGGACGTTTGTCATTACTGTACATTCGCGCAAGCGCCCAAACGCGTGCAACAGCCGTATCTGACGCTGGACGACGTCTTAGAGGTGGCGCGTCATGGTGCCAACATGGGCTGCAAGGAAGCGCTCTTCACGCTGGGCGAACGCCCTGAGTTACGTTACAAAACGGCACGCGATGCGCTTGCCGCGATGGGCTACGCCAGCACGCTCGATTACCTGCGAGTCGCGGCTGATCTGGTTTTTCGTGAAACGGGTCTATTGCCGCATTTGAATCCCGGCACGATGACCCCGGCTGAATTGGCCACCTTGCGTGAAGTGGCGCCGAGCATGGGCATCATGCTGGAGTCCGCGGCGGAACGCTTGACGCAGAAAGGCATGCCACATCACGGCTCACCGGACAAAATTCCGGCGGTGCGTCTGCAAACCTTGGCCGATGCCGGCGTGGCCAAAGTGCCGTTCACGACGGGTATTCTGATTGGCATCGGCGAGACTCGTCACGAGCGTTTGGAGTCGCTGCTCGCGATCCGCGCGGTGCATGCGCGCTATGGCCATATCCAAGAAATCATCGTGCAGAATTTCCGCGCCAAGCCCGATACCAAAATGGCGCATAGCCCGGAACCCGATCTCGCCGAGATGTTGTGGACGCTCGCGGTTACCCGCCTCGTTTTTGGGGCTGAGATGAGCGTACAAGCGCCACCGAACTTGAGCCCAGGCGTACTGGCGCAACTGATCGATGCCGGCATTAACGATTGGGGTGGGGTTTCCCCACTGACGCCGGATTACGTTAATCCGGAAGCCCCCTGGCCGCATTTGGATGAACTCGCGGCCGCGACACGCGAGGCTGGCAAATATTTACACGAGCGATTGACCGTCTATCCGCGTTACGCACTCGACGGTGAGACGTGGCTCGCGCCCAACTTCCGTACGCCGGTGCTGCAACGAATCGATGGCGAAGGCTTACCGCGCACGGATGATTGGTGCCCGGGCGACGGCGTCGCGCCGAGCGATCGGGATCTGGCCATGATCAAAATGCCACCGTTGCGCGTAGCTTCCGAAGTGCGCGCAGCCGTCGCCACCGCACAAGCCGGTCGCGACTTGCAGGAAACGGACGTGGCGCGGTTGTTTGCCGCGCGCGCGGATGACTTTGCGTACGTGTGTCGGGCTGCCGACGAACTGCGTGCTAGGCACAATGGCGACATCGTCAGTTACGTCGTCAATCGCAACATCAACTACACCAATGTGTGTTATTTCAAATGCCAGTTCTGTGCGTTTTCCAAAGGCAAGTTATCGGAAGACTTGCGTGGCAAACCGTACGATCTCGACCTACAAGAAATTCAACGCCGTGTGCGCGAAGCCTGGGCGCGCGGCGCCACAGAAGTCTGCATGCAGGGCGGTATTCACCCGCAGTACACCGGTCAGACTTATTTGGACATCGTCGCCGCGGTCAAAGAAGCCGAGCCGCAAATGCATATTCATGCATTCTCGCCGCTCGAGGTGTGGCAGGGCGCCGCGACACTCAAAATTCCTTTGCGCGAATTTTTAGAGCGCTTGAAGGTTGCTGGCCTCGGTACTTTGCCAGGCACCGCGGCGGAAGTGCTGGATGACGAAGTCAGGAAAATTATTTGCCCGGACAAGATCAACACCGCGCAGTGGTTGGAAGTCATGCGCACCGCGCATCAGGTGGGCTTTAAAACGACCTCAACCATCATGTACGGCCATGTCGATGGCTATCAGCATTGGGCGCGGCATCTTCTGCGCGTGCGCGAGCTGCAGGCGGAGACCGGCGGATTTACCGAATTTGTGCCGCTACCGTTCGTGCACATGGAAGCGCCGTTATATTTAAAAGGCCGCGCACGCAAAGGTCCGACGTTTCGAGAAGCCGTGCTGATGCACGCGGTTGCGCGACTCACGTTGAATCCGTTGATTACGAATATTCAAGCCTCTTGGGTCAAGATGGGTCACGAAGGCGTGCTCGCCTGCCTCGCCGCCGGCGTGAACGATCTGGGCGGAACCTTGATGAACGAGAGCATTACGCGCGCGGCCGGTGCGAGCCACGGCCAAGAAACGAACCCGCGCGAAATGCTGGCGATGATCGAGGCCGCCGGTCGTTCCGCGCGCCAACGTTCAACCACCTATGACGAGGTCAGTGGCGAGCGGATCGCGGCCGGTCGTGCCGCCGGTGCGCTGAGCGAAATCATCAACACGCCGGCGCCGGCCTATGCGCGCAGCGAGCGCCGGCCATTGGTACGCAATCCGGTTAGAGCGTAACGCATGCAAAAGAATCTGCTGGACGGTTTCAAAGTCTTGGACTTTACCCACGTTCTCGCCGGGCCGAGCGCGACACGTCTCATGGTGGAAATGGGCGCGGATGTCATCAAAGTGGAGTTGCCGCCGATTGGCGATGTCTCGCGCGTATTGCCGACCCTTCGTAATGGCCGCAGTGCTTATTTCGTGCAGCAGAATCGCGGCAAGAAAAGTCTGTGCCTGAATCTAAAAACACCGGCCGGGAAGGATATCATCGAAAGCTTGATCAAGCAGGTCGACGTGGTGATCGAAAACTTCTCACCGGGGGTCGCCGCACGGCTTGGCATTGGCTGGGAGCGCGTGCACGCGCTGAACCCACGCGCCGTCATGTGTTCTATTTCGGCGCTTGGACAACAGGGTCCGCTGTCCGCATTACCGGGCTTCGATTACATCGCGCAAGCCTACTCGGGCGTCACCAGCATGATTGGCGAAGCCGGCGGCGCGCCGGTGCTCCCGATGTTGGGGTTGGGCGACGTCAACACAGGTGTCCATGCGGCGTGCGCGATCGGCTTTGCGCTACTGCACCGCGAACGTACGGGTGAAGGGCAGTTTATCGATGTCTCATTGCTCGATGCGTATACGCACTGTCATGAGCTCAATATCGCGACGTATAGCTTGACCGGTAATTCACCGACTCGTTCCGGCAATCACCACTTTGCGGTGTGTCCGCTTGGACTTTTCAAGGGCAAAAATGGTTATCTCTGCATTATCACCCTCGATAATCAATGGCCGTCTTTGTGTAAGACCATGGGTAAACCGGGACTCGCCACCGATGAGCGCTATAACAGTAATGCGAAGCGCGTGGAACGTAGCCAAGAGGTGATCGCGCTGATTCAGCAGTGGGTGGATGCGATGCCGAGCGATGAGGCGACCCTTGCCGCCCTCGCCGATGCGCATGTGCCTTCCGCGCCAATCTTGAGTATCGGCGAAATGGTCGAGCACCCGCATATGCAAGGCCGCGGCACCGTGCGCACGGTAAATGATCCAAAGCTAGGACAGGTCACGCTGCCCGGGATGCCGCTGCGATTTTCGGGTTTCCCGCATAATGTGCCGCTCGAAGCCGCCTTTCTTGGCCAGCACAACGCAGAGGTGTTGACCGGGGTGTTGGGCTACAGCGCGGAGCAAGTGGCAGCGCTGGCCACGCAAGGCGTACTGCATACCAATCCGAATACCTAAAAAGCACACGCATGGACACCGTGCCGATCCTCGAGGCGTCGGGCGACGCGACCAGCCGCGGGAACCTCTACGGCGCGCATTATCGCGAACGAATTCGTACCACCTGGCGGTATTACGCCGAGACGGTGTTTTCGACCAGCAAACTAACCCGCGCTGAAATCACCGCGCGCGCCGGCCGCATCCGCGATCTCATCGGCGACTTCAACATGGCTTACTGCGACGAGATGGCCGCAATCGCGGCGGCCGCTGGACTCGAGCCGTGGGAGATCGTCGCACTCAACGCGCGCACGGAAATTCTGAATGCCAAAGTCGGCGAATGCACCGCGGTGTATTTGCCGGAAAGCCGAACCCTTGGTCAAACCTGGGATTGGCTCGAACCGCTCGAAGACTTGGTCGCGCTCACGCGTTATATCTATCCCGATGGCTTACGGATTTTGACACTCGCCGAACCCGGCCAGCTCGGCAAAATAGGAATGAATTCGCACGGGCTCGGGGTGTGTTTGAACTTTCTCGTCGCGCCGCATGGATTGGAAGGGCTGCCGGTGCACGTTTTGATCCGTGCAATCCTCGAATGCGCGTCGCTTGATGACGCACGCGCCACGCTGCAACGCGCAGGCCTCGGAAAATCCAGCCATTATCTGATCGCGGACGCCGTAGGATCGGCGCTAAGTTATGAGTTTGCGGGCTCGTGTACTGGGACGGTGGACGCAGTCGACGGCGTTTATGCCCATACCAATCATTGCATCGCACCGACGCGCGATCCCAAAGGTTATGTGGTGCCCACGTCACCCGAACGCTTGTCCGCCGCGCGCGACGGCGCGCTTCGCACGCGCAATATGCGCGACGGGGTTTCACGCCTGCGGGCGATCTTGGATTTTGACGATGGCTCGCTGGCCGCGATCCGCGTGCGTTATCGGCCGGAGGCCTTGCTTGGCGGCGGTAATGTCGGCAGCTGTGCGACAGTCATCATGGATTTGCCGGCGCGCCGCCTACATGTGCGGAAAGGCCCGCACGTGGGGCGGTCGTTCATCGCCCATTGGGTGTAAACGAACGCCAACGAGAAACGCCGGGGTGACCCGCACGAGAGGACGACGCGCGCATCCGAAAATTGGCCATACTCGCTTCGCTAAACCGCCTGCCGTCACGAAATTAACCTGCCGTCGTCGGAAAACTCCTCGCTAGAAATCCCCTAGTGTAGGCGGGCGCTTAGTCGGCCCGTCTCCTGAGATTACTCGCTTGCAGAGTGGCCGCAGAGTTCGTAGCCTTTGGGCGGGATGTTCAAGGCATCCACAGGCATCACTACCAATTTGGATATTCACCATGACACGATTTGTACGCGCACTTGACTGCGCGCTGCTGCTCTGTGCGGCACAAACTGTTGCCGCCGCCGGCGAAACTCGCGCCGATGTCGATGCGTGGCTGCAAACCACGCCGGCGGCAATGCCTGCGCCCGGCACCGTCATCACGCAAGCGGATCTCGAATCGGTGAAGGCGCTCATCCCGCCTGGGTTTTACGACTATGTAAACCACCCGAACGTGCAGTTGGAAATCCAAGCAACCACGGATATTCAACCGCATCAAGTTTTTCTTGATGCCACCGCGGCTCACGGCCACGACGCTACGCTGAATGCCGATGGTTCCATGAATGGATACGTGGCCGGCCGTCCGTTTGATCCGGAAACATTCGATGACGTTACGCCGCAGGAAGCCGGCATGATGATCGCCTGGAATAACAACCACCGCTGGCAGTACTACGGCTATAAACTGGATACGCTCGATATGACGTATGTACAACCGACGGCGGACGGCAGTGGCGGCGATCCGACGATCGGGATGGAAGGTGGCGGAACCGTTGAGCGCAAACTCGTGCAGGAATTTCACCGCGTGTACCTCAATCATCTCGCGATGTTGCCAGGGGCGGAATATAAAGTTCATGCGAGCAACAGCGACAAACGGTATTTCAAAGATTACATCTCATTTGTCGAACCGTTCGATGTGCAAGGCACGACATTCGTCGTTGAGCGTGCGCTCGATCCGCAGGAAGAAGATCAAGTGAACTCCTATTTGCCGACGCAGCGCCGCGTGCGCCGCGTCTCGGCGGAGGAGCGCGCCGATAGCTTCATGGGTTCGAATTACACATTGGACGATTTCGAAGGTTTTTCCGGACGGGTCATGGACTACGAGTGGACTTATCTTGGCCAAAAACAAGTGCTGCATGTCAGCGACTCGAAGCAACCGCAATTGCGCTTTAGCGGCACCCAAAGCAATGTCGCGATCGACCGCTGGCAAGTCCGCACCACATTTGTCGTCGAACTCAAACCACGCTGGTCGGGCCATCCGATGTCGGCAAAACTGCTGTTCGTCGACAGTCAAACGTTCACGCCGACGCATGCGTTGGTGTTTAACCGCGAAGGTAAGCTTTGGCGCATGGTCATGACGCACTATCAAATCCCAACGATGGATACCAGCACCGTCGAACGTTCATTGGAAACGTCCGTGCCGATTTGGCGGGGCAGTATCGGTGTCGACTTTTTGGTCAATACGACGACGCTGGCGCGAGCGACCTCGGACACCATTTTCCCAACCATGGCGGAACGCGAGATCGAACGCCGCTTCAATCTTTCGACGTTGACGGAAGGGCGCTAACGGCGGTGTAGACGTCAAGGCCCTGTTCGTGCCCGAATGCTTTGAGCTCGAATCCGGCCGACGTTACACTCGTTGACGGCGCACCCAGGTGCGAGCGACGAGGCGACGATGCGTGTGCGATGGTTTATCGTTTTGTTATTTTTCGCGCTAATCGGCTGCGCGCGGGAGCATCTGGCGACTGCGCTCCGCGACGGCAATTTTGCGCGTGCGTATCCACTTATTCGCGCGCGTGCTGAACAAGGTGAAGTGGCGGCGCAAACCGCACTCGGCACGCTGTACTACGTAGGCGCGGGCGTACCGCGCGATTTCGCGCAAGCCTTGCACTGGTACGAACGCGCCGCGTTGGCGGGTGACCTGCACGCACAACGCAACCTTGGCAGCATGTTTCAGCATGGCGCCGGCACGCCGAAGGACGACTTTCGGGCATTCGGCTGGTACGACTCCTCTTTTCGCCAAGGCAATCTTCATGCGCGAGAGTACATGACTTGGATGGCGTTAGTAGTGGGTTGGAATCAACAAGCGTTGGCGCGGCGCTGGATCGCGCGCGATCTGCAAGCACAGCAAGTCTCGCACGGGCGCGCGAAGCAAAAAGGGGGATGAATTTTATTACCCTCTCGCGCTCGCGGGAGAGGGGAGGGTGAGGGCCAGCTTCATGTTCGCGGCTTCGCCCGATGCGTTGCCGTCGCCGTCCACGGATCATCCGGCCAAGGATGTTTGGGATAGCGGCCTTTCAATTCTTTTTTCACTTCCGGATAAGTGCGTTCCCAAAACCCGCGCAAATCTTGCGTGACTTGGATCGGGGCTTGACGCGGCGACAATAGATGCAGCGTCACGCTGAGCCGACCTTTAGCAATCTTGGGCGTATCCGCCAACCCGAACATCTCCTGCAGTTTAACCGCGAGCACCGGAGACGGACCTTCACGGTAAGTCAACGATCGTTGCATGCCGCTCGGGACCCGGAGGGCGCTTGGGGCATGCTCTTCGAGCGCACGGCGTTGCGGGTAATCGAGTAGCGCGTGCAAGGCATCCGCGAGCTCCTGCGTGGCGAGATGCGCAAGGCGCGTGTGAGTTTGTAACGCGGGTAGCAACCATTCGTCGAGGTTCGCCGCGAGCGCATCGTCACTGACATCCGGCAACTGTAATTCTGGGCACGCCTGGCGTAGGCATTGCACGCGCGCTTGCCATTCCCTTAAAGCATCGGTCCATGGCAGGCAGCTTAGCCCGAGATCGGTGATGCCACGACATAGAATTTCCGCCGTGTGTGCGCTGCGAGGGGCTGGCTTAATCTGCGCGGCGAGTGTAATCGATGCGAAACGCGTTTGTTCTTGGACTTCCACCGCGCGTGTCTCGGGATTGAATTGGGTAGAATTTTGTTGCGTGAACTGCGTTTTGAAATCCTTTTCCAACACCGCGAAGTCGAGCGGCGCAGCTTGCTGAATCAGACTATCTCGCTCATCAAAACGGATCTCGGCGGCGACCAACCAGGGCTCACCGGTGAGCCCTGACTCCATTTTTAGTTGTGCGCCACGCCCATTACTCAATCGATAGCGCCGCGAGTGATTCTCCTCCCGCCTGGCGATGCGATCTGGGTACGCTAGGGCGAGCACATGCCCGATATCGTGCGCGGAGAACGCCGCGCGCGCTGCGGGCGCGCGCTCGAGCCGCCGTTGCCACGTTTGTGATGATTGATCGATTTTGGCGAGCACGCCGCGATCGGCATCGCGCGGCGCGGCGCGCGCCCGAAACGCCTGCAGCGCAGACAGTCGGGTACGCAGTTCATCGTTACGCCGCGCTTCGCCGCGCAAGGGATCGCGGGCATCGATGAGTGCCGCGACATCGCAGGCGAGAGGCCGCAAATTTAATGGTGCGCGCAGTATGGCATTCGCGAGTCGCGGGTGGATGCCGAACGAGAGCAATTCCCGGCCGTGCGCCGTTAATCTGCCTTGCGCATCCAGCGCGTCCAAGGCCTGCAACAGATCACGCGCTTGCGCCATCGTGCCTGGTGGCGGCGTATCCAAAAAGCGCAGCGTATCACTGCCCCAAGCTTTGACATCAAGCAGTAGTGCGCTCAAGTCGATCCGCTGTAACTCCGGGCGCGTCGCCGGATCGAGTCGCTGACTCTCGGGCCATAGACGATAACAAATCCCGGGTGCGACGCGCCCGGCGCGCCCGGCACGCTGGACGGCCGAAGATTGCGCGATGTAGACGGTGTTCAATTTGCTCATGCCGCTCGCGGGATCGAAAGCCGGCTCGCGTGCGAGACCGGTATCGACCACCGCGCGGACGCTGGGCAGCGTGACGCTCGATTCGGCGACGTTAGTCGCAAGCACCACGCGGCGCGTGGAACTCGGGGCGAGTAGTCGCGCCTGATCCGTAATGTTCATCTCGCCGTGTAAAGGCTCAAGCGTGACCTCGAGATCGGCCAGGCTGCGTTGGGCGCGATCGATTTCCGGTTTGCCGGGCAGAAAACACAACACATCGCCGTCGGTGTCGATCAATGCTTGGCGCACCGCGCGTTTGAAATGTGCGTCGGTTGGTTCCTGCGGGCGCGGCGCGAAATACTGCACCGTGACCGGGAAGCTTCTGCCTTCGGCCGTGATCCGTGGCGCCTGTAAAAATTCCGCGATCCGCGCGCCATCAAGCGTCGCCGACATGACGATGAGCCGCAAGTCTGGGCGCAGGCTTGCTTGCACATCGAGGCATAACGCGAGCCCCAGATCGCTCGCCAGATGCCGCTCGTGAAATTCGTCGAACAGCACCGCCGAGACGTCTTCCAGATTCGGATCGTCTTGGAGTTGGCGCGTGAGAATGCCCTCGGTCACGATTTCGATCCGCGTGGCGCGCGAAATCTTTCGCTCGAAGCGAATTTGGTAGCCAACCGTTGCGCCAACTTCTTCGCGTAGTTGCCTCGCCATGTACGTTGCCGCCGCGCGCGCCGCGATCCGGCGTGGCTCCAGCATGATGACCTTGCCGCGACACCACGGCGCCGCGAGCAACGCGAGCGGAACCTGCGTCGTTTTGCCGCTGCCGGGTGGCGCTTCGAGCACGAGCCGAGGATGCGCCGTAAGGCTGTCGAGTACACGCGGCAATTCCGCGTGGATGGGTAACTCGTTCACACAGGCCTTAATGCATCATCCGCGTACGGCGGCCGCGGTCGCCAATACGCAAGACTTCGTCACGTGGCCAGCAAGCCGTTATGTCGTAAGAGTGCGGTGGGATCCGGCGCGCGGCCACGGAACTCGCGGAAGATTTCCAGCGGATGGCGGCTCCCACCCTGTGCGAGAATGGTGTCGCGGTAACGTCGTCCGGTGCGCGCCACCGCCTCGGCATCATCGAGGCCGGCCTCTTCGAACGCCGCAAAGGCATCCGCACTCAACACTTCTGCCCATTTGTAGCTGTAGTAGCCTGCCGAGTAGCCACCGGCGAAAATATGGCTGAACGAGCACAGGAAGCGATTCTCCGGAAGGGGCGGCAACAAGCTGGTGCGCGCGGTAATCTGTTGTTCGATGGCAAATGGCGAGTCGCCGCGTGTGGGATCAAAGGTGTGATGCAGCGCCATGTCGGTCATGCCGAATTGCAATTGACGCAGCATGGCGGAAGCCGCGCGATAGGTTTTTGCGGCCCGCAGTTTTTCGAATAAATCATCCGGCAACGGCGCACCGGTTTCGTAATGGCGCGCCATCGTCATTAATGTTGGACGGTGCAGGCACCAATTTTCCATGAACTGGCTCGGCAGCTCGACCGCATCCCATTCCACACCGCTAATGCCGGCGGCATCGCGAAAATCGACCGTGGTCAGCATGTGTTGCAGACCGTGCCCAAACTCGTGGAACAGCGTCTCGACTTCGCGAAAAGTCATTAGCGACGGCACGCCGCCACTCGGTGGGGTGCCGTTGCACACTAGGTGCGCGACAGGCAGGCGCGTGCCGTAACGCACGCTAATCGAACGTTGAATGCAATCGTTCATCCACGCGCCGCCGCGTTTATTCTCCGGGCGCGAATAAGGATCCAAATAAAAACTCGCGATTCTGACGCCGTGCTCGTTATCGATGTCGTAGAAACGCACATCTGGATGCCAGCGCGGCGCGGCTTCGCGCGCGGTGCGTACAGTGATGCCAAACAAACGTTGGCAAAGCCCAAATAGTCCGTCCAACACCCGATCGAGCGAAAAGTACGGGCGAAGTTCCTCGTCGGTATAGGCGTATTTATGTTCACGCAAGCGTTCCGCCCAAAAGGCAATGTCCCAATGCGCGAGCGATTCCGTGACATCGCGTTGACGCGCATAGTCCGTTAATTCGGCAAGCTCTTGCTGTGCGATGGGATGGGCGGTGGCGAGCAGTTTCTCGTGCATCGCTTGGACTTCGTCCGCGGTGTGCGCCATTTTCTGCGCGAGGCTGACTTGCGCGTAATTGTTAAAACCGAGCAGGCGGGCTTTTTCGTGTTTGAGTGCCAGCGTCTCTGAAATAAGCGGCGTGTTATCGGTGGTGCCGGCGGAGGCGCGCGCGATATAGGCGCGATAAACCGTTTCGCGTAACGCACGATCCGCGCAGTGTTCCATGAACGGGCCGAAACAAGGGGCGTCGAGCGTTATGCGCCACGGGCCTTGCTCCGTCGCTTGGTCGGAAGCCGACGTCTCACTATGCGCGCGCTGCCAGGCAGCGGCGGTTAGCCTGCGCAAACTAGCGGGCAAGCTCGCCACCTGTGCCGCGTCCGTCAGATCGAGATGCCAGGCCTTGGTCGCATCGAGCACGTTATTGGAGAAAGTGGTGGCGAGTTGCGAGAGACGCTGCTCGATGGCGTTAAAGCGGGCGCGCGCGTCGCCGGTCAAATTGATCCCGGAGAGTTCCGCGCTTTGCACCGAGCGCTCCACAATCCGCTGTTGCGCGGGACTCAGTGCCGACCAATATGCGGATTGCTGAAGTGATTTGAGCTTGTGATAGAGCTTTTCGCTTTGCCGCATTTGGAGCCCGAATTCCACCACGCTGGGCTGTGCCGCGTCGTGCGCAATGCGTAATTCGTCCGAATTGGCAACGCTCAAAAGATGACTCACCGGCGACCAGCCGTATTCAAACAATAAATCAATTTCCTCAAGCGGCTCCATCAGCGCCGCCCAGGTGGTTTCCGCAGCCGCTTCAACCGCAGTAAGCACATCGCGGGCACGCGCCAGCAACGCCTGCACCGCGGGCTCGATATCCGTTGGCTTAATCCGATCGTAGGCCGGTAGGCCCACGTCGATTAATAAGGGATTGCTGGATTTCATTAAGCTGCGATACTCCGCGCGTTGGTGTCTGCTTGCTGGTTGATCGCGCTTAGAATCGCACGCATCGAAGCTTCGACGATGTCGCTACTGGTCCCGACGCCGCAATAACGTTGCCCGTCTAAATTGAGCTGCACGTAGGTGACGGCAATTGCACCGGCGCCATCGGCCGCGCGCAAGCTGTGCTCGCTGTACTCGACCAACACGATCTTCTGCCCCGTAGCGCCTTCGAGCGCACCGACGAACGCGCCGACCACCCCCGAGGCGCGGCCGTGGACAGTGCGCGCAATGCCGTTTTCGGTGAGCACTGCCTGCAGGCGATCTTCGCCCTGTTCACGCGTGACTTGATACGACACCAAGGTATAAGGCGTGTCTTTCTCAAGATAATGCGACTCGAACAGACGGGCGATCTGCGCCGGCTCGACTTCGCTCGCCGTGGCTTCCGCGAACGCTTGCACCACACTACTGAAATCGATCTGCAACCAGCGCGGCAATTGATAACCAGTGGCGGATTCGAGCACGTAGGCAACGCCGCCTTTACCCGATTGGCTATTGATACGAATGACTTCTTGATACGTGCGCCCGATATCGCGCGGATCGATCGGCAAATAGGCCACATCCCACGCGGCATCATCGCGCCGTTTGGCCAAGCATTTTTTGATGGCATCTTGGTGGCTGCCGGAGAAGGCGGTAAAGACCAATTCGCCGGCGTAGGGGTGACGCGGATGTACGGGTAACTGCGTGCAGGCCGTGACGCCCCGAATAATTTCGTCCATGTGCGACAGATCGAGCGCCGGATCGACTCCCTGGCTATAGAGGTTCATCGCCATCGTCACGATATCCATATTGCCGGTGCGTTCACCATTTCCGAGTAAAGTTCCTTCTACGCGTTGCGCGCCGGCCATGACGGCGAGTTCCGCCGCCGCGACGGCGCAGCCACGATCGTTATGCGTATGCAGGCTCACGATCACGCTATCCCGCCGCGCGATATGGCGGCAAAACCACTCGATTTGATCGGCATAAACGTTCGGTGTCGCCATCTCGACCGTGGAGGGTAAATTGAGAATGACCGGGCGCGCCGGACTTGGATCCCATACGGAAACCACGGCGTTGCAGACTTCGACCGCATAGTCGAGTTCGGTGCCGGTAAAACTCTCCGGCGAATACTGGAACACCCACTCGGTCTTGGGATAACGCCGAGCGCACGCTTGCACAAGGCGGGCGCCGTCGACGGCGATTTGCTTAACGCCGGCGCGGTCGAGATCAAAGACGTCGCGACGCTGCACGGTGGAAGTCGAGTTATATAAATGCATGATTGCGCGGCGCGCGCCGACCAACGCCTCGAACGAGCGTCCGATAAGCTCGGGCCGAGCTTGGGTCAAGACCTGCACCGTGACGTTTTCCGGAATCAAGGCGTGGTCGATCAAATGCCGTACGAAGTCAAAGTCCGGCGCCGAGGCGGCTGGGAATCCGACTTCGATCTCTTTGAAGCCTGTTTTGACCAACAGGTTGAACATCTCAAGTTTCTGCGCGACGCTCATCGGCTCGATGAGGGCTTGATTACCGTCGCGCAGATCGACCGAACACCAGCGCGGTGCGCGGGTAATGACTTCATTCGGCCAACGGCGATCCGGCAAGGCGATCGGCGTAAACGGTTGGTACTTGGTGTGATCGAAGCGCATGACAGTTCCTTGATAGAGATAGGGAGAACGAGTTCGTGTGAGGGATTATAGAGAAGCCGGTGGAGTGAGTTTCACCAAATGCACTCTTGAAAGCGATAAGGATGAGCGAAAATGCCTAAAAGTAGTGAGAATAATAGCGTCATCCTCTAATATTCCGGAGACTACGAATTTGGATGCTCAACATGCCGTCTGCCAATCCTACTCTGAAGCTTGATCGCATCGACAAACGTATCCTGGCTGAAATGCAAAACAATGGCCGCATGACCAATTTGGAACTCGCGGACAAAATCGGCCTCTCGGCCACACCCTGTGCAAGGAGGGTGCGCCGGCTTGAAGCCTCCGGCATCATCGAACGTCACGTGACGCTACTCAATCAAGCGCGGCTCGGCTTGAATATCACGGCGGTAATCGGCATTTCCATGGATCGGCACACGCCCGAGCGCTTCGAGAATTTTGAGCGCCAAGTCAAAAAGCTCCCGGAAGTCATCGAGTGCAGCATCGTCACCGGCCAATCCGCAGATTACATTCTGAAAGCGGTGTTGCCCGACATGACCTATTACGAAGAGTTTTTGCTCGGACGTTTAACGCGCATCGAAGGCGTGACCGGCGTGCATTCAAGCTTTGTGTTGCGTAAGGTGGTGGCGAAAACCGAGTTGCCGCTCGATCGTTTGTAAGGAGATTGCCAATGACTGTCCCGCTAGGCTTACTGCAATTCACCGAAGGCGTTGATGGCCGAACACTGATTGCGAACGCCGTACGACTCGAGCAACTTGGGTATGACATTCTGTGGATCCCGGAGGTGTTCGGTAGGGAGCCGGTAGCCGCTTGCGGTTATTTGCTTGCGAAGACATCTCGCCTGCGGGTTGGCGCCGGAATTTTGAACGTGTACGCGCGCGACGCGCATGCGGCCGCGCAAGCGCGCAATACGCTCTCTGAGATGTCCGATGGACGATTTGTTTTAGGGCTCGGTGTTTCGCACCCGGTGTTGGTGGAACCGCGCGGGCATACCTTTGTGCCTCCTGCGAAGAAAATGCGGGAGTACTTGGCAGCCGTTTCTTCGGTCCAGGTCGATGGGCCGCAAGCACCCAAACCCGCGCCGGTGGTGATTGCGGGCCACGGACCTAAATTGATGCAGGTGGCAGCGCAGGGCGCTGATGGCCTGTTTTTGTATTTGCAGCCGCCTGAAACCGTGGCGCGCGCAAGAGCCGTACTAGGGCCGCGCAAGCAGATTCATGTCGTTCTCCGCAGCGTGTTGACGCCGGATCGCGCGCAAGCCCGGCGCGCGGCACGCGCCGCGCTCGGCTTTTATCTGCAACTGCCGGCCTATCATCGCGCGTGGCAGGCCGCTGGCTACGCGCCGGCGGATTTTGCCGATGGCGGTAGCGATCGGCTCATTGATATGCTCGCCCCGAGCGGGACAGAGACGACGCTACACACCGTCATGCAGCACTACGAAGCCGCCGGCGCCACGCATATCAGTCTTTATCCCATCCACCCTGAAGACGATTACAGTCCCGATCGGGCTGGTGGATTGTTGTGGGATTGGCGATCGCTGGAGGCGTTGGCGCCGAGTGCGTGATTACACCGTTTTTCTCTCGCGAGCGAGCGGGATTCCTTATTCCTCCGTCTCCCGCATCGCGGGAGAGGGCTGGGGAGAGGGTCTTTATCTCTACTCGCCAATCGCTTTCAGCAGCAGCCCTTTCAAATAATCCCCTTCGGGGAAAGTCAGCATTACCGGATGATCGGCACTCGCGCTTAAATGACGTAATACCTGCACCGCACGCCCCGCATCGGCGGCGGCGCCGGCGATGATTTTTTGAAAAAGATCGCGATGAATGCCGCCGGAGCAGGAGAACGTGAACAAATGTCCGCCGGGCTTCAGAAGTTTGAACGCCAATAGATTGATATCTTTGTAGCCGCGCGCGGCGCGCTCGGCGAGGGCGGCGGTGGGCGCGAATTTCGGTGGATCGAGCACGATCAAATCAAACTTTCGCGCCTGATCGCGCAGCGTGCGTAAGCGTTTGAAAACGTCATCGTCCACCCATTCCACGCGTTCGGCGTTCAGGCCGTTGAGTGCCACATGCAAACGTGCTTGTTCAAGCGCGTCGGCGGAGGAGTCGATTGCGGTAACGCGCTGCGCGCCGCCGGCAAGGGCATTGACGGTAAAGCCGCCCGTATAACAAAAACAATCGAGTACGTCGGCGCCATCCGCGTGCTGCTGGACGAGTAACCGGTTGTCACGTTGATCGAGATAGAAGCCCGTTTTATGTCCGTGTACCGCGCTCACGGCAAACCGCAGCGCGTGTTCGACGATTGGGATGGTGGTCTCCGGCGTCGATCCTACCAAGGCGCCGATTTGCGGGGTCAATCCCTCAAGCTCAAGGACGTCGCCATCGGAGCGTTCATACACCTGTGTACAACCGGTGGCTGCGCGCAACGCGGCGACGATTTCATCGCGCCACCGCATCGCGCCGCTGCTGGTGAGTTGGAGTACCAACAGCGTGTCGTAGCGATCGCAGACCACGCCGGGCAGGCCATCGGCTTCGGCATGCAACAATCGTGCGGCGGGACTCGCGGCGTGCGTCGCGCGCCGTGCCACCGCATTGGTCACCCGCGCTTGAATGAGACTCGCCGCGAGCGGTACTGACTCGTCAAAGCTCCATATTCGCGCAATGATTTGCGAATCGGGGCTAAAGGCGCCCCAACCCAAGAATCGCCCGTCACCGGCTTCGATCCGAATGGTGTCGCCGCTCGCCGGCTCCCCCTGGACGCGATGGATGGCCCCAGAAAACACCCAAGGATGTCGCCGCAACAATGCCTTCTCGCGGCCGACCTTTAACACGAGGCGCGCCGGTTTCATCAGGCGGCTAACCAACAGGCTAGGAGCATTCGGCGCTTCAACGCCCGCCCTCGGGAAACAATGGGTCCGGCATGTCAAAGAAATTGAGATTGCTGACCTTGTCGGCATGCCCGAGCGTCGCCGGGCCAGACTCAAAAGGTTCCGTCGTGATCTCGCCGAGCTGCGGCATGTTCTTGCGCAGTTTAGTACCGGCGGTCGCCAATTTAGTCTGCAACTCCGGATGGAAGGGGAGCGAGAACGCGCGCGGCACACGCGGTGAGTTATCGAGATTGAGATCCGTCACCCACAGAAAAATCTCGCCTTTGGTAGCTCCACCCTTATCCGGTTCGACTACGTGCAGGCCCATTAAGTTGAAACGGTCAGGCAAGCCGTGGCGAGTTGGCCAGCCGAGCAAATCAGGCATCGAGCGATAGGTGATTGTGCCGAGCGCGAGCACGGCCGTGAGTGCGCCTAATTTGACCCACCACATCCAACGGGTAAAAAAGAGCACGTTCGCCAGCAATAAAGCGAGCACCACGTAGCCTGCGGCAAATCCAGCGATATGTTGCGTATTCATGGTGGTCCTTCGTGCCGCCGATTTATGGGGCGCCCTTGGACGGCGGTAAATTCACGACCGCGTCTTTAATTTTTAGCTTCACGCTTTCTTGACCAAGTCGCGTCCAATCGAGCGGTACACCTTGCGGTTCATCGTCAATTTCGATTTCACCTTCCTGGGGAATATTCTGACGCAGCTTGCCTTGTGCCTCTTGGAACACCGATTTAAACGACGCCTTGAAGGGCATCTTGAACGCGCGGGGGCGCTGATCGGCGCCAGGCGCTAAATCGCTCGCCCAAAAAAAGACACTGCCGGCCTCGCCGGTGCGCGGATCAGGTTCTTGGATGTATACCGCGTGCAAGTTAAAACGCCGCGGTACCTGGCGATCGGTCGGCCAACCGAGCATTCGCGGTAGCGAAAAATAAACCAACAAATAAGCGCCGGTGACCAACACAATTCCTAAGGCTTTGGTGCGCAGGGACCACTTGGAATAAAGCCCGAGTCCAAGCAATACCAACGCCACCACCACGAAACCTGACACCATCGCGCCGTGACCCAAGTGCATGCGTTATCCTCGAATTAATCCCGCTTGAAAGCCTTGGCGACCAGGCTCTTAGTGATGTGATTGATGTTGGTGATGGCGCCGTTGTTCAACACGGTAAAGCGCACCGCGGTCTTTTCGTCGTCTTTCTTTTCCAGAGTCAACGTGTCGTAGTAAATGACTTCGAGTTTTGGATTGACTTTATCGACGCGGACCGTCACCGGTACGGGTTGATTATCTTCCGTCGCGTAGTAGTGAATGTTGACGACATACTCGCCTGTGATGACCCCGCGTATCGTCGTGACTTCTTGGTTTAATGGATTCTCGATGCGCTTGCCGTTGATATTTAGCGTGTCATTCAAGTTCCCGCGATCATCCCGGTCCAAGTGAATGAGGCCGGCGGCGGCGGCCGAGAAATTAACGAGATTCCCCGCCGGATCCTCAACATAGGTATCGATGTCGTTAGGATTTTTGTCCGGCCAGGTCACGGTGATGATGTATTCGGCTTTCGGATCGATGATGCCTTCCTTCGACACCGGGTTCATAAACAACACGGCGAGCACGAACAAATAGGTGATCGCCTGAATGATCTTAAAGAGGACCGCGGTGATCGGATCGAACGGTTGCCGGTGACGGCTGCCAGCGCGGGCGAGGGCGGACATCGTCGTAGGCTAGGCCGAGTGGGCGAGGCGCGCCGGCAACAACACGTCTTTGGCGTAGATGGTGAGCTGCACGAGTCGCTCGAAGCCACGATCGAGTAAGTAATAGGGCACCGACAGCAAAATGCCGCCAACGAGACTCGCCAGCGTCGTGTACAGCGCCGTACTCATGCCCAAGCTCATTTGTTTTAAAACCTTCTGCATCGTCGTCGCATCGAGCGAGGACGTGTCGGCGACGGAGCTCAGCATCAAAATAAAACCGACCAAGGTGCCTAGAAAGCCCACTTTCAACATCAGATCGATATAAAACCAGCCGAATTCGTTGGCACTGCGAATGCGTGAAGCGTAAGCGTCGAGCAGATCGTCTCCTTCCGCGCCCGCCGGCGCGCGTCGTGCGCCGAAATACTCCGCCAAATAGCCCGCGGTAAACCACTGATTCGAATAACGTCGTTCGCCGACCAGCAAGTGATCAGGCGCGCACACCAGACGGGCGTCGAGGCGTGAGAGCTGATTGATTAACTCACCCGTGTGCGCGAGCTCGCGCGAGAGATAACGAGTGCGGATAAAGGTGTGCCCCGCGCCGATCAAATACATCGCGATCACGACCACACAAATTTGACTGCGGTCGGACCGTAGCATTTCCTGCAGCAAGCCTTGGTCGATACTGACCACCGTTCCGAATACGACCAAACTCGCGAGCACGAGCCAAACCAATAATAGCAAGTGCGCCGGTGGTTCAAGTGCCGAATTAAATGGGTTCAACATGCGGCTTGTTAGCTTCGGGGTGATAAACGGGGAGTATACAAGCTTAGGACGCGTCCGGTTCCATCACAAAATCGAAGATCTCCCGCAGCAGGCCGTTGATACGCACGGCAAAGGCCACGACCTGTGGGTTGGAGTGATTCTCAGGTAGCAAAATCATGCTGACCACTGTGCGACCGTCGGCGACATGCACGGTTACCCGGCAAGGCATCAACGCAACGTAATCCGGATCGAGCAGCAGCACTTCTCGAGCGTATTCGAGGCTACAGAAATGGATGACTTCCACCTCCGGAAAGTCGTCATAACCGCGGTCACGTAAACCCTTGCCGACGGTGTTCCTGCCGGTAATACGGAAGTTGCGCTCGGTAATCGCAAAATCGAGCTCTTGCACCACATCCGCAAAGACTTTGTTAGTCACGCCGCGCAAGACGCGGCCGTCGTAGCTTTGGATCGTCGGCTCACTAGCGAATGCCGCCGCAGAGCTCAACAGCAAAAACCACAGAAGCGCTCTCACTCGCGAATGACCACGCGCGTCCCGACATCGACAAAACTACGCAATTCGCGGATCTCGCGGTTGGTAAGCGCGATGCACCCCTTGGTCCAATTAATCTTTTGTTGAATGTGTAGGCGATCGGGGGTTTCCTCACCAATTCCATGGATGCCGATGGCGCCGCCGAGCGGTGTGTCTTGCGGGGGCAACGCATCCTGTCGCTGGGCATCCACGATGCGATCAAATTCCTCGCGCGTGATCAGCGCACGCTTCAGTCCAAAAAAGCCGTCTTTGACGTTGGGGTAATTCAGCCGCATGAAAATTTCGAAACCGCTTTCGTCGTTAAAGCCCGTGATGTAATAAACGCCGACGGGTGTTTTATGGTCGCCGCGGATTTTTTTGTCACCAATGCCGCCACTGCCCAACGCGGCCGTATAACGGCGGGCGATCCGCTTACCCTGGCGCAGCAACAAGGTGCGGTCGGACTTGTCGATTTCAACGGTGTAATCGCGCTGCGTAATGGGCGTCGCGGTGATGGCGGCGTCATCTAGGCCATCGGCCGATACGTCGCCACTGAGCACGGCGCTGCCTAACCCCAAGAACGCGAGCCATCCGGCGATGACGAAACTGGGCGGGTAGAAGCGGCGAGTAGCGGATCCGGGTAGCAAAGGCAGCGCGCATTTGGCCTGCGATTCAGGCGCTCTGATTTAACCATACCCGTCGGCCCTCGTGCTACGCTGCACCTTGTCAAGGAACGCCGATAGCCGATAGTAGCTGATGCCCGAAGCACAACCTAAATACGCCGCGACTGCCATGGCGCTGCATTGGCTGAGTGCGTTAGTGATCTGCGCGTTATTCGGAATTGGTTGGTATATGGTTGACCTGCCTAAGGGGCCGGCGCGGGGCGAGACTTTCGCGCTGCATAAATCGCTAGGGTTAACGGTATTTCTGCTAACCGTTTGGCGACTGGGTTGGCGTGTGCGAAAACAGCCGCCCCCTTGGCCTGTCACGATGCCGCGATGGCAGGCACGCCTTGCCGACTCGGTGCATAAGATTTTCTACGGCTTGCTTTTGCTGCAGCCGTTGACGGGTTATTTATCCTCCTCCTTTAGTGGTTACTCAACCAAATTCTTTGGTCTGCCGCTGCCCGACTGGGGACATCACAATCCGCCGTTGAATGAGTTCTTCACCGAGCTGCACGTGGCAGGATCCATCGCGTTGCTGGTCTTGGTCGCGCTACACCTGGCAGGAGTCTTAAGTCATTTATTGGCGCCCGGGGAGCGGATGGTGCGGCGCATGTTGCCCTGGCGCTAGGGAACCGCGTTGAGGGGGCAAAAAAAGAGGGGCTTTATTGCCCCTCTTTTCTTCAACGATGTAGAACCGCTTATCGGTTATTGATGTACATCGTGACTTCGAAACCAAAGCGAACGTCGCTGTATGAAGGAGTTTCCCAAGCCATGTGTAATTCCTTTCAAGGATTAAGAAGGTGCCTGGTATACGAGCTGCAAGCGGTGTGCCGATTCGCGGCCGTTGAGGGCTTGGGCGCCTAAGCTTCTGTAATTTCAGCCGATTGAGACAAGGTGAGTCAGCGGTTGTTATGCGTGCCCGGTCCCATGGTTCAAATCATTGGTTCACATCAACCAACCGGGTGCTCGTAATCGACCAATCCCAGGGACCCACTTCCGCTTGAGAGGGATCTGGGATCCCCCAATAATCACCGCCATGCCAGCCCCAGGTGCGCATTCCCTCCGCCGATTGTTGCTTAGCCATGAGCTAGCGTTCTTGGTGTTGGTGGCCGTGAGCGGTAGCTTGGGCGGGGCATGGGCCTATTTTTGGCAGAAAACCTCCACCGAGACGCTCCGGCTTAGCGCACTGCGCGAGGTCGCGCAGGAGATTCGGACGCTGCTGACGCGCCAGGTGCAGGAAGTGGCACTCGCCAAACTGCGTGACGACCCCGGTGCGTCCAAGCTTTATTCCGCGTACTACCAAGATATCCAGACACGCTTTAACCAACTGCGCCAACAGTCGGCCTCGCGCGCGGAAGACTATGCGATCCAGGGGTTGCAAGAAGCTTACAGCCAATTACAAGCGGATATGAACCAGATGTTCACCGACTCTTTTCTAATGAATCGGCTGGTGCGCAGCCGGGTGCTTGACCCGCATTACGAAGCAGGATTGATGGGGGCGTTTGAATCGGCCTATCTCAATTTCAGCGGTTTGGTTAGCCAGAATATCGAGCAGCAGAAAGCGCGGATCCGGGCTTGGACTCGCTATGCACCGTTGATTGTCCCGTTGCCGATTCTGCTCGCGATTGGTCTCATCATCAGCGCCCGGCGCAGTTTGACGCGCGGGTTCCTGCGCCCAATCAGAGCCATCATGCAGGGCACGCGCCGACTCGCCGCTGGTGATTCCGAAGCGCGCTTGGCTGAGGAGGGAGTGAGTGAAATTGCCGATCTCTCACGGGGTATCAATCGCATGGCGCAAGAGCTCGCGCGCAGTCGTGCCGCGCTTGTCGAATCCGAACGTCAAGCCGCACTTGGGGCGCTGGTGCCGGTGGTCGCGCACAATATTCGAAATCCATTGGCGAGCATTCGTGCCAACGCGCAGTTGATGGAACACGCCGAAACGCCGGCCGAAACAACGGAAATCGCGCATGGAATAGTCGAAGCCGTCGACCGCCTAGGCCGTTGGGTGAGCGCGCTCGTGTCTTATTTACATCCATTAAAACCACACCTGCAAACGGTGACCGTGTCCGCGCTCGTGGCGGGTGTGTTGGAGCTGCTAAAGCCGAAAATCGCGGAAAAGAACCTTGAGGTGGTGCGCGCGCCGTGGACCGACGCGGCGCTCGAAGTTGATCGCGACTTGATGGAGCAGGGGCTCTATGGCTTGCTCAGCAACGCGATAGAAGCGTCACCCGCAGCAGGGAGGATAACACTCGGCTGTGTGTTAGACGACACGACGATGCAGCTCACGATCCTCGACCAAGGTGGCGGGATCCCCTTCATTCCCAATCCATCGGATTTAGCCCCTGGACCGACCACCAAACGCTTCGGTACGGGGCTTGGGATCCCCATTGCGTTTAAGGTCTGTAAAGCACATGGCTGGGACTTGTCGTTCAAGGTAGTCGATAATGCGGGGACCTTGATTACCATAATCGCGCCTCTGTCGAGATGAGCTTATCCGCGCCGTCCACCACCGCGCCGGGCGCAAGCGCCGGTACACCCGCGCGAATTCTGATTGTTGAAGACGAGATCCTCTTCGCACGCGCCGTCAGTAAGCGACTCGAAAAAGCGGGCTTCTCGGCGCCCACGGTTGCCACGTTGGCCGATGCCGAGCGCGCGCTCAAAGCCGAAACACCCGAATTGTTGTTACTCGATATGCGGTTACCGGACGGCTCGGGCCTCGATTTTTTGCAACGCGCGCGCGCGCTCGGCGTGGGGACGCCGGTGATTGCGATGAGTGCGTACGGCGAGCTGGAAGACGCCGTCTCGGCGATGAAACTCGGCGCCGCCGACTATTTGAAAAAGCCGATCGATCTCGACGAACTCCTGCTTAATGTGCGCAAGGTGCTCGGCCATCAGCGTGTTTCGCAGCAACTTGAATATTCGCGCGCGCGTGAAGCGAGCGTTGTCGAAGAAGTCGCGCTGCTCGGCGCGTCAACCGCCGCGCAGGCGCTGCGTGCGCAAATTGGGCGTATCGCGATGTTGGCGGGGCATGATGCCAATCTGGCGCCGACGGTGTTGATCGTGGGAGAAACGGGCACGGGCAAGGACCTGGCCGCACGGCTACTCCACCAACAATCGGCGCGCGCGGCCCAGCCGTTTGTGCATGTTGACTGCGCGGCGTTGCCTAAGGATCTTATCGAGGCCGAATTGTTCGGTCACGTCAAGGGCGCCTTTACCAGCGCGGTGGGTGAGCGCACCGGACTCATCGAAGCGGCCGAGAATGGGGTGCTGTTCCTGGACGAAATTGGCGAGCTGCCCCTTGAGCTGCAAGCCAAATTGCTGGCGGTACTCGAACGCCGCTCACTACGTCGCGTCGGCAGCAGCCAAGAACGGAAAGTCGACGCCTGGATTGTCGCCGCGACCAATCGCGACGTCGAACGCATGGTGGCCGACGGTACGTTACGCTCGGATCTCTATTACCGCTTGAACGTGCTGACGCTGGCGCTGCCGCCGCTTCGCGAGCGCGGCGAAGACGCCCTGTTAATCGCCGAGCAATGCGGCGCGCAGATCGCACGGCGTTATGGTTTTCCGGCCTGCGCGTTTGATAAATCGGCCAAGGACGCGCTACTCGCCTATCGCTGGCCGGGCAATATTCGGGAACTACGGCATGTCATCGAACGTGCCTTATTGCTGTCCGGCGGCCAGCAGCTGACGGCCGAAATGTTGATGCTGCCCGGCCATGCGCGAGCAATGCCCGCGCTCGGACCGGATTTCTCCGCGCTAACGCTCGAACAAGCTGAAAAGTTATTGATTGAGCTTGCGCTGCGACGCACCGGCAACAACGTTTCCGAAGCAGCGCGTCAGCTAGGGATCACGCGGATGACCATGCGGTATCGGATGAAACAGCACGGCTTGTAGTGTGGCGATGGATGTATGCCGCTTGAAGACCCTCACCCCAGCCCTCTCCCGCAACGCGGGAGAGGGTGAAATAAGAAGTCCCCGCTCGGGGGGAAAGGGATCCGATTCGCCTCTCCCTCCGGGAGAGGCCGGCGCGTAGCGCCGGGTGAGGGGCAGCCCTAAAACAAGTAGGGCCGCAGCCTCTAAGCTCAATGCAATTTGAGTCGCGGTTTGCTCGTACGCGTTAAAAAATTGGCGACGGTCAACAGCACCGTGCGGGCAAGACCTTGCACGGTGATCTGATGCTGCTTGTACAGTGACAGATAGGCCATGCGCGCGAGCCAACCTTCCAACGCCACTTTGCCCACTTGGCGCCCGAATAAATTTCCCATCAGGCTACCAATGGTGCTGTGCGCGCTTAAGTTAATCAGCGATCCGAAATCACGGTAGCGATACACCGGCGACGACGAACTTCCGCGATAACGCTGTTTGATCGCCGCCGCGAGGAGACTTGCTTGCTGATGAGCAGCTTGCGCGCGTGGCGGCACCAGGGTTTGTGCGGCTTCGTCACGTGGGCAAGCCGCACAGTCACCGAGCACGTAAATCGAATCATCCAAAGTCGTCTGTAAGGTGGGTTTGACGAGAAGTTGTTGAGCGCGATTGAGCTCTAACCCATCGAGGTTCGCCAATACGTCCGGTCCTTTGATACCGGCTGCCCAGACTTTGATCTCCGCTGGAATGAATTTGCCGCTCTTGGTATAGAGTCCGGCGGCGTCGGCGGCCACGATCAACTCGCCGGTGTGCACCTTGACGCCAATTGACGCCAAGATTTCGGCAGTCGATTCCGAGATGCGGGGATCGAGGCCAGGCAAAATTCGGGAGGAACCTTCAATCAGATGAATTTTGAAATCGCGCTCGGGATCGATCCGCGTCAACCCAAAGCGCACCAAGGCGCGCAAGGCATGGTGGAGTTCGGCGGTGAGTTCAACCCCAGTCGCGCCCGCACCGGCGATCGCAATATGTAATTGACCGTCGCGCAGCGGCGCATCCTGGGCATTCGCGGCATAGCAGGCACGCACAAGATACTGGTGAAAGGCATCGGCTTGCTGGCGACCATCTAGGAAGTGGCAGTGCTCGGCGACGCCGGGGATCCCAAAGTCGTTAGTCACACTGCCGATGGCGATGACGAGTAGGTCGTATTGAAAGGAACGACGCGGGACGAACTCATGGCCTTGGCTATCGTAGGAGGGCGCGATCGTGACGGTCTTCGACGCGCGCGATAGGCTCTCCAGCGCGCCCAAGTGGAAACGAAACCCGTGCCAGAACGCCTGCGCGAGGTAGGGTAGTTCGTCCTCGTTGGAGTTCATGGTACCGGCCGCCACCTCGTGCAGTAGCGGCTTCCAGATATGCGTGTGATTGCAATCGATGAGCGTTACTTCAACCGCCGGGTTGCGGCGAAATATTCGCCCCAAGCGAGTTACGAGCTCCAAACCGCCGGCACCTCCGCCGATGACGACGACTTTGAACGCAGACAGGTGATGCGGGACGGTTGTCGCCACCAGAGTGCTCCTTCGGATCAGTCATGCGCGAAGAGGCGCCGGTATACTATAAGCCAAGGCCACCGACCAACCGGCGTTAACCTGGCACGATGAAGGACTGACACATGAACGACCAGCAAAGCACTTTAGAACTTGAAGCGGCAACCTTCCGGCGCTTACGCGACTTTTTGCGCGAGCACACCGAGGTGCAGAACATCGATTTGATGAATTTGGCCGGGTTCTGCCGTAATTGCCTCGCGAAATGGTATCGCGCCGAGGCCGAGACGCGCGGCGCCAGCATGGACTACGAACAAGCGCGCGAAGTTATCTACGGCATGCCATATGAAGAATGGCGCGCACGGTTTCAAAAAGAATCAACGCCCGCGCAGCAAGCGGCATTCAAGGTGCGCCAAGAGCAGCAATCAGACCACTAACGTGAATGGCTTGGCGATGCGAGTATGCATGACCCGTTTGTGGATAGTACTCGCCTGGCTGTTGACGGTTGGGTTCGCCGCGAGCGCGGAGCCCGCGCCGCTGCGCTACCGGGATGGCGTGGCGCTACTCGAGTTGAGCACGGCGCAGGTCGAGCAGCTTGGATTGACGGTGGACGTGCCGATGCCGTACGCGCAAATCAGGGAGACATCGGCGGTGGGCGAAGTCGTCGCGGCGTCCCCATTGCTGGTGGCCCGCGCGAAGGCGCGTGGGCGAGCGCGAGCACTCGCCCTTTTGGGTGAAATCGCGACACTCCATCGCGCACGAATTGACGCGATCGAGAAGCAGCAAAAGGTCGGCGGCGCCGCGGATTTCGAAGGGCGTTATCAAGTAAGCGTCAGTATCGCGGACAACGAACTCGCGCAAGCGCGTCTTGTCGCATCTCAAACTGCCGCGCGCGAGGCTTTAAGCACGCGCTGGGGCAGCGCGCTGCTCGACTATGTGGAGTCTCATCCCGCAGTCGCCGATGCGCTTGCGAGCGGTGCGCAGACACTGGTGCGGATTGGTTTCGGCACGAGCGGCGCGCTGCCCACCGAAGTGCTGGCCGCCATGGATGGGGTGCGGGATCACGCACAGGCATTAACTGTCATTACGGCGGCACCGATCACGCAAAGCGGTGTCGCGCAGAGTGGGTGGGCGCTGGCGCCGGGGACGATGTTTCCGAGTGGTGGCACGCCCGCCGTGTGGGTGTCCGCCGCAACCGCCGCACACGGTTATAAAGTGCCCGCGGCCGCGCTGGTCTGGCTGCACGGCGCGCAGTGGATATACGACGCGACGCCGGCGGGTACCGGTCTTCAGCAGTTTGCGCGCAGACGAGTTGACACCCAGCCGCTCTCGCCGTCGGAAGTATTCGTCGAGGCGGAACTCCCCACGCGGATTGTCACGGCCGGTGCGCAGGCGCTGCTTGCCGAAGAGCTGCGCTGGTCGATTCCCGAGGAAGACGAAGATTAACCTCGGGGGCAACGGTCCTATCCCGCGCTTCCTCCACGCGCCAGACGTTCATCAATGTTAGGCGCGCTGGTTTCTTTCGCGCTGCGTTTCCGCGGCCTAGTCGTCATGGGCGCGCTAGTCCTGATCGCGTACGGCGCCTATCGTCTGGCCTTCGCGGGACTCGATATCTTTCCGGAGTTCTCGCCCAAAGCGGTGGTCATCCAAACCGAGAGTCCGGGCTTAACCAGCGAACAAGTCGAACTCCTGGTCACCGTGCCCATCGAGCAAGGCTTGGCCGGCTTGATCGGTCTGCAATACGTGCGCGCGGAGTCGATCGAGAGCCTGTCGATCGTAACGGCGGTGTTCGACGATGACACATCGTTGTTGCAAAACCGCCAAGCGGTGACCGAACGCATTTCGGCGTTGCAGAGTAAATTGCCGGTCGGCATCACGCCAACTGTATTGCCGCTTAGCTCTTCATCGGCGACGGTGCGCACGATTGGGGTTCAAGCCGCGGATGATGACTTGATGCGACTCCGCGACTTGGTCGACACCACGTTAGTACCGAATTTGCTGAGCGTCTCCGGGGTCGCGGATGTCAATGTATTTGGCGGGGACGAACGCAGCGTGCAAATTCAATTTCGCCCGGCGGATCTCACCCGCTTCGGTGTAACGCCGCTCGCGCTACGCGAAGTATTATCCGGCGCGCTTCAATCTGGAGTTCCGCTCGGCGCGATTGAAAACGACAATCAGCGGCTGGCGGTGCAACTCGACGATCGCGCCCTGACGCTCGAGCAGATCGCCGATCTCGTGGTTTTGGCGGATGGTGCACGTCGAGTGACAGTGGCGGACGTGGCGGACGTGCGCTATGCCCCGTTGCCCGCGGTCGGTGCCGCACAGATCGGCGGTAAGCCGGCCATCGTATTAATGATCATCGCGCAGTACGGCGCGAACACACTCACGGTGTCCGAGCGCCTCGGCGAGGTGCTGGCGGGTTTTGAAAAAACATTCGCAAGGCGTGGCATCACGTTATATCCGGAGCTTTTTGTACCGGCCAATTACATCGAGACGTCGCTCACCAATATTCGCGGCCATTTGATGATCGGCGCGGGCTTCGTCCTGTTGATTCTTGTGTTGTTCTTATACGACCTGCGGGCTGCACTGGTCTCGGCGGCCGCGATCCCGCTGTCGCTTTTGACGGCGGCCTTGATCCTGCTCGAGGCGGGCATGAACCTCAACATCATGGTGTTGGGCGGGCTGGCGATTGCGCTCGGCGAAGTGGTCGACGACGCGATTATCGATACCGAAAATATTTATCGGCGGTTACGCGAAAATCAGGCGCAATCATCGCCGCGTGAACATTGGCGTGTCATCTTGGACGCTTCGCTCGAAGTGCGCGGCTCGGTCGTCTACGCGAGTTTCATCGTGGCGCTGGCCTTTGTGCCGTTGTTGCGGTTATCGGGCGTCGCCGGGCGCTTGTTCGCGCCACTCGGCATCACGTATATCTGCGCCATTCTCGCCTCGCTAGCGGTGGCGGTGACGATAACGCCGGCGTTATGCGCGATGTTGCTAGGCCGGCGCGCGGGCCAACATAGCGAACCGCCGAGTACACGGTGGCTAATCCCTTTTTACGCGGCGGGGTTGCGCGCAGTATGCGCCCGGCCGCAAGTGGCGGTGACCGCGGCGTTTCTAGTGTGTGTTGGTGTGTTGGCGGTGCTACCGACCTTTGGCTCGCAGTTTTTGCCGCCGCTTCGCGAAGGCCATTACATCATGCACACCACCGGCTTGCCCGGCACGTCACTCACGGAATCACTCCGGCTTGGTGCGCGACTCACGGCGGAAATTGGCGCGCTGACCGGCGTACGTTCGGTGTCGCAATGGGCCGGGCGAGCGGAGCGCGGCGCGGATACCTACGGAACACATTACAGTGAGTATGAAGTCGCGCTCGAGCCGTTGAATGGCGCCGGCCAACAGGCTGTGCTTGCGCGCATCCGGAAAATACTAGCGACGTTTCCCGGGTTACGGGCTGAGATCAATACATTTCTGACCGAGCGGGTGGACGAAACGATTTCGGGCTACGCGGCGCCGGTGGTGGTAAATATTTTCGGCCCCGACTTCGTCGCGCTCGATCGCGTAGCACAACAAGTGGCGGCGCGCATGCGCGTGCTGCCCGGCGCGGCGGCGGTGCAATTGCGCGCCGAGGCGCAGGTTCCGCAAATCAAACTAACACCGCGTGCAGATGAAATGAGGCATCACGGAGTGACGCTCGGCGCGTTGCATGAAACCGTGCAGATGGCGCTCGGGGGTATTACGCTCGGCACGCTCATCGATGGCGGGCGCGCGATTCCCGCTGTGTTAAGCGGACCGCCGACGTTGCGCCATCAACTAGCCAACCTAGCGAGCGTGCCGATTGCCGCAAGCGGCCACCAGGTGCCACTCGGCGAAGTGGCGGACTTCGAACAAGTCGCCGCGCGGTATAACGTCTTGCATCGCAATGGTCAGCGCATGCAGTCGGTGACCGCGCAGGTTGAAGGGATCCCCTTGTCGGATTATGTCGCGGCATTGGCGCGCGAACTCACCACCATCGATGTGCCGCCCGAGATGCGTCTCGAATTGACCGGTGCGGCGTTCGAACAAGCACAGGCGCGCCGCGAATTGTTGCTCAATGCGCTGCTGGTTGGCGCGGCTATCCTCGCGCTGATCGTGGTGGCGCTGAAACGCATGCGGCTCGCGCTGCTGGTACTTCTTAACTTGCCGTTCGCGCTCGCCGGCGGCGTGGTCGCGGTGGTTGTGACCGGCGCGACGCTATCGATTGGTTCGGTGGTGGGCTTTGTCACGCTGTTCGGGATCACGGTACGCAACAGCATCATGCTGATATCGCACTATCAGCATTTATTGGCGGTTGAACACGCACGCTGGGAGTTGGCGACCGTGGTGCGTGGCGCAAGCGAGCGCCTGCCGTCGATCGCGATGACCGCGCTCGTGACCGCGCTCGCGATGCTGCCGATCGCGCTCGACAGCGACAATCCGGGGCGCGAAATCATGGGTCCAATGGCCACCATTATCATTGGCGGCTTGATGTCTTCGGCGTTACTTAATCTATGGGTAATGCCGGCGGTGATTTGGCGTTGGGGTCGATTGGACCGCTTTTACTTATCCGCCGGCGCCCACACCCCATCCCAGTCGGCGGCGGGTGGGGACCGTTGAAACTCGCAGATCCGCGCTTGCAGAAATAGCGCGGCGCGATCGTTCGGCGATAGCGCGAGCGCCTGCTCGATGCGTTCACGTGCGCTCGCCCAATCGCGAGTGCGATAAGCCTGCAGCGCTTCAGCATAGGCGGCCATCGTCAGCCGCTGTACTTGCTCGTCGCCCGACTGCTCCGGATCAAGCACTTGGTAAACGGCTACCGGCGCCGATTTGCCTTTGACTTTGAGCCAATCTAATTCGCGCATGCGATAAGGCTCGACCAAAAGCGCGACCGTTGAGCCGCTGACCAAAATGTCGGTACCGTAGTAACGATTGGCCGATTCCAAACGCGAGGCGAGGTTAACGCCATCGCCGATCACGGTATAGTCCATGCGGCGCGCCGAGCCGATGTTCCCGGCCACGATTTGATCGGAATTGATGCCGATGCGGATGCACAGCGGCGCTTTGGACTCGGCCAGCCTCCGCGCGTTAAATCGCCGCAGTGCGCGTTGCATTTCGAGCGCGGCGCTTACCGCATTATCCGCGTCGCGCGGACTTGAAAACGGCGCGCCAAATACCGCCATGATGGCGTCGCCAATGTACTTATCGAGGATGCCTCCGTGGGCGAATATTACCTCGACCATTTCCGTGAAATATTCGTTCAGCAACGTGACGGTGTCGGTGGCGCCGAGTTCTTCGGTGAGCGAAGTAAAGTTCGCGATATCGGCAAAAAGCACCGTCGCCAGCTGGGCACGCCCGCCGAGCACGGTGTCGCGCTGCGCCAATACCTGTTCGGCGACTTCGCGTGTCATGTAGCGCGCCATCGCGCTGCGCACTCGCTTTTCGTTTGTAATGTCTTCGAACACCAGCGCGTAACCCTCGAGTTCGTCATGCGGATCGAGCAGTGGACTCACGTTGAGGTTAACGGTGGTGGTTACGCCATGCGCGCCTTTCAGCGTGACATCCACCGTGATGTCAGGTTGCAGCGTGCGCATGACCTTGCGCAGACTGCGCCGCACCCAGGAGTTACCGTTTCGAAATACGCGTTGCGTGGCGGCGCCGAGCACACGCTCTGGCGTGAGGCCAAGCAACTTGGCCGCGACGTCATTAATCCGCACGATGTTCATTGCGCGATCGACCGTGACGACGCCGTCGGTCAGTCGACGCAAGACGTTTTCGGTGTAATTGCGTTCTTGTACGACATCGCGGAAGAGCTGGGCATTTTCAAGCGCGATGGCGCTCTGCGCGGCGATCATTTCCAAGCGGCGTTGATCGCGTTGCGAAAACGGGCCGCCTTGGCGATTGAGAACTTGCACGACGCCAATCGCGACGCCCAACTTGTTGATTACCGGCACGCATAGGATGGAACGTGTACGAAAGCCGGTACGGCGATCGATCTCCGGATTGAAGCGCGGATCGGCGTAAGCATCCGGGATATTGACAGGTTTGCGGCTGGTAAAGACCTCGCCGGCGATCCCTGTATTGGAGGGGATACGGATGTCACGGGCGATAATCCCTTCAGCGACCCGTGACCAAAGTTCGTCGCGCAACGGATCGTGCACGAACAGCGTGGTGCGCTCGGCATCCAGTAGTTCGGTGGCGATGCTCATGATTTGGCGCAGCAACTTGTCGATGTCGAGTTCGGAGGAAATGACGCGTGTCACCTCCATCAAGCGCGCCTCTTCGTGCGTGGAGTCGTGCGCGCGCTCGGTTAGTTGCGCATTTTCGATGGCGGTTGCCATATGCGTAGTGAAAACCCGTAAAAATACCGCGTCCATCGGCGAGAAGTCGCCGTCGACTTTATTCAGGACTTCGGTAACGCCGATGATGTCGCCGCGCTTCGTGCGTACCGGCACGCACAACAAATTACGTGTGGTGTAGCCGGTGCTATGGTCAATTGCGCGATTGAAGCGCGGATCGGCGTACACATTGTGGATGATGGCGGCTTCGCCGCTTTGAAAAACCGCCCCGGCGATCCCGGTGTCGGCGGCGAAACGGATTTCGTTAACCAAGGCCCCTTGAGCGACGCGTGAAAACAATTCACGGGCTTCGGCGTCGTACAAAAACAGCGAGGTGCGATCCGCGCCAAACGCTTCGCTGATGAGTGCGACAAGCCGCGTCAGCAATAGCGTAAGCGAAAGCGGTTCTTGCGCCTTTTGCGTGGCCTCGACCAGCGAATCCAACCGCCGTTCGAGCGCATCGGTTTGCCCATGCCATTCTTCTTGGCTGGGCACTGCGGCGGCGAGCGCCGAACTCAGCGTTTTGTCGCGCAAACGCCGCTCAAGAAAATCGATCAGCGCGCCATCGGCAGGCGCTGGCTCAGCCGCGAGGCGGCGATTCGGATCGTGACTCATCTCGTATCGGTACTCTGTTATCCTGCCTGAACCAACGTCTTTATGGCACGCCTATAGCGTGCGATAAGTCATGGGCGCTAGCGGCGTTGCGCGTCGCCTCTTAATGAAGATTTACGAATCAGTGACTTTCCGTTACAACTTTGCGAAGCACCGCACGTTTAGCCCTTTATGAATTTAAGTCTTCGGCTTTACTTGTTATTGGGGGTCATTGTAACGGTCGCCTTGATAGGCGCGACGTGGTCGTTAGTCGACGAGGCGCGAAGCGCGGTCACCGATGAAATGCAATCGACGTTGGATTTAACCACAACCCTGGTCGAAGGGTTGGTGGCGCAGCCCGAGATTGCCAACACGCGCCCACATTTCACCCGTTTAATAGAGTCGATCCGCGCTCGTCATGTGGACATCGAGGTGCGCGCGCGGGCAATGTCGCAGCGGCCGCAGACGTTGCGCACCGTGGAAGCGCCCGCCTGGTTTGTCGCACTAGTCAGACCCGATGCGACCGCCCTCGCACGGGAAGTCATGGTGCCGTCAACCGCGCTAACGGTGGCGATCACCGCCGATCCGGCTGATGAAATCGAGGAATCCTGGCGGGAATGTCGTCGCAATCTTCTGATTCTCCTGTTGCTGGCGGCGGGGATGACGACGCTTTTTGCGCGCTGGGGAACGCTCGCGCTTCGACCACTCGGCGAGATATCCCAAGCGATGGCGCAAATCGCCGCGGGCAAGCTCGGCGCTCGTTTGCGTAACTTCGGCATCTCCGATATCGACGATATCGTGGCGGGGTTCAATCGCATGGCGGATGCCCAGGAACGAAGCGCCGAGCAAGATGCCGACTACGCCAAGCGTGGGCTAGCGATAAGGGAAGAGGAACGACGTTATCTGGCGCGCGAATTGCACGATGAAATGGGACAGTCGATTAGCGCGATTAAGGCGCTGGCGGTGTCCATTTCTCAACGCAGCGGCGAAGTCGACGCGCGAATCAAAAAGAGCGCGGAGACCATTGCGGATGTCTCAACGCATGTCTACGACCGCGTGCGGCAAATGATGTCTCAGCTGCATCCGACTACGCTGGATGAGCTTGGTCTGCAGAGCGCGCTGGAAGATATGGTGGACACCTGGAACAGTCACCATGAAACGGTGTTTTGCGCTTTTTCGGTGATTGAGCCGTTACCGACGCTCTCGCGCGAGACGAGCATCAATCTATTTCGTATCGTGCAAGAAGGATTGACGAATATCGCCAAGCACGCCAGGGCGACCGAGGCGCAAGTATCGCTGCGCTACGACGAAGAGACCGAATTCGGTCAGGGTGCGCTGGCGCTGACGGTCAAAGACAATGGCGTAGGTTTTGAACCTGATACCAGCTTGCGAGGGCTGGGATTGGTCGGGATCCAAGAACGTGTCAAAGCGTTAAGTGGGAAGTTCACCCTTGCGAGCACGCCTACCGGCGGCACACAATTCGAGGTAATCATCCCAGTTGCAAAAGAAATTTAGGCTTGTAGTCGTATGAACAAAATCCAGATTCTCCTTGTTGACGATCATGCGGTGGTGCGCGCGGGTTACCGCACCTTGCTTGACGATTCGCCGTCGCTGCAAATCGTGGGAGAGGCGGACAATGGCGATGTGGCCGTCAAAATGTTCGGAGAAATCTCGCCGGATGTGGTCATCATGGACTTAAGCTTGCCCGGTATTGGGGGGCTCGAGGCCATCCGTCGGATCATCCAACGGAAGCCGGATGCGCGAATACTCGCCTTCAGCATGCACGAGGACACCATCTTCGTGGAGCAGGCCCTGCAAGCCGGCGCGCGTGGCTATATCGGTAAAAGCAGCGCGCCGAATGTGCTGGTCGAAGCGGTCAAGGCGATTGCCGCCGGAAACATATTCCTCGACCCGGAAATCGCCCAGCGGTTGGCGTTTCAGAAAACACGCGGACCCAATTCCCCGATTGCAGGACTGTCGACCCGAGAGTTCGAAATTTTCTGCCTGTTGGCCGAAGGCGGCACCGTGGCCGATATCGCGAAGCGCTTATCGTTGAGTAGTAAGACGGTCGCCAACTACGCCACGCAGATTAAAGCGAAGCTCGATGTCAGCACGGTCGCCGAGATGGCGCGCATTGCGATTCGTAATGGCTTCGTGAGTGCGTAGCCGCTAGGATTAATTCCCGCACGGGTATGACGTGAACGGTGCGGATGTTGCCGCAGCCGCTCTATGCACACGTTTTTCTCCTGACTAGCATTCCATCGCGGGATACGTCTCGGCCAGGGCCGAGTTTGATCTTTATGGATCCGTGACATCCGTACCGCGTTGGGGTTACTTCACAGCGACCTACGGCTGACGATCGGTTTGGGTTTCTTGGGACAGGGAATCCAAAGCACCTCCCAGCGGGTCTTCAATTCGGTTGATAGTCGACACGGCACATCGCAAATAGAAAGGCCGCGTAGCGGACCAATAAGCGAGCATGGTTTTTTAGTTTTCGGAAAACAAAAATGCAAGAAAGAAAAATGCGCATCGATTGGCGTGCGCCGCTCGGGGCGGCTCTCGCGGTGACTGGCCTACCGTCGCTCGTGTGGGCGGAGGGCGCGGGATTTGACGAAGAAGTCGTGGTGGTGGCGCCAACCCCCGCGGCGACCGGGCTCGGTATCGCACCGGAAAAAATTCCATTTTCCACGCAAGCCGCCGACAGCGATGCGTTCGAGCGCGCGCAAAGCTTGGATCTTACGGACTATCTGAATAGCAACCTCGGCAGCGTCAGCATCAACTCGGCGCAAAACAATCCACTGCAACCGGATGTGCAATACCGCGGCTTTTCGGCTTCGCCTCTTTTGGGGCTGCCGATGGGCGTCTCCGTTTACCAAAACGGTGTGCGGATTAATGAACCTCTAGGCGATGCCGTCAATTGGGATCTATTGCCCGAATCCGCCGTGCATAGCATGACACTGGTTGGCGGCGCCAATCCGCTGTTTGGTTTGAATACGCTAGGCGGCGCTCTTTCAATCGATATGAAAGACGGCTTTAACTTTCAAGGTCACGCGGGCGAAGTGTCAGGCGGCAGTTGGGAGCGACTCAACACCACGGTAGAGTCAGGCGGTAACAATGGAATGTTTGGTTACTACGCAAACGTTCATTATTTTCAAGAAGAGGGCTGGCGCGACTTGTCCGCGTCCGACGCGCTCAATTTCTATGGCGCGGTGAGCCTGCGCCTTGAGCGAACGACGGCTGATCTCAGTTTGCAGTACGGTGACACCGAACTCACCGGCAATGGCCCGGCGCCACTTGGACTGTTGGCGCTCGACCGGGAAGATATTTTTACCGCGCCGGATATCACCGAAAACGAAATGCATGCCGTGACCTTCAAGCTAAGCCATGACCCGCTAGACGACTTGAGCTTGGGCGCGACCGCTTTTTATCGTGACACGCGAACATCCTCCTTTAATGGCGACACATCCGAATTCGTTGAATGCGAACTGGGCGGCCGCGATTTCTTGTTGGAAGAACTGAATGAGGATGGGTTGGCGTTGCTGGGGCTCGACGATGATGTTTGCGCGGACGCCCTCGGCGTGCCCGATCCGGCAGCGCTTGAAGTTGAATTGAATAATCGTGCGGTGTTGGCGGGATTGCCGGCGGAGTTTTTCGAGATCGAAGATCTCTCGGACGAGCTTTCCGGCACGCTGGCACTGGAAGATGATGCCATCAATAACCTCAGCAGCCGCGAACAGCAGGCCTATGGGTCGGACGCGCAGGCGGTTTTTACGCGCAACCTATTCGGCCGAGAGAATTATTTTGTAGCGGGCTTCAGCTATTACCGTGGAGAAGCCGACTTTGCTGCGGTGGTCGAATTATCCGGGATCGATCCGATCACCCGTAGCACCTCAGGGTTGGGTGTCGGCACCTTTGTCGATAAACTGGCCACCGATGTAACCACCGCAACCGATACCTGGAGTTTTTATTTCCTCGACAATTTCTCGGTCACCGAACAACTGACCTTGACGTTCGGTGGCCGCTACAACGACACCGACGTGCAGCTTCGCGATCGCTCCGGCGAGCGTCCCGAACTCAACGGCGACCATGCCTTCAACCGCTTTAATCCATCGGGTGGCGCTACTTTTACGGTTGACGAGCGGTTGAATCTGTATGGGAGCTATAGCGAATCCTCGCGCGCCCCGACCCCGATTGAACTCGACTGCAATGAAGGCGTCTTTGAAATCGCCCAGCGCATCGCGGTTGAGCGAGGCGAGGACCCGAACGAGATCGAATTCGAGTGCCGCCTACCGAATGCGTTCCTCGCCGATCCGCCGCTCAATGAAGTGGTGGCTGAGAGTATCGAAGGTGGCGTACGCGGGGTGGTGGCTGAAATCGATTATCGCGTTGGATACTTTCACACGGTGAACAACGACGACATCATCTTCCAATCCACCGGACGCAACACCGGTCTGTTCGCGAATGTCGATGAAACACGACGGCAGGGACTTGAACTCGCCTTGGCGGGCGCCTGGTCCGGGTTCGAATGGTTTTCGGCGTATAGCTATATCGACGCGACGTTCGAGAGTGCGTTCAATGTGCTAAGTCCCAACCACCCGGGGGCGGATGCCAACGGGGAACTGCAGGTGCATGAAGGCAATCGGATCCCGGGGATCCCGCGCCATCAGTTTAAATTGGGCGGCGACTATGGGTTCGCGTTTGGCCTCAACGTGGGTTTTGAACTGTTGTACAACTCGGACCAAGTAATGCGCGGCGACGAAGCCAATTTGCTCGAAACGGTCGACGGCTATGCGCTCGTCAATCTCCGCACCAGTTATCGACTGACCGAGCAAATCGAAATTTTCGGTCGGCTCACCAATCTGTTTGATACGGATTACGAAAACTTCGGCTTGGTGGGCGAAGACCCCACCGACGTCATTCCGACGTTGACCGACGCGACCCCGTATTTCCTCGGCGCGGGCGCGCCGCGCGCGGGGTGGGTGGGCGTGCGCGTTCGATTCTGATCATTCTCGAATCACGATCCCCCAAGGCATTTTGCCGACTGGGATGGTGGCGACGACTTTGTGACTTTGGGTGTCGATGACCGACACCTGATCACTCGCGCCGTCGGTGGTGTATAGCATGTTGCCATCCTTGGAAAGTGCCAAGCCCCACACGCGATTACCAACCGGGATTTCGTGCAGGATATCAAGCGTTTTTTCGTCAAGCACGAAAATTCGGTTGGCGCGACCGCCGGCGACAAACAATTTGGTGCCGTCGCGGCTCGCGAGGATATCTTTAGGTTTCGCTTTGTCGTCGGCCAACGGCACCTTACCGATGATTTTGCCGCTCGCGACGTCCACTTTTTTGACCTCTCCGCTGATTTCGGAGGTGGCGTAAGCGAGCTTGCTGTCAGCGCTGAAACTCACCGCGCGCGGGCGCGCGCCGACCAGAATGTTGGCGATGATTTTATGTTCCGGCACGGCGATCACGTGCAACATATTGGTTGACTCACTGGTCACGATTGCGCGCGTGCCGTCGGGCGAGACCGCCACTCCTTCGGGTTCGATCCCGACTTTTATTTCGGCCACCAACGTGCCGTCGGCCGGGTTATACACGGACGCTTTGGCGTTTTCTTCGTTGGAGATATACAGATTGCCGTTGGGGTGCACCGCGAACGCTTCCGGATCCGGACCGCTATTGAAGGTACGCGCAACCTTAAGGGTCTGTGGGTCAATCACGGCGATAGCGTCTTGGCCGCTGACCGCGACATAGACTTCCTTGCCGTCGGGCGACAACCCAATGCCACGGGGACGTTTGCCGACGGGGATCGTTGCCGTGACCTGCCGGCTTGCGACGTCGATAACGCTAACCGAGTCCCCCATTTCGTTGGTGACAAAGACCTGCGGCGAGGCGGTTGCCCCCGCGGCGGCGGCGACCAATAGAAGTCCGATAACGGAACGGAAACGAGTTTCATGCATACGCGGGATCCTGCTAGGTGAATTTATTTGTGGCACTCGAGGGGGCCCAAGCTATCGAGGTTTTCAATGTCGGTGACGCCCCGGACCGGCGCTTCACCTACCAGCTTGCCGCCGGCGACGAGAAGCAGCGGTTGTCGCAATTGACCATTGTCGCGAAAGCTCATGTCGACCCCTTTTTGTCCGTCGAAGGCAAGCTGGGTACGTAATGCTTCGAGCAACTTGCCAGGCTCCACGTGTTGTTCGCGAGCCACCATATCCGAAACGAGCTTAACCGCGGCCCAACCCGCCCACGCCGGGTCGTCCATCGCAGCATCAAATGACTGCCGATAGCGCTTGTTGAGCTGGGCCGCCGCATACTTCTCAAAATCCGGGTGCCATGCTTGCGCCTCGACGCGAGTATCGTCCGGGTGTAATTGGCGCCACTGTGCGATGGCGTCGGTAAACATCGCCTGATGTGGGATTGCGTGCAATAAATTGGGGTGACAATCCTGACGCACGCTATCGTCCCGGTTGAGGACGTTTATGACCGCTACTCCGGGATTGGCATCCGCGAGCGCGATAAGTGATGCAGCGTCCACGGCGGCCACGATCGCCACCGCTGAAAGCGGGTGTCGTTGGTCTTTTACGAAGTCCAAGCGGTAGTTCTGACCTAGAAACTCTCCCTGCGCTTGCGCCTCCTGTAAACCTTGTTGCGCCCCACGGTAGGCGGATGAATCGGCCGAGCCGACATACGCCATCACCACGTCCATTGATTGCCCCATGGCGCCGGCCGCCCAAGCGAATCCACACAGCGCCACGGCGCTCCACGGGAAGATTAATTTCAAACTAGCTCCTATTCGGTTCCGGTTGCACGCTTCTTGGACTGTGCATGCTAGCGAAGTTCGGTCGTCTGCATTAATAGAAAAAATCTTTCTGACTCGACGGTAGGTTCCCGCCACCCTGCTGAGGCATCAACAGCGGACTTTTTTTTTGAGCATGAACTCGTTAGTCTGGCTGTCGCCAGCATATATCGGGCGGGCGGTTCCGCTAAACCGCGCTCGGTCTTATGACTGAGGGGACGCGGATAGCCGTTCGGATTGCCGGAAACATTCAATCGGGCCACATTTCGGGGAGATTTTTCATGCACAAAGCGCTTCAACTTGAACCAGAAAAATGCACCGGCTGCTTGCAGTGCGAAATGGCCTGTTCCTATGAAAACGAACAAGTGTTTAACCCGAGCAAATCGCGAATCAAAGTCTTCACGTTTCACGATGAAGGACGCTTCGCGCCGTACACTTGCTCGCAATGCGCCGAAGCCTGGTGCATGCACGCCTGCCCGGTGGAAGCGATTGTCATTAATACGGCAACCGGGGCGAAAGAGGTCCTGGAAGACATCTGCGTCGGGTGCAAGGTGTGCACGATCGCGTGTCCGTTCGGTACCGTCAATTACAACTCGGAGAGCGGCAAGGTGATCAAGTGCGATCTTTGCGGTGGCGATCCGGCCTGCGCCACGGCCTGTCCAACCGGTGCGATTACGTATGTGGACGCTGACCATACGGGGCTTGCTCGTATGAAAGCGCATGCCAGCCAGTCGATCCCCAAAGCTTAAGCGGAGAAACCAGCCATGGGTTGGACCAAACAAATTCTGCGTGTGAACCTTACCGCCGGAAGCTGTAAAACCGAACCACTTAACATGGAATGGGCGCGGAAGTACGTCGGGCAGCGCGGGTTGGCGTCGAAGTATTTGGCCGAAGAAATAGACCCCAAAGTCGACGCGTTATCCCCAGGCAATAAGCTCATTCTCGCGACCGGCCCATTAACCGGGACGATGGCCGCGACGGGAGGACGCTACTCGGTGGTGACTAAAAGCCCGCTGACCGGCGCAATCGCGTGCTCCAATTCCGGCGGCTTCATCGGCAATGAAATCAAGAATGCCGGCTACGACATGCTGATTTTCGAAGGCAGGGCACCGAAGCCGGTTTACCTCTATATCGAAAACGACCACGTCGAACTCATACCCGCCGAGGATCTATGGGGTAAATCCGTGTGGGAGACCGACCATCTCCTGCACGCGAAGCATCAAGACCCGCTGCTGCGTATCTCCTGTGTCGGACGTTCGGCCGAAGAAGGCTGCTTGTATGCGGGCGTCATCAATGATTTGCATCGTGCAGCCGGCCGCTCCGGCGTCGGGACCGTCATGGCGTCGAAGAATTTGAAAGCGGTGGCTGTCAGGGGCACCAAAGGGGTCGGCAATATCCGGGATCCCAAGCAGTTCATGAACGCGACACAGGCTGCAAAGAAAGTGCTTGCGGGCAACCCCGTGACCGGGGAGGGACTGCCCAAAATGGGGACGCAGGTGCTGATGAACGTGATCAACGAAGTTGGCGCCATGCCGACCCGCAATATGCGCGAAGTACAGTTTGAAGGCGCCAACCGTATTTCGGCGGAAGCCATGCATATTCCGCGCGAAAGCGACGGCAAACCGAATCTCACGACGAACGCGGCATGTTTCGGCTGCACAATTGCCTGCGGGCGGATTTCCTCCATCGATCCTAAGCACTACACCATCGTGAATAAGCCCCAGTACATGGGGAACAGCGGCGGGTTGGAGTACGAAGCGGCATGGGCGCTGGGTTCGGATACCGGCGTGGATGACTTGGACGCGCTGACTTACGCTAACTTTATCTGTAACGAAGACGGCTTTGATCCGATCTCGTTTGGATCAACCGTCGCGGCCGCCATGGAATTATTCGAAATCGGCGCGCTCACCACCGCACACACAGGCGGTATCGAAATGCGCTTTGGGTCGGCGGAAGCGCTGACGCGCGCGGCGGAACTGGTCGCGAAAGGCGAGGGCTTTGGCCGTGATCTGGGACTCGGCTCGAAGCGTTTGTGCGAGAAATACGGCCATGCGGAGTTGTCGATGACCGTCAAAGGTCAGGAATTTCCGGCCTATGACCCGCGTGGAATTCAAGGCATGGGACTGACCTACGCTACGTCTAACCGTGGTGCCTGTCATCTCCGTAGCTACACCGTCTCGTCCGAAATCCTTGGCGTGCCGGTGAAAACCGATCCGTTATCGACCGACGGCAAACCGGAATTGGTCAAAGCGTTTCAAGACGCGACCGCGGCGGTGGATTCGACGGGTTTGTGCGTATTCACCACATTTGCGTGGACGCTCGAAGACATCGCGCCGCAAGTAGATGCGGCCTGTGAGGGCGGGTTTAGCCCCGAGAAAATGCTGGAGATCGGTGAGCGGATTTGGAATCTGGAGCGGAAATTCAACTTGGACGCCGGGTTGACCAAGGCCGACGACACCCTACCCAAGCGGTTGTTGAAAGAAGCCGCCAAAACAGGTCCCGCCAAGGGCAAGGTCAACGAACTACATAAGATGCTACCGCATTACTACGAGATCCGCGGTTGGACGCCTGACGGTGTGCCTACGGCAGAGACGCTCGGCAAACTCGCGGTATAGGGGGAAGGCTATGCAACACATCATCGTTGGAGCCGGCCCTTCCGGCGTCGTCGCGGCGGAAGCACTTCGTAAGTTGCGGCCGCAGGACCGCATCACGATAATCGGCAACGAAGCCGAACCGCCTTATTCACGTATGGCCCTGCCTTATTTCTTGATCAAGCAGATTAAGGAAGAAGGCACGCACCTACGTAAAACGGCCAACCATTATCAAAACCTCAAAATTGACCTCGTGCGCGATACCGTCAGCGCGGTGGAGCGAGGGAAAAAGCAGCTTAAGCTGGCGAGCGGCGGGAGCGTCGCCTACGACAAATTGCTGCTCGCCACGGGCTCGCGACCGACCGCACCTCCCATCGCGGGGATGGACCTTCCTAACATCTACAATTGCTGGACCCTGGCCGATGGACGCAACATCGCGGCCAAAGCCAAACCCGGCGCTAGGGTCTTGCTGATGGGGGCGGGGTTTATCGGTTGCATCATTCTGGAGGCGCTGGCGCAGAGTGGTGCCAACTTGACGGTAGTTGAGATGGCGGACCGCATGGTCCCGCGCATGATGAATGAGACCGCCGGCAACCTCATCAAAAGCTGGTGCGAAAAAAAGGGGGTAAAGGTTCACACCGGCACGCGGGTGACGGCAATCAAGAAAGGTGCAAGCGCGCCGTTGTGCGCGGAACTAAGTACCGGTGCTGCGCTTGACGTCGATATGATTGTGTCGGCGACCGGCGTCAAACCCAATATCGATTTTCTGGCCGGCACCGGCATCGACACTGAACACGGCATCTTGGTCAATCGACACATGCAGACCAATGATCCGGACATCTTCGCGAGCGGTGATGTGGCGCAAGGTCGAGATTTCTCAACCGGGGAATACTCCGTGCAAGCGATTCAGCCGACGGCGACTGAGCATGGCCTACTTGCGGCGCGGAATATGGCGGGCTTACTAGGCGCCGTGCACCGCGGAAGTGTCAACATGAACGTGCTGGACACACTTGGTCTTATCTCAAGCTCTTTTGGATTGTGGATGGGAGCTAGTGGAGGGCAAAGCGCGGAACTCTTGAATCGCGACCGCTTTAAGTACGTTAATCTGCAGTTTGACGGCGACGTGCTCGTGGGCGCGACTAGCCTTGGCATGACTCAGCATATCGGTGTGGTGCGTGGCTTAATTCAAACCAAAACGCGCCTCGGTAAGTGGAAGGACAAACTCATGGAAGACCCCACCCGCTTAATGGAAGCGTATCTCGGCGCCACCCAGGCTGTCGGCTTCAATGCAGCGTTGATGAAATAACGGGCGTTGAAAACATCCGGGTAAGAGACGCCCATCTGACCCTCTCCCGCGGACGGGAGAGGGTAGGGTGAGGGTGGAAAAACCTAATCGCCGACCGGCATTAATCTTTCGGCATCATGAAACTCCGCCTGAAACTGTACGCCACGCTTGCTGAATTCCTGCCGCCCGAAGCAGTGTCGAATGTCGCGGAGATCGATGTCGCCGCCGAATCCACCCCGCACGAAATAATCGATCGTTATCGTATTCCTAGGGCACGCGCGCATCTGGTTCTACTCAATGGGGTGTATGTGCCACCAGCAGCCCGGGACACCCCGGCACTTAAGGAGGGCGACGCGCTCGCTATTTGGCCGCCGGTGGCTGGTGGATAGCCCCACCGGGCAAATGAGCGGAGCGCCGGCAACGCTCGAAGAGACCTGGGAGTACGGGTTATCGCACGCCGATCTCGCGCGAATTCTGCCGAGGCTAATCCCGGATGCCCAATTTTCCGGCCATGCTCTTGATTACCGCTTTACGTGGCCATCAGGCGCCGTGGTCACCCTCTTGGTCGGCCCTGAGCAAGCGCGTCGAATTGCGAGCATTTCCATTCCCTTCGTACGTTTGAAACTGTCGTTTAGCGGAATGGACGAGCGGGCGCGGGCCGCCTTTAAGCAGCGGTTTCAGCACTGCTTTCAAAAGGGGGGCGGTTAGTCGCCCCGAACCTCGTTAGGACAAAGGCTAAAGAAGTTTGAAAGGCGGCCGCTGTGGTGGAAATGCGACCAAGGCGCTTGATTCTAGAAAATATGTCGCATTTATGTGCTCGGAAGGCTTGCGTGGTGCGGTTGAATCGTCTAGTGTTTGCTACGTTCACGCTTGCAAGTGATCGAGAAGAATTTTTAGTCTCTAGCCACCTGCGCTGATTTAGTCGCTGGGGAGAAGTCAGCGGCAAGTGACTAGAGGGAAAGCTTAAGCTTTAGAATCCTTGAGTTAGGAGGAAGTAATGGCAACAGAATTCAAAAAGACAAAGTTAGCCGCTGCGGTGGCCACCGCGGTAGTCGGACTTGGTCTTAGCGCGGCTGCTAATGCAGTCGTCGTAGTGGGCGGCGATAACGGTTGGGAAGTGAGCTTTGACGGTAACGTTAACGCGTTCTACGTTCATGGCAATAATGACGCCGGCTGGAACCCGCTAGGGTTGGCGGCTCCAACAAGTAACGGCAATGGCACAAGCTCATTCGCTGGCACGACGCTAGATACTTCTCGCGTGACATCAGGCTTCCTCCCGGCTTTCTTCAGCTTCAACGTGAAGAGTCCGACGGTTAATGGCATGACGGGTAGCGCTCGCTTCAGCTTTGCGCCAGCCATTCAGAATGCTAATACGAAGAACCAAATTTACGGCGCCGCCGGCGGATTGAATAACGGAAATTCGCAGGGTATCCAAGGTTCCAGTATCGATATGCGCGAAGTCTTAGTGAACTTAGACGGCGGCTTCGGTACTCTTAGCTTCGGCCGCACACTGTCGATCTTCGGCCGTAACGCGATCCTGAAAGACATGACGCTATTCGGCGTTGGTATGGCTAACTTACAAGCGGGCTCGGTCACCGCCGGACGCATCGGTCGTGGCTATACCTATCCTAACTTTAACGCGCGCATTTCTTACAAAACCCCTAATCTGGGTGGCCTCCAAGGCGAAATCGGCTTGTACGATCCATCCGTCGAGCAGTTGAACGCCGGCGCGGGCATCCTCAATCAGACCGACACCCCGCGTTTTGAAGGTGAAGTTAGCTATACCTCAGCGTTTAGCGGCGGTAGTGCGCAAGTTTGGATCGATGGGTTGTGGCAGGACATCGAAAATACAGCACAAGGCGCGAGCGATGACGTAACGGTCAATGGTTGGGGCGCGGGCGCTGAACTCAAATTCGGCGGCGCTGCACTTACCGGTTATTATTATGATGGCGCGGGGCTAGGCCGCTCACTACAGTTTGTAGGTGGCACGCTGTGTAATGGTTTCGTTGCCGCAGGTGTAGTGGACGCCAATGCGCACATTGTCGGCTCAAGCTGCGAAGCCACCAACAACGATGGCTTTTACGTGCAAGGTACCTACACCTTCAGCGGCAAAACCAAAGTCGGTGCGAGCTACGGCGAGTCCACCGAAGACGCGTACTCGGATAACGTCATTCGAGCGTCGGGTCTGTCTGAATTGCAGGCCCGCGACGCGGAGCTCAGCATGTGGACGATCGGTGTCTACCACGACGTCAACTCCTGGCTGAAGCTAATTGCGGAGTACAGCGCCTCCTCCAACGACTTTGGACAGAACGTGCTGACACTCGATGGCGGCGCGGAGACCAACTCCGATACCTTCAGCATCGGCTCGTTCTTCTTCTGGTAAGAATAAGATCTTCCGGTCTTGCGAAACGCGCCCTTCGGGGCGCGTTTTGTTTTGGGGTTACCGTCTAAGCTAGATATTCCGCAAGCCGCTTCTTAAGCGGCGCCAACTCCTTTTGATAATGCGTCCAACGCTCGGTTGATGACGTATAGATGTCTTGTCTCACCTGCCAACGACTCATTGTGCTGACTGAGCCAGCGGTACGCGCGAGTTCACTTGCGCGTACCTTACGCTCGGTTAACCCAATTCCCTCAAACAACCGTCGTGTTTGCACCTCAGGCGCCGCGACAAGTTCTTCATACCGGATTTCGACCATTTGGAACGGCGCTACCTGCCGCCAATACGCAAGGCAATTCCGATAAGCGATGTAGAAATCGGCGATATCGTCGAGTGAGTATGCGAAGTCGAGACCGGCAAATCGCTGAAAATAAATGGACAGGCAGGTATCGAGTGGGTGGCGGGTGCAATGCACCCATTTCGCGTGTGGAAATAGCGCGTGTAGTACGCCGATATACAAAAAATTCAACGGTGACTTATCTGAAAATAGATTTGCGGAAATGTTGAGAAGTCGCAGTCGGGTGCGGTATCCCTCAGCTAGCCGAACCAAGTCTTGTGTATTGAGTTGACGCCAAATTTCGGCCGGGCGGCCGGCGGTAACCTGCTCTGCGCTGAATCTCGCGAGCGCAGGACCAAAAAAATCGATTTCGCCTGCTGACTGAACCTGTCCACCGCGCGCCAAGATTTGCTCGACGAGCGTCGTACCTGAGCGTGGCATACCGATGACAAAGATAGGTTCAATCTCGTAGTCCGGTTTGTACGTCGTAAGTGCTTGCCAGTCTTCTTTCGGACGTGCGCAAATCTCGTTCGCAAGGTGACGCCAATACTGTCGACGAGCGCGGGGAATGGATTTGGCGGTGAGCTGATTGGCCGTGGTATGAGCCTGAAATGCCTGCGCATAAGCGCCACCGTCGTCCAATAACTTGCCCAGTGCAAAATGTATTAACGATGCCTCCGATACAGGAAGCGGTGTGGTGTGGATTAGCGCTTGAATGCGCGCGACCACGGCGCCACGTTCGTCAAGATTCGGACTCAGTATCTGCGAGAGCAATAACCAAGCGCGGCCATTGGTGGGGTTTTTGTCGACTATTTCGCGCAGTGCTGACAGGGCTTCGTTAAATGAACCCTGCGAAATTACCGCATCGCACCACTCGAGCCGCGCCGCAAAATGAGTAGGCTCGCGCGCGACGATCGTGGCGAACTCGTTGATCGCATCGCTAACACGATTTATCTGCGCGAACAGCAGACCAAGATTAAAATGAATCTCTAGATTCCCAGGCGCTAGCTGTAACGCCTGGTCGTAACATTCGAGCGAGAGCTCCAATAGGCCCAAATCACGGTACGTATTTGCCAGATTATTAAGTAAAGCGAGTGTGTGGCCGTCCACCCGCGCCTGTTCAAACGCGCACCGTGCCTCGGTCAATCGGCCGGAGCGACGAAGCAATAAACCTAGATTGTTGAGCAGCACCGAATCGTTCGGCGCCAAGACCAGCGCGTTACGGTAGGCAACGATCGCGTCCTCGACCCTTCCGAGGCGTTCGTTGCATTCGGCAAGCAGTCGATAGGTCGCGAGCGGCTCGCTACCGCCCTTCAGGCCATTTTTCGCCGCTTTCAGTGCGTCCGGCAAGAGGCCGGCACCGAGCGCGAATTGGCTTGCGTCCAACCAGAGCGTCGGATGCTCGGGGGTTATCGCGCATAGCTGCAACGACAGTTTAAAGGCCTCGCGCATCTCCCCGCGCGCGGCGCACGCACGAATTAATTCGTATAGTGCGCCGCGATCCTGACCGCGCGAGGAGTTCACGCGCTGGCGCAAAGACTTCTCAGCCGCCGTTAAGCCAGGCGCCGTCACGATCGACTCCTAATGAACTCCGGTATACTTTGGAAATCTATCTGTCAGGATTCCTAATGTCGATATTGAAGATGTCAGTCGGTCCCCGTGGTCTATCGTTCCTGCTATTGCTTGGCGCATGTATGGTTGGTGGATGGGTATTGGTGCCGGAAGCGACCGCGCTCGATTTGTTGCCGGATATTTTCGATAAGCCGAAGGTCACCAAGTCGTTATGGAAATTGCAAGAACAGTACGTATCGTTGGCTACCCAAGGCAAGGATGGGCAAGCTTATCCCGCGAACACGCATCCAACGACCCTCGATAACAAGGATGTCGAGGATGCGTTACGCTCGCTTGAGTTGTGGGATAAAGGTGGCTTTTTTCGCAATGAAGAATCGAACCCGGTCTTCACCGGCGCCCAAGCGGAAATGTTGGGGCGATTCATCGCCGAAGGGTTAATGAAAGCAAAGCCCAATGAGGATGTGATTTTCAACGTGCGTGGCTATGGTGGCGTGGCTCTGAATACGTTTAAGGAGCGCGAATGGACCGCGGGACGTGCGTTCTTCGTCGACGGTAAGCTCAATATCATCATTGGGACATTCAAACTGAAAAAGGATCGTGGCGTGCGTAACGCCGAAGCGGCGCACGGCGTGCTCGAAAATTACGCTGATCTGTATTTCGATCCCGGAAGCCGCGACAAGCAGACCGGCAAGTTTCCTGGCCGCATCGTGTCGAGCGTCGGGGTGAGTTACAAAGGCGGTGAAGAAACCGGCCGGCCGGATTGGGTATTGATCGACGTCGCTGCCGCGGCGCTCGCCTATCGCGACAGTCAGATCCCGGAAGAGCAAAAACGCACTACCGAAAAGACCAAACAAGAGGCTGCCAAGCTCACGCTAGAGCGGCGTGAAATGCGCGAAGAAATGGCGCGTTTGCGCGCGCAGATCAAGGCACTGCAAGGCGGAACGGTGGCGAACTCCAAATCGCTCGAGGATCGGCTTGCTACATTACAGGCGCTACGCGAGAAAAAGCTCATCACGGATGAAGAATATACCGCGCGGCGCGACGAGATATTGAAAGATATCTAAGACCCCGGTCGCCCGGACGCCGGCTTCCCAGCACCAGTATGCAAGCTTTGTATCCCTATGCCGAGGCGACGCGCACGGCCACGCTGCCGGTGAGTGACGGACACGCGCTCTACGTTGAAGAAGGCGGAACGACCGTTGGCATCCCCATCGTTTTTCTACACGGTGGGCCGGGTTCGGGTTGCAAACCCTCTCACCGCCAATTCTTTGATCCAAAGCGCTATCGTTGTTTTCTCATCGATCAACGTGGGGCCGGTCGTTCGACCCCCAGCGGCGGCACCGACGGCAATACTTTACAGGCGCTAGTGAACGATCTTGAGACGCTGAGAAACTGGGCCGGGGTTGAGCGGTGGGTGTTATTCGGCGGTTCGTGGGGGGCCGCGCTCGCGCTCGCGTATGCGCAGACACATCCGGAGCGTGTGCTTGGCATGGTACTGCGCGGAAGTTTCCTTGCCCGCTCGCGCGATTTGGCATGGTTTATTGGCGATGGTGCGCGGCGTCTCCTGCCGCGCGCATGGCATACGTTCACCACCGCGATTACGCCGTACGGCGCAAGCGCCGTGGACTGGAATGCAGCGGTGCACGGGTCGGATCGAAGCGCCGCACTGGCGGTTGCACAGGCTTGGGCGCAGTGGTCTACCGAGGTCGTCATGTACGGCTTTGAGCATGCGCCAGGCGATGCGCCAGAGCCGGCCGAACTCGTTCTCGCGAAAACGCGGATTGAATTGCACTACGCGGCGCACCAATATTTTTTGGAAGACAATCAATTACTGCGGGACTGTTCCCGTATCCCGCGTGTCCCGATCCACCTAATCCACGGACAACGTGATATCACCTGCCCGCCGGAAGCTGCGTGGGAACTGCACCGCGCGCTGCCATGGTCGACGCTCGAAATTCTTCGCACCGCCGGCCATCTCTCCGGAGAGTCCGCCATCCAGGACGCGTTATTACGTGCGGCCGATCGCCTAGCGCTAACCCTTGCTTAGAAGCCGGTGTCTCACTTATTCGACGCATTGAACGAACCACGCACGCCGCCGATGTTGATGGGCGTGCTCAACGTGACGCCTGATAGCTTTTCCGATGGCGGTCAATACCTCGCATGCGACGTCGCGCTCAAACGCGCGCAAACCATGGTGGAAGAGGGTGCCACCATCATTGATGTTGGCGGCGAATCATCACGCCCCGGCGCGAGTCCGATCGCCGCACGCGAACAATTAGCGCGGGTGTTACCGGTGCTTGAGGGTTTGCGCATTGCGTTGCCTTCATCGATTGCGATCAGTATCGACACGCAGTCGGTGGAAGTCGCGCGGCACGCACTCGCGGCCGGCGCGCGGATAGTTAACGATATCTCGGGCGCACGCGAAGCCGGGATGTGCGAGCTTGTTGCCGAATATGGTGCTGCCATCGTGCTGATGCATATGCAAGGCACGCCCACGACGATGCAGCTCGCCCCCCAGTACCTCGATGTGGCGGAAGAAGTATTCGATTTTTTATTGGCGCGCGCGCGATTTGCGGAAAGGGCCGGCATCCAGCGGTCGCGGATATTGCTCGATCCGGGTATCGGCTTCGGGAAAACGCGGCAACACAATCTGCAGCTCCTAAACGCGCTGCCACGGTTCGTCGCGGGCGGATATCCAGTTCTGCTCGGCACGAGCCGCAAGCGTTTTATGGGCGCAATTTGCCGCGAAACCGCCTTCGAAGAGTTGGTGGGCGCAACCTGTGCGACCACCGCATTGGGTGTGGCCGCCGGCGTCAAAGTTTTTCGTGTGCACGACGTTCGGGCGAATCGCCAAGCGATGGAAGTGGCTTGGGCGATCGGGCAGGTGAATTGCCCGCCGGAGAAACCAGGCTAGGCCGTCAACGCCTTTGAGTTGCGCATATTGCGAAACACGAGCGGTTTTACTTTCGCCGCGACGTCTAACGGCGTGTGAGTCATCGTCTCGACTTGCGCGACCAATGCCGCGTGATGTTCCGACTTGTCGCACACCGGATCGGCGTTGGTGGCATCGCCGGTCAGCATGTATGCCTGGCAGCGACAGCCACCGAAGTCTTTAGTCTTATCCGGGCAACTCCGGCAAGGCTCCCGCATCCATTCAAAACCACGAAAGTGATTAAACGTCGGAGATTCGTTCCAGATCCAATCCACATTGTGATCGCGCACATTCGGAAACGTCAAACCTGGCAATTGCCGGGCGGCGTGACACGGTAATGCTGATCCGTCCGGCGCAATGGTCAAAAAAATCGCGCCCCAGCCGTTCATGCAGGCCTTCGGCCGGTCTTCATAATAATCCGGCACGACGTAGATAATTTTCATGCGATTTTTCATCTGCGCTTGATACCCATGCGCGATGCGTTCAGCACGTGCGAGTTGCTCACGAGTCGGCAACAGTTGGGCTTCATTTAGCTTTGACCAGCCGTAATACTGAGTACTCGCGAGTTCGACGTAATCGGCGTTGAGCTCAATCGTCATCTTGATAATGTCTTCTATCTGGTCGATGTTTTGCCGGTGGATGACGCAGTTCAACACCATGGGGTATTCGTATTTTTTGACGAGTCGCGCCATTTCAACCTTGTGCGCGAAGGAATCGGTGCCGCCTAGGAAGTTATTGAGCTCCTCACTGCTGGCCTGAAAGCTGACTTGAATGTGGTCGAGCCCGGCTTCCTTAAACGCCGCGATACGGGCTTCGTCCATGCCGACTCCCGACGTGATCAGATTGGAGTAGTAACCCAGATCGCGCGCTTCTTTAATCAATATTTCAAGATCGTCGCGCACCAACGGTTCTCCACCGGAAAAACCGAGCTGCGCGGCGCCCATTTTGCGAGCCTCGCGCAGTACGCGCCGCCAAGTATCGGTATCGAGTTCGTCTTTGTAGCGCGCAATTTCAAGCGGATTCGAGCAATACGGACACTGTAGCGGACAGCGATAGGTTAATTCCGCCAGCAGCCAAAGCGGTTTACTGGGCACTGATGGTGCGGAGCCAGCCATTGTCATACGCGGCCTCTAAAAATTTGTAGACATCCGCTTCGAGCGGAACGCCCGGAAACTGGACTTGCAACTCGTCGATGATGGTGCTGATCGACCGCTTGCCATCGATTCGTTTCATGATCTCGCCGGCGCTACCGCCGAGCTTTACCATGCCTTCGGGGTAAAGCAGCACGTGACAGCCTTGCGCTTCTTCCCACTGAAAGCGAAATAGTGGCGCGATTTTGGGGATCGTGCGCGGGTCGAGCGCCATGCTTAGTCCTTCGGGCAAGAGAAAAATGGCGGCTTCATATCGATATACGCGAGCCACATCGCATCGAGCATCGTCCACAGAATATTCAATTTGAATTGGAGGATGCTGAGCGCGTACTCCTGATCGGCGCGCGTTTTGAAGTGCTCAAGCGTAACCTTTAGACCGTGGTCCACGTCGCGTCTGGCTTCGCTCAGCCGCTTGCGGAAGTAGCGGTAGCCCTGAGGCTCAATCCACGGATACAGATCCGGCCATTTGTCGAGGCGTTTCTGATGAATCGTCGGCGCAAATAGTTCGGTCAACGACGAGCAGGCGGCCTCCTCAAAAGTCGCACTGCGCGCGAAATTCACATACGCATCGACCGCGAAACGCACCCCGGGCAGCACGTGCTCGCCACTTTCAACTTCGCTACGCGCAAGCCCCACGGCATCGGCGAGTTGCAGCCACGCTTCGATTCCACCATCGTCGCCCTCTGTGCCATCGTGATCGAGCACACGCTGAATCCACAGCCGGCGCGCTGCGCGGTCGCGGCAGTTCGCCATGACCGCGGCATCTTTGAGCGGGATCGCTTGCTGGTAATAGAATCGGTTGATGACCCACCCTTGAACCGCGTCGCGCGACACGCCGGTCGCGTTCATCGCGATATGAAAGGGATGGTGAATATGATAGAAGCGCTCTTTCGCGCGGAGTTGTTGCTCAAATTCCGTGCGACTCCAAGGCTCGGAACCGGTGACACGCGGGCGGGGGACGGCAAACTGAACCACGAACGGGGTGCTCGATTAAGGATTGAAGGGCGGTATTGAACCCTAGGGCCGCGAACGGCCCTGGGGCGGCAGCGGTCACGCGACAATCAACGATTGTTGATGTACATCGTGACTTCGAAGCCGAAACGTACATCGCTGTACGAAGGGGTTTCCCAAGTCATGCTGACTCTCCCAGTTGGTGGATGGCCGCGTACTTTGCGCGGATCCCGCCGTATGAAATCTCACGCGGCTCAGACTAGACTCGCACGATCCATGCCAATCAAAGCGCGCGGTCGTTAGCATAAAACACGAAGACTAACAGTGTGTTAGCAAGCGCTAGCACGCTCTTAACGCTCGCTACCGGCAGGATTGGCTGCTCTCACTCGTGGCATAGGTTGAAATCGACCATGCGGCATCGCAATGAACAAAATAAGGGACATCCACTTTCTCGAGCATCGAAATAAGTAAGGGATAAGGGACATCCACTTTCGGGCATCCACTTTCGGGGACATCCACTTTCTTAAATAAATAGGCGCGATAAATAGGGGACACCCACTTTCTCGCGTGCATGGAGCATCGATACGGGAGGAGCATGGATTCGGGACACCCGTCTTTGCGAATATGGTTGTTTCGCCTGATAGAGTTATTGGGACGATTGGAAGCCGGGCGAAACGGAATGCGAAACAGGACAACTACGATGAACGGCCCGAAACAGCGGCCCACAGCAGGACAACCATGATTAACGAGGCAGTGGTAACGACACTAACCGGTACCCAGGTTCACATCACCCCGCTGGGATACCGTAAGCTCGACGACCGTGTCGTCCTCGCCCCATTTGTGCCGTCGCGAACCCTCGATAACCTACGGGAGCAGCGCGAGGCCATCTTAAATTTCGTCGATGATGTCCGACTCATTGCCGGTCCGCTGACCGGTCGTAACCAGTGGCCGACGGTTGCTGCGGCGCAGGTGCGTGTACCACGTTTGCGCGATTCCCTTTCGCACTGGGAGCTTGTGGTCGACGAAGTCCACGATCATCCCGAACGACCCGAGTTCCTCTGCAGCGTTTTGACGCAGGGGGTGCACGCGCCATTCCTTGGCTTCAATCGCGCGCAAGCGGCCGTCGTTGAACTCGCAATATTAGTGTCGCGGCTCGGCTGGCTACCGGCCGACAAGGTACAGCGCGAAATGGACTACTTGCGGATCGCGTTGGAGAAAACCGCAGGCCCACGCGAGCGCGAGGCTTGGCGGTGGCTGGAAGCTGCGATCAAAGCCCATCAGCTTTGACCCACCAGGCGTTAAGATAAGGACATGAATGCATTCCTTGCGAGTGTGCGCACCTTGCACGAGGCGGAGCTTGCGGTTGCCGGGGGGGGTGATTGGCTTGACCTGAAGGAACCCGCACGCGGCGCATTGGGACGCGCGCCCGATGCCGTCATCCGCGTGGTGGTTGGCGCCTATTCCGGGCATTTGCCGATCAGCGCGACGATCGGTGATTGTTGGCAAACACCCGAGGACATCCCGGCAATCGCACAGGCAGTGGCCACGTTAGGCGTTGATTACGTCAAGGTTGGCTTGATGGCGCAAAACGCCGGTCGTGCCACACTGCAGGCAATCGCGCGCGCGGTCGAGGTCGTGCCCGCGCTTATCGCCGTGTGTTTCGCGGAATCGATGCCAACTGCCCATGACATTGATGCGCTCGCCGCGTGCGGTGTACGAGGCGTCATGCTCGATACCGCGGATAAATCGCGCGGGTCGTTGCTGACGTTAGTCGCTTTCGATGAATGTAGCGCGTTCGTCTCGGCCGTTCGTCAACATCACTTGCTCGTGGGGTTGGCGGGATCATTACGACCGAGCGATATTCCGGAGATGGCGGTGTTGGGCGCTGACTATTTGGGATTTCGGGGAGCGCTCTGTGCCGCGGCTCAACGCACCGACGCATTAACGCTTGCCGGTGTACAACATGTCCGCCGCTGCCTCGATGCAGTCAACGGTAATCTTCAACGGAACGCCGCATCTGTAGGCGACGTGGTATCACATCAAACAGCTAAACAAGCAGAGAGGAAAAATTATGGCTTGGCGTGAACGTAAATCGGAAAAGGTCTACACCGATGCCGAAACCGAAGCAAAGCTCGCCGCGGAACTTCCCAAGTGGAGCTTGAAGGAAGGGTGGATTCGGCGCACGTACAAGACCTCCAGCTGGAAAAGCACGTTAATGGTGGTCAATACCGTCGGTCATCTCGCCGAAGCAGGCTGGCATCATCCCGATCTCAATGTGTCGTATGCGTTCGTAACGGTGAAGCTACAAAACCATGCGGCAAAGGGCATAACCGATAAAGACTTTGAGCTTGCGAAAAAGATCGAAGAAGTCGTCATGTGGCAGCCCGCCCTAGATGAAGCGGGCGCGTTGGAAGGTACGCCAGAGGATCCGCGGTTCAAGTATATGAAGTATGACTAAACGCCGGATTGTTACCGGTGATCGGTTAACGAACCCGGCGCTCCGATAGGTCGATGAGCGCCATATATTCGACGAATGACCGGCGCTACTCCTCGCGCTGCCAATGGCCTGAGCGGCCACCGAGCTTTTCGAGCAACCGAATATTCTCCATGGTCATCCCGCGGTCGACTGCTTTGCACATGTCGTAAATGGTGAGTAGCGTCACCTGCACGGCCGTTAGTGCTTCCATTTCAACGCCGGTTTGGCCGCAGGTATCCACACTTGCCGTGCAGCGCACGCTAGGTGGGGAATCGATCGCGGTCAGTTCAATCGAAACCTTGGTCAGCGAAAGTGGATGACAAAGCGGGATAAGTTCGGCCGTTTTTTTCGCGGCCATGATGCCGGCAATTCGAGCAATCCCAAAGACATCGCCTTTTCGATGCGTGCCGGCTTTGATCATGCCGAGCGTCGTTTTCGACATGGTGATGAGGCCAGCCGCACGCGCGCGGCGCTGAGTGATGGGCTTGTCGCCCACATCTACCATATGAGCTTGCCCGTCACTATCGAAATGGGTGAATTCCGGCATGGCTGATCGCTCGTTCTCGTAGGTTGGGTGCGCTACACTCTGGGCAGTCTCGGTCATCGCGGTACCGCGTGCCGAGAAGCCGGGCTAAGTTTAGCGCAACGGGTAAGGCGTTAACGTTAACATCGCGTTTCATCTCATCTATGCAAGTCACTGTCAAACTCTTCGCAAGCCTCGCCGAGACCGTCGGCTGGCGCGAAAAGTCCTTGCGCGCGCCAGCAGGGTCAACTATCGCCGGGGTATGGAGCACCGCGACCGGTCAAGGGGCAATTCCACCGCGGGTGCTGTGCGCGCGAAACATGGCCTATTGCACGTCGGAGACCATCATCCAAGAGGGCGACGAAATTGCGTTTTTCCCGCCGGTGACCGGAGGCTAACGTGCAAGTCATTCTAAAAGCGCAAGTCTTTGACCCGTATGCCGAGCTTGGCACTTTTGAGCGCGCGCGTTTTGTGTCAAGCGGACAATTCGGCGCAATGGCGAGCTTTGTCGGCACTATGCGCGACTACAACGACGGTTCCGCCGTGCGCTCGATGATGCTTGAGCATTATCCCGGAATGACCGAGCGGCACCTCGAGGAGATTTGCGCGCAAGCCTGCGCAAAATGGCCTCTCTTAGACACACTCATCATTCATCGCGTGGGTGAGGTGCTGCCGGGTGAAGCCATTGTGTTGGTTGCCGTGTGGTCAGGCCATCGAGCAGAAGCATTCGAAGCCTGCCGTTTCATCATGGAAGACCTGAAATCACACGCGCCGTTCTGGAAAAAAGAGCAACTGAGCGATCGCGCACGTTGGGTCGCGACAAATACACCGGGCACGATAGAGTCCGCCCGCGAAAGATAATTAAACCATGTCTTCGCTTACAATCACCGTTTTAGGCTCTGCCGCGGGTGGTGGCTATCCGCAGTGGAACTGTAATCATCCAAATAGTCGGCGCGCGCGTCGGGGCGATCCCGCCGCACCGATGCGCACACAGTCGTCGCTCGCCGTCTCAAGCGATGGCGAGCGCTGGGTGTTGTTCAACGCATCGCCCGATCTGCGCCAGCAAATCAACGAACGTACCATTTTGCATCCGCGCGGGGACGCATTACGCGGTAGTCCCATCAAGGCTGTGGTGCTATCGAATGCGGATGTTGATCATGTTACCGGCTTGTTGACGCTGCGCGAATCACAATCCTACATGCTCTACGCCACCCCACGGGTCCACGGGGTACTCGCCGGCAATTCGATTTTCAATGTGTTGAATCCCCAGTTTGTGACGCGAGCGCCGATGGAGTTAGAAGCGCCGTTACACGTCAAGGATTCGCAAGGGAATTCCCTAGGCATTCAAGTCACTCCGTTCGCCGTGCCAGGCAAAGTGGCGCTTTGGCTTGAGAATGTCTTTAAAGGGGATAATTTTGGCAGCGTGGCGGAAGATACCGTGGGCCTCGAAGTGCGCGATGACGAGGGCGCGCTTAAGTTCTTCTATATCCCGGGATGCGCCGAAATGCCCCCCGCACTTGCCGCACGCTTGCGCGGCGCGCCGTTGGTGTTTTTTGATGGCACGTTGTTCGTCGACGATGAAATGATCCGCGATGGCGTTGGGGTTAAAACCGGACAACGCATGGGTCATATGAGTGTTTCAGGACCGGACGGCACCGTGGCCGCATTCGCCCCACTGCAAGTCAAGCGTAAGGTTTTCATCCACATCAATACCACCAACCCGATTTTGATCGAAGACAGCCCTGAGCGCCGGCAGGTGGCGGCGGCCGGCTGGGAAGTCGCTTTCGATGGCATGACCATAACTGTATAACCAACCCGTCAAGGAGAGTTCGATGATTGATGTTTATTACTGGCCAACCCCGAACGGTTGGAAAGTCACCATCATGTTGGAAGAATGTGGACTCGAATATCGCGTGCACGCCGTCGATATTGGCTCGGGTGATCAATTCAAAGAAGAATTTCTGCGCATAAGCCCTAATAACCGCATGCCGGCGATCATCGATCGCGCGCCGCTCGGGGGCGGAAAGCCGCTCGCAATTTTTGAATCCGGCGCAATTCTGGAATACCTCGCCGATAAAGCCGGCAAATTTTTGCCAAGAGAACCGGCTGGCCGTTATGCCGTGTTGCAATGGGCGTATTGGCAGATGGCAAATTTGGGACCGATGATGGGCAACGCCAATCATTTCAAGAACTACGCCAAGAACATGGTTGATGACGTAGGCCAGCTCGGTTATGGCACCAAACGTTTTGTTGGCGAAGTCGATCGACTCTGTGGTGTGATGGATGCGCAACTCTCGGCTAATCGGTATTTGGCGGGCAATGAGTACAGCATTGCCGACATGCTTTCGTGGTCATGGGCCTGCTTGCTGGAGAGGCTAATCGATGAGCAGGTGTGGACCAAGTATCCGCACCTCAAGCGCTGGGTCGACGAAGTCGGTGCGCGGCCAGCGGTGCAAAAAGGCCGTAACGTAGAGCGCGAATGGAGTGAACGACAACTCACGCCAGAGCAAGAGAAAGCGCGTCGCGAGCTATTGTTCAATCAAACGAACGACAAGGTTCGTCAGGCGCGCGAGCAAGCGGCGCAACAGGCGAAGTCGGCGTGAACCAGCGTTTGTCGTATGTACTGCCAAGCTGAATTTCGCGCGCGTATCGAAAGCGCGCTCAATGCGTTTGCGGTGCGCGCCGCGGAAACGCCGGGTCGTTCGGCGGCAGTCGCGGTTGCAGTAACCGACGAGGGACATGGCGCGAATTTGCCCGGCATGCCGTCCTATCCTGTGTGGCAGAACCGCGCGGCCCTAATCTTAACGCGGCGCTCCGCCAAATTGAGAAATCACGCCGGGCAATGGGCGTTTCCCGGCGGACGGATCGACGAAGGCGAATCGCCGGAGGAGACGGCGTTGCGCGAAATGCGTGAGGAAATTGGCCTTAAACTTTCGCACGGGGATATTCTTGGGCGCTTGGACGACTATGTCACTCGCTCGGGCTTTGTGATTACGCCGGTGGTGTTATGGGCCGGGGCGCGTCAGGAATTACAGCCGAATGAAGCGGAAGTGGCATCGATTCATCGGATTTCAGTCGAAGAACTCATGCGGGGCGACGCGCCCATGCTTGAGCCCGGCCCCGACGAGGGGCGGCCCATTTTGCGCATGCCGATCGGTGCGGATTGGATTGCCGCGCCCACCGCGGCGATCCTTTACCAGTTTAGAGAAGTCTGCGTATTAGAACGCGCGACACGCGTTGGCCATTTCGATCAGCCCGCGTTCGCCTGGCGATGAGAGAGCGAGTCAGCGTTCGCAAACGCGATTGCGGCCTGAATTCTTCGCGGCATAAACGGCTTCATCCGCGCGTTTAAGCATGTCTTCCAGCGACTCGCCAATTTCCGTCGTGATCCCAATACTCACAGTGAGCTGCAAATTGCCCTCTGCAAGCGGAATGGATAACTGCTCGATTTTGGACCGTATCCGCTCAAATACCTCGCACGCGTCCGCGCGCGCTTTGACGATTGCCAAGCACACGAATTCCTCGCCACCAAAGCGCGCGACGACATCGGTTTTGCGAAAAGAAGTCTGCAAACTCCGCGCAATCGCTTGCAGCGCTTGATCGCCGACTTGGTGGCCATGGGTGTCGTTGATTTTTTTGAAGTGGTCGGCATCGATGAGCCCGGCCGCGATCGTCACGTTACCGCGCCGCGCGTTTTCAAAAAGCGTCGTCCCAATCTCAAACAGATACCGGCGATTAAATACGCCGGTGAGAAAGTCACGATTCGCCGTGTTATGAATATGCCGTACGTAGCCCACCATATTGGTGCTCTGCGTGACGCGGCAGTAGAACTCCTCTTTCTCGAAAGGTTTGGACAGGAAATCATTGCCCCCGGCTTTCAAAATGCGCGCCGACAAACCAGGTTTGGTGATATCGGATAAACCGATGATGGCCATATCTTCACGGCGGTAGCTTTTACGAATATTGTCGATCAACGCAAATCCATCCATGTTCGGCATATTGATATCGGTTATCACGAGCGCGATATCCGGGTGCGATTTGATTTGCGCCATCGCTTCGACGCCATCGGCAGCCTCGAATGTCGCGTAGAAGTAGCGGTTCAATAGACTCAAGAGGTACGCCCGAAAACTCCGGGAGTCGTCGACAACCAGCACTTTTTTCGTGCGATTCTCGCGCAGACGGCCGATCAGATAAGCCACATGCTCTATTTCGTGATTCGTCGACTTAACCACGTAATCGACGATGGGTTTGGTGAGCATCGTCTTGCGCGTCTCATCATCGGCCGAGCCAGTCAGGACAATCGCGGGGATGCCTTGTGCCATTACCGCATCAACCACTTCGCCATGCGGCGCATCGGGCAGATTTAGATCGAGTGCCGCGCAGAAAAAACGCTGCGGATTTCGCGCAATCAAATCCTTGGCTTCAACCAATGAACTCGCACTTTCAACTTCAAAACCACCGATTTCGCGCAGATAACTGCACAGGAGCTCCCGCACCGAACGGCTATCTTCCACCACCAGCAAGGCTTGTTCGGGAGGCGGGGAAGCGCCGGTCACCGTTTGAAAATTGAGTCGTGCAAGTTTGACGGAAGAGGCAGAAGCAACCATGGAGTTTTTTTCGATTCCCTGAGTCGTGCGACGGAAATGCTCATTGCGAGTTCCTGACAATATCGGTCAGGATATCCCTAGCTTGAGGTTCGGGTGCCGCATGTCGGGTGGACCCTTCGCCGAGTCGCACCTAAGTCTTTGAGTACTTGGCGGGAAATCTGACCTGATGGTTTGGTGCGGGAGAACCCCCGCACGAGAACGCTAGATGACGAGCGTGGGCGCTTCCTGGCGTAGACTAGGCGGCGCACTGCAGGCCGCATCCTGGGCGTCGAGCTGGCGGCCGATCAGGCCACCCAACAATGCGCCGACCAACGAACCCGCGACAACGCCGGTACGTTCGCCTTCGCTCATGCGATCGCCGATAACGCCACCCAAAAAACCTCCGGCGACGGCGCCGAGCGCGGAACGCTGGCACTCACCGGCTGGGACGCCGTAATGGCGAAACAGCGGACCTAAATCGGGAAGCGCCGGCGTGGGCGCGGCGAGGGGGGCGGCCTGAGCGGTCGAGGTGCACAGCACCACGAGTAGGATGAACTTGCGCATCAGTGCGCTCGAATGATGACCTCGCATGGTTTCCCCTCCGTCGCGGCTTAAACGTCGCGCGAATCATTAACCTAGGACTTGCGGCCTGAATATGGCCTGAAATCACCGATGCCCGCGGAGGGCATTAGCGGCGCCGATCGAGTGGATCTGACCGCGATAGCAACGCGGCGGCCTGGGTCCCGATGTCGCGCACAATCGTCGCCGCTTCATCGCGACGATTGATGAGTCCAACCGCCTCGCCGGCCACGATGGGTAGGGTGTCCCAATCACCCCGTTCGCGGGCGTGCTGAAAAGCCTCGCGCATGGCCGCGGGTTGCTGCGCTGCTTCGTGTTCGCGTGCCGCCCAAGACTTAGTGAATGCATTTTCGACCACGCGAAACGAATACTCCGAAGGCCAGGGGACGCCCCGCAGAGAGTCAATGGCCGTGGTGCGGACGGTGTTATCGCCGGTGGCGTCCAAACCACGCGCAACCGCGCCGGTCGGTGTCAAGGCCTCAACTGCCGCCCAAAAGCGTGAGCCCACGACCACGCCGTCGGCACCCAATAACAAGGCAGCCGCGAGCCCACGACCATCGGCAATGCCGCCCGCGGCGAGCAATAAGGTATCCGGCGAGCGCCGAACGATGAGGTCCGCGACTTCCGGTACGAAGGGGAAGGTAGCCCGCGCTCCGCCGTGACCACCGGCTTCAGTCCCTTGTGCAACGATAGCGGTCGCCCCGGCATCGAGCGCGCTTTCCGCCTGACGCAGCGTTTGTACTTGGCAAATCAGCGGTATCTTCGCCGCTTGTAGGGACGGCGCAAATTGCTTCGGATCCGCAAAGGATAAAAACACCGCGGCCGGCCGCGCGGCGATGGCTATCTCAAGCATATGTGGGGATTGGGCGAGTGCCCAACCAATAAACCCGAGGCCGACGCGGGCGCCCTGGGCCGCCGTGATTTCATCCTCCAGCGCCGGTTCGCCACCGAGCACGCCCGCGTAGCCACCACCAATCATTCCTAGGCCGCCGGCGGCTGACACCGCGGCGGCAAGTCTGCCGCCGGCGACGAGCGCCATCGGGGCATTCAAGATTGGATAAGTCAGCGACCAACGCGCTGTCAGGCGAGTTTTAAGCATGTTCAACCACAGTGCTCCGCGATGACAGCCACCAACCGATCGACTTCCGCCGGCGTGTTGTAAAGCGCAAAGCCCGTACGCAGCAAGCCGCCGGCACTGACGAGATCTAAGCTTTCCAGCACGCGTACGGCATAAAAGTGGCCATGCCAGACTTGGAGCGCGCGGCGTGCGGCAGCTTGTGCCACGGTTTCCGCGCGCTGGTTGCCAAGCGTGATCGAGATGGTCGGCGCGCGCGGGGTACCGCCGAACGCGGGACCGTAGCGACGCACACCCTTGAGATCGGCCAGTGCTTGCCAGTACCGCTTGGCGAGGGAATGCTCGTATTCGGCGATGGCCTGCATCGCGGTGACCAGTTTCGCGCGCCGGGTGGGGCCCTGACCAAATCTCGCGATGTAATCAATTGCGGCGGTCACACCCATTAACGCGGGATGATTGAGTGTCCCGGTCTCGATTTTGTAAGGCGCGGCCTGTTTTTGCGTACGCAGGCAATCGGTATCGAGGGTATCGAGTAACCCGGGCCGGCTATACAAGACGCCGATATGTGGCCCGTAAAATTTGTACGCCGAGCACAATAGAAAGTCGCAGCCGCTGGCCACTGCGTCAAGCGGGAAATGGGCCGCGTAATGTACCGCGTCGCCGATGAGCAAAATTCCACGCGCGCGGCATAACGCGGCGAGTCCGGCGATGTCGTTCACGGTGCCGAGTGAATTCGAGGCGAGGCCGCAGGCCACGAGCTTCGTGCGCGGCGTCATCAGCCTCGCGAAATCATCCAACTTCAACGTGCCGTCGCTTTGCAGCGGTACTTCGTTGATCACCATGCCGCGCTCGCTGAGTTTTAGCCATGGCCCACGATTGGCCTCGTGATCGAGCGCGGTCACGATAATTTCGTCGCCCGGCGTGAGGCGCCTCCCAAGCGCGTGTGACAACGCGAAGTTGAGCGATGTCATGTTCGTACCGAACGAAATGGTGTCTGGATGGTCGGCACCCAAAAAGTCCGCGGCCGCGACCCGCGCCTCGTGCAATGCCTCGCCGACTTCGACCGACGTGCTAAATGCGCCGCCCACATTGACGTTGCAACGGCGATATCCCTGGGCAATTGCGTCGATGACGTAGGACGGCACCTGGGTACCGCCGGGACTATCAAGAAAAGCAATCGATTCGCTGTCTTGAACACGATCGAGCGCCGGGAAGTCAGCGCGAGCGCGTAGGGCATCTTCTTTTGTAAAAGTCATTTTCGTACTCAGGTTACCCAGGGCCAAGCTTCTGACTCTATAGCGATCCGCACGGCAGCAATCAAGTCGTACTTACCGGTAGACCGCGCCGCGGGCACTCCGCACAATACGGCCTCTTTCAATCGAGTTAGGCGAGCTAGACCTTGTTAAGCGCCGACGAACCGGCTGCCGTCCAAATTTTCCGCAGCGATAGCCTAACGCCATTCTTCTTTACCTGCGATCACGCGAGCAACCGCATTCCGGTCGCGCTTAAGTCGCTCGGCTTATCGACGGCGGAGCTCGAACGCCATATCGCCTGGGACATCGGCGCACTGCCGGTGGCACACGCGCTGTCCGAACGCTTTGCGGCACCGCTCGTCGCCACAAGTTATTCGCGGCTGGTCATCGATTGCAATCGGCACCTGTGGCGCGACGACGCGGTGCCGGTCATCAGCGAGCTCACCGAGATCCCGGGGAATGTAGGGCTAGCGGCCACGGAAAAAGCGCGGCGCGCGGCTTGTTTCCATACGCCTTATCACCGGACGATTAGCGAGCTTTTAGAGCGGCGCGCGGCCCAGGGGATCCCGTCCATTTATATTTCCGTGCATAGCTTCACCCCGATGTACAAAGGTGAGGCGCGCCCCTGGCAAATCGCGATGTTATCGAATCGTGATCGGCGACTTGCCGACATATTCTTGCGCGAGCTGCGACGCGATCCTGCCTTAACCGTTGGCGACAACATTCCGTATCGTCTCACCGATGAGGGCGATTACGGCGTGCCGGTGCACGCCGAGCGACGCGGTATTCCGCATGTACTCATTGAGTTGCGACAAAACGAAATCGACACCCCCGCCGGTCAGCGGCGTTGGGTCGATAAGCTATCGCCGATCTTGGATTTGGCCGCTCACTCGCTCGGCATTGCCGTCGATTAATTCCCATTTTCAATGACTGAAGGATTGTGTCTATGTCCATCGTGCAATTTAAAACCGCGCCGCACGAGCGTTACTTTGAAGACTATGAAATCGGTACTTATGAACTCGGCGAATTCACGTTAACGGAGGGGGATATCATCGAGTTTGCGCGACAGTACGATCCGCAAGCCTTTCATCTCGATCACGCGGCGGCGGCGAAGTCACATTTCGGTGGATTGGTGGCGAGCGGTTGGCATACAGCGAGCACCATGATGCGGCTCGTGGTCAAGGAGTTTATTTCAAGCGTCGCGGGTATGGGGTCGCCTGGCGTCGATGAACTGCGTTGGTTGAAACCGGTGCGGCCTGATGAGCGCTTGCGGGTGCAAGTGACCGTCGAACGCGCGCGCCGCTCGGCGAGCAAGCCCGATCGGGGGTTAATCCATTCATTGATGGAAGTCATTGGACCCGACGGGGAACGTCGCATGACCGTGCGCTCGGTAGGCATGGTGGGTTGTCGAACGCACGGTAAATCATGACCCGGGCAACCGTAACGGAGTAAGCTGCGGGTGCAAGCTTATTCCCTGCTAAGAGCGAGTAGCCAAGATGACACCGAATTGTTGGGGTGACACGACTGCGTATGATTTCGACGCCCTGGTGGGTGCGTTGAACCAATACCTGCGCTTGAAGGCGCTTCCGGTTGGCATGAAGCGTTTTAAAACGGTTGCGGAAATGGAAGCGATCCCGCGCCTGCGCCGCCCGCCGGCAGGTGAGAAATTTGCCACCGATCAAATCGTCGGACAAAGCCGTTGGCTTGGCTGGACGCTCGGGATCACGATGGAGAACTTGATGGGTGCGCAATGCGGCGCGGTGATCGGGCTGCATCCGCGCGATCCGGAGTGGCTTAGCGGCGATCGCATGCACGGCGTGTGGTACGGCACCTTGGAAGATAGCGCCAAGCATCAAGCCGCGATGAGCTGCGCGTCTTATGGTAATTACGCGGCGATGGCGGTGTCGCCGCTCACCGCCAAGCGACTCGATAACCCGGATATCTGCCTTATTTACGGGACCCCCGGCCAGATGATCACCTTCGTTAATGGCCTGCAGTATCGCAACTACAAGAAGTACACGTTTTCCGTGGTCGGCGAGAGCGCCTGTGCCGACTCTTGGGGAAATGCATTACGTACCGGCGAGCCGTCGCTTTCGATCCCATGTTATGCCGAGCGCAAGTTTGGCGGAGTCTTGGACGAGGAAATGCTAATGGCGATCCCACCGAGTTTTCTGCCGCAGGTCGTCGCTGGCCTGAAAGCGCTGTCCGATAACGGCCTGCGTTATCCCATCCCCAATCATGGGCTCCAAAAATCGCCGCTCGATAGCATCGAAGCCAGCTACGGCAAAGCATAGGAGGCGCGGATGTCTTCAATTGACGTTAAAACGCTGGGGTTCGACGCCTCGCGCTTAGCAAGAGTCGGACGCCGGATCGACGCCGACATCGGCCACGACCTGTACGATGGCGCGGCGATTGCCGTGAGCCGGCGCGGCCAACCCGTGTTGCGCAGCGTGCACGGCTTTGCCGACCGTGCACAGCAACGCAGACTGTCGGATGGCGATGTGTTCGTTTCGTTTTCGGTCGGGAAACAATTTGCGAATGCCGTGGTGCTCAACCGTATCGAACGCGGTGACTTGCATCTTTCGATGCAAGTCGGCGAAGTGTTACCGGAATTCCGCAGCCGCGGCATGCGCGGGGTTACGCTCTTTCATCTGCTTACCCATACGAGCGGGATCATGTCCCCTATCCCCGGCGTGCCCGCGGAAGTCATTATCAGTATCGAAAAGTTGACTAGCCATTTGGCACGGCAGCGGCCCGAAAATGTACCCGGAGAAAAAGTGAACTACTCGATCATCGCGGCACACGCGGTGATGGCACAGATGGTGGTTAAAGTCGACGGCGGTAGACGGCGCTTCACGCAAATCCTCGATGAAGATTTATTCCAGCCGTTGGGCATGCGGCACACCAGTCTTGGCGCGCGCGCGGATTTAGTCACCAAGCTGTGTCCGGTGGTCACTAAATACACCGAACCCGGCATGTTCTATCCAGAAGAGGTCGCGGGAGTTAGCGCTGTTTTGATGATGGATGGCGCCGAGATCCCCGCGGGTGGGTACCTTACGACGCTCGATGATCTGCATCGCTTTGCGCGGATGCTCGCCAACGGCGGCGAACTCGATGGCGCGAGGATCTTGTCGCCGCAGACACTGCGTTATTGCGCGCAGAATCATACCGGCAAGCTTGTGAATGGCTTGTTTGACTACACGCGCGATACGCGCGGATGGGCCCCGTTCCCGGCAAACATCGGCATCGGTTTTTTCGTGCGTGGCGAAGGCGTGCAACCCGGACCGATGAGCAATTTCTCGAGTCCGCAAACTTTCTGTGGTTGGGGCGCGGGTTCAACTTGTTTTTGGGTCGACCCGGTGGCTGAAATCGCGTTCTCCTTCTTATCGACCGGACTTATGGAAGAAACCTATCACATGGAGCGGTTGCAGCGGTTATCCGATTTAGTCATGACGGCCTTGGTTGAGTAACAGACAATGAGTGAATTGTTTTCGATTGCCGGAAAGGTTGCATTGGTGACCGGCGGCTCGCGCGGGATTGGACTCATGATTGCGCGCGGCTATGTTCGCGCGGGCGCCAAGGTCTATATTTCTTCGCGCAAAAAAGAAATATGTGACGCTGCCGCGGCTGAACTCTGTAAAGAAGGTAGCTGCGTGTCCTTGCCCGCGGATGTTGGCCGCATGGGTGACATCGATAAGCTAGTTGAATCTCTCGGCGCGCACGAAGCGAAACTCGATATTCTGGTGAATAATGCCGGCGCCACCTGGGGCGCGACATTCGACGATTTCCCGGAAGCCGGCTGGGACAAGGTCATGGCGGTGAACGCCAAAGGTGTGTTTTTCCTCACGCAGAAATTGCTCCCGCTACTCACGCGGGAAACGACGGCCGAGAACCCTTCTCGAATCATCAATATTGGCTCGATTGACGGCATGCACACGTCGTTGTTTGAGAATTTTTCGTATGGCGCATCAAAGGCCGCGCTCCACCACCTGACGCGAGTGTTGGCGACCCATCTCGCCGCGCGTCATGTGACGGTGAATGCGATCGCGCCTGGTCCTTTTTTAACCGACATGATGGCGCCGATGGTGAAGCAGATGGGGGCGCGGATCGTCGGTCAAGTGCCATTGAAGCGCATGGGCGGCGCCGACGATGCCGCGGGCGCTGCCATTTTTCTCGCCTCCAAAGCCGCGAGTTTCGTCACGGGCGTTGTCTTGCCGGTGGATGGCGGCATCATGGGGGCCGCCTAATGGAAGGCTATTTGAATTGCGTGCAGCTCGAGCCTAAGTCCGCCGCGACCGCAAGCGTCATTTGGCTGCATGGACTAGGCGCCAACGGGCACGACTTCGAGCCCATCGTGCCGGCACTACGGTTACCGTCGGATCTCATGGTGCGCTTTATTTTTCCGCATGCGCCAAGCATTCCGGTCACTATCAACCACGGCATGGTCATGCCGGCGTGGTATGACATTCTGGAATTGAATCTCGATAGAAAGATTGACGCGCCACAGTTACTGCGCTCGGCGCAAGCCGTTGGACGCTTGATCGAGCGTGAAGTTGAACGCGGTATCCCCACGCAAAAGATTTTACTTGCTGGTTTTTCGCAAGGTGGCGCGGTCGGTTTTCAATTGGCGTTGACCTATCCGGAGCCGCTAGCGGGGTTACTCGCGTTATCGACTTACTTTGCAACGCGCCGATCGCTAGTTCCGCATCCGGCCAATGCAAAATTGCCGATCGCGATTCATCATGGCACGTCAGATCCGCTGGTGCCGGAGAGCAAAGGTCGGGAGAGCGCCGCGGTGCTTCAAGAGTGGGGTTATGCCGTTGAGTACAAAGCCTATCCCATGGAACACGAGGTGTGTGTGCCGCAGGTGCGCGATATAGGACATTGGATAACCGCGCGCCTCGCATGACCATCGAAGCGCTGAGCGCGATCACGTTGGGTGTCCATGACATGTTGCGCAGCGTACGGTTTTATCAGGGCTTGGGTTTCCAGATGCGTTACGGAGGTGAGGCGAGCACCTTTACATCGTTTCACTGCGGAGCAAGCTACCTGAATTTGATTGCAATGCCATCAAGCGCGCAATGGCAGTGGTGGGGCAGAGTTATCTTTCATGTGGATGATGTGGATTCGTTGTATGCACACGCGCTTGCGCTGGGACACGCGCCAACGACAACGCCGAACGATGCGCCTTGGGGCGAACGCTATTTCCATCTCACGGATCCGGATGGGCATGAACTGAGTTTTGCGAAGTTATTAGAGAGGGGAGAACCATGAAGCACATACTAAATGCTTGCCTGCTTGCGCTAAGCATGGGACTAAGTGGCACGGCCGCGGCGGACGGAGGAGCCGTCGCCGAGTCGCCCGAATATATAAAAGGCAAAGAAACATTGGCGCGGGTGACGGGCGCGAACGGCGCAAAAGTCGTGGAGAGTTTGCAGGATATCGCCCCGGAATTAGGCCGCTGGATCGTGGAATGGGGCTATGGACAGGTGATTTCTCGGCCGCAGCTCGATCTCCGCACACGCGAGTTAGTGACAGTGGGTGCACTTACGGCTTTAGGTTACGCCCAGCCGCAGCTTCGCGCGCATATAAACGGCGCATTGAATGTGGGATGCAAGCCGGAGGAGATCGTTGAAGTTATCATGCAAATGGCTGCCTACGCCGGATTTCCGGCAAGCTTGAATGGCATCGCGCTCGCCAAAGAAGTATTCGCGGAGCGGGGTGTGAAGGTCACGAAGCCGCAATAATGAGCACGGAAGAAATCGCGTCGAAGAGCCGCGCGCAACTTAAACGCGAACATCAGGCGATCCAGGCGCTCGGCAAAAGCTTGGTCGAAGCGCCGGATAAAATTCTCGGCAAGCTCGATTTGCCGGAAACCGTTGATCTCGCGGTCAAACTTGGGCGCAAACTGCAACGTGGCGCGCTGCAGCGTCACTTACGGCACTTGGCAACCCTACTCGAGAACGCGGATCCCGATGCGATCAGGACGCAGTTGGAAACCCTGCAACTGCCGGAGCGCGAAGCGGTTCGTCGTTTGCACCTTCTGGAGGCTTGGCGCGAAAAATTACTGCACGAAGGCGACCGCGCGCTCGATGTGCTGTGTAAGGCAAATCGAGCGCTGGATGTTCAACACTTACGGCAATTGGTACGAAACGCGCGAACGACGGATGGCGCACCGGATCCGCGCGGCGCGCGCGTGTTGTTTAAATTCTTAAGCGCACAGAATCTCGATTTGCCGCGCGTTGACCCGTGACGATGCGCGCGCCATAGTGGCGTAGTGACTGCGCATTTGACGCGCTTGTAGAAATTTACTAACCGAAACATGTTTACTTATTTAAATCCCGCCGTTCGCCGGCGCTTGATCGACGCCGGTAAGCTCGTTCGAATTAACGGCATCGGCGAGACGATCGCCGTTGAGTTGCCGCCACCCGAGGGTGATATCTCGATTAATATCCTAGGCCCGATCCCGTTGCCGATCGCGTTGGGCGAGTTGCAGATAACTGTGCAATGGTATGCCACCGTGCGCAGTACCGAACTTGCGAAAGTCGAAGGACTGGCGCGCGATCTAAGCGAGCAGGGCGGGCAGAAACTCTTCTCGATGTTGGCTTCCAGCATGGCGGTCAACAGCGTGCTTATGATCGGCGAACCGGCTACGCATGAGGAACCTCTGGTCCGCGTGCACTCCAGCTGTATGACGGGTGATGTATTTGGATCGCAACGCTGCGAGTGCGGCCCGCAGTTTGTGTCGGCGCTCGCGCGGATAAAAGGTCATTCGAGCGGGGGGATCGTCATTTATATGTCCGGTCACGAAGGCAGGGGAATTGGTTTATGGGCAAAGGCCGCGACGTATTTGCTGCAGGATGCGGGTGAAAACACCTATGAGGCCAATCGCTCGCTCGGTTTGCCGGATGATTCGCGTGATTTCTCTGACGCCGCCGCGTTGCTGCATCACTTCATTGGTCAACGACCTTTTCGTTTACTCACCAATAACCCAAAAAAAATCGCTGACCTCAAAGCCTTCGGGTTGACCAATGTCAGCGCCGAGCGACATGTCAGCGGCGTCAATCCATGGAATCAGCGTTACCTAGCCGCCAAGCGAGATTGGGGACATTTTCTGGAAGACGTCGATCTGCAAAAGAAATAGCAGGCAATTCGTGCAGCGATGAATCGCGCGTGTGCGGGCGATTACCTCAACGCCCGGAAAGAGGCAGCAAATGACTTAGAATTCAGCGCCACTATTCAAGCGAGTAGTTGCTCACTCGTTTGCTCCCCGTCAGCACGTTCGACGTCTACATCCCGGCTCGCACGAATGAGGCGCGCGAGAATCTCAAGGCCACGCGCCGCAGTCTCAGGCTCCGAGTGACTAAAGTTTAGCCGCAGGTACGAGGCCGGTTCCGGCGTCGCAAAAAACGGCTCGCCGGGCATGAACGCAACATTCTGTTCCAACGCGGCACGTAACAGTTCAGCCGTATTCAATCGCACACCACGTAGCTTCAACCAAAAAAACAAGCCGCCGGCCGGCGCTTCCCAAGTCGCAATGTCGGCAAAATGCCGCTGCAGCGACTGCTGAAAAAGGTCACGGCGTTCCCGATAGAACCGCACCAACTTATCCAAACGTGATGCACGCGCGGGATCATCAAGCGCGCGTTGCACCAACCACTGACTCAAGCGGCTGCTATGCAGATCAGCGGCTTGCTTTAGGCGGATCAGCATCGGCATTAGGTCGTGCGAGGCAACCAAATAACCTAAGCGGAGACCCGGGGCGAGCGATTTGGAAAATGAACTTTGATACACCCAACTCGCGCGCGCGAGACGGGCGCATATCGGTGTGCGGTCGCACGGCTCGTAAGCCAGATCGCGATAAGGGTCATCCTCGAACAGCACGGTTTGTGCGCTATCGCACGCCCAAGCCAACGCGCTGCGTTGCGCGCGCGAATAACAAAGCCCGGTCGGATTCTGAAAAGTTGGGTTGGTGTAGAGCAGCGCAGGTCCGCGCCGGAGCGCGGCGCCGGGCGCATCCATGTCGTAGGTCTGCAAGGCTGCCCCGAAGAACCGAAACACCTGTAAGGCCGCGAGATACGTCGGCGCTTCGACCGCGACCGGGGTGCCCTGATCTATCATGAGTTTGGCGACTAAATCGATGCCTTGCTGAGAGCCCGATAGCACCAACACTTGCTCAGCATTGCACTTTAAGCCTCGTGCCGAGACTTCGTCGGCAATGCGCGCGCGTAACGCAGGCTCGCCTTCGCTCGGTCCGTATTGAAGGGCAGTGGTCGGCACGGCGTCGAGCACAAAGGTCGGAAAGGTCGCCGATGCGGGTAGGCCGCCCGCAAACGAAATCATGCCGGGGCGGTCGATGACCGCTAGGATTTCCCGGACCGGGGAGGCCACTAAGTCCTGTGTGCGCGTCGAGAAAGTTGGCATGCGTGCTAATGAGTCAATAATATTGACCTATGCAACTTAATCGAAGCCGGAGCTAATCGTCAAGATGGTTGACCTGAACGATGAAGCCCGATTGCGTGCGGCAATCGAGCTTTTCTACTTCGCATACCGGGAGTTTACCGCCGGACCCGACCGCATCCTCGCGCAGCGGGGATTGAGCCGAGTACATCATCGCATCCTGTATTTTGTCGGGCGACATCAAGGGGTATCGGTAAAACGTCTCATCGAAATTCTCGCGGTCAGCAAGCAGGCGCTTAACGCGCCCTTACGCCAATTGCTAAGCATGGGATTGGTCGAAGCCGAGGGCGATCCGGCCGATGCCCGGGTCAAACGCTTGGTGTTATCCGCGCAAGGCGCGCAACTCGAGTCGCGACTAACGGCGACTCAAATGAAGATACTGTCGAGCGCGATGTCGGAGGCTGGCGCCACCGGCGAGCGCGGCTGGTTTGCGGTGATGGAGCGTCTGACTAACCCTACTTAGCGCAACGACGCGTTGATCTTGTCGAGCGTCTTGGCGCCCGGGCAGAGTTCGCGCTCGGTCAATGAATTAAGTGGTACTTCAACCGTATTCAGGTTGTGGTGCAGATCGCTCGCGTTGCTATCGATATACAGGAGACCTGTGACCACATCGCCGCGTGCCTGATGCTCCTGGATGTAATTCATCGCTGCGATTTTGTTGGTGGGATCGTAATCCAGTGCCGCTTTGCGCAGGCGGATGACAGAGCCGTCGTGTTGCGTCACGTCGATCGTCGAACCCTCTGCGTAGTCCGCCGTGATTTCGGATTTGCCTTCGATAAAGTCGAGGAAGTTCACCGCTTCGTTATGGCCGCGCACATAGTCGTAGCTCTTGGTGCTGCCTGCGTGATTATTGAACGCGACACACGGACTGACGACATCGATAAACGCCGCGCCGCGATGACCGATAGCGGCTTTGATCAATGGCACGAGCTGGCCCTTGTCGCCAGAGAAGCTGCGGGCGACGAAAGTCGCACCCATTAAGAGCGCAAGCGAGACTGTGTCGATTGGGGCATCGGCGTTGGCGACGCCTTTTTTGGACGCCGAGCCTTTGTCGGCCGTCGCCGAGAACTGTCCTTTGGTCAATCCGTACACGCCGTTGTTCTCAAGCATGTACACCATGTTGACGCCGCGGCGCATCAGGTGCGCAAACTGGCCGAGGCCAATCGAGGCCGAGTCGCCGTCGCCGGAGACGCCCAGGTAAAGCAGCGTGCGATTGGCGAGATTGGCGCCGGTCAGTACCGATGGCATACGGCCGTGTACGGTGTTGAACCCGTGTGAATTACCCAGGAAATAATCCGGGGTCTTTGACGAGCAGCCGATCCCCGAGAGCTTCGCCACGCGATGTGGCTCGATCGCGAGCTCCCAGCAGGCTTGGATAATGGCGGCCGAAATCGAATCGTGCCCGCAGCCCGCGCAGAGCGTCGAGATTCTGCCTTCGTAGTCACGGCGGGTGAAGCCAAGCTCATTCGCCGGCAGCGAAGGATGATGTAGACGAGGTTTTGCGAGATAGGTCATGTCAGGCCACCTTGCCGGTCTTGAGCGTATCCACACGCAGGGCGTGCATTAGTTCGGCGATTGCATGCGTAATAAACCGTGCCGTGATCGGCGTGCCGTCGTAATGGAGCACCGGTACCAAACGCGCAGGATCGATGCCGAGCTCATTGATAATCATGGTCCGAAGCTGCCCGTCGCGGTTCTGTTCGACGATGAACACCTCGTCGTGATCGGCGATAAAGTCGGCCACCGAATCCGGAAACGGGAATGCGCGGAGCCGTAGGGTATCGACGTGCAGACCGCGCGATTCAAGTTCGTGAATGGCTTCAGCCATCGCGGGACTGGTGGAGCCGTAATAAATCACGCCGCAGCGCGCGGCTTTCGCCGCTTTGCGTACCACGGGCTGTGGGACTAGACGTTTGGCGCTGTCGAATTTCTGCTGCAAGCGCTGCATGTTGTAAACGTAGTCGGGGCCCGTTTCGGAATAGGTCGCGCGTGCGTTTTTGGTCGTGCCGCGCGTGAAGTACGCGCCTTTGGTCGCATGTGTGCCGGGATAGGTACGGAACGGGATACCGTCGCCGTCCACGTCCAAATAACGCGCGAAATCCTTACCGGCATCGAGCATTTCCGCGGTCATGACCTTACCGCGATCGTATTTGCGATTGTCGTCCCATTGCAGCGGGGCGGAGAGGCGTTGGTTCATGCCGATGTCGAGATCGGTCATTACGAATACGGGTGTTTGCAGTCGATCAGCCAAATCAAGCGCCGCGGCCGAATGTTCAAAGCACTCCGTTGGATCTTCGGGAAACAACAGCACGTGTTTGGTATCGCCGTGCGACGCGTACGCGCAGGCGTAGATATCGGCTTGCTGGGTGCGTGTCGGCATGCCTGTAGACGGTCCGCCGCGTTGCACGTTGATGATGGTGAGCGGGATCTCGGCGAAGTACGCCAGGCCTAAGAACTCCGTCATCAGTGACACGCCCGGACCGGATGTTGCGGTAAACGCGCGCGCACCATTCCATCCGGCGCCCGTGATAACGCCCACTGCGGCGATCTCGTCTTCTGCCTGCACAATGGCGAAGCGATTTTGTTGAGTCTCGGGATCGACGCGATATTTGGCGCAGTAACGCTGAAACGCTTCGGCAAGCGACGATGACGGCGTAATCGGATACCACGCACAGACCGTTGCACCACCGTACACGCAGCCCAGTGCCGCCGCGCTATTGCCGTCGATAAAAATTTTGTCGCCCACGCTATTCGCGCGCCGCACGCGTATGCCAAGCGGATGCGGCAGATGTTCGCGCGCATAGTCGCGGCCGATTTTGAGGGCGTTCAAATTCGGCGCCAGCAGTTTTTCTTTGCCTTTGTATTGCTCGGCGATCAGCGTCGCGATCGCTTCTTCTTCAATCTCGAGCAAAATCGACAGCGCACCGATGTAAATGATGTTCTTAAAGAGTTGTCGTTGGCGCGGATCGTCGTAAGTTGCATTACAGAGCGCGGTCAGCGGCATGCCGACAACCGTAATGTCATCACGAAATTTGGCGGCAGGTAGTGGCTTGGTGTTGTCGTAGAACAGGTAGCCGCCGGGCTCAATTTCTTTTAGGTCGCTGTCCCAGGTCTGGGGATTCATCGCCACCATCAAATCAATCCCGCCGCGCCGTCCAAGCCAGCCGGTCTCATTGACGCGTACTTCATACCAGGTCGGTAGACCTTGAATGTTCGACGGAAAGATATTGCGCGGGCTGACCGGTACGCCCATGCGCAGGATTGCTTTTGCGAACAATTCATTCGCCGAGGCCGAGCCAGAGCCATTGACGTTGGCAAACTTGATGACGAAATCGTTGACGGCGCTGATTGCTTTCACGCGGCGTTCCTTTGTGGAGTCGGAGTACGGCAGGCTGGGCCTGCGTGGGTCATTTCGAGCAGGAATTTCTGCATGTCCCAGGCGCCGGTTGGGCAGCGCTCCGCGCAAAGACCGCAGTGCAGACACACGTCTTCATCCTTAACCATCACCCGTCCAGTTTTTAGACCATCCGCGACATACAAATCCTGCGAGATATTCAACGCCGGCGCGGTCAAGTGCTTACGGAGCGCGTCCTCTTCACCGTTAGGCGTGAATGAAATGCAATCCATTGGACAGATATCGACACAACCGTCGCACTCGATGCACAACGGCGCTTTGAAGACCGTCTGCACGTCGCAATTCAAGCAGCGTTGCGTTTCTTCAAACGCGGTTTTTTGATCGAATCCAAGTTCGACTTCGATCTTGATACTCTTCAGCGTTTTTTCGGCCGACGCCCACGGTACTTTGTTGCGCGCGTCGTTCGAGATGTCGTTGTCGTAGCTCCATTCATGGATGCCCATCTTCTGCGATACCAGATTGACCATCGGTGGCGGCCGATCGTTTAGGCTCTCCCCGTTGAGGAGCTTGTCGATCGAGACCGCCGCTTCGTGACCATGGGCCACCGCCCAAATGATGTTCTTCGGGCCGAACGCAGCATCACCACCGAAAAATACATTCGGCAACGACGATTGAAAGGTTTTTTCGTCTAAAACCGGTAATCCCCATTTATCGAACTCGATACCGGCGTCGCGCTCAATCCACGGGAAGGCATTTTCTTGTCCAACCGCGACCAGTACTTCGTCGCAGGGAAAGAATTGATCAGGTTCGCCCGTCGGGACCAAATTGCGGCGGCCTTTCGCGTCATACTCCGCGCGCACCTTTTCAAACATCATGCCGGTCAATTTGCCGTTCTCGTGCTCGAAACTTTTGGGCACCAGGAAGTTGAGGATCGGAATGCCCTCGTGCATGGCATCTTCTTTTTCCCACGGCGAGGCTTTCATTTCCTCGAAGCCGGAACGCACGATGACTTTGACATCTTCACCGCCGAGGCGTCGGGCGGACCGACAGCAATCCATCGCGGTGTTACCGCCACCGAGCACGATGACGCGCTTGCCGACTTTTTCCACGTGTCCAAAATAGACGGACGCCAACCAATCGATACCAAGGTGAATATTGGCGGCGGCTTCTTGTCGGCCAGGGACCTCGAGGTCCCGCCCGCGTGGCGCGCCGCAGCCAACAAAGACGGCGTCATAGCCTTGGTGCAAAATTTCTTTCAGCGAGTCGATGCGTTTGCCGCCGACGAATTCAACGTCGAGGCCAAGGATATAACCGACTTCTTCGTCGATGACTTCTTCCGGCAGCCGAAAACGCGGTACTTGAGTGCGCATGAAGCCACCGGCTTTCGGGTCTTGGTCGAAGACCGTGACCTGGTAGCCCAGTGGGGCAAGATCGCGCGCGACGGTGAGCGACGCCGGGCCGGCGCCGATACAAGCTACCCGTTTGCCGTTTTTCGCGCGTACCGGCGCTGGTAGGCGAGCCGAGATATCGCCTTTATTATCGGCGGCGACGCGCTTCAAGCGGCAGATCGCAACCGGCTCGGGCTTCTCGAGATTATGTTCCTCGACTCTCCCGCGGCGGCACGCCGGCTCGCAGGGTCGGTCGCACGTGCGCCCGAGAATTCCCGGAAACACATTCGAATACCAATTCACCATGTAGGCGTCCGCATAGCGCCCTGAGGCGATGAGGCGAATGTATTCGGGGACGGGGGTATGGGCCGGACACGCCCATTGGCAATCGACCACTTTATGGAAGTAGTCAGGATTTCGGATGTCGGTGGTGCGCAAAGCCTCTTTCCTCAACAGGCTTAAAAAAATCTCCCATACGGGAGCGTATCGCAGTGTACTTCGCGTGGCGTAACGAGAAAAGGCCTCACTTCACAAGAATCCTCAATTCACAAGTTTCCTGTCGGACAATTAGAGTCCATGGCGCGCGGAAGCGGAAATACCCTATTGTTAACTTCCCGAACACGGACGAGGAACGACGATGGCCACTAACAAAGTTCAAACCACTACCGGCACGGCGGACCCAACGCAACTCGGCCGCACGTTGATTCATGAACACATCATGGTTGGCTATCCCGGTTGGGAGCTCGACGCCAAGGCGCCAAAATTCAAACGCGCCGAAGGACTGGTCCGTGCGGTCGATCAAATGCACGAGTTGCAAAGCTTTGGGGTGCGCACCTTCGTTGATCCCTGCCCGATGGACATGGGACGCGACGTCGAGTTCCTGGCCGAAGTTTCTCAGCGTTCAGGCATGAATATCGTATGCACCACCGGCGCCTACTTTGAAGCGGAAGGCAATACCTACACCTTCCGACACCTATCGGTGGAACAGATCACGGAAATTTATGTATCGGAAATCGAAGAGGGCATTCGCGAAACGGGTATCAAGGCGGGTGCGATCAAAATCGCGACTGGCGCGCCTACGGTTTCGCCGTACGAACGCAAGCTCGTCACCGCCGGTGCCCGTGCGGCGAAGATTACCGGCGTGCCGATCATCTCCCACACACAAAACGGGTGCTGCGGGCACGATCAAATCGATATAGTTACCGGAGAAGGCGTCGCGCCCGAGCGGTTGGTAGTTGGACATTCGGACGGTAATCCAGAGCACCCGTACCACAAGAGCTTGGCAGAACGTGGCGCCTTCGTCGGCTTCGACCGCTTTGGCATATCGCTCTTTCAGCCGGACGAAGTGCGGATCGATAACATCATGAAACTGGTGGCCGCGGGGCATTTGGAGCGCATCTTGGTGTCACACGATTCGATTGTCTGTTGGCTAGGCCGTCCGGTGCCGTACGCACAAAGCTTCGAAGAAATGCTGCAGATGCTGCCGAATTGGCGCTCGACCCACATTTTCAAAGAGATCGTGCCGCAGTTGCGCGAACGGGGTTTAAGCGACGCGCAGATTGACACGATCCTCATCGGCAATCCGCGCCGGCTGTTTGCACCTGGACTTGCGCATTGATCGCGTCCGCCGATCCGTTAGTCGAGTTGCTCGCACTGGCCGAGGGAGCGGTTAGCATGCTCGGCGCACGGCGCATTGCGCGCGCCTACATTCCGGAGCCGCATCCGGATCCGGCAAAAGATGCCGAATTCGGACTTCTAGCCTTGGACGACGGAAGTGCTGGGCTGTACTACGCCTGGCTCGGAGCTAGTCAGGTCGGTATGCGAGATCGCTTTCCGCTCGGGTCATTACTTGGGCAGGACGCATTATCCATGGCGCAGCGCTTCTCGACGAACGAACCGGCCGAACGTTCGTTGGCGTTGGCGATCATCAACGCGCTGACGGCAAGTGTTTGGCACGCGTGTCATTATTCGCCGCCGGCAACTAACAACTCTTTCGGGTTCACGCTGGCCCCGGGCTCACGCTTGGGCATGGTGGGTTTTTTCCCTTCTCTCGTTCGCCAAGCCATTGCCCAAGGCGCGACGGTGACCGTCGTCGAACGGAAACCACATCTCGTGCGGCGCGAGCCTTCGCTGGAAGTCACGCTAGACCACCGGGCTCTCAAGGGCTGCGACAAAGTCGTGGCAACTGCGGCCATGCTCATCAATAACAGCCTCGATAGTACGCTTGCGCATTGCGCCGAGGATGCGGAACTCGCGCTGGTGGGGCCGACCGCAGGGTGTTTCCCGGAGCCACTATTCGTGCGCGGCATTGACGCCATGGGCGGCACGCTGATCACCGATGCCCGGCTCGCCGAAGCGCGGCTCGCGGCGGGGAAAAAGATTGGGGACTCCGGATATCGATTTTTGCTAACGCGAGAGTCCTATGGTGGAACTGCGTCGATACTGAACGAGTTTGAGCTCAACTTGAGCAATGACCTGCGTGCGCGATCCAACCTTGCAACGCGCTCACCCTCTCCCGCTGGCGGGAGAGGGTAGGGTGAGGGTGGGGATCACGCCACCGCCGCCACTCGTCGCTCCAGCAAAAACGTCGTGACCGCGTTAGCGAACGCCTGCGGCTGTTCGATTTCCGGAAGATGCGCGGCGCCGCTCAAGTTGATTAACTCAGAATTCGAAATCGCACGCTGCCACGCCGGGCCATAGGCAGCGGGGACAATCCGATCGAATTCCGACGTTGCAACCAGGGTTGGCGCTTTGATGCGTCGGAGGCGCTTCTTAACACCCGTGTCCGGGATCGGCCATAAAAACTTGGCGCTGGCGCGCAGGTTCAGGAGCTCCTCGACGTGCGCATCGACTTTGTCACGGCCGTCGAAAAGATACTGCCGGCGCGCGCCGGGTTCGGCAAATTGGATCTCGGAGGGCATCCCGGGATGCACCGCGAACGGATCTTCGCCGCCCACCTCGTCAAGCCATAAGCCCAGCGGATTGATGAGCGCGAGTCGCATGATTCGCACGGGCACGATCGCGGCAAGCTCGGCCGCCATCCATGCGCCGATACTGACTCCGGCGACATGCGCGCGTTCGATGCCAAACGCATCGAGCAGATCACAGTGGTGCAACGTGAGATCGAGCGGGCCTTCGTCGATCAGCACGAGATCGTCCTTCGCGGGGCCCCATCCCGGCGCGTAGGGCGCGATGACTTCGAAATGCTCGGCAAGGTGCTGCAACGCGCGTTCGCAGGCCGTAAGACCAAGCATGCCATGAAGATAAAGAAGCGGTGCGCCCCGCCCAAGTCGGACGTAGTGGACGGTAAGATCGCCGGCGGTTTTAAGTTGCTTAAGCTCCATTAGCGGCCTCCTTGCACGGCACGCGAGGCATTGATGATTTCAGCCGGCGCACCGCGACTCACGGCGCGCGGTTGGGCACGATCTTCGCGCGGCATCGGACGCGGCGACCAACGATCTTCGTAGTCCTGCCAAAGCGGTCTAACTTGCGGGATGACTTTACGCGCGAAGAGTTCGGTCGAAGCGCGGCATAGCTCGTTGGGCATATCGCCGAAATGCAGCAAGCACACTAGATGGCCGCATTTCAGACTCTTGCCCACTTTTTCCATTTGCTCGCACACACTGTCCGGGCTACCGGCCACGATGTAGCCTCGTTCGATCATCTCGCCCCAGCTTAAAGACGCCGCCTGATTGAGTGCCGAAGACTGCCCGGCCATTTGGGTGGTTAAACCAGCGCGTATCGTCGCTTCGGTGCGGTAGCCCGGCGCATCGGCAAAACCAGGGAAAACGTGTAAGCACTTAGAGAAGAAGTAACGCGCGTGTTTTTCATACAGCCGCTGCGCTTCGGCATCTGTTTCGGCGACGCAGATCTGCTGCGCGAACGCGGCTTGATAGGGATTAAAGTCTTTGCCGAGTTCCTCCATCCGCCGCCAGAAGCCTTCCATGAGTTGCGCGCCGCGCACATAACCCTGGAACGATAAATAGCTGTAGTTGTAATCATGCTCGGCGCAAAAATCCCAGGTCTCGATCGAACCGCCCCCGGGTATCCAGATCGGCGGTGGCGTTTGAATTGGGCGTGGCCACAGATTTACATAACGCAGTTTGTAGTGTTTGCCGTTCCACGCGAAAAGGTCAGGGTCGCGCCAGGCGCGTCGGACCAAATCATGCGCTTCGTGATACTTTTCGCGCAGCGTCGCCGGATTGACGCCGCAAGCATAGTTATCGTCCATCGAACTGCCGACCGGGAAACCGGCGATGAGTCGGCCACCCGAAATGCAATCGATCATCGCCATTTCTTCGGCGACGCGGGTCGGTGGGTCGTACAACGCAAGCGATTGGCCGAGGAGCAGGATCGAAGCATCGCGCGTGCGTCGCGCAAGTGTTGCCGCCATCAGTTGTGGCGACGGCATCAGTCCATATGCGTTTTGGTGATGTTCATTGATGCCGAGTCCGTCGAACCCGACTTCTTCGGCAAATTCAAGTAGGTCCAAATAATCGTTGTAGACGCGATTTGCTCTACGAGCATCGAATAACCGCGAATCGACATCCACCCAGACACTACGGTTCGTACTCGTAAAGTCATCGGGCAAATACGGCCAGGGCATTAAGTTGAACCAGTGAAATTTCATCGAAGCTCCTTCAAGGGCGCAAGTTGCTAAAGCATGAGTAGCACGGCATTGCCGAACCGAAACTGACCAACGTCAACTGATCAAGCCGCCTTGGACTGCTAGAAGACAACGAGCGTACGGGCTTCGATGCTTTCGCGCGGAATAAACACGCTTGGGCACGCCGGATTTTTAAAGCCGGTGTGCGGCATAAAGCGCGCGCGGCCATCGGTTAGGGAATCGAAGCATTTGAGTAGCAGTACTTCGTGCGGTTGCATGTCGGAGAAATAGAACCAACGGTGGCTCGGATGGTGGCGAACGGATTGAATCTCGCCACTATGGCTTGGGGTCGACAAATTCTCTTCCGTGAAATGATGGATGGGCGTGTTGACGATGTCGTCCGCCCGGACGGTGCGCGCATCACAGAGCGCGAGCGGCACGTCTTGCACCGGACCCAGCAACGGTCGCCATACGTTAACGAACGCAAAGCGATGCGCAACGAGGTCTTCGCGTGCACGCTCCGTGAGGATTTCACGCGCGCGTCGGGGCGCCGAGTTCTCGGTGTAATCATTGTGCACGGCGTCGACGGGCAAACGGACGCCGGTTTCGCCGCGCGCGGCGCGTAGCGCGCTCCGCGTGTTGTGATCGAATACAAACACCGCACGCGCGCCGAGCGTTGTGCGTGTGAATTCCGCGATCTCCGGATAGTAGCGATCGCGCACCTCGGTTGGCGCGTAGAAATCTTGAAACGCGGTCGCGCATTCGCGCATCTCAAAACCATGCACATCGAGAGAAAATTCGTCGGCTTGAACACGCGCATCGTGAATTGGCATGGGCTCGTAGGCGAGCGGGGGACGCACGGTTTGGAGTCCGGAACTCAAGGGGTAGACGCGGTGCTCGATGGCGCCGGCGCTTGTGCCGAGATAAGCCAGCGGTGCGGTCACAAAGGGTAAGGCGTTGACCATGGCGATAAAGTCCTGGACGGAGTAGACGGTTACAAGTGTGCCACGAACCAATTGCACGCGGCAGAACTGCTCGCCGCGAACCCTTCCTCGTACGGGCAGTAGTGATCGCCCGGCAAAAGCTCCAATTTTTTAGGCTCACGCGCGAGGGCGAAGGCGTCTAGCGCAATTGCGGTTGGCGTAATGACATCTTGGGCGGCGACGAGCATCAGTAATGGAGTCGGGCTAATCCTCGGCATAAAGGGATGTGCATCGAACTCGAACCGATAGTCAAGCGAACTCAACGTGATTTGATTGCCCCAGGCCGCGCGTCCCGCTTGACGGAAGCTGTCGAAATAGCGGTACGTGCGGCGTCCCGGTGAATCAAACGGCTTCGATTGATCGTCAGTGCAGACCTCAACCATCGTCGGTGCCGCGCCACTGGCAAGCGCGCGACGTTCGGCCGCCAGGCGCGCGAAATACGCCGGGTGTTCGTGCACGGGTTGCAGACTGTCAAAGGACGCATAACCGCTGATAAAAGGTACTTGGCTCACCACACAGCGCACGCGCCGATCGAGCGCTGCCGCCATTAGTACCAAACCGCCGCTGTAACTTGTGCCCCATAACCCAATGCGCGATGAATCGAGTTCGGGATGCATTTCCGCGTAGGTGATAGCGTGTCGATAGTCGCGCATCTGCGCGATCGGATCGATTTCGCCGCGAGGGGTGCCGTCACTTGCGCCAAAATTGCGATGATCGAACACCAAACAAGCCAGACCCGCGCGGCAAAAAACCTCGGCGTAATCGTCCAGCCCCATTTCTTTCACGGCCGAGAAGCCGTGTGCGAGCACGATCACCGGGTACTTGGACGATCCCGTCGGTCGATACAACCAGCCGCGAAGTCGGATGCCATTGGCGTCAAATGTAATGTCCTGCCGCATTGATTTAATCTAACGCAAGAATGTTCAAAAAGGGGAGCCAAAATCATGACAAACGACTGGACCGGCGGCTGTCTATGTGGCGCGATTCGATATCGATGCCAAGGCGAGCCGCTTAGCATGGGGTTATGCCAGTGCACGCGTTGCCAGCGTCAATCCGGCTCGGCCTTTCTAATGGCCACCGTATTCCCGGCGGCGCAGGTTAGCTTTGAGTGCGGTCAACCACGCGTGTTCACCGCGTATGGCGACGACGGGCGCGCGCTGTATCGTCATTTTTGTGGGGATTGCGGTTCAGCCTTGATGATTACCTTGGATCGTTACCCGGATATTCGATCCATTATGGGCGGAACCTTAGACGACAAAAGCCGTCTTAACCCTCGGTTTAGTTTATGGAGTTCGGAAGGTCAGCCGTGGCTGACTTTACCGAGTTCGATTAAATGCCATGCGGAATATCCGGATGGATTAATCGCCTAACTGGGCGACGCTCAGGTGGCTGTGCGTAAAACCTACATAAGGGAAGAGGAATGAATCGAATTGCATTGTTTCTAGCGACTAATTTCGCGGTCGTTTTGGTGCTCGGCTTGATACTCAATCTGCTTGGCCTAAACCAAAGCGGGAACACGACTTCTTTCTTGGTGATGGCAGCGCTCATGGGTATGGGCGGCTCTTTCATTTCGCTCATGATGTCCAAATCGATGGCCATCCGTAGCACCGGTGCGCAGGTCATCGAGTCGCCGCGCAATCAAACCGAAGTCTGGTTAGTGCAGACGGTCAAACGCCAAGCGGAAAAACTTGGGCTCGGCATGCCAGACGTCGCGATTTTTAACTCGCCAACCCCGAACGCCTTTGCCACCGGTGCCGATCGCAACCACGCCTTGGTCGCGGTGAGCACCGGCTTACTCCAACAAATGAATGAGGCCGAGGTCGAAGCCGTGCTCGGCCATGAAATGGCGCATGTCGGCAACGGCGACATGGTGACTCTGACACTGATTCAAGGTGTGCTGAACACCTTTGTCATGGTCTTCGCGAGCATCCTGGCGAGCGTGCTAGACCGTAATCAAAACGGCCAGCGCGGGATAGGCTATTACTTGGGCTACACCATCGCGCAGGCGCTTTTGGGCTTTCTCGCGTCGTTGGTCGTTTTTTGGTTTAGCCGCCGCCGAGAGTTTCGCGCGGATAGCGGCGGCGCGGATTTAGCCGGACGCCACAAAATGATCGCAGCGCTCGAACGCCTCCAGCAGGCATCAAATCCCGCAGCGCTGCCCGGTGGGATGCGCGCTTTCGGAATCTCGGGCGGGGGCGGGCTTGCCAAACTCTTCATGACCCATCCGCCGTTAAGCGAGCGCATCGCCGCACTCAAGGCGCAGACTTCGTGACGAATGAATGTGCTATAAACGCGCCGAAAAGCGGTAAGGTGCGGCGCTAAGCTCAACCGGAATTAGTTAAGGAGGCGGAGATGGACCAAACCGTAGCGGAGTTGCTGGCGCGCGTGCAGCGCTTGGAAGATCAAGAAGCGATTCGTGGCACCTGGCTTGATTACTGCAAATGTCTGGACTCAGATAACTGGCCGGGTCTCGCCGATGTTTATACCCCGGATGGCGTGCTGGAAATGGTCGGCCTGAACGGCTTGGTCCCGGGGATCGATGGTTTTTATCGCGGGCGCGACGACATCATCAATCGCTTTTACCTGCCCGCGATTGAAAGCGCCGCCAACATTCCACAAGGACTCTTCGCGACCGGGCACCTGAGCACCAATATGCAAATCGAATTGCAGGGTGACGAAGCGACGACGCTCGCGTACTTTTTCGAAATCGTGGCCAACAACATGGTGCTGATCGGCACCTATCAGCATCGCCTACGGCGCGATCCCGACCGCTGGCGGTTTAAGTTCCTGCGCATTTCGGTGCGCTATCACGCGCAACTGACAACTTCGCAAGTCGGCGGTCAGTCCCTCCAAGAAATCCTCGCCAAACCGTTATAGGCAACGTACGCTCCGCAGCCCCTACACTCGTGATAAGGAACTGCCCATGGCTACTTGCGTAACGCTCGATCTCTCCATCGAGCCGGCGAAAGTTGATGAATTCCTCGCTATCATTAAATCGGTGGCGCCGGACACTCGGGCCTATGATGGCTGCAAGTTATTTGATATTTGGACCGACCAAGATAAACCAGGCCATGTGTTCTTCTACGAGATTTGGGAGTCGCGCGCGAAACAAGAAAAGTATTTTGGTTGGCGCGTCGAAACCGGCTTGGTCGACAAGATTGGTCCGTACATGACGGCGCCACCGGTGATTTCTTACTTCGATAAATTTGACGGTTAGTTGCCGGTTGTGGAGATTGGACTGATTTCGATGATCGCGCGCGAATCGAAGCGTCCGGTCAATTTGCTTCCAAGATCCACCAACCACATCTGCCAACCGTACTTGGTGCGAAGCGCGCGATAGGCGAGCGCGACGCGCGCCTCGTCCGTGACAATGTGGGCGGCAGCCTCTATCCAGTCGCCCATTAGTTTGCCGCGTGCATCGCAAACCGCGAGCCGAACATTGGGATTGGCGCGGATCCGCTTGACCTTGCCGACATCGCCGGCCGAAAACACGTAATGGTGACTTTCGGCGGGCGCCATCCATACCGGCGTGCGGACTTCGCGCCCGTCTTTGCGACGGGTGGCGAGGCTGACGTACCGCGCGGCCGCCAATTCAGTCGCGTTCGCCATCTACAATAACGCGCGGCTCGCGCGCAGTGTGGCGGACGGTAATTCGCCGAACATCCGTCGGTAATCGGCGGCCACCGCGGATAAGTGCCAAAAGCCCCATCGCGCCGCCGCATCTTGCACGCTCAGGGTAGGCGCGTCGGGATGTTGTAAGGTGTGGCGCAGGCGATTCAGCCGATAGGCATGTAGATACTGGTGTGGGCTCAGGCCAAGAATTTCCTGAAAGCTGGTCTGTAGGGTGCGGCGACTGACTCTGAGCGAGGCGCACAGGTCGGCGACGCTCGGCGGTTCTTCTGTGTTCACCCGCGCCAATTCGCGGGCTTTATCCACGATGTCACGCCGAGTACGCAACGTGAGTGAAACCTTTGGTGTCGGCATCGCATCGTGCAAAACCTCGACCAAGTGTTCGAGGATCTGCTCCCGAACCTGACGCTGGACCGACGCGGCGGCGAAGGTGGAGGTTTGCGATTCGACGGCGGCGAAGATTTGGAGTAACAGCGCACGTAACGCATCGACGGCATGGTGCGGACCACGGATGACTTGGTTTTGCATCCAGGCGTCTGCCGGAGGATCAATCGCCGCCCGCCAATAGGCATTAAAGGTATTTGCGGGCAGCGTGATACCGACGATATCCATGTGCTCAGGGGTGCGGAAATTAAGTTCGTCCGTCGGCCCAATCGTCAGTACATCGTGAAGACCCAGATGCTGTCCGCAGAAGTAACCTCGGCCGTCCATCGCCAACGGCACGCCGAAGGTGCGTGAACCAGGCCAGGCCGAGCCTGTCTCGAGCAGTCCCCGGTTGGTCCGTTCGCGAAAAAGCTGGAGATCACTCAGCCAAAGTTCGTCCAACCGCCCCTCGAAGCAACCGCCCTTGAGCTGGTCATACGTTTGATCCCATTGGCTCAAGTTGAGGGCGTGTTCGGCCGCATCGCGGCTCGTGCTTTGGCGGTAATTGGGGGCTTGCGGCATCGCCTCTGGCATACGGATTTGTGGGGCTTGAGCAATTGCCAAATACTGATAGTGGCGGGCAGTCTACCGGATTAGAATACCGCGGGGCATCTACGCCGTGGGCAGTCCGTCTGCCAACGGCGATAACAGCGAAACGCCGAGGAGGGGACGCATGCGTAAAACGACGAACTGGCGAAGCGCGGTACTCGTACCGCTGATACTGGGTTTCGGCACCGCGCCATTCGCCGCGGATTTCGCGCCGGAGCAAGTTAAAGTTGCCAAACTTGCGCCGGCGAGCCCCAACCGGATGTACGTGTCCGATGTCGCCATCTCGCATATCGTCGATGGGCGCATGCATATCGTGGACGGCGCAACACTCAAGTACGAAGGACTGGTTGGCACGGGTTTCACTGGTCTTGTGACCCTCTCGCCGGACCGCGGCGAGATTTATGTCGCGACCACCTACCTCGCCAAACTGAATCGCGGCAAACGCACCGATCAAGTCGACGTTTATGACAGTGCCACGCTGACGATCAAAGCCGAGATCGAAATTCCACCGAAACATGCGCAAGCATTACCGTATAAAGGCGTCATCGCCGTGACGCCAGACGGGCGGTTCATTTTGGTACAAAACGCGACGCCGGCAAGTTCCATCACGGTGGTCGACCGCAAAGCCAGTAAGTTTGTGAGCGAGATCCCAACCCCGGGTTGCTGGGGAATTCTCCCGGCGCAAAGTGTCGCCAATCGGTTTACGACAATCTGCGGCGACGGCACGCTACTGACGGTTTCGTTGGATGCCGCTGGCAAATCCGCGGACGAGCAGCGCAGCGAACGCCTATTCGACCCGGATAAAGATCCAATCTACTCGCAGACCGAAAACGCCGGCGACGAGTACCTGTTTTTGAGCTTTAACGGTAACGTTTACAGTGCGAATTTGGGCGGCGCCAAGGCCACCATCGGCGCCGGCTGGTCGTTGCTTGACGATGCCGCGAAGAAGGAAAACTGGCGGCCAGGTGGATACCAGCCATTCGCGTGGCATGTGGCGTCCAAACGGCTTTACATTGCTATGCATCCGAATGGTGCCGAGGGCAGCCACAAAAATCCGGCCGCCGAGATCTGGGCCTTTGATACCGATTCGCACGCACGCGTCGCGCGCGTTGAAGGTAACAATGTCGTTGCGTTGGCGGTGAGCAAGGAAGGGACGCCCAAACTCTTCGGCATCGATCCGCTGAGCGCGGGACTTGTCCGTTACGAAACGTCGCCTGCCCTCAAATTTGCGCAGCGCACCGATGGTTTCGGCGAAGCGCCGATTTTGATCGAAATGCATTAACCGGTAACGTCGATGCCGCTCGATCCCGTAATCGCGTACGTTATTAGTTTCGCCGCCGGCGCGATCTTGCTCGTCGGCGCGTGGGATAAGTGGCAGGACCGCGAGATATTTGCGGGCATCGTCGAGGCTTATGGCTTGTTGCCCGTGCCAATGACCGCTGTATTCGCAGTTGGCGTAATGCTTGCCGAGGGGCTAATTGGTGTTGCACTGTTCCTCCCATCGTGGTGGCCGGCGGCCCAGGTCGCGGCGATGCTATTACTGTTTATCGTGACGCTTGGCGTGGCGATCAACCTGCTGCGCGGACGCACCGAACTTAGCTGCGGCTGCGGTGGCGCGAGCGGAGACCAAGCTCTCTCCTGGTGGTTGGTACTGCGTAATGGTTTGTTTGTGGCGCTGTTGGCATTGGCGACGCTGCCGCGCGCGCCGCGCGCGCTGGCAGTGCTTGATGTCGGCACAATAGTGCTCGGCAGCGTGCTCCTGTTCGGACTCTACACGGTAGGTAATCAATTGCTCGCGAACGCGCCGCGCGTCGCGAGTTTGAAGCTTTCATGATGGTGGAAGCGCTAACCGCGGCGGTGATTGTGTTGGCCGTGTTGGTACTTGGTCTCGTCGCCGCGGTGTTCGCATTAGCGCGGCAAGTCGGCATTTTGTATGAGCGGATCGCGCCGGTCGGCGCGCTTACCATGGATGCCGGACCCAAAGTCGGTCAGCCTGCGCCAATCTTCGACTTGATCGCGTTGGGTGGCGAGCGGATCGAGCTGGGGGTTGCGGCAACGGTCAGCACGTTGCTCTTTTTTCTATCGCCCACCTGTCCGGTCTGCAAGAAGCTGTTACCTATTCTGAAGTCGACCGCGGCCGGTGAGAAAAATTGGCTGCGTATCGTGCTTGCGAGTGATGGCGATCGCGCCGCGCAGGATAAATTCCGCGCGAGTAGCAAGCTGGACATATTTCCGTATCTGCTGTCGACCGAACTCGGGCTCGCCTTCAAAGTAAGTCGCCTGCCGTACGCGGTGCTGTTAGATGAACACGGGCGAGTGCGGGCCAAGGGCTTGGTGAATTCACGCGAGCAAATCGAAAGCCTCTTCAACGCGAAAGAGCTTGGAGTGGCGACCGTGCAGGAATACCTCGGCAATGCGCCGCAGACTTTGTGAGGGAATGAACGATGCAATGGTTAGATGATTTCTTCGAACGCAAAACGCGCGAAGTCGCGCAGCTGACATCACGGCGAAACGCACTGCTCAAAGTCGGCAAAGTACTAATCGGCGCCAGTATGTTGTTCCCGATCCTCCCGTTTGATCGACAGCCTAGAGCGGCGCCGGGTGGGCATGGCGGCGAATCTGCCACTGGCGGCGGGCACGGTGGTGGTGCTGCTGGTGATCCCAATAGCGATACGAGCTGTGAATACTGGCGCTATTGCGCGCTGGACGGATTTTTATGTACCTGTTGTGGCGGTTCGATCATGGAATGTCCGGCGGGTACGGAAATTTCCAAAGTGACCTGGGTGGGCACCTGTCAGAATCCGAACGATGGCAAGGCCTATCTCATCAGCTATAACGACTGCTGCGGCGTCACCGCCTGCGGTCGCTGTATGTGTAATTACAATGCGGGAGAGCGCCCGGCCTATCGCATGGGCGTGCATAACGATGTCAACTGGTGCATGGGGAATAAAGCCAATGCTTATCACTGCACCGTGGCGGTTGCGTTGGGTGTGGCGGAAGCGCGGCCGACGGCCTAAGGCGTTTGACGGGCGCTTTTGATGCGAGACGGCACGCTTAAACGGCGCACGGTGCTCTTGGTGCTATGGCTAATCTGCGGCGCGAATGCGCTCGCCACCGATTTCGCACGGCAAAATTACCTTTTGCACTGTGCCGGGTGTCACCTGCCGGATGGCACCGGCAGTGCCGCCAACGACGTGCCCACGCTGCATCGGATCCCGGGCGAATTCATCAAAGTGCCGCGCGGGCGGGAGTTCTTGGCGCAGGTACCTGGCATCGTATACTCGCCGCTCTCCGACATGGAAGTGGCGGAAATCTTGAATTGGATGCTCGGGCAGTACAACGCAAACTATCTGCCTTCCAATTTCAAACCCTATACCACCGCGGAAGTAAACAAATACCGGGCCGTAAGGCCCGCCAGCATCATGAAGGTCCGCGCGCAGGTGCTAGCGGACCTGGCAGCCCAGGGAATTGTCATTGATTACCAGGCGCATTGAGCGCGTTGAACCAATTTCGTTTCAGTCTAAGTAGGGGATTTGCATGAAAAATCGTTTCACACCCTGGAGTCGCGCATTCGCGCTTGCGGGCGTTGCCGCGCTCCTTGCGCATGGCAACGCGTGGGCTGCGGTGTCGGCCGAAGAGGCCGCCAGGTTAGGCGCCGAACTCACGCCGGTGGGTGCGGAGAAGGCCGCGAATGCCGAGGGCACGATTCCGGAATGGACCGGTGGCGATATGGCGACGCCCGCCGGGTGGGCAGTGGGGCAGCCGCGTCCAGACCCCTATGCGGCCGACCAACCGTTGTTCTCGATCGACGCGTCCAATGTGGGTGAACATCAGGCCAAGTTGTCGGCCGGGCAAGTGGCGCTGATCAATCAGCTCAAGGGGTATCGCATGGATGTGTACCCCACGCATCGTAACTGCGCGTTCCCGGAGTCGGTCTACGAGCGAACCAAACAAAACGCGACATCCGCGCAAATGGCGGCCGACGGCCATTCGATCCAGGAAGCCATCCCCGCCGGCGTGCCTTTCCCGATTCCACAGTCCGGTGCGGAAGCCGTGTGGAATCACAAATTGCGGTGGAGTGGCGGCGGCCGTGTTGAAACGTATGCGACGATTTTTTCCGAACCTTCCGGGCGCGATTTCGTACCGTTGGTGCAAAACCAATGGACGCTGACGCCGTTTGGTAACGAGAACGCAAAACTCTTATCCGAATCCGGCGGTATCGAATACAAGCTGCTAAACGAAGTAGTGGCGCCCGCCGCGCGCGTTGGCGAGCTGATTCTGCTGCATTATTTCTTGAACAAATCGAACGAAGCCTGGCTGTATTTCCCTGGGCAGCGCCGCGTCCGCCGCTCGCCGACCTTTGCTTACGACAATCCGGTGCCGGGCTACGAAAACCTGCTGATGGTCGACCAATATCCGATGTATTCCGGCGCCATGGATCGCTACGACTTCAAATTGGTGGGCAAGCAGGAATTAATCGTCCCATACAACACCTTCCGCTTTAACGATACGACGAAGAAGTTCAAGGAGATTTTCGGCGCGGATTATCCGCAGCGAGATCTCATCCGTTATGAACTACACCGGGTCTGGAAAATCGAAGCGACCGTCAAAGCCGGTATGCGACACCTGTTCCCGAAGCGCGACTTCTATCTAGATGAAGACACGTGGGCGATGCTGCAGGCCGACCTCTATGACGCCGAAGGCAAAATTTGGCGCGTCATGGAGTCCTATCCGTACAGCGCCTGGGAACTCGGTGCCTGTGTCTACCAAGGTTATACCAGCTATGACTTGAACGTTGGCCGCTATATGGCGGACAACATGCCACAAGAAGGCAAGGTTGATTGGCTGGCCGGCAAAGAAGGCCGTATCGATCCGAAAAAATTCGACGCCAACGAACTACGCCGCGTCGGTAGCCGCTAAGCGCGAAGGAGTACTCCATGAATACACGTAAACTCACGTTGCTCGGCGCCGCCGGCACGCTACTCGCCACTTCCGCCGCGCAGGCTTATCGCTGGGATATGGGCGACGGTTTAATCGTGAACTTCGACACGACTTTGACTTACGGCGTGCAAGTTCGTACCGACGATATCGACGCGACAACTATCGGAAACGATAACGGAGGCAACATCCCGATCGACGCCGAAATCGGCGGCGACATTCACGGTTCGCCGCTTGGTAGGCTGTATGCAAACCCCGATTTCAACTTGCTTAACGGGGATAACGGAAATCTAAATTTCGATCAATGGGACGTGACGTCGAGCGCGATAAAGGGTACGCACGAACTAGGCATTAAATGGGGCGACGGATGGGAGTTCTTGGGTCGGGTGAGCTGGTTGTACGACCATGCGATAGACGACGGCAATTTCACCAAACTTAGCGATCGAGCCAAAGACGTCGCGCAGCTAAATCTAACGCCGCTCGATTTGTGGATATCGAAAGACTTCGATTTTTTTTCGCAACCGGCAAAAATCCGTCTAGGCAACCAAGTAGTATCTTGGGGCGAAGACATATTCATCCTTGGCGGCATCAATTCGACCAACGCGCTGGATATCCGGCGGTTTCACACCCCGGGTACGCAAATCAAGGAAGTACTACGCCCGGCGCCCATGGTCTATTTCAATTTTGGGATCACCGATGGCCTTAGCCTGGAAGGCTACTATCAGTTTATCTGGAACGATTTCAGGTTCGACCCGGTCGGAACTTTTTTCTCGGGCGCAGATGTGGCGGGTAAAGGACAATTGGATGCGTTCGCGCCTACTACGTTTGGTTTGTGCGCTCTCGCCGGGCCTGGAGGAGTGGGACTTTTCCCAACCGATCCGTCGTGCGGCGATGGTGTATTGCAATCCGCTACTCCTGGTGTGAACGTCGTGTCAAAAGTGCGCACCGATAAGGACCCGGAAAAAGGCGGTCAGTATGGTTTTGCGCTCCGCTACATTCCGGAAGCGTTCGATGCTGAGTTCGGCGCTTACTATCTGCACTATCACGACAAGCTTCCGTTTACTTCGTTTGTATTCGACCCCAACTTATCGCTGTTGTTTAATCCCACGGCTACCGGCAATTTGTTAGGGATCGGATATTTCAATGAGTACGGCGAAGATAAAGAACTCTTTGGCTTATCGGGGAACACAAAAGTCGGACCGGTCGCGGTAGGCGCCGAGCTTTCGTATCGGCCTGAAGACTCTGTCGCAATCGATCCAACGGTGCCGTTACCTGCCGACGGAGGTGTGCTAGATGTACTAGGCGTTGGTTTGGCGCCGGGCTCGGCTGCACTTGGTAACAGTTTGATGGACGTTGTCTCCTGCGCGCTGACTGGGGGAGCAGTGGCACCGACCGCTGGAGACAGCGCAGGCAAGAGTTTCGACCAGGCATGCGGCGCGGGATATGCGCGCGGCTTTGTCGAAGAAGAAAAATGGCAAGCGCACTTAACTGGCTTTTATTTCATAGAAATAAACAGCATGGTCGGCCGGCTCATGCGAACGCTCGGCGCCGCAGAAGGCTATGCGCTAGGGGAAATCGCGGTTGCGCATTATCCGAATCTTGATCCCTCGAGCGTGCCGTATCTGATCTTCCCGAGTTACGCAACGCCGTCAAAAACTTCGGCGGGGTATGTCGTTGAAATCGCATTGACCTATCCCGATGCACTATTTGGATTTAACGTTACGCCGCAGCTCGATTTCTTTCATGACTTCTCCGGAACCTCGCCCAATACCCTGCCGTTCGTCGAAGGTAGAAAGGCGGTCTTTTTTGGCCTCAACTTCGATTTAAACAGCGTGTGGAAAGGCCAAATCGGGTACACCAATTATTTTGGAGGAGGGTTATCTAACATCATTCGCGATCGGGATTTCTTGGGCGCCAGCGCGTCATTCGCATTTTGAGCGACAAGCGGCTACCGAAAGCGACCCGTGTTGCTCGTACTTCTCCCTCCGGGAGAGGGGGAAGACGATAATCACCTCGTCGAGAGAAGCAGTTTTGATGCCTCCGCGGGCACGGAAATAACTTCCTAAACACATGCTGACGCAAATCGTTCGCTGGCTAGAAGCGCGCATCTTCGCGCATCGCGCGCTCGTGCTTGGCGTGCTTGCCGCGTTCACACTCGCGATGGGTTACTGCGCGTCGAAACTGCATATGGATGCCGGTTTCGACAAACAGCTGCCCACCGGGCACGAATACACCGATACGTTCTTTCAGTATCGCGAGATGTTATTCGGTGCCAACCGGTTGATTGTCGTGCTGCATTCCAAGCAAGGCGATATGTGGAATGCGAGTTTTCTGAAAAATCTCGCCGATATTACGCATGCCGTCATGTACATGCCGGGGGTCGACCGTAATACGGTGTCGTCGATCTGGACCCCCAACACCCGTGTGTTGCTCATTACCGAAGAAGGATTTTCGTCGCGCGATGTCATCGGCGGCGATATCACACCCGAGAAATTGAATGACGCCAATATCGCGCAAATCCGCGAAAACGTCGTCGTTGGCGGTTACGTCGGCAGCCTTGTCGCGAATGACTATTCGGGCGCCATGGTGGTGGCCGATCTGCTCGATTACAACCCGCGCACCAAGGAGCGTACTGATTACATTGCGCTCGGCAAACAGATTGAAGCGCAGATTCGCGGAAAGTTTGAGAACGATGCTGTCGAAGTGCAGATCATCGGTTTTGCCAAGCAAATCTCGGATATCGCCGAAGGCGCCAAGTCGGTCATCAAATTTTTCGCGCTGGCTTTTGGCCTGACCGCGCTCGCGGTTTTTATTTATTGTCGCTCCTTCGCCTTCACGTTTACGGCCTTGTTGTGTTCGTTGGCGTCACTGGTGTGGCAGTTCGGCACGTTGCAACTCCTGGGCTACGGACTCGATCCGCTCGCGATCTTGGTGCCGTTTTTGGTGTTTGCGATCGGTGTTTCGCATGGCGTACAGCAAGTGAATTACATTTCGCAAGGCGTGTGCGCCGGTAAATCCACTTTTGAGTCGGCGAGGGCGAGTTTCAGCGGGTTACTCATTCCGGGCACGATGGCATTGGTCACCGCGTTGGTAGGTTTCGCGACGCTTTATCTCATCCCCATCCCGATGATCCGCGAGCTGTCGATCACCGCCTCGATCGGCGTTGCATACAAGATCGTGACCAACTTAATCATGTTGCCGGTAGTTGCTTCGTATTTTCGATTAGGCGCGGACTACGTCGCGCGCATTACCCACCTACGCGAACGGCGAGAACACTGGATGCGGGTATTCGATCACGCGGCCGAGCGGCGTTGGGCCTTCGCGCTGGTGGGGCTTGGCGCCGTGATATTTGGCGTTGCTTATTGGGAGTCGCTCGCGCGGCATATCGGGTACTTGAAACCCGGTGCGCCGGAACTTCGCGAGTCGGCGCGCTACAACCGCGACGCCGTGGCCATCGTTGAGAAATTTAGCTTAGGTCTCGATGTCTTCACCATCGTCAATGAGATCCCGCAAGAAGGCTGCTATGACTTCAAGCGAATGACATACCTCGATGAGTACAGCTGGTGGATGCAAAACGTACCGGGCGTCATTAGCGTCGCGGCGCTCCCTTCGCTCGTAAAACTAGGTTCATCTGGCTTTAACGAAGGGAATCCGAAGTGGTTGGCATTGCCACGCGATAATCGCTCGATGGCGAGCTTTATCGGTTTGGCTGGTGAAGGATCGGGTCTTTACGATCCGCTGTGCACGGTGCTTCCAATCAATGTGTACTTGGCGGATCACAAAGCGACCACCATTAAAGCCGTGGTCGCGGCGGCCAAGGCGTATCGAGAAAAGTTTCCTTATGAGACGGTAAAATCCCGACTCGCGTCGGGTAACGTCGGCGTGCAAGCGGCGACCAATGAAGTATTGGAAGCGACCGAATTACCGATGATGTTGTACGTCTATGCCACCATCATTGCGCTGGTTTTTATCACTTATCGCGACTGGCGCGCGACCGTCGCCTGCTGTGTGCCGCTGACGGTCGCCACCTTCCTCGGCTATTGGTTCATGAAAGAATTGGATATCGGCCTCACGGTCGCGACGTTGCCGGTGATGGTTTTGGCGGTCGGTATCGGCGTCGACTACGCGTTTTATATTTACAACCGCCTGCAAATCTACTTGGCGGAAGGACACGAAATCGTGACCGCCTTCAAGCGCACATTGCGCGAAACGGGTAACGCGACAATCTTCACGGCCATCACGCTGTCGATTGGGGTTGCCACGTGGGCGTTCTCGGAATTGAAGTTTCAAGCCGACATGGGGCTGCTGCTCGCATTCATGTTCATGATCAATATGGTCATGGCGATCACGCTGTTACCGGCACTGGCGGTGGTACTCGATACCCTTATTCCGCGAACACGGCCGGTGCGCCGGCCATTCCTGGCGCATTAGGACGATGAAGGTGTTCGTCTATTTGTGGAGTATGTGGTTAATCGCCGTGAGCGCGGCCTGCGTTGCCGATGAGCATTCGGCGCGTCTCGCGCCGCTCGCCGCACATGGGTTACTACTAAGCGCCGTACAGGTTGGCGCCCGTATCGTTGCGGTTGGTGAATACGGACATGTGTTGTTGTCGGATGATCAGGGCGAGCGTTGGCGCCAAGCGCGCGAGGTTCCCACGCGAACCACGCTGACCGATGTGTTTTTTATTGATGACCGTCGCGGCTGGGCGGTGGGACACGGTGGTCAGGTGTTGGCGACCTTGGATGGCGGGGACACCTGGACGGTCCAGTATGGCAATGTCGATGGTGCCGATAGCTTATTCTCCGTGCACTTCTCCGATGCCGAGCGCGGTCTCGCGGTAGGCCCGTTTGGGTATGCGATCAGAACCGTGGACGGCGGTAAGCGCTGGTCGCAGTTCTACGTCAGCGATGGGGAGGACGGCGAACGTCATCTCAATGGGATTTTCGCGGGCAATGCGGGTCGTCTGCTTATCGCGGCGGAGATTGGCGGCGTGTTTGTGTCGGACGATCACGGCGATTCATGGCGACTGATCAACTTGCCGTACGAAGGTTCGGTTTGGGGTGGACGAGCGCTCGCCGACGGCAGCCTCATCGTGTGGGGGATGGCCGGTCATGCGTTGCGTTCACAAGACAACGGTGAGACGTGGGTAGAGCTAGTCACGCACACGGATCAATCGCTGACGTCCGGTGTCGAGCTTCCGGGCGGAGGCCTCGCATTGACCGGTACAGGCGGCGCGGTGGCGCGCGCAAACCCCGCATTCGAATTTACGGTCGCCATCCGCGAGGATCGTCAGCTCGCGGCGGACGCCCTCGCAATCGAGAAAGGCTTGCTCCTGTTTACGACGTCCGGGCCACAGGTATTTCCGCTGCCTTAGCCGGAAGCGAAATATCGATCCCCTCGTGCGTCCACGGATCGGTAAAGCACACCCGTACCGCGGCAAGCTGTAAGCCGCGCGGATCGCTATTCCGCGTACCGTACTTAGGATCACCCATGACCGGATGGCCAGCTTGCGCGCAATGCCGACGGATCTGGTGGTAACGTCCGCTCCACATCGTTATCTCAAGCTCACTGACATCGTACAAGGCGTCGTACTGCAGGACGGCGTATTCGGTGCGCGAGGCTTTTCCATCCAGCGGTGAATCGAACACGCCGCGCGCGCCAACGTCGCCTAACCTGCCGCGCACTGACACGAGATAGCGTTTGTCGACTTGACGCTCACGCCACAACGCGGACAGCATTGCTGTCGCCTGGGAACCGTGCGCGATGACGACAATGCCTTGGGCTTCGAGGTCAAGTCGATGAACGAGATGAACTGCGCGCCGCCCCGCGAAATGCTCGCTCACCTGCATGGCGAGCGTGGCGTGGTCGCCGTAACGCGATCCTTCCACCAATAAACCGACGGGTTTGTTCCACACGCTGTATCGCCGAAAATCCGCAAGCAGCACGGCACGCGGCGGCACGCGACTCAAGACATCGCTGTCGTAATAGAGCGCGAGGTGATCGCCGGGTTGCAGCGGATATGTGACCTGGCGCAACCGTCGAGGTTTCCGTTGCCCGGTGGTGAGCCACACGGCGCCTTTTTGCATGGCGTCTTTCACACGTGTCACAGACAGTCCGCTCGCCGCAGCGAGCAGTTGTGGCGCATGCGCGCGGCTCCCAGGCGCAACGCGCAGTTCGGCGGTGAGTTGTTGGCGTTCGCGCACGGTGTGACGTGCGGTTGCGTGGAGCGGTAACGTTGTTAAGCGGTCTTGCCGGTGGAGGTGCCGTCGGCGATGCGGCGGCGCCAGTGTTGCACGATCGTGCCGATGGTTTCCGGCGTGATCTGTAAGTCGTTGAGAAGATGACGCTGCAGTTGACGCAACTCATCCAAATCCAAATCGTCGAAGATGCCGTCAGTGTAATAAGTGACCGACCAGACATCATCCACCGGATGCTCTTGCCACAGATACCAGCGGCCGGATTCTGGATGCGCACCGTTACTCGATGAACGCGCTTTAGTGTGCCGCGGAAACTGCTGAGGGGTGACGATACCAGTTTCGATTAAACGTTGGCGAACACCGGTATACGTGGTCGACCAGACAACGCCCTCGCGCGAAGGCCCTAGCGTGACTGCGAAGCGAGCTTTGATGGTCATGGTCGCGAACCGGCACATTTACTGTTGAGGCCGATTCTAAGAGGCGTCTCGCGAGGTGCCAAGAGCGGGAGCGGCATCGGCACACGCTGTGACAAAAAAACACAGGAGGCGCTTGACAGCGCCGCGCCGCGCTTACGCGTAAAGTTTGGCGCGTCTTGAGGCTGGCGCGCATAATGCCGCAGTCGGCGAAACAATCCGCAAGGAGAGGTCCAATGCCAAGTTACAAAGCACCCGTGCGCGACACACTTTTTGTGTTGAATGATGTGTTGAATATCGCTCAGTACTCGGCGCTGCCAGGATTCCGTGAGGCGGATGCGGATCTGATGACGGCGATTTTGAGTGAAGGGGCCAAGTTCACGGAGGAGGTCATTCAGCCATTGAATCTTTCAGGGGACGAAGTTGGGTGCACGCGCCATGCTGACGGCCGAGTGACTACGCCTCCGGGTTTCAAATCTGCGTACGAACAGTATGTGGCAGGAGGTTGGGGCGCGTTGGCGTGCGATCCGGCGTACGGTGGGCAAGGTTTACCGCATGCAATTTCAACCGCGCTGGAAGAGTACATGATTGCGGCCAACATGGCCTTCACGATGTACCCCGGCCTCACGCTTGGCGCCATTGCGGCCATCACGGCGGTTGGTTCGGATGCGCAAAAGGCGCAGTACCTGCCGCCAATGGTGGCGGGCGCTTGGACCGGCACAATGAATTTGACCGAGCCGCACTGCGGCACTGACTTGGGCCTCCTCCGCACCAAGGCGGAGTTACAAGCCGACGGCACTTATCGGATTACCGGTACCAAGATTTTTATCTCGGCCGGCGAGCATGATTTAAGCGAAAACATCGTGCACCTGGTGCTGGCCAAAGCTACCGATTCGCCGGACAGCATCAAAGGAATTTCGCTTTTCATCGTGCCGAAGTTTTTAGTCAATGACGATGGTTCGCTCGGCGCACGCAATGCGGTGAGCTGCGGCGCGATCGAAGAGAAAATGGGCATCCACGGTAACGCCACCTGCGTCATGAATTACGACGGTGCGACGGGTTATTTAATCGGCGAGAAAGAAAAAGGCATGCGCGCAATGTTCATCATGATGAACGCCGCGCGCCTCGGCGTTGGTCTGCAAGGACTCGCGATCTCGGAAGTGGCGTACCAAAACGCCGTTGCCTATGCCCGCGACAGGCTCCAAGGGCGCGCGCTGAGTGGCCCAAAAAATGCCGCCGGCAAGGCCGATCCGATCATCGTGCATCCAGATGTGCGGCGCATGCTGATGAGTGCAAAAGCCTTTAACGAAGGTGCCCGCGCGCTCGCGTTGTGGGGTGCATTGCAAGTCGATTTGGCGCAGGTCGCGGAAAGCGCCGAAGCGCGTCAGCAAGCCGACGACCTGATTGGACTGCTCACCCCTGTGATCAAGGCGTATTTCACCGAGCAAGGGTATGTCAATGCCACCAACGCGCAGCAGTGCTTTGGCGGGCACGGTTATGTGCGTGAATGGGGCATGGAGCAGTTTGTGCGCGATGCGCGCATTGCGATGATTTATGAAGGAACAAATGGGGTGCAGGCGCTCGATTTGGTCGGCCGTAAGTTGGCCGCGCACGGCGGTCGGGCGCTGCGCTTATTCAGCGCGCAGGTAGGTAAACTGATCGAAGCTTCAACCGCCGATCCGGCGCTCGCAACGTTCGCGAGCGCGTTGCAGCGCGGATTGGATGATCTCCAAGCAGCGACCCAGTGGCTGATGCGCAACGCGTTGATGAAACCCGATAATGCCGGTGCGGCCTCGATGCCGTATTTGAGCCTGATGGCGTTGGTCGCCATGGGAGCGATGTGGTTGCAGATTGCCACCGCCGCCCGGCGCGCCTTGGCAAGCGCGACGGACGGTTCCGATTTTTATCAGCACAAACTCATCACCGCGCGATTTTTCTTTTCGCATGTCCTGCCGGAAACGGCGGTGCATCGTACTCGCGTGGAGGCGGGCGCGGAGAACTTAATGGCACTGGCGGCGGAGGCATTTTGAAAGCGCGTCGCTTTGACAAGAGAAGTTAGCGGCGGCGCCTTTGTGCGTTGCGGGTTGAGGCGCTGCCCCTCACCCGGCGCTTCGCGCCGGCCTCTCCCAGCGGGAGAGGCGAATTCGTGAACTCTCTCCCGGTGGGAGAGGCGAACCCGGTAACTTTCTCTCGGTGGGAGCGGCAAAATTTTTAACCCTCTCCCGCTAGCGGGAGAGGGCAGGGTGAGGGTGGAATGGAAGCGCCTACGGCATAACGCCAGATCATTGATCGCTAACAAATAGGAGCACTATGAAAATCGATTGTTTAATGCCGGCCGCGATGCCGGCGCAAGTCAACGCGCGCGCGCAGGAACTCGAGGCCTTGGGCTTCGATGGCGTGTGGACTTTCGAAGCCGCCAATGACGCGTTCTTCCCGCTGGCATATGCGGCGCAAGCAACCTCGCGGCTCGAGCTCGGCACAAATATCGCGGTCGCTTTCGCGCGCACGCCGTTTGCGATGGCGCAAACGGCGTGGGATTTGCAACGTTATTCGCATGGACGATTTCACTTAGGCCTAGGCACGCAGGTTCGTGCGCATGTCGAACGACGCTTCTCGGCCGCGTTTGAGCATCCGGCGGCCCGCGTGACGGATTACATTCGGTGCGTGCGCGCGATTTGGGATACGTTTCAAAACCGCACCAAGCCTAACTATCAGGGACAGTTCTATCAGTTCAAGCTCATCAACCCGTTTTTTGAACCCGGTCCAATCGACCACCCCCACATCCCGATCTATCTCGCGGGGGTCAATCCGCGCATGTGTCGCGCGGCCGGCGAGGTGGCGGATGGCTTTCACGTACACCCGATGCATACCGCAGGTTATCTGCGCGATGTCGTCCGTCCGGCACTCGATGAAGGCGCTAAAACGCGCAATCTGAGTGTGGCTGATCTCGTGTTGTATTCGCCGGTGTTTGTTATCACGGGTGAAACACAAGCCGAGATGGATGCGATGATGCAAACCGTGCGCGGCCAAGTTTCGTTCTACGGCTCAACGCCAAGTTACGCCGCGGTGCTCGAGTACTTGGGATTCAACGAACTTGGTAAGCAGCTCGGCTACTTAATGCGCGAAGGCCGCATGGCCGACATGGCAAAGGCAGTTCCGGATCGTTTGCTGGAAGAAGTTGCGATTATTGGTAAGCCAACTGAAATTGGGCGATTGCTCCGCGAACGCTATACCGGTCTGCTCGATCGCGTATCGCTTTACATGACGATGGGCGGCGATGGGAACTTTTCGCGTTGGCGGGAACTCGTGCAGGCGATTCACGCAAACTAATCGAGATCGAATGCGCTGGCCGCGCACTGAAGTTAGGGATTACCTAAGACTTTAGGTCGCGCGGCCCCAACGCTCCACAAACGTTAAGCGCCGCGCGGGTGTTCGCTTAACCTTCCCGAACGGTTCGTCTGGGTAGCCGATTGGCAGCGCTGCGGCGACGCCAAATTCGTCCGGAATATCGAAGTAGTGGCAGAGTTCTTCCTCAAATGCCTCGTGCATGGTGGTTAGGCAGGCGCCGAGCCCCTCTGCGCGGCACGCGAGCAGAATGTTTTGGATGCACGGAAACACCGAACTCGGGGACACGGGTTGTTTGCCGATACGTTGCGCGGTGGCAAGTCCAAACGGCCATTCACGGCGACCGCAGACCAACAAAATGAGCGGTACTTGGTGCATACATTCGGCCAGTTGCAGCATGGCCTCGGCGATGCCGGGCTTCGTCGCGCGGTGAGCGGCGCGCGAACGCGCAAAACGGCGGCGCATCGCGATCAAATACCGATCGCCGAAAAAGCGCTTTGACGATGGTTCAACGAGCAGCAAAAAGCGCCAAGGCTGATGGTTACGCACGCTCGGCGCGCCCACCGCGTGTTCAAGGATATTTTCGATGAGTGGCAGCGGGACCGGTTCGGGCCGGAAATTTCGGATCGCGCGTGTCTCGCGCATGACTTGATACAGGCTAGGCAAGTCGCTCATCGCGCTCACTCCTAGTTGCGAAAGCTTGCTCGCGCTCGTTCAATGTTCGGCTTGTGCGGCCGGGCAAGTGGGCAGGTATTTAGCCTCCAAATAGGTTTGCAAAAACTTCTGCGCCGCCGCGGGGGGTACGTCCGCACCGGTCAGTTCGTGCAAGCGCATCGCGAGATAGCGCTCCGGCAAAATGGATGCCGCGAGTAATTCAATATCTTGTTCGGCGATGACGGGCGCACTGCCTTCGTCGCCCGCTTGTAGAAGCTGTTCCAGTCGTCGACCACTCAGATTGAAGTGGCTCACGAGATCGGCGGCATGGCTTGCGAACATCTTCAATAGTTGCTCGAAGCTCGGTTTGGTTTGACTTAAGGCAGTTGTTTCGCGCAAACCAATTTTCAGCAAAAAGCGAAAGACATCTGATTCGCGCACCTTCAGGCGTCGTCCAATCGCTTTAATGCGGCCGTAATCCGAGGTGTTGATGCGAATCGATACGCTGCGCTTGCTGTTATCGACAATTTCGCTATAGGCCGCGTCGTGGTCCGCGAATTGTGTCTGCGAGGGCGGGAGATGCAGTGACTCGCTCATTGGTGTAACACCCATCTTATCGGTCCTTTAAAGTCTGAGGCCGGTATGTGAATTCTGTGTGACAGTTGTCAGCGCTTTAGTTCTCCGCCGCTTCAACGTTCACGTCGCGCAGTTGCTCATACATTCGATCTGTAACGTCTTGCGCCGCGTTTTCACGGGCCACCCGACTTAGGCCGGAGAAAGGTTCGCCTTCCCGCAGCGCATCCCAGGCGGTCTTGCTGTCATAGCGCTCAAGAAGTTCCTGATTGATTTCGAAGAGCGCGAGATTCTTTTTTTCGGCGTCCGCGAGTTCGCGGGTGGCAACCGCGAGATGCGCTTCGAGATCCGCGCGCGCGGCCTCGGTCTCCGCAAGCTTGGTACGCGTGTCTTTGTAGAGGCCCGCGACTTCGCGCAGTTTGGCCGTCGTTTGTTCCAACCGGGTTTGCGTACGATTTAAATTACGGTCAAGTGAAGACGCGCGAGAGCCAGCGGCGGCAAGATCACGCGCGGCCGCGGACAACGCCACGGTTTGCTCTTTAGCGGTTGCCTCGGCGCTTGCGAGTTTACGTTGTTTACCGGCGAGTTCCGCCCGCACTTTGGCGAGTTCGGCTTCCAATTGGCCCTTTTGCTGGGCGATCTGCTTCAACATACCCTGTGCGCGCTGGAGCGCTTGCTGGGTTTGTTGAGGATTATCAGCCAACACGTAGGGTGCGAGGATTACACCCGAAATCGCGAGGACGAGTGTGCGGATTGTTTTAGAACTTTGCATTGAGATCCACCTGCAACACATCGATCGCCAGCGGCGGGCCATCGATTTCATTCGCCGATAGCCAGTTCGCGCGCAGCCAAACGCCGCGACCGATGCCATAGCGGGCGCTCAAGAGGTAACCCTTGGCATCGGTGCCACCTAAATGGAAATCCGAGTTGGTAAAGGCATCGAGCACCGCGTCGCGTTGCAAATAGCGATAGCCCGCGGCTACCTGCCAGTCACCGAATTTGGTGATCTCGGCCCAACCCGCGCTCATTTCCAATTGCCAGCCGAGGGTGCGCTCTTTAATGGGATAAAGGTAAGTCACGCCGCCGGTGCGGCGTTCGATCTCGCGTTCGTCGTAGCCGAAGTTCTTCACAATGTCGGCGGTAAGAATGAAGTGATACGGCGCGAAGAAGGCGAGATCGATTTCACTCGTTAAGTTAAGCAGACGATAGTCGGCCGCGAGCGCGAAGAGTTGGTCGTTAAACCCACCGTTCAGGTTCGGATCGTTGGCAATGTTAAAGAGCAAATTACCCTTGGTGAGGTAGTCAGGCGCCGTACTGTTGGCGAGCGTGCTGCCAAGCTCGTTGCGTCGCCCGATTGTGTGAATGTAGTCATAAACGGCGCCGCCGAGCGTAACGGCGGATTGATTGTCGAACTCCCAAGTCCCCAAGAGCTGTCCACCCGCGAGCCATTTGTCTTCGGTCGAGAACTCCACTTGATCGAGCGGGAAGAGGCCGACGGTGACCCCGACGTGTCGTGCGCGATCGCCTAGGTCTTCCAGTCCGCCCCCGCCCACGTGTTGGCGGAGTGTCATCGCCGCGCCGTCGAAGCTTAAATCTTCGTCCCATACTAAGTCGGTGGAAAAGAAAGGATTGGCCATACGCCCGAAGGTAAGCGTTAACCAATCGGGGCCGATCTCGGCGGCGCGATGATAAGTCAGCGCCGCGCGGTCTAATTGGATATCAAGGCGACGGCCGGTATCGCCCAAGGTCACATTGGTCGAGATGGGATTGGCTTCATTGCCGGTGGCAAGGCGCGCATCAAACAACCACCGTTCGTCGAGCTTGGCGCTCAGTCCGAAGCGCGCCCGCGCGCGCCAACGGTTGGTGTTGTCCGAGGTATTCAAAAACGCATCGGTCCCGGCGTCGGTAATGCCCCCGGCGTCATTGATCGACAAAATATCGAGGTACAGATTATCCGCGCTTAGCGTCTGCGGATTTTCGTTGCCGTAACGATCGAGTTGGTGACGTACACGCACGTCACCGCTCAGTTTTATCTTGCTGATCCAGGATGGCAGTGCGTCCGGCGTGCCCCAGCGTTCCTGTTTGGCTTTTTGCGAAACATCCGCCAATACGTCCTGGCGTAGCTCGGAGCGTACTTGTTCGCGGATCTCCTTCTTCACGAATTCCGGCACGTACGGTACGCGCACGACATGCTTGCCAGGGGAGGGCTCGGCCGGTGCCGGCGTGCTCGCCACGGCCGCCTTGGCATCTTGTTCCGCTTTTTTGACGAGCGCCGCCGCCGCATCTTTATTGAGCACGCCCTGCTCGACTAACGCATCGACGAGATTGAGCACGGTGGCTTTAAGTGTCAAAAGTTCTTCGCGTTCGTTGGCGAAAGCCGACGGCGCCGCAAGCCCGCTCAGTATTCCGAGCGTTATCCCAGCAAGTGTGTTGGACAGGTTATTCACGAAAGTACCAATGAGTTATTTTGATTCTTCTCAGCGCGCGACAACTCGGAGCTTGACCGGCTGAGGCATGTCGTCCGGTGGGGAGTCGCTGAGTTGAAGGCCAGACAATGTTTCGCGCAGTGCCGAATCGCTCGCGACGTTGCCGGTGGAATCGCTCAATTCAAACCGTTCGATGCGGCCTGAAGAATCGATCCATAACTTAACCACTACCGCGTACTTGGCGCCGCGTGCGTCATCGTTATTGGCGAGTAGATTCTGCAGATCGCGTTGAATGATACCGGCGTACCAACGATTGCGATCGCCGCCACCGATCAAACCTCGGCCCCCTTTTTTTGCACGCAGACCAAAACCATCGGCACCGGCGACACCTTCCGCATCGAGCCCCAAATCCTCACCCGGCGGAGGCTCATCGCTGGCGGCTTCCTCCGGTACCGGTTCTGGCTCGGGTTCGGGGATATTCACTTGCTCTTCCGGGGGAGGCGGCTCTTCGAGTTTCGGCGGAGGTGGGGGCGGCGGCGGCGGTTGCACCAGTGATATTTCTTGAATTTTGGGCGGCTCGGGCGGCGTGCCACCGCCCAGTCCGCGCACCGCGAAGTAACCACCGATGGCAAACAAAACCAACAGCCCAACCCCGCCAATAAGTGGCCCTTGCTTGCGCCAGAACGACTCTTCTTGCGAATCCATGGCGCGGCGAATCCGGTTACTTCACAAGCTTCTGCGTCACCAGCCCGATCTGGGTGACGCCAACGCGACCGACTAAATCGAGTACGTCCATCACCAGCTGATACTGCACAGTGGCATCGCCCTTGACAACCACCGGTAGTTCCGGATCAGCCGCATACAATGACGCCAAACGCGACTCGAGTTCTTGCAGGGTCACCGGATAGGTGTCTAGAAAGATGTTGCCCTCGGCGGTAATGGTGACCGCCTTGGTTTTCGGCTCCGCTAGCGACGGCGCGTTGCTCGCTTGCGGCAGATTGACTTGGATGCCTTGCACCGAAGCCGTGGTCATGATGATGAAAATAATCAACAGCACAAAGGTCAGGTCGACCATCGGTGTGATGTTGATGTCGTCGTAGGGTTCGCTGTCACCTTTGACTTCGGCGGCCATGGTGAGTCCCGCTAAACGCCGTGAACTTCGTTTAAGCGCGCGATGAATTCATCGGCGAACACGTGCATGTCGGCGACGAGTTCTTTCGCCTTCGCGCCCAAATAGTTGTAACCAAAGAGTGCCGGGATGGCGACACCAAGTCCGGCCACGGTAGCCAATAGCGCGGCCGCCATGCCGGGCGCAATCGCTGCGATGTTGACGTCGCCGGTGGCCGCGATCGCCGCGAACGTCACCATGACGCCGACCACCGTCCCAAGTAGGCCGATAAATGGACCACCGGAGATCGCGATCGTTAGTAACACGAGCAAACCGTTCAGGCGTTGATGCTCGCGAACCATGGTGGCGTCGAGCGTCGCTTTGATGGCGTTGAGAGACTTTTCTTCCAAGCCGGCGCTTGCCGCCCCGACGCTCGGAGATAAACGGCTACGCACCTCATCCAAGCCCTGAATATAAACTTTGAAAAGCGGCGAGTCGCCCAACGATTTCTGCGCGCCGGTGAGCGCGCCGATGTCCTCGCCCGCGGTCTGGGTGCGATACGCGCCTAGAAACTTATCGGTGGCGCGCCGGCAGCGCGACAGATACACCGCCTTCAAGAACATAACGAGGATGGCGATCGCGGCCATCACGATACAGACGCCGATCACGAGCTGCTCGACGATTGCTTCTTTGCGCCCGAAAACATTCTGAATGATGATGCCGAAATGGCTTTGCGTTTCCGCTTCCGCACCGCCATCTGCGGTCTCCGTGTTCTCATCGGCGCCGTAACTAATCAAGGCATCGTTGCGTTCGCCGTCGAGGGCGGTGAGCGACAAAAAGAAATCCGATGAGCGCGCGCTCGAATAAAAGCGTAGTTCGTCGATGTTCGCGGCGAGTAATCCTTCACCGCCGACGCCGCCTCCAATGCTGATCGCGCCGCCCATTTCGGTGACATCGACCGGCGCCTTCCCCGCTGACACGCCATTGACGAATAACTCAAGCTGCCCGCTGACGATTGTCACCGCGACGTGCAACCATTGCCCCGCGACGAGCGGCGCGGGATGGCGGACTTCCATATCACCGAGTTTGGCTAAAAGTTCCGTGTTATTCACGATGACACTCAAGCGCTGGGTGCCGTCGCTACGATCGAGCAGATATGCAGGCGCGGTGGGCAGTGCATCCAATTTGACCCATACGCTCACGCCCCAGCCCTTGTCAGGCATGAGCCGCAGATGCGGCGCGTCTTGGATTTGAAGTGCGTCGGTGCCGGCGAGCGTCGCGCCGTTACCGATGAGCGAAGCGGGATTGTTAATCGTTTGGCCGGTTGCTTGTGTTGCGTACGCAGTGGCATCGACCGCGAGTCCACTCGGGTCCGCAAAATGGAAGGCCGCCGCAGTATCGACATCGAAACTACCACCGGCGTCATCCGCCTTGGGCGCGGCCGCATTTCCGAAGTACAAAAAAAGCTTATTGTCCTTGGATTGCGGCGCGAGCGTCGGCACTTTCACCCACACGAGCGCGATTTGGGCCGCCGCGTCAAATTTTTCGACGTGGTATTTGAGAGGCGTCTGATCGTCGGCTGCGATCAGCCGAAAGTCGGCGCCGCCGTCTTTAACGTTTAAAAATTGCGGAAAGATTCCGGAATGCAGGCGTAATAGTACCGGCACGTCGGTGGTCGGCGTCGCTAAATTGAGTCCACTCGCGGAAGTATCGATCGCAATGGTTTTGCGCGCGGTCCACTCCGGGTTCCACCAAGCGTAAACGTCCGATGCCGCCGCGCACAGCACGAGCACGGCGAGCGTGAATCTCTGCAGCATGAATGATTGTTCCGTGACCTTGGGTGAGGCACAGCGATTAGGCCAGCGGATTATTGCAAGGGTGTGACAGGATGGTGACAATCGCCGACACCACTCGAGTGATTTGCCGCTTCCTTAAAACTCGTAGCCCACTGTAAAGTGCAAGCGCTCTTCGCCCGCGTCGGTGCGGTCACCATCACGTAACGGATACGCCCAGAATACCGTCGCTTGGATCCCGTCCAACGCAGCCAACCGGGCGCCAAGTCCTGCGCTCAACAAGAAAGTGCTTGGATCAGTCCCAGGCAGCGGGCTCTTGGTATTTAGTAGGACTAAATCGGTAAACGTGAGCAGTTGAAAATTGTTCGCCCAGTCCCAATTCGAAGGTTTTAAGTTAGGCGAGCGTAGTTCGAACGAGCCCGCTAAGGCGTCATCGCCCAAGGCTTCGGATTCGATATAGCCGCGCGCGCTATCGGCACCGCCGGCGGAATACGATTCATTGTTGACGAGCGGTGAATCGGCCGCTTGGAGTTCAAGCCGGCCGAACAGCGAAAACTCCCGCCACAGCGGCTGCGCGTGGTCGAGCGTAAGTTTCAAATAAATAAAGTCTGGATGGGCTTTAAAGCGCTTGCGCTCGAATTCGCGCTGCGTGTTGCCGAAGCCGCGCGGGGCTAAGTTAACGCCGAGGTTAAAATTACTAATGGCGGCATCGCGAAACCAAGTTCCGCGATAGCTCGCGCCGAACATCAAGTAAGAAATCGGTGTGGCGATCGAATCGAAATCCTGAAAACCAATTTCTTCGTCGAAATCTTTGTAATCGGCGCCGAGCGTCACCGACTGCACGTAACGCCCAAGCGTGCGCAGCGGGATGGTATAGCGTGCGCCGGCAATGGTGCCGGAGCCCAACACACCCAACGTGCCGATCGTCGCGACATCGGTATTGGATTTAACGCCATAGAGCGCAAGTACGCGATCGGAATCTTCGAAACGCCACAGGTAATTGGCGACGAATACTTCGACTTCGCTCGGATCTTGCGGTGACACCTGATACGACGCGCCGATACTGTGTTCGCGCTGCCAAAGATTGTCGTAACGTAAGCCGGCGCTCAACCGCAGGCGCGTGGTATCGGCACTAAAGCGATCGTTCAGTTCCAGGTTGCCGTGCAAAGGTAATTCGTCTTTGACTTTTAGTTCCACTTCAAGCTTGCCCGGCGTGCGCCCTGGCCGTAAGACGGGAGTTATCGTGCGATCACTCGACATGCCGGCGAGGCGCGTGATTTCCTGCTGTACCTGCGGCAAATCCGGCACCTGGCCGGGGGCGAGCGAGGGCACTTTGGATTTAATGCGTCCAAGCGAAAAGTACCGTGAGCCGGTTACCCGCAGGCGTGACACTTTCCCTTCGGTTACTTTGAGCTTGACGATACCGCCGACCACATCCTGTTCTGGGATGTCGACCAACACACTGCCATAACCGCGCGCCTGATATAGCGTCTCGAGTTGTTGCTGAGCCGCCGTGACATCGTCAATGGTTTTTTTCTCGCCGAGATACCCATAAACGGCGCGCTCGATGTCGATCGCCGGGAGCTTCGTGTTGCCCTCGACTTGAAATTCCCAAATGTCGAAGGTGTCGACCAGGGTTTCGCCGGCATTGGGCGTTTCCGGTGCGGGTGCCGTTGCCGCGGCAAATAAACTGGGCGCGAAAGCCAAGCCGCACAACCCGATCACGATGAACGATTTACGCATGCGTGGTAGCACGATCACTCCCCAAACCCGATGACTTGCACGCTGATGAGCGAAGCAAGCGAAGATGCCAAGTCTTTAGTGATCGAATTACCGTCCGAGTTGCCGACAGACGACGACGCGCCGCTCGTTGCGGATTTGGTTGCGCTGCTGGCCGCTGCGCTGGTGCTGGCTAGGCCGACGGGCACCGATACGGCGGCGCTGGGTACGCCGGTGGAGGTACCACCGACGGAAATGTTATCGGCGCCGAGCACGGCGGTGGCGGCGATGGTAATGTTTCCGGCCGAGCCGATTCCAGCGTCACCGGCGTCAACGACACCGCGTGGTGCGAATAAATCGACAGAGCCCGGGCGTTTTCCGGGGGTGGTTACGAAAGCACGGATGCCGCTACCCGTTAACGCCGCTGGAAAGGTCACGTTGACTTGACCCTGTTCGTTGATTGTCAAAATCGGAGGCGGGGCGGAGACCGCCGTCTTCGCGCCTCGCCCTGCGTCGATGTTGCCGTCGGAAGCCCACATCAAAATATCGCCGCCGTCACCAACGAACGCACGCGATTCGTTAATAAGAAGGTCGCCAGCGCTAAACGTAAACAGATCGCCCACGGCTTGTATGACGATGCCGAGATCGGCCGGGCCGCGTTGACCAAGCCCGGTCGGCGGAGTCGCAAGGCCAGCGTTGATGTCGCCGCCGGGCGCGAGCAGATGAATGTCGCCGCCATCGAGGGTCTTAATTTTGCTAAATACTAGGTTGATGTCACCATCGAAAGCTGCGGGTGGGAACAGGGTCGCGATCGCGGAATAACCAACCGAAAAATCGGCGCTGCCGGAATTGGCCGCCTCGCGCCCGGAATCGCGCAGCAGGTCAAAGAAGATGCCGCGAAGATAGGGTTGCTTTTGTACATCGGTAAGCAGATTGAAATTTGAGAGCGCCTGAGTAAACCGTGCGTCCGACGCGGCTGAATTTTCGGAAGGAGCGTTGCGAATTTGGAGGGCGGCGCTGACCGACCGTGATTCCAGAAAGCCCTCTAGCGCATCCGCTTCGCTTGCAAGCGATCGTTTGCCTGGAACTGTCGCCAAACTGGCTAGATATCGTGCGGCGAAGGCCTCGAAATTTGGCTCGGTACCCGCGAGACCCGCGATGATTGCAACCGTGGCGCCTTGCTCAGGCAGCGCCGCGTTTACTTGATTGCCTCGTGTTTCAACGCCAACCGCGGTTTGAAAATCAACGTCTCCGCCCGCGATTAGGCTTAGCTCTCCTGGGCCATCGAGCACCACGCCAGCGGACGAAAGCTGCAAGGCGCCTTCCGGCGTACGCAAATTGCTATACACAATATCGCCGCCCGCGCGCACTAAAGACACGTCGGAATTGCGCAAATGCTGCGCAATGAGTCGCAGATTGAAGACGTCTTGCTTAGCTTGGATGCGTGTCGCTTTGGCGGAACCGAGGACGGTATTTCCAGCGGTATCTTGCTCAAAGCGCACGCTCCCATTCTCGGATAGCAGCGTCACAGGAATGCGATCGGGAATCCCATCGGGCTGCGCTGCGTCGCTGTGCGTCGGTACGGCAGCGTGATTTGCGTTGCGAGCGGCGAATACTTCCAGGGCCTCCGCAATATCCCCGTAGGCATTTTGCGGGGAATATGGCGTCCCAAGCAGTGACTTATCCGCGTCGGAAACCAGCACGCGGGCTCCAGCATTGAAGGTGAGGTCGCCCCACGCATTCAAGCCCAGATTTCCTTTGGGTGCCGGGAATAGCGACATCTGGCCGCCAACTTCAATAGCGCCGTCAAGCGCGTTGACCTGCAACGTTGGCGCATAAGTCACTAGCGCTTCGGACTCTGACGCAGCGGCATTAAACAGCAACGCGGATAGCGCAGTAGTCATACCCGAGGCGTTATTTACAAGACTCACGTTACCTGCCAAGGCAGACAACGTGACCGCGCTATCGTTGGCGTAAGTGAAAAAGAATGATTTCCTGTTTGTCGCGTTTTGTGCGCGTGATTGCGGTAGGGCAGTGGGATTGTTGACGGATTCAATTTTGAGTCCGCGTCCAGCTTCGAGCACTAAGCTACCCTCCCCGAGAGACAGAATCGTATGCAGGGGAGTTAGATTCGATGTCGAGACCGAGCGTCCCGAATCAATCGAACCGCGTGCGCGGATTTCACCCTGTCCGCGACCGACGAAAAAAGCGCCGCTTAAAATATCAGCGCCGGCGGTCACCGTAAGATCGCCGCCACCCATGATATCGAGCTGATTTTCCGCTGCGGTAACGCCTCCTGTTTGGCGACCGATGGTGGGGATGTTGACAGACAAGTTGCGAATGGTGCGGCCAGCGCTAACGCTAACATCTCCGCCAGCCAGCGCGCCGATATTCTGTTCGAATCTCTCCATCGCGACGGTCCAGCCGGTGCTCGACTCACCGGTACCGCTTAGGCGCCCTGCGCGAAACAGCCAGCTGCTTGGCAATTGATTCGACGCGGCGCCGTTTATATCGCGCCCCGCCATTATCCTGATGTCACCGCCATCAGCGGCGTAATTGCGTAAGCCTAGTTCTGGCAATAGCACACTGCCGTTCGTGACGGGCGACCCAGCGGTATAAATCACCGATGCGCGGTTAGTGAGCGTCAAATCACGTGCAGCGGCTATTTCGATTTTGCCAGTGCCTGTGCGAATGGCCCGAAACGTCGATGGGGCTGCGGCGGGATTCGTGGCAACCGTACCGCCGGCGACGACGAGGTCGCCGGCAACCAACGGTGCGCCGAATTCAACTTGTACCGCCATCGGATCGGCGCTTGATAGATCGCTGCCGGCGGCTAAGCGGTATGACCATGACGGACCGGCTTGCGCGATGTCACGATTGGCATCGCGCAACACGCCATCGGTCAGCGACTGGTTGAAATTCAAGTTACGAGCCGCACGTAGTGTCAAAACGCCAGGTTCGCTGTTGAATCTCCAACCCAACAAGTCCCAGCTTGCCGTACCGCTCGTGGTTCCCACCGCTAAGTCACCGGTTGAACGGATCTCTATCCCGGGCCGCACTTTGTAAATCGAGCCGGTAGGCAGATTCAGTGTATTTAGTATGTTGACCGTATTAGCTACAAAGTCTCGTGCGCTCGTAAAGCGTGCGTTCGCTTCAACCGGATTGAGTTCGCTACCGCTGATCGCGGTGTCGAGATAGGTCTCATATCCTTCGATGACCACCTCCCGGGCATGACGAAGCTCTCCGTTCAACGCCATGCGGTCATCAGCGTTTGTCGCAGTGCTGAGGGTTTGCAAGGACGCGCGTGGAAGTCGGAAAGCGATCGATCCCGTGGCGAGATTCGTCGAGCTACCGACATCAATTACGCTGCCGCTCGCGCTAAAAACGCTTCCCGCGGCGGTATTTGCCGCGGCGGATGAACCGGCGAAGATTTCGACCGATCCCCCTGCGTGGTTGGTGCCGATTGCCGAGATCTTGGCCTGAGAGCCGAGGTTTATGGTGTCACGACTCAGCAGGGACACGCGGCCGGGACGTATGCCTCGCGCATTAAGCGTTCCGTTTACTTGGATACCGCCATTGTCGGCGACCAGCTTGATCTGATTCGCACTGATTGCATCCGTTAACGCGACGATTAAGTCGCCCTGGCGCACTCGAAAATGTTGTTCTCCGCTAAAGCCCGCTTGCGCGAGGTCGTTCAGCAGCGCGGAAAAGTTCGGCGCGTCGAGGGTATCTGAAACGAATGTGCCACCCGCGGATTGCGAGTTGGCGCGAAGGCGCTGTGCGTCCGACAACACAAAGCGTCCTTCAGGCGCGCGCAACAGCAGCGCGCCAGCCGGCGCCGTCCCTGCTCCGGAGAGGTTGATTTCAGCCCCGTCAACCACTGCATTCCCGTGCGCGCTGGTGAGTTCGACCCGACCCCCGCCTGTTGCGACGCTCTCGTGAAAAAACTTGCGCGTCCGCCCAGCGACATCGATGGCCGCGTTGGCACCCACGCGTACGTCGCCGGCATTGCCCGTTGCGATAAGAGAAACTCGCCCGCTAGGTAAGCTCGCATAGGTGTCGAAAAACAGGTCAGCGCCTTTGAGGGTCATCTGCGCGCCGAAACTCTGCGTATCGGATCCCCCAGAAGCTGTCTCGGAGCCCCCAGTAGCCGATAGCAGACCGCTCGCTGTCAGGGTTACGTTACTTCCGCCGAGGCCGGTCAACTTCGGCGTAGATATCGCGAGGCGGTCCGCGGCGGTGAAAGTTCCCTGCCCAGAGCCAACGAATTCGTGATCTGCAACAAGCGATACAGATTCGAATCCGTCCGCGAGTAGGTTGCCGCCGTTGAAATTCACCGCGTTTGCGTTGATAGCCAACGTGCCGATTCTAGGCGCACCGGCGACGGCCGTCGTCGTAGTGCCCTCAAACGATAAGGAATTCGCGGTGATTGAGGCTGACTCGCCGAGTGCTAGTTTTCCGAGAAAAGTGCTGGCGCTTAGGCTTAGCGTCTCCGCGTTTAAATTTGCACCCGAGAAAAACGTTAGATCGCCTCGGCTTGCAAGCGCGAACGAGCGGGGCGCGAAATCTTGTAGTCGGGCCGGCGATAAGACCAGCCCGCCGGTCGCGCTTGGGGCCTGGCCCACGCTGATACGTGCTGCGCTAAACCGTAAGTCGGCATCGCGAACATGCAACGCGCCATCGAGCACCGTGTCGCGACTAGCATCGAGTAATAGCGAGCCTGGCGTCGAGATACTGGCCCCCACGTCGATGAACAGAGTTCCCGTGCGTGCATTCGGATCTACTGTTTCGCCCGTGCGCGTGAGCACGCTAGGTGCATCAACATGTGATGCACGAACTAAAGCACCGTCTCCGGTCAAGCTTAGGGGCAGAGTGAATGGTGGTGAAGTCGGCGCGTTGGTTGAGATAGTCGCGCCACGCTCCAAGGTCACCTTATCGCGCCCGGCAAAAATCAAATCTGGGGCGGTGAGTGCCGTGCCTTCTCTAATTCGCACTTCCTGGCCAACGGAAGACAGCGCGGTTGCGGCAGAACCAGCTACGCGTCGAGCACCTAACAGGAGGCTCGTCGCGCCAAGTCGTTGAAGTTCTTGCGCGCTAACGTTGAGGTAACCCGCTAGCGCAGAGCCACGGTCGCCAACGGCGATCCGTGTTGCGGTAATGTCGATATTTGCGCCTGCGCCGGTGGGGCTTGCGGTAAGCAGCGAGCCGCGCAGCGCTAACGCCTCATTGACATCGAAAACCAGCGATCCCGCATCGCGGGGCAAGCGCGGCTGGACAAGCCTACCGTCGCGGGCCGCAGCGGTGAAAAATTCGTCTGCTTGCGCCGTCGCGTATTCCGCGCGCGCGGCGAACTGTGCCCCAGTTTCTATGAGGTAACCTTGCGTGCGGCTGTCATACGCAGCCGTTCCAAGCGACGTACGGCGGCCGGCGACGACGAAACTTCCGTCAACTCTTGGGGTGAGCTCATGCGTTTGCACGTCTCGGAACGACGGATCTTCAGTGACGAGTAACGCGCCTGGTAAAGAAGCGTACGCCGCCGGATACAACGTGTAGGTGCCGGCAGCAAGGGAAGGCGAACCGCCGACGGTAATCTGCGCTCCGGGCTGAAGTGAAGATTCTCGATACAGTGCGCTATCAAAAGCGGCGAAACCTTGAGGCAAAGATGGCAAGATTGCGTAGGAATTAGCGGAAACTTCGTTGGCGAGGATATCGCGCGAGCCGCCTGGACCAGGGAGGAATTCATGCGCGTGTAAAGCACCGCCGCCGCGCACATCCACGAGGGCACCGGGTTCAACCGATAGAATATCGCTCTTGAACTCGAGGTGTTGGCGCGGGAGCTGATTCAGGGTCCCATTAAAAACCAAGGTGTGATTGTCCAAAAGCGGATAGATCCAATCACGTCCTCCCTGCAGCATACCGAAGGGCACAATGGCGCCATCGAGCGACGTTGACGTTACGCTATTAGCGCTAAGGGTGACTTGCTCAGCATTGAATGAAAGCGACCCAAGTGGAGACTTCAATACGCCAGATTGCGTGATGCTCTGTGCTGACAATTTAAGGCTGCCGCCGGCTGCCAGCGCCGCGTGAGCTGGTTTTCCGTTCCCAAGCGTTGTGATTGAGCTTGTCGAACCGCCGGTACTTTGAATTTCATAATTGCTAAGCGTGCTCGGATAGATTTGCGCGGCAGTGAATGTGAGTGCTGCGGGAGATTGCAGCCGGCCTTTCAGTTCGCGCTGATTTTGAACCTGTATCCCGCGCGCGCGAATATCCTCCGAAGCCGTGAGGGCGACGCGCTGGGTGCCGTTGATCGCGAGCGCGCCTACTAAGTCAATTAAGTTAGCGGACGCGTCGAGTGTCCCGCTGCCCACAACGACATTAGGTAACTCCTGGGTGCGCCGATCGCTTGACCCCAGTGCTAGATAGTTAGCGTTGAGCGTGGCAGAGCCGCGCAGCATGATCTCGGGCGCATCTAACGTCAGGCGATCGCGCGGAGAAAGCTTTACTCCGCTATCGAGTTCTATCCGCCCGCTCGCGAGCAACGCGTTGCTTGGCGAAAGTAAATTCTCTGTTTGCAACAGCATGTTGTCGAAACCTGCATTCGCAAGCGAGGACGCAGTTAATAACGCCTGGCCATTGAACGTGCTGTCCAGCCCGCTCGCTTGAGCATCGCCCGGCAGTATTGGTAGCGCGCCGTCGTTAAGCGCAATGGTGCGGGGCGTAGCGGGGAAGAAGGGCGATACGGAGTCGTCTAGACGTTCTTGCGCGTTGAGTCGCAGTTCAAATGAGCCCCCGGTGGCGCCAGGGGCGGTGCTTGGTGAGCCACGGAGGTTCGCGCCCAAATAGACGCCCTCGGCAGCTGAGACGGATACCGTGCCGGCCGGTGCATCTACGAGCAATGGTTGGAACGTTTCGTTGATCGAGCCGCGCGCGGTATTCCGAATATCGAGAAAGAACGCGGCGCCGCTCACATCGAGCGTCGAGTTCGGCGCCGCGACAACGTAACCTCGTTTTGCGCTGAGCGAAATTGCGCCGGCCGAAAATATATGACCCGTGCGGCGTCCAAATACATTCGGTTCTGGCGTAAATGCCGACGGTGCCGCGAGGACTGCTTCGCCACTGACCCAAAGCGCTTGCTGTGGTGCGAATTCGCTCATCGGCAAACTGTTGTCGAGCAAAACATCAATTGTGCCACCCGGTGCGCGCAATGCGCCGTTAATTGTCAGGCGCGTATTCGTACTCAATTTTAATTTTGCGCCAGGGTCGAGTGAGATCACCGCACCCGGGGAAATTTGTAAATTGCCCAGCTGCATGAAGCTGTTCGAATCGCTGACTGTGCCCGCTGGAAGCACCACACGTGTCGTCAAACTTAGATTTGATGGGGCTCTCGCCCAGTCCTCGAGTAAAACAGTCTCCAAACCAAACAAACGGCGCGCCGTAGCGCGGCTGGCGAGATCGCGTGGCAGCGCGAAATTGCGCTGTCGCGGGGCCAGTCGAGTGCTGGCGCTCAACTCAAGCGAGCCGGGCAGGCTGGTGAGCGAGAAGTCCGCGAATCCGTTGTCCGTGAAGAAATTTGGCGAGACAAGTGTTGCTTGCGAAAGACCGCTACACATTCCGTTCGCAATGCATAGGTTTCCCGTACTCAATTCAAATTTGCCACCGTCGGAGAATCCAAACCCGGTCACGTCTCCGCGTAACGTCGCGCGCGCCGATTCGCCATCGCGGCCGGGCAAGGCGGCAAGCGCAAAGCTTCCGCCTCGACCTGGGCGAATCTTCCCTGAGCTATCCAGTGCACCCCCGCCGTCGACAGAAATTCGCGCGCCAGCGGCAACTTCTGCCGCACCGGCGGTAGCGCTCAGTTTCAATGTTCCGCCATCGGTGAAGCGCGGGGACAATGGCAGTCCCGCGCGACTATCAATTCCGTCGTTGAGCCAGCCTCCGGCAAGGTCGATTTCCGCACTTCCAGTGATCAGTAAGCTGCTACTCTCATCCGGGCTGACGACAGTAGGTTTGGCGGTGAGTACAACCGATCCATTCGCAACGTCGATATCGCCGGCGATCAAAATGTCGTTGGCCGTCGTGTTGAAGGAGCCGGTAAAATCGCGTGCTAGGCGCACGTCCGAGGGAAGCGTTACTTTACCGCGGCTAAAAATAGAAATGCTTTCAAACGTATCGTTGCCGAACAGGGCGCTCGGTAAATCGATGGTGCGCAACGTAGGGTCGCCAAACGTGTTGACGATGGTCGAGGGAGTCGTCCCAACAAAGGTCAAATCCAACAAGCGGAAATCGGGCAGCACACCTCCCAGCGTTGCCTCGCTGTCGCCGAGCACCAGGCTTGCTCCTTTGGGAGACTCCGCGAAACTGCGTACTTCGATGCCATTGTCTGACTTCACCAACGCAGTACTTGGATTGCGTTGAAACGCGCCGCGCGTCAGAGGAGCTTCTATTGCCCCATTGAGTGCAACGTACGGCGCCATCAAGCGTAGAACACCGGCGTCTCCGCCTTCGCGATATCCGTTGCCAAAGGAAGCGAAACCACCTGAGCTCATTATTCGGAATGACTCTTTGACGCCCCATTTGGTATGCGAAACCTCCGTTGCGCCAAATACTGCTTCGTATACGCGGGACGGATGCGCATCCGCGATGTCAAAAATACGGCCCTGTGAGAGAAGCTTGCTCGTTTCGACAATCCCATCTGGGTAGCTGATGCTGCCGCCGGCAAGATTGAGTTGCGAACTCGGATTGAAGACGATTTCGCCCTGAGACTTGATGTTAATCTCGCCGCCGCCAGCGGATCGTTCTTGCACGCCACGAGGAATTGCGTCGAGTGCGCCTGAAATATCGGCAAGAGGGGTCCCTTCCCACGGCGTACCATCGGCTCGCACACCTTTGCGTCGAATGTCCACCGTAACGGTGCTGCCGCGCAATATCCCGTTGCGTTGAGCTGGATTATCTCGTAGCTCATTGCCACGTAATTCAACTTTGACGGTGTTGCGCTCAACCGGGAGTACGATGTTTGCCCCCGCGACATCAATCTTACTACCGGCATGCGCAATGACTCGGCTCTCGTCGCGCGTGCCAGGAATGACGCGCTGCGACGGATCGCTTTGCGCGATAATCGAAACTTCACCGCTCGGTGCACGAAGCGTGCTGCCAGACTCCAGCACAACTTTTTTGCCAGTTACGCGGATGGATGACCCAACTTGTCCGTTTATGCGTACCCGTTCGCCGGAGCGGAGTGTCGTGTTGATGTCATACGGGACGGCGCCGTCGACTCCTTCGGACAGCGTAATTTCGGTTTGACTTCCATTCCCGATTTGCACCATTCCCGCGCGAGTTGGGAGAGCGGTTCGAGAATTGATGACCGATGTCTCATCGACCGTCTTTGTCTCAATCCCCGTAAGCGCGCCTTGTGAATCCTTAGCGGCTTTATCGCGCGCAAGAAGCCGAATGGATCCATTGCGCAATGTAGAGGTGGTCGCCGAGATGCGGCCTTGTTGATTGACGGCGAGGCCCATTAGGGTCGCGTTACCAAAACCAGTGGAGATGTCGCCGCGATTGGTGACTACGCCACGCTGCAGTTGACCCGAAATTCCTTTCAAATAATTTTGTAGCGCTTGGTCTGGTACGGAGTCGACATCGACCTCCACAACCAAGCCTCGCAAGTCGAAATCGCTGCTCGCCATCAAGTAAATTTTTTCACCGGCGGCAAGGATTGTTTGTCCGTCTGGGGTGGTGATTGCGCCGCTGTTTTCGATACGAGGCGCGAAAATAAGCACGCTACCGTTTTGCGCAGAGCGCAATTGAGCACCCGCTTGAATTTCGATATCAGCGCTCACGGCCTTGCCCTGTCCGTCGACAAATGCGGAAAACGCCGGACGATTCTGGTTAATCGCTTGCACGATCCCTTGTTCGACGGCCTGCTGTGAGATATCCAACGTGGTCGCGAGTAAAGCGCCGACATTGACGCGCGAGGTCGCGCCAAAGACGACCCCGTTCTGATTGACTAAATAGACTTGGCCGGTGGCGGACAACGCGCCGAAGATACGGCTGGGGTCGCCTTGATAGATGCGATTGAGCGCAATTGCGTTGGCGCCCGACTGCTGGTTGAAATGCACGGCGTTGTTGGCGCCAATATTGAAACTCTGCCAATTCAGCACGGCTTTTGGAGACTGCTGCGTCACAGTCAGCGTGTTGCCGTTAAATTGATGGGTCGCCTGACCCGCGGTCACCCAGGGAATGCTGCCATTGCAAGCGGCGCACGGCACCGGGAGCTCGGCGATCACGTCCGCAACGTTTCCTAGCAGTAGGAGACAGAGCAGAAATTTAGATGGATGACTGGTGTTGTCCAAGAGAGTTAATTCGAAGATTTCATTCAAACTCTAAATGTGGCAACGGCCGCTCCGGTAAAGGAGCGGCCGTTACTTCTCATCGCCCGCGCGCACTACAGTGCGCAACGAATTTACGGCACGCTAGTTTCTAGCTCGGCAGGCGCCGGGAGCTGACAGTTCTTAACGTCGCCAAGCAATTGTTTGGACGTCGCGTTGACTGGATTAGCGCGTACTTCGGCCGCGGTTAAGATGCCAGCTGGTGCCGCCGACGGGGCGGTCGGCAATGTGCCATCCGCATTCGGCGTCGGGGTTAGGTAGCCGCCATCCCATTCGTTGGCGGTGCCTTTCCACATGACGAAGAGTTTGTTGATCTCTTTTACGACATCAACGTTCTGTAACGAAGACACGAGCTTGAGTGACACTTCCAGCGGATCGCCGCTAATGTTGGCGTTGTACTGCAACGTGTTAGTCGCCCAGAACTTGTAGTCCGACTGCGTCGTATTCAGCAGGTTCGGCGCGTTGCCGTCGATTTTGACATAGCGGTATTTATCAGCTAGCGCCGGCACACTTTCGGTGGAAAGTAGGCCGATCGCGTACTGATTTTCGTCGTCACGAGACGCTAAGCAGGCACGCACGTTGCCGCTACCTGAGCCCTCGAACACATTGATACCGTCTTGGGTCGGCATCGACAGCGCCGCGTCCGCTGCGCAGGGGTTGTTCAGGAACACCACTTCAGTTGTTTTTTGACTTCCTGACGACGCGACTCGGCGGCAGATATTGACTTCAATCCCACTGGGAGTCAGCAGCAGCGGATTGTTGAGTTTTACCCCACTGGTATCGGAAAGCTGGTCCCATTTTTTGATGTTTGCGGAAAAGAGGCCAGTCACGTGCTCGAAGGTAAGCGAAGGCATATCTGCCAGCGCTTCGCTGCCCGAGGTCAAACCTTGTGCGGTCTGCAAGCGGTTACGCAGTTTGGTGTTAACCGCGACGCCAAACACCAAATCGTTGGTCGGAGAAATAACGAGGTTCCCTAACTGTGCTTCAGTGGCACCGAACAGCGCAGGTTCGACGTCGGACAAACCTGTTCGCGGAACTGCGTTTTCTACCGGCGACGCCGTACAAGTTACGCGATAGAAATCGATTAGCGGGTCAGCGAGGTCGACATTTGGGGTGCCTGGTAATACCGGACACACGGAGGTCGCTGGGTTCATAAAGCCAACCGGTGTGCCATCGGCAACAGGTTGTACGCCATTACCCGAGCCACCGATACTGCTTTTTCGCACGATGAGGTAGGGTTTGGACAGCGTGCTGATTTTGGTTGTGTCCACTTCGCACAGCATCAGGCGAACATTGGAACCAGCGACGCCGCGATAGGCTGCAAGCGTATCCGTTTTGCACAACAGACCCATGGACAGCTCGATCATGTCTTCTTGCGCCGAAGCGCCGGAGATATCGACTTTGGCAAATTGAGCGGAATTCGCGTTATAAAAAGCGAGCGTGACAGGCGCCGCGTGCGCGGCGGTTGCGGCGCCGAGTGCGACGGCGACGCTCGTCGCGAGGGTTTTAAGTTTAGTCATAAGAAATAACTCCTGAATTCGAAAATGATTTGCTTAGGCGGCGACACGGCGGCGCGAAATGCCACCAAGCGCGGCGAGTGCTGAACCGAGCATCCAAACAGCGGCAGGAACCGGAATCGGTGCCGTCAGTGTTAGACCGCCATTGGCGCTGAGCATCCACTTGGCTCGCCCTAGCTCGTTACCGACGGCGAACTTTGAAGACTGCGAAGTGCCGCTACCGGTCGAGTTCGTGAAGTAGAAGAACTCCAGCGCGTTGCCGAGCGTTTGCGTGTTATCCAGGCCGGCTAGCGCGGTGCCAAAGTCGTCGCCCCAACTGGTCGAACGACCAGGGTAATAGCCTTGGCTCGTCTCGCTGGAATCGGTTGCGCATGAGGCGCCTTCGAATCCGCAAGCAGAATTGGCTTGAGTGACAAACAGCGTCTGTTTGCTTGAGGTGATGTTGTTAATCTGGTTGTTGACGACGTTTATCGCATTCCCCGTTAACGCGCGTCCAACTTGTTCGGTCGAAAGAAACCGCTGTTGATGCGGAGTGCCGGCGGCGCCGCCGGTCGCACCACCATCAGTGTTCGACGCGTCGTGTGCGCTGATATTCCAGTTGATGTTAGCGGCTTGCGAGTTTTGAAATGTGGTTTGAAATAATTGGTCACCCGCATTGGTAAATAGCACGCCATATTTTGACGTATTGTCACCGGTACGAGGGTTCCACGAGATGCTGGTTAAAAAGCCTTCCAGCGTGGTCCCCAGGTCACGGATATAGCCAACGCCCAGCGTGTTGTCGAAGGCGGTAAGAAAGAGGCTACCGTTGCCGTTGGTTGAGTCCGACACGGTCAGTGCCGCATTCGCATTGCCGGCGGCAAATGCTGCGAGTATTGCCGTGGCAAGCTTCGCTTTCTTCAATAAGTTCATACATTAGCTCCCTATTCGTGTTGGTTAGTCTGGATGAGGTTCCGGTGTCGTTCGCGGTGAGCGCCTGACGCACTTCCCTATCAAAGTTGCGCCGCGACCGACTTGGCTTTTGCACGCGAGCCTTCGCGCGCTGGCTTCCCGGGTGGCCTCCTACAGGCTGGTCCGGAATTTAGCCAGTGCATTGTTTCCAGCGTCTTAAGGTCCGATGACGATTTAATGACGCGAGTGTCGGGTGGTTTCGTTACGAGACGATGACAGTTTGATTACAGTTAGCCGCGTTTGATTTCGCGGGACACTGCATAAGGCGGCATGTGGCGCAGTCGCCACCGAAGCACATCAGATCGGCTGCGGGCGCAGTCGATGCGGCAAATAAAGCGGATGCCCAGGTTCACCCGATTGTGTCAGGGTTAAGCAATGCAACGGGACCGATTGAAGCAGCTCACGCACCGCTTGTGCCCTTCCACGATGTTGCCCATGGTTGCCCCACGCCGCGACCACAATCCCTTGCCGACGCATGGTGTCGGTCGTTTCGCGCAATAGCCAATCATCGTTCGCGGGTCCAACCGGGCGACGCGCCGTCTTCATGACGAACGGATCCGTCGCGCGCAGCCCAAATAGGTTGAGCATCACCAGCTGCCCATAGCCCCACGCTTGCGCATACCGCACACAACGCCGCACCGTTGGGTCCGGACCGCTTTCGTCAGCTGTCGAGGGATTCAGGCCAATGAACACGCAGGGCTTGAGTGACGGCGCCCAGGTGTAGCGCCACACGTACCGGTAACGCCGCGTTGGGCTGAACACACAGTGGATGTCCGGCTGCTTGTCGTTGCGTTCTTTAACCATTGCCGGGAGATTAGAACCCAGAACTGCGTGCCTTTTCACGCTTGCCAGCGTGCGGCGCTGCTAAGGTGACCTTCATCTTTGCATTGCAAGTGATGTTATGCCGTTAAACGAGTCAGCCTCGCCGTCCGCCAAATCGCTCCATCGACTCTCCACGTCGGAGGCGTTGCTCGCGCCACTCGATCGTCGTGTCCATCTACGTGCGTTGCGTGCCGACCGCTTGTTCGTGCAAACGCGTGCAGCGGAAACGGCTGCGCGGCGCACGCTGAAATGTGTGACGGCCGATGTGTCGCGCGGCGGATTGCAATTGGCGGTTGACGAATATTTAGCCAAGGGCGAAATCGTGGAGCTGTGGCTTAATTTAACGGGCGCCAAGCGTAACTACTATCTGCTCGGGACGGTGCGGTGGTGTCGTGCCGAGGATGACAGATTCAGGCTCGGAATCCGTTTGCAAGACGCGCCGGGGACTGACTTTAAGGCATGGCGGAAGCTTTGTTTTCTATAAAAGAGGCTTGGTCGTCGTCTTGGCTTCCGGCGATGCTGCAATTAGCGTATCAGAGATGAAACGCGTAGCTCACGCGCCATAATCGCAAAAGATGTTGGGGTTCGCTTCGCACACCGCCAACCTACAGCGCTACCACACGAGTCATCTTTCGTCTATTCCTCGCAACCCACGTTCACGCCGATAGTTTTCTCACGCGGACACGCGAATGCATCGCGCGTGCAACTATCGAGCGCCAGCAAAGCCGTTACAATCGCACCGTGCGCGCCATCGTTCTGTTATTAAGTCTCGCCGGATTCTCCGCGGTCGCCGTCATGCGTATGGTCGATCCGTTGTTGCCCGTGATCGCTTCAGAGTTCGGCATTACGCTCGGCCGCGCCAGCCTCATCATCACGGCGTATTCATTACCGTATGGAATTTTCGTTTTGCTGTATGGGCCGCTTGGTGATCGCATCGGCAAGCTCAAGGTGATTGTTGGATCGATGGCGGTATCGTCGGCTTGCATTGTCATGTGCGGGTTTGCGGAATCCGAGAAAAGCCTGGCGCTGTGGCGCTTCTTGACCGGACTATCCGGCGCGGCCGCGGTGCCGTTATCGCTTGCGTTCATCGGCGATGTAGTCGCAGTAAGCGAGCGCCAACGCGCACTCGCACGCTACATGAGCGGGGTCATCCTCGGCCAAATCATGGGCTCGGGACTCGGCGGCATCATCGCCGACCATACCGGGTGGCGCACACTTTTCTTGATATATGGTGGGATCTCCGCGGTGACGACGCTTGGGGTGTGGATGATTGCGCGCGGTCGCGTGATCCCGCAGGCGCCGGCGGCAAGCATGCGTGGTGCGCTCGCGCGTTACTCCGGCATCTTAGGCAATCCCGCTGGGCGCACGGTCATGGGCGCGGTGTTTGTCGAAGGCATGTTGCTGTTCGGCGGTACCGCGTTTTTAGGCGCGATGTTGCACGACGTTTATCGTTTGAGTCTGACCGGTGTCGGGTTGCTTTTGATGTGCGTGGGGCTCGGTAGCCTCATCTATACCGGAAGTGTGAGCTGGCTCATTCGACGGATCGGGCAGCGGCGCATGATGGCGACCGGGGGCGCGCTGATGGCTGTCAGCTTTATCACGCTGACACACCTGCCTCATGTGGGATTGGCGATCGCCATGCTGGCATTGCTTGGCTTTGCCGTTTATCTCATGCATAACACCTTACAAATGTTGGCGACTGAACTCGCACCCGAAGCGCGCGGCACGGCGGTGTCGCTGATGGCATTCATGTTGTTCGCGGGACAGGCGACCGGCGCGTTCGCGCTAGGCCACGGCATCGACGCGCTAGGTTACGCCGCTTGCTATGGGGTAATCGGCAGTTCCTTGCTGGTGCTTGGGATGTGGCTTTATCACGCGCGCGCACTACCGCACGCGCCTCGTCCTTAGAGTCAGGCCATCAAGTCGTAATGCCCCGTTCGCGCGTCGCCCCTACGTCAAGGGAGTAATTCCCCAAGCTACCTGGGTGATCGTGTTCAACGCCGCCTTTCAGTCCCATCTCATCCTTTAGTCTCATAGCCCCTTGCCGGTTATCGCGATATCGTTATCAATAGGCGCTAACTGCCTGGTAAATCGGTAATTTTACCGGGTTGACGCATGGAGGGCCCAGGCTGAAATATCTAGGAAGGATTCTCGTCCTATAAGGACGAAGGCGCTTATTCGGTTAGACACAATTCAAACAATAGAGCACAGGCGGCCACTTATGGCGAAAAACGGTCAGGTCCCACAACTTGTCGAGTCTCGCTGGACAAAGTTGTGGCGAGCATGGCGAAAGCGTGAAGCACAATCCCAGTTGGAAAGGGAGCGCGGCACTCCGTATCCCGCATTCAAAAATCCCCTTCTTTTTGAACAACTTGAGCCTCGCGTGCTGCTGTCCGGTACGCCCTTGGCGGTGGTTGAAACGCCTACTATTCAAGGGCAAATCGATGCTCCTGGTGAAGTCGACGAATACGTCTTTACGGTCGAACAACCCATCCGGCTCGTCCTCGATTCGTTAACCAACGCCTCGCAAATAGAATGGTCGCTCGCGGGCCCGGGCGGGCAGCTGGTGGCACCGCGTGCGCTAAGCGCCACCGATTCGACCGATCGCGCGGATAACGTTGCCTTTAATTTGGGGGCTGGCGACTACAAACTCTCGATCGATGGCGTCAATGACGCCATCGGCGCCTACGCCTTCCGTGTGATCGATTTGAACCGAGCGACCGCGCTTACGCCCGGCGTTCCGGTCAGCGGCCAGCTCAATCCGGCCAATGAAACACATGTTTTCAATTTCACGGCGCAAGCCGGTGAGACCTTTTTCTTCGACCGGAGCTTGAGCGAAGGTAATACCTATTGGCGCCTGCTGCGTCCCGATGGCACGCAGGAATTTGCGCCCACGCATATGGGGACTGATCAGTCGCTAACGCTGCTTCAAAGCGGGCTCTATAGCCTGTTGATTGAAGGTCGGGCCGGTAGCGCTGGAACGGCGAACTACGCCTTTACCGCGCATCGGGTCCAAGACATCCAACAGAATTTGGTGCTTGGACAAGGCGCGACGACGTCGCCGTGGACGCCTACCGCATTGGCGGGAGGACTGCGCTTAGATGGCGCCCATTGGCTGGAAGCGCCGCCTAGCGCGGCGCTCGATCTGCGGCGCGCCGTCACGATGGAAGCCTGGGTGACGGTCGAACGTTTCACCAATTCGTACATGCCAATTTTCTACAAGGGTGCGAACGATGCATCGTTAGGTAGCGGCCGCACCTTTGCGTTGTTTGTTACCAACGGCGGTGATCTATTGTTGAGCACCGGCGATGGCGCTGAACAGCCGCTATTTAGCACCGGCGGGCTTATCAAAGCCGGTACGCCCACGCACGTTGCGGCGACTATCGATCGCAACGCGCAGGTTATGAAGTTGTTCGTCAATGGTGTAGAAGTCGCAAGCCAGAGCGTGCGCAATACGGACGCTGCGACCAACTCGCAGCCCTTGATGCTTGGCCGCACGCTTGAACCGTTTAGTGGCTTTGGACTCTTCGCCGGCACGCTCGATGAGGTGCGGTTATGGAATGTCGCGAGAAGCGGCGCGGATATCGCAGCATCGCGCGCGACGGAACTCACCGGCAACGAAGCAGGGTTGGTTCTGAACTACCGGCTTAACGAAACCAACGGCAGTATTGCCTCCAATGCGGTGAGCGGTGCGGCCGCGGCGAATCTGCACAGTATGTTCGAACCACTCTCCGGCGTGGTCGAAGGCCGGATCAACGTACCGGGGCAGCGCGTCAATTACACGCTCGAAATCACCCAGACCACCCGCTTCTTATTCGATGCGCTATCGAATCTCGATTTCACTTGGTCGTTAAGTGGGCCGCGCGGTGTGCTGGTCAACGCGCGCAGTTTTCAAGCAAGCGATGGAAATAGCCGGCAAGGACTCGTTGGTTATCACGCCGATCCCGCGCATGGCGAACGGATGGTCCATGAACTCATTCCAGGGACTTACACGCTAACCATCGATGCGCCGAACGATAGCGTCGGAAATTTTGCGTTTCGCCTGTTGGAACTCACGGCCAATACCGGGACTGCCATTACCGCCGGCAACGTGGTGAACGGCGCGTTGAACCCTGGCTCCAGCACACAGATATTCCGCTTTAATGCGGCCGCGGGTGATCGTTTTATCTTTGACCGACTCAGCGCGAGTGCGTCTAATCTTTGGTGGCGGTTGATTGCGCCGACCGGTGAGCAAATCTTCAGTAATAGTTTTAGCACTTCTTCAACTGAACCCACGCTGGCGCAAGGCGGCACCTATTTCCTGGTTGTGGATGGGCCGGTGGGTGCGCTAAACCCTACCGACTTTAGCTTTCAACTCATCAACCGCGGCAACACCGTCAACGAACGACTCGTTGCCTTGGACGACGAATTCACTGGGCCCACCTTGGGTTCCAACTGGGCTCTGGGTGCGGCCGGCATTATCGGCACGCTCGATCCAAGGCCGCAAAGCTTCCAAACGCTTGATGGTGCCAGCGTCGTCCGCCTCACTGGCACCCTCTCGGAAGTGAATAACGGTGGGTTCTTGACAACCTCTGGCAACGTTTCCGCACAGGGTTTTGAGTTTGAACTGCGCTTCAATTCGCTGGTGCAGTCGGCGGCCACCAGTGTGGACGAGTTCATCGGTATTACTGTCATCGATGTGGTCGATCCCAGCCGGAGCATGTGGCTCGCGCTATTTAGCGATACCAATGGTGGTAACCGACAGATACACACGGGATCTGTAAATCTCGGCGGCGCCTCCGGTCGGGGGCTTGGTTTCGGATTTACGGATAACACCTGGTATCGATTGAGAGCGGAAGCCGCCGTCAACGGCACCATCCGCATGAGCGTCCTGAGTGATGCCGGGGTGGTGTTGCATACGCTTGACATGGGAGTCACTACGGATGTCTTTAAGAACGGTTTCAGGATTGGCGTCTATCAATGGAAGTCCATGTTCGTGGGGCCGACCAAGGTCGATGTCGCCATCGATTACGCCAAACTCACCACCATTCCTTATGCGCCGGTGCAGCTTTCGTTTGACCAAGAAGTAACCGGTAATCGCACGGCTGCCGCGCAGCGCGATTTTTACACCGTGACCATCGCGCAAGACACGCTGGTCATGCTGGATACCCGCGATAATCACAACCAATTGAATTGGACGCTGAGTGATGCGCGTGGCGTCGTCGGCGCGGGCCGCTGGTTCGATTACCCAGCGGTGCCACTCAAGGCCGGGACGTACACGTTACGCATCGATGGCGCCGCGCTCGGCAATTACGGTTTTAAGTTGATTGACCTTGGTGCTGCTACCGCTTTGACGCCGGGCGAAGAGCGTACCGGCACCATAATTCCTGCCACTAGTTTCGCGACGTATAAGTTCGACGCGACGCAGGGCGAGCGGTTTTTCTTCAACGCGCTTCAGCAAACCGGCCAAATGGAATGGCGCCTGTTTAGCCCATCGGGAAAAACCTTCTGGTCCACTTCATCACTGGTTGATCAAGAATCGGTATTAAACGAAACCGGCACATGGGTGCTCGTTATCGGTGGTTGGAATGATCAAACCCAACCCGGGAGTTTTCGATTCAATGTGGCGCGTCATGTGGATACCGTCACGGATATCACACTTGGGCAATCTTACGGCACCGCGCCGCGTTGGGTGCCGGGCTCGCCGGTTCTAGGCGGTAATGGTCTAGCCTTCGATGCGTTGCGCCAGATTGTGGTGCCGCCCGCACCTGCGCTCAATTTGACGGATGACGTGACGGTCGAGACGTGGCTCAAAGTCGAACGCTTTTCCAATACCTGGTCACCCATTGTATTGAAGGGAACTGAAGCCGGCCTGCGCTCATATTCGTTATGGGTCAATGCACAAGGCTACGTGTGGTGGGGAACCACCGATCCTACTTTCCGCTCCGTGCAATCGCCGGTGGGTTCGTTGCAGCTTGGGCGTTGGACCCATGTCGCCGCCACCATGGAGAGAAACAACGGCACGCTTAAATTGCGGCTTTATCTCGATGGCGTGCTCGCGAGTTCAGTCGATTTAAATTCCACGCCGGTCGTTGGTCCTGATTTACCCAATGCGCCGCTATTAATCGGTATGCCGGATGATCCTTTGAGCGAAACCGATCATCTCGACGCCGTGCTAGACGAACTCCGCGTTTGGAATGTCGCGCGCACGCAAAGCGACATCAATGCGACCAAAGACCAAACGGTTGCCGCGAACGCAACAGGTCTCGTGCTACGTCTCGCGCTTGATGAGACGGCCAGCACGGTCGTCACCGACAGCGGACCGCTTGCCTTAAACGGCACGGTCCACCATGTCATGGACGATGCGCCGGGGGCGATCAGCGGCGTACTCGACCCCGCTGGAGACACGGATCGTTATCGTTTCACGTTAACCCAGCCGACGCGCGTTGCGATCGATTCGCTCATGAACGCGTATTTCGCGGTGACCTGGACCTTGTCGAATGGGCCGCAGGTAATCGCGAGCCGGAATTTGATTAACACCGATTCGAGCAATGGCTTTTCGGTGTTAAAGCTGGCGGCTGGGACCTACACGCTCAGCTTTGATGCGAATGGCGACAGCCGTGGTCCGTATGGATTACGGATTTTGAATCTAGACACCGCGACTCCGCTTTCCTTCGGCGTTGCCCAGGACGGTGAACTCAATCCAGGCAGCGAAACACAGCTGTATCGATTCGATGCAACCGCCGGGCAGCGGTTCTTCTTCGATGGACGCGTCAACGAAAACGCGAGCGGACGTTATCGGTTATTGAATCCGCTGGGCGATCAGGTCTGGGAAACCGGCTTTCAATCGGTGGTTGATGCCTTTGCGGTCCCCATGGCCGGGACCTACACGCTGCTAGTCGAAGGGCAGCGTCAGCGCACGGCGTTTGCCGATACGTTTCGCTTCACGCTCCACGCGCTGAGCGAGCCCGTGGCCGATGTCACCTTGGGTTCCAACCACGGGGCGACCTTAACCGAACGCCTACTACCCGGCGCCCTCGGTAATTCGCTGTTATTGCCGCGGCTTGAGCTCGCGCATGGCGCGCAAACCAATCTAAATGGCGATCTCACCTTCGAAGCATGGATAAACCCCGCGGAGTTCATCAACACGTGGATGCCGATTGTTTACAAGGGGAATGCCGATGATCAGCGCACGTTCTCCGTTTGGCTGAACAGCAACGGGTCAATTTACGCGGATGGTCGGATCGGGAACGATTTCCAACAATTGCAGACCATCGGCGGTTTAGTACCACTCAACCAATGGACGCATGTAGCGGCGGTGTACGATCGCACGGCAGGGCGCGCTCGTATTTATGTCAACGGTGTTGAAGCCGCGAATCGCAATATCTCGACTTCGTCAACGCCGGAAATCACCGATCCTTTGCGCATTGGCACGACCTCGCTGCTGCGCAGTGACTTCAGTAACTTCTTCGGCCAGATCGATGAAGTACGCCTATGGTCCAAAGCGCGCACGGCCGCCGAAATCGCCGCCGATAGAAACCTCGCCCTCACCGGTACCGAAAACGGTCTCAAGGTTTATTTACCGTTTGAAACCGCCACCGCCACGCAAACCACCAACCTTGCCGCGCCAGCGGTGCCGGGCGTCGATAACGGCTATTTCGCCAATGCGCCGGGGAGTTGGGTCGGCAAAATTGCGCAACCGGGTGAAACGCGAACTTATCGTTTCAATCTAGCCGCGCGTGGCTTAGTCGCCATCGATAGCTTAAGTGCGTTTAACGGCACGTGGCGTTTGCAAGGGCCAGGCGGTTTTGACCGCGGCGCGAGTTTTAATAGTACGGATGCCCAACACGGCTTTAGCGTTTTTGAACTCAAAGCCGGCGCTTATACGTTGACCGTGGACGGTAATAGCACCACGGTATCGCCGTTTGCCATCCGGTTACTTGAGTTATCCCAAGCGCCGCTTTTGGTCACCGATACTGTCATCGATACGGCGTTAACGCCGTCTAGTTCGACGCGCGCGTATCGCGTGAATGGCCAAGCCGGCGAGCGTTTCTATTTCGATGCGCAGACCGTGGCACTCGATCTAGGTCGCATGCGCATGGTGAGCGCGACCGGGGTTGACATATGGAACGGCACACTAAGCGCCGATCGCGAATTCACGCTACCCACAAGCGGCGACTATTGGCTGCTGCTTGAAGGGCAGCGCGGCTTCGATCTCGACCGCAATCCACTCAAGTTTTCGCTGCGGCGAGTGGTTGATCAGCAGCTTCCTGCGAGCTTCGGTCCAACGCAAACGCTCGATGTTCAAGGCAGTATCACCGCCGCGGGGCAGCGCGCGATCTATACCTTCGAAGTGACTGCCGAGCGATCGGTGGTGTTCGATTCGCTTGCCGATGTCAATTTTACGTGGAGCTTGGATCACCAACAGCGCGGCGCGCTCGTCACGCAGCGGAGTTTCCAGGGTAGCGATAGTCATGATCGAACCGGGTTCAATGGCTTTGGGTTGAATTTCGACGACGCGAATCGCGTGGTCTACACCCTAACGCCCGGAACCTACACGCTCACGGTCGATGCACCGAATGATGCCGTCGGTAATTTCGCCTTTCGTTTAATCGATTTAGCCGCCGCGACGTCGATCAACCTGGGCAGTGTGGTCAACGCCACGCTAACGCCCGGCAATAGCTCGCAGGCGTTTAAGTTCAACGTGCCGGCGGGCGAGCGCTTGTTTTTCGATCAGCTTTCCGCCGCGAACGCTGACACCCTCTGGCGCTTAATCGGCCCCACCGGCGAGCAACTTTTTGCGCAGAGTTTCACGACTGACGGTGCCGAACGCACGCTCTTGCAAGCCGGCACCTATACGCTGCTCTTCGAAGGGCGGCGTTACGCGACGCAGCCGAACAATGTCAGTTTTCAAGTTTTGTCGCGCGGCAACACCTTGAGCGAGCGGGTCGCGAGTTTTAGCGATCACTTCGATGGCCCGACCTTAAACGCGACCTGGCAAGCCGGCGGTCTTCCAACCACCGTACCGTTCCGGGGCGCGCCGACCACCAGCTTCGAAACCCTGGATGGGGTATCGGTGCTGCGCATGAAGAATACCTATACTGGTTATACCGGCGTTGCCATGCAAACCGGCGTTAATGTTATTGGCGCGGGCCTCACGCATGAGGTGCGCTTCAATACCTTGACGCAAGCGGCCGGCGTAGCGACCGGTGAATTGATTGGCCTCAGTCTGCGCGATCCCGCTGATCCCGGCATTTGGATCGCGACCGCCCTCCGTAGCAATGCGAGTGGCGCGGGTCGTGAATTAGCGATCGATGGCCGTGGTTTCGGCGGGGCCGGCTTTCAGAGCACCGGGATCGCGTTCGCGGATAACACTTGGTATCGGCTGAAACTGGAAGCAACGCCCACGGGCAATTTCCGCGCGGTGTTGAGTAGTGATGCGGGTGTTGAGCTTGCCGCGATCACATTCAGCGCCACCGGCGAGACTTTCGCGAACGGTGCGCGGGCCGTGATCTATCAAACGAATCCCTTCGGCACCACCAATACCGACGTCGCGATCGATGTCGCCTCGTTCACTGCCGTACCACGCGTTGAAACACCGATGACCCTTGGGCAATTCGTCACCGGCAATCGCACCACCTTGCAGCAGAGTGATTTTTATACCTTCACCGTGCCGCAAGACACCTTGGTGGTGATGGATACACGCGAGAACCATCCCAATTTCAATTGGGCGATTAGCGACGCGCGCGGAACCTTGGTGTCAGGCAGTTGGTTTGACTGGCCAATCGTGCCACTCAAAGCTGGGACGTACACCATGCGCATCGGGGGAGGCGTGACGGGCGCTTACCAATTCCGATTAGTTGACTTCAATACCGCGGAAAATTTGACGCTGGGTACCGCCAAGTCAGGCACCATCGATCCGGGTTTCAGCGCCGCCATGCACAGTTTCACGGCTACGCGCGGCGAACGTTTTTTCTTCGATATTCAACAATTCAATGCTAACGCCGTGGCCTGGCGGTTGGTCAGTCCCACCGGGCGAATCGTGTTCGAAGAGTTCTCATTTTTATCCGATCGCGAACTCACCCTCGATCAGTCTGGCACGTGGACCGTGCTCTTCGGCGGTTTCAATAACGTCTCGGCGCCGCAGAACTATCGCTTCGCGGTCCACAAGCTCACCGATAGCGTCGTGCCGATAACGCTCGGCGCGCGGGTTGACGGCAATATCGCGACTGCCGGGCAACGCATCCAACACAGCTTTACGCTCGGCCAGCGTACGCAGGTGTTGATGGATGTGCTGTCGAACACGTCATTGAATTGGTCGTTAACGGGTCCACTGGGTGTTGTTGTCGGGCGCGATGCCGAGAATCGGATTGGATTTTTGGGCGATACACGTAACTTGCTCAGTAGCGATTCGAGTGATGCCACCGCGCCTAATCCGCTCCTAGATCTCGCGGCGGGCAACTACACGCTTACCATCGATGCGGACGGCGAACAGACCGGCGCGTATGCGTTCCGGTTGCTTGATGTTGCCGCCGCGATACCACTGACACTCGGCAGCGCGTTAACCAGCACCCTCAATCCCGGTAACGAAACCGATCTTTATCGCTTCGAAGCGCAGGCCGGCGCACGTTTTTATTTCGACGCGCAGCAGTTTGCGAATACCAATGTGCGTTGGCGTTTGTTTGGCCCGCTCGGTAACGCACTGTGGGTACAGGACTTCGCTGCCGACCAACCGGTGACGGTATTGCCGGAGACGGGCACTTACACGCTTGCGATCGAAGGCCGCCGCGGTAACGCGGCAGTCAACGATTATCGCTTCTTGGTGCAACCGCTGCCGGTGGTCGCACCCGTGCGCCTGACCTCGCTAGAAGCGAGCCCCGCGCCCGATCTGGTGCCGGCGAACCTCACGGTGGAAGGCGAGAACGGCACCATCGAAGCAGGAGGCGTCGTCACGATACGTTGGAATGATCGTAACGAAGGCGTGCTGCCGACAACCGGGAGCTGGCGCGACCGGCTGGTCGTCACGCGGGCCGATGACAATACCGTATTGGCGAGCGTGATTTTGCCTTATGACGCCGCAAACGGCGCACTCGCGCCTGGCGCGCAAGTCGCGCGTTTACTCTCGCTCACGCTGCCCACGGGTTTACTCGGCGCCGGGCAACTGCGTTTTACGGTGACCTTGGATATCGACAACGCGGTGGTGGAAGAGAACGTCACGCGTAGCGCGGAAAGTAACAATGCCGCGAGCGTGGTCGTGACTTCCACCTTGCCCACCGCGGCGGACTTGATTCCGCAACAGATCACCGTGTCGCCCACCGCGGGTTGGCAGCTCGGTGACAACGTGACCGTCAATTGGCGGACGGCAAACACTGGCAATCGGACGGCGAGCGGGGCGTGGCGCGAAACCTTGGTGGTGCGCAATGTCACGCTGAACCAAGTCGTGGCAACCAAAGTGATCGATCACGATGGTAGTGCGCTAGTAGCCAATAGCGATATCCAACGCAGCACGAGCATCGTGTGGCCGGGCGGCAATTTAAACGATGGCGTTTTTAGTTTCGCGGTGACGGTCGACAGCGACAATAACGTGACCGAGCTCAACCCAGCCGAAACCGGGGAAAGCAATAACACCGCAACCGTGACCGTCAATTCGGCGCCGGATTTGAAGGTCAGTGGACTCGCGTTAGACCCCGGTGCACTGGTATCGGGTGGAACCGTCACCGTGCGCTGGAACACGTTGAACGACGGCACATCGCGCGTGCGCAACGGATTTAGCGAGCGAGTCACCGTCGTCAACAGCCAAACCAATCAAACAATCGTCAATAGCAGTGTGCTGTATGACGCGGTCAATTCGGGCGTCATCAATCCGGGGGCAAGCCGCCCGCGCGAATTCACTTTCAATTTGCCGGATGGGAGCGCAGGCACCGGCAATTTTATCGTCACCGTGACCACCGATAACCTCGGTGAAGTGCTGGAAGCGAATAGCGCCAATAACGCCGAATCGAATAACAGCGCGTCGCTCAATTTCAACGCGACGCTCTCGGCGTACGCCAACCTTAAAGTCAGTGCGCCTGTCGTCGTGGGTTTGAATGGGTCCGCACGCGGGGGCGACACCGTCGTGGTGCAATGGACGGTGAGCAATATCGGTGGCGCGACGGCCACCGGACCTTGGGTTGATCGGCTGGTGTTATCGGGCGACACCAACTTCGGTGGCGCGGACGATCGTGCATCAATCGATATCACGCGCACGCAGTCGTTATTGCCGGGGCAGGAGTACACGGCTAGCGCGCAAATCACACTGCCGCTTCAGTTCGATGGCACGCTGAACTTGATTGCACGAACGGATGCCCTGAATGCGGTGCTTGAACCGGACACTCGCGCGGATAACACCTCCGCCGCGACGCCGGTGACAATCGCCGCGCCGTTTACTGACTTTAATGTTGAGGTGGTCACCGCGCCGAGCGCGGCGTTATCCGGCACGGCGATCGAGATCGCGTGGCGCGTACGTAACGTAGGCGATGCCCCGGCGACCGGTAGTTGGCGCGACCGTGTGGTGTTATCACAAGACCTGAACTTCGATGCCAACGACATAGTGCTCGGTACGGTAAATCGCAGCGGGCCGATCGAGCCGCAGGGCACCTATACCGTCAAGCAGAACTTCGACTTGCCTGTCGATCTCACCGGCAACTGGCGCGTGCTGGTGCGTACCGATCTCGACGCCTCTGTTTTTGAAGGTGGCCGTACCGGAAACAATACCGGCACAGCGGGCCAGGCGTTGGTCATCTCTCCCGCGCCGGCGGCTAATTTAGTCGCGAGCGCGGTGCTGCCGGAAACCCCCACGGCCTTGGCGGGTGGCGCGGTCAATGTCACCTGGAAAGTGAGGAACGAAGGCGAAGCGCCGGCGGTTGGCGCGTGGGTAGACTTTGTTTATTTCTCGAGTACCGGCGATCTCAACGGCGCCGTGTTACTGAAGACCGTCGCACGCAATACCCCACTCGCGGTCGGCGAAGAATATACGGGTGCCGCGCAGGTGACCTTGCCGGCTGCGGCCGACACCACCACCGGAAAAATTATTGTCGTCAGCGATGCGCAGAGTCAGCTCTACGAAGCGCAACGTGAAAACGATAACACCGCGAGCGGGGCACTCAATTTGCGCCATGTTGATTTGCGCGCGAATACGGTTGATGTGACGGCCACCGCGCAATCCGGAAGCAACATTCAGGTCAAGCTGAATGTCACCAATAACGGGACGGCGACACTGACTGGCCAGTGGCAAGATCGCGTGTACCTATCGCGTGACGCGGTGTTGAGCCAAGACGATCGTTTGCTTGGCGAACGCAATGTCGACCGTATGCTCGCCGTGCAAGAGAGCTACCAAAGCGAATTTGACGTGACCCTGCCGCTCGATGCGGAAGGACCCTGGTTTGTGTTGGGCGTATCCGATGCCGCGAACACGGTGCTCGAAGTCGGCTTTGAGAATAACAATCTCGCGTCCAAACCGATTGAAATAACACTTGCGCCTTACGCCGATCTGGCTGCCCACATCGATGAGGCGCCGACGCAGGTCATCAGCGATCCCGCGCGTATCACCGTGAAATGGACGGTCACGAACCTCGGTACCGGCGCTGGGGTTACGTCGCAATGGTTTGATGCGGTGGTGGTGTCCAAGAACGCCATCATCGGCGATGGTGATGACCGAATTCTCGAGCGCTTTGCCCGTGAGGGCTCGCTCGCCAAAGACGCGAGTTACACCCGCACGGAAACAGTGCTCGCGCCCGCCGGCGCTAATGAACGTTACCACTTGTTTGTGGTGACGGATGTCGACGGCGCGGTGTTTGAGAACGGCAGTGAGACCAACAATGCGGATGCCGCCGACCACAGCATCGATGTGTTATCGACGCCGTATGCCGATCTCAAGGTAAGCAATGTCGATGTACTGCCGACCGCCCAATCAGGACAGCCAATTACGGTGAGTTGGCGAGTGCGGAACGACGGGATAGGTCGCACCAACATCGCTGAGTGGAACGATGTCATCGTGGTAGCGACAAACCCCGATGGCAGCGGTGAAGTCGCGCGAACGCTCGTTAACCACATCGGTATCTTGGAAGCGGGCGGGTTCTACGACCGCAGCGCGACGATAACGCTTCCGAATGCGTTATCGGGGCACGTTTATGTGCGCGTAACTTCCAGCGGACCGTTTGAGTTCCTGTTCAATAACGCGGAGAACACGAGCAGCGCAGGCCCGATCTTGGTCTCGCAATCGCTGGCCCCCGATCTCCGCGTGACTTCGATCAGCGCGCCTCCAGAGGCCCTTGAAGGTGAGCTCATCGATGTGACCTGGACGGTGCGGAACGATGGTCCGGCGCTCGCCGCTGGCAGTTGGTCTGATTATGTGGTCTTGCAAAAGCCAGGGCAGAGTTCGAGTGGGCCGCAGGTGCAGCCCATTGTGCTGGGCGCTTTTACCTACACCGACGGACTCGCATCCGGCCAGCAGTATGAACGTACCGAGCGCATTCGGTTGCCCGCTTACTTAGAAGGTGGCTGGCAGGTCGTGGTGACCACCGATATCGGCAATACCTTGTTCGAAGGGCCGAACGAGACACCGAATAATCGCACCGAAGACGACCAGTTTCTGCAGGTGGCGTTAAAGCTACGCCCCGATCTGCAGGTGAGCAATGTGGAAGCGCCGACTAACGCGGTGGCTGGCGCTTCCGCCGCCGTGCGTTATTCGGTGGTCAATCGCGGCGCTGTTCCTACGACCGGGAAATGGATCGATCGAATTTATTTCTCAACGGACAACAAGCCAGGTGCAGACGATGTATTCCTCGCGGAAGTCGAAAGCCTGCAAGCGCTGAATTCGCAAGAGTCTTATCTCACGCCTTTCATCAACGTGACGCTACCGGAGCGCTATTCCGGCCCTGGGTATTTTTTGGTGGTAGCGGATGCGCTGGGCAGAGTCGATGAATACCCGCAGGTCAACGAGGCGAATAATTTCGCGGCGCAAGCGGTCACCGTCACGTCGCCACCCTTGCCTGATCTCGTCATGAGTGGTGTGGTGGTGCCGCCGCAAGCTGTTTACGGCGGCGAGATCACGGTGCGATACAAAGTCACCAACAGCGGCGCGGCGGCGACCTCGCGTAGTCAATGGACCGATACGATCTGGCTGACCAAGGATAAAACACGACCGAGTCCGGGCCCGAAGTCGGTACTGACGGAGCAGGGCACACCGATCGTCATCCCGGGTAACGATGCCATTTTGCTCGGAAGTTTTAGCCATGACGGCGCGCTCGCGGTTGGCGCGTCCTATGACGGCGAAGTCAAAGTCCGTATTCCGCAGCAGATCGCGTCCGGTACGTACTACATCACGCCGTGGACCGATGCTTACGATGCGGTGTTCGAAACCTCGTTTGCGAACAACAAAAATCCTGACGATCCCAACGAGTTTGATAGCAGTAATTACAAGGCGCGTGCGATCGATATCATCGGGACGCCCGCACCGCTCATCCCAGACTTAATCGTTACGACCGTAACGCCTGATCTATCAGGATCCGTCGATGCGCCGTTCACCGTGACGTGGACGGTTAAAAACATCGGTGAAGGCGAGGCCAATAACGGCTTTGGCGCGTGGTACGACTCGGTGTACCTGCATGATGGCCCGACGCTGGCGCAATCTACGGCAACATGGGCTTTGGGACGTTTTTCAAGCGTACGCCCTTTAAAATCCGGCGAGTCTTACACGCAAACCCGCACGTTTGAATTTTCGCCCGCCACCGCGGGCAAATACGTCACCGTAGTGGCGGACGAAAGTGGCACGCTGTTGGTCGTCCCCGAAACCAACGAAAACAATAATGCGAAGACCGCCGCGACCGAGGTGACATCTCATCCGTCCGATCTGCGGGTGATTAACGTCAATGTCCCGCCGCAGAACTTTTCCGGTGAAAGCGCCACCATCTCGTGGACGGTTAAGAACGAAGGCGGCGCTGTGTGGGAAGGCACGCGGCGCTGGATCGATTATGTGTGGATTTCGCCTGATCCCACGTTTGGTGCGCGAGCGCGTTTTCTCGGTAACAAGGTGCATGCCGCGCCCGACGGGTTGGCGTCGCAAGCGACTTATACCGAAAGCGAGACTTTCCGTATCCCGGCCGGGTTTGGGGGAACCTACTACGTCTACGTCGCGACCGATACCGGGAATCCCAACGCCACGTATGAACAAGCGCTAGGGGATAACGACTTCGCGCGCGGTGCGATTTACCCGTCGACGGTCTTCGAAGCGCAAGCGGTCGCCAATAACCTCAAGCGCACTGCCATTGAGGTCACTTATCGCGAACCCGATCTCAAAGCGCTGCCGCTGCGATTACCGCCTGGACCGTACGTCGCCGGGCAAACGCTAAGCGTCTCCTTCGATGTCATTAACCAAGGCACGCGCGCGACACGTGAATGGCGATGGGCGGATCGTATCTATTTATCACGCGATGCCTCGCTCGATGTGGGCGATTTGCAGCTCGCTTCCGCGTTAAGTGATTTTCCGCTGGCCGCGGGTGCGAGCTACACACGCACCCTATCCGTCACCATTCCACAAGATGCCGTGGGCGACTTTTATCTCATCGCGTTTACGGATTCGAACGTGCAAGGCACGCCGCCGCAAGGTGCCGCGGTGATTGGTTTAAGCCAGGTCGGAACTGGCCTCGATGTCGTGCCTGAGTTTGGCGATGAGGGCAACAACATCACGGTCACGGCGTTGAACGTCGCCGCGGCGCCGGCGCCAAATCTAACGGTACGGAACATCGACATTCCGGAGCGCATCGATCGCGGTCAAGAACTTACCGTCACCTACGACCTGGTGAACACTGGACCGGTCGACGTCCCGGCGGGACTGGGCTGGAACGAGTATCTCTATTTGTCCGCCGATAAAAATTTCGACCCGCGGGCCGATCGTTATCTTGGGCGAGTGGAGAGCTCTGGCGCGATTGCCGCGAACGGTGGCGTTAAACCCCGTAGTGCCACGTTCCGTCTGCCGCGCGATTTGACCGGGACGTTTTATCTGTTTGTGCAAACCGATCCGGTGCCGGGCCCGAACAAACCGCGCGGCGAAGTGTTCGAAGGGGCGTTCGAAAACGACAACGAAGCGGTTTCGGAATTTCCGCTGCTGATCGAACTGCCGCCGCCGGCCGACCTCGTCGTTAGCGATGTCATTCCGTCTGCATCCGCCGTCACGGGTGATTCGATGACGGTCGACTTCAAGATTCGAAATCACTCAAGCTCCGCCGCCGAAGGAAGCTGGACCGATTCGGTGTATTTATCCGCCGATGGCACCTGGGATATCGGCGATATTCTCCTCGGCAAAGTACCGCATAACGGCACGCTTGCCGCCGGCGGCGAATACGCCGGCAAACTCGTCGCGCAAGTGCCACCGCTCAAAGCGGGCAGTTACCGCGTGATTGTGCGCACCGACATTTTTAACGAAGTGAACGAAGGCGTTGATGAACGCAATAACGCGACGGCGAGCGCGAGCGCGGTCGCAATCTCCGTCCCGTCGTTACAAGTTGGCGTGCCGCTACAAACCACGTTGTCGCCATTACTCGACCCAAACACCAATCAAGTGCGCAGCAATGGCCAACGCTTATACAAGATAACGGTCGGCGCCAATGAGACGCTGCGCATTTCGCTTGATAGCGCGGACAACGCATCGGCCAATGAGATCTTTGTGCGCTATGGCGATGTCGCGAGCGGCGCGGCTTACGATTTCACCGCAACCCAAGTCCTGGCCGCCGATCCGTCGGTCATCGTGCCATCAACCAAGGCAGGTGATTATTACGTATTGATACAGGGGCGTGCGGGTGAGTTGAATACGCCGGTCACGTTGCTGGCGAAATCACTACCATTCAGCGTAACTGACATCGTGCAAGACCAAGGTGGCGATAGCCGCTGGGTTACCACGACCATCACCGGCGCGCGTTTCCATCCCGATGCGCTAGTGAAACTGTCGCGACCAGGGCTCACCGAAATTGTGCCCAAAGCTTACCGAGTCATCGATGCCACCACGCTCATCGCCACCTGGGATCTGCGCGGGGTTCCGCATGCGTTATACGACTTGGTGGTTATTAATCCCAATGGCGAACAGGCAACGTTGCCCTACCGCTACTTGGTGGAGGATGCGCTACCCATCGACGTCACCATCGGATTAGGCGGGCCGCGCGTTCTACCCGCTGGCAATACCGGCTTTTACACGGTGTCGCTGCAAAGCCTGACCAATGTGGATACACCGTATGTGCATTTCTCATTCGGCGCGCCGGAATTAGGCAATAACGAAAAGATATTCAATCTACCGTACGTTTCGACCACCAATAATGTGCGCGGCGAACCCACGGACCCCATCCGTAAAGACGTGCCGTGGGCGAGCTTGGAGAGTGAGGTCAATACCTTCGGGCATATGTTGGCGCCGGGTTTCGCCTTGGATGTCACCGCCGGCGGCAATGTGGCGATGACCTTGGCGGTGACCGCCTATCCCGGGTTGCGTGCGCTCGAGAATCGCGATTTTGAGGGATACCGGCGTGCGCTATACGACGCGCGGCCGGATCTGGAAGCCGCGGGTTTCCTCGCCGACGGGCTTGATGATCTCGAGCCTCACTTCCGGGAGTACTTCCAGAATCCGAACTCGAAATTGTTGGAATTTGGAGCGTTATTCATTCCTTTCCTGTTTAACGTCACCGCCGCAGCAACGCCGCTGACACGCGCCGAATTCGTGGCTATTCAAACGGCCGAGGCGGCGCGTTTGCGCGAAGCGATTTTGCAAGACTCCACGGCGAACGCGGCGCTAATCAATTTAGCGGGCGATGCCAATGCCTGGGTGAACGGATATCTCGGTGCGCTGGAAGAAGCGGGTTTGTTGCGGCCGGAGGATGCGGCGCCGCCGATCCGCACGGACGAAAAAGTGGTAAGCCTGATGGCCACGCTGGCGAGCGGGATTTTAGTGGGCCCGGTGGGTGATGAAATCAGCGGTCCGGCGACACTCGCCCAATTCTTCAGCCAAATTCATCGCTGGTACGGGGATGCACCGCAAACGCTCGCGGAACTAATTGGCTACGATATTCGTGTCAGCCAGTTCTATGGTGAGTACGCGATCCCGGTGCCGAAGCCGGCGGAATTCGGCAACTTTAATCTTGGGTTGTCACATCCGACGTATTTCCAGTCGCTGAATGTATTTACGCCGGGCGCGAGCGGCTCGGATAAGTTTACGAGCGATCCTGGTTTTTCATCGCTCGCATCGAGCAACACCTTAACCGCGCTAGAGCTACAACAGGCGTTTGATAAAGTCGCGCAGAGTAGTTTGGGCGGGGCATCGATAACGGGGCCGATCGGTTTTGGGGATCGGCAATTCGTGCCCGCTGGAACAGCGCTACCGTATACGGTTCGTTTCAGCAATCCGCCGCAGTCCTCCACCACGGCTAACGAAGTGCGCATCGTCACCGTACTGGATGAAGATTTATCCGCCCGTTTGTTCCGGCTTGGCGATATGCAGATCGGGAACGTCAAGATTACGGTCCCGGATGATCGCGCGAATTTCCAAGGCGACTTCGACTTCAGAAACTCGTTAGGTTTCATTGTGCGAGTGAGTGCTGGTATCGATGTCGCGAGCCGCACCGCCAGTTGGGTATTACAAGCGATCGATCCCGAAACCGGCGAAGTGTTGCAGGAATCGACGCGCGGCTTGTTGCTGCCGGATAACGCGCAGGGCGTGGGTGCTGGATTTGTCAGCTACACCGTCCGTGCCGCGTTTGGCGCGCAAACCGGCGCTGACATTGCCGCGCTCGCACGGGTGACGCTGGATAACCAAGCGCCGTTTGAAACCAACACCGTGCGCAGCACGTTGGATGTCGAGGCCCCAACCACGACGTTGACGGTTGACGCACTTGCGACCGGCGCCAACGATTACCTGGTGCGCTGGCATGCCGAGGATGACGCGACTGGCTCTGGCTTGCGCGCGACCACGGTGTATGTGCGTGAAACTGGCGGTGAGTGGTCGATTTGGCTGCGCCAAACCGGCTTGACGCAAGAAGTCTATGAGGGAGTCGCGGGCAAGACTTATGAGTTCCTAGCGCTTTCCATCGATAACGCGGGCAATCGCGAATCGCCGCCGAGCGATGAAGTGCCGAACGACGGTACGGTGGTGGATGTTGGCGGTACGCCAGAACTTGATCGAACAACGCAGGATATCGCACCACCACCACCGCCGAGCAATGCGACTTCGACGAATCCGCTCTTTATCGAAGCGCAAAAGAATCTGCCCGGGGCCACGTCAGACCGACCGTCGCTTTTCACGAGCAGCGTCAAACCGTTCACCGCCGAAGCTTTCGGGACTGGGATCGTGCAGAGTGGCGCCGGGATCGGTCCACTCGCGATACTCGCCGAGAGCAATGGCAACTTTGTGGTTAGCGGCGGCGGCAATCGCGGCGCGCTGTATCGTTTTGATCAAGACGGCGGCAATGCGCTTGCGCCGTTCCAGCAACTCAATTCGCCAATCTTCGATCTAGAACACGATGCCAATGGCGGTGTGTGGGCGACCAGTGGTGGCGGCGAACTACTCGAGCTTGACCCAGTAACCTATGCGGTACTGAATCGTTATGGCGATTCGCTGACCCAAGCCTTGGCGTTCGATGCGGCCAAGAATGTGTTGTTTATCTCCTCCGGGGATGGTATCGAAAAATTCGACTTACTTACGCGTACGTTCAAACATTTCAGCAACGTGCGGGTGGACGATCTCGAAATCGCGCCAGATGGCAGTCTGTGGGGAACGACTTGGCCCGAACGTGGCGATGTCGTGCGCTTCGATACGCGCGGCCGCGCGCAGAACCAGGTGCATTTTGATGCCGAAATCGATTCCATCGCATTTGGCCGCGCCGATTCTCCGCTCGCCGGTTTGTTGTTTGTTTCCTCGCGCATTGCATCCGGTGCAAGCGAGCGCGCCAAGCTTTACATGGTCGATCTGGCGACGTTACACACACTTGAGATCGCGCGCGGCGGACCGAGCGCCGAACAGCTATTAACCACGCAGGACGGGCGGCTCTTAATTGCGAACGGCACGCAGGTTGATGTATTGGCGCCGCTGGTGGCGCCGTCGGTTATTCGCACCAATCCGGTTAATAACAGCATTGTCGCGCTGCCACTGGCCTCGATCTCGGTGACGTTTGATCGCGACATGCGGCGTACGGCCGCGACCAATCTCGATTCAGTGTTGAATCCGGCGAATTATGTGTTGCGTAACAGCGCGGGTGAGGCGGTCGCGCTCACTCAAGTCACCTATGATGCTGAGTCACGCACTGCGAAACTACATTTCGAATCGCCAGCGGCGGACAACTATACGCTTGAGATTAAGCAGCGTATTCGTTCGGCCGCAGGGCTTGCGCTAACCGCGCCCTATTCAATTCAATTCACCGCAGCGCAAGACTTCTCAGCGCTTATTGATCTGGATTTCCTGGCCTCGCGCTCTGATCGAGCGACCGGTACCGTTTCTTTCGACGTAAAGGTCACCAATATCACGGAGTACGATCTGCGCGTGCCCGTGATGTTAATACTCGACCCTTCACGCTATTTCCAAGGCACCGCCCTTGGGATCGATGTGCGCGAGGACGGATTGTGGCTGCTTGATCTCGGGGCAGATCTGCCAGGGGGGGTATTCAAACCAGGACAATCAACCGTGGTGCGCACGGTTACGCTTACCAATCCGCAAGGTCAGCATGTTCAGTTTGGAAACGGTGTGTATGCGTTGCCGTATCCGAATGATGTTCCGGTTATAACTTCGGTGCCGCCGTCAGTCGCGAGAATTGGCGAGCAATATGAATATCAAGTTCTAGCCAACGATCCGGATGGCATCACCCTATCGTATGTGTTGCTTTCGGGGCCACAAGGGTTGGCGCTAGATGCAGAGGATGGATTAGTACGGTGGACACCGACGACCAGTGACCGCGCGCAGTCAACTGTGGTCCTGCGGGTTTATGATACGCGCGGCGGGTACGCAACACAGGCTTTCGCAATCCAAGTCGACGGTGGAAATCGTGCACCGACGCTTATCCTACCCCCCACTATCCGGCTGCGAGAGGGAGACACTTACGAGTTACCCATCGCGGCGGCCGACCCTGATGGGCAGGTTCTGTCTTTCTTCGCGGATAATTTACCGCCAGGAGCGCGATTTGATAGCCAACGAGGGGTATTCACTTGGCCAGCGGATTATTCGGCGGCAGGTGAGTATCGGGATGTACTGTTTGGTGTCACTGATGGCGTAAATCTAGTCACTCAGTCGATTACGCTGATTGTTGAGCAAGTTAACGCGATCCCTGAATTGAGGGGGATTCCCGAGCGCACTGGCGTGCAAGGCGAGATGCTGAGGTTCACGCTTCAGGCGAATGATGTCGATGATCAAACCCTAACTTATTCGTCCCCTGACTTACCGTTTGGCGCAACGCTTAATCCCGAAACAGGTGTTTTCGAATGGATTCCCGGCTATGACAGCGCCCCGGAATACTTATTAAGGTTCCGCGCGACGGATGGCATCGCTACAGTCGAACGTCAAGTCAAAATTCGTATACAAAACGTGAATCGTGCGCCGGAGTTTGATCCGGTGACCCGCATCTCGATATTAGAAGGCGAGGTGTTGAATTTACGTTTATTCGCATTCGATGCTGATAATCCGCGCTATCAGCCGCAAGTGCGATTGATCGACGGCGAGTTATCGGTACCAGACGGCACCGATCCTACAGTTGCTTATTCGCTTCTAGATCCGTTACCCGTAGGGGCCACGTTTGATCCGGCGACAGGTTGGCTATCGTGGCAACCGGACTTTGCGCAAGCCGGAAACTATGCTTTGCGCTTTGCGGCTATCGACGACGGCGATGGTACCGGATTGCCGGCAACAACGATTCTATCCACGACACTTGAAGTGCGAAATGCAAACCGCGCGCCGGTAGTCCCCGAGCTCAATGACGTTACGGTCGCGAAAGGTGCCGTATTGGAGATCCCAATCACGGTTACCGATCCCGATGGCAACCCCTTGCAGGTTGCCTTCGATGTGACTTTGAAAGGGATTGTGCAAGACGTTGCGTTTAACGGCTTGCCATTGCGCGCGGATGGTCGGCCCCCGCTGTTCGACTTTATTCCGAGCGGTAACGGCACCGGTGTGTTACGTATCGCGCCGCTTGATCACGATCGTGGTGATTATTTGGTAACGCTAAAGGCCACCGATAACGGTGATGGTGGCGGCGTGAAAGAAGCCTTAACCACCACGCGGTCTTTTGTGGTCAAGGCAGCTTCCGAGGCCGAACCTCCGCGCTTGGCACGGATCGGCGCCAAAGTAGCGGTGATTGGGCAGCCATTACAATTCACGTTGCGCGCAAGCGACCTCGATCAAGACTCGTTAACGTTTGGCGCGGAAGGGTTGCCGTTTGGCGCGACGTTAACGGCGAGCCAAACCTACGGCACGGCGGTCGTTAACTGGTCGCCGAACGTGGGTGATGCAGGCGAGCATGCGGTGTTATTTAAAGTCACCGATAGCAAAGGCGGTGTCGCGAGTGAAAGCGTACTGATTAAAGTACGCGCGAATAATGCCGCGCCGGTGCTCGCGCCCATCGGCAACCTTGCGGTCGCCGAAGGCGACATGCTTGACGTGCAACTTGAAGCCACGGATGCCGATGGCGATGCGTTAACGTGGAGTATCAGTAATGCGCCGCCGGGTGCGGTACTTGATGCGCAAACTGGGCGGCTACGCTGGCAGACGAACCTCTTCTCCGCAGGCACGTTCAATAATGTGATTATCACTGCGTCCGATGGCGCGGCGGTGAGTTCGGAAGCGATCACGATCGTGGCAACGCCCACCAATCAAGCGCCGCGCTTGGTGGCGTTGCCGCCGATCGGCACGCAGGAAGGGCGTCTGCTCCAGTTTTCATTGAATGCCACCGATCCAGACGGCGAGGCATTGATTTACGCCTTGCGTTCGCCGTTGCCAAGCGGCGCGGAATTCGATGCCTCGAATGGGCGTTTTGCTTGGATCCCGAACTTCGATCAGGCCGGTGTGCGCACCTTGCGGTTTGCCGCGCTCGATCCGCAGCAGGCCGAAGATTTTATTGATGTGCGGATCACGGTTGACGATGTCAATCGCGCCCCGACATTAACCTTCACCAATCACCAAGTCGCGTTGGGCGATACGCTGAGCTTTAATGTCGCGAAGAGCGATCCGGATACCGGTGAAACGTTACAGATAAGCGCGGTAGGGTTGCCCGAAGGTGCCACCTTCAACGCCACCACCGACCTGTTTACTTGGACGCCGAGCCCGGGGCAAATCGGGGATCACCTGGTGATTTTGCGGGTCAGCGACGGCAAGGTCACTACTGAACATGGGCTTGCCTTAAGAGTCACGCCATTCCCGACCGGGCCTGCGGTTACGGTGGTGCTAACGCCTAGTTTCCCAGCCGTGCCGGGACAACCGGTGGCAATCAACGTTCTGGCGGATGCGTTTTCCGCCATCGCGCAACGCACATTGAGCGTCAATGGGATGCTGCTCGCCTTGGATGCGCAAGGCAAAGGCGTCTTCACCGCACCCGCGAGCGGTTTGTATGAAGTCCTTGCCACAGCCACCGATCTCGATGGCTATGTAGGCGTAACTAAGCAGATCTTGCGCATACGCGATCCGCTTGACGCGAGCGCGCCGCAAGTGAGCTTTGATCTTGCCTTGGCCGGCAGCACGCTGCGCGAGAAGACCGCAATTGGCGGCTTGGTTAACGATAGCAATCTCGAAGCGTGGCAATTGGAGATCGCGCGCGCCGGTTCCAACACTTTCACGACGATCGCGAGCGGCACCACAACCGTCGATGGCGTGCTCAATGAGCTTGATCCGGCGCGCTTCGAGCGCGGCTTCTATCAGTTGCGGCTCACCGCGACGGATATAGCCGGGCGCAGCGCCCAGGCGACGACCGAACTCGTCCTGGATGCTACCCAAGCTGTGCGGTTCAATCACACCGTCACGGATTTCACGACCACGGTTGCGGGTAAGTCACTCGATTTTATTCGCCGTTACGACTCGCTCGATGCGCTGGAAGACGGCGGCTTTGGGTTTGGTTGGAAACTTGCGTGGCGCGATTTGCGTGTTGACGTTGGTGTTTCATCGACGGGCCGTGAAGACGCAGGGGTGTTTAATCCGCTGCGCGAAGGCACACGGCTTTTCATCGATACACCGGATGGTGGGCGCGCGGGTTTTACTTTCCAACCCGAACAAGTGGAAGGGCAAGGGTTCACTTATTTCACGCCACGCTGGGTGCCAGATGCGGGCGTAACATGGCGACTTGAATCAGCATCGCTGCCGCTCCAGCGGGCCGCCGGAAAGTTTTATGCGCTAGAGAATGGCAGCCCCTATAACCCCGCGAGCCTTGCCGGAGAACGCGCGCAGTACACGTTGATCGATTCCGCGGGAACGCGCTTTGCGCTAAATGTCACTGATGGCGTGTCCTCCATTACCTACACCGAAGGCGTGCAGCTGTTGGTCAGCGATAGCGGCGTCGTCGGCCCTGGAAACGAGGGCATTCAATTTGTAAGGGATGCGCGCGGACATCTCTCGCGCGTTATCAATACGAACGGCGATGCGTGGGATTATCGGTATGACGGTCATGAGAACCTCATCAGCGCACGTAACCTAGCAGCCGCGACTGCTGAACGTTACGGCTACGCGGAACCTACCACCCACTTACTGACGCTGGTAAGCGGAACGGGTGGGGCGGTTATCGAATACGGCGAAGAGATCGCCGTTCGCGGCACCACGGCGGATCTGGGCGCGGCGCTAAATTACCTAACCCGGCAATTCAACGGTTCACATACCGCCGGCGCGAGCGATCTTTACACCTTCGCGGTTCGTGAGAGTGAACTGAAACTTCCGCAGGGCGGCGCTTTTTTGTTAGGAGTGGTAGTCGAGGCAACTAATGGCAGCCAATTCGCACCATCCGTCCCGGAGTTGCACGGCTATACGCCAATTTTCGTTAAGCAAAGTAACAATCGAATAATCGCTATATACCGCCTCACGGAAGCCAATCTGCATACGTTATCGATTGGCGGTAGTGGGGCTGGCGCGTATTCGCTGCGCTTCTTCGCGGCGGGTGATGTGAATGGCGATACCCGCGTGGATGGCGTGGACGCGACGTTGCTTGCCACGGCGCGCGATACTACTCTGGGCGAGAGTGGATATCTTGCCGGCGCGGATGTCGACCAGGATGGCGATGTCGACGCTACCGATAGTCAGTATCTTTTTACGAACTTTGGATTCACGCCGAATCAAGCTCCGACAATCGGCCAAGGATCAGGGTTTACGCACGTTGATTTGGAGTCGATTATCAACGTGTCAAATTTCCTTAGCGATCCAGAAGGAGATTCGGTCAACTTCAAGATTGTCGGTAGCGAGCACGGCACTGCAAGGCTTTCTGGCGACGGTAAGCAGGTAGTGTTCACGCCGAGCGCGGGATACTCCGGCGCAGCGAACTTCTCAATCGTCGCTGATGACGGATTTACGCAAACGTCAGCTGGGCTAGTCGCCGTGAACATAAGCGCGGCCCCGCTGATACGCATGAATTTTGCGGAGCGTCGTCCGGAAATCGCGCTCGGCAATCTGCATAGGCCAAGAGTGATAGGCGATTTCGCCGATCAGACCGGCGTGGAGCTGCCTAATAGTTATGTCACGCTCGGCGTCACAAATCAGGGCACCACCGAGATCGTGCGCAACACCATGTTAATTGGTCGAGCGGAAGGATTCAGTGCACTTACGGCACAACGCGAAGAGATACAAGCAGCCACTGCATTGGTAATAGGCGCTCCAAATCAGTTCGAACACACACAATTGTTCAGCGGTTTGGATGTTTATCCACAAGCGTTGACGCTCGCCAACCATACCGGGTTTAAACCACTAACTGTGAGCGTGGCGGATGGCGGGGATAACGTTACCGCCGCGCTAGCCGGCACGCGTTATTTTGTTGGCGATTCGCGCGTCGTGTCAGTCAGCGCAGATGGCATGATTACGGCGCAGGCGGCGGGCGAAGCCAACGTAACGATTATTTATGACGGCGCCGAATTTGTCGTGCCTGTGCGCGTGCAAAACGCCATCGCCGCGCAAGCTACCGTTGGGGTCGACGGCGCCGTCATCAGCGCGAGCGACGGTGCTTTGCTCGCTATCCCACCGAACGCCATAGGCAGCGCGCGCGATGTAACGTTCACCAAAGTCAGCGAAACGGACTTGCCGTTGCAGATGCCCCCCGAATGGACGTATCTCGCCGCATATAACATTGAGTTCGAAGGCGACAAACTCGCCCATCCGGCGCAACTCGCAATTCCGGTTGATCCGTCGATTGCTGCGGGAACCCAGCTATTTTTGTTGCGTTACGGGGATGTTCCCGACGCGCAGGGGAACCTTCAGCCTATCTGGTGGCAGGACGAAGTCGCGATCGTAGGTACGGATCACATCGCGCGGACGAGTTCACCACCGTGGACAGGCGCAGAGGCAGCCGGGGTTTGGGCGCTGGGAATGCCGCCCAAGGACTACACGATGGTGCGCGGCATCTTTCAGGTCAACGTACCGATAGGCATATTTCCGACGATGATGACGCTATCGGGCGTAATGGCGACCCAAGCGCCCTTCATGGCCATAAGTCGCAATATCAGCAAGTTGGATATTGTTGCGATACCGGAGACTGGATTACCGATTGTTACGTCAGCCAACGTGAAGCTAAACCCAAATGGCATCAGCGAGATAGAGGCAACGATAGAACGACCGGCGGATGCTGCGCCGGAATTTCCCCAAATTTTATCTGTTGATTTCGAGTTTCGGGAATATCCGATTCCCCTTACCGCGGTCACTGAAGTTAAACCTGTGTTGGTCGTCCGCGGGACGGGATTCACGCCATTACCAGGAACAAGCATTGCCTCGAAAGTAGTTGGGTTATGGACCCAGAGTGGACGTGAGTACAAGACGGGCATGCCGGTTGGTACGGGCATCGTTTCGCTTGGGAATGGAATTCAGGAAGCGGTTTTTGATGTGCCGCCGGATGTTATCGCGGGACTTTCCGACTTCAAGCTTGTTAGGGTCGATACGACCACGGGATTTAATCCAAAGAACAATGGCTTTAGTAGGGATATCGAGATCCCGTTTGGGAGTAACCGGGTTTCAATGCCGGTTGCGGGCGATTACGTGGTTGCCGCAATGGCGGGTGTACACAACGGTTATTACCAATCAGAACTCGGCGTATTTTCGCAAGGTAACCCGGCAGCCGCTAATCAAGCCGAAGCGTTGCAACTCGTTGCACGTATTCCTATCGGCGAAACTCGGATAGCTGGAACCCCGTTCGGTTCCGCGCGTGCTACCGCGCTGACTTCGGATCACACGCGGGCCTACGTCACGTTACGCGGTCAATCTGCGGTCGCCGTGGTCGATATGCTGGCGCTCCGCCAGGTCGATACCGTGCCCGGCGGCTTGCTCGATCCGATTGAGTTACCGAGCGGCGCACGCCCGTTTTGGATCGCGATCGACAACGCGAATCAATTTGCCTACGTGTCGGATGAAAACAATTACGGCACTTTATTGGAGCCGAAGGGGCGTATCTATGTCATCGATATTAATCCAGCGTCACCCGACTTTCATCGTGCGGATAAGGTTCGCACAATTGAAGTAAATAGCGCTGGCAAAGGGCTGCGGCAACTTACGATCTCTAACGACGGAAAGCGGCTATACGTTGCCGCGCCAAATCGCGATGGCTCGACACCTATTAAAACGCGGGATCAAGGGGGCTTCGACTATGCCGAGAGCCGTATCCTCGTCGTCAATATCGATGTCGCTGATCGCCCGCGCACTGATAGTGCGAACCTGGAATCGGAGCGCGAAAACCCTCGCTACTTTTGGCGCCAGATTTCGGAGATCGCAACAGGCCAAGAAACGTATGCCATTCAAACGACGCCTGACAATGCACGGTTGATCTACACCAATCGATATTTAGACAGGAGAGGTGTTGGTACCTTAATCATTGAAAATGATGCTCCGAATCCCAAGCAGTTCCGCTACATTGACCCAACTGTGGCCCCATCCACCGACCTCACACTCGGCTCGGAATTAGATTCTTTTGACGTAAATAGCGGGGTCTCGGTCTTGGTGCTGCCGGCCGATTCACTGAAGGAAGCCCTCGGCAAATCACATCCGGAATATGTATTCGTCGGAGGGTTCAATCGTTTTATTCAAGGCGATCCTTCTCACGATCCCAATGCGTTCACCAATTCTAATGTCGGCATCTCTCCAACACCCGGCGGGAGCAATATCGGCATTATTCGCGACGGCAAGCTGGTCAGCGCCACTTTGCCTATTCCGCTCGGCGCGATCGACAACCTCGCCTTTGCGAGCGGCTTTAATTATCTCTTTGCCGGATACCGCGGCGTCGCAACCAGCGGCGATGCCGGGGATGGCGCAGTATTCGTGTATTACCTGCCGAATTTGATCGCCACCGTGGAAGGTTTGCTTAATTCCGGAACGCAGCTTACGACGACGCCGATCAATCGCTTCCTTGGCACGCAGCTTTTGCCGATGCAGGAGGATTTGAATGGCTTTAATACCAGCATCGATATTAAAGCCGATTACCGCATCATTCGCGCGATACAGAAGAGCGCGCGGTTTCTATTTGCGGTGCCCTATGTAATGGATGGGCAGGGGCATTACGTAGACGCGAAAGGCGCTGTGCTGCCTTACACACGTGACATCCAAGGATTTTTCCGCGATGAACAGGGCAATATTGTCTCGGCGTTAGATGCAGTGCCATCGCCGAATCGGCCGTTTGGGACCGGGGGGGCGCCGCAAGGTCTCAGCGCGCACGAAACCGATGTGGCCGCAGGACCCGTCATATTCAATCAATTCGCTGTCGGGCGCGGTATCGGTATTCCAGAGCGCAATGTGTACGGGATACACGACCTGCTAAGCGACGTCTTGGCGCCACCTGACTGCCCGCCAGGAGAATTTAATTCCGAGGTCTTGATTGACAGCGGAGCGGTTATCGAAACCCATGATTTGCTGACTTACGATTCGTTGGGAAAAACGCAATCACTCCAGTTGGTTTACGACTCGACTTCAGCCGATGTTAAGCCGATTATCAATTTCGGATGGGAGGATATCGGAGCCGAACTCGCGGCCTATTTGCAAAGTGGTAAAGCGAAGCCAGAGGAGCTAAGCCAGAGCGGCCATTTGTTGCTTGAAGCGGAGATTAGTTTTGTTGGTGCCGGCGGCAGCTTAAAGACGAACAAAATGTTTTGGCGCGTTCCGCAGGGAGCGCAGCATGTGCGTGTGGCGGCGCAAGTTGATTTGTCGGACCTACCAACGGGGGTTTACGGCTACACCGTTAAAGCTCACCTTGCAGGCAAAGAACGCACAGCGGACGGCATCATCGCCAATAACAATAAGCAAAAAAGCGAATTTGGACGAGGCTGGACGCTTGCGGGCCTGCAGGAATTAGAAGTTTCCGAGTCCACGGGGATACTGCAGATTACGGAAGCAGGCGGATACTTTGAGACCTATCGGAAATTGAGCGCGTTCGAAAGCGCGCTATTCGTCGGTGGTCCTGGCGATGAACTATGGCAGTCACAGTCCAATGGGCTCAACTTTATCGCGAAAGTTGATGGTGGCTATAAACGTGTACTCGCCAGCGGTACAGAGTATCGTTACAGCGCGCCCACCACAGCAGCCGATGGTAGCCGCGTCACCGGCAAGTTAACCAGAGTTACGGATCGTTACCATAACGCGACGACGTACGAGTACGACAGTGCGGGTAAACTCAGCTCGATCTCAGATCCGGTTGGAAAGAAAACGACGTTCACGTACAGCGGCGATCATGTTAGTCAAATTGCGCTACCGGACCGCGAATCGACTACGCTGAGCTATAGCGGAGACGACCTTGTCGAAATAACCGACCCTGACAATTCCTCTCGTAAGTTCGGATATGACACCGAAGGACGGATGATCGTCGAGGTGAATAAGTTCGGGCTTGTAGAACGAGATTATTACGACGCGGATAACGGTCGTGCGATTCGTGCGGAGCGTCCTGACGGCTCTGTAGTCGAATTGCAGGCGTGGCAGGTTTTCGCGCTCGCGCCTGCAAGCGAAACCTCATCACCAGACGCACCGGCGTTCGCCAAGGCTATTCGAGCCACGGATATTCGCGCGTCCTACACGTCGGAGAAAAACGAAGAACACGAAGCCACCTTCAATGAACGCGGCCAACTTCTTGAAGAATACGATCACGACGGTAACTTGCACGAAGCGTTTAAACGCGACGCCAATGGGAACGTCGTCGAATCGCTCGACGAGTCTGGGCGCAAGACTTACTCAATTTATGATAAGCAGGGCAACCGAATTAAATTTTGGGACGATGCGTCTGCGATCGATCCGTTGACCGGCGAACCTCGTGGTACAACCATAACCTATGGTGCGTTCAATCAAATCACCAGCATTACCGATGAACTAGGCCGCACGACCAAGTACACAATTAACCTGGATAACGGCAATGTCGAAAAGGTTGAGAAACCGGATGGTGGAGTATTGGAGTACACCTACTATCCGCAAGGGTTGGTAAAAACTGAAACCGATGCCCTAAAGCGCACCACTTCGTATCAGTACGATGCCGCGGGGCGGCTATCTAAAGTCACCAACCCAGATGGTAGTTTTAGAACTTACTCGGTGACGCCGACCGTTGAAATAGCGATTGACGAAGAAGGCCACGAAACGCGCTCCACATACGATGCCATGCATCGCTTGATTAAGCTTGAGCTTCCCAAAGTCGCGATACTCGGGGGCGCCACCACAGTGACGCCTGTCTTACGCTATACATACGATGAAAATGGCAATCTAAAGTCGTTCACCGACGCCAGAAATAATACGACTCTCTATAAATACGATGAGCGTGGAAGACTCCGTGAAGTGACCGACCCGTTGGGCGGAATTACCACACACTTTTATGACACCGAAAATAATCTGCGCTACAAAGAAGACCCTCTGCACAATAGGGTGCACTACGATTACGACGATGATGGACGCCTAATTTCGGAAACTGACGGGCTAGGTAACCAGACGCGCCATTTCTACGAGGCGTTCTCGCCGTACGTTGCATCTGTCAAGGGCAATTTGCCGACACGAATCTTCGATCCGTTTAACAACGAAACGAAAATGGAATACGACGTGCGCGATCGTCTCGTGAAGCGCACTGATCCGTATGGGAAGTTTGTCCAGTATTTTTACGACACTGCCAATAACCTCGTTCGCGAGGTAGATGAGCTAGGGCGCGCGAAAGAATACGAATACGACGCAATGAACCGTCGCACCTTGATTCGCGACGCGCTGGGGAACGAAACACGCACGTACTACGATTTGGCGGGCAATGTTATTGCCGTCACCGACGCACGGCAGAAATTGAAGCTGACCGACGAGGAAATGCGGGCATGGGTCAAACTGAGACCAGATGCGCCGGAGTACACCGTCGTGAATCGCTACGACGCAATGAACCGGCTGGTATCGACCACTGATGCGCTCGATGCCACCGCGTATTTCACTTACGACAAAGTTGGAAACTTATCGTCGGTTATCGACCCGAACGGTAATGTAACTCACTATAAGTACGACGCGCGTGGCTTTGTGGTTGAAATGACCGAGCCCGATCCTGATGCGGATGGTCCTCTTGGCATATCGGTTACGCGCATGGAATACGATATCGCGGGAAATTTGGTCAAACGAATAGATCCGCTGCTGCGTGAAACGCGCTATGAATACGACGCACTCGATCGCCAGATTGCTGAGATAAACGCCAAAGGCGAACGCCAAGAGATCCATTACGACGCGGCTGGCAACGTCGACTTTACGACTGACGCCCTGGGCCGAAAGACATTCCGAACCCATGATGCGCTTAACCGTGAAACAGCGGTAATAGCGCCGAATCCAGATGATCAGGCGCAACACGTCACAATGACGACTCGCGGCTACGATGCCGCCGGCAACGTATCCTTTACGACAGACGCGCTCGGAAATCGCACCGATTATCTGGCCTATGATAAACGTCACCAACTACTAGTGATGCGCGACGCCTTGGGCGCGGAGACCTCATACGTATACGACGCGGTGGGTAATCGCGTCAAAACGACGGACCCACTCGGGCGTGAAACCATTATCGAGTATGACGCGCTGAATCGCGTGAAATCAGTGACTACTCCGGCGCCAGGCGAAATTGAGAGAGCGCCAGGCGAACCGCCGGTAGGTGACCCGCAGCACCCGCCGGCGGTCACGAAGTATGTTTATGACGAAGTTGGCAACCTTGTTGAGTTAATCGACGCGAGGGGTTTCAGCACTAGATACATCTATGACGCAAACAATCGAATTATCGAAGTGCGAGACGCATTAGGTGGCGTGGTGTCCACAGCGTATGACGCTGCGGGTAATACGATAATTACTACCGACAAGCTGGGCCGAACAACTAAGTTCCGCTATGACGGGCGAGATCGGCTAATTGAAGTGGTATCGCCAGACCCTGACGGAAGTGGAGTTCTGAGTTCGCCAGTGCAGCAGTTCGCCTATGACGAGGTAGGCAATCGAGTGATGGCAACGGATGCACTGGGCAGAAAGACCGCTTGGGTGTTTGACGAGTTAGACCGCGTAATTCAAACGATTGATCCAAACGGTGGAATTGACCGGGTAGTGTTCGACGCGGCAGGCCGCGTTATACGCACAATGGATGCGCTAGGACGTACCACGACTAATCAATACGACGCCCAAGACAGGCTAATTTCTGTTACGAAACCCGATCCAGATGATGTCGGGCCGCAAACGGCGCCCACCGAGCTTTTCAGGTACGACCTAAATGGCAATTTGACACGTTATACGGATGCACGAGGCAACAGCGAATCGTATCAATACGATAGCTTGCGAAGACGGATTCAAACGACAGACGCGAGTGGCCTAGTAACCAAGGAAGAATACGATCTGGTTGGCGATTTGGTGCGGCGACAGATTATTGCGGATGGTGCGCAAAGCCCAACAGTCGACACCCGGTTTGAGTACGACGCATTGCACCGGTTAGTGACAGTCACGCTTGAGTTTTTAGAGGATGTGAATGGGGGTACTCGGACGCAACAGACGTTCAATCGGTTTGATGCAGCCGGAAATCGTATTACAAGCATTGACGAACTCGGACGAATCACTCGCGTGGGCTATGACGCGCTTAATCGTGTCGTTCAAATCACGGATGCTAACAACGGCGTTATGCGACGTCAGTACGATGCGGTAGGCAATGTCACCGAGGAGATCGATGCACTCGGGCGTACGACTTCCTACACTTACGACGATCTTGATCGGCGTGTGACCATGGTTGAAGCACGTCCCAACGCCCAGGCATCGCGCCCAGTGACGCGCTATGAATATGACGCAGTAGGCAATGAAATAGCGGTCATCGACGCGCTCGGTGCGAAGACGGAATTTGAATACGACGTTCTAAATCGGCGCGTCGGAACCAAGGATCCGTTGGGCCATCGCAATACCCAGCAGTTTGATTTGGTTGGAAACTTGGTTGCTAGCGTTGATGCGTTAGGGCGTCGATTTGTCTATACCTACGACAACCTTGATCGCTTGGTGCGGATGGCAGAGCCCGATCCAGATGGCACGGGTCCGCTCGATTCGCCTACGTTAATGCGGACTTACGATGCCAACAATAATTTACGCACTTCCACAGATCAGCTTGGCCGCGTAACGCAGTATGTCTACGACACTCTGAACAGGCGAATTGAAGTAATCGATCCGACTGGGCGTCAATCGACGCAAATCTACGATGGCGCCGGCAATATGATAGCGGCGACTGATCCGGCGGGCGCGGTCGCGCGTTATGAGTACGATGGTTTGGGTCGCGTGATAACCGCAATCGATGCGCTTGGTAATCGTATGCACACGCGTTACGACGCGGTCGGTAACGTGGTTGCGACAACCGACGCGCTAGGCCGCGAAACAACCACCGTCTATGACGCGCTTGACAGGGTGGTGGAAGTCATAATGCCGCCCCCGGATATTGCAAATCCATTGATTCGGCCGCACCAGTTTTTCACCTACGACGCGGTTGGTAATTTGATAAGCGGAACCGATCCGCGCGGGAATGCCACACACTTTGTTTACGACGACCTCAATCGTCGCGTTGTAGCACGCGATGCGCTGGGTAACGAGACCGTTAGTCGCTACGACGTGCTAGGGCGGCAAATCGCAACAATCGATGCGCTGGGGCGAGAGACAAACTATCAATTCGACCCACTCGGACGCTTGATAGAAACTATCGATGCCAATGGCGCGCATTGGCAAACCCGGTATGACGCGGTAGGAAATATTCTGGTAACGCGCGACGCACTAGGTCGCGAGAATTCGTTTACCTATGACTCGATGGATCGCGTACTTACCCAAACACTGCCGGATGCTGACGGTAACGGTGCCCAGACTGCACCGGTCATGCATTACGAATACGATTTGGTGGGGAATCTTATCCGCACGTCAGACGCGAGGGGTGCGGTTACGACTCTTGCATACGATGCGCTGAACCGCCAAATCAGCAGCACTGACGCGTTGGGCAAAACGTCTACTCGCACATACGACCTGGCGGGCAACGTCGCTGCGACTACTGATCGACGCGGTTTCGAGACGCTGTACGAATACGATGCATTGCATCGTCAAACCTCGATGACAGACGCAGAAAACGGTGTGTGGTTTACATTTTACGACGCGGTGGGAAATGTGATCTCAACCGAAGACGCGCTCGGTCGTACCACACACCATGTGTATGATGGCTTGAACCGCCGAGTCAGGACTATCGCCCCTGATCCAGATGGTAGTACAGGGCCGCAACAGTCTCCGGAAACCCGATATGCGTACGACATTAGCGGCAACGTGCTTGAAATATCCGATCCGCTAGGTCGTGCGACGCGTTACACCTACGACGCATTGAATCGTGCCGCTACTCGCACTGATGCATTAGGTGGGGTCTCCACGATGGTGTACGACCCCGTAGGTAATCAAATATCAGCAACCGATGCGCTAGGCAATACGACTAGCACAACCTATGACGCGCTGAATCGCCAAGTGCGCGTTACGCGTCCCGATCCTGATAAGGCTGGCCCCTTGGGGGCTCCGACAATTGATACTACCTATGATGCGGTCGGCAACGTATTAACCATGACCGATGCCCTAGGGCGAGTAACGCGATACGAATATGATCGTCTGAATAGAAACGTCGCGACGATAGACGCGTTAGGTGGACGTACTACATTCAATTACGACTTAAACGGAAACCTGATTGAGCAAGTCGATGTGCTTAATCGCCGCACAGCGTACGGTTATGACCTACTTAATCGACTCGAGGCAACGACACTGCCTGACCCGGATGGCGTAGGTGCGGCGGCATCGCCGGTGGTGCGCGTGAAGTACGATGAAGAAGGAAACGTGATCGCGCGCTCCGATGCGCGGAATAATGAAACTCGGTTCGTGTTTGACGGCCTCAACCGGCTGACATCGAGCATTGATCCGTTAGGCGGGGCGCGCGCTTTTGATTATGACGCGGCGGGAAATCGGCGGGCGGTAACCGACGAGCTCGGCCATGTGACGCGTTACGGATATGACGACCTCAATCGATTAGTTGTACTGGCAGAGCAAGATCCCGCAGGGAGTTTAGATCTTAATCGCACGTTGCTTACAACCTACGAGTACGATGCGGTTGGCAATCTTAGAAAGAGCGTTGATCCATTGGGGCATGTCACTGAAAAGCAGTACGACGCTCTTAATCGCCTGATTCTCGAAATTGATCCCAATCTCGCGCAGACCCGATATGAGTACAGCGCGATCGGAGAATTGCAGGCAATAACTGATCCGAACTCCAATCGCACCACCTTTGACTACGATGGGTTGTCGCGTCTGGTTAAGGAAACGGATCCGCTGGGGGCTGTGCGTCAGTATGTTTATGATGCAGTCGATAATCGCACCCGGAGCATCGATGCCCTTGGTCGCAAGACGGACTATAGCTACGACGCGCTAGACCGCGAAGTAAAAGAGGAGTGGCGTGACAGCAGCAGCAATCTAGTTCGCACGATCACTCGAACTTTTGATGCGGCGGGGCAGTTACAGAGCGTTATAGAACCGGATGTGAGATATACGCTGAGTTATGACGCGCTCGGTCGAACCACAAGAATAGACAATTCCGGAACAAGCGGTGCACCACCGACGGCGCTCAATTACAGTTATGACGCCGACAATAATCTCCTGGAAGTTGCGGCGACTATAAATGGCATTGAAGGCTGGAGTACGCAGTATCAAGTCGATGCACTCAACCGCACTAGCGTAATAGTCCAGGGCGGCGATAAGGCGGTGACCAAGCGCGTTGAATTTAGTTATGACGCGGCATCGCGTCTGGAGAATGTTAAGCGCTTTGACCTGAATAGTGCGACGTTTGATATCAGTAGCTCCTATCGTTGGGACGCAGTTAATCGAGTGACGCAGATTACGCATGCCAACCAATCCGGGGGCGTCGCTGAGTATGCCTATTCTTGGGATGCAGCTGGACGTTTGTTGTCCACCACCTCGCAGGATGGTGTGGCAAACTTTGCGTATGATGACCGTGGACAGCTCACGAATGCTGATTATGCAAACCAGACAGATCAATCGTTTAGCTGGGATGCGAATGGCAATCCAATTGGTCAGAACGTTACGCTGGGGCCGAAGAACCAAATACTGAACGACGGCGCGGCCACTTATGATTATGACGCCGAGGGCAATCGTATCCGCAAAACTATCACTGCGACTGGCGCGGTTGTCGAGTATCGCTGGGATCATCGGAACCGATTAGAGGGCGCCGTAGAGCGTGACATCAACGGGAATATTACTGCCACGCATGCGTATCGATACGACGACTTTGATTGGAAAATCGCCTATGAGGTAGACGCGGATGGCTCGGGCGTAACGCCTCCTCGCAGTGAGTATTACGTCTACGACGGCGACGACATTGCGATGGTCCTCGATGCGAATGGCGCGCTGAATGAGTTGTTCTTGCACGCGCCGGGTAGCGATGTTGTGTTGGCCGAGCAGCGCGGACTCAACGTGATGTGGAGCTTGGCCGATCATCAGCGCACTGTGCGCGATGTTGTCGATAGCACTGGTTCGGTGGTTAACCACATTGTTTACGACAGTTTTGGGCGCGTCTCCTCGCAAACTCAACCAAACGCGGCGCCGCGTTTTGGTTTCACTGGGCGCGAGAGTAACGACGCTTTAGGTTTGATGGATTATCGCGCACGCTGGTATGACCCCGGCCTAGGACGATTCATTTCGACGGATCCGATGGGATTCGGCGCGGGCGATGCCAACCTGTATCGGTATGTGAGTAACCAACCGACAAGTCTGATTGATCCCACTGGACTGATGAGTCAGGGCGTTGGTGCATTTGATTGGTTGAGCAACCAAGCTAACTATTGGCAAACGGAGTTTCAGAGCTGGAACGGAGAATCTTCACGCAATATGGCAAAGGCGTTTGATAACGCTGCAGATTATCTGCTTCCTGGGCGTTCTTTGATTGGAAGTACATCGCAGGCGTCCGCGGGTGAGCGTTTGGTGCGTGACCTCACGAATCCATATTTGGTTGCGACAGAGGTCGCGGGCGGAGTAGCGGGGGTAGCCAAGTCGATCGGAAAGGGGATTATCGGAATTGGCGAAGTCGCGGCTGGCGCAGTTAAATTGGTTGGCAGCGGTATCCGTGCGGTCGCTACCGGCAAGCTTGGCGTCATGCTCGCCGATGCCTACGAGTATGCGCAGGAGGCCTTGCGGGCAGCCTGCGGCGACCCGGTCCGTGCGATGCTCAACGCCGCACATAGTGCAGGCAAGCTACTTGACGATGTTGCCGTCAAAGCCAAGCAGAAGGTCCGTGAATTCGGCACCATGGCAACTAATTGGTGGAAGAAAACGGAGCAGAACGTACTAGATGGGAACGAGTTCCAGGCTAGTATGGATATCGCGGAAGTTACGGCTGATGTGGCGCAAATTGTCGTTCCGGCCGCCGGCGGTGTGCTCGGGAAGCTCGCACCGCGTGCGCTAGCAAGTGTACGTGCCGGTATTGGAGTGATAGCCGAGCCTCTATCGGCAGCCGGACGTACTGCAACTTCCAAACTTGGCAGCGCTCTTGACTATTTGATGTCTGGAGGAAGAGGTGCAAAAGCGGAGGCAACCGCTGCCAAGCTAAAAGAAGGTACGACAGTGGTGGCGGAAGCGGCAAGGCGCGGCAAGACGCGAGCCGAAGCACACGCGATCGCCGCGCGCTCTGGAAATGTCGATCGCATCGCCGAAGCAACCAAGGATATTCTTGAGCTGGGCAAAAACCGCGCAAAAAGCGCGCAACAAATTTTGACGAATAACAATGGGCGGATCTTTGACTACAGCGACTTGAGAAAAGCAGTCAAGCATCTTGGGGCGGACCGATATCGAGAAATAAGAAAATTAGCACCAGACGCCTATAACCGCGCGATAGCTCAAGCGGTTGAAGCGTCTGGAGTGGTGCCCTGGACCTATTTAGAGCGCACCATCCCCGGCTGGTCTAAGTGGAACTCGCCGAAGAAAATAATCAAGCAGATTGTTAAGCGCATTGCGGGAGACGAAGTATCGCCATTTTTGCAGCACGAATTACGCGCTGCCATGGCGGAAGCAAGAGCGGTCGCCGCAAACGCGACAAACGTCAAAGACGGCGTGGTAGCCATTGAATTTTCGGCTCGAAAAGTCGATCGCCTCACCAAGAAGGTGCTCGAATGGGGCTCGAAATATAATTTGCCGACTAAGCCAGAGTACATTAAAACCAAGACTGTCTTCGGCTTGACACCCCAAGAAGGGTGGATGAAGGCGCTATTTAATGCGCCTAAAGATATTGCGAAACACGGTTTCAGTGGTTACTTACGGCGAAACTTCTTTCGTGGCGATGTAGACCTTTATGATTACTTAAAGGTGATGAAAGACGGCACGCGAATTCCCATGAGCACCGATGAAATCGCCGAGTTTTCAATGGGAACGAATAGGCGTTTGTTGGCATCCGGTCATACCCCATCTATCCAACACGGCGCGTATGCGACGATTACGCCGGCCCAAGGTGGATATGCGTCTCTTGATGTTGCATTTAATAAAGCTGGGCCGCCGGGAAATGTCACCAGCTATCGAGTCAGCGCACAAGGTGAGCTGCTGCTGCAGCAAGAGCTTACGGAAGCGGAAGCGCTGGCGAGTAACCTCCGTACCCAGGCAAATTCACGTGCGATAAGCGCTGCCATCAATAATCCGCGGCAAGTAAGTAATGGCGCTTTAAATGTCGAGTCGCGCTTGCTTAATGCTGCGGAACAAGCTCAATGGAATAATCTCGTAAACGCAGTTGGTACCCGGGAGACGCACACTGCCCTTGATAGGCTTATTAGCGTGCTTTCGGACGAGATAGGCCGAGAAATTGTGTGGGCGCAGGTTCCTGCCATGAATAAAGGCAAGGATACCGGGATGAGGCTGCGCCGATTTGGGCTTGGCGAAGAAATCGTAAATGAGGGCGTAAACACCGTCGCTTCGGCGGACTTCACACCGGTGCTTGTTGGGCTGGAACCAGTTACCAAAGTCACTAAGACTGGGAAAATTCTAGTTGCTCCAAACCAATACCGCATTGCGGCCGGCGGTCCGGTCGTTAAGGGTATTCCGATCGAAATGGGGCATTCACATCCGAGGATCACTGGCGGATCCGCTCGGCCATCGGCCGAAGACTTAAGGTTTATCGCCAAAATGGGCAAAGCATTGCCTGAAAATACGCACAGAATTGTGGGCACGCATACTGCTCGCTCAATCACGTACGAGCAGCTTGTGCGTGAATTCCCGGGCATGGCAAAACTTTCTGCAGCGAAAAGTAGCATTGATTCGAGCGTCACCACGTCGGGTGGGATGGAAATAGTAGGCGCACCCACGGATGTTCGTAATGCGCTGTTCCTGCTTGATCGCGCACGTGAGGCTTGGACAAATAGTAATGGCGCGCTCAGTTTGTCCCAGGTGTCGGTTTCGTTTGCGGATTTGGACGACGGGATTCTAGCGAGTGCATCCATATCTCAGTTGGATGCGGAGGGGCGTCCATCAGAAGGGCGTCTAGTCCTCGACTGGAACGCTGATGGTCACGGCTGGTTTGTAGATGAAACTCCACTCGAATCAAGCGAGTTCTGGGACCTGAGTTCAGCAGCTGTTGGTCGTTATGACATGTTCAGCGTGCTCGCGCATGAGGTCGGACATATTTTGGGCTTTATGCCGGGTTTTGCAGGTTTTGACGCATTGGTCGAATCCGGCATTAATGGTTCCAAACATTTCTTGTTGCAGGGCACGCGCATTTCCTTATCCGATGACGCTGATCACTTGGATGACGCGCAGTACAGCGCGGATTTAATGTCCTCTTCACTCGGATTATCCCAGCGTAAATTACCGAGTGCGCTTGCCGCACGGCTAGTTAATGCTGCGCGTAACGCAGGGGAGGCGGGCGCGCGTGAGGTGCTATTCGGCCCAGTGTTCAACGCTGGCACTGCTCCGGCAGCTGGTGTAATAAATGGACAGTTTAGTGTTGACGATACGACGGCAAATAATTTCGGTTGGCTCGTAGACGGTGCTGCGCAAGTTGCAAATGGTCGTGGTGTGCTAAATGAAAACGGCGTGCTAAACCCCAGCCTGCGTCAGACCATCACGTTGCCGGTCGGCGCGCAGGCGCTTACCTTCAAGCTTGTCGACTATACATTTGATGCCGCCGGTTCAGGTCCGCGTGACGCTTTCGAAGTTGCGTTGCTTGACGCGGTCACTGGCACTTCGCTGCTTGGCGCCATTGGTCTAGCCAACACAGACGCGCTGTTCAATTTGCAATCCGACGGCACGGTACACAAGGCGACGGGCGTTAGTATCGGCGGGCTGAGTAGCGGGTCGCTGCCGACGAGTTTGGCTGAGCCGCTTACTATCACTATCGATCTCGCTGGCGTAAACGCGCCGAACGGTGCCAAGCTCTATTTTGACTTATTGGGTTTTGGCAGTGCCGGAAGCCGTGTCTCGATAGACGATGTGCAGTTCACCTTCGGGGACGGCAACACCCCGCCCATCGCCGTCAACGATACGCTAACTCTCGACGAAGACACCGCCGCAGTCTTCGATGTCCGCGATAACGATTCCGATGCCGACACCGATCCGCTGGATGTGGTACTTGAATCGTTGCCTCAGTTCGGCAGCGTCAGTATCAATCCGGATGGCTCGTTGCGGTATGTCGCGGCGGCTAACTACGCGGGGGCGGATTCCTTCACTTACCGCGTTTCCGATGGTCTGGCATCGTCGAATCTAGCAACGGTCGCAATTACCGTTTCCCCTAAAAACGATACGCCAACCTTGAATGGTGCCGCCGTTTCCACCAACGAGGATGAACCGCTTGATCTCGATCTGCGCGCACTCGCCGCCGATCTCGATAACGATGTGCTGACGATTACGGTGGTGAGTGGCCCATCGTTCGGTAGTTTGTCGATGAACGCGGATGGCACGGTGCGTTATACCCCGAATGAGAATTACTTCGGGGCGGATGCGTTCACCTTTAAAGTGAACGACGGCAAGGTTGATTCGAACGAAGCCACGGTCGAGATTACGGTCTTGCCGGTTAACGACGCCCCTACGGCGGCGAAGCGCAACGTGGTGCTCGCGGAAGACGAAGAAATCGAAATCGATCTGCGCGAAGGCTCCGCAGATGTCGAAAACAGCGTTCTTACGCCCTCGATTGAAACGGGTCCTCTGCACGGCACGCTGACGAAGAACGCTAACGGCTCCTATCGTTACCGGCCGCTAGATAACTACTTCGGAGAGGATTCGATTTCCTACCGCATTAGCGATGGCGAAGCGCAATCGGAAATCGTCGTGGTATCCGTCACGGTGACACCAGTGGGGGACGCACCACAGATACCGGAGATTCCTGCACTTAGCGTGAACGAAGGTAAGCAGGTAGAGCTACAAGCCACTGCGGAAGATGTCGATAATGAGACGTTAACGTTCAGCTTGGACTCCGCACCCTTAGGCGCTGCCATCAATCCGCTCACGGGACTAATCACTTGGCAGGCGCAAGATGGTGAAACCGTTGCTGCGTTTGTGTTACGCGTGACTGATGCACAGGGATTAAGCGCGACACGTGATTTGAAGGTGAATATCGCGAATGTCGCGCCCACGCTCACCGCCGGTGGTTTCACCAAAACTTACGCGGGGGCGTTGTACGAACTCGGGTTAAGTAGCGTGGATCCAGGTGCGGATACTATTCAACACTGGATTATCGATTGGGGTGATGGCGCAATCGACACCATAAGCGGGAACCCATCGACCGTTACGCATGTGTATCAAGGGATAAGCGGCCAGGTGGCGATTAAGGCTCAGGCGAAAGACGAAGACGGCACCTATGGCGTGCCGGACTTCTTGCTCGATGTGCTGCTACCGCCGCTGCAGGTCATGACCTTTGAGGCAGAGTGTGATGGCTTTGCGGTACGCTTCACGGAGGATTTCAACGCCAGCGCCATCAACTTATATACCAGCGCGCTGCAGAATTTAGATTCCGCGGATGTCGTGTTAACCAATAGCGTCGGTGCCGTCGTATTGGGCTCGTTGATCGTCGATGCCGATGCGCAGGGTTTCCGTTTCGTGAAAAGCGGTCAGCCGCTGGCTGCCGGCGTATACGCCGTGCGTCTGCGCAGCGCAGCGGATGGTTTCAGGAATACCACCGGACTGTTGGATGGCGATGGCGACTTTGTACCAGGCGGTGATTACGTCGCAAATTTTACCGTCGCACCGCCCGAGTCCGCGATTCTCTCGCTACCTGATTTTATGCGGGGACCGGGCCAGGTGGTCGACGTGCCCGCGGTTGCACCGAACGGTATTCCCGTTTCGCTTACGAGTAACGGCACGTTAACCTCGCTGGTATTTGAAATCGCGTTTAATCCGCTATTACTCCAAATCACTGGCGCCATTGCAGGTGTCGGTTTACCTGCTGGCAGCAGTGTCAACATCGATACCAGTACTTCGGGCATAGCCAAAGTAATCGTGAGCTCCACGCAGCCTATCGCCGCAGGCAAGATCGAAGTGGTGAATCTACAGGCGCGCGTACCAGCTGCCGCGACCTACGGTACTTCACAGGTCTTGTCACTGCGCAATGCGGTAGCCAATGGAGCCCCGGTTGATTGCAACGATCAGTCCGTACACGTAGTTGGCTACTTCGGTGACACCAATGGCAGCCGGAAATATGAAACGGACGATGTGTCGCTGATTCAACGTAACGTACTGCGGCTCGACAGCGGGTTTGCCGCCTGGCGCAATTTGAACCCGCTGATCATCGGCGATATCGATGGTAGTGGGCGCTTAAGTGCTACCGATGGCAGCCGAGTATTGCAAGAATTGAGTGGTAACGATCGTCCCGAGATCCCGCCGATCCCGACCGATGCCCAATTGGCGGCGTTGCGCGACGCGGAAGAAGCCGTGGCGAAACCGCCGGCACAAAACCAAGCCAATCCAACGCTCGAGAATCCGTCGCCATCCGGCGCCGCAAATACGAACACTGGTACCGGCAATGGTACTGGCTCGCCAAGTGGAACGAATACGCTGGCCACGCCCGAGCCGAGTGATGTAGTGCCCAAGAGTGTGCCGACGCTTTTGGCGACGACTTCTGTCGCGTCGTCGACGGCAAGGCTTGCCGTGGCGCCCGCATCATCATCCGCGCCAAGCGATTCGAGGCTATTGGCACAATGGCAGGACGAAACGCAATCAGGGCTGCGGATATTGCCCGGCGCCGAGGCTCCGCAAGTGGTTTTTAGCAGCCAGAGTGGGCGCGCGGCGCCCCTACTTAAGGTACCGGCTGCACTCAAGCGTGATTGGCAAAAAGCCTTTGTCACGAATGCCGCGAGCGCGCCGCGGATGAATCCTAATGAGACGCTGCGCATCGTCCTTAAGGCTAGTGCCCAAGTGACACAGGATGCAACAATTGAAGCAGAGATTTTCCGGTAGAATTTGGCGGAAAATCAGGACATAACACGAAGAACTCACCATGGCTCAAGATAAAACGCCCAAAGCCCCGGTAAGCGCGGGAACCACGGAAGAACCCCGGATGCGGGTGAATACCGCTGCGCTCAAGAGCACCTATTGCAATACCTGTAACGCCACCAGCACCCGCGAAGAGGTGGTCTTAAATTTTGGCGTCAACCAAAGTTGGGATCGCGCGCCCGGAGATCTCGAAGTTAGTCTGGAGCACCGCATTATCTTGAGCCCGTTCGCCGCCAAACGCTTAAGCGAAATGCTGGGCAAGCTGATGAGCGATTATGAGTCCCGCTACGGCGAATTGAAGTAGCACCTATCCAAACAAGTTAAACCGCACCACCAAAATAACATCACGCAGGAGTACCACAATGAGAATAGTTAACACCCCCACGCGGTCCGCTCAATGGCTGCCGATTGTCGGACTGGTGGCGATTTGTTTAGGTCTTGCACCTAAGTCTTATGCAACGCCATTTTTGAGTTCGGCCTCCGGCAATCCCGGCGATATCGTGACACTCACGTTTACGGAAGACGATCCGTCAGCGTTTCCGATGGAAGGGCTAGTATTCGATTTGTATTTTACCTTGCCGCCACTTTTTCCTGTTGACCTAAGAGTCCCTTCCGATCTGCAAGGGCCCGCGTTCCCTCCCCAGATTTTAGGTGTCGCCCAAGGAGACGTCCCCCCGTATACGGTCTTGACGATTATCCTCTCGCTATGGGAGCCGGAAACGACGGAGCTTAAAATCGACATAGATTTTGGGATTGCGCCGGATGCAAAGCCGGGTAATTACGCTGTGGAAATCGGTTGCGTTACGGATATATGTGTGGGAGCTTCGGTTGACTTTGACTACTTCCCACCGGAGGGGGCGAAAGGCTTCATCACGGTAAACGCTCGGTCAGTTCCGGAACCGAGCTCACTCGCCTTACTCGCGCTCGGCATGGCCGGCACCTTGCGCGCACGTCGTCGCGCGCAACCTTAAGCGCGGCAGTTAACTACACGCGTTTGTCCCCGTTCGCACGCATGTTTCATCGTGCGAACGGTTTTTATATCGGCCTTGATTACACGCGCCTCTCTTCGCGCGTTCATGCCAAATGAGCGCGCACGACACCGCAACACGATCCGAACCCGCGCGCAGATCCGACGCAGCGCGTGATTGGGAACATCTCACCGCGCCTCAAACGACCCTCGAATACTTCAACGCCTGGTTGGCACTACAGTGCCGCGCGCTCGGCCAAGTCAGCGCAGCCCTGCTGGTTGTCGAGGAAGCGAATGGCGCGTTTGTTCCCGCCGCTATCTGGCCTAGTCCCACGCAGGATGTCACGCATCTAGGTCCTAGTGCGCAGCAATGTCTCACGCAGCGGCGCGGTGAGGTGCTGCGCGACGAGACACGTCAGGCCAGTTATCTCACGTATCCGTTTGAAGTCGAACACCGGCTCTACGGTGCGGTTGTCGTGGAATTGGCGATGCTCGATGACAATGCCTTGAGCGGCGCCGCGCGCCAACTCCACTGGGGCGCGGCATCGATTGAACAATTCTTCACGCGGCAAACGCTGGCCGCGCAGAGCGCCCAACTCTCGCGCGGACAAGTCGCGCTCGATGTCGTGGCTCTCGCCGGCGAGCATCCCAAACTGGCGGACGCAGCGTTAGCGGTGGCGAATGAACTCGCCACGCGCCTATCCTGTCGGCGGGTGTCCATAGGACTCCTCCGTAAACAACTCACGCGCCTGCTCGCCATCTCCAATACCGCGTTTTTTGATCGCAAAAGCCGCTATGTCGCCGACATCGAAAACGCGATGGATGAGGCCATCGATCAACGCAAGACCATCTGTTATCCGCCATCGGGCGATACTTCCAGCGGGATCGCTATCGCCAATCGAGACCTCGCCGGTACTGGTTCGGTGTGCACGGTGATTATTCGCACCGGCGGTCAAAGTTATGGCGCGATCAGCTTCGAGCGCGCGACCAACACCGGTTTTTCCGCGGAAGAGATCATCCTGATCCAAGCCGTGGCGTCGCTCCTGTGCCCGATGCTTGAAATGAAAGAGTTGGAAACACATTGGCTGGCCGGTCGCTCGGCGCATGCGATGCGGTGGATGGGGGAGAGTCTGCGCGATCCACGCCGTCCGGGCTTTCGGTTGGCATTGGTCGCGGTGCTCGGCACCGTCGCCGCGTTGTCGGTTTGGCCCGGGCAATATCGTGTGGGTGCAAAAGCAGTGCTCGAAGGCGAAGTGCAACGCGCGGTGTCCGCGCCGTTCGACGGCTTTATCGCGAGCGCGCCGGTGCGTGCCGGGCAAATCGTCAAGAAGGGCCAGGTGCTGGCCACGTTAGACGATCGAGATCTGCGGTTGGAGCGCGCCCAATGGACTAGCGCGTTTGACCAACATGACCGCAAGTATCGTGATGCGTTATCGAAAAGAGACCGCGCGCAGGCGCGTATTCTCGCCGCCCAAGTCGCGGAAGCGCAGGCGCAGCTTTCGTTGGTGGAGGATAAGCTCGCACGTACCAATTTGCTTGCGCCGTTCGATGGCGCGGTGGTCACCGGCGATTTGAGTCAATTGTTGGGTAGCCCGGTGGAGCAAGGAAAATTATTGTTCGAAGTGGCGCCGCTCGATGCTTATCGTGTCGTGCTCAAGGTGGACGAGCGCGACATCCGTCAAGTCACCACGGGGCAGCCCGGTAACCTTGTGTTATCAGGCCTGGCCGGTAAGGCGTGGCCGTTGACGATTATCAATATCGCGACTTCCGAGCCGGCCGATGGGCAAAACTTTTTTCGCGTGGAAGCGAAATTGCACGATGCCCCGCCACAACTAAGGCCAGGGATGGAAGGCGTTGGCAAAATTGAAATCGGTGAGCGTAGATTGATTTGGATTTGGACGCATCGGCTATGGGAGTGGCTGCAACTCCTGTGGTGGAAGTGGATGCCGTGATGTTCTCGAACACCATGCACTAACCCAATTCATGTCGGGTTCCTATTTAAGTCAGTCGTGGTACCGCGTGGCGGAATTGAAGCCGCGCTTACGTCCGCACGCCAAGGTCTATCGGCAAACTTATCGGCGCCGCGCGTGGTATCTGCTGCAGGACGTCGCCTCCAACAAGGTGCATCGTTTCACGCCGGCGGCGTATTCGGCGTTGAGCTTGATGGACGGTGAGCATTCGGTGGCGCAGATCTGGGATCGGCTCGCGAACGAGCTGGGCGCGGGTGCGCCGACGCAGGACGATCTCATTCAACTACTCGCGCAATTGCACGGCACGGATGTGTTGCAAACCGAGCTGGCGCCCGATGTCTTGGAAGAAATCGCGCGCGGGAATAAACAACGCAAACCCCTTTGGCTCAAGAATGCAGCGAGCCCACTCTCAATCCGCGTGCCGTTGTGGGATCTGGATCGATTTTTGGAAGGCACCTATCCTTGGGTCGCCTGGATGTTCGGTTGGGTTGGCTGTGCGTTGTGGGTGGCCGTGGTGGTGCCGGCGGTGGTGCTCGTCGCGCAGCACTGGTCGGCGCTAACCCTGAATGTGAGCGATCAAATCCTCGCCACTTCTAACTTGTTGTGGTTGGTGTTGGTGTTTCCGGCGATCAAACTGCTACACGAACTTGGGCATGCGTATGCGGTGAAGTCGGGCGGCGGAGAAGTACACGAACTCGGCGTGATGTTTCTGGTGCTGATGCCGGTGCCGTATGTGGATGCGAGCGCTTCATCGGCATTTCGTGGCAAATGGCATCGCGCCATGGTCGGTGCGGCCGGTATGTGGGTTGAGCTTTTCATCGCCGCGCTTGCGGTGTTCGTCTGGGTCAATGTCGAACCTGGCCTGCTGCGGGCGCAGGCGTACAACGTGATTTTTTTGGTCGGCATGTCGACCTTGATTTTTAACGGTAATCCGTTGCTGCGGTTCGATGGATATCATGTGTTGAGCGATCTGCTCGAGGTCCCGAATTTAGGCAATCGCGCGAATCGGCATTGGGGCCATTTGGTCCAGCGTTTCGGTTTTGGCCGCCACAATATCGAAACCGAGCCGATGACTCGAGGCGAGAAATTTTGGTTGACCGTGTTCGCGCCCGCCGCGTTTATCTATCGCGTCATCGTGACGTTCGGTATTGCGCTTTTCGTGGCGAGTCAGTTTTTTTTCATCGGCGTTGCGCTCGCCATGTGGAGTGTGGTGGTGGGCCTCGTGTGGCCGGCCGTGAAAAATCTTGCGTTTGTCTTCAATAGCCCGCAACTCCATCTGCATCGTGCGCGCGCGATCAGTCTCACTTGCGTCTTGCTGCTGCTTGCGGTGGCGGTATGTGGCTATGTGCCATTCCCACTACGAGTGCAAGCGCAGGGCGTGGCGTGGATCCCGGAGGACGCCGAATTGCGTGCCGATACGCCCGGGTTTGTGGAGCGTCTGTTAGTTCAGCCGGGTGACATCGTTAAACCCGGCGGGTTGGTTTTAGAAAGCCGCGCGCCGGAAATTCTGGCCGAGGCGCGATCGCAGTTCGCGCGGGTCGAGCGTTGGGAAGTCGAGCGCCTAAGCGGGCTCGCCACCGATCGCTTGCAGGCGACACTGGCGCACGATGAACTCGCGAAAGAACGCGCGACATTGCAGAACCTCGATGCGAAATTGGACGGATTGATAGTGCGGGCGCGTGCGCCTGGCCGCGTCATTATTCCAGGCGCGATAGATCTCCCGGGTCGATTCTTGAAGCGCGGTGAACTCTTTGGCTACGTACTTGAGGGGCCGCTTCGCACTGTCCGCGTGGTGCTTCCGCAACGCGATGCGGCATTGGTTCGTAACGAAACAAAATCGGTGCGGCTGAAACTCGTCGATCGTGTCAATCAAACGGTGCCGGCGACGATCGTGCGTGAAGTGCCGGGCGCGAGCCAAGAACTCCCGAGTAAGGCGCTGACGCTTGAGGGGGGCGGTGAATTTGCGCTTGATCCGCGTGACCAATCCGGCACAAAAACGCTTGAACGGATATTTCAGCTCGATCTGGCGTTGCCGGACAGCGTGGGAGATCTCGCGCTCGGCACGCGTGCGCTGGTGCAATTTGAACTCACCCCGGAGCCGTTGGTGTATCGCTGGTACCGGCAAGTCCGCCGTTTGTTGTTGTCGCATTTCAATGTCTAGGGCGCTGCTCACCGCGTGGAATTGCCGGCAGTTTGGAGCCGGCCCCTATCCGGAGCGCGCGGACGGCAACGCGAATGCATTCGATCGCTGGGTCGGGACATGGCTCGGCCGATGGGCGTTATGGACCTCTCCATGGCGTCGCCAACGTTTGCGCTGGTTTGCCTATCGGGTGTTACGGCGCGGCCGCACGCTTGAGTCCATGCCGGACGCGGAACTAAGCGCGTGCGCGGAGCGCGTGAGCGCGCTCACCAAGCGCCAAGGACTCACCGAGGCGCATGCGCGCGAGATCTTCGCGCTCGTGCGCGAAGTATGCGGGCGCCAACTCGGCATGCGTCATTTCGCGGTCCAACTGATGGGGGGGCGCGCAATGCTCGACGGCAAGCTTGCTGAAATGGAAACAGGCGAAGGCAAGACGTTGACGGCGGTGTTGCCGGCGGTAGCCGTTGCGCTTGCCGGCGTGCCGGTTCATGTCGTGACCGTGAACGAGTATTTAGCCGAGCGCGATGCCGAACACCTCAGGGCGGTGTACGCTTTTTTTGGACTGGAGGTCGGTGTGGTGGTGCCGGAGCAAGCGCCCCCGGATCGCGCGAATGCTTATCGTTGCGATGTGACCTATGGGGTTAACAAGGATTTGGTATTCGATTATTTGCGCGACCGCCTAAGTGCCAAACGCGGCCAGGCCGGCGCGCGCCGGGCGGTTGCGCGCTTGTTCGCAGAGCACACGGCGCAGCCGCCATTATTGCGTGGTTTGTTCTTTGCGATTGTCGATGAGGCCGATAGCATTTTTATCGACGAGGCGCGCACCCCGTTGATTATTTCGGCGACCATCGCCGACGCGAATAGTGAGACGTTGTATCGCACCGCGCGCGAAGTGGCGAGCCGGTGTATCGCGAATCTTCATTTCCGCATCTATGCGGTCGATAAACGCGTCATGCTGACGCCGGCCGGACGCCAACAGGTGGCGCTGGAATGCGCCGCGCGTGAAGGATTATGGCGGGTGCCGCGCGCCCGTGAAGAACTCGTCGAACAAGCCTTGGCGGCTGAAAATCTTTATGAACGCGATCGTCACTACATCGTGGACGAAGGCAAGATTCAAATCGTTGACGAGTTCACCGGGCGGGTCATGGCCGATCGCTCGTGGGAGCGTGGTTTGCATCAAATGATCGAAATGAAAGAAGGCTGCGCGTTGACCGATCGGCGCGAGACGATCGCGCGGGTCACTTATCAACGTTTTTTCCGGCGTTACCTTCGCGTGGCGGGGATGTCCGGTACCTTGCAAGAAATCGCGCCCGAACTGCGCGCGATTTATGGCATCGAGGTATTAAAGATCCCAACGAATCGACGGCGCTTGCGACGTAATCTCGGTACGCGGCTTTTCGCGCGGAGCGATGAACGCTGGCAGGCCGTCGTCAGGCGTATTACGGAACTGCACGCGCGCGGCCAGCCGGTATTGGTTGGCACCCGCTCAGTCGCTGCTTCAGAGAGTTTAAGTCACGCGTTAACGCATAAACAGATCCCGCACCGGGTGTTGAACGCGCGCCAAAATGCCGAAGAAGCCGCGATCATCGCGCAAGCAGGAGAGGTGGGGGCGGTGACGATTGCGACCAACATGGCGGGCCGGGGCACTGACATCAAACTATCCCCGCCGGCCCTTGCGCTCGGCGGATTGCACGTCATTTTGACGGAGTTTCATGAGTCGAAACGGATTGACCGACAACTCTACGGTCGCGCCGCGCGGCAAGGCGATGTCGGCAGTTGTGAGTCGATAGTCTCGCTCGAAGACGAATTGTTCAAAGGGTTCGGCGCATGGATTGCCGCGGTGCTCCGGCGCCGCGCGATTGGCGGTTATGCGCTAAGTCGGTTCGAAGCCTGGATGCTTCGCAAATACGCACAAGCGCGCGCCGAAACTTTCTTTTCGAAGATCCGTCGGCAAACGCTTGCTGAAGATATCCGCTTGGAAAAAACCCTGGCGTTTGCCGGGAAGGGAGAATGACGTTGAACCGACGCCGATCGATAAATATTTTTCTCGCAAGCGTGTTATGCGCGATACCTGGGATTGTCAGCGCGCAAAACTTTGATTGTTTGATCGAACCTCGGCAAGTCGTCGAAATCCGCCCAGGGACGCAGGGCATCATCGAGAAAGTTCATGTCGAGCGTGGTGACGCGGTCAAGCGTGGTCAGGTACTTGTGAGCCTTGATTCCGGTTTCGAAAAAGCCAGCGCGGATTCGGCGAGATATCGTTCGGAGATGCGAGGCGCGATTAGAGCCGGTGAGTCGCGCGTTAAATTCGCCGCGCAAAAACACCGGCGTCGCGAACAGTTGGGTGTCCAGAAATTTGTGTCCGATCAAGAACGAGAGGAGGCGGAGACGGAGAAATTGCTCGCGGATGCTGAATTAGTGGAAGCTCGCGAGAATCAGCAAGCGGCGGTTTACGAGTATCGCCGCGCGCTCGAACAATTACGTTTGCGCACGGTGTTTAGCCCGATCGATGGAATTGTCGTCGACCGTATGATGAACCCGGGTGAACTCGCCGACACCAGCGATAACCGCAAAGTTATCTTAAAACTCGCGGATATCGCGGTGTTGCGCGTCGAAGCGTTATTACCGTTACGCGCGTTCGGTAAGGTTGAGACTGGCCGCGCTTACGACGTCAACCCCGAAGAGCCTATCGGCGGCACGCTACAAGCCACCGCGCTCGTCATCGACAAAGTTATGGATCCCGGCAGCGGCACGTTTAGCGTACGCTTTGAATTACCCAACCCTGACCTAAAAATCCCGTCGGGCATCAAGTGCCGCGTGACCATCCCTGATATCTAGAAGCCCGTTAGCCGCCTTTGACCGTCGGCTTACCTGCAGCTTCCCATGCCTTGAAGCCACCGTCGAGATGCGCGACGTTGGTGTAACCAAGCGTTTGCAGGGTAAGCGCCGCGAGCGCCGATCGTCCACCGGAAGCGCAATGCAAAATCACCCGTTTGCCGGGATCAAGTTCTGCTTTGTGATAGGGGCTTGCCGGATCGGCATAGAACTCCAACATGCCGCGCGGTGCGTGCACCGAACCTTGGATGGCACCGGCGTCGCGTTCCGCCGGTTCACGCACATCGACCAACGTGACATTGCCCGCGGCGAGTTCCGCGGCGACTTGTTCGACCGTTAAGTTGGTGACGCGTTGTTTGGCTTCTTTAACGAGATCGGCGGCGGTTTTGGTTTCCATGGAGTTCCTCGAACATCTGTTGGAGAAGAGTGTCGTGCATTCTAAAGCTTTAGCCAACGTCGCGGATCAGAAGGCGCGGTGGCCGCGAGCAGGATCTCAGGCCGTTGGTGATAGGCGGCTTTCGCGCGGTGTTCCGGCGTGCTGGGTTCGGGGCCGATGTAACTACCGAGATCCCGGCTGAAATCGAGCGTGGCGTGGCCGTAGGCGAGTCGATTTCGCTCCCACTCACTCAGTGCGTGCGCCGCGTCCGCCGCACCCAAGGCGTGCGCGAGAGACGTCGCGTCTTCAACGGCTTTTGACACACCTAGCCCGATATGCGGACGCGCGGTGACCGCGGCGTCGCCTACCAAAAAGACCCGCCCAAAACACAGCCTGGCACAGGCCAAGTCATACATGCCTTGCAGGAATGGCTGCGCCGTCGCGGCGATCACGGCCTGCGCTTGCGGGGCGAGGAGTGCGCGTGCTTCTTCGCGCATCGCGGCGATGAGTTCCGACCGGATCTGCGGATGAGGAATGCCTTGTTCGTAGTACACACCATTGCCATCGGTTAGATGATCGCGCAACTTGGCCGCGTCCGCGGTGCGATACCAACCCCAGTTGTACCATCGGTTTCCCGGCGTCATGTCGTCTCCAGGGCCGGCAACGAGATATCCCAGCCAATGACCGCCCGGGGCCAAGCAGAGCGCCATGCGCAGCGTGATTTCGGCCAGTACGTCGGCTGGTATCAGGCGCTCGTCGATTAACCCGCGCCAGCCAAAATATCCGCAATAGTTGAGCCCGACTTCTGGGGCGACGATGGCGCGCACGGTGGAGCGGGTACCATCGGCACCAATCAGCCAATCGGCCTCAACCGTTCCGCCCGATTGAAACCGGGCGATGACTTTGTCGGACTCTTGTGAGAGCGCTGTCAACGTAAAACCGTTGTGATATCGCTCAACCGGAAACTGCGCGCGCAGAAAGCGGTACATTAATCCCCAGGAAGTCATGATCTGCGGCATATCGCAAGTGCCAAGTAGGCCGCCGTCGCGCGCCAAGAGCAGCCTACCGCGCGAGTTCACCCCCATCTCGTCGCGCAGTACGACCCCGGCCTCGCGCAACGCGCGATACAGTTCGTCATGGGTCGCGATCCCCGCACCGCGATTGGCGAGTTCGTCGCTCGCGCGCTCATAGATGTGGACATCGAAGCCTAAGCGGTGGAGCGCGGCGCCGGCGCTTAAGCCCGCCATCGAGCCCCCGATGATCGCGACACGTGTAGCGTGATTTTGCATGGCTCGATTCTATGCAAGCGCCGCCGCGCGCACTAGCATGCGTTAAACAACCGGAGGCGGGGGACTCATGACGGGCGTGGCACAACGCGCAATATCAAAGTACGGGCGCGCAAGCGAGTTCTTCGAATTACCCGTGGATGAACCTTTTCTGCATCGCTTGCTTAGCGACATCTTCGAAAATTATTGGGCGGATATTGTGTTTGGCCCGATTGTCGAAGGGGCGGCGTTTGAGTTTCAGTGCGATCGGCCGCCGCGCAAAATTGCTCTGTGGGATGGTTATTTGACTGTTGATTTCGGTGGCTCGCACTTTCATCTGTGCATTGGCGAGACCAAAGGATCGCCGCAGGCACCGACGCCGCCCGCGCAACGCCAACATCGTCGCACTTCGAAAGCACGTTTCATGCGTGGCCTCGACCCGGAGGGTAATCCGGTGACCTGGGGTTTGTCGTTGACTAACGGCGCCGATGAGCAACTGTGCTCGGTGTTTTTTCCGAATCCGTTCTTAACGCCGGCGGGTGGTATCGCACATCATCCGAATTGGCAACGCCTGCGGATGTGGGAAGAAATGTTGGCGCGTTATTTAGGGGTGGGACGCGATCCGCGAGATCGCGCGGCGACGCGGTTTTTTCATGGGTAGGCGCTCGATAAGGCGCTTAGCGCAACGCTGGTAGATAAGCTGCCCCTCACCCGGCGCTGCGCGCCGACCTCTCCCGGTGGGAGAGGTTTCTTGAATAACCCTCTCCCGCGTGCGGGAGAGGGTAGGGTGAGGGCAATTTATTTCCCCCTCTCCCGCAAGCGGGAGAGGGCCGGGGTGAGGGCGCGGAACTACCGCAGCGTCGACGTCTCGCCGCGATCATCCACTAAATAAACCGTCACCGGATCATGAATGCCTTTTAGCGAGGCAGCGCCGATCTCGTGCGTCGTGGTCGGCACATCGATCCCTTCTTTTGTGGTGATCTCGCTCAACAGTGCCTTAGAGCAGAGAATGCGATCCATCCGCGGGAATTCGATTTGTGCTTCTTTAAAAGACTCGGCTTGTGCGCCTTCGATTCGAAACGTGATATTGACGTCGTTGCCATGAATGTCTTGACCGCCGGTCGAGATCCCCCAGGTGTCGCCGTGGTGAAGCGCGATGCGGTAGTGAATCGGCGGATTGTTCGTACGACTGTTGCGATATTGAATCCGTCCCACCAATTCAATCGCGGCGATCATCGCTCTAGACGCCGAGGTGAAGGTTGCGAGAAATCCATCGCCGGTGCCCTTGTAAAAACGCATGCCGTATTCAGTCAGCACGGGTTCGGCAAGTTGTTGCAGGCGGGCTTTCAAGTGATACGCCATGTGATCGTTCTCGCTTGCCATGCGGGACGATTCGCATAAGTCGAACACCATGATGGTTTCGTTGCGCTTGACTAAGTGGCCGGCCGGAATGATGACGGATTTGTTCCAGTCTTCATCCGTTTGATAATCGATTTTGAGCGACCAATCGGCGACGCGGATCGTGGCCGGCAACGTCAGGGCGGTTTTCCCATCCAGGCGCACCCACTCGCCGCCTTGGCGCAGGAAACTGCCATTACGGCTGCTGTCTTCCGCGAAAAACTGTTCGCCGTCCTTGGTCAACGTCAGGTGCGTGCGCGAGATTTGATTGTGCTTTAGCACCAGCTCGGAATCCGAGTGGCGACCGATGCGCACCGTGTTCTGCGTAAACGAGCGATTGGTGTGCCCGCCGCGCTCAGTATCAGTCAGCCGTATTTCCCAGCCCATATCAAATCGGTGAATCCCGCGTGACCGCGGCTCTCAAAGGTGAGCCGCTACTATAGGAGCAGGCGCTAAGAATGTGAATGTCCACGGTCAATCGGATACAGAAGGAAACAGTAAAAGGGCCAGCGCGCCGCCCTGGCCCTGGTCACCTAGTGAACAATGACCCCGCGCGCGTTCTTGCCAGATTCCATATCGGCAAAAGCCTGGGGAGCTTCATCGAGCCGGTAAACTTTGGTAATCAGCCGATCGAGGTCGAGCTTGCCGGCCTTGTAGAGGCTCAAGTACAGCGGGAAGTCCACCTTGAAGTTGGCGCTGCCGTACATGCAGCCCTTAATGGTCTTGGCCGTGAACGGTAGGATGGCGGAATTGACCGAAAAGCGGTCATCCATACGCCCGACGCCCACCAACACTGCCGTGCCGTTCTTGCGCGTGGCCTTGATGCATTGTTCGATGACTTTGCTGTTGCCAACCACATCGAAGGCGTAATCGACGCCGATGCCATTGGTGAGCGCCGTCACTTGTTTGACCATGTCCGCGCCGGGATCGATGGTGTGTGTTGCACCGAATTCGCGCGCCATGGCCATTTTTTCCGCCGATAAGTCGCAGGCGATAATTTGCGCCGCGCCGGCAATCCTTGCCCCTTGGATGACATTGAGACCCACGCCGCCACAGCCGAAGACCGCCACCGTTGAGCCGGGTTGCACATCGGCGGTGCGGATAGCGGCACCGACGCCGGTCGTGACGCCGCAGCCCACTAGCGCCGCCACTTTGAAATCGTAGGATTTATCGATACTGACGACGCAGGCAGCCGGGACGACCGCGTATTCCGCCATGATGCCAACAAATGACATCACAAAAATTCGTTGGCCGTTCTTGTGGACGCGCGAGGTGCCATCGAACTGATTGCCGTCCGGCTTCGCCCCTGAACAGAGGTACGGCTCTTGGTGCAAGCAATAGAAGCAGCTCCCGCAATTGGGGATAAAGGACACCACCACATGGTCGCCCGGCTTCACATTCGTCACCCCTTCGCCAACCTGCTCGATGATGCCGGCGCCTTCGTGGCCAAGGACCACGGGGTAGGGGCTCGGGATGGTGCCATTGATGACGGACAAATCGGAATGGCAGACGCCCGTCGCTTTCATCTTGACCAGTACCTCGCCCATTTTGGGGGGATCAAGATCGACTTCCGTCACGGAATATTCGTTGAGTTTCTGGGCGACCACGGCCTTCATGAGGGCAATCCTCCAAATTGGTAAGGGTTATAGCGTTGTGGCGGCCCGCCTTGGGCGGCGTGCCGCGGGAGATGCGAGCGTACCATGTGGCAACCGGTGCGTCGTGCGACTCGCATCATTTTAGGGTGTAGGACAAGAACACCCCGAGCACCAGTTGTGACTCGTTACCGAACACGTCTTCGGCGGCCTGATTCGGCGTCGCCCAGGCGACGCCAAGCAGCCCATACAGTCGGTCGGTCGGATAAAACTCGAGCTGTAAGTTCAGTTCATCCGACCAGTTTTCGCTGGTGGTGGGGACGCCGAAATACTGCGGCGTATCAAGCTCATGATGGTAATACATCGCCTTCAACGCATAGGTCGGGCTCGGGTAGACCACCGCTTTCACCATGTGGCTGACCTGGTTCTCGTTAAACAGGAAGAACTCGCCGTTGACTTCGCCTTGATACCAGGTGTCCCAGTCGCGCTTACCGAAGGTGAAAAAAAGGCCGCGATATTCTTCGTTATCCGGGGTCGCGGCATCGTCGCCGGAGTAATGCGAAAATCGATAGCTGAACTTTGGGGTCCAGCGCCAATTTAAAAACTGGTAGTTGGGTTCGACATACCAGGCGTCCGCATCGTTGACGGTGTCGGTTAAATCGGAATCACCGATCTCGTGGATGTATTCGCCGAAAAATGTAAACCCGGGCAGTGCCGGATGATGCAGCTCGCCACCACGAACGCCCCACACATACATCCCTTCGAACCCTGCCGTGCTCTCCGCGACTTTGAAGGCCATGACACTCAACTTGCCGAACTGCTCGGTGGACGAGTTCTCGAAATTCATACCAACCACCCGGCTGTCACCGAGATCTTTATCGGTGCGCAACCAAAAGAAGTCGGCACGCACGGGGGCGGTGTTGAGTTTCAAAATGCCGGTGTTGCGCCAGGCTTCAAAAGCACCAATCCAATATTGCCCGTTGTCGTGTCCCTGATTGAAGTTACCGTCGCCGATGATCAAGCCATCGCCCACCGTGAAGGGCTGTCCGCCGTAAGATAGATCCAGCACGCCATGACGCCACCCGACGTAGGCGGAATCGGTGTTAATGACCCGCTCGCCGGCGCGCGCGAATTGTCCGGAGAGTTCGCCGTCCAACGTGGTGGTCGCCGCCACCACCGAGACTCCGCCGTACCAGGTGTGATCGCCGCGCGCGTATTCGGTTTTCAGCGAAGGTTTTAGCGACGCTTGCAGATCGGTCCGCGAGCGCTCACCGGTTGAGTTGCTTAACTGGCCAAAGCCGGCGAGTGCGCCCAACCCGAAGTTAATGTCTTCGCCCTGGCGCAGCCCTAATCGCGCGTTGAGCGAGGCATCCGCCTTCCAACCCTCATGATTAAAAAGTTCATAACCGAACGCCGGTAGGGTGAGGGCAGTTGCGGCGAAAGCCAGCAGCGAAAGACGAAGCGATGGTGGCATGGGGTATCGATTGGCGCGTGAGTTATGGGTTTAAGCGCGTGCGAATCGCGCATCAAAAAACGCCTGCCACTCGTTCCAACGCGCCGCATCCGAGGGAAACTTCGGATGATCGAAGCGCGCGATCAAAAAGCTTCCGCCCGCGTTCTTGTATTCGGTTGCCGCGACGAAAATGAGCTGTTCGCGATACGCCGCGCGATGTGCCTCCGGCACCTGTTTTTCCGGATCGGCGGACCACAGCCCGGCCGCGCGTAACTCGGCAAGCGTCGTCGCGAGATGGAGCCCGGAATCGCCGTCGAGCGGCTCGCCGATATACAGGCTGCCGTTGCGCTTGTCGCTTGGATCGAAGGTCAAGACATAGTGATCGATGATTTGTTCTTTTGTGAGGGTGGTGGTCATGGTGTTCTCCGCGTCATTCAGCCATGTTTAGGGAACTTCTGTGGATTATCGTTTGCCGCCAAAAATTGATCCCAAGACCCCGCGGACGATTTGCCGGCCGAGCTGGCCGCCTAACTGGGTACCGACCGATCTGACGACGCTTTTCACAAGTGCCTCGCCGATAGTTTGACGATTTGAGGCGCGCGTTTGACGCGCGGCAGGCGCGTCACTCGGATCGGCTTCATGACGCGAGGATGACAAATCGGGGCGCGCGGCAGCGCGTTGCGCCAACACTTCGCGCGCCGATTCTCTATCGATCGCGGTGCCATAGCGTGTCTTCAGTGGCGAGGACTCTAACAGCTCGCGCCGCCGTTCAGCATCGACCGGCCCTATCTGCGAAGCGGGTGGGGCAATTAACGTGCGTTCGACCGGCGTCGGTTGGCCGCGTGCATCGAGCATCGATACCAGTGCCTCACCTGTCGCCAAACCGGTGATGACCTCGGTCGTATCGAAGGCGGGATTGGCGCGAAACGAATCCGCGATGATTTTCACGGCTTTCTGTTCTTTGGGTGTGAAGGCGCGCAGCGCGTGCTGAATTTTGAGGCCGAGCTGTGCGAGCACCTCATCCGGGATATCGAGCGGACTTTGCGTCACGAAAAACACGCCGACACCTTTCGAACGGATCAACCGCACTACTTGCTCGATGCGATCGAGCAACGCTTTCGGTGCCTCATCGAAAATAAGGTGCGCTTCGTCAAAAAATAACGCGAACAAAGGTTTGTCGGCATCACCGCGTTCAGGCAATTCTTCAAACAATTCGGACAACAACCATAAGAGAAAACATGCGTAAAGCTGGGGCGAGGTCGTCATCAAGCGCGTCGCATCCAGCAGATTGACGACGCCCCGCCCGTCAGGCGCAACTTGCATCAAGTCTTTTAAGACGAGTGCGGGTTCGCCAAACACCTTATCCGCGCCTTGTTGTTCGAGTACCAGGAGGCTGCGTTGAATCGCGGCGACGCTGGTGGAAGACATATTGCCGTAAGTGGTTTTCAGTTCCGCGGCATGTTCGCCGACGAAGGCGAGCAAGGCGCGCAGATCTGCAAGATCAAGCAACAGCAACCCTTGATCGTCCGCAATCTTAAACGCGGCATAGAGCACACCGGTTTGGGTGTCATTGAGGTTGAGCAGGCGCGCGAGCAGCAGCGGCCCCATCTCCGAAATCGCGATCCGTACGGGAATGCCCTGTTCGCCGAACAGATCCCACAGTGTGACCGGCACGGAATCGAATTGCTGGCGATGCCGCCCTAGCGCTTGCAAACGCTCCGTAAGCTTTTCGCTATTGCGCCCAGCATTGGCGAGGCCGGAGAGATCGCCTTTGATGTCCGCTGCGAAAACCGGCACGCCGAGCCGCGAAAGTCCCTCGGCCAACACTTGTAAAGTGACGGTCTTTCCGGTGCCAGTGGCGCCGGTAACGAGGCCGTGGCGATTGAGCATACTCACGACCAGCGCTAACGCGTGGTCCGTCGAGCCGCCCAGCACAAGGGTGGGTGCGGTCATATTACTTTCTTATCCGGCATGAAACGGAAAAACCAGTGGCACCACGGTGATGGTCACCAGCGCGACGACCAAATTAAGCGGAAAGCCGAACCGCACGAAATCCATAAAGCGATAACCGCCTGGGCCGTACACCATGAGATTGGTTTGATAACCGATGGGGGTGGCGAATCCGCAGGATGCCGCAATCGTCAAGGCGACCACAAACGGCATATAACTCACATTGAGGGCAGCGGCGGTCGCGAGGCCGATGGGGAACATCAATACAGCGGCTGTGTTGTTACTGAGCAATTCGGTCAGCACCATCGTCACCAGATAAATGATGATGAGTTGCGCGAACGGCGCATCACCGGCGAGTGCGACCAGCCCGTGAGCGAAACTGCCGGCCAGTCCCGTGGCATCCAGGGCCTTACCAATTCCCAGTGTCGCGGCGATGACCACCAACACACTCCAATCGATTGCGCGGCGCGCATCGGCGGTGCCGCAGCAGCGAGTCGCGATCATGAGCCCGGCGGCGAAGATCGCGGCATGCAACATGCTGAATCCGTGCGCAACGAAATACGGCACCTGCTCAAATAGCGTCGCTAAGACCACCATCCCCGCCAGAATCGCGAGTGCATGAAAGGCTTTCTCGTGACGGCGCGGGCTTGAATCTTCCAAGCTGCTGACCAGATAAAAATCGAGCGAGTTACGCTGGCGTTCCACAAACGCCGGGCGCGCCTCCAATAAAAGCGTATCGCCCGCATGGAGCACGATATCGCCGATCTTTTGATGCAAGCGTGCACCACTTCGCGCAACCGCGATGACCGCCGCGTTGTAATAGTTACGGAACCGTCCATCGCGAATGGACTTACCCACCAGTGGACAGCGATCCGAGACCACCGCTTCGATGAGGGTGCGGCCCGCGCGTGGGCCATCAAGTTTGAACACCTGCTTGGTGGCCGGGACAAGACCACGCAACCGCTGCAATTCGACGATCGAATCGACGACGCCCACGAACATCAGGCGATCGCCTGCTTGTAAGCGCAATTGAGGTCCTACCGCCGCGATGACTTCGTTATCTCTTTCGACTTCCGCCAAATACATCTGATTGAGATGCCGCAAACCCGCTTCTTCAATCGTCTTGCCGGCCACGGCGCCACCCGTCTCAACCATCATCTCCACCGTATACGCACGTGGATCGCCGGTCTGCCTTAAAACCGCGTCGCGCGCGGGCAACCACCAACGACTCATGATGACCATGTAGGCAATGCCGGCGATGGCGCAGGGCACGCCGACCCAGGTCAGTGTGAAGAAACCAAACGGCTCGGTGACCTGTCCGGCTTTGGCGGCCTCCCGCATCAGACCCGCGACGATGACATTGGTGCTCGTGCCGATGAGCGTGCAAAGGCCGCCGAGAATGGTCGCGAAGCTTAGCGGCATGAGTAGCTTCGATACCGGCACCTGGTATTTTTTACCCCACTCGATAACGGCTGGTAATAACGCCGCGACCAATGGAGTGTTGTTCATAAATGCCGAAATCGAGGCAACCGGCACCATCATGCGGATCTGCGCTTCCGCAGTGGAACGCGGTCGTCCAAACAATCCTTGCGCCAGCCACGCCATCGCACCGGTTTCGCGCAAACCCGCGACCACCACGTACAACACGCCGACGGTCGCCATGCCTTCGTTCGCGAACCCGCTCAGTGCTTGCGCGGCAGGCAACACGCCGGTCAATAACAAGAAACTCAGCGCGGCCATCATGACCAAGTCCGCCGAGATCTGCGTGAGGCTCAGCGTGCCAAGAATAAACAACAAAGCACCTAGCGTGAGCCATGCATCGAGCGGCAAGGACGACATTCGCGGTGCTCTATTGTTTGCTTAAGGGTTTATAACGCAGGCGCGTCGGGCGCTCCGCATCCGTGCCCAGGCGACGTTTGCGATCGGCTTCATAATCCTGATAGTTGCCGGCAAACCATTCGACCCGGCTATCACCTTCGAACGCCAGCATGTGGGTGGCGATTCGATCGAGAAACCAGCGATCATGTGAAATAACGAGCACGCAACCCGGGAAGGTCAATAAGGCTTCTTCCAGCGCGCGGAGCGTTTCAATGTCCAAATCGTTCGTCGGTTCGTCGAGCAGTAACACATTGCCGCCCGACTTCAAAAGCTTGGCGAGATGCACGCGGTTACGTTCGCCGCCGGAGAGTTCGCCGATCCGCTTTTGCTGATCCGAACCCGCGAAATTGAAGCGCGCAACGTATCCGCGGGAGGCGGTTTGATAGTTGCCGACTTGAATCATGTCCTGCCCGTCGGAAATTTCTTCCCATACGGTTTTCTTGCCATCCAGTGCATCGCGATGTTGATCGACGAACGAGAACTGCACGGTATTACCGATTTCAATCGTGCCGGTGTCGGGCTGTTCCTGGCCGGCGAGCATGCGGAATAGCGTCGATTTACCGGCCCCGTTCGCGCCGATGATGCCGACAATGGCACCTGCTGGGATCGCGAAATTTAAGCCTTCGAATAACAAACGATCACCGTAACCCTTCGCCACCCCGTTGACTTCAATGACTTTATCGCCCAGCCGTGGACCGGGCGGAATGTAGATTTCGTTGGTTTCGTTACGCTTTTGGAACTCCTGCGCGGCCAACTCTTCGAAGCGAGCGACGCGCGCCTTACTTTTGGCCTGACGCGCTTTGGGATTTTGCCGCACCCATTCGAGTTCGGCTTCCATCGTTTTGCGATGCGCGGATTGTTGCTTTTCTTCTTGTTCCAGACGCTGTTCTTTTTGTTCGAGCCAGGAGCTGTAATTGCCTTCCCACGGAATGCCATGTCCGCGGTCGAGCTCGAGGATCCAGCCGCAGACGTTATCGAGGAAATAACGATCATGCGTCACCGCGACGACGGTGCCGGGGAACACTTCCAGGAAACGTTCGAGCCAAGCCACCGATTCCGCATCTAAATGGTTGGTGGGCTCATCGAGCAATAGCATTTCGGGATTCGAGAGCAACAAGCGGCAGAGCGCGACACGCCGTCGTTCGCCGCCCGAAAGCTTGGTGACATCCATCTCCCAGGGCGGCAGCCGTAGCGCATCGGCCGCGACTTCCAGTTTGCGATCAAGCTCCCATAAGCCCGCGCTATCGATCTTGTCCTGCAAATTGGCTTGTTCTTCGAGCAGCGCGTTCATTTCGTCGTCGCTCAACGGCTCGCCGAATTTCATGCTGATTTCGTTAAAGCGATCAACCAACGCTTTCTCCGCGGCAACGCCTTCTTCCACATTGCCGCGCACGGTTTTGGCAGGATCGAGTTGGGGCTCCTGGGGCAGATAGCCAATCCGCAAGTTCTTTTGGGGAGTGGCCTCGCCGATGATTTCGCGGTCGAGTCCGGCCATGATCCGCAAGAGCGTGGACTTGCCAGAGCCGTTCAGTCCAAGCACGCCAATTTTGGCGCCGGGAAAAAACGATAGGGAGATATCTTTGAGAATTTGACGCTTTGGCGGCACGACTTTGCCGACGCGTTGCATCGTGAATACATATTGAGCCATTGAGGACACGCATCCGTGGAGGTAAGCACGCGGCATTATCCTCGAATACGCAGGCGAGGGCACCCGCGAGCTGCCGGCCCTCGCCGTGCCGGCAGACTCGGAGGGGCTGTTACCAAAATACGTTGGAACGAATCACAAAAGCCGCCGGTTCCGCATTGGCAAACGGGCCGCCTTCTACATCAAGTACTTTGACGTAATCGGCCATGAAGCGAATGTTCGGCGTTGGGTACCAATTGAGGCCGGCGGTGACATTTTCTTCTTCTCCGCCAGTCACACTGCCATCGGTCAGATCGGCGCTGCTGTAACGCGCGACCAACTCCCACGCGCCCCAGCCGCCGCGTCCCACCATCCCTTTCGGTCGCACGCTATCCCAAATTCCTTCTTCGAATTTGTAGGGACGCGATTCGCCTGTTAAGAACCAGCCTGCCGAGAGATAAAAGCCGGTGAAGAACGGATCATCGAACGCAGTGGTTGAATTGGTCTTCAGCGCCAAAAATTCCCCTTGGAAGGTAAAGGGCCCTTCAACCACGGCGAGTTCGGCGTTCCAGCGCACAAATTCGTCGGCGGTAAAGTCGCCGGTGTTGATAAGACGTGACGACGTTTCGTTGACTTCCGGTCGCTCGCTCAACCGCACGGTGTTTCCATTCAGAAAATCCCGATAGGACACCGCGGTGCCTAGGTGCAGTACATGCCCGCCTTCGTGCCACGGCGCGTAGGTTGCGCGAGCGGTGATCGCATAGCCGTCATTGAAATCACGAGGGTTGGTCGATTCCTGACCGCCGCTGCCGGTGCAGGTGAAAGTGCGACCATTCAATGCGCCAGTTGTCGGTAACGTGCAGCGGGTGGTGACCGAGGACGTGGATTCTTGCTGGCGGGTTGCAAATGCGCCCAATGCCGCGGTCCAAGATTCGCCAATGAGAGTCGATTTGATGCCTGGATTACGTTCACCGACAAAATTGGCGAAGGTATTGACCGGCAACGCGCGCTCGACAAACAAGCTGTTGTTGGAGCTGTTGATGAGATCGAAGCTAAACGGCTCGTGCGATTGCCCGATTTTGATGTCAAGCGGAAGTCCCGCCAAGGTTGCGCCCGTGTATTGAATGAAAGCGTCTTTGAGGCCGGCGATCCCGGTATCGAGCTCGCGGAAGTCGTACTCGACTTTGTATTTCCACACGGCGTTTAGTGTGCCCGCGACATTGAGCCGTACCCGGCGAAACTGGCCGGCATCGGTTTGCCGAAAAGCGCCGTCATTATCGAAAAACGCGGCGTCGTACATTACTCGCCCGCCGACCCGCCAACCGAAATCACCCGTTTTGTCTTTCATTTCAAAGCGGCCGGGGGTCAAACTTGGAGTCCCGAGTTCACCCAACGTTTGACCAACCTTTTTGCCAACGTCGGCGCCCGCCGCGGCGTTTTGCTCCTCGTCCGCCCGTGCAGCGAGTTTGATGGCGTCATAGGTTTCGTCATCGATCGTGCCTTTCTGGTGCAAAACGTCCAATAATTGCAGCATGGCGTCGTTAGCGGCATTCGCGTTGACGCTCGCCAATAAGACTCCCGTGCCAAATATCATGCGCAGTCCGGTACTTAGCTTTACCACTCGGTCCCCCTAGTTACTTCAAAATGACAACGAGTCCCTCATAGGACCCGGATGGGGCGGCACGATACGAATTGGATATGACAGGTCTGTGACAATTTCATTCAAAAGAAGACACTGGCGCGTTCGCGGCGGCGAGGGGTGTCATCGTCGGGATGGACTTGGCAGAATGTGACGGTTAGCACCCCCTCAACTAGAGATCCACCTGATGACTTTCGGAATTCTTTCTTTCGGCGCCTATGTGCCGGCGCTGCGTTTGTCACGCGCCGTAATAGCGGAGGCGGTGGCGTGGGCAGTACCCTCACTCAAAAGCCTCGCCAAAGGTGAGCGATCAGTCGCGAATTGGGACGAAGATAGCGTCACCTTGGCGGTCGAAGCCGCGCGCAACTGCCTCGCTGGCTGCACGGTTACGCCACAACAGGTATCGCTTGCTTCCACGACCTTGCCGTTTGCCGATCGCAGCAATAGCGGGATCGTGGCCGATGCACTGTTATTGCCGGAATTCACGACTACCGAAGACCTCGGCGGCAGCCGCCGGGCGGCGACCAGCGCGCTGGTGCGGTTGGGGCTAAGCCCCGGAAGCCGAAATACTTTGCTGTTGGCCGCGGACTGCCGCGATGCCAAACCCGGCAGCACCCAGGAAATGAATTATGGCGATGGCGCGGCCGCCTTATTGCTGGGCGAGGGCGACCCGATCGCGATTATCAAAGGTGCCGCGTCCTATCATGACGACTTCGTCGACCAATACCGTGCCGCCGACACCGATTATGACTACGCGCTTGAAGAGCGTTGGATACGGGAAGAGGGCTACAACAAGCTAGTGCCGAAAGCGGTCACGGCCGCCCTCGACAACGCGGGCCTTAATGTCGGGGAAATCCACCGCGTGGTGTTCCCAGCCAGCGCCAGTATTGCGAAAGGCGTTGCCAAAGCCATCAAGGCCGATCCTGAGCTGTTTGTCGATCCGCTGCTCAATTACTGCGGAGATTGTGGCGTCGCGCATCCGTTGCTGGTACTCGCACACGCGCTCGAAACGGCAGTGCCGGGCGAGAAAATTCTTGTCATTGGATTTGGGCAAGGCGCGGATGCGGTGGTGCTCGAGACCACCGCGCGCCTGGCGGACTTGCAAAAAACGCATGGTCCCAGCCACTCGCTCGCACAGAAACGTGCGTGCAAGAACTACACGATGTTTCTGTCGCTCAAACAGCGACTGGAAATCGATTTTGGCTTGCGCGCCGAGCGCGACAATCGCACTTCGCAGTCGGCGTTTTATCGTCGCCGCAAAGACATCACCGGCATGGTTGGCGGCCGCTGCAAGACGTGTAATACGTTGCAATATCCCCGCTCACAGGTCTGTGTGAAATGCGCGGCCATGGACACCCAACAAGATGAAAGCTTGTCCGGGTTGCAGGGCCGCGTGAAGTCTTACACGGAAGATTGGTTGGCCTATACGCCGCTGCCGCCGTATATCTATGGCAACGTCGAGTTTCCGGATGGCGCCAATTGCATGCTGGAGTTCACGGATTTTGAACCCGGACAAGCCAAAGTCGGTAGCCAGATTAGATTGGTTTTTCGCATCAAAGACTTTGACGGCAAACGGCACTTTCGCCGATATTTCTGGAAGCCCGCGCCACTGCCGGGCGCTAACGCGTAACCTGCTTAAAGGAGAACGACGATGGCTAAGGGCATTAAAGACAAAGTGGCGATTATCGGCATGGGTTGCAGCCGCTTCGGCGAGCGCTGGGACTGCGGCCCGGAAGAATTAATTCTAGAAGCTTTTAAAGAGGCGCTGGCGGACGCCAAGGTGTCGCGCGACGACATCGAAATGGCCTGGCTTGGGCTCTTTTATCAAGAGCAAAGCGCCGGCAAGTCCGCACTCCCGCTCAGTATGAGCCTGCGGTTACCAAACATTCCGGTGACCCGCGTGGAAAACATGTGCGCCACGGGAACGGAAGCCTTGCGCGGCGCTGTTTACGCTGTCGCCGCCGGCGCCTGCGACATCGCGATGGCCGTGGGGGTGGAGAAATTGAAAGACACCGGCTACGGCGGCTTGCCGGAGCGTACCAAGGGCACGTTCGATGATCTTTGGTTACCGAATGCCACCGCGCCTGGCGCGTTTGCCCAATTGGCGAGTGCGTACGCCGCCAAGCACAAGGTGGACATGCAAGATCTGAAACGTGCGATGGCGCATATCTCAGTCAAGAGCCACGCCAACGGCGTGTTGAATCCGAAAGCGCATTTGCGCAAAACGATTACCGAGGAAGAAGCACTAAAAGCTGGCGTGGTGGCCTACCCGTTAGGGTTGCTCGATTGCTGTGGCGTCAGCGATGGCGCCGCCTGCGCCATCGTCACCAGCGTCGAGAAAGCGCGCGAGATGGGGATTAAGGACATGGTCACCGTCAAAGCCATGCAGCTCGCGCCTAGCAATGGGCTGGAGATGTCCAATACGGCATGGGATGGTAGCTATTTGCACACCACCCGAGTCGCGGCCAAGCGCGCCTATCAAGAAGCCGGGATCACGAATCCACGCCAAGAAGTGTCGATGATGGAAGTGCACGACTGCTTCTCCGTCACCGAGCTGGTGGTGATGGAAGATTTGGGCATCTCGCCCGAAGGTGGCGCGATCAAAGATGTCATGGATGGGGTGTTCGATCGCGACGGCGCGGTGCCTTGTCAGATCGACGGTGGCTTGAAGTGCTTCGGCCATCCCATCGGCGCGAGCGGTCTGCGCATGGCTTATGAGATGTATCTGCAATTGCTCGGGCGCGCGGGGCAGCGGCAGTTGAAGAATCCCACCATTGGGTTGACGCATAATTTGGGTGGGCACCCGTTTCGCAATGTGGCGAGCGTGTCGGTATTCGGGCTTCATCAATAAGCGAACTAGGGCAACAGCATGCAAGCGCACGCTTGGGCGACTTCGGATCACGAACTTTACCGCGATACGGTACGGCGTTTCTTGGAAGCGGAGTTCGTGCCGCAGCGAGAACGTTGGATCACGCAGGGTTACTGCGATCCGGAATATTGGCGTAAAGCCGGCGAAGTCGGTTTGTTATGCCCTGATATCCCGGCCGAGTATGGCGGCGGTGGCAGCGACTTCGGCTTCGATGCCATCGTCTACGAAGAATTGATGCGCGCCGGCATCACGAGCTTCGGCAGCGGGATCCAAAGTATCGTCGCGCATTACTTGTTGGTGTACGGCACGGAGGCCCAAAAAAAGCGCTATCTGCCAAAGATGGCGAGCGGAGAACTCATTACTTCGATCGCGATGACTGAACCGGGCACGGGTTCTGATTTGCAAGCCGTCAAGACGCGCGCAATTCGCGTGGGCGACTCTTACGTCATCAATGGTTCGAAGACCTTTATCACGAACGGCTACAACGCCGACATGATCGTGCTCGTGTGCAAAACGGATCCCACTCAGCGCGCCAAAGGAATTTCATTGGTGTGCGTGGAGACCAAGGATCTCGAAGGATTCCGGCGCGGCAAGCCGCTCAAAAAAATCGGCCAAAAGGGACAGGACACCTGCGAATTGTTCTTCACGGATTGCCGGGTGCCCACCGATAGTTTATTGGGCAATCTGGAAGGGCAGGGTTTCTACCAATTGATGAACCAATTGGGACGCGAGCGTTTGATCATCGCCGTCTCGGCCGTTGCCAGCATGGAATGCTGCGTGCGGGTGACCAGTGACTACGTCAAACAACGCGAGGCATTTGGTAAGAAGCTCATCGACTTTCAATCGGCCAAATTCACCCTAGTCGAATGCAAAACCGAAGCGCGCATTGCGCGTACGTTCCTCGACGACTGCATCAAGAAGTTGATCGCCGGCGAGCTCGATGCCGAATCGGCGTCGATGGCCAAATACTGGTGCTCCGAGAAAGCCTTTGATATCGCCAATCGTTGTCTTCAACTACACGGCGGCTACGGCTACATCATGGATTATCCGATCGCCCATTATTTCGCGGATGCACGCGTCGGCATGATTTATGGTGGGAGCAATGAGATCATGAAGGAATTGATTTCGCGCTCACTGTAAGACGCGTACGCAAACCTCTCCCTCTGGGAGAGGTCGGCGCGCAGCGCCGGGTGAGGGGCGGCGGATCAATAGACGCAGATTTAAGACCCTCACCCCAACCCTCTCCCGCAGGCGGGAGAGGGGGAATAGGATGCGCTCTCTCCGCGTGAGGGGGAATAGGATGCGCTCTTCCCACGTGGGAGAAGGCCCTCTTTCGCGCACGGGAGAGGGGAGTTGAACCCGCTCGTGCGGAACGAAAGCATGACAACAGCCAATCTTTTTTCCGCTTACGCGGCCAACTTTCCAACGCATCTCGACGCGGAATTTCTGCGGACGGACGCAGGGGAAGTCATTTCGTATGGGGCGTTAATCGCCTCCTGCGCGCGCATGACAGGCGCACTCGCGGCACTCGGTCTTGAGCCGGGTGATCGCGTCACGGTGCAATGCGAAAAGCATCCGCAAATCATCACGCTCTATCTCGCGTGTTTGTATGGCGGATTCGTTTTTCATCCATTGAATCCCGCTTACACGGATGCCGAAGTTGCGTATTTCATCAGGGATGCAGAACCCAAATTGATCATTGCGGATGCGGCACGCATCGCATCCTTGCGCGAGCAATATCCATCACGCACCGTCATGAGTCTCGATGCGTTAAGTAAGTCGGCTGATAAGGCAACGGCCATTGCTCAGGTCTATCCGGCGGCCCCGGACGATTTGGCGGCCCTGCTTTATTCCTCCGGCACCACCGGCAAGCCAAAAGGCATCATGTTGACGCACGAGAATCTGGCGGTGAACGCACGAACGTTGACGGACGCCTGGGGTTTCACGCGCGACGATGTACTCCTGCACACGCTACCGCTTTTTCACGTGCACGGTCTATTTATCGCGCTTGGCTGTGTCCTGATGTCCGGTAGCCGGCTACTGTTCACCGCGAAGTTCGATGCCGCGCAGGCGCTTGCGCTCTTTCCGCGCGCGACTGTCATGATGGGAGTGCCGACGTACTACACCCGCCTGCTCGATCAGCCCGGGCTTTCTCAGGAGGCGTGCAGAAACATCCGACTATTTACCTGCGGCTCCGCGCCACTCCTGGCGGAAACCTGGCAGGCATTTAAAGCACGCACCGGTCACGCAGTGCTTGAACGTTACGGCATGACGGAGACCAGTGTCATTGCGAGCAATCCTTACCACGGCGAGCGTCGCGCGGGCTCGGTTGGGCCGGCACTGGCTGGCGTTGAGGTGCGTATCGCCGACGATAGCGATCGCGTCGTCCCGAACGGCACAACAGGGCACGTCCAAGTGCGCAGCGCGAGCGTGTTTAAAGGTTATTGGCGCAAACCCGATAAGACCCGTGAAGATTTTACCGCGGACGGATTTTTCAGAACCGGCGACGATGGCGTGCTAGATACAGCCGGCTACCTGACGCTGGTCGGGCGCGCGAAAGATCTCATCATCACTGGCGGCCTCAACGTTTATCCCAGCGAAGTCGAGCAAGTTGTGGACGAGGCGCCACAGGTACTGGAATCCGCCGTCATCGGCTTGCCGCATCCTGATTTTGGTGAACAAGTGATGGCAGTCATCGTGCTTACCAGAGGTGCGGAATTCGACGAGGAAGCGTTGCGTGCGCACGTCCGTAGCCAACTCGCATCGTTCAAATGCCCCAAACAATATCGCGTGGTGAGCGAGTTACCGCGCAACGCAATGGGCAAGGTGCAGAAGAATCTGCTGAGGGATGTGGGGTAGGCGTAGATCCTTCTTAATTGTCTAGGCCGGTCTATGCTCGATACCCATGAAATCTGATTGAGATTCCTAAGTGACCGAGTCCTCGGATATCATCGAGCAACCATTAACCCCGCAAGCGCTTGCCGAGCGTTTCAGAGCGCTCTGCGCCGCTCCGGTGATGGCCAATCCCCTGGCAAAATCGAACTTGATACGTGAGGGCGAATCCTGACGACGCCGGCCAATAATCGCCACGGTGCAATCCAGTCACGACTCGTGCGCATGCTTGCATCCCTCGACGGGACCGCGATGGTCGAAACCTCGATACTTACCGACGCAGGCGTGTTGGTCGCGGATGTCACCTGGGCGAGTACGCCTTTTTCGGAAAGGGTGGAAGTGTTTGGGCGAGAGGGGCTGCTCGATAGCTCCACCTATTCTGTGTCGCTCAAAGAAATCTTTCTAAAATGAAGTTATTCGTCGCGCGATGAGCGAGTCGCGCGACGGCGCCAGCTTTCCCGCAATTCCCGCTATTTTTTCGCTTGTGGCATCGGACACGTCCCACCAATTTCCAAGCCGAGCACTCGGACCAATCGACCGTACCCCACAAAGGTCATGATCCGGATCCCGAGATCGACGATTTCGGACTCGGTGAATTGGCTCCGGAGTTCGGCAAACAACGCTTCATCGGCATTGAGATCGCCGGCCAAAACTTCGGCGTATCGGATCGCGGCTTTTTCGCGCGCGTTGAGTAGGGTGCTCGCGCGGTAATTTGGGATTTCCGCGATCTTTTCTTCGGTCAGTCCCGCTTGCCTTGCGACCGCAAGGCGCGCGTGAGTTCAGAGAAAACAATTATTTTTTCGCGCCACCATCAAGCGCGCGAGTTCGGTGATGACTCCATCCACCGCGCCGCGTGTTTCGAGTTCAAGTTCGAAGTAGAAATCGATGAACTTCTTGAATACTTCGGGTGCGTGTGCGAAGACCTGCACGAACCCCGAGCCGCCGAGTTCTTCGTCGTAGGCGTGCATGATGTTTTGGAGAAACGGCGGAACTCGTTCAAAAGGTACCGGGGGCAAGTTGGCCATGATGCGGTCTCCGTTGGTGACAGTGGGCGAAAGTTTAGCAGTCGATCACAAGCATTCGTAGGTTGGCGGTGAGCGCAGCGAATCCCAACGGAAAGGACACCGAGTTGCCGGAATCCGTAATCGGACGCATCGATGCATGCAAAATATTGGGGTCGGACTGCGCCGAGAAAGACCTATACGTCAACGCGAAGTTGCAGGCGAAGTAGAAGGACTCTGCGCCACTTTGAGCGCCAGATAGATAACCCCGCCGTTACACAGATGCCACAACCAATGGGTGCCGCGGGGAAACGCCTGACACCAATAAAGATCGCTCGTGCGGGCAATGAGCGCGCATGCGAATAAGGCACTAGCAATCTTGAGCCAGCGTTGCGCGGAAGGCGCAGGCAACACCATGGCAAGCCAGGCAAGTCCAAACCATACCGGGAAATAGGCGAGCGAGCCGTTCAAGCGCGTCCCGGCGAGAACCCCAACCCCAACAATCGCCGCCAGCATCCCCACGCACAATAGGCTAGCGCCGACGCGCGACCAGCGCAGGCGCTCGCGCGCCGTCACGAACAAGAAGGTCAAAACCAACGCCAGGATCGGGAGCACGTCCGCTAATTCGGCCCACGGCGCATGCGTTGCGTGCCAAGCAAAGCTGCCGGCGCCGATCGCACAGGCAAGCCCCAACAACAACCATCGCGAGGGCGGCAGCGCAGCCCCTCGCCGTTCCCACCAGGCGCCGATGGCGGCGGCCACAAACGCCAGGTTGGTCCAGGCGTTCCACGGCTCAAACGCGCCGATGGCCAAGGTTTGTTCGCAGTACTGCATACGGTTGCCGGTTATCCAGTAACGCCAAGTTTACGCGAGGCGGTGGTCGCGCGACGATGCCCGTATAATGCCCGGCACTTCATCGCAACGGAGAGGAACATGCCCGGACTTTATTTCGAAGAATTCAAAGTAGGTCAGGTGTTTAAGCACCCGATTCATCGCACAGTCACCGAGATGGACAATGTGTTGTTCTCGGGACTCACGCATAACCCGGCGCGCCTACATTTGGACGAACAATACTGCAAGGACCACACGGAGTTCGGGCAGCGCATCATGAATTCCGCCTTCACCCTGGCGCTGATGGTAGGGGTGTCGGTGTACGAGACAACACTCGGCACCACCGTGGGCAATCTTGGTTGGGACGACGTGCGGTTTCCCCGTCCGGTGTTTCACGGCGATACCCTACATTTCGAATCCGAAGTAGTAGAACTCCGCGAATCAAAATCGCGACCCCAGAACGGCATCGTCATTTTCGAGCATCGCGGATACAACCAACGCGATGAATTGATCGCTATCTGCAAGCGCACCGGCCTCATGCTGAGAAAACCCACATGAATATCATTCGATCCATGCTGTTCGTCCCTGGCGACAGCGAAAAGAAAATGGCCAAGGCCGCGTCGGTTGGCGCGGATGCCTTGATTCTCGACTTGGAAGATTCGGTGGTCGCCGCGCGCCGACCCATCGCCCGCGAAATGTCACTCGCCTATCTAAAAGGCGCCGACCGCACTCAAGGCGAGCTCTGGGTACGGATGAATCCGCTCGATTCCAGCGATGCCCTCAAAGATTTGGTGGGCGTCGTCGCCGGCCGACCGGACGGTATCGCGGTGCCCAAATGCGAAGGCCCGCATCATCTCTTGCAGGTATCGCATTATTTGGAAGCACTTGAAACTCAACACGGCATCCCGGTCGGGACCATCGCTTTAACGGCGATTGCCACCGAAACCGCTGCCGCACCATTCACGCTCGGTCAATACAAAGGCGCGCCACGCTTACGTGTATTGACCTGGGGCGCGGAAGACTTAGGCGCGGCGCTTGGCGCAAGTTCCAACAAGGACGAGAACGGCCACTACACACCCCCCTACGTGCTCGCGCGCTCGTTATGTTTGTACGGGGCGTATGCCGCAGGCGTCCAAGCGCTCGATACCGTGCAACCGGACTTCCGCGCGCCAGACAAGCTCTTGCGGGAGTGTAATGAAGGCCGGCGCGACGGGTTCTTAGGCAAGATTGCGATTCACCCGGACCAAGTGGCCGTCATCAACGAAGCGTTCACGCCATCGGCGGCGGAGATCGCGCATGCCAAGGCGGTTATCGACGCCTTCGCGGCGAATCCAACCGCCGGCACGCTGAGTTTGGATGGAAAAATGATTGATATGCCACACCTCAAACAGGCGGAACGATTGATGTCGATCGCCAAGCGCGCCGCGCGATAACGAAGCCCTGCGTAATTGCAGGGCTTCCCGCGGTACAGGATGTATCGATCTCTGATAAGTCCAGCCGGGACTTATCAGAGTCTCACTAATACAGGCGGAGGGTCATGTCATGAACGATTGGGTTTCACAGAAAAAATATATCGACGTCCACGGTCAGCGCATGGCCTATGTGGAGCAGGGGAGCGGATTGCCGATTGTTTTTCAGCACGGCAATCCAACTTCATCTTATCTCTGGCGGAATATCTTGCCGAAGCTCGCGCCGTTTGGGCGTTGCATCGCGCTTGATCTGATTGGCATGGGGAATTCGGACAAACTGCCTAATTCCGGCCCGACGCGGTACACGCTCGCCGAGCATCAGAAATTCTTTGACGGTGCACTCGCCGCACTTGGCGTGACAGAAAAGGTCTTGTTCGTAATTCATGACTGGGGCACCGCACTCGGTTTCGACTGGGCGCGTCGGCATCCGCGGGCGGTCCGCGGGATTTGTCATATGGAAGGCATTGTTACGCCGCTCACGTGGGCGGAATGGCCGGCCGCCGCGACGGATATCTTTAAGACTTTCCGTTCGCCGGCCGGTGAAGAAGTGGTCTTGCAGAAGAATGTGTTCGTCGAACGCGTATTACCCAATTCAATCCTGCGTCCGTTAACAGACGACGAGAAAGCCGCCTATCGGGCACCGTTCTTGGAACCCGGCGAAGGGCGGCGGCCGACGTTAACTTGGCCGCGACAGATCCCGTTGGACAACGAACCGCCGGAAGTTTGTGCCGTGGTCCGTGCATACAGCGAATGGCTCGCGCAGACATCGTTGCCCAAGCTCTTCGTCAACGGCGATCCCGGCATGATTATGACGGGGCGCGCACGCGAACTCGCGCGGAGTTGGCCGAATCATAGCGAGGTGACGGTGAAGGGCCTGCATTTTCTGCAAGAGGATTCGCCGGACGAAATCGCGCAAGCGATCATCAACTGGCTGCCTAAGCTCGCTGCCTAATTTGTATTTGACTGAAAGTATTCAATGAATCTGCCTGAACTTGTACTCGTCGGTACCACGCATCAAGAGCAACTCATCGTCACTCATGAGTTGACGGTGCAGGCTAAGGTGCCGGAGTTGCCGCCCGTTTTTTCGACGCCGAACATGATTTTGTACATGGAAGTGGCGTGCACCAATTTGCTGAAGAAGTTGTTACCCGAAGGCTGGGTGTCGGTAGGCGCTTTCGTCAACGTCAAGCATCTGGCCGCGACACCGGTGGGATTTGAAGTCACGCTGACGGCCAAAGTAGTAGACGTCTCGAAATCGTTAGTGACGTTTGATGTAGAAGCGCACGACGGGGTGGACACCATCGGCAAAGGCCAACACGCACGCGCGCCCATTGAAATGTCGCGCTTCATGGCCGGTGTGACGCGCAAGGAAGGCATGCGGCCAAAATAATTGGAGCAACGGCAATGAGTACCCACACCCAGGACGGTAAAAAGGTTACGACGCAAACGCTACGCCAGATGAAGGCGAGTGGTGAGCGGATTGCCTCTTTAACTGCCTATGACGCAGCGTTCGCGCGCGTGCTCGATGATGCCGGCTGCGACTTCATCTTGGTCGGCGATTCGGTCGGTATGGTGGTTCAGGGGCGGGCGACGACAACCCCGGTCACGGTCGATGAAATCGTCTATCACACGCAGATGGTGGCGCGCGGCACGAAGCGCGCACTCATCATGGCGGACATGCCGTTCATGAGTTATCACTCGCCCAATGAGTGCCTACACAACGCCGCGCGTCTCATGAAAGAAGGGGGCGCTGAAATCGTCAAGCTCGAATGGGGTGCGCTCCAAATCGACATGGTGGCGCGCCTCACGGAATGCGGTATTCCCGTCTGCGCGCATCTCGGACTCACGCCACAAGCCATCCACAAGATTGGCGCCTACAAAGTTCAAGGGCGGGAACACGCGACCGCCGAGAAAATGAAAGCCGATGCGCGCGCACTCGAAGCCGCCGGCGCGGATGTGCTGTTATTGGAATGTGTGCCGATGCGGCTGGCGGAGGAGATCACGCACGCAGCGGGTGTTCCGGTCATTGGAATTGGCGCAGGTCCAGCAGTGGATGGTCAAATCCTTGTGCTCTACGACATCCTAGACATCGCCCCCGGTAAGCGCACGCGTTTTTCCAAGAACTACATGGTCGGTGCGGAAAGTATCCAGGTCGCCGTGAAGCACTTTGTCGATGAAGTAAAACAAGGCGCTTTTCCCACCGCCGAGTTTGCCTTTCAGTAGCCGAGCCGGCCAGCGTGCAGATAAACGGCGCGGCGCGCCTCAAGCAACTCATCGATGGCCTGTCGCTCGAGAAGCTGGAAGAAAACTTGTTTCGCGGCGCCGTCGGCGACACCATCATCAAACGCGTATTCGGGGGCAAAGTCTTAGGTGAAGCGAGCACGGCGGCGCAGATGACGGTTGAGTCCGCGCGCGCATTGCATTCGTTACACGCCTATTTCCTGCGCGAAGCGGATTCCCATTCGCCAGTAATTTATTCAGTGGAACGCAGTCGTGATGGCCGCAGTTTTTCCGCTCGGCGTGTCACCGCCATTCAGCACGGGCAGCCGATTTTTACGCTGGAAGCGTCTTTCCACATTGAAGAACCCGGGGTCGAGTTTCAGCGCCCAATGCCGGAGGTGCCGGCGCCGGACGCGGTCAAACCCGTGGTGTGGCATTGGGATCGCTTCGACACGCTGACTCCCCGCTACCAGCGCATGATGACCATCGTGGCACCCTTCGAGATCCGGGCGATTGACGGTCCCGGCGGTAGCCATGACGCGCAAGGGAACCCCATCAGGCGTGCGTGGATCCGGGCCGTTGACACCATGCCGGACGATCCGGCGATGCATCGTGCCATGCTCGCTTATCTCTCCGATTATGGGCTCATTTGGACCTTGCTCGCGCATCACGGCTTTCAAATCACCAATCAAAATTTGGTGGTCGCGAGCCTAGACCACGCGATGTGGTTCCACCGCCCGTTCCGGCTCGATGATTGGCTGCTCTACTTCTGCGAAGGGGTGTCATCCGCGGCCTCGCGCGGCCTCGCTCGTGGCGGCTTTTTTGATCGACAAGGTCGTCTGGCGGTGTCGGTTGCGCAGGAAGGGTTGATGCGTGTTCTCGCGGAATAGTGCCGGCGTCTAAAGATCCCGCCTATTTTTCCGCTATTCCCTGGGGTAATAGGGGAAAAATGCATGGCCACCAAAAGGCCGACCTTCAAACGCTTTGAATTGTTGTCGAAACTCGGCGCGGGGCTCCATGGCCGAGTTTACCTCGCGTGGGATCCGCAGCTGCAACGCAAAGTCGCGCTCAAATTGCTCACTCAAGGTCGGAACGCCAAAGCCACCGCCGAACAATTTCTGGCGGAAGCGCGTGCGGTTGCGAAAGTCGCGCACGCTGCGGTTGTGCCGTTATTCGAGGCCGGCATCGAAGCCGGTGTGCCGTATTTGGTGTTTGAGTTCGTCGAAGGCGTGCCGCTCCGCGACCACTTGATGAAGACCCCGCTCGATAGCTGCGCCGCGATCTCCTATTTCCGCCAAATCGTGGACGGCGTTGCCGCCGCGCACACGCTTGGTATCGCGCATCTTGATTTATCGCCTAACAATGTGCTGGTCGATGCACGCGGCGCATTACGCATAATGGATTTTGGCCTTGCGCGAATTTTAGGCGACGCCCGCGAATTCGACGAAGACGATGTGCAAGGCACCCCACGTTATATGAGCCCGGAACATTTCGAGAGTGGTGTGTTCGACTTGCGTACCGATGTTTTCGCGCTTGGACTTATCTTCTTTGAACTGCTCAGTGGCGCGCCGGCGGTGGACGCATCGACTTTTAAGGAGCTAAGGGCGCAATTATCGAATGCACGATTCGATTGGACACGTCTCGATGGGCGGGCCATCCCAACCGAAGTCATCAGCGTGGTGCGGGACGCGCTAGCGAGGAAGGCTCCGCATCGATTCGCGCATGCGGGCGAGATGCAAGGCGCGTTAGCCGCCGCCGTGACCGCCGGGGCCGCGCGCGAAAACCGCGACTTGGCCGTGCAATTTTTGTTACGGCGCCTGCAACGTCGGCCAGAGTTTCCGGCGTTCTCCAATAGCATTAATGAAATCAATCGGCTGACCGGCGAACAGAGCCAAGCCAATCTGGAAGAACTTAGCAAAGTCATCATGCGCGACTTCAGTCTGACCAATCGTCTGATGAAGGTCGCAAACTCTGCGCTATTTTCGCGCTCCGATGGTGGTACCGTCACCGTCACGCAGGCGATCTCGCGTATCGGGACCAAAACCGTGCGCATGCTGTGCAACGGATTATTGATGTTTGAGCATCTGAAAGGGACGAGCCAGATTTTGCAGAGCGCTCTAGTCGAGTCGTTTGTGGCAGGACTACTCGGACGCCTGCTTGCCACGCAAGTCAACCGCGAGGCAATTGACGAAGCGTTTGTAGCCGCAATGTTCAATCAACTCGGCCGCAATCTACTGATTTATTATCTTGAGGATGAGTACCTCGAAATCCAAGCCAAAGCTGCTCATGGCATGCTCATCCAAGACGCCGAACGAGCGGTATTGGCGACTACCACGCATGAGCTGGGCGCGGCGGTTGCCGCCACTTGGAAGTTCCCGGTGCCGCTGATTGCCACTATCGAACGTCTGCCCGAAGGCGTGCTGCCCGCCCCTACCAGTGTGGCCGAACGCATGCGCTATCTTGCGCATTTCCCGAATGAGCTTTGTAGTCTCGCCGCGCGCGTGTCCGATGACGATGCCGAGCGAACGCTCACGCGGATGAGCGAACGCTATGCGCGATGTTTCCGCACGACGCCAGAGAGTTTGCTTGGTCTCATCGAACTCGCGTTGGAAAAATTCGCGGAAATTGCGCCGAGCTTGAATGTGGCCGCGGACAATCTGTTTTGCGCATCGGCAAATCGTTTGGTGGCCGAGTTTCGGCGCGAGCAGGCTACGCCACTGGAACTCGCGCTCGCGTGAGTCGAGCGCTTAATTCTCGCCGCCCACACCCGAGTACAAAATCACCCTCTCCCACTAGCGGGAGAGGGTAGGGCGAGGGTCTTTGTTACTTTTTCCGTACCGAGGTCTTGGCCAACGCGGCCCGTTTCATGGCCGGTTTGCGTGTCTGTTTTTTCATCGCGGCTTTCTGCGCTTCCCACAAGTTTTGCGCATCCTCCCAGCCGACCACGACAATCGGCGAGCCGTCTTCGTTGATGAACGCGAGTGGGCCTAAGAACGTCATGTAAAACTCGCTTGCGACCGGAAAATACGTGCGGTCATGGCGTGCATTGCAGGATTCATAGCCATAACCCGGGGCGATGGCCGTGGCGCCGCCTTTTTCGTTGCCGCCCCGGACTTCCATTTTGCCTTTGGTCAAAAAGTACTCGCCGGGGCCGATGTGCATGTGGCGTGCGAAAGACGAGCCTTTCGGGCAGTCGTAAATCGCGGTCCAGGCGCCCATTTCGGGCGACACGTGCAGCAACTTCCAGCGGATCCCCCCCTCCGATAGTTGCGCCGGAAACGGCATCCACGGCTCTTCATCGATTTGCACATATTCTTGTGCGACTTTGGGTTTCAGCACGGTTTACTCCTCCCAGTTGGATCGTTGGTGACATTGGGGGCGCACTCGGACGTGGGGTCGTTATGCGCGAGACGTTGTTTGATGCGCTCGTATCCGCCTTCATTGGTGACGCGTCGGTAACCGGCGCTTTCAAGTTGAAACTTGGCAAACTGCGCACGTACACCGACTGCGCAATAGACCCTGATATCCGTGTCTAAATCCGTGGTGAGCGCTTTAACGCCGATCGCGGCGCTGGCGTAAGGAATATTGACTGCGCCTGGTACGTGGCCCGCGGCAAATTCTTCGGGTGTGCGAACATCCACCCATAAAGGGGCGGCCACGACTTGCGTGCATGACAGGCAGCACAGGAGCAGCGCGATGCGCAGGCGTTCAGGCGGTAAAAGGCGAAGCCACGATGGCATGGACATAGCATAGCCCTTGTTCGCGTCCAGTGCAGCGGTCAATGCCGATGCTCAGTCTCATGCAGCGTGCATTGATGCGCGGCCTCCCCGAATTCGACTTGCAGTGTGCTGTGCGCAATTCCAAAGCGCGCATGCAGCTGCGCCGCAATGGCATCGAGCGCGGGGTCACCCGGATGACCGTCAGGCATCACGAGATGCGCGGTCAACGCGACTTGGCGCGTACTCAAGGCCCACACGTGAAGATCGTGCACCTCGGCGACACCGGGCTGGGCGCGAAGTTCGGCGGCGATCGCGTCAACGCGCAGATTGGCCGGCACGCCATGCAGCCCAAGTTGCATCGCTTCGCGCAGCATGCGCCATGCGGCGCGGAGTATCACCGCCAGGATTAATAGGGTAGCGAGCGGATCAAGCCAGTACCAAGCGGTAACGCCAATTGCAATACCCGTGGCGAGCACACTGGCGGAGACCGCGGCGTCGCCTAGCAAATGCAAATAAGCCCCGCGTTGATTCAAATCGGCGTGTTGGTGCGCGGCAAAAAGTAGCGCGCTGACACCGTTAATCCCGACGCCTATTGCCGCTAATACGATCACCGTGGGGGTCGCCACGATCGGCGGCGCCGCCAAGCGCCCTAGTGCTTCCCAGGCAAGGCCACCGCAAGCGACCAGCAACAATGCGGCGTTTGCAATCGCGGCCAAGATGGATGAACTGCCGAGACCATAGGTAAAGTCCGCCGCGGGTGGCCGCCGGCTCAACCAATGCGCGAACCACGCGAGCGCTAGGCTAGTGACATCGGCGAGATTATGCAGGGCATCGCTGAGCAGCGCGGCCGAGTGCGCATGGAGACCGCCCACGCCTTCGGCCACGCAAAATGCGAGATTGAGACCCACCGCCAGCGCAAACCGACGCTGCGTGGGGTCCGTTGCCTCATGAAGATGCGTCAACGACGTTTGGCACCTGTTTTCCGCGACTTGGGCTTCCCGCTCAAGGCGTTGAACAGCCGTGCTTTGGGATACTCCGCGCCAACGACATTGCGCAGTGTAATCGCGCGCACCATTTGGTAGGTGCGGATACGGAACGCCGGATCGCAGGACATGCGCACGTAAAGATCTTTAGGCGGCACGCCGTAATCTTCCTTGAGCCATTCCATCAAATTACGTGTGGCATCGAGCACCGCGGTTTCCATCGGGTTATTGATACCGACGGCCACCACGCTGTCGGGCTTTTCGATCCGTACGCACGGTAAACGTTTGCGTTTGACCACCGTGCATGACAATTGAACAGTGGCGCGGGTTTCATCGGCAATACCGGTGAATTCGGTATCACCCTGGCCGCCATGCACATCGCCGATGTAGAGCAATCCTCCCTTGCAGTAGGAATTTAAATAAATGGTGTGGCCAGCACGAATGTCACGGCAGTCGATATTGCCGCCGAACGCGCCTTGGCCCAGCACGGAAGTAAATACCTCTCGCTCGGAGGCCGTCGCGAGCGTGCCAATGAAAGGCTGTAAATCCCAGGTAAGACTCTCCGAGTATTTACCGGTGCCATCGCGCGTGAAACCGCTCGGTCCCGGAAAATGTTCGATGACATGCACATAGGGTTCGACGCAATCCGGAAAACTCAGTTGATCGGACAGCGGGCCTATCCCCGGCAAAATACCCGAGAAGCCATAGCGCCACGGATCGATCCAGTCGATGTGCACGGCGAGCACATCACCCGCCTCGCAGCCATCGACATAGATGGGTCCGACCACCGGATTGAACAACGGTGGCCAGGCTTTGGTCAGCGCCGCCATGTGCGGTCCGGTCATCGAGTGCACTTTGGGGTTATCGCTAGCGTCGCCGATGAGACCGCTTAAAGCGTCATCCGTCTCGACTTGAAAGACCTCGCCCGGCTTGACGCGTAAACAGGGTTTGTCGCGAAAGTCGAACGCATATTTTTGAACTTTGCCGCGCGGAATTTTTTTCATGTGCCCTCCCACGTAAACGAGTGACCACGACTGATTACACGTAAGTCCGCACCGATAGGCATCCCCGAGGTCTATCGGCATAATCATGTTGTACCGCGACCGATAACACGCTGCAAGAAGAGGGGACTGGAGATGGCCAAAGTAAAGTTCGCGACCGTGGATTGGCTGGATAAGGGCACAGGCAGTATTCAAGCCTTATATGAGGAACGCTTAAAGCTCATCGAACTCAGCGAAACGCTCGGGTTCTCGGCCTACCATCTGACCGAACATCACGGCACGCCGCTCGGCTTTGGGCCTTCGCCGGCGGTCTTTTTGTCAGCCGTCGCGCAACGCACCAAGCGCCTGCGTTTCGGTGCCATGGCTTTTCTACTTCCACTCTATAACCCGCTCAGGCTCGCCGAAGAACTCTGCATGCTCGATCAGCTGTCCGGCGGACGGTTGGATGTCGCGGTCAGTCGCGGCGTGTCGCCCTATGAAGTGGGCTGCTTCGGGGTCGATCCGGCCGGCTCGCGGGAAATCTTCGATGAGTCACTGGAAGTCATTCGCAAAGCGCTGACTCAGCCAGTGCTCAATCACGAAGGCAAACATTTCAAATATGTCGACGTGCCGATGGAAATCAGACCTTTCCAACAGCCGCATCCTCCGCTGTGGTATCCAACCCATAATCCGGATTCGGTCGAACTCGCGGCCCGGGCGGGCTATCACTTCGCGACCATTGGCCCAACACCGTGGGTAGCGCAGTTGTGCGAGCGTTTTCGCGCAACTTGGGCCGCCCATCAAAATGATGCCAATCGTATGAACGGTGCGGAGCGCAATCCGCGCATCGGCACCATGCGGCAAATCGTCATTGCGGATACCGATGCCGATGCGATGAAAATTGCAAGCCAGGCCTATCCGCAGTTCTATGACTCCATCACTTGGCTATGGCACCGCCGGAACGACAACAGCGTCGATCAGCTGTTCGATTGGGAAAAAGGCTTGGCAGGCGAAACCATCCTCGTGGGATCGCCGACCACCGTGCGCGAGAAAGTGCAACGGTTGGTGGCGCTCAGCGGGATCAATTATTTCATGGGTTCGTTCGCCTGGGGCGCACTGACGGCTGCGCAAAGCGCGCGCTCGATGGAACTCTTCGCGCGTGAAGTCATGCCGGCGATCGAGTAGGGCTTTTACGCCAAGACCCTCACCCCGCCCTCCCGCGTACGGGAGGGGGCCATTTTCTAAACCTCTCCCACCGGGAGAGGTCGGCGCGTAGCGCCGGGTGAGGGGCAGTGTGTCCATCGGCGCTGCGCCAAGACCCTAACCCTCTCCCGCAAGCGGGAGAGGGAAAGACAAAGTTCTCCCGCGCGCGGGAAAAGAATAACGGCGCTCCACTTGCGGGGGAGTATCTTTTTTTAACCCTCTCCCGCGCGCGCGGGAGAGGGTAGGGTGAGGGTCTTCGCGCTTACGGTGCCAGCTGCCCCCCTCGCGCGGTCAACCGATGTCGCAATAAATTGAGTGCGCTGATGACGGAAAACTCACGAATGCGTTCTCGGTCGCCGGGTAAGGACACGCGCTCGACATCGACGTTATCCCCTAACGCCAACCCGATATAGACGGTGCCTGGCCTTTGGCCAGGGATTTTGACGGAGTCATCGATAGCCGTAGTGACCAAGCCGACGTCAGTCTTAAAGAGACGACGCACCGCTTCGGCGAGTTCGGCCGTGGTCTTCGGGTTGGCGAAGGGGCCAGGCGCCACACCGAGTAAGGATTCCTGCGTCCCGCCATGCGGCAACACGACACTCCCGCGCAGCACGTCACTAGCGCCAGCGGTCGCATTGAGCCGCATGCTGATTAACCCGCCGGTGGCGGTTTCCGCGATGCTCAACGTCATCCCGGCTTCGCGGAGCGCCGCAAGCACCACCGATTCCATCGTCTGCTCGTCGACACCGAAGATGCAGTCGCCGAGGATTTCTCGCACGATTTTTTCTTCGCTGGCGATGATGGCTTCCGCGCTTGATGCATCGCCAGCCTTGGCGGTGATCCGCACCTTGATCCCTTCGATCCCGCTCGCTTGAAACGCGTAGGTCGCGTGATTAAGCGCATCGAGTTCGGTCATGCGCTCGGCCAGCATTTCAGCAAGTGCGGATTCCGCTAGGCCCCAAGTGCGCAACACGCGACTGCGGATGACGGAAGTCACCCCGGCGCGGCGTTGAAGATCGGGGAGAATGGTCCCGAGTGCCATCTCGCGCATTTCGCTTGGGACCCCAGGCACCGCATAGATGACCTTCTCGCCCACCGGGCACACCAACCCAGGCGCGGTGCCGGGCATTTGTGGAATCGTACTCGCGCCCTGCGGCACATCGGCTTGCAGGAGGTTGTTATCCGACATACGCCGCCCGCGGGCTTCGAACATATGGCGGATCCGCGCCGCGATCGCGTCATCGCGCAGCAACGGCACGCCCATGACTTTGGCGATGGCGTCGCGCGTGATGTCATCCTGAGTTGGGCCTAAGCCACCGCAGCAAATGACGGCGTCGCTGCGTTCCAAGGCGCGCGTGATGCATTCGACGATCCGACTGAGGTTGTCACCTACTTTGACTTGGTAGTAGGAATCGATGCCGGCAAGCGCCAGCTGCTCGCCAAGCCAAGAGGAATTGGTGTCCGTGATTTGACCGAGCAAGAGCTCGGTGCCAATGGCGACAATCTCGCAGCGCATGTCAGACCTCAAAATAGGCGTTAGGATGGCGGCATCTTACCGCGAAGCACGCGAGGCGCCGATGCAAGTACAAATCGAATACTGCCGGATGTGAAATTACGAACCCACGGCTCTCCGGGTGAGAGCTCAGTTCGAAGCGGCCGGGATCTCCTCGATTACGCTCACTCCAGGTTCAGGTGGAGTATTTGAAATCACCATTGATGGACAATTGCGGTTTTCCAAACGCAAGCTTGGGCGTTTCCCGACCGCGGCCGAGGTGAATGCTTTGCTTAGCGCGGGGCCTCACACTTAAACGTTATCTCCCATGCCGCGAAACCTGCCATCCAGTCGCTAACCCTGTCGACGCGAGGAGCGCCACAGCAAACAAACGCTGCGCGACGCGCGGCGCGGACCGCTGCGTTGCGCACGTCGATCCAGGCGCCATAAGCGTGGGGTCCGGGGAGCCGGCTGCGTATCCGGCAGTCGGTGGCCTGCATCGCGATGACCTCAACTTCAAACGCTTGTCCAAGCCATTGCGGCGATGCCGCAGTGATGTGTCTATCGGGTGCAGCGGCGCATCCCGCCAACGTTAGCAGCAAGACACTTGTGGTGCGCGGCGGGAGTTTTCTCATGGCGTGGCGCGTGATAGTTTCCAGGGCGGTCAGCATTAAAACCCGCATTGAAGTGATACGACTACGCGCGTGAAACGGATCTACGCTCCTCCGATGGCGGCGACGCAGCCGGCGCCGGCCTATGCTGAATATCGGTCGACGGCACGGCGCGTGCCGCGCGCACCTTTGATTCCTCTCGTACCAACGGCGCTTGAAACGAGCAAACCACGTCTAGCTTCGCCCCTGCCGCTCGCGCGTTGCGACTTGACCGCCATGGCCGGTGAACCGCCGCAGGGCGAGCGCATAATCGTACGCGGCCGCGTGCTCGACGAAGACGGTCACGCCGTGCCGCACGCGCTGATTGAACTATGGCAGGCCAACGCGGCAGGGCGTTATCGCCATCCAGGCGATCAACATCAAGCACCGCTCAATCCGAACTTTGACGGCGCGGGCCGGGTGTTGACCGACGCCGACGGAAATTATGAATTCCTAACCATCAAGCCGGGCGCGTACCCCTGGCGCAATCACGCCAACGCCTGGCGCCCCGCACATTTGCATTTTTCGGTTTTCGGCGAGTGCTTGCTCGCACGGCTGGTCACGCAGATGTATTTCCCGGGCGATCCGCTGTTGGCGTTCGATCCGATTTTCCACAGCGTGTTTTCGCAGGCCGCGCGTGAACGTCTGATCGGACGCTTTGATCTCAGCGTCACGCAACCCGAATTTGCGCTTGGGTTTCGCTTCGATATCGTGCTCGGCGGTCGTGCCGCGACGCCGGCGGATCCAGCTTAATGCGACAGCTCCCCACCGCGTCGCAAACCGTCGGGCCGTTTTTCGCCATCGGCATGCCGCCGCAAGACGCCGGATTCGTCACTGACACTGTCATCTCGGGCACGGTATTCGACGGCGATGGCGCGCCCGTCGGCGATGCGCTGCTTGAAATCTGGTGCTTGTCTGGCCGCGATACAACATTTAGGCGGATTGCCACCGATTCTGCAGGGCGGTTCGCGTGGCAGTGCGCACGCGCAACCGAGCGCGTTTTCGCGGTCCATCTCTTTGCACGCGGATTACTGGCACCGCTGTTGACGCGTGTCTATCTGCCGAGTTCCATCCGTAATGATGATCCAGTGCTCGCCAATGTACCGCCCACACGACGCGCCACTTTGATCGCAGAAGCCTGCGGTACGGATGAATTCCACTGGGATGTGCGCCTGCAAGAGACACCAGACGGCCGCGCCGAAACCGTTTTTTTTGCCTGCGTCGCGCGTGACAGCGAAGCACCGGCCGCGTGACATGAATTCCTACGATTCGCTATTTGGTGATGCGACAATCGCCGAGATTTTTAGCGCTAAGCAGACGTATCGTTCGCTATTGAGTTACGAGGCGGTCTGGGCAGAGGCATTGGCCGCCGAACAATTGATCCCGGCGGAGGCAGCGACGCTAATCGCCACCACCGCGCGCGCATTGCCGCTTGCGATGGACGACCTCATGGCGCAAGCGCCGCTCGCCGGAAATTTGGCCCTGCCGTTAGTCAATGCGCTAAAGACGGCCGTGGCCGCAACCGCGCCGGCAGCCGCGCGTTATGTGCATTGGGGCGCGACAAGTCAGGATGCAATAGATACCGCCGCGATGCTGCAAGCAGTGCAAGCATTGTCCTATCTGCTTGCGCTGTGCGACCGACTGCGACAACCGCTGCGCGCACTGTGTGAAGCCCATCGCGCGACGCCGATGCTTGCACGCACGCTGTTACAAGCCGCCGAACCTACTGTGTTTGGCCTCAAGGTCGCCGGTTGGTTAGTTGCGATTCACGATGTGGCCGCTGAACTCGCGGCCGTTAAAGCCGGTGCCGCGCTTCAATATGGCGGCGCAAGCGGCAACCTTGCCGCACTTGGTGAGAAAGGACTCGTGGTCAATGCGCGTGTCGCGCAAATGCTCGGCCTCACGTTGCCGCCGATGCCGTGGCATACGCAACGTCAACGCGTGGTATCGATCGGCAGCGCGCTCGGGATGCTGCTCGGTACATTGGGCAAAATCGCGCGTGATTTAAGCCTCCTTGCGCAAAGCGAAGTGGCCGAGATCAGCGAACCCTCCGCGCCAGGTCGCGGTGCCTCTTCGGCGATGCCACATAAGCAAAATCCAGTCGGTTGCTTGCGGGTGCTGGCGGCGGCGCTGCGCGCGCCCGGACTTGTCGCAACGCTTTTCGCCGCGCAAGTTCAGGAACATGAGCGCGCGCTGGGCGGATGGCATGCCGAGTGGGAAGTCGTGCCGGAATTGTTTCGGCTCGCCGGCGGTGCGCTCGGGACGATGCGCGAAGTTTTACCCGGGTTGGTCGTGCATGTGGAACGCATGCAAACGAACTTAATGCGCGCCTTGCCGCACGCCGCCCCGCTGAATCTCTTGCTCGTTAATCAAATGATCGATCGCGCGCTCGCCCACGCGCCAGATGGAACTTAAGGCACGCACGCAAGTTATCATCATCGGCGCGGGTCCCGCGGGCCTGCTGTTGTCTCATCTATTGCATCTGCGCGGGATCGAATCCGTGGTCATTGAGCAACGCAGCCGTGACGAAGTCGAAACGACGGTGCGCGCCGGTGTCTTGGAGCAGGGCACCGTTACACTGCTGACCGAAGTAGGACTGGGAGATCGGCTGTCGCGCGAAGGCGCGGTGCATCACGGCATTACCTTGCGGTTCAATGGTGGCTCGTATCGGATCCCGCTTTCGGACTTGACCGGCGGGCGCGCAATTACGCTATACGCGCAGCACGAAGTGTTAAAGGATTTAATTGCCGCGCGGATCAAAGCACGGGGCGAGCTATGGTTCGAATCGCATGTCGGGGCGTTGGAGCATGATGAAGCGCGCGTCGCCGTACACTACGAGCAGCTGGGCACACATCGCCAACTAATCGGGGATTTCGTCGTCGGGTGCGACGGCTTTCACGGCATTACGCGACAAGCAATTCCGGTCGCGGCGCGCCGCGAACTTCAAATCGTCTACCCATTTGGGTGGTTTGGTGTTTTGCTGGAGGCGCCACTTCTATCGCCGGAATTAATCTACGCGCGGCACGCACGTGGTTTTGCGTTGGTTAGCACGCGCTCAGCCTCTTTGCAGCGACTCTATTTCCAGTGCGACCCACAAGAGCGGCCTCAGCAATGGCAGGACGCCGCGATCCTGGCGGAACTTCAACGTCGTCTTGAAACCACGGAGGGTTGGACGCTGAAAGAAGGGCGCATCATTCAAAAAGACGTGGTCGCGATGCGGAGCTTCGTTTGTGAAACGATGCGTCACGGGCGGATCCTGCTCGCCGGCGATGCCGCGCATATTGTGCCGCCCACCGGCGCCAAGGGCATGAATCTCGCGGTCAATGACGTCAGTCTGCTTGCGGAAGCGCTGCATGCGTTTTATCGCGATGGTAGTGAGCGGGAGCTCCAGAAATATCCGGAACGCGCGCTGGCGCGCGTGTGGCGCGCACAGCGTTTCTCTTGGTGGATGACTTCGATGCTGCATCGCTTCAACGACGAGCAACACTTTCAACATCGCATGCAGTTGGCCGAACTCGAACGCGTGGTGGGATCCGTCGCCGCGCAGGCGGCGTTAGCGGAAGATTACGTCGGCTAGCCTGCAGGCGTTTTTCGCAACGGTGGCACATTCACACCGGCGGCGGCTTCCAGCACTTTCACGGTCGCGTAGAAATCTTCCCCACCCAGGCCTTGCGCCAAGGCACGTTGGTAGATTTCTGATGCGGCGGTGGTCAGCGGCATTTCAGCACCCAAAGCGTTGGCCGAAGCCAGTGCGACATCGACATCTTTCGCCGCAATGGCGAGCGAGAAAATGTCTTGCTCGAATTTGCGTGAGAGGAATAGCGCCGCGCGCGAGACGATTGGGCCGGCCGAACTGACTTTCAAGACTTCGAGTACCGCGCTGGGATCCATGCCGGCTTTTGCGCCCATCACAAACCCTTCTTGGACGAGCACGCTCGCCGCGAGAAAAATCTGGTTGTTGATGAGTTTGGTCAAGGTACCGGCGCCGGCTTCGCCCATATAGAAAATATTCTCGCCAAAGCACGCGATGAGCGGTTTTACGGCGTCGAATGCCGCGTGATCGCCGCCCACCATGACCGCAAGCTTGCCGGCGATGGCGCCGACTCGCCCGCCAGACACCGGGGCATCGAGATAATGCATGCCGTTAGTCGCCGCCTGCGCGGCGAGGCGGCGATTTAAATCGATGGCATTGGTCGATAAATCAACGATGGTTAGGCCGCGCTTAGGCGTGGCTAAGAGGCCATTTTTGCCGGCGACGACGGCCTCAATTTGCTTTGGCCCGGGCAGCGATAGAAAGATCGTGTCGCAGCGCGCGGCGATGTCGGCGACGGAGGCGGCACGGTTCGCGCCTTTGTCTTCTAGGGCACGTGTTGCCTCCGCGCTCAAATCAAAGACCCGCAAGGCATGCCCAGCATCGATTAAACGCATTGCCATCGGGGCGCCAATCGTGCCAGTCCCAATAAATCCGATTTCGCTCATCTTTGGTCACTCCGGGAGATAATGCGCATACTATCGCGACGCACAGGAATGTTCCCATGATCATGCCGCAAGTGGATCTCTCCGACGGCCAGACTTTCGCGCACGGCTTCCCGCACGAGTTCTTCACGTGGTTGCGCGCTAACGAGCCCTGGTACTGGCATGCGCCGACGGCAGTCACGCCAGACCGCGAAGGATTTTGGGTGATTAGCCGGTACGCGCATGTGGATGCGGTCATCATGGATCCCGCGACCTTTTCATCCGATAAAGGCGGCGTGCGCACCGCCGGCGGTACGACCATCAAGGACGAGTTATCCGCCGGCAAGGTCCTGAACCAAACCGACGATCCATTGCACAAGCGCCTGCGCGCGATCGTCAACGAAGGATTCAGTATCAAAGCGATTGCGGCCTTGGAAGACGAATTGCGCCGCCGCACGCGCGCGCTGCTGGCAACGCTTAAATCCGGCGACCATATCGATTTCGCACTACAAGTCGCGCGCGAGATCCCGACCCAAGCCATTTGCATCGTGCTGGGCGTGCCGGAAGAAGATCGGCTAATGCTCGCAGACTGGATCGACCACGGCATTGCGATGCCCTCGGATGAAGTCATCGCGGAGGAGTATGTGCGTAAGGTGCGCCGGTACGCGCAGGGATTAATCGAAGCCAAGCGCGAACGACCAGCCCCCGATATCTTTTCGACCATTGTTCACGCTCGCTTCGAGGCCGATGGATCAACCCTCTCCGACCATGAGCTGCGATCATTCTTCGGTCTGCTGTTTCCGGCCGGGGCGGAGACGACCACCCGCTCGATTAGCGGCGGATTGCTCGCCTTACTCGAAAGGCCGGAAGCCTGGCGACGCCTGCACAACGACCCGGGCTTACTCAAAACCGCGGTGGAAGAGATCGTGCGCTGGACCACGCCGTCTTGCTACAAGCGTCGTACCGCGACGCGCGATGTTCGTTGCGGAAACAAACTGATCCGCGAAGGCGACAAGGTCACTTTCTGGGAGATGTCGGCCAATCGCGACGACAGCGTGTTTGAAAAGCCGTTTGAATTCGATATCGCGCGCAATCCCAACAAACATTTAGGATTTGGCGCCGGTGTGCATTTTTGCCTAGGTTCCTCGCTCGCGCGACTCGAATTACGCGTGGTGTTTGAAGAACTCTTGCGAAGTGGGCTCGACTTTAGGTTCGACGGTGATCTCGTGTGGATGCCTAACAATCGTTTGGTTGGCTTGAAGTCGTTTCCGCTGCAAGTGGTGTGAAGCCGTGAGGCGAAATGCTTCGCGTAACCCGCAGGCTAGTCGTACGGTAGCTCGCAACAGGAGCAAGGCCGGGATACGGATGGCTTGCTTGGGGACCGTGAAAATACAGGATGTATTTTCGCGAGCCTACAGGGACGTACTCGTGGCGTGTCCCCAAGCAAGACATTCGCAGCGCGGCCGGATGGTGACCCCGAACAATCGAAAATTCAGAACAGCGAATTCTATTTAATCCGCCGTATTAACCATCCAAGCGGAAAACCCGTGCAAGAACGCGCGGAATCCCTCCAAGTGCTCAACCGGAAAATTGAATTCTTGTGGCGCGATCGCCAACACGCGTTCAAAGCACGCAAGCCACTCGGCACGCCGAGCGCCGTTGATCGCAAACGGCAGGTGCCGCGCGCGCATCATCGGATTGCCATAACGTTCGTGATAACGTGGCGGCCCACCGAGCAACCCTATAAAGAATGCCGCTGAGCGGAGTGCGGCGACTTGCATGTCGGCAGGAAAGAGCGCGCGGAGTTCGGGTGAGCTCTGATCAAGCTCACGGTATACGGCCTGGAGCATGCGCTCGATATTTTCTTCACCCATCGAAGCAAAGATTTCGCGGCTCGGCGATGGGACCTCGCCGGGATGCATGGCAGGGACGAATATCTCTCGCGTCACTGACGTTCCCCTGACGATGACACACGCCAGACATCAAACCACCCCAGTCCCGCCAACGTCCCGGCGCGCGGTTTATATTCGCAACCGATCCAACCGGCATAACCCGAATCATCCAGCGCCTGTAGCACATATTCGAAATCGATCTCCCCACGGTCGGGCTCACCGCGATCAGGCGGTTGAGCAATTTGTATGTGCCCAGTGCGCGCTGCGTAATCGCGAATGGCCGCGCTTAAGTCGCCCTCCATAATCTGCCGGTGATAAAGATCGAATTGCAATTTTACGTTGTCACAGCCGATTTCATTGATGACCGAGACGGCATCCGCCGTGCGATGGAGTAAGTAGCCCGGCATATCACGGAGATTAATTGGCTCGAGCAGCAGATCGATGCCATGGGTCGCCGCCGCGTGCGCTGCATTACGCATGTTCGCGATCAACGTACGCGTGTTGGCTCCGTGTTGCACGAGGCCACTCATGACATGAACGCGTGGGCAGCGCACGGCACGTGCATACTCGATGGCGGTCGCGATGCTCTGTGTGAAATCCGCCGCGCGGCCGGGGAGGGCTGCTATCCCGCGTTCGCCTTTGGCGAAATCGCCGGGGGGGGCATTCAAAAGTACGAGTTCCAAATGATTTGCGGTCAGTGCCGCGTCGACGGCTGCCGCAGAGAATGCATAGGGAAATTGACACTCCACGGCTTCGAAACCGGCTTCCCGCGCTAACGCAAATCGAGCGAGAAAATCAACTTCAGTAAACAGGACCGATAGATTGGCAGCGAAGCGCGGCATTCGACAAAACGACAAGTATTTACGCGCTATGCGCGGCGTTTTCGGTGGCCTTCGCCGCAATCTGCCGTAGTACCTGCGCATAGGTCTCGGGACTTTGGCCGCCCTCGATTAAAAACTTACCATCGATGATGACCGCCGGCACGGCATGGATGCCCGCATCGAGGAAGCGCTTCTCTTGCTCGCGAACTTCGTCGCTCAACGCATCGCTTTCGAGAAGGGCGCGCGCGGCGCTCGCGTCAAGCCCAACAGAGGCGGCGGCGTTGACTAAAACTTCGAGATCGGAAGGCGCTTGCCCCGCCGTGAAATAAGCCGCGAACAACGCGTGCTTCAACGCGACGGCCTTGTCGAATCCTTCTGCCCAGTGCAGCAAGCGGTGTGCATCGAAGGTGTTGTAGATCCGATCGCGTTTATCCATGCGGAAATCAAAGCCCAGTGCAGCGCCACGTTGTTTCAACGCGTCGCGTGTCGGCGCGAATTGCGCGGGCGTACCGCCGTACTTTTGCTGCAAGTGCTCATCGAGGTTTTGGCCTTCTTTCGGCATCCGTGGATTGAGTTCAAACGGTTGTAGATGAATATCCACGGCCACTTCATCACCTAACGTGACAAGCGCTTGCTCCAACGACCGCAAACCAACGACACACCAGGGACAGGAAACGTCGGAGACAAAGTCAATTCGGAAAGTGGGTTTCATACAGCCTCGCAAATTTGGCGCGTGTTAGGTTGGAAATAATGGCAATTCACGGCGACGGTCGCCAGTAAGCGCGGCGAATGCATTGGCAAGTGCGGGCGCAACCGGTGGGGTGGCGGTTTCACCAATGCCTCCCGGCGACGCGTCGCTCGCGATGAGGTCCAGCACGATATCGGGTGTTTCGCGCAAAGTCAGTAATCGGTATTGGTGAAAGCCCTCGATCGTGATGCGCCCAGCGGCGTAGGGCACCTGGCCCCAGAGCGCCGCGCTAGCGCCAAATATGATGCCGCTTTCAAGTTGGGCCTTGACGATGTCTGGGTTAACCACCATCCCGCAGTCAACGACACAGGTGATTTGATGGAGAACGGGCTGCCCATCCTGCAATGACACCTCGGCGACTTGGGCGACGACCGAGCCATAGCACTTGCATAGCGCAAGACCGCGCGCGCGTCCTGCCGCCACGGGTGAATCCCACTGACTGAGTGTGCGTAAACGGGACAGGACCGCGGTTTCGCGTGGCCGTGCAGTGAGGTGCGCTAGGCGAAAATCAAAGGCGTCCTGGCCCGCCGCACGCGCGAGTTCGTCCATAAAGCATTCTACAAAAAATGCATTCGAAGAATGCCCAACGCTGCGCCAGGGGCCGATGGGCAAAGGCGCGACGGAAACCGCGGTGTGGTCGATACGCCGGTGCGGCATCGCATAAGGTAAATAGACCGCGCCGTCGACCGAGGTGCGATCGGGTCCCGCGATCGGCAAGCCCGGCAGCAACCGTCCCAGCCAAACGGGCGCAAGATCGGGTGAGGCGATTCGCGCGTGCCACGCAGAGATTCGGCCTCGCGCATCGAGCGTCGCGGCGATCTCCGCAAGCGCTGGCATCCGGTATTGGTCGTGTTGAAAATCCTCGGCGCGAGACCAGGTCAGTTTGACGGGTTTGCCCGGCACCGCGCGCGCGAGCTGCAAGGTTTGCAACATCGCATCCGGCTCGGCGCGTCGGCCGAACCCGCCACCCAGCAGCGGCGTATGCACGGTCACGTTCTCGCGCGGAATATCGAGCGCGCGTGCGGCGTTGCGTTGCATGAGATCAGGCGCTTGGCTGCCGGCCCAAATTTCGGCGTGATCACCGTCAATGCGAACCGTGCAATTCATCGGCTCCAAACACGCATGCGCGAGCAAGGGCACTTGATAACGGGCCGAGATTTTTTGTTCGGCGCTTGCGAGTTGGGTCTCGGCCTCGCCCAATTTCTCGTAACAAAAGAAATCGCCTGCTTGCAATGCATCGCTTAATGACTGATTGACCTCGACGAGCGAGCCTAAATGCGTGGGTTCTGCAAAGCGCAACTCGGCGGTCGTCGCGGCACGCTGTGCATGCCAGGTCGTGTGTGCGGCCACTGCGATGCCATTCTCCAGCGCAACCGCCGCGACCACGCCGGGCAGTTTCAGCACGGCGTCGAGATTGGCGTGAACGAGTCGTGCGCCGAGCACCGGTGAGGTACGCACGGCGCCGTAGAGCATGTCTGGTGCGTTGATATCGATGCCGAATTGCGCGCTGCCGTTCACCTTCGAGGGGATGTCGAGACGCGCGAGAGGTTTCCCTAACAGTTGATACGTCGCTGCCGCTTTCAGGGGTGGACGAGTGGGTGCCTTGACGGTGGCTGCGCGCGTAGCGAGTTCGCCGAAATCACGCGTCGCACCGCTTTTCGGGTGAGTGACGCTACCGGCGGTTATCGTCAGTTCAGTGCTCGGCACGCCGAGCTCAAGCGCGGCTGCTTGCAGCAATTGTTCCCGCGCGCAGGCGCCAGCGGTGCGCAGCGGCAACCAGGCATCGCGCACACTGGCGCTGCCACCGGTGATCTGCACGCCGAGGACGCGCGCAATCCGTGCGTAAGTCCAGCGTAATGTCGTGCCCAACGTTCCCGCATCTTCTTCGTCGTACGGCGTGGTGTCGGTGAAGCCAATGATGTTGACGTAGAACGGATCGATCGGCGCTTGACGCACTCGGACCTTCGACCAGTCGGCATCCATTTCCTCGGCAACCAACATCGGCAGCGCCGTATGCACGCCTTGACCCATCTCAACGCGCGGCACGGCCACGGTGACGATGCCATCCGGCGTCACCGTGAGATAGCCGTTAAGCGCAATGCTGTCAGGCCTCGCCAAGAGTGTTGGCGGTCCAATGAGATCGCGGGATTTGAACAAGCCATAGCCAAGCAATAAGCCTCCGCCGGCCAGCATGCCTTTGAGCAGTAAGCGCCGCCGAGCGGAGGGTGGGGGTGCGGTCATTTCGCGGCGGCTAGCGCTATCGCACGGCGGATCCGTGGATACGTTCCGCAACGACACAGGTTGGTCATCGCGCTGTCGATCTCAGCCGGCGTCGGTGCCGGCTTCTCGCGCAACAGGGCGACCGCGCACATGATCATGCCGGATTGGCAGTAACCGCATTGCGGCACCTGTGCTTCGACCCACGCGGCCTGGACGGGATGGTCTTGCAAGCCTTCGATAGTGGTGACGGCTTTGCCTGCGATGGCGCTGGCCGGGATGACGCAGGCGCGTACCGGTACATCATCTAAATGGACAGTACACGCACCGCATTGCGCGACGCCGCAACCGAATTTGGTTCCCATCAGTTGCAATACATCCCGAAGTAACCACAGCAACGGTAGCTCGGGATCGGTCTCTATGCGCCGCGCCGCCCCATTGAGCGTGAACTCCAATAGCACCTAGTTGCTACCGGCGGCGCTCGGGCGGGCCGACACCTCGCCATACCAGCGCGCAAAATGCGGGCAATCGGCGGGGATATCGAGCTTGAGGACCTTGGCGAAATCGGTGGCGCACAGTGCGGTAATGTCGGCCACGGAAAAGTTATCGCCGGCCAAATAACGGTGATTCGCGAGTTGCCCATTGAGCTTGCGATAGAAGCGCCCGACACGCCCCTTACCACGATCGATGAGCGCCTGGATCTGCGGCACCGGCTCGAGGCTGCCGGGTAGGCCGCGATCGACAAACTCCGGGTGCCCGTTCCGGAACACCTCGGAACATCCCACCATGCCTTCTTCATAAGCACGGCGTTCCCACATTTCAATCACCGCTTTTTCTAATGCCGTGGTGCCCATCAGGCGCGGATCGGGATAGAGATCGTCCAAATAGCGGCAGATGGCCATGGCTTCGCCGATCTGTGTGCCGTCATCGGTTTCGAGCATCGGGACCAAGGCATGCGGCCACTTATTGAGGTATTCCGGTCGCAACCGGAGATGGTCGCCGATGACCTCTTCGATGGCCGGCAAGCTGAGGCCCTTCTCGAGCACAAACATGCGTACGCGGCGGCAATTCGGTGCAAATTGCCAGTTGTAGATTTTCATGGAAGTGGCTCCGCCAATGATCCGGGACAGCCATCGTACGCGCTGTGCCTGAGGAATTGGAAGGTTGCGGGAAAGTCGACTCGCGCGTACGGTTTCGGCTATCCCAATTTCAAAGTAACAAAGACTATGCATCGTTGCGTCCTACCGGCTCTGCTGATCGTGTGCGCGTTTTTCTCGATTGGTCGTGGGTGGGCGGCCGAAGAAGTTGGACGGGCGTCGTTTGTCCGCGGCACCGCCACCAAGCAAACGGCTCAAGGAATAAAGCTTGCGCTGACTTCGGGAACACTGGTTTTCAACGGCGAAATCATTCATACCGATCCGCGTAGCGCCGTGGTACTGGTGTTTAACGATAAAACCAGGTTTACGTTAGGCCCGCGTGCCGCATTGCGTATCGATCAGGTAAACACGGGCGCAAACGAAGGGTTTAGCGTTGAAGTCCTCGCGGGTGCATTTCGTTTTGTCACCGGTTTGATTGCCAAGCGTCGGCCGTCGGCCATGCGCGTCGCCATGGGGGTGGTGGCCACCATTGGGATCCGCGGTACCACGGTGGGAGGTGAGGTGCGTGGCGAGTCGGCGACGGTTGTTTTGTTAGCGCCCGAGGCCGGCAGCGCGCCCTCGGCGGTCGAAGTTGCCAACGAACACGGCAGCGTGGTGCTGACTGAAGAAGGGACAGGCACCCGCGTCCCGGATGCGCGGTCACCGCCGTCGCCGCCGGAACGCATGCGTTTGCGCGCGGTGGAAAATTTGATGAGAAATCTGAGTACGCTACAGCGGAATGTCGCGCCGCGCCCGATGCTGCGCTGATTGGCGCCGTATGAGGCTGGCTGAATCGTCGATTGTTCTTTAGTATTTCACTGAGATAAAAGCTTTAACCAATTGGTTAGCAAGATGAAAGAAAATTTAAACCTGATTCGAAGCTTGGTATTTGGCGTGATCTTCGCGCCACATCTCGCACTCGCTTCAGAGGACGCTGAACGCTGCAGCCAAGAGACCTTCACGGCATGTTTGAACGGCGTCTCGAGTTCGGTCACCAATGGGGCGAGCTTACGTCGAAGCGGCGCTGACTTGGAGGCCATTGAACGACGCCGAAAGTCAAACCGGACCTCGACAGTCGCGAGCCGCGAGGTGGGTGCTTTTTATGCCGCAGGCGATACCTTGGGTGGCGCCACTGGGCTATGGCTCGGTTATTCGTATAACGATTTTGACAGCGATTTCGCATTCAACGGCACCTCGCTGGCCTATGAAGCCGACGCGCACCAAGTGCTCGGTGGCATAGATCGGCTGTTTGCGGAACGCTTCCTGCTCGGGTTGTCGCTGGGGTATTCAACGACCGAAGCGGACACGGTGTTCAACGGAGGCAGACAAGAAAACGATGGCGTCACGGTCGCACCCTACGCGGCGATTTTATTGACGGATATTTTCAGCATCGACGCAACGGGAGGTTACACCAGCCTCGATTACGACCAACACCGCATCTCGCCCACCGATGGCAGTACCACCACCGCGACGTTTGACTCCGATCGTTGGTTTGCGGGCGCCAACTTAAACGCCGCCTTGACGCGAGGCGCCTGGCTGTTCGGCGCCAAAGTCGGTGTCCTTTATACCGACGAAAGCCAGGACGGCTATACCGAATCCGGCAGCGCCGCGAGCGCTGCCGCGCGCACGCTACGCACCGTACGAACACGCGACATCGATCTGACGCAAGTGACGCTGGGAGGAGATGTGGCCTACGCGGTAGGTACGTTTGAGCCCTATGTCGGCGTGGCGTACGTCAATGACCTCGATCGAGACGACGGCACGGCGGCAGGCGGTCTTCCTGGGGCGTTCACTGTTGTCCAACCGGACGATGACGATGAAGTCCAGATCAATATTGGTTTGCGTTATTTCGCCAGCGACGATTTAACCGGGACGGTCGAGTACTCCCGCGTAGAAGGGCGCGAGGATTTCGACAGCGATACGGTTATGGTCAATCTGCGGTTGGCGTTGTAATGAATTGCGGGGAACCGATTTGAGCGCCCGTTCCCGTCGACCGCCCGCCCCGGACGCGGGACGGGAACGCAATACCTATTCCAAGAAAAAGTATTGAGTCCCCACTCTAAAATGCCGCTTGGACGTCGCGCGCGGCTGCCTGCTGATTTCCTTGTATATTTTCAGCGGTACTGAAAATATACAAGGCACAAAAATAGTCCACCGAACGCTTTCAGAGCTGATCCGGCGTCAGCTTTCTGCCTTCCCGGCTGTGCTTCTTTATGGCCCACGGCAGTGCGGAAAAAGCACGCTGGCTAAGGCAGTGTTGGGATTGCGGTGTAGGTCTTTGCGAATATCCGCCACTCTTTCTGAGCGCGCCTTCTAATTCTAAGCGGATCCGTAACCTCCCGAAATCTCGCGCAAATTAATTGCTGAGTTCCACTACTGCCCGCCCCGGCGTGGTGACATTGCCGGCCGCGTCTTTAATCGCAAGCTCCAGCGTCACTCGCCGCGTCTCCCGTTCGATGGCTACGATCTCGCCGACCGCCGTCAAGGTCATTCCCAGATGCGTCGCGAGGCGGTTGGTGTATTCAAATTCAACCAAACGCCCGTCCTCCCCAAGCCAATCGGTGACGACCTGTGTCAGCCAGTCGCCTTGCAGCGGACCATCGATCACGATCCCGGGATGACCTTCAACCTGCGTCGCATAAGTCTCGTCGTAGTGAATACGATGAGGATTCCAGATCGCGGCGTTGTATAAAAAGAGCGAGACATTGGTCGCGGTGTGCGCGCGTGTGGGCAGCGCCTGTCCGACGTTTAGTGAGGCGAGCTGGGGCATGGTTACCTCGCGATCCGGGTTTGGGTTTCTTCGAGAATGGGCTCACCTTCCACGGTGTGGATCTTGAGCGTGTAGGACACGAACAATAACGGCCCGGTGCGTCCGTCCTTGGCGGCAATATCGGCGAGGGTCAAGGTGCCGGTGAGCACATCGCCGGGCTTCACGGCACGGAAGTAGCGGCTCTTAACGCCGCCCGCCATGACGCGTTTCAGCGGTAAATCGGGTTGCAGGTTGCGCCGCGGTAAGCCATCGGGGCTAAGACGCTCCAGCGGTACCATCGGAAACATCAGCGCATAGACAAACATCGGCGGCGCTTCATCGCCGCGCAGATATTTTTCGTTACGTTGTGAAGTCGCGATGGCGTATTTCACGATTTCACGACGACTCACTTCCAACGGCTGGATGGCTTCCGAGCGGCCGATCCAGGCCCGGATATCAGGGGTTAACAATTGGTCAGCGCTGGCGGTCACAGGGGACTCCTAAGCAAAAAATTGGCGGAATCAATACGCAGTCATTGTGCCGAAGCGCGCCGCGCCTGGGTATCGGACATCGCGCTTGACGCCCCGGCATGGCGGCGAGACACTCGCGGCACGCGGATATCCCGCCAGCCCCCAGGAGGAAAGTCATGATCAAGCTTTATGGATTTGCCGTCAGCAATTATTACAACATGGTGAAACTGACGCTCGAGGAAAAAGGCATTGCGTATCAAGAAGTGAATGCGATGCCAAGCCAGGAAAACGATTACCGTGCAAAGAGCCCCATGGGCAAAGTGCCGTGCATCGAAACCGAACAGGGATTCCTGTCGGAGACCGCCGCGATCCTGGACTACTTGGATGAATTGAAACCAGCGCCCCGGATGTATCCCGCGGATTCTTTTGCGCGTGCCAAGACGCGCGAAATCATGCGCATTACCGAACTCTACATCGAACTCGCCGCGCGCCGCCATTTCAACCACATCTTCTTTGGCGGGCCGTTGAATCCGGCCGCGGTGGAAGAAGTGAAGCCCGTGCTCGAAAAAGGCATCGCCGCGCTTAAGCAGCTTGTTAAATGCAAACCGTTTTTATGCGGTAGCGAGATGAGCTATGCCGATGTTTACGCTTATTACAGCTTCCCGTACGCCAATATGGTCGCCGGCAAGGTTTACAACATGGACCTCGTGGCCGCGATCCCGGGCATGAAAGAGGCCCTCGCGGCGGTAGGTGCGCGTGCCAGTGCGAAGAAAGTCGATGCCGATCTGCAGGTGGCGTTGGCGGCATTCGCGGCGCAAAACAAGCAATAACAATGTTGATGACGCCCGGCGCCAAGGGTGCCGGGCGTTGAGGAGAGTTCCATGTCCGAGGTCGCTCCCGAATCTGTCTACGACACCTTTACGCGTTGCTTCAATACCGGTGATTTGGATGGCTTGGTCGCGATGTATGAGCCGAATGCTACCTTTGTGCGGGGCCCTAACGATTACGCGAGCGGCGCGTCCGCAATCCGCGAAGGTTTGCAGGGTTTCATCGCGCTAAAGGGAACGTTAACCATGCAGGTCCGGCATGCGGTGCGTAGCGGCGATCTGGCGTTACTCAGCAACGAGTGGACGCTGAACACCGTGGACGGCGACGGCAAACCGATGAAGTTAAGCGGCAAAACTTCGGAAGTCGTGCGACGACAAGCCGACGGCCGCTGGTTATTTGTGATCGATCATCCCTATGGTGCGCAGGACTAATCCATGCGGACCATCTTTGTCATGATCAAAACCGCGCTCGGCAAAACCTACGATGTGGCGGATGCGTTGACGGACGAGAAACAGGCGCATATCCCGGAAATCTATTCGATCAGCGGTAAGTACGACTTAATCGCCAAGTACCACTTGCCGCCAGGCACGGATGTAGGGCACTTCATCAACGAGGAAGTGCATCGCGTACCGAATATCGTCGATACCTACACGATGGTGGCGTTCCGGCCATTTACCAAAGACAGCTTGCAGGACTTGGAATAGCGCGCGGCGGTGCCGCCGCGTAAGCCCATGTCAGCGAAACATCCGATTGTTGCGATCACTGGTTCGTCCGGCGCCGGCACGACCTCCGTTATGCAGACGTTTGCCCAAATCTTTCGGCGCGAAGGGGTGGTCGCCGCGTACGTCGAAGGCGATAGCTTTCATCGTTTCACGCGGGCGGAAATGCGCCAAAAGTTGGCCGAGGAAATCGCGCACGGCAATCCCAATTTCAGTCACTTTGGGCCGGAAAATAATCTTTTCGCGGAATTGGAAGCACTGTTCCGCGAGTACGGCGCGACCGGCACCGGACGTTTTCGGCGGTACTTTCACACGGACGAAGAAGCCGCCGAGCATGGGCTGGTGGCCGGTACGTTTACGGCGTGGGAGGCGTTGGCGGAGGGCAGCGATCTGCTGTTTTACGAAGGATTGCACGGCGGCGTGGTCTGCGGCGAAATCGATGTTGCGAAGCATCCGGATTTATTGATTGGCGTCGCGCCGGTCATCAATCTCGAATGGATCCAAAAACTGCATCGGGACAACTTGCGCGGCTATAGCGCGGAGGCGGTGACGGATACTATTCTGCGCCGCATGCCGGATTACGTGCACTACATCGTGCCGCAGTTCTCACGCACGCATATCAATTTTCAGCGCGTGCCGGTGGTGGATACGTCAAATCCATTTATCGCGCGCCATATTCCGTCGCCAGACGAGTCTTTTTTAGTCATTCGTTTTGCGAATCCGCGCGGCGTTGATTTCCCTTATTTGGTATCCATGCTGGACGGCTCGTTCATGTCCCGCGCGAACACCATCGTGTGTCCAGGCGGCAAGATGGATTTGGCCATGCAGCTGATCTTTACGCCGCTGGTGTGGCGCCTCATGGAGACACGAAAACGCGCACTGCCGATGGGATAACTGCCGCGCTAAGCGGTTTTTTGAACTTCCAGTTTGAGCGAATCGATCATCGAATCGCGCATCATGAACTTCTGGATTTTGCCGGTCACCGTCATCGGGAAGGCGTCCACGAATTGCACATAATGCGGCACCTTGTAATGCGCAATCTGCCCTTGGCAGAACGCTTTGATCTCTTCCGCCGTGCAAGCCTGACCCTCGCGTAATTTAACCCACGCCGCGACCTGTTCGCCAAAGCGCTGATCCGGCACGCCGAACACCGCAACATCCTGGATATTGGGATGCCGGAACAGGAACTCTTCGATCTCGCGCGGATAGACGTTTTCACCACCGCGAATAATCATGTCTTTGACGCGGCCGACGATATTGCAATAACCCTCGTCATCGAGCACGGCGAGATCGCCGGTGTGCATCCAACCGGCCGCATCGATCGATTCTTGCGTACGCTCGGGATCGTCCCAGTAACCGCGCATGACGCTGTACCCACGCGTGCATAACTCGCCTTGGGTCCCGCGCGGCACGGTGCGGCCTTCCGCGTCCACGATCCTGACCTGCACATGCGGGTGAATACGGCCAATCGTCGACACTCGCCGTTCGAGCGGATCGTCCGGATTGCTTTGGAAACTGACCGGACTTGTCTCGGTCATGCCATAGGCGATGGTGATTTCGCGCATGTGCATCTCGCTCAGCACGCGCTTCATGACTTCGATAGGGCAGGGCGCCCCCGCCATGATGCCGGTGCGTAAAGTCGACAGGTCATATTGTTTGAAGTCCGGGTGATCGAGTTCCGCGATGAACATTGTCGGCACCCCATGTAATGCTGTGCAGCGTTCCTCTGCGACCGCTTCCAACACGGATTTGGGCTCGAATGCCTCGCCTGGGAAGACCATCGTGGCGCCGTGAGTCACGCAGGTCAGCACACTCATGACCATGCCGAAGCAGTGATAAAGCGGTACCGGAATACACAGCCGGTCACGCTCCGTAAACCGCATCGCGCGGCCCACGAAGTAACCGTTATTCAAAATATTGAAATGCGTCAGCGTCGCACCCTTGGGCGAACCTGTGGTGCCGCTCGTGAACTGAATGTTGATCGGATCGTCCGGTTGCATGCCGGCAGCGAGCGTGTGTAGCGCAGCCCGGCTATCCGCGGTGGCGCGAGTGGGGAGCGCTTCGAAATTCAACATGCCCGGCTCAACGGATGCCGCCAGTGTGATGACCCAGCGTAGATGTGGCAGTTTTTGCGCGGCGAGCGCCCCGGGTGCGGAATGCGCGAGCTCGGGCGCGAGCGTGCGTATCATTTGGTGGTAATCACTGGTCTTGAATTGACCTGCCGTGACTAGCGCGACGCAACCCACTTTGTTCAATACATATTCGAGTTCAGCCAACCGATACGCCGGATTGATATTGACGAGAATCAAGCCCGCTTTGGCAGTTGCGAACTGGGTCACCACCCACTCAAGGTTGTTGGGTGACCAGATGCCGATCCGTGAACCCGGCCTAAGGCCGAGCGCCACGAGTCCCGCGGCGACGGCGTCGACGCGTGCGCGCAGCTCGGAATAAGTAAGCCGCACTTGTTGATGGCGTACGACGATCGCTTCGCGCGAGCCCCAAGCGTCGCAGGCGGCATCGAAAGCTTCGCCAATGGTCGCGTAGCGAAGGGGTTCATCGCTGATGCCGCAGACATAACTTGGTTCGTACATGGCTAAAACTCCAGATTTTTAGGCGTGCGCGGGAAAGGAATGACGTCGCGGATATTCGAAACCCCGGTCGCAAACATCAAAAAGCGTTCGAAGCCCAAGCCGAAACCGGCGTGCGGTACCGAGCCATAACGGCGGGTATCGAGATACCACCAATAGTCATCGGGATTGAAGCCAAGATCGACGAGACGCGTTTGTAGGCGATCGAAGCGCTCTTCGCGTTGGCTACCGCCGATTAATTCGCCAATCCTTGGAATCAATAGATCCATCGCCGCGACCGTTCTTTGGTCATCGTTCTGGCGCATGTAAAACGCTTTGATGTCGCGTGGCCAATCGTAGACGAAGACCGGTGATTTGAAGTGTTGTTCGGTGAGATAACGTTCGTGCTCGGATTGTAGGTCGGCGCCCCATTCAGGTCGGAACTCGAAATCGACTTTGGCCGCGCGCAAGATATCGATCGCTTCCGTATAGGGCACGCGTGCGAATTGACTGTCCGCCACGTGGCAGAGGCGGGCTTCGAGTTCGGGATCGACAAAGCGCGTGAATAGCGCCAAATCCTCCCGGCAATCCTCGCGCACAAAACCAATCAAAAACCGCACGAAGTCTTCCGCCAACCGCATGTTGTCAGTGAGATCAGCAAAAGCGATTTCCGGCTCAATCATCCAGAATTCGGCGGCGTGGCGCGAGGTATTGGAATTCTCCGCGCGAAACGTCGGTCCGAAGGTGTAGACCTTGCCAAGCGCCAAACAGTAGGTCTCGACCGCCAGTTGCCCGGAGACGGTAAGGTGCGCTTCTTTGCCGAAGAAGTCAGCGCCAAAATTTTGCGCGGCAAGCGCTTGGCCGCCGGCCGCGCCAGCCAGCGTCGAGACCCGAAACATTTCGCCCGCGCCTTCGCAATCGGCGCCGGTAATGATCGGCGTGTGGATGTAATGAAAGCCGCGCGTTTGAAAAAACTGATGGACCGCGAATGAAAGCCGCGAGCGGATGCGGAACATCGCCCCGTACTTATTGGTGCGGCTACGCAGATGGCCGATGGTGCGCAAAAACTCATCCGTGTGGCGTTTTTTCTGTAGCGGATAGTCTTCCGCGCAAACGCCGACGATGACGAGTGCGCTTGCTTTGAGTTCGAAGCGCTGGCCCTGACCTAACGATTCGACGAGCTCGCCCGTGACCTCGATTGCGGCGCCGGTGGTAGCGTGTTTGATGTCCACGTAACCCGCGCAATGGACATCGATGACCACTTGCAAATTCGCGAGACAGGAGCCGTCGTTCACTTCGATAAACGAAAAGTCTTTGGCATCACGCCGCGTGCGCACCCAACCTGCAATCCGCACCTCCGATTGCGTACCGGGAGCGCTCAATAGCTGCTTGATAGAGAGCTGTGTCATTCGGGTTCGTAACCAAGATTAGGCGCGAGCCAGCGTTCGGTCTCGGGTAGGTTCATGCCTTTGCGCTTGGCGTAGTCTTGAACTTGATCCCGATTGAGCTTGCCGACGCCAAAATAGCGTGCACCGGGGTGCGAGAAATACCAGCCACACACGGCGGCGGCGGGGTGCATCGCGTAATTATCGGTGAGCACGATGCCGGCGTTGTGCTCGACGTCGAGCAATTGCCAGATGAGCGGCTTCTCAGTGTGGTCCGGACACGCCGGGTAACCGGGCGCCGGTCGAATGCCTCGATAGCGCTCCTCAATCAGCGCGCCGGGGTCGAGTGCCTCGTCAGCGGCATAGCCCCAGCGGTCGCGGCGCACGTAGACATGCAGGCGTTCGGCCAGGGCCTCGGCGAGGCGATCGGCAAGCGCTTTCGCCATGATGGCGCGATAGTCATCGTGATCGGCTTCAAAGCGCTGGACTAGCGCGTCGAGTCCGAAGCCCGCGCAAACGGCGAACGCCCCGAGGTAGTCCGCGACACCGCTGTCGCTCGGCGCGATGAAATCGGCGAGCGCATAATTTGCTTGACCTTGGGCTTTGCGTTGTTGCTGGCGCAGGCTGTGGGCCAGTGCGATTGGATGCCGGCGATCGGCGTCTTGATAAAGTTCGATGTCATCATCGCCGACCGCGTTGGCGGCAAAGAGCCCGATGACGGCGCGTGCCTGCAGCGATTGGTTTTGCACGATCTCGTCCAGCATGGCGCGCGCATCGCCGAAGAGCCGACGTGCTTCTTCGCCGACCACGGCGTCGTCGAGAATCCGCGGGAACTTTCCAGCCAGCTCCCACGCGGCAAAGAAGGGCGTCCAGTCGATGTAATCGACGAGATCTGCAAGCGGCCAATCGGTGAAAACTTCGATCCCGAGTTTGCGGGGAGTGGGCGGCATGTATTCCGGCCAGCCACCATCGAATCGATTGCGGCGCGCTTCTTCCAACGTCAACCAATCAATGCCGGTTTGGCGTTCCGCATGACGTTTACGCACGGAAGCATATTCGTCTTTGAGATGCGCGACAAAGCCGCGCTTCAAATCGCGGCTAATCAAACTCGTGGCAACGCCGACCGCGCGTGAAGCGTCTTTCACGTGCACCACGGTCCCGGCGTATGCCGGCGCGATCTTGACCGCCGTATGCGTGCGCGACGTCGTCGCGCCGCCAATCAATAAAGGCAAATCGAGCTTGCGGCGCTCCATTTCGCTTGCGACATGCACCATTTCGTCGAGTGAGGGCGTGATGAGTCCAGACAAGCCGACTAGGTTGGCGCCTTCGCGCACGGCGGCGTCAAGAATATCGTCACACGCCACCATGACACCGAGGTCGATGACTTCAAAGTTATTACATTGAAGAACGACACCGACGATATTTTTGCCGATATCGTGCACATCGCCTTTGACGGTCGCCAACACAATCTTGCCGGCCGTGCGAGAGCCGCCCGCCGCTTTGGCTTCTTCGATATAGGGAATGAGATGCGCTACTGCTTTTTTCATGACGCGCGCGCTTTTGACAACCTGCGGCAAAAACATTTTGCCGGCGCCGAAGAGATCGCCGACCACGTTCATGCCGGCCATCAGCGGCCCTTCGATGACATCGAGCGGATGCGCGGCCGCGCGACGCGCTTGTTCGGTGTCGTCGACGATGTGATCCGCAATACCTTTGACCAACGCATGCGTAAGTCGCTCCCCCAGCGGAAGCGTACGCCAGGCTTCGACTTCGGTTTTCGTTTTGGTCTCCGCTTTGACGCCATCAGCGAATGCGAGCAAGCGGTCGGTCGAATCCGCACGGCGGTTGAGCAGCACGTCTTCGACGCGCGCGCGCAGCTCAGGTTCGATGTTGTCGTATATCGCGAGCTGTCCGGCGTTGACGATGGCCATGTCGAGGCCGGCTTTAATCGCGTGATAAAGAAACGCCGAATGCATTGCTTCGCGCACGGGATTGTTACCGCGGAACGAGAACGAAACATTGCTCAAGCCGCCGCTGACCAGCGCATGCGGCAGTGAGCGCTTGATTTCGCGCGTCGCGTCGAAAAAATCAACCGCGTAGTTATTGTGTTCTTCGATCCCGGTGGCGACGGTCAGAACGTTGGGATCGAAAATAATATCCTCCGGCGCGAAACCCACCTTATCCACCAACAGGCGATAGCTACGCGTGCAGATTTCCAGTTTACGTGCTGCCGTGTCGGCTTGACCGCGCTCGTCGAACGCCATGACGATGACGGCCGCGCCCATGCGCTGCACGAAACGGGCTTGTTCAAGGAACTTGGCTTCGCCTTCTTTCAAGCTAATCGAGTTGACGATGCCCTTGCCTTGTAAACAGCGCAGACCGGCTTGCAATACACTCCATTTGGACGAATCGAGCATGATGGGAACGCGGCTGATATCCGGATCGGAGGCAATGCGGTTCAAGTACTCAACCATCAACGCTTCGGAGTCGAGCATGCCCTCGTCCATGTTGATATCGATCACCTGCGCACCGTTATCCACTTGCTGGCGCGCGACGTCGAGCGCCGCTTCAAGTTGGCCTTCACGCACCAGGCTCGCGAATTTGGGCGAGCCCGTTACGTTGGTGCGTTCGCCGACGTTGACGAAGCCGGTTTGCGGCGTGATGTTAAGCGGTTCCAGCCCGCTTAGACGGCAATAACGCGGCACGCTCGGAACGGCGCGCGGTGCGAGAGGCGCAACGGCGGCGGCAATCGCCGCGATATGCGCGGGCGTGGTGCCGCAGCATCCGCCTACTACGTTTAGAAATCCGGCACTGGCGAATTCCTGGAGTACTTCTGCCATATACGTCGGCGTTTCATCGTATCCCCCAAACTCATTGGGCAGGCCGGCGTTGGGATGCAGGCTGATATGCGTATCAGCCAAGCGGGACAGTTCTTCGACATAGGGGCGCAAGTCTTTGGCGCCAAGCGCGCAGTTCAATCCGACCAGTAGCGGCTGGGCATGCCGAATCGAATTCCAAAAAGCTTCGGTGGTCTGGCCGGTGAGTGTTCGCCCACTGCGATCGGTGATCGTGCCCGAAATCATGACCGGCAAACGCATGCCGGTTTCCGCAAAGTGCTCTTGCAAGGCGTAAATCGCGGCTTTGCAATTCAACGTGTCGAAAATAGTCTCGACCAGCAATAAATCGACGCCACCATCGACCAGTCCACGAATCGCTTCGCGGTAACTCGCATAGAGTTCGGCGAAAGTGACATTGCGGAAACTCGGGTCGTGCACATCCGGTGAAACAGACGCTGTGCGGTTGGTCGGGCCCAGTACGCCTGCAACGAAGCGGGGATGGTCCGCGGTTGCCGCCTCGTCCACCGCCGTTCGTGCGAGGCGTGCGCCGGCAAGATTCAATTCATACGCGAGATGACTCAAGCGGTAATCGGCTTGTGCGATGCCGGTGGAGTTGAATGTATTGGTTTCGACGATGTCCGCGCCAACCGCCAAGAATTGGCGATGAATATCGGCAATGATCTCCGGTTTGGTCAGTGTCAGGAGATCGTTGTTGCCCTTGAGGTCTATCGCGTGCTCAACGAAACGTGTACCGCGGTAATCCGCTTCTTGTAAGCGGTAGGTTTGAATCATCGTGCCCATCGCGCCGTCGAGCAGCAGAATACGCTGACGTAGTAGCTCCGAGAGTACGCGGTAGGCGGCGTGCGTTTGCATGATCAACAGTGCGAAATTTAGCGTGGACTCGCTATCGCAAACACGCGGGCACCGCGCGGATTCCGTTGTAGCCAATACAGCAGTGCAATCAGTGCAATGAGGCCTAGTTGGACCAGCCAGGTCCCGAGCCCCGGGGCAAGCGTGCCTTTGCGCACCAAGGAATGCGCTACGCCAAGCATATTCGTGTACAAGAAATAACCCGAAATCGCCGTGATAAGCCCGACGTACCAATTGTCTCCGGTACTGGCAAGACCGATGAGTACGGCGAGTAACGGTAGAAGCAGGGCACCGATCGGGCGCGCGATCCGCCATTGCAATTCCGCCTTGAAGCCGGTTGCGTTGTACTTCATGAGTTCGCTGGTGCGCATGTAGTTCACTTGATTTGAGAGATCGGTCGGCGTGCTCGATTCGATTCGCAATGCGTATTTCGCGAAATGCGTGACCACATAGTCGAGGGCGCCCGGACGTCCCGCATAGCTCGTGCCGTCCAGAAAAACGGCAAAACGATCGCCGGAATTTTCGTCCGTTTCAACGTAGGCATCGTCCGCGCGCATGAGGCCGGTGGTGCTGGTGTCCCTGATTTGGACGAAGGCGTTCTCGAGCAGCATCTCGTCTTCGGAAATCTTCTCGGCATAGAAAATTCGATTGCCGCCGTTCAATTCCTTGAAGCGCCCGGCTTTGACCCCGGCGATAGTCGCCTCGTTTTCCGTTTTGTTCTTGATTTTCTCGATCACCTCTTCCGCCCGTGGCTCGGCGAATAACGTGATGCCGGCGACCACGGCGCTTGAAACGAGTGCGAGTTTGAACGCGGCGGCGAGCAGGAGCACATGTCCGGCCCCGGCCGCACGGATGGCGGTGAGTTCATAATCACGCTGCAAGCGGATCAGCGTCGCGAAAATCGCCAGAAATAAGCTCATCGGAATGAGCTCGCGCAGCGATACCAGCATTTTCAGTCCGAGCAAAGTCACGATATGCGCAGGCGCCATCTTCCCATCGGCGGCTTCACCGAGGTAGGACGCGAGGCGCGTACTAAAGAACACCACCAGTAGCCCGCCGATAATCATTACGAAAGTGCGAAAGTACTCACGCATGACATAACGCTGCAAAATCATGAATTGCTCTGTGCGTGGCCGCGCTTCAAGAGTTTGAGATTACGTGCGTAGAGGAACGGCAGAAACAAGTAGCCGAGAATGATCGGAAGTTTGTCGACATGAAATGCGTAAATTAGCGCGATAAGGCTACCCCAGAAGCTCAGGTACCAAAAGATCGGCGGCACGACGAGCGTTTTCTGTTTCTCCGACTGTAACCATTGAATCAAAAAGCGTGAACTGAATAGGCCGTTTCCGAGAAGTCCAAACAACGTCCACCACAGCGAATCGACATACAGCCAGGGTAGCCAGCCGCCAAGCAGCGGCTGCAAAAAACCACCTGCGCCGGTATCCAAGGTCTAAAGCTCCTCGACTTGAGAAGGGCGAAAGCGGCGCGCGATGAGCCAGCTGACGCCGCACAGATCGACGATCCCCACCCATAACCGGTTGCCGATGCCGTATTTGGAAATGCCATGTAGCCTTGGTCGATGGTTCACCGGCACGGATACCGTTTGACCTCCAAGGCGTTGTACCAGCGCGGGCAAAAAGCGATGCATATGGTTGAAACGCGGCAGCAGCATAAACGTGTGACGAGGGAAAACCTTCAGTCCGCAGCCGGTGTCTGGCGTTGCGTCACGCAGTGCCCGTGAGCGCACGCCATTGGCGATCCGGGATGATAGACGGCGAACGAAGGTATCGCGGCGCGTCGTGCGGTGGCCGCACACGATAAAATGATGGGTATTCGTCGCAAGCGTCTCGCCAGCGCGCAACAAGCCCGGGATGTCGCTCGGATCGTTTTGTCCGTCACCGTCCAAGGTTGCGATCCATTGACCGTGCGCGGCATCCACGCCACTGCATATCGCGGCGCTTTGGCCTCGATTTGCGTGGTGACGCACCACGCGTAGGTGGCGGTTGGAGGCCGTGAGCGCACGAAGGTTCTCAAGTGTCGCGTCGGTGCTCGCATCGTCAACGACGACGATTTCATAATCCGACCGAGCACCGGCGGCGCAAGTGACTTCCGCAACCAAGGTGGCGATGTTGTCTGCCTCGTTATGGCACGGGATGACGACCGAGAAATACGGGGTGGCGTGCGGGCCGTTCACAATAATCTGAAGCCTTATTAACCGGTTAGGCGCGTTTTGCGAATGATGCAAACAGGCGGCGCATTCTAACAGGCCACGGCGGTTTTGACTGCCCGCGCGGACGTTCAGTACAGTGCAGGCCGGCTCGCACTGAAGGCGCACGTGATGGGAAACCGACTTTCGAAGATCTATACCCGAACTGGCGACGCCGGCAGCACGGGGCTAGGTGACGGCTCGCGAGTCACCAAGGACAGTGCGCGCGTGCACGCCTTAGGTGAAGTCGATGAGTTGAATTCAACGCTTGGCGTGTTGCTAGCGCAAACACTGCCGCCGGCGCTACGTGAGGCGCTCCTTGAGATACAACACGATTTATTCGATCTCGGCGGCGAAGTCTCAATTCCAGGGATGACTTTGGTCCCGGCAGATGCCTGCTCGCGTCTCGAGCACCTCATCGATACCTATAACGAAAATCTCCCGGCGCTTAAAGAATTTATTCTGCCAAGTGGTGGACCGGCCACCGCGCACTGCCATTTTGCGCGTGCCGTCTGCCGCCGCGCGGAGCGCGCGTTAGTGACGCTACACACCTTAGAGCCGCAAAGTGCGCTCGCGTTGCAATATGTGAATCGCTTATCCGATCTACTGTTCGTGTGGGCGCGCGTGTTGGCGCGGCAAGAGGGCGGACGAGAAGTGATGTGGGATCGAACGCGGTTTAAAACCTAACGCGCTTCAAGTTCCAGTAGCATGCCGTCACGGCGCATGTTGAGGCGATTCAGAAAGGACTGGCCAAGTAGCGCCATGCTTGGATAGTCGCCATCCACGACTACGCCGTCGACGTCTCGTAACACCAGCGAACGCAGTTTTACTTCGCGAAACTTCAGATAATAAGCCGCGACCAGGCCTGAGGCGGTTTCGATCTGTCCCAGTTTGCCGTCGGTACGGTACAACAGGCCGATTTTCTTCGCGGTTTGCCGATTGATGGCGATGACCGACGCGCCGGTATCGAGCATAAATTCAACCGGACTGCCGTTAATCGCGCCATCCGCGAAGTAATGCCCATTGGCGCCGGGCGCGAGACGCAATCGTTGCGGTTCATTGTGGCTAAAGGCGCCCGCGATTTTACCGTCCAAACGCAGCTCAAGCGCCTCGCCGTTACTCAAGACGGTGGCGCGATCGGTATTGGCACTCAGAAGTTTCAATCCTTCCGGCGTCGTGTCGCCCACCGCGAGGACGCGACGTTTACCGTCCACCATAATGACCGCTTTGCCGGGGAACAAAGCGACCACATCGAGTTGCGGCGCTGCGATCGTGGGCGCGATCGTGACTATTCCATATAGGCACGTGACGGCGAGCAGCAAAGCGGAAAGGCGTGGCATGACGGTGTTGTCGGCTAAGCTCGCGAATTCGTGAGTTGCGGGAGTGCCTGGTAAACTGCAAGCCCCGTGCGCGCGGGCGGCCTTGATTGTAATGAGCTTAGGCGCGCTGTAGAAAGTCCCACGACGTGACGAAATGTGACGCTGGACCGCGTCACCGATAAATGAGGTGTGTGTTGAACATTGCTTGTCTCGATTTTGAAGGCGTGTTGGTACCTGAGATTTGGGTGGGGCTCGCCGCCCGCACCGGCATCCAAGCGCTAAACGCAACGACGCGCGAAGTGCCTGATTACGATCAGTTAATGCAGCAACGCTTGCGTTTGATGGCGGATCACGGCCTACGTTTGCGCGATATTCAAGCGGCGGCTGACGCGTTGGAGCCCCTGCCTGGCGCGCTTGAGTTCCTCGATTGGTTGCGGACAGAATTCCAAGTGGCGATCGTCTCGGATACTTTCTATGAACTCGCCGCGCCGCTCGTGCGAAAACTGGGCTATCCCATGCTGTTATGTCATCGACTGCACGTGTCGGCGGACGATCGTATCACCGGCTACGCGCTGCGCCAGCCCGACCCTAAGCGCCACGCCGTGCTTGGATTCAAATCGATGCATTACAAAGTCGCGGCGACTGGCGATTCTTATAACGATGTGCCGATGTTGACAGTGGCGGATCGCGCGTGGTTTTTTGGACCGCCCGCCAACGTGGTGCGTGATTATCCCCAAATCCCGCCAGTATTCGGCTACGCCGCGCTCAAGGAAGCTTTCCTCGGGGCTAAAGCAGCATGGTCCGATGCCCCTCAATAAATGGGCGCGGGCCAAGTGACGGTGTTGGGTAATCGCTCGTATCGCCAGTGTTGAATGGCGTAGCTAAGCAACACGGCAGGGGAAGCCCCTGCCAAGTCTCCCGGGAGGGGAAGTCCAAGCCACGCCAAAGCCAAGCTTAGTACTCGTGAGGGCGCGCCCGAATCAACCGGTGCGGCCAAGTTTTGTTTACTGAGCTTCACGCCCTGCGGGTCCACGGCCACCGGCAGGTGCAAATAGCGTGGGGCGGGGAAATTCAGCAAGGTCTGCAACCAAGCCTGACGTGGGGCGGAGTCCAGGAGATCGCCGCCGCGCACCACATCGGTAATTCCGAGCGTCGCGTCGTCACACACCGAGGCCAAGTGATAAGCGGGTAGATCCTCAACCCGCCAGATGACGAAGTCGCCGCCCTCTCGCTGCAAGTCCGTATCCAAGCGGCCTAGCCGAACATCTTGGATAGACACCGGATACGTTGGCACTTTGACGCGCACCGCGTGGCGTTCCTGCACGGATACCGCTGCCGCGCGGCAAGTGCCAGGGTAGGGCGCGACTCCGAGTTCGCGGCGCGAACAACGACACCGAAATGCCAAACCTTGCGCGAGCAGCGACGCACACACCTCGCGGTGATGTTCGCGTGCGGTGCGTTGATATAACGGTGCGTCGTCCCAAGTCAGTCCCAACGATTCCAATTGACGCAGAATCACCGCGGCGGCGCCCGGCACCTCGCGCGGCGGATCGATGTCGTCAATCCGCACCAACCAATCTCCCTGCAACTGCCTAGTCCACACGTAGCTCGCGACCGCGGTTACGATCGAACCGAAATGCAACGCGCCGGTGGGAGAAGGCGCAAAACGACCCCGTGGCCTGCCGGGAGCGCGCGCTGACACCAGGTTTCGATTCCGCTACCCAATCGCCTTACGGCAACGCGACGGACGGTGGCGGAGTCCACCCGGTCGCGCGGTGCTCGGCGATAATGGTGGGATAGGTGCCGCCTCGAACATTGAATCTGGCCGTAAGACGGGCAAAGCGCGGTTGGCAGGCAAGCACAAAATCATCCAACATGCGATTGGTCACCGCTTCGTGGAAATGCCCTTCGTCGCGAAACGACCATAAATAGAGTTTCAGTGACTTGAGTTCCAGGCAGGCACCTTCGGGCACATATTCAAGCGTCATCTGCGCAAAATCCGGCTGTCCGGTCTTGGGGCACAAACAACTGAATTCCGGCATCTCGATACGAATCGTATAGTCGCGCGCCGGCGCTGGATTGGGAAAAGTGTCGAGCGATTTGGTCGGGGATGTCACCATCAAGCGTCTCTGGGAACTGCGCCTGCGGCACCATAACACAAGCCTTGTCGATCCCGCGCCGAGGCTCTCCATGCGTTCCGGTACCGTGAGTAAATCTTGCGCAAATTCAGTGATATGCGATTGCTCGGCGTAATTGCCGTCGTTTGTCTGTGCCCGCGTCGATACGGTATGCTGCCGGGATGAGAATTACCAAGATTAAACTCGCTGGCTTCAAGTCTTTCGTCGACCCCACCACGCTCCACCTGCCGGGCAACTTGACCGGTGTAGTGGGTCCCAACGGTTGCGGCAAGTCCAATATCATCGACGCGATGATGTGGGTCATGGGCGAGTCCTCGGCCAAACATTTGCGCGGCGACTCGATGGCGGACGTGATTTTTAGCGGGTCGAGTTCGCGCAAGCCCGTCGGTCAGGCCTCGGTTGAACTTATTTTCGACAACACCGACGGCACCCTGGGCGGGGCCTATGCGGGATTCGCCGAAATATCGATCAAGCGTACGATTTCACGCGACGGCGTTTCCAACTACTACTTGAACGGCGCGCGCTGCCGGCGGAAAGACATCATCGATGTCTTTTTGGGCACCGGACTTGGCGCGCGCGGCGGTTACTCCGTTATCGAACAGGGCATGATTTCGCGCGTCATCGAAGCCAAGCCCGAAGAGTTACGCGGTTTCCTAGAAGAAGCGGCGGGCATTTCCAAATATCGAGAGCGCCGGCGGGAGACCGAAACGCGCATAAAACACACGCTGGAAAACCTCGCGCGAGTTAACGACGTGCGCGAAGAGCTCGATAAGCAACTCCAGCACCTGCAGCGCCAAGCCAAGGCGGCGGAAAAGTACCAGGAACTCAAACAGGAAGAACGGCGCCTAGAAGCCGAAGTGTTAGGTATCCGTTGGCGCGGACTCGCCGGCGCGATGGAAACCCAACAGAAAACCATCGGCGAGCGCGAAACGGCGCTCGAAGGCGCGGTAGCGGAAGTCCGTCGCGTTGAAGCACGCCAAGTTGATCTGCGCGCGCAGCAAGCCCAAACCTTAGAAGGATTTAACGCACAGCAAAGCGCTTTTTATGCTAAGGCCGCGGAGGTGTCGCGACTCGAACAAACCCTGCAGCACAACGAAGATCGCCGTAAGGCGCTGGCCACCGAATTGGAACGCGCGCGCTTGAATCTCGAAGATACGCGCCGTGTGCAACGCGAAGATAACGACAAACAGGCGACCGTAACGGCGGAAATCGCCATTTTGGAACCGGACGACGGGCGGCATGCCGTGGCGGAAGAAGAGGCGGCGGAGGATTTGCGACGGCGCGAACAGGCGGCGGAAGAATGGCAGCAAGAATGGGATAACTATCATCGCCAACGCGCGGAGGCCGCGCGGCTGGAACACGCCGAACACGTACGGCTGGAACTCTTGCAGGCCGGTTTTGCGCAAGCGCAGCAGCGCGCGGAAGTATTACGCACCGAACAATCCCAGCTCCTGTTGGTCGCTTCGAGCGTCGAGCTCGAGCAAGCAAATGCCGAACTTGCGGCCCACGAGCAAGCTTACGATCGCGCGATCGCGGCTCAGCAAGAATTGCGAATTTCTCTCCAGGACCTGCGCGCGCAAGCGAGCCGCCACACCGAAGAACTCCATCAATCTCGCTCCGAGCTGCAGCAAGCAGTCGGTCAGGAGTCCTCGCTGAGCGCGTTACAGCGTGCCGCGCTTGGACGCGATAACGACCGCGCGGAACAGTGGCTCGCGGCGCGCGATCTACAACACACGCCGATTTTAGCCAGCGCGCTGAACATCGAACCCGGCTGGGAGCTCGCCCTTGAAGTCGCGTTACCGATCCCGTTGGCGACGCTGTGCGAAGAAGGTCTGGTGGCCAAACTCGCCGCAGGCTCACGCGGCATCATACCGGATGAGCGGCTGGGTGCGCTCGAACAATTGAGCGGCCCGCCGGCTGCGCCGCCGCGGCCGGGAATGCCACCGCGATTGCTTGATAAGGTCGAGTGTGGGTGGCGACTCGATGGTTTGTTGGCGAACGTCTACGTCTGCGATGGACTCGACGCGGGACTCGCGTTGCGATCTCAACTGCGCGCAGACGAGTCGTTGATTGCGCAGGATGGGACTTGGCTCGGCCCGAATTGGATCCAATGGCCGGGGCGTGACACCGCTGAAGCGGGCGTGTTGGCACGCCAGCGCGCACTCGAAGACGTTCAACGGCGAGTAGTTTCCTTACAGGGCGACGTCGCAGCCAAACAAACCGCGCTCGATACGCTGCACGACGAAGTGCAAGCGGCGGAACATGGCGAGCAGACCCATCAACAGTCGTTGCAAGATATCGTGCGCGCGATTGCGGAATATAAGAGCCGGGTCGCCGTGAAAAATGCCGAGCGCGAACGTTCGCAAGCGCGCCTGCAAACCCTGACGCGTGAACTTCAGCAGCTCGCCGAACAAGCGCTGCATAGCGAATCGACTTTAACCGGTTTGCGCGAAACGGTTGGGGGGCTCAAGGAACAACTCGAGCAACTCGCGCGCCAGGAAACGGCGCTCAACCATGCTCGCCGGGACGTCCAAGCCGCGCTCGAAACCGCGCGCAACGCGTGGCGCGGCGCGCGCGACGCCCGGCATGTCGTGGCGCTCAAGCTGCAAGGTCTGCGCGCCACGCTTGAATCGCTGACGCTTGCGTGTACGCGCAATGGAAGACTTGAACAGGAGCTCGCGGCGCGTTGTGCGGATTTGGAGGCGGCGGCCAACGCCGTGCTTGAACCTCAACAAACTTTGCAGGCGCAGTTGAACGCGGCGCTAAACGACCGTATCGCACTCGAAGACGCGCTGAAATTGGCGCGCACGCAGCTTGAAAGCTGTGAAGAATCGCTGCGCGAAGCCGACAGCGCGCTCGCGGCTGCCACGCGTGAACAATCCGACCGGCAACTCTCGCTCGAACAAGCACGGCTCGAAGTGCGCGCATTGGAAGTACGGAGCCAAGAATTGAGCGAACGGCTCGCACAGCAAGGTTGGCCCGAGCCGGCGGCACTGATTGCCGAACTCGCAGCGGACGCTACCGAAGAGGCCTGGCGAATCCGCCTCGAGACTATCGCCAATCGGATTAACCGGCTCGGCCCGATTAACTTGGCCGCCATCGATGAATTCGCGCAGCTCTCCGAGCGTAAAACCTATCTCGATAATCAGTGCGCGGATCTATCGCAGGCGCTCGCTACCTTGGAAGATGCAATTCAAAAAATCGACCGCGAAACACGCACTCGTTTCCGGGAGACCTTCGACAAAGTTAACGCCGGGATGCAAGCGATGTTTCCGGTGCTGTTTGGGGGTGGCCACGCCTATCTAGAACTGACCGGCGATGACTTGTTAGAGACCGGTGTCGCGGTCATGGCGCGGCCGCCGGGTAAACGCAACAGCACCATCCACCTATTATCCGGTGGTGAAAAAGCGCTGACCGCGCTCGCCTTTGTGTTTTCGTTGTTCGAATTAAATCCGGCACCATTCTGCTTGTTGGATGAGGTCGATGCGCCGCTCGACGATGCGAATGTCGTGCGGCTGACCGATATGCTGAAGACCATGTCGGAGCGGGTGCAATTCTTGTTCGTGACCCATAACAAGATCACGATGGAAATCGCGCAACAACTCATTGGTGTCACGATGCACGAGGCCGGCGTATCGCGGCTGGTCACGGTCAATATGGAAGAAGCCGTCGCCTTGGCGGCAACCGCGGCGTGACCCGGCGAGGCGGTCGTCAATGAACGAGTCGTCATGGGCATTGCGCATCGCGTTGTTCGCCGTCAGCGTGGTGGTCATTGCAGGGATCTATCTGTTTGGGGTGTGGCGACGGCGCCAGCGTAACCGCGAGTTCAGCGGACGGATCGGCGGCTGGCCCGGCTCGCCGCGTTCGCCGGTGTTTGACGACGATACGGGAGATGGACTGGGCGACGAGATCATCGCGGTTAGGGTACGCAAGGTCGAAGCGACGACCGATCTGCCGGCTGATCTACCGATGGTGAAAAACGACGTCGTCAACGTGGCGCCGCCACCGCCACTCGAGGAACCCGTGGCACCTGCTCCCGCCAAGCAAGCGAGCCGCAAACGCACCCGCCGCACCACCGCACAGTTAGATTTTGGATTTGCGGATGCCAACCCGGCGCCGCGCTCGCCGCCGCCCGAACCAACGCTGCTCACGCTGTACCTGCGCCCACATCTAGGCCCGGCATTTGTTGGATCGCAGATTGTGCGCAACCTCAATGCGGTTGGCATGCGACACGGCGATCGCCAGATATTCCATCACTTTGGCGCGGGTGACTTGCGCACCGACACCGCGCTTTTCAGTTTGGCCGACATGTTTGAACCGGGTTATTTCGATCTCCAGCGCATCGAAGCCTACCAGACGCAAGGGTTGGTCATGTTTTTGAACCTACCGACGGCGCTGGATGGCCCGGTCGCGTTTGAGTTATTTCTCAACACCGCACAACGCCTGGCCGAAGGCCTACAGGCGGATTTGCTGGTGGACCCCAGCACGCCGCTTGATAACGCGAGCATCGACAAAATGCGGCGCACGGCCGGGCGTTACACACAGCATGGTGTCTGATCCCAGGGCGCGCATCGCCCGTTTGCGGGAATTGCTCGAACATCACAATTACCGTTACTACGTGCTGGATGATCCGGAAATAACAGACCACGAATTTGATGGATTGATGCAAGAGCTCGCGGCGCTCGAGGCCGCGCATCCGGAACTTCTCTCTGTCGATTCGCCCACACAAAAGGTGGGCGGCGCACCTGCGGTGGGCTTCGCGCCGGTGCGGCATCGGATGCCGATGTTGTCGCTCAGTAACGCGTTTGCGGCCGACGATTTCCGTGATTTTGACGCGCGAATTCGCGGCCGCTTGGACATTCCACAGGTCCGCTACTGCGGCGAAACCAAGCTGGATGGACTTGCGATCAGCATCGTCTATGAGCGGGGCAAGCTTACGGTTGCCGCGACCCGCGGCGATGGTGAAACCGGCGAAGACGTCACCGGCAATGTCCGAACCATTGGCGCGGTGCCATTGCGCTTGCGTACGTCGACACCACCGGCGCTGCTTGAAGTGCGCGGTGAAATCTATCTCGACCATGCGGGGTTCCGTGCGCTTAATGCGCGGCAAGCGGCACTTGGCGAAAAAATTTTCGCGAATCCGCGCAACGCAGCCGCAGGTAGCCTGCGGCAACTGGACTCGCGCATCACCGCAACCCGGCCGTTGACGATTTTTTGTTATGGGATCGGGAGTGCCGAAGGTATTGACTTGCCAGACTCGCACGCGGATTGTCTTGCGCTAATGCGTGATTTTGGTCTGCGCGTTTCGCCGGAGACGCGCGTGTTCGAAGGAATGGAGGCGGCGCTTGATTACTACGCGAGTATTGGCGAGCGCCGTGCGCAACTCGGCTATGACATCGATGGCGTCGTCATTAAAGTCGATAGCCGCGCGCAGCAGGAGTTATTGGGACAAGTGGCCAAGGCGCCGCGATGGGCGATCGCCTTTAAATTTCCACCGGAAGAAAAACCCACCAAGGTGCTTGCTATCGATGTGCAGGTGGGACGTACGGGCGCACTAACCCCGGTGGCGCGGCTAGAACCCGTGGTCGTCGGTGGGGTCACGGTCACCAATGTGACCCTGCATAATGCCGATGAACTTGCGCGTAAAGATGTGCGTGTCGGCGACACGGTGCTTGTACGGCGCGCGGGCGATGTCATTCCCGAGGTCGTCCGCGTCGTGCTCGCGGAACGACCTACAGACACGGCCCCGTTTGTGATGCCAATGCACGTGCCGGATCAAGCGCGCGCGCAACGCATTCAAGCGATCATTCATTTCGCGTCGCGCCGGGCACTCGATATCGAGGGACTGGGTGACAAACTCATCGAGCGCTTTCTCGACGAAGGCTTGATTGATACCGCCGCCGATCTTTTTTGTTTATCGGTAGTGGATATCGCCGGCTTGGAGCGGCAGGGCGAAAAGTCAGCAGCAAACTTAGTCGACGCGATTACGAAAGCGAAGAAGACGACTTTGCCGCGGTTTTTGTACGCGCTCGGCATTCCGCAGATAGGGGAGGCGACCGCGCGCGCTTTGGCGGTACGCTTTGGTAGCTTGAATGCGATTGCGCAAGCCGATCCCACGTCTTTGGAGGACGTACCGGACGTTGGCCCGGTTGTCGCCGAAAGTATTCACCGTTTTTTTGCCGCCGAGGAAAACCGGCAACTCATCTCGGCGCTGCGTGCGGCGGGCGTCAACTGGCCGGAACAGGCGCCGGTGCTGCCTGAGTCGTTACCGCTCAGCGGCTGGAGCATCGTGTTAACTGGGACGCTTAACGGGCTTACACGTGAGGAAGCTGGTGACCGTCTCCGCGCACTGGGCGCCACCGTGGCCGGAAGCGTGTCGAAGAAAACAAAACTCGTGATTGTCGGCGCGGAGGCCGGGAGCAAGGCACGAAAAGCGGCGGAATTAGGGATACCGCAAGCCGACGAGGCGGCGTTGCTCGAGATCCTCGCGCGACCCGCCGCGATTGCAGAAATCGTGGCGCCGACAGAGCAGCGCGCGTAACAAACAGTTAGACGATTATTCGTCGCTCGAGACGACTTGGTTGCGTCCGCGATATTTCGCGCGATAAAGCATCGTGTCGGCCCGTTCGATGAGATCGAGCTTGGAATCGCCCGCAGCGAGTTGTGCGACACCGATGCTCACTGTGACGCGCATGCGCGCCTCATGACTGTCAATTTCAAGCTCCTCGATGGCGCCGCGAATACGTTCCGCGAGCAAACGCGCACCGGATGATTTGGTGTTCGTCAGGATAATCGCAAACTCTTCGCCGCCGTAACGGAATACCACGTCGCTATCACGTGTACAGCGAACGATGGCTTGTCCGACCGCCGAGAGTACGGTGTCGCCCGCCATGTGACCATGCTCGTCGTTAATCGCTTTGAAGAAATCGATATCGATCATTAGTACGGATAACGGGATCTGATGGCGGATAGCCGATAGCACTTCGTGTTCCAAATGTTGATCCATGCTCGCTCGATTGTTGACGCCGGTAAGCGGATCTTTGAGCGCGGAGCGCAGCGCCTTTTCGTACATCAGCGCATTTCGCAAGGGGTAAATGAGCGCGCAAAGCATGACTTCGAATAATGCTTGTTCGTCGGCGGTAAACGGCTGATTGCGCATGAAACTCAACTCGCCCATCGACTTGCCCAGTAAATTCAGTTCATAACTGCAACGATGCAATTGCTGTCGGCCCTCCTGGAATACGAAATCGTCATGCCGATTGCGATACCGCAGCGCGACCCGTCGCACGAGGCGGCGCGCCTCCGCGCTAAACGCATGGATGACGTCTTTTACGAAGAGGCTCGATTGCAACGCGCTCGATATTCGCAGCAAGGTGCTATCGGATAAGAGCTTGCGCGCCGCGATATCCGGCGCAAAATAGGGCGAGGCGCCAATGTGAATCATCGGCTCGCTACGTGATGCGGATTCGGCGTGAGCTGGCATTGCGCGTTCCAAAATAACGTTGATACGCCTACCTAGCGAAATCCATGCCAAATTCGCACGCAATGACTTTTAGCACGAAATTCGCCAAATAAACGGTCGTTTGCGCCGTTGAGCGCGAGCTTTGAAGCTAAAGGGGTGGGAAAATTGTCGTTTCGCCAGGAGAGCCCCGGCAAATCGACAAAATCTTGGCGGGTAGCGCGACGCGGATCACATACCGCAATCGCACCGGCAGACCGGCGGCGGCAATTCTTCGCCGCCTTCGCCGCCAGGCCGGACGTTAACCGGAAATATGCAGTGTTTTGCCGTGCTCGGTTGCCTGGTCGCTCAGCAGATATGCGAAGTAGGGAGCGACGATGCCAGGCTCGGGCAAGGAGCTTGGATCTTCCGCGGGGTAGGCTTGTGCGCGCATGCGTGTTCGTAGACGTCCCGGGTTAAGCGAATTTACGCGCACCTGAGTCGATTGACGCATCTCATCCGCGAGCGTTTGCATCATACCTTCAAGCGCAAATTTCGACGCCGCATAAGCGCCCCAATAGGCTCGGCCCTGTCGCCCAACCGAGGACGATACAAATACCACCGACGCGCTTATGGCGGCGCGAAGTAGCGGCAGGCATTCCCGCAAAAGTAGGTACGCGCTGTGAACGTTGATCTGAAACACGCGCGCCCACAGTAGCGGATCCGAAGTTTCGAGTGGCGCAAGTTCACCGAGTAAGCCGGCATTCAACACGAGGCCATGCAATTGGGCATGGCGCTCGGCAATCAGTTGGCCGATCGTTTCGTAATCGGCAAACTGGGCGCCCTCAAGATTGAAGGGAATGAGCGTGGGCGAACAGGTGCCCAGCGCTTCGATCTCATCAGCGACCCCTTCGAGCCGGCGCACATCTTTACCGAGCAATAAAAGATTTGCGCCGAGTTGCGCGCACTCGAGTGCGATCGCGCGCCCAAGTCCGCGCGTTGCGCCCGTTACCAGAATTGTTTTGTCGCGCAGCGCCGCCGCAGGTAGCGGCGTTGCGGCGAGCAAGGTACTTTCCACGAATCCTCCGCTAGCTAAAATCGCCCGCGCGCAGAATCGTGTCGCGCGCGTAGTTGAGATCGTCACGTTCCGGATAATCGAGCGTGAAATGCAATCCGCGGCTTTCTTTGCGTTTTAACGCACACCGGATGATGAGTTCCGCGACTTGCACCAGGTTGCGCAATTCAATGAGATCGGCGGTTACGCGGAAATTCGCGTAAAAATCACTAATTTCCCCACGTAATAAATGCACGCGACGACGTGCACGCTCGAGGCGCTTGGTAGTACGGACGATCCCCACGTAGTCCCACATGAAGCGGCGCAGTTCATCCCAATTGTGCGCGACGACGACTTCCTCATCGGCATCCGTCACCAGGCTTTCGTCCCACGGCGGGACGGGCGGCGGCAGCGGCATCGTTGAGGCTTCATGCTCGATTACACTCGCGGCGAGCGTGGAGGTCACCAAGCACTCTAATAACGAGTTGCTCGCCATGCGATTGGCGCCATGCAGGCCTGTACACGCCACCTCTCCGATGGCGAAAAGTCCCGGGAGCGAAGTGCGTCCGGCGACATCGGTAACCACACCGCCGCATAAATAGTGTGCCGCGGGCACCACGGGAATGGGCTGTACGGTGATATCGATCCCAAATTCGAGACACTTGCGGTAGACGTTCGGAAAGTGTCCCCGCACGAAATCGGGATCCTTGTGGCTGATATCTAGATAGACGAAGTCCGAGCCCAGACGCTTCATTTCATAATCGATCGCACGTGCGACGATGTCGCGCGGCGCGAGTTCGGCACGCTCATCGAAGCGCGGCATAAAGCGCTCACCGTTCGGTAGCTTCAACACCCCCCCTTCGCCGCGCAGGGCCTCGGTCAGTAGAAAGGTTTTGGCTTGAGGGTGGTATAGGCAAGTCGGGTGAAATTGCACGAATTCCATGTTGGCAATCGCACATCCGGCGCGCCAGGCCATCGCGATACCGTCACCGGTCGCGACGTCTGGATTGCTGGTGTAGAGATACACTTTGCCGGCCCCACCGGTGGCCAGCACGCACCAACGGGCACGCAGCGTTTTGACCTGATTGCCAGCTTTGTCAAAGACATAGGCCCCGATGCAGCGATCGGGCGTGCCGCCAAGCTTGCCAGTGGTAATGAGGTCGATCGCGATATGCTCGGCCCATAAGGTGATGTTGGGGTGAGCTTCGACGCGCTCCAGCAAGGTGGTTTCGATGGCGCGGCCGGTGGCGTCTTCCGCGTGGACGACCCGCCTTCGACTATGTCCGCCTTCTTGCGTGAGGTGGATAGTGGGTGCGCCGTCTTCGCTTTTCACCGTGGTAAAGGGAACTCCCTGCGCCACTAGCCAATCGATACGTTCGCGGCCGTGTTCCACGATGGCTTCAACCACGTCCCGGTGGCACAAGCCGGCGCCCGCGCGGAGCGTGTCTTCCACATGGGCTTCGATCGAATCGTCGCGGTCCATCACGGCGGAGACCCCGCCTTGCGCGTACAGGGTCGCGCCTTCGCTCAAGCCGCTCTTGGCGAGCACGCAAATCGAAAACCGGGCGGCCAAGTGTAGCGCAAGGCTCAAGCCTGCGGCGCCGCTTCCGATGATGAGCACGTCGTAATCGTGCTGGTGTGGCATGGTCCCTCGCTTGCTATACTCCCGGCCGATAACGAGTTACCGGTCCGCGCCAACTACCCGAACTTATTTAGCATGGTGATGGTCTATGCCTAAAGGTGTAGTGACGGCTCACGCGCATGATACAGGCAGACGCTGGTCATGAGCGACTCTACGGACCAAGCGTTGGTCGCGCTTGCGCGTCAAGGCGACAAACGTGCGTTCGATACGTTGGTGACGCGTTATCAACATCGGATTATTAAATTGGTATCGCGCTACGTGCGTGATCGGGACGACGCTATGGATGTGGCGCAAGACGCGTTTATCAAAGCGTATCGCGCGCTGGGTAGTTTTCGTGGGGAGAGCGCCTTTTATACGTGGTTGTACCGGATCGCCATCAATACGGCGAAAAATTACTTAACCGCGCAAGGTAGGCGACCTGCCGAAGCCGAGCTCACCGATGAAGACGGGGCGACGCTCGATGTGACCGATCTGCGGCATGACAACGAGACGCCCGAAAAGCTGTTGTTGGTCGATGAAATCAAGCGCACGGTGTTTGCGACGATCGACAGCCTGCCGGAGGAGTTGCGGACGGCAATCATGTTGCGCGAAATGGATGGGTTAAGTTACGAAGAAATTGCGACGGCAATGGAATGCCCAGTTGGTACGGTGCGGTCGCGAATCTTTCGCGCCCGCGAGATTATTGACGGTCGCTTGAAACCGCTCCTGGAACAATGACGCAAGAAGTCCGAGGCGAACCTATGCAGCGAGAAGAGTCTATTTCCGCACTGATGGACGATGCGGGTGACGCAGCCGACCACGAAACTCTCCCGGCACTCCTTGACGAACCCACGATGCGCGAGACTTGGGCGCGCTATCAGATGATCGGCGATGTGCTACGCGGCGCGGAGATTTCGCCACACTCGAATCAGCTATCGGCGCGAGTAAGCGCCGCGCTCAGTCTCGAAGCGGCGTCGCCCACCCAAACCGTCGTGCCGTTTAAGCCCAAGCCGGCATCTTGGTCGCCCCCCCGGCGCATCCGTTGGGCGGCCGCCGCGGCACTGGTGTTGGGCTTCACAATTGGTTGGTCGAGCCGCTCGCCGACAGGCGGGACACCCGATCTCCAGGCCACGGCGTTCGCGCCCAACACACTGCCGACGCCAGACGAACCAAACGTTGAAGGCGAACAGGTTTCCACACTTTCGCCGGCCGAGTATCAACGACGAATAAATCGTTATCTCGTTAATTTTAACGAACAACGAGCGCAACTCGGCGTCTCGGGTGTGCATCCGCATGTACGAGTCGTCGGCTTGGAAAGCGCACCCGCCGAATAGCATGGACGCGCGATTTTTGCTTCAATCAGCGCGTGGGATCGCATTCTGCCTGCTGTTATTCGCGGCAAGGCACGCAAGCGCTGAGCTCACGCTGCTCGATAAAATCGCGCAGGCCAGCAAAACGCTAGATTATCAAGGCACTTTTATTTACAGCCATGAGACTGCACTGGAAGCGCTGAGGATTGTGCATGCGGTGCGGGACGGCCAAGAGCGTGAGCGGCTAATTTCTTTGTCCGGTGCCGAACGCGAAGTCATCCGTGATGGCGCGCATGTCGCGTGTACGCTCGCGGACGACAAAGCCATTCTGGTTGAACAGCGCGAAGCGCCACAGCTCTTTGGTTTGGCGCTGACGAAGTCGTTGGACCAAGCTGGGCAACATTACACAATTAAGCCGTTGGGAACCGAACGAGTCGCCGGTCGCATTACGGACGTCATGCTAATCGCCCCGAAAACCCAGGACCGTTACAGCTACCAACTTTGGATAGATCAGGCAACCTATCTGCCGCTCCGCTCGATGGTGCTCGGCGCGGGTAATAAGGTGCTCGAACAAATGATGTTCACCATGGTCGAGATTGGGATGCCTATCCCAGACTCGGCGCTGGCCAACGAGCTAACGGGCGCGGGCTATACGCAATATACGAGTCATGCGGTGTCGGCGCAGGGCAATGCCGACGATATCCCGCCGCCTTCAGTCGGCTGGGTACCAAGCGGATTTAATCTGAAAGATACGCACCGCCAACGCTCGAACGCGAATGGCGTCGTGGTCCAGCACGCGGTATTCACCGATGGCCTAGCGATGGTCTCGGTGTTTGTCGAGAAACTGTCCGGTGGTACTCCGCCCCTCCAAGGCTACTCATCGATGGGGGCGGTCAACGCCTTTAGTAGACTCGATCACGAATACCAGATTACTGTGGTTGGGGAGATCCCGCAGGCCACTGTACGTAAAATTGCCGCGTCGGTGGTCGTCAACTAACCAGGCTAGGCCCTTCAGGTGCCGTTCGCCTCTCAAGCTATCGTTAAAACTATGTCGCCTATTTCAAACTCAAATCGCTCGCTCTCGCTTGTTCTTTTATCCGCCTTGCTCACGTTCGGTTGCGTTAACGCTTCGGCGGTTAGCCTCGCCGGTACACTTCCAGATTTCACGGCGCTCGTTAAACAGAACAGCGCGGCCGTCGTCAATATCAGTACTTCCGGCGACAAGCGCGCGCGGCAACACCGCGAACAACCTGAGCTGCCTCCGGGCTTTTCGATTCCAAACGTACCGGACGACAGCCCACTCAACGACTTCTTTCGCAAATATTTTGAGGAACAAGAACCCGAGGGCCGTGGCGAGATGATGCCGCGGGCTTCGTTGGGGTCGGGTTTCATTATTTCCAAGGACGGCTATGTCATCTCTAACTATCACGTGGTCAAGGATGCCGAAGAAGTCATTGTCCGTTTGAGCGATCGCCGAGAGTTTCCGGCAAAAATTGTCGGCACTGATCCGCGAAGTGATATCGCGGTGCTGAAAGTGGACGCCGAAGACGATCTGCCGATGTTGAAACTCGGCAATACGGAAGAGTTGGAAGTCGGTGAGTGGGTATTGGCGATCGGATCCCCATTCGGATTTGACCATTCGGTAACCGCGGGAATCGTGAGCGCAAAGGGCCGGAGCCTGCCGAACGAAAACTATGTGCCGTTTATTCAAACGGACGTCGCGATTAACCCCGGTAATTCCGGGGGGCCGCTATTTAACCTGGACGGCGAAGTCATCGGGGTCAACTCTCAGATCTATAGCCGCACGGGCGGCTTCATGGGACTTTCGTTCGCCATCCCAATCGATGTCGTCATGAACGTATATGGGCAAATCCGTGATCACGGCGAAGTGAGTCGTGGCTGGCTAGGCGTGCTGATCCAAGACGTGACGGCCGAACTCGCGGAATCATTTCGGATGAGCAAACCGCACGGCGCGCTGGTTTCAAAGGTTCTACCGGATAGCCCGGCTGAGAAAGCCGGAGTTGAAGCAGGCGATGTCATTACCAAGTTCGATGGACACGAAATTGAAACGTCATCCGATCTGCCCCCATTGGTCGGCGCGGCGAGGGTTGACCAACCCATCACGGTCGAGGTAATGCGCGAAGGCAAAATGCGCTCGCTCAGCATCACAATCGGTAAGCTGCCGGCGCAAGAAGACGAAGTTTTGGCTGAAGCAGCGGACGAGCCGGCGTCAGGCGGTCAAAAAATTCCGCGGCTTTCGGTCGTTGCGCGGGACCTGAGTCCTGCCGAACGCAAGAAGCTCGAGTTGACCGGACCTGGTGTGCTTATCGAGAAAGTAAATGACGGTGTAGCGCGCGAGGCTGGACTGCGGCCAGGGGATGTCATCTCGCAAATTAACTTCAAGGAAACTGGCTCTGTGAAAGAACTCGTTGCGGCCGTGAACGCGTTGAATGCGGGCGCCAAGGTGCCAATGCTGGTTAATCGCCAGGGCAACCCTATTTTCATGGCGCTTAAATTGGCGGAATGACACGCAGTGGGTGAGGCGTCATACCAGTTGTTTGTACGCGCCGATTGTGAACTGTGCGAAGCGCTACACGCGGCGCTCGCATCACACGAGGAAGTGTTGGCGCGCGGCTTAACGCTGGTGGACATTGACTCCGAGGCGCGTTTGCAAACGCTTTATCACTACCGAATTCCGGTGCTCGTACTCGGCGAGCGGGAAATCTGGAGCGGTCCCTATGACCCACACGGGTTGGCGATCGCACTTGCTTCGCAACTGACGTGACGGCGCCGCAGCCGAGGGGTGGGCAGGCGCAGGCTCACTACCAAGTGCCTTGCTGTCCTAGGTCGATGGTATCGGGTAAGATGCGGCGCCTTCCGATGCAATGACTTGGGCGTCCTCAGTTCCCTCCCTTATGCAGCATATCCGTAACTTTTCGATCATCGCCCACGTCGATCATGGCAAATCCACGCTCGCTGACCGCTTCATCCAAATTTGCGGAGGATTAAGCGCGCGCGAAATGTCGGAGCAAGTTCTCGACTCAATGGACTTGGAGCGCGAACGCGGAATTACCATCAAAGCGCAGAGCGTGAGCTTGCAATACAAGGCACCCAATGGCGCCGAATACTTGCTGAATTTTATCGACACGCCCGGACACGTCGACTTTAGTTACGAAGTGTCGCGTTCGCTTGCGGCGTGCGAAGGGGCGCTACTCGTCGTCGACGCCGCGCAGGGCGTGGAAGCGCAATCGGTCGCGAATTGCCATAAGGCGGTGGACCAGGGGCTTGAAGTCGTTCCCGTCTTGAACAAGATTGATTTGCCCGCGGCCGATCCCGAACGCGTCGCTCAAGAAATCGAAAACATCATCGGCATCGATGCCACCGATGCCGCTTTGGTAAGCGCTAAATCCGGGATCGGTGTGCCCGAACTCTTAGAGCGTTTGGTCAACCTAATTCCACCGCCGAAAGGCGACCCGACCGCGCCGCTTAAGGCACTTATCATCGACTCGTGGTTCGATAACTATCTTGGCGTGGTTTCTCTCGTGCGCATATTCGATGGTGAATTGGTGTCGGGCGCGCGGATCCGGATCATGTCGACCGGGCGGGATGTCGAGGTCAGCGAAGTCGGCATTTTTACGCCAAAGCGCGTTAAGACGGATCGGCTCGGTACCGGCGAGGTGGGTTTTGTCGTTGCCGGAATCAAAGATATCAACGGTGCGCCGGTGGGTGACACGATCACGAATGCACAGCGTCCGGCATCACAGGCCTTACCGGGATTTCAAAAATCAAAACCCAATGTATTCGCCGGGCTCTATCCGATTGAGTCTTCGGAATTTGAAGCTTTTCGCGAGGCGCTTGCCAAACTTAGATTAAACGACGCCGCGCTTTCCTACGAGCCGGAAACTTCGGAAGCGCTCGGCTTTGGATTCCGTTGCGGCTTTCTAGGCATGCTGCATATGGAAATCGTGCAGGAGCGCCTGGAACGCGAGTACGGGATGGCGTTGATCACCACCGCGCCCACGGTGGTTTACGAAGTTGAATTACGCAGTCGCGAGATCCTCTTGGTCGATAATCCAGCGCGGCTTCCCGATCCCGGAACGGTGATTGAAATTAGAGAGCCGATTATCGTCGCGGAATTACTCACGCCTCAGGAATATCTCGGCAATGTCATTGCGCTTTGTGTTGAGAAGCGTGGGGTGCAGACCAAGTTGAATTTCGCCGGCACCCAAGTGGCGGTCGGGTACGAGCTGCCGTTGTCAGAGATGGTGTTCGATTTCTTTGACCGCTTGAAATCCGTCACCCGCGGCTATGCGTCGATGGACTATCATTTTCACTGTTATCGGCCGGCCGACATGGTCAAGGTCGATATCCTCATCAACAACGAAAAGGTCGATGCGTTGTCAGTGATCGTGCATCGTAACCAAGCGCAAATGCGCGGTCGCGAACTGGTGGCGAAGATGCGCGAAATCATCCCTCGCCAGATGTTTGAAGTGGCGATCCAGGCCGCAATCGGTTCCAAGATTATCGCGCGCGAAAGCGTGAAAGCCATGCGCAAAAACGTCACCGCAAAATGCTATGGCGGCGATATCACGCGCAAGCGCAAATTGTTGGAAAAGCAAAAAGAAGGCAAAAAGCGCTTGAAGCAGGTGGGTTCGGTCGAAATTCCTCAAGAAGCCTTTATGGCGGTGCTAAAGGTAGGCAAATAATGGTTTTTGATTTTTCGGCCGTCATGGTCCTGTTGGTCGCGGCGAGCGGCGGTATTTGGGCGTTTGATGCGTGGCGGCTCGCGCCGTCGCGCCGCGTGCGCAACGCAACCCTACCGGTAGAGCGACAGCTTGCCGAACCCGTCATCGTGGAACACGCCAAGTCGTTTTTCCCGATTTTTCTAATCGTGCTTTTCCTCCGTTCGTTTTTGGTCGAGCCATTCCGGATCCCATCGGGTTCGATGATCCCAACCTTGGTGGTGGGTGATTTTATTCTGGTCAATAAATTTACTTACGGCCTGCGTTTACCGGTGTTGAATAGCAAATTTGTCCCGCTCGGCACGCCAGCGCGTGGCGATGTTGTGGTTTTTCGATATCCGGAAGACCCTTCCACGCCGTTCATTAAACGGGTGGTGGGGCTACCGGGTGATCGAATCGGCTACAAGGACAAGCAAGTGTACCTAAACGGCCAACCGCTTAAATATGAGTCGTTAGGTTCCTACGTGGGGCTTAAATCTTCATCCGTGCATACGGGAGCTAAACATTTAACGGAGCAATTGGACAAAGTAACCCACGAAATCCTGATTACGCCGATGGCCCCCACCATTGACGGCGAATTTGAGGTGCCAGCGGGGGAGTATTTCGTCCTTGGCGACAATCGTGATAACAGCCGCGATTCCCGCTATTGGGGATTTGTGCCGGACGAGAATTTAATCGGGCGGGCGTTTATGATCTGGATGAACTGGGATAATGGACCGGAATTCGGTCGAATCGGTACAGGAATCAAATGAACCAAGAGGGGGAGCAATGACCAAGCGATTATCGAGACAACGTGGCGTTAGTCTCAGCGGGCTTATCTTCTGGTCGGTATTGATCGGTGCGCTTGCGATGCTCGGCATGCGGCTATTTCCGTTGTATAACGAAAAGATGAAGGTCGATTTGGCGCTCGACAAGGTGGTAGGCGATTCTGCGGTATCGGAGCAATCCAAAACCGAAATCGTCAAGGCCATCATGAAACAATTCGAAGTATCGGATGTTGACCGTTGGTCGACGGTTGAATTCACCCGCTTGCTGAAAGTCGAACGACCGCGAGGCGAGATCAATCGCGTGTTGTCACTTGACTATGAAATCCGCAACGTAGTTTGTTGCAACCTTGATATCGTATTGAACTACCAATACGCGCGCGAATTGCCCCCCGGGGATGCCGAGTAAACGGCGGCTGACGCTGGCTTCGCCCACGCTCCGCCATCAATTTGCCGATCCCGAGCTTTTGCAACTCGCGCTGACGCATCGCAGCGCGAGTAATCGGCATAACGAACGGCTCGAGTTCTTAGGCGACGCGATTATCGGTGCGACCGTCGCGGAGTTTCTGTATCAGCGTTTTCCGCGCGCGGACGAGGGCCAGTTAACCCGCATGCGCGCTTCACTCGTGAAGCGCGAAAGCCTAGCCGCGATCGCGCGGAAACTCGAACTGGGTAAATTCCTGGCGTTAGGCGAAGGGGAGATGAAAAGCGGCGGCTGGCGCCGAGATTCGATCTTGGCGAATGCGCTGGAAGCGATCGTGGGCTCGATATTCTTGGACGGAGGACCCGCGCCGGCCCGCGCGGAGCTCGCCGATTGGTTTGAGCCGGTGCTATCGTTATTAGATCCCGAGGAGATGCCAAAAGATTCGAAAACGCGTCTTCAGGAATACCTGCAACATCGGCAAGCACCGCTGCCTACCTATCAAACCGTACTCGTCGAAGGACCTCCGCACGCACAGTTTTTTACGGTCGATTGTGAGTTGAGCGCTCCCCCACTCAAAGTTACCGCGCAGGGGCATAGCCGCCGCCACGCCGAACAGGAAGCCGCGCGACTCGCGTTAATGGCATTGCAGCCCGAAAGCCAACCATGAGCGATTCTCCCATTGATCAATCCCGCTGCGGAGTCTTCGCCATTATCGGTCGCCCGAATGTGGGCAAGTCGACTCTGCTGAATCACCTGTTAGGACAAAAACTCAGCATCACTTCACGTAAGCCGCAGACCACCCGTTATCGCATACACGGGATAGTGCAAACGGAACAAGCGCAATTGGTATTCGCCGATACACCCGGGTGGCAAGCGCAGCCGCATGGCCGGTTGCACAAGCTGATGAATCGCCAAGTCGAACACGCCTTGCAAGATGTCGATGGGGTACTGCTCGTCATCGAAGCCGGCGACTGGCGTGAGGAAGACCGGGTGCTCGCCGAAAAGCTGCAGGCGTTTACCGGATATCGGACCGTCGTCGTGAATAAGATCGACAAACTTTCAAGGCACGCCGATCTGCTACCGTTTCTCGCGAAACTAGAGGCACAGATCCCAGGGATCGACTTGATCCCAGTGAGCGCATTGAAGACGGTTAATCTTGATCGCCTCGTGCAAATGTTGGGTCAACATGCGCCGGTGCGTGCCGCGTTGTTTGACTCAGACCAGCTCACGGATCGATCGGAACGGTTCGTCGTGGCCGAATTGATTCGCGAAAAGCTAACGCGTCAGCTCGGCGCTGAGCTGCCGTACGCGGTACATGTGGTGATCGAACGATTTGAAGTGATCAATGAGGTCGCGCATATCGATGCCACGATTTGGGTCGAGCGCCCGGGTCAAAAAGCGATCGTCATCGGCAAAGGGGGCCAGCGGATAAAACAGGTCGGGAGCGAAGCTCGCGGCGAAATTGAGAAACTGCTCGCGCGTCGCGTGTACTTGAAGACCTGGGTCAAAGTGCAAGGTAAGTGGACGGAGAATCCCGCGGCGCTCGACGTATTCGAAATCGACGGCGAGGAGTAACAGGTGCCGGGCGCCGAAGTTAGCGACGATGGCTACTTGGTGCATCGTCGGCGGTGGCGTGAATCGAGTTTGATCGTTACCTTGCTCACGGCGCGCCACGGATTAATAACGGTGCTTGCGCGCAGCGCGCTTGGCGGCGCAAAGTCGAAAATGCAGATAACCGAGTTCACACCGCATTTTCTAGTTTGGGCGGGACGCCAAGAGTTACCCTACCTGCGACGAGCGGAGAGCACGGCGCGTCCCGTGCAGCTTCGCGGCGAGCGACTGCTTAGCGGTCTATATCTCAATGAGCTGCTGATGCGCCTACAACAGCGCCATGATCCCGAGCCAGCCGTTTATGCCGCCTATGAAACTGCCTTACGCGAACTAGCGACGGATGCGCCGTTGGAGCCGTCGCTCCGTCGCTTCGAAGTGGACTTGCTCGCGGCGAGCGGTTTTGCGCTGTCACTTGAGCATGCAATAGATACGCAAGAGGTGATCGAACCCGAATACGAATATCACTACTTGCCCGAACAAGGCGTACTTGCGCGACAAACCCCGGAGCGCGGCATCCCCGTGCATGGCAGTACGTTGCTCGCGCTGTCTGGCGCGAGGCCCTGGGAGAGCGACACACTTCGCGAGGCTAAAATATTGATGCGCGGGCTAATGGCGCATCACTTGGGCGGTCAACCGTTGCGCACGCGCGAGTTGTTTCAAGCAAAAAGACTTGAAAACTAACGTTTGTTTCAGCGTTCCACGCTCAGCGAAGTAGGGCTACACTATGGGGACGCAAGCAATGTCTATTCGTCGTGACTTCTCAGTTCCCGCTCTTACTTGGCGTCAATGTCGATCATGTGGCAACGCTGCGACAGCAGCGCCACGCTCAATATCCTGATCCGGTACTCGCCGCCTTGCTGGCGGAACAAGCCGGTGCGGATGGCATCACGGTGCATCTGCGGGAGGATCGCCGCCACATCCAGGAGCGTGATGTCGACACCCTCAAACAATCATTGCGCGTGAAGCTCAATCTTGAAATGGCGATTACCCCCGCGATGTTGCAGTTTGCGGCAAAGTTGCGCCCAGCCTGTTGCTGCTTGGTCCCCGAACGCAGAGCCGAGCTGACCACAGAAGGGGGACTCAATTTATTGCTCGACCCGCCGGGAACAGCACGCGCTTGCGCGGCACTCGCGGAAGTTGGAATCGAGGTCTCGTTATTTATCGATCCTGAGCCTGCGCAGGTGCGCGCTGCTCACGCGAGCGGGGCGCCCACCATTGAACTTCATACGGGTGCCTATGCCGATGCGCGTGATGCGGTGACCCGGGCGCACGAATTGCGGCGCCTGAGCGATGGTATTGCGCTTGCGCACGACCTCGGGCTGCAGGTTAATGCGGGCCACGGCCTAAACTATGAAAATGTGCGTGCGATTGCCGCCAATCGAAATATCACTGAGCTCAATATCGGACATGCGATCGTCGCTCGCGCGGTGTTCAACGGTATGGCAGCCGCCGTTGCCGAAATGAAGCAGCTGTTGCACGCGGCGCGCTTATGATTAGCGGCCTTGGCATCGATATCGTGCAGGTCGAACGAATCGCGTCGGTCTACCGTCGCTATGGCTTCAAGTTTGCGCGGCGCGTCTTGGCGGCGGAGGAATTGCAGCGCTTCGCGCAAACCACGCAACCAATCCGCTTTCTGGCGATGCGTTTTGCAGCCAAGGAAGCTGCGTCGAAAGCGTTAGGGACCGGATTTCGGCGCGGCGTTACGCTGCGATCGATAGAAGTCACGCATAACGCCGCGGGCAAACCTGATTTGCGTTTGCATGCCGGGGCCGCCGAGCGTGCCGCGGAACAGCATGTGGTTGCCATGCATGTCAGCCTCACCGACGAACGCGACTATGCCGCCGCCGTCGTGGTATTCGAACGAAGCTAAATTCGCGGATAAATCCCTGTGACTACGCTAGACACTGCGGTGCGCAGACGCCGAACTTTCGCCATCATTTCACATCCGGATGCCGGCAAAACCACCGTTACGGAAAAGCTATTGCTATTAGGTGGAGCGATCAACGCTGCCGGCACAGTCAAGGCGCGCAAGAGTGCTCGCCATGTCACCTCGGACTGGATGGAGATTGAACGCCAGCGCGGGATCTCGGTAACTTCATCCGTTATGCAGTTTGAATATCGGGATTGCGTCATCAACCTACTTGATACCCCGGGACACGAAGATTTCTCGGAAGATACGTATCGTGTCCTGACCGCAGTCGACTCGGCGCTCATGGTCATCGATGCCGCCAAGGGAGTTGAAGAGCGGACAGTCAAGCTCCTTGAAATTTGTCGCATGCGTCGCACGCCGATTGTCACACTTATCAATAAACTCGATCGGCACAGCCGCGCACCGCTGGAATTGCTCGATGAAATCGAGAACGTCTTGAAAATTAAGTGCGCGCCGCTGACTTGGCCGCTCGGGTCCGGACAACACTTCGCCGGCGTTTACCATTTCTCGGATCGTTGCCTCTATCGTTATCAGCGAGAAATCGACGCCAATGCGGAGCTGGTGGAAACGCCTCGCGTCTCGCTCGCCGAGGCCGCGCGCGATCCGAAATTGGAAGACTTATTGCCATCTTTTATCGACGAGATCGAATTGATTGACGCGGCGGGGACCGAATTTAATTTGGATTCCTATCGGCGCGGCGAGATAACGCCGGTGTTTTTCGGTTCGGCGCTGCAGAATTTCGGCATTCGCGAAATGTTTGACTGCTTCGTGGACATTGCGCCACCACCGGGTGCGCGTGCGGCGCTCGAGCGCGATGTCTGTGCCGAGGAAGAAGCGTTCAGCGGCTTTGTGTTCAAAATCCAGGCAAACATGGATCCGCAGCACCGTGATCGCATCGCGTTTTTGCGAATTTGTTCTGGGCATTTTGAGCCCGGCGCGAAACTACGGCATGTACGATTAGGCCGCGACGTGCAAGTGTCCAATGCATTGACTTTTTTCGCGCGCGGCCGCGAGCAAGTGGAAGACGCGTACGCCGGTGACATCATCGGGCTGCACAATCACGGCACGATTCAGATCGGTGACACCTTTACGGCCGGCGAATCTCTCAGTTTTAAAGGTATCCCGAGTTTTGCCCCGGAACTTTTTCGGCGTGTGCGCGCCGTCGATCCGTTGCGCGCCAAAGCGTTGATGAAAGGTCTGACCGAACTGTGCGAGGAAGGTGCGGCACAAGTTTTTAAACTCACGCAGCGCAACGATTTAATTCTAGGGGCCATCGGTATTCTGCAGTTCGATGTGGTGGCGTATCGTTTGCGTCATGAATACGGTGTCGAATGCATTTTCGAAAGCGTCGCCACGCACACCGCGCGCTGGGTAACGAGTACGAAATCTGGCGAACTCGAAAAATTTGTGAAACAAGCAGGGGATAACGTCGCCATCGACGGCGGCGGACACCCAGCGTATCTCGCGCCCAGTCGCGTTAACTTGCAACTCACGGCCGAACGATGGCCGGAGATTACGTTTCACGCGACGCGCGAAGTTAGCCTACGCGATCCTCGCACTTAAAGTTCTTTAGACCGTATGGCGTTCGTGCTCCGCGATGGTCTCGCTCTGGACCGGGGCTTCTTGCGCGACGAACGGGGCGGGCAAGCCGACATCCGGAGGCGCGGTCGTGTGGGTCACTTCCTCGACCGGTCCGCGATGTTCGACTGCCATCCGCGCGTCACTCCCTTCGTTCACTGATGCCGGCATATCGAGAAGCTCTTCCTCGCTACGTTCGGGATGCGCGGCCAGCGCGGCGGCGCGGTGCTCGTTGTGTCGTTCATGGCGACCACCACGGCGGCGTTGCTCGCCGCGTTCGTGCCCGCGATTCGTACTCTGTCCGTTGGTCGATTCCTGCGCGGGGCCGCGCGACTCAGCGGGCCGCCGCTCGTCGTTTCGCGGGGCACGATTGCCGCCGCGTCGCTGCCGCGAGTCTTGTCTACCCGCATGAGAGGATTGCGCGCCGCCGCGGCGATCGCCGCGGTTGCGCTCACGGTCCTGCTCAGCGCCAGCGTGCGACGCCCGACGGGCAGCGGGTTCTGCAGGCGCGGGCGGTGATGGTGATTCTCCTGGCGACGTCGCCGTCCCTGCGCCGAACAACGCGGAGAAAAATCGTTTGATAACACCGCCGTCGCGCGGCGGCGCGGCCGGCGTTTCCGTCATCGGTGCGTTTCGCATGATGTCCTTGACCACCGGCTGCTGAGTGCGGGGCGCATCCTTTTGCACGAAGTCGTACTGACGCGAGGTATCGGCTTCTTGCAATAACTCGTGGCTCTCGCCGATATCGCCTTTCGCAAGATCCTGCTCTCGGATCCGTTGCACGGTAAAATGCGGTGTTTCGAGGTGCGGATTGGGGATGACTAATATTTCAACTTCCTGCTGATCTTCGATGCGGGTGACATCGCGTCGTTTTTCGTTCAACAGAAAAGCTGCCACATCTACCGGCACTTGAGCGGCCACTTTGGCGGTGGAATCCTTCATTGCTTCTTCTTCGATGACGCGCAAAACTGAAAGAGCGGTTGGTCGTAAGCTCCGAATCGTGCCGACGCCGTCGCAACGCGGGCAGATCTCATGGCTGAATTCGGCGAGCGACGGGCGCAGGCGTTGGCGCGACATCTCGAGCAGGCCAAAGCGCGATATGCGACCGATTTGCACGCGAGCGCGATCCATCTTCACGCATTCGCGGAGTTTGTTTTCCACAGCGCGTTGATTCTTAGCCGACATCATGTCGATGAAATCAACCACGATTAGCCCGCCCAAATCGCGGATCCGGAGTTGGGTCGCGATTTCTTCCGCGGCTTCCAGATTGGTTAATAAGGCGGTTTCTTCGATGTCACCGCCTTGGGTCGCGCGCGCGGAATTGATGTCGATGGTGATCAAGGCTTCGGTCGGCTCAATGACCAAACCGCCGCCGCTAGGCAAACGAACTTCGCGGCTAAACGCCGTTTCGATTTGGCTTTCGATTTGGTAACGCGTGAATAGCGGAACGCTATCGCGATAGAGTTTGAGCTTGGACAAATTCTGCGGCATGACTTGCCGCATGAAATCGAGTGCCGTGTCGTGCAAGCGCTGATCGTCGACCAGGATTTCCGCGATATCGCTGCGCAAATAATCGCGGATCGCACGAATGATTACATTTTGGTCCTGATAGATTAGGAACGGCGCCGTGTGCGCGTTCGCCGCTTCGTCGATCGCCGTCCAAAGTTGGACCAGATAATCCAAATCCCATTGCAACTCTTCGGTCGTTTTACCAATCCCGGCGGTGCGCAAAATGAGGCCGACATTGGCGGGAATATTGAGGCCGGACATGGCCTCTTTGGCATCTTCGCGTGCCTCGCCTTCAATTTGGCGGGAGACGCCGCCGGCGCGGGGATTGTTGGGCATCGCCACCAGATAGCGTCCGGCCAGCGAGACAAAGGTGGTCAGCGCCGCGCCTTTGTTTCCGCGTTCTTCCTTTTCGACTTGGACGATGAACTCTTGGCCTTCTTCCAGGACGTCGCGAATATTGGCGCGATTGCCGCTGCGCGGCTTGTCCTTGAAAAGTGAGCGGGAAACTTCTTTGAGCGGCAGGAATCCGTGACGGTCCGCGCCGTAGTCGACAAAGGCGGCTTCGAGGCTCGGCTCGAGACGGATAATCCGCCCCTTGTAGATGTTGGACTTTTTTTGTTCTTTGCCGGTGGCTTCGATATCCAAATCGAATAAACGTTGGCCATCGACGAGCGCCACGCGCAACTCTTCAGGTTGCGTGGCATTAATCAGCATTCTTTTCATCAGACGAAATCCTTCGCTGAGCGTCCGCTCAGCCTTCCGGCGCTGTTGATCGCAGTCGCCTAAGCCACGCACGCGCGAGGCGCGTGGCAATAATGCAGTGACGGACGCTGGTTCACGTTTCCGCGTCGCGCGCTCATCGCGCGTGGTTGACGCGGCGTCCCCCGCTTCGAGGCCTTCCTCGAAAAGTAGCCAGCCACCAGGCTGTACGCGACGAACAAGGCTTGCGTTGCTTATCCGTTCCGTCGCCGAAGTTCCGCCGATTAGGGCGGAGGCTTTCATCCGGCGGTCTAACACGCAGTTCAGAAGTGAGCCGCAATCCTAAACGCGGCCTGCCCACAATCTGATAAAGTCCCGAATCTGTCTGCGCTAACCCGTTGGTCTCTAGCCGGAAATCGTAGAGCTACATGATGCGTTAGGGTGGTCGGACTATAGCAGCGTTAGATATCTAACGGCAAATAAGCAAGTACAGTGAGACGAACGCTCTATGCGCAGTGAAGTGCCGACGACATGTTCGGTCGCGATGCTTGAGGTGACGGACGCGGAAGCCGGTCGGCGACTCGACAACTATCTCGCGTCGCGTTACCCAGAGCTGCCCAAGGCGCTGATCTACCGGATTATTCGGTCTGGAGAAGTGCGGGTGAATAGTGGTCGCACGGGTCCCTCGTACAAGCTAGTGGCGGGCGATCGAATACGGATTCCGCCGCTTAAAACTAAAGCAGACGCTGCGACGAATCCCGCCGTTCCTCTCGCCATGGTCAAGACATTTGAGGCCAACGTGGTTTTTGAAGACGCCCGACTGTTGGTGTTGAACAAACCCGCCGGCTGGGCATCCCATGGCGGGTCAGGGCTCAAATTCGGGGCTATCGACGTTGCACGCGCCGCACGTGGACCGGCTGCAAAAATAGATCTCGTTCACCGCTTGGATCGCGAGACTTCGGGGTGTTTGCTCTTTGCCAAGGACTCCCTCACGCTACGCCGGCTAAACCGCATGCTGGCTGACCATGCGTTTAAGAAAACCTATCAAGCCTTGGTACGGGGACGGTTGCCGCAGCCGCACTTAATTGTAACAGCGCCGCTCGATGGTTCGCATCGTCGTGCCGGCTTACGCCATATAGTGGTCGCCGAAGGTGCAGACGCGGCCGATACGGCTTTCAAAGAGCTGGTACGCTACTCCCGCTGTAGCCTGGTGCAGGCCGAGCCCGCCACCGGACGCACGCACCAAATCCGCGTGCATGCGGCTTTTCTACAGACACCGCTCGCCGGAGACGATAAATATGGCGATTGGGATTTCAATCGCAGCTTGCGCAGCTGTGGCTTGAAGCGACTTTTCTTGCATGCGCAACGGTTGGAATTCGACCTCGATCACCCCTATGACATTATGGCACCACTACCGAGCGATCTAACGTACGTGCTAGCGCAGCTGGCGGAGTCTTAAACAGTTGGAGTTTGGCAATGAATGACCAGAACGACCCCGCGAGCCGACCGGCTACCCCTGGCTCGACTTGGGACGCGGAGCTTGCGCGCAGTTTCGCGCTGGAAGCCTTACGCGAGCAACGTGCGGCACGGCGTTGGGGCATATTTTTTAAGCTACTGGCATTTGCCTACGTCGCCGCTTTCTTGGCCTTGTCACTTCCACGAACCTGGATGTCCGGCAAATTGAGTACGGACAAAGTGACCGCGTTAATCGATGTCCAAGGCATCATCGCGGAAGATGCACCCGCCAGTGCAGATAATCTGGTGACCGGGCTGCGCGCCGCGTTTGAAGACGAGCAAACGGCCGGCATTATTGTGCGCATCAACAGTCCAGGCGGGAGTCCTGTCCAAGCCGGCTACGTCAATGACGAAATTTATCGCTTGAAAGCCGAGTACCCGAATAAGAAGGTTTATGCCGTCATCCAAGACATTTGCGCCTCAGGCGGGTATTACATCGCGGCCGCCGCCGATGAAATCTATGCGGACAAGGGCAGCATCGTCGGCTCGATTGGCGTGCGAATGGATAGCTTCGGCTTTGTCGACGCGCTGCAAAAGCTCGGCGTTGAGCGGCGCTTGTTAACCGCAGGCGAGCACAAAGGATTTTTAGACCCATTCCTGCCGCTCGATAGTAAGGAAGTGAGTCACGTCACCGGGTTGTTGGGTGAAATCCACGAGCAGTTCATCGCTATCGTCAAACGGGGCCGCGGCGATCGCTTGAAACCCGAACCCGATATGTTTAGTGGCTTAGTGTGGACGGGCGAACGCGCGAAAGCGCTCGGTTTGGTTGATGGATTGGGTTCGGCGGGCTATGTCGCGCGCGAAATCATCAAGGCTGAGGAAATCGTCGACTTTACCCCGCAGGAAGACGTGCTTTCGCAGGTATCACGCCGCTTCGGTGCCAGCTTGCGTCTCGCACTACGCGAATGGACTCTCGGCTGGTAGCGGGGGCAACGGCGCAACGCCCAAGCGCTCTAAATGCGTCACGAGCGCGATCAAAGGTAATCCGATGAGTGCCGTCGGATCTGCGCTCTCGATTCGCGCCAACAAGGCAATTCCAAGACCCTCGCATTTAAATGCACCGGCACAGTCAATCGGCTTTTCTAGCGCGAGGTAACGCTCGATGGTGAAGGCCGTTAACTTGCGAAACGTGACCACACTGGTCGTTACCGACATCTCCTGCGCCCCCGTTGGCGCGCGCACGCAAAGGCTCGTATAGAAAGTGAGCGTCCGACCGCTCGCCGCTGCCAGTTGTGCCCGTGCGCTCTCTATGCTCCCGGGTTTGCTTACGAACTCGCCGTCCCGCACGAGTAGTTGGTCGCTCGCAATGATGAGGCCCGAAGGATACTTTTCAGCCACTTTTAGCGCCTTGGCGCCGGCTAGTCTAATCACCGCCTGAGCGGCGGATTCCTCCGGCAGCGTCGATTCATCGATGTCCGGCGAGACGCTCGAAAACGGCAATCGCAAACGTGCCAAGAGTTCCCGCCGGTAGGGAGAGGACGAGGCAAGAATCAAGGGAGGAGGGGCCTCTATTGGCATAAAGTTCTCTGCATTAGGACGCCAATTTGCGAGAAGGTCTTTTGATTTCAGCGACTTTCCGTATACTACGCGCCGCCGATGACGCTTACTTTACCCGCTCAAGTCGACGCCCGGCGCCTCGCCGTCCAAGCGTCTCATATTTTCGGGGAGATTCCAGCCAGCGCACTTTCTCGTGTGAGCGGGATGTATAGCGACGTGGCGCCGGCGAGCGCATCGTTGCGGTTTAGCATGAATGCCGCACGTGGTGTAGTGGTGGCCGGCAACGTGAAAGTGTCATTTAGTGCCGAGTGCCAACGTTGTCTGGAACCGGTGACGATTGTTATCGACAACGATTTTGAATTCGAACCCGAGACCGAAGCGGATGTGCAGAGTGGCGTCCTCGCACAGACAAATGACAATGAACTCTGGCTGGATGTCATAGCGTTATTGGAAGATGAGATATTGCTGGCAAGTCCGATGATCCCCAAGCACGCGCCGGGGACTTGTCGGTTAAGTGAAGCCGCCGACGCGACGGACGCGAACGTCGCCCGCAACCCATTCGCGCCGCTCGCGTCGCTGCGCAAGGTAGATGCCGAAGACGCTCCGGAATAGGAGCCTTCGCGATCACGTTTAGGAGAACTGAAGATGGCCGTTCAACAAGATCGTAAAACTCCGTCCAAGCGCGGCATGCGTCGTTCGCATGACAGCCTCTCGAGCCCCACGCTGTCCGAGGACCCGACGACCGGCGAAACTCACCGCCGGCACCATGTCAGCGCGGATGGCTACTATCGCGGTAAACGTGTAGTCGCCGAAAAAGAATAAAGCGCCCACGGCATTGGTGATATCGACGACTAGCTGCGCGCGTCGCACGGCGCGCACCGCTCGTTTAGCCCGCACGTAGCCCTTCGTTTGAATACCTTAATCGCGCTCGATGCGATGGGCGGCGACCATGGCCCACGAGTTGTGGTGCCAGCCGCCGTCGCTGCATTACAGCGCTATTCTCAGTTGCGACTTATTCTGATTGGCGAACAGGCTGCGTTGGACGCGGCAATGCAAGCGGTGCCTAAGGGGCTTGCCGAACGCATTATCGTACGACACGCGGAGCAACGCGTGGAAATGCATGATAAGCCGTCGCTCGTGCTGCGCAGTAAGCGCGACTCGTCAATGCGTTATGCGATTGACGCCGTCAAGAGCGGCGAAGCCAGCGCGTGTGTCAGCGCTGGCAATACGGGTGCGCTGATGGCAATCGCGCGCTTTGTCCTTAAGACCCTGCCGGGCATCGATCGGCCGGCGATTTGCGCCATGATGCCTGGGGTTACGCGCACGACTCGCGTGCTCGATCTCGGTGCGAACGTTGATTCGAGTTCCGAAGAGTTGTTTCGTTTTGCCGTGATGGGCTCCGTGCTCTCGGCGACCATCGATGGTCGCAAAAACCCGAAAGTCGCTTTATTGAACATCGGCGAAGAGGAAATAAAAGGGAACGACGCGGTCAAGCAGACAGCATTGTTACTAGAGAAGAGCAGTTTGAATTACTGCGGCTTTGCCGAAGGCAATGATATTTTTGGGGGGAGTTTCGATGTCATCGTCTGTGATGGCTTTGTCGGCAACGTCGCGCTAAAAGCGAGCGAAGGCGTAGCCTCGATGCTCGCGCAAATCGCCCGCGGCGAGTTTGAGCGCAGCTGGTGGCGTAAATTCACCGCGTGGTTGGCTGCCCCAAGCCTCCGCAGTTTACGCGCACGCGCCGATCCCCGGCGGTATAACGGCGCTAGCCTCGTCGGGTTACGCGGGATCGTTGTCAAAAGCCATGGTGGCGCCGATCAGCTGTCATTCGCGCGTGCAATCGACGAAGCCGTTCAACAAGTCGAGCAAGCGGTGCCGGAGAAGATAAGCCACATGCTGGAACAGCTTTTGGTTAATCAGCAGGATCATTGAATGAGAAAATTCGCGTTGGTATTTCCGGGGCAGGGCGCGCAATCGGTTGGCATGGTCAAGGAACTGGCCACGGCCTATCCCAGCGTCAAGGCTCAGTTCGAACGAGCTTGCGCGGCGGTCGGGGTCGATTTATGGAAACTCGCAAACGAAGGTCCGAGCGAAGACCTTAATCAGACGCGCAACACTCAGCCGGCGCTATTGGCCGCGAGCGTGGCCATTTGGGAATTATTATCGGCCCGCACCGCATTCGTCCCCGCGCTCGCCGCGGGACATAGTTTTGGTGAGTACTCAGCATTGGTATGCGCCGGCGCATTAAGATTCGATGACGCCGCGAAACTAGTCGCGACGCGCGGGCATTTGATGCAAGAAGCAGTACCTGTCGGTGCAGGCGCGATGGCCGCTATTTTAGGCCTCGATGGCGTGGCAGTCGCGGCAGCGTGTGCCGAGGCGCAAACGGTAGGCGTTGTGGACTGCGCTAATCTCAACGCGCCCGGCCAGGTCGTGATCGCGGGCACCGCGGCCGCGGTTGCGCGCGCCAGCGAAATTGCGAAAGCGCAAGGAGCCAAAAAAGTCATTCCGCTCTCGGTCAGCGTTCCAGCGCACTGTGGCCTGATGCGTGATGCGGCGGATCGTTTCCGCATCGAACTCGAGCGGGTTAACTGGGCTACACCGCGTTTCCCGGTTTTGCACAATGTCGATGTCGCACCACATACCGGGGCCGCCGAAATTAAAGCAGCGCTGGTACAACAGCTCGCACAGCCGGTGCGCTGGCAGGAAACGATCGAACGATTCGCGACCGAGGGTATCACGCATGTTTTTGAGTGCGGGCCCGGCAAGATCTTGGGGCCACTCATCAAGCGTTGCGCGCCGGGGTTGGTCACCTTACCGATCGCAACACCTGCAGAACTCGATGCGGCGGTTGTGGCCGCGGAGGGCACCTAAATGGCGGACGCAAAAACCGTCTTGATTACCGGCGCCAGTCGCGGGATCGGCAACGCCTTAGCCACGGCGTTTGCGGCCGCTGGCTATCGTGTGGTCGGTACCGCCACGGCGGATCCGGGCTTACGTGCGATCGAATCGACGCTTGGCCCATTCGCGGGCGACCATCGTGCGTTATGTGTCGATGTCGCCAACGCGGAGTCGTTAGCGGCTTTTATCGACACGCTTTCCTCCGCCGACCTCGTACCGGCCGTCCTCATCAATAACGCCGGGATCACGCGCGACAATCTGTTGCTGCGCATGAAGGATGAGGAGTGGGCGCAGGTCATTGAGACCAATTTGACGGCGGTTTTTAAGCTCAGCAAATTTTGCATACGAGCGATGTTGAAGGCGCGCTTCGGCCGAATCATCAATATCACGTCGGTGGTCGGGGCGTCGGGTAACCCGGGGCAGGCGAATTACGCGGCGGCGAAAGCAGGCGTGATCGGGTTCACCAAGTCGCTGGCGCAAGAAGTGGCGAACCGCAACGTAACGGTGAATGCGATAGCGCCGGGTCTTATTGATACCGACATGACGCGTGCGTTAAATGACGCGCAACGCACTCATCTAATGGCGAGAATTCCCGCCGCACGGTTTGGTCAAGCGAGCGAAGTGGCGAGTCTTGCCGTCTATCTCGCAACCGACGCGGCAGGTTACATTACCGGCGAAACCATCCACGTTAACGGCGGCATGTATATGGCTTGAGCGGAACAAAAAAACAATCAACATGAAGGATTTAGACAATCACCGGTTAAGGAGTCGCTAAGTCTTTGCTTAGCTTGCAACTTACCTCGTTTCCACTAAACTAGCATGCGCCGCAGCCACGGCTGCCCATGTGTCGGGAGGATCAACCAAAAATGAGTAGCGTTGAAGAACGTGTTAAGAAAATCGTTATCGAGCAACTAGGGGTAAAGGAAGAAGAAGTCGTCAACGAAGCTTCCTTTGTCGACGACCTCGGTGCCGACTCTCTCGACACGGTTGAGCTGGTGATGGCGCTGGAAGAAGAATTCAAAACCGAAATACCAGACGAAGAAGCCGAGAAAATCACCACTGTTCAGCAAGCCATCGATTACATCAACAAAAATATTACGTAGAAATAGGGTCTGTACCCTTGAAGGCCGCGGCTTAATCGAAGCGTTAACCGCGGCCTTTTACATTTGTAGGATTGACGAGGGATATTCACGTGATGCGACGTGTCGTTGCGACTGGGCTCGGAATCGTGTGTCCGGTGGGCAATACGCTCTCCGAAGCGTGGGCGAATATCATCGCCGGATGTAGTGGCATCGGCCCGATTACGGCGTTCGACGCCACCAGTTTCTCAACTCGAATCAGCGGATCGATCAGGAACCTCGATCTCGACAAATACATCTCGCCGAAGGAAGCGCGCAAGATGGATCCGTTTATTCATTACGGCATGGTCGCGGCAATCGACGCGATTGCCGATGCGGGACTTGAAATTTGCGAAGCCAATTGCCGGCGCGTTGGGCTGTTGATTGGCTCGGGCATCGGCGGCTTGCCAGGCATCGAAAAAGGGTATCAGTCATTCTTGGACGGCGGGCCACGCAAGATTTCGCCGTTCTTTGTGCCCAGCAATATCATCAACATGATTTCCGGCAACTTGTCCATCAAGTATGGGATCAAGGGCCCTAACCTCGCGCTGGTCAGCGCGTGCTCGACCGGCGCGCATTGCATCGGCATGGCTGCGCGAATGATCGAGCGCGGCGATCTCGATGTGGTAATCGCCGGCGGCGCGGAGTTCGCGACCAGTCCCACCGGAATCGGCGGGTTTGCGTCGGCCCGGGCACTTTCGACTCGCAATGACGACCCGACTCGAGCGAGCCGACCGTGGGATAAAGAACGCGACGGATTCGTTTTGGCGGATGGCGCGGGAATTGTGGTCTTGGAGTCCTTGGAACACGCGAAGCAACGCGGAGCACGGTTGTATGCCGAATTGGTTGGGTTCGGCATGAATAGCGATGCCTACCATATGACCTCGCCGTCGCCGAACGGTGAAGGTGCCGCCGATTGCATGCAATATGCGTTGACTGACGCGAAGCTAAATCGCGAAGACGTGGCCTATATCAATGCACACGGCACTTCCACGCCAGCCGGTGACAAAGCGGAAACCGATGCGGTTAAACGCCTGTTTGGCGATCACGCTTACAAGTTGACCATGAGTTCGACTAAATCCATGGTCGGGCACATGCTTGGCGCGGCGGGAGGCGTCGAAGCGGTGTTTGCCATTATGTCGATTAAAGATCAGGTGGCGCCGCCCACTATCAATCTTGAGAACCCAGACCCGGAATGTGATTTGGATTACGTTCCAAACGTAGCGCGGGCCATGAAACTCGACGTCGTCTTGTCCAACTCATTCGGTTTTGGCGGCACTAACGCGACCCTCGTCTTCAAGCGTATTTAGCGCAAAAGGCGCGAGGGTGCCCGGTCTGCCATCGAACGCGCTTATCAACGGACGGTGGGGCGATGCGATCGATGTGCAAGATCGCGGCCTCAGCTACGGCGATGGTTTGTTCGAAACCATCGCGGTGTGCGCGGCGCAGCCTCAGCACTGGTCACAACATCTTGCAAGGCTCGCGGCCGGCGCCGATCGCCTGCGTATCGTCAAGCCAAGTCACGCTGATTGGCAGCAAGACTTGGATACCTTACGCGGCGCGCACGCAAACTCGCCGCGACAAGTCTTAAAACTCATGCTGACTCGAGGTTGTGGCTCACGCGGCTACCAACCCTCTGCCGCGGCGGCGACGCGCATCGCAATGCTGCTGCCGTGGCCAACGCCTATCGCACCATCGGTGCGCGTCATCGCGTGCCGGACGCCTTGCGGTCTCAATCCGGCGTTGGCCGGAATTAAACATCTCAATCGACTAGAGCAGGTCATGGGAGCCGCGGAATTAACCGCGGCGGGCGCTCAGGAAGGCTTGATGTTTGATCCGCAGGATCGTTTAGTCGCCGGCACGACCGGCAACGTCTTCGTCGTTAAACACGGGATCGCCGTTACGCCCAAACTGGAGCACGCCGGCGTCGCAGGCATCATGCGCGGTGTGCTGTTGGAAAATTGCGCGCGCTGGCAAATTCCCATTCGAGTAAACACTCTAACCCGCACGGACGTCGCCGAGTGCGAGGAAATTTTTTTCACCAATAGCCTACGCGGCGTGCTGAGCGCCAACGCACTCTTGATGGCAAACGACGAACGTCCACTCGACAACGCGTTCGCGAACCGACTGCGCGCCCATGCGGAAAATGAGCACCTGCTGCCATGACGTATCGAATGCGTCGCGGATTAATGATCCTGTTGTCGCTCTCCGCGTTAAGCGGCGTTGCCGTCTGGCAATTTCGAAACGCGATGGAGACCGCGCTCGAGCAGCCGATTGGGATCTCCGCGCCCACGCTTTACGAGATCGCTCGGGGCCAATCGCTTACCAAAGTTGCGCGCGCTTTTGTTGAAAATGGTTGGTTGTCGCACGCCATTTTTCTGCGCTTGGAAGCGAGCCGGCAACGTGTTGCGGGTAAGCTTCAAGCGGGCGTCTATGAAGTCACGCCGCAAGATACGCCGCGCACCTTGTTACGAAAATTTGTCACCGGAAGCGTTAAACGATATCAATTCACGATCGTCGAAGGATCAACCTTCGCGAACCTTAGACGCCAAATTGAGCAGTTACCCGGCGTCAAAGCCACCATTGAGTCACTCTCGGATCAAGCGATCATGGAGCGGATCGGCGCGCCGGATGAGGTACCCGAAGGGCTTTTTTTTCCGTCAACTTATTTCTACGAGCACAACACGCTCGATTGGGAGCTTTTAAAGCGCGCCTATGTCACGATGCGCGACACACTCGAGCGCGAATGGTCGCGGCGGCAACCGGATCTGCCGTTCTCAAGCGTCTATGAGGCGCTAATCCTCGCCTCGATTATCGAGAAAGAGACCGGACAGGCAAGTGAACGAAGCGAAATTGCCGGCGTCTTTGTGCGTCGCCTACAGCAAGGCATGAAGTTACAAACCGATCCCACTGTCATTTATGGACTGGGCGAGGCGTTTGACGGCAATCTGCGGCGCGCCGATTTGGAACGCGACACGCCCTACAACACCTATACCCGCGCGGGCCTTCCCCCTTCGCCCATCGCAATGCCCGGGCAGGCGGCGATAGCCGCCGCGCTCAATCCGGCACCGGGTGCGGCGTTGTATTTTGTCGCGCGGGGCGACGGTTCACATGTGTTTTCAGCGACGCTCGAGGCGCATCAAGCCGCCGTCAACGAGTTTCAACTAAAGTCCCCCGGTGGTTCATAGCGTGCGCGGCCGCTTCATCACCCTTGAAGGAGGCGAGGGCGTCGGCAAGTCGACCCAGCTCAGTACCGTGCACGACTACCTCAAAGCGCAGGGTATCCCGTGCGTAGTGACTCGCGAGCCCGGTGGCACCACACTTGGCGAACGGCTACGCGAGCTGCTGCTTGCGACCAGCGAATCCGCAATGGCGCCATTGTGTGAGTTACTGTTGATGTTTGCCGCGCGCGCGGAGCATATCGCACGCGTCATCGAGCCGGCCCTCGCCGCCGGCACTTGGGTCGTCAGCGATCGTTTCATTGACGCGAGTTATGCCTACCAGGGCGGCGGGCGAGAATTATCGAAAGCCACTATCGATGCCTTGGCGCAACTCGTGGTTGGCCACTGTCGGCCAAACCTGACGCTATTGCTCGATGCGCCGCCGGAAATCGGTCGGGCGCGGGCGGCTGCGCGGCGTGGGACGGTAGATCGCTTCGAAGCCGAACAAGCCGCGTTTTTTGAGCGGGTACGCGCGGCCTACTTGGCACGGGCGACGCAAGAGCCTGAACGCGTCAAGGTCATCGACGCCAGTTTGTCGCAGCGCGAGGTCTCGGCGCGGGTTGAACGGGAACTAGAAAAATATTGTATGGGGAAGCCATGATGGCGCCATATCCCTGGCAGACCGAGGCCTGGGAGATGTTATGCCGTGCACAGCACGCGGAGCGCCTTGGCCACGCGTGGTTACTGCATGGTCAGCCGAATATCGGCAAAGGACAATTTGCCGCGGCTTTCGCCCGCTGGAAGCTCTGTGAGTCGCCGCTGCTTTCTCCGACGGCGGCTTGCGGCAGATGTCGGAGTTGTACGTTGGAGGCTGCCGGATCGCATCCTGACCTGCGTGTTATCGGCTTGCTCGATGACGCGAAATCGCTGTTGATTGACCAAGTGCGCGAGCTCGGTGAGTTCATGGCCGTTACTTCCCATTATGGCCGCGCGAAGGTGGCTGTGCTTAATCCGGCGGATGCCATGACCCGCGGCGCAGCCAACGCACTTCTTAAGCTACTCGAAGAGCCGCCGCCGCACGCGCTTTTTCTCCTTGTCGCGCAACGGATGGAAGGCCTACCGGCCACGATTCGCAGCCGTTGCCAACACCTGCGAATGGACCGCGTACCCACCGAACACGCGCTAGCGTGGCTTGCCGAGCGGTTGCCGGAAGTCGAACGCACGGCGCTCACCGCCGCGCTCGTCTGTGTCAACAATGCGCCACTGGCGGTTGCGGCGGCCCTACAGTCAGGACTGCCTGCCCAATTTCTGGCGATTGAGAAAGACATGCAGGCGGTGGCGAGCGGCAGGGTCCATGCGGTGCAAGCCGCGCAAAGAACGGCCGATATGCTTCCCAGCCAATTAGCCGATGTCATGATGAAGGCCGCGCGAAGCGCGCTGAGCGCCGCCTTAGGGCTGTTGGATGTGCGTTCGGCCGGAATGAGTTTGCAGAGTGCGATCAATGAATTAAACTCGAAAGCGCTGACGGAGTTTATGAGTATGGCGGGATCGATCAAGGGCCTAGCGATGTCTTCGGGCAACGCACGCACGGCCGATTTGAGCGACCAGTTATGGCTTGCGTGGATGCGCACCACGCGCCCTAGACGCGATCCAGGGACGCGCAAATAGAGGAAGCGAGAGTTATGGCGGCAACCGGTAAAAATCCCCGGCAGGGCATCCTGTCACTCACTATCCGCGACAAGAGCTCGCTATATGCCGCGTACATGCCGTTCGTCAAAAATGGCGGTCTATTTATCCCGACGAATAAGGCCTACAAGATTGGCGATGAAGTTTTCATGTTGCTGACATTGACCGACAGCAAAGAAAAACTACCGGTGGCGGGCCGGGTGGTCTGGATTACCCCGCCCGGCGCGCAGGGCAACCGCACTGCCGGGATTGGCGTCCAATTCAGCGAATTGGACAACGGTGCTACCCGCAACAAAATCGAGACGCAGCTCGCGGGCGCACTAAAGTCCGATCGCCAAACCCATACGATGTAACGCGCGAGGATCTCGCCGCGCCAAACGTGGAGCGGGGTGTCATCGCCTCACGCTCCTCAGTATCCCTATGCATACCGATTCCGCGCAGTCACTTCCGCCATTGGTCGATTCGCACTGCCACCTTCCGCTCATCGAGTCACCCGGACGCTCGACCGCCGACATCGTAAGCGCAGCCCGCCAGGCAGGAGTGGAGGCCTTTCTATGCGTGGCGGTGGATCTGGAAACCTATCCTGGTGTTTTGGGTTTAGCCAAGCAGTATCCGGAAGTTTACGCCTCGGTCGGAGTGCATCCGAATACCGATTCCGCGCAGGCGGAGCCAAGCGTGGCCGGATTGGTTGCGGAGGCGATGCATCCGAAAGTCATTGCGATAGGAGAAACGGGTCTTGATTATTATCGGCAGGAAGGTTCGCTTGATTGGCAACACGCGCGCTTTCGCACCCACATTCGCGCGGCGCGCGAGTGCGGCCGCCCGCTTATCATCCATACCCGCGATGCCGCGGTGGACGTCATCGCGCTGCTGCGCGAGGAACGGGCTAGCGAAATCGGCGGCGTCATGCATTGTTTCGTCGACGATTGGGAAACGGCGTCGGCGGCGATGGATCTCGGGTTTTATATTTCATTTTCTGGGATCGTCACCTTCAAATCGGCGACCGCGCTGCAGGCCGTCGCACGCAAAGTCCCGCGCGAACGACTCTTGGTTGAAACGGACGCGCCGTGGCTCGCGCCGACGCCACACCGCGGTAAACAAAATGAGCCGGCCTTTGTGCGACACACGGCGGATTTCTTGGCGCAGCTCCGCGCCGAGCCACTCGCGGATTTGGCGCGCGCCACGACGGATAATTTCTATTCTTTGTTCACGGCCGCCCGCAAAGTTAATGCGCAGTGACTTTCGTGTCACCGCACCGCGCGCAGCGGTATACGGTGACTAGTTTGCCGGCTTTGACGTCGAATTGTTTGTCTTTCCAGACTTCCCATTTGTGAAAACCTTCGCGACAAAGCGTGCCGCCGCCTTTTTTCTTGCGTGGATGGCTACGAAAGGGAATGACATCGCCCATGAGACTACCAGTGCGTATGACCGATGTTGAAATCGTTCAAGCCAGTGCGATCGACACCCCGTACTAACCAAATCGGTCGATGAGCGAAATCAAGCGCTGACAGCGCGGAAACTCGGCCCATGTCGAGTGCTCGATCATAGTGCGAGCTCGCCGGCATATAGCGGATAGCGTAGCCCGCGCGCCGTTGGCTCGAACGATTCGGTTGCGAGCCGTGGACGAGGTTAACGTCGTGCAGTGAAATCTGGCCTGGCGAAAGCTCGACCGCGTATGCCGTGCCAAGATCTAACCTCGGATCGTCAAGGACATTGTTCAGTACCAGGTCTTCCCGGTCGCTCACCAAATGTTTGAAATCACCGACCAAATGTGAGCCCGGGATAACTTGCATGCAGCCGTTGTCGCGCGTCACCTCATCGAGCGCGATCCACAGCGTGACGGTGGCGCGTGGGCGGATCGGCCAATACTGTCCATCTTGATGCCATGGAACCTCTAGCCCCGTACCGGCCGGCTTACAGAATACCGCCGACGCCCACAAAATGATGTCTGGCCCGATAAGCTGTTCGGCGATATCGAGGAAAGCCGGATTAGTCGCGATTTGAAAAAACTCGCGCGCAAGCGGCACGGCGGCCTCATTCCAAGGTTGGTGTGGGAGCGGAATGAAATCGGGCTTGAGCTCAGGTCGCGCGGCGATTAAGCGCGTGAGCGCGTCTCGAATCTCGGTGACTTCAGAGGTGGACAAGCGCCACGCCGGGCTCAGCTGGCCCTGCCGTCGATAGCGTGCAATCTCGTCATCGGTGAGTAACGCGCGGACCAAGGACGCCTCCGTGCCGTAGTGGGTTGCGAACAAGCGTGCTGGTTCCCAGCCGGCGGGTCAAGCACCAAGCCGGCTGCGTTAGTCACTCACCAGGCGTAAGATCTGGCTAGCCCGCACTAACTCGCTTCACCCGATGCATCACCCGCGCTCGCAAGAACTACCCGCGCAAGCACCCGCCGTCCCGCTGCAAGCGGCGAGTCGAGATACCTGGATACAAAAATATTGTCTACGGGATCGGACCGGCGTGGCGCTCGAACCTGATATCGACGCCACATTCGTGCGGGTGGCGCGCGCGCTCGCTGCATTGGAAGCGACGCCTGCGCTGCAACGCAACTGGGAAGAGCGCTTTATTTGGGCGCTACGGCGCGGCGCGATCCCCGCGGGTCGCATCGTCGCGAATGCGGGCGCGACAGCCTTTAAACCCGCCACTTCAACCATCAATTGCACGGTGTCCGGCACGATCGCGGACACCATGGACGATATCCTTGCCAAGCTGCATGAGGCGGGCATGACGCTCAAAGCCGGCGCTGGCATCGGTTACGAATTTTCGACGCTGCGGCCGCGCGGCGCGTATGTGGCGGGCGCCGGCGCCCAAACGTCCGGGCCCTTGTCGTTCATGGATGTCTACGATCGGATGTGTTTCACCATCGCCTCGGCGGGCGGGCGCCGCGGCGCGCAAATGGCGACTTTCGATGTCTCCCATCCAGATGTATTCGACGTCATCACCGCGAAACGCGAGGCCGGACGGCTACGCCAGTTCAATTTATCCCTGCTTATTACCGAGGAATTCGTCGAGGCGGTTAAAGCCGATGCGCAGTGGGCGCTGGTGTTTCCGTTGAGTCGCGCGGAACAAGCGGATGAGGCGGCGGATCGTGCGTCGCTCGTGTGGCGGCGGTGGCCGTCGAAGCACGATTATTTGGTGAACGATAGGGGCGAAGTTGCCTGCCGGGTTTATCGCACCGTACGCGCACGCGATTTGTGGGACAGCATCATGCGTTCAACCTATGAGTTCGCGGAACCCGGCTTCATCTTGATCGATCGCTACAACGAGATGAATAACAACTGGTTTTGCGAACAGCTACGGGCGACGAATCCATGCGGAGAACAAGGACTGCCACCCTACGGCGCGTGTCTTCTGGGTTCGCTCAATTTGACGGCATTTGTCACGCAGCCTTTTACGCCGCAAGTCACCTTTGACTGGGCGCTTTATCGCGAAGTCGTCGCCGTCTTTACCCGAATGTTGGATAACGTCGTCGAAGTGAATGGTCTGCCGCTTGCCGAACAGCGTGCGGAAATTACCCGCAAGCGGCGACACGGTATGGGTTTCTTGGGGCTAGGTTCGGCACTTGCGATGTTACGCATTCCGTACGGCAGTGCCGCGGCGGTCAAATTCACGGAGGAAGTGAGTCGCGAACTGGCACTCGTCGGTTGGCGCGAAGCGCTCTCGCTCACGCAAGAAAAAGGGCCTGCCCCGTTGTTGACCGAAAACATCACATTGACGCCCGAGCACTTCGCGTTGCGGCCCGAACTTGCCCAAGACGGATATCGTTTGGGTGACCCAGTGCCGGGTCGGGTGTTACACGCGCGCTATAGCCGTTACATGCAGCAGTTGGCGACCGTGGACGCGCCGTTAATCGCGGCGCTCGGCGAAGTCGGGGCGCGCTTTACCCATCACAGCTCGATCGCGCCCACCGGCACGATTTCACTGGCTTTGGCCAACAATGCGAGTAATGGCATTGAGCCCACCTTCGCGCACCGCTATGTCCGAAACATCATACGACCCGGCCTCAAAGCGAAGGAAAAGGTCGAAGTGCTCAGCTTCGAGGCGCTCGCTTACCGGGAATTCCTCAAGGGCAAGGGGCTAAGCGCGGACGATGCCGAACACGCGGCCCTGCCCGAGTATTTTTGCGCCGCGGATGACATCACGCCGCACGCGCACATTGCGATGCAAGCGGCGGCGCAACGGTGGATCGATTCATCGATTTCAAAAACGATCAATGTACCGACCGATTTGCCGTTTGATGCGTTTAAGAATATTTATCTCGAAGCTTATGAGAGAGGGCTCAAAGGCTGCACGACGTTCCGTTTCAATCCGGAAGCTTTCCAAGGCGTTTTGGTCAAGCCCGCCGATCTCGCGCGCACAACCTATCGTTTCACGCTGGCCGATGGCTCGACGATCGAAGCGCGGGGCGGTGATGAGATTGAGTACGAGGGGGCGACCTACACGGCCGCCAACTTATTCGATGCCTTGAAGGAAGGCTATTACGGTAACTTGTAATTCGGAAGAGTCACGATGACGGTCAAAATCGAACAGAAAATTATCGGCGTTGAAGTGGTGCCTGCCACGGAGTCAGCGGCGAGCGCTGAAATTATCCAGATGCATGAAAAGGTCGAGCGGCCCGAGATGCTGGTCGGGGCGACCTACAAGCTGAAAACCCCACTCTCGCCGCACGCGCTTTACGTCACGATCAACGACATCGTGCTGAACCCCGGCACGGCGCACGAACTGCGCCGGCCGTTCGAGGTCTTCATCAACTCGAAAAGCATGGAACATTTTCAATGGATAGTCGCGCTGACACGGATTATCTCGGCGGTGTTTCGCAAGGGCGGTGATGTCACCTTCCTGGTCGACGAATTGCGCAGCGTGTTTGATCCGCGCGGCGGGTATTTCAAGAAGGGCGGTCGTTATATGCCGTCGTTGGTCGCCGAAATCGGTGACGTCATCGAAGCACACCTCCGCACGATTGGGCTAATCGAACAACCCCGCGACGCGGCACGCGACGCGCACCTGGAAGCCGTGCGTGCGGCGTATGCGGCAGACACCAATCGCGCAGCAGGAGACGATGGGTTCCCCGCAAGCGCTGTGCTCTGTACACATTGTCATTCGCGTGCGGTCGTGATGCTCGAGAACTGCAATACTTGCTTGAATTGTGGCGAGTCGAAGTGCGGCTAGCGTTTTTTTATCATTATTTAACTCGGGAGAATGGTCATTAGCACATCCAGAACCTACGTCATTGGCTTGGCCGTCACACACATCTACGGCGTCGAAGTCACCGAAGAAAATCACAATCTCGCGCTGCTCAAGATGGACAATTGGTTGCGCGGGGAGTTGCCGGCCGGGGAACTGGCGCCGAAGATCCGCAGTTCCGATCTCAAAGTGATCGGACTCGGCGTGGTCGCCGATGGCATGGTGTCTCAAGCGCCGGAAATTTCCGAGGAAACTCGCAATGAGATGGCCGCGCGCGGCAAATTGCCCGAAGCGGGTTGGGTCCAATTGCTGCCGGTCCCTGCAAGCGGCAACTCGCAGCTAAAACGGCCGGGTGAAGGGGCACCCTCAACGAATGCCTAGGCGAGCCGCGGCGCGCGGGAGTCGCAACTACGCGCGCTGCACGAACTCGACCACATTGCCATCCGGATCACGCACCATCGCGATGGTGACCCCGGGCATGAGTTCTTGCTTGGGGATGTCGAACGCCAAACCGGCCTTCTCGCACGCTGCGCATACTTCGTCGATGTTGGAGATTTGGAAGGTTAGATAGCGGAAGCCCAGCGACTTCGTCAAGCCCAATTCGCCAGGCGGCGGGACCTTCTTCGGATCGATGAGCTTCACGAAGCTATCGCCAAAACCAAGCCGATGCATATGCCCAAAGGGCACCGGCATCTCGCCGATTTTTTTCAACCCCAGCAAATCTTGGTAGAACGCGAGACTTTTTTTGATATCGCTAACGAGAATGCCTATGTCAATGCAGGGTTTCGCGGCGTGCATGCCCATACGAGTACTCCAATTTAGTGATACGTTAGAGATGTAATTTGAACCATTCGAGCGCGGCATTGCAGGCGGGCGCGAAATGCGAGGTATATGGATCGTAGTGTTTGCATTCAAGCGTCAAGAGCCGCTTGGGTTCAAGCGCCCTTTCATAAGCGGCGAGTTGGCCGGCGAAGGGTGTCTGCTCGTCATGCTTGGCTAGAATCATCAACAGCGGCGTCGGCGCGAGCCTCGTCACGAATTGCCCGGGTTCGTAGCTCGCGATGAGCTCCAAGCTGCGCTGCGTAATCTCGTTTGGGTAGCAATGTTGCGTGTCCGTGGCCTGCACCCATGCCCAAGTTTCGGTGCCTTCCTGCGCGGGTGTCGTCCGTCGTGGTGGCGCGCCCCGATAACGCGCATCGCGATCGTCGCTAAAGCGCTGTTGCAGTTTGTCCCAGGCGTTGGCCGGTATCCAACTACGCAGCGTGGTATAACCCTCGACCAGGGGAACTTGCGACACCACGCAACGCACGCGTCGATCGAGCGCCGCCACGGTCAACACGTGTCCACCCGAGTAACTCGTGCCCCACAAGCCCACGCGGTTTTGATCGATATCCGTGCAGGTGCGCGCAAAGCTGATGACGTCGCGCATATCCGCCACCTGCTGCCAGGGATCGATTTCGTGTCGAGGGGTTCCCTCGCTCGCGCCAAAGTTGCGGTGGTTATAGACGAGACATGAGAATCCAGCCGCGGCGAAACGCTCGGCATAATCCGCAAGCCCCATTTCCATCAACGCGGAAAAACCATGCGACAGAATGATCAGTGGGTATGGGGCAGGCCCTTCAGGCTTGAAATACCAACCGGCGAGTGAAACACCGTTGGCGGGGATCCGAATATCGACGTGCATAGTGCGCCTAGTGTGCCAAGTCCAGCGGCGGATAGGAATTGCACGCGAATTTTTGGGCGGGTTCGAGTACAGTTTCCGCACCTAACGTAGGAGTCCTCCTTATGAAAAAAGTGCTTTTCGCGATTGGACTACTGAGTATCTCATCTTCGCTTTTGGCGGCCGGGGAAATGCCCGCTTGCGCGGCGGAACCGGGTCCCAAAGAAGCGGTCGTCGGTTACATCACGGCGATGAAGGAACAGCGCTTCGAAGACGCCTACCAATTCGTGACGGCCACCATGACCGATGGGAAACCGGCGGCGGATTGGGCCGCATTACAGGCCAAAATGTTCCAACTTGGCGGGGTTTCGATTGGCGCCGTGGACGTGCGCGACGCCAAACGCACGCTCAATGCAGACAATACCTGCGCGCCCACGGCTAAGGTACCGAACGTGTTGCACGCCACGGATGCCGCCAATAATCAGGGCAGTACGGAATTCGAGATTTACAACGTCGTGCGCGATGGCGAGCGCTGGAAAATCGACAGCCAAGAAACCTTGTTCGATGAGCCCGCGATTCGCGAATGGTTCCCGGATGACAAAATTCCGGACTTCAAGGACACCGCGATCCAATAGAATGGCGAACCCGATTGAATCTGAGATTATCCTGTGTCGATTCGTGCCATCCTGTGGGACTTTGGTGGGGTCTTAACGACTTCACCGTTTGAGGCTTTCAACCGCTTTGAGACCGAACATGGATTGCCGCAGAATTTTCTGCGGCAAATCAACGCCACCAATCCGGAGACTAATGCGTGGGCTAAATTTGAGTCCAGCCAGATAAGTCTCGATGAATTTGACCGGCTCTTCGCCGACGAGTCCGCGGCGCGCGGCTTTACCGTCACCGGTCGCACCGTGCTCGGCCTACTCGGTGGTGATGTTAGGCCTCGCATGGTAGAGGTCTTGAAGCGCTGCAAGGAAGAATTCCAAGTCGTTTGTCTCACCAACAATATGAACACGGGCAATGGCCCGGGTATATGGCAAACCGCCAGCCGAAGTGCCGCCGTAAACGCCGCGTTGGCGTTGTTCGATGAGGTCATCGAATCGAGCAAAATCGGTATGCGCAAGCCGGAACCCCGAATCTACGCCTACGCCTGCGAACGAATGCGGACCGCGCCGGGCGAAGTCGTCTATCTGGATGATCTCGGCATCAATCTAAAACCCGCCGCTTCGATGGGCATGAAGACGATTAAAGTGGTCACCGAAGCGCAGGCAATAACCGATCTCGAGCAAGCCACCGGGTTACGATTTCCGTAACGTGCAAATGACGTCCTCTCACTTTTCGGCGACACGTGATCCCGCCGCGCCGGCCTTACCTGGCACGCCGTTCGCCTTCGTGCTGCATTTCGTGCGTGTGTATTGGGTGGCGGTACTCACCGTCGCGGTTTTTGAAACGGGCCAATCGAGCTGCGCGATCCTCTTGCCGTACGCGATCAAAACGATCATGGACGCGGTCGCGGCGGCGCAGGCCGCCGGCCATGATGTCTGGACCCGGCTCGATGAGCCATTGTGGTTATTCGCGGCATTAAACATCGGACTGGTCATTTTCGCGCGCGCCAGCGGCATGATTTTGGTCATGCTGGGCCCGGCGTTACGGCGTCGGATCAGAAGACAACTTTTCGCCTATCTGCAGCATCACTCACAACGCTATTTTTTAAGCAATTTCGCAGGCTCGCTCGCCAACCGCATCGCCGAAACATCGATGAGTACCGCGCAGGTGCTGTGGACGACAATGTTCGACTTCTGGCCTCTGATTATTACTTTTTCGGTCTCGTTGATCTTGCTGTCGAACGTACACAGTTGGCTCGCACTCGTGCTTGGCGCTTGGATTGCAGTCTATGTCGTCGTCTCCTTTGCGCTAGCGGTGCGTTGTCGCCGGTATGCCCGCGAATATGCCGCCGCGCGTAGCCTCGTCAGCGGAAAAATCGTTGATTCGGTCACCAACATCATGAATTCGAAACTATTCGCGCGTCGCGACTTTGAACGCGAATACTTAGAGCATTATTTAAATATCGAAGTGCAGCGTGCGCGCCGTACGTTTTGGTTCATGGAGGCAATCCGCTGGTTTCAGTTTATTGCCGCGGCTGGTCTCATGATCGGCATGGTGCACTATGCGTTGTTGATTTGGTCTCGGCACGACATGAGCGCGGGCGAATTTGCGATGGCGGCGAGTCTCTGCTTGCTGCTTATCGAACAAGCGCGCGGCTTGAGCCGCAAGTTTCTCGAGTTCTTCGAGTACCTCGGTAATGTCAATGACGGCGTATCCATTATCGTCCGCCCGCACGAGGTGATCGATGGCCCAGAGGCCGTCCCGCTCGCGATTTCCCGCGGCGAGATCCGCTTCGAGGCGATCGATTTCGCGTATGCGGCCGGCAAGCCGGTGTTTTCGGGGCTTACTTTGACGATCCCGGCCGGTCAAAAGGTTGGCTTGGTCGGGTTCTCCGGAAGCGGCAAGAGCACGCTGTTTAACCTCATCTTGCGCTTGTTTGAGCCACAGCGCGGACGCATCACCATCGATGGTCAAGATATCCGCCAGGCGACCCAGGAATCCTTGCGCGGCGCCATCGCGATGATTCCGCAGGACCCAATGCTGTTCCATCGCACCCTGATGGAAAACATTCGCTATGGCCGGCTCGATGCCAGCGATCGCGACGTGGTCGCCGCCGCGCGCGACGCGCACGCGCACGAGTTCATCGAACAAACCGAAGAGCAATATGCCTCGTTGGTGGGCGAGCGTGGCGTCAAACTCTCGGGCGGGCAGCGCCAACGTATCGCACTCGCGCGCGCCATATTAAAGAATTCACCAATCCTGTTGCTCGATGAGGCGACCAGCTCGCTCGATTCCGTTACCGAGCACTTCATTCAGGAGAGTCTCGCGAAACTCATGAAACATAAAACCGTGGTAGTGATCGCGCACCGCCTCTCGACGCTGGCCCATCTCGATCGGATCGTCGTGTTTCATCGTGGTCAGATTGTCGAAGACGGCACCCACGCCGAACTACTGCTGCGGGGCGGACACTATGCGCAAATGTGGACCATGCAGGCTGGCGGCTTCTTACCGGATATGGAAGACGCCATGCCGGAGGTTGCGGAGGCAAGCCTCAGCCAGCATTGAAGGTAGCGATATGCTTGATGAAATGTGCGTGAAGCAACGGTTAATCCGAATCCGCGGTGGCGCGTTGTCGGATTATCATCGACGACTTGCGCCCAATAATCTCGAAAAGCCATGCTTGAACTACTAACCCAACCCGAAGCCTGGGTGGCCTATCTCACCCTGACCGCGCTCGAACTCGTCCTCGGGATCGATAACATCATTTTCATCTCGATCCTCGTGGACAAACTACCGCCGCAGCAACGCGAAGTCGCGCGGCGGATCGGGCTTTTCCTCGCGATGTTCATGCGCATCGGGTTGCTGTTTTTATTGTCCTGGATCGCGAGCCTAACCGCGCCGCTCTTCACGGTGCTTGCGCAGGCGATTTCAGGGCGTGACCTTATCCTCATCGGCGGCGGGCTGTTCCTCTTGTGGAAAAGCACGGTCGAAATTCACCAGCTATTGGAAGGCACTGAAGGTCATGCGTCGAGTGCGGTGCGCGCGACCTTTAGCGCGGTCATCATGCAGATTATCGTTATCGATATGGTGTTTTCGTTGGATTCGATCATCACGGCAGTTGGCATTGCCGACGAAATCGAGATCATGGTGGCGGCGGTGATTACCTCCGTCGGACTCATGATGGCCTTTGCCGGCATGATCGGTCGCTTTGTGTCGGCCCACCCCACGATAAAAATGCTGGCGCTCTCGTTCCTGTTCGTTATCGGCATGGTGCTGATCGCGGATGGATTCGATCATCACGTACCCAAAGGCTACATCTATTTCGCGATGGCGTTTTCCGTTGGGGTTGAACTTCTCAATATGCGTCTGCGCAAGCGTCGCCAACCGCCGGTAGACCTGCGCGAGGCCTACGCGAAAGCAGCATCTGATAAGAGCGCATAGGATGGCGAGTGTCTTTCCTTTGGCCGTGGCGTACTAAGTGAACGGAGCGCGCACGCTCATCTGGGATCTGCCGACAAGGTTGTTCCATTGGGTATTAGTGTTGCTGGTGTGTTTTTCCTGGTGGAGCGCGGAGGAGGGCGGAATCTTCCTTAAATACCATTTCTGGTCCGGGTACGGGATCCTCATGCTCGTGCTGTTTAGGCTCCTGTGGGGTTTCGTCGGCGGCAGGTACGCGCGTTTCGGCAACTTTTTGCAAGGGCCGCGCGCAGTGTGGCAAGCCGCACGGGAGCTCCTTGGCCGCGCAACGTATCACGCGGCCGGCCACAATCCGCTCGGTGGGTGGATGGTGATCCTGCTTTTGGTCGGCTTGCTCGTGCAGGTCGGTACCGGATTATTCGCCAACGACGATCTATTCAACGAAGGGCCGCGTTATGCGCAAGTGTCTAAGGCCCTGAGCGACAAACTCACCGCCGTTCACCATTTTAATTTCAATGCGCTCGTCACATTAATCGCGACACATGTCGGGGCGATTCTCTATCACGCGGTTTTCAAGCGCGAGAATTTGGTCGCGCCGATGATCCATGGTTATAAATCGCTGCACGCCGCGGCTGGCCAGAGTCACGCGCTGCGTGCACTGCTGTGCGTAGCCGTCAGCACGTTCTTGGCGTGGGGTATAGTGTCCTGGTAATCATCAAAGGAGTATCAAACATGCGTTTATCTCGATTTCGGTGGATTGAGTTGGGCGCCGTTGCGCTAATCACGCTGCCTGCACTTGCCGGCAAGCCCGAAGATACCGTGCACTATCGTCAAGGCATCATGATGGGCATGGCATGGAATGTTGGCCCGATGGGTGCGATGGTAAAGGGCGATATGCCTTTCGATGCCGCCAAATTCGCCTTTCTCGCCGGTCGCGCCGCGATGCTAGCGCCAATGGCGCTGGAAGGATTTACCCCGGATACCAAAGAGGCCAAGAGCCACGCGTTGCCCAAGCTATGGGACAACCAGGCCGACTTTGAAAAGCGGATGAAGGAATTCGTCGAATCGGCGAACAAGCTCGCGACAGTGGCCAAGGCAGGTGAAGAGGGGGCCATGAAGCAGCAGTTCGGCGACACCGTAAAACTCTGCAAGGGTTGTCACGACGAGTATCAGGAAAAGGAAAAGGAATAGGCAGCGGGTATTCGGGAAGCTCTGCGCGCGCCGTGCTTCCCGAAGCCGTTCTAACCAAAGTGGCAAACGTAATCCACGGTCTCCGAGACTTCGATATCAAACTTGCTATTGCCCGGCACGTGAAATTCTGTACCGGCGCCAAATGTCTGCCACTCGGCGCTGCCGGCTAAACGAACTCGGCAGGCCCCCGCGACGATTTCCATGCGCTCCGGCGCGCCGGTATTGAAGGTCAGCGCGCTAGGAAGGATGACACCGACGGTTTTTTTGCTGCCGTCCGCAAGCAAGACCGTGTGACTAATGCATTTGCCATCAAAATAAACGTTGGATTTTTTGACGACCGAGACGTTTTCGAGTTGAGACATGGGTGACTACCAGCGGTTACGGTGAATAAATTGGTCGACGTCTTTACGCGGCGCGGCTTTGAACTCCGTCCCTTTGGTGTACGCGACAGGGATCATCGCGACCTGCGTATAGTCCTTATACGGAATGCCTAATATCTCCGCTGCCTCTTTTTCGTACACCAGATGGATGGTCGTCCAACAAGTGCCGAGTCCTCGTTCACGCGCGGCCAAACAAAAGCTCCACACGGCCGGCAAAATGGAACCATACATGCCCGCCATCATCGCGCTGTCGGCGCCTTCAAAACGACCGCTGATCACGGGGATCAAAAGCCACGGGGCCTGTGCCATATGGTCGCCCAGATAAGCCGCGGAGTCGCCGGCACGGCTTGCCGCGGTTTCCATGTCTTTTTGTCCCTTATGTAGATTGAAGATCGAATAAGGCTGGTCGACATAACCGTCCCAGCCGCGCTTGTAGAGCGCGCCAAGCGCCGCGCGCTTAGCCGGATCGTCTACCGCCATAAAATGCCAAAATTGGCCCATCGAACCCGTGGGTGATTGGGTCGCGATATCGATGCAATCTCGAATCGTGGAAAAGTCCACGGGCCGCGCGAAATCCAAGCGTTTGCGCACCGCGCGCGTGGTGGTGAGCACGGCATCGGCGGATAGATTCAATTTAGGCATGGTGGTTCCTTAGGGCAGTTTTCGAACAGGATGATAACGCACCCGGTGATGCGTGCTTCAAGGTGGTCGCGGGGTAAACTTTGGCAGGGTCACGATAAGCGCGGCGCCCGCCACCAGGAGCGCGACGATACATTTCAACGCGAGTTGGTAGTTGCCGTACCGATCGTAAAGATTGCCGGCAAGCGCTGGCCCTAGCGCGATCCCAATCCAGAAAAACGCATACACCAACGCGTATAAAAATCCATAGTGTCGCAATCCGAAGTAGCGCGAGGTGAGGTAGGCCAATAAGTCCACTTCGGCGCCGAGCGCAAAGCCGGTGAGAAAGGCTGCAATCGGCGCTTGCGTCGCGCCGCCATACGTGAGTAAGGCAATGCCGCAGGCCGTGGTCAAGAAGACCGCGCCGGCAACAAACGGCGCGAACAGTTTGTCGATGGCAAGGCCAATCCCAAGCCGCCCGAGGATGACACCGACGCCGATCGTCGAGGCGATGGCGGCGGCATCGGTTGCCGCCATGCCACCATCGCGCAGCATCGGGACCAAATGCACAATGATGGCGGATCCGCCGACGGACACCGCGCCAAAGCCGAGGACAATCGTCCAGAACTCGCGTGTTCGAAGCGCCTCGGCACGATTCATGCCGGACGGGGATGCAGGATACCCCGCATCCGCAAGCCGTGTGGTGCGCGGGTGGGGCTTCAAAAAGCACCAAACCAATAACCATGGCGAAAGCGCAAGGACGGCGAGCGTTGCAAATCCGTGTCGCCAGTCTTGTGTTGTAATTGTCCGGAGAATGAAGGGCGGGAGTACTATCGCGGCCGTTCCCGGACCCGCGAGCGTGATGCCGAGCGCAAGTCCGCGCGCCCGATCGAATTCCCCGGCGACCGCGCGCGTGTACAGAATCGGCGTTGTTCCGCTTCCAAGTGCCGCCGTGATAAAAAACAGCGCGTAAAACGTCGTGAGCTGACCTTCAAAGCGGCTCAAGACGTACAAGATCCCCGCGAAGCACGGGATTGCGCAGAGCGCGACGAAGCGCGGCCCAACCCGATCGATGCACCAGCCAAGCAATGGGGCAGCGAGCACCAAGCCGAAGCTTCCATAAAAGAGCGCCGCACTTACTTCACCGCGGGTCCAAGCGAAATGTGCCTGTAGGGGCTCGATAAAGACGCCAAAGCTGTAATACACCAGCGAGGAGGCGCCGAGGCCGCAGCCGAGCGTCGCGCTCAATAGCAATAAACCGCCGGTGGTGAATTCTTGGCCAGTGGTACGTGTGGCAGGCATACCGCATTGTAACGTTCTGGACATCGACGGGCAGGTGCCACAGACTTTTGCCCATGGCCACTCCGACGCAGCTCGCGCTTGACTTCGAATCCCCTCCACGGCCGCTCGACATAGTGCCTAAGCGTCATGTGCCGCACCCGATGGAATTCGAAGTCCTGCACAGCCCACGGCGACGCACCTTGGGGCTTGAGGTGCATCGCGATTTGCGGGTAGTCATTCGCGCGCCGCTGGCTTGCCCGGACGAAGTCGTGGCGCGCTATGTCGCGCGTCACCGACGCTGGATCACCCGACAACTCGCCAATTTCGAGAAGCTACCGCTGCCGCGACCGGCGCCACAATTCGTCGACGGCGAATTTCACCTTTATCGGGGCAAGGCGTACCGGCTGACACTGCGCCCGCAGCAAGGCTCGAAAGTTTACTTGAGCGATGATGCCTTGGTGGTCGGTGGGCTCGCCGCGGCCGACCCGCGCACGGTCGAATCGGCACTGACGCGGTGGTACGCGACCCATGCCAAGCTCGAATTTCCACTGGCCTTGGCACGTTGCATGACACATCCTCGATTCGCCCAAACGATGCCGCCGCATTTGCGCATCCGCGCGATGCGCTCGCGTTGGGGCAGCCTGTGTCGCGAACGCGGCATGACACTCAATACGGTATTGATTCAAGCGCCGCCGGAATGCCTGGATTACGTCATTTTCCATGAACTATGCCACTTGAGTTATCGCGGCCACGGGCCACGATTCTATCGGCTACTCAGCGCCGTCCTGCCGGATTGGGAAGCGCGCAAGCAACTGTTGGAAGCGACTATCACATGGTGAATCTATGGTAAGCACGCCGCGCGCAGCCGGCACCGCGGCGGCGCGCGGCTGGCCTATCCGCTATCGCGTCGTCTTGATGTGTTTTATCGCGGTTTTTATTTGTTATCTCGACCGCGTGAACATGTCGGTGGCGGCGGTCGCCATGAAAGAACAGTTCGGCTGGAGTGATACCACCAAGGGTCTCGTTCTCTCGTCGTTTTTCATGGGCTATATCGTGCTGCAGGTGGCGAGCGGCTGGCTCGCCAATCGTATTGGCGGCAGATTTGTGCTTGGTTTTGCCGTGGTTTGGTGGTCGGCGTTCACGTTGCTAACGCCGCTCGCGGCGACCACGTCACTCATCTTGTTACTCGTTACGCGTTTCACGTTGGGGCTTGGCGAAGCCGCCACCTTCCCGGCAAGCTACACGCTCTATCGGCGCTGGATCCCGCCACACGAGCGGTCACGCGCGGTGACGCTGCTCGCCAGCGCGATCCCATTCGGAACGTTGTGCGCGCTTAGCTTGACGGGTTGGATCGTGACCCATCACGGCTGGCCGATGGCTTTTTATTCGTTCGGGTTGTTAGGGTTTGTGTGGGCGATATTTTGGTTCAACACGATCTATGACGCGCCCGAGCTGCACCCGACTATCAGTGATTCGGAGCGGGCACTGTTAGCGCCGCTTGCCCAAGCCACCACCGCCGCTCCCGAGGTCCCTTGGCGACTGTTCGCGACGACGCCCGCGGTGCTCGTGTTGGTGTTCAATCATTTTGCCTCGAACTGGGCTTTCTATATGTTGCTGTCGTGGCTGCCGAGCTATTTCCGCGATGTTCAACATCTCAGCATCCAAAACGCGGGCCTCTATTCCGCAGCGCCTTGGCTCACGATGTTCGTCATGGCAAATATCGCCGGCGCGCTCGCGGACATGCTTATCAAGCGCGGGGTGTCGACCACCTTCGTGCGTAAGTTGATGCATATCAGCGGAATGCTGGCTTCAGCTGTTTTTTTACTCAGCGCACGTGGTGCGAGCAGTCCGGAAACTGCTGTCCTGTTAATGTGCGGCGCGCTCGGAACGATGGCGTTTACCTGGGCTGGCTATTCCCCCAATCATCTCGACATTGCGCCACGCTACGCCGATGTCTTGATGGGGGTCACGAATACTTTTGGAACGCTGCCTGGTGTATTTGGCGTTGTCATAACCGGCTGGCTCATCGATACCACGGGCACGTATGACACGGCCTTTGTAGTCGCGGCGGCGATCAATGTCGTGGGCGCCATTACCTGGGCGATTTGGGCATCGGGTGAACGCGTTATCGATTGATGTCGCGATCGTGGGCGGCGGCCCAGCCGGATTGATGGCGGCGGAAGCCGCGGTACGACGCGGTGCGAAAGTCGCGCTCTTCGATCAATCGCCCTCGGTCGGCCGCAAATTTTTGCTCGCGGGCAAGGGCGGCCTTAATTTGACGCATGCCGAGCCGCTTACGCAGTTTTTGGCGCGCTACTCAACAACCGACCTGGTGCCCTTTGTGAACCGCTTCTCGCCAGCGAAACTGCGCGAATGGGCGCACGACTTGGGTGTGCCGACGGTGGTCGGAACCTCCCGTCGCGTGTTTCCGCACGACTACAAGGCAGCGCCTCTTCTGCGGCGATGGGTCGCACGGCTCCGTGCGCAAGGTGTTACTTTCTATCTGCGCCACCGCTGGCTCGGCTTTGGCGAACATTCGACAGAGATTTTGTTGGACGCCCCAAGCGGTGCGGTCCGGGTCTCTACCAAGGCACTGGTACTTGCGCTCGGCGGCGCGAGCTGGCCTCGACTCGGCAGCGATGGGTGCTGGGCTGAAGTGCTGGAGAAAGCCGGATTGCCGCTCAATCGGCTCCAGCCGAGTAACTGCGGATTTGAATCTCCCTGGACGCCTTACTTCCGCGAGCGCTTTGCCGGCGCGCCACTGAAACCGCTTGCCGCCTGGAGCGAGTTATCGCCTCGGCGCGGCGAGTGCGTGGTAACGACGTATGGTCTAGAAGGGGGCGTTATTTACGCACTTTCTCCTGAAGTACGGCGAGCGCTCGAGCGCGGCCACGCGCGCGTCTGGTTCGATCTAACCCCCGATTTGCCGCTGGATCGTCTTGTGCGGCTGCTTGAAACGCGTCGTCCCAAAAAGTCACTCGCCACCGAACTTAAGCGACTCGCCAATTTAAGCCCAGTCAAAATCGCACTGTTACACGAGGTGGCGCCGCGCGCAGCGTTCGACGAGCCAAATCGTTTGGCCGGTCTCATCAAAGCACTACCAATCCCGCTGACCGCCACGCGGCCGCTCGCGGATGCGATTAGTACGGCCGGTGGCGTGCGTTTTGACGGGCTCGATGCGCGGCTAATGAGCCACGCGCGTCCCGGCGTCTTCTTCGCCGGTGAAATGCTCGATTGGGAAGCCCCAACCGGCGGCTACTTACTAACCGCTTGCTTCGCCACTGGGTCCGCGGCCGGTAGCGCAGCCGGTGATTTTGCCTGCGCGCGGTAGTGCCTCAACGCGCCGGTCGGCGGGTCTAACTTTACATATCCATCGCTTGCGCGATTTCAATCGTGCCGCCGACTTGTAGTAATGGACAGCCCTGCGCTTTTTTGTGCGCATCCGCCAAGTTGGCCGCATCGATGAGACTGTAACCGCTCGCCGGGTTCGGGCCGCCGTGCGCGGAAATCGTT
>CAZKRY010000007.1:0-35370 GCA_964555355.1 uncultured Klebsiella sp.
CTCCCGCGAGCGGGAGAGGGGCTTCGCATTTGCCTCTCCCGCGAGCGGGAGAGGGTTAAGAGGGGTTCCACCGCTCAAGCGACATTCTCCTTGAACCACTCATACGTCGCTGAAATCCCATCTTCAAGATCGATTCGCGCGCGCCAGCCTAGGTTATTTATTCGCGTGACATCCACCAGTTTGCGCGGGGTGCCATCCGGTTTGCTGGTGTCGAATTCCAAATCACCTTGGAAACCAATCACGCGTTTAACGAGCCGCGCCAATTCAAAGATCGATAAGTCTTGTCCCACCCCGATGTTGACGATGCCCTCGTCGTTATAGTGGTCCATCAGGTACACGCAGGCCTCGGCGCAGTCGTCCACGTGCAAGAATTCCCGCAGTGGCTTACCCGTTCCCCAAATAGTCACCGTGCGGGCATTGCTAACCTTTGCCTCATGGCATTTGCGAATCAGGGCAGGTAACACATGGGATGAGCTCAACTCAAAATTATCGTTGGGCCCATAGAGGTTGGTAGGCATCGCCGCGATGAAATTACGCGCATATTGCTGGCGATACGCCTGGCAAAGCTTAATGCCGGCGATCTTGGCAATCGCGTACCATTCATTGGTGGGTTCTAATGGACCGGTGAGAAGGTATTCTTCTTTGAGCGGCTGCGGTGCGAGCTTCGGATAAATACAGGTGCTCCCCAAAAAAAGGAGTTTTTCTACGTCGCATTCAGATGCCGCGTGAATCAGATTGCATTCAATGAGCAGATTGTCGTGCAGAAACTCCACCGGCCGGGAGTTATTCGCGAGAATTCCCCCAACCTTGGCTGCCGCGATGTATACCTGCCGTGGCTTATGCTCCCGTAGGTAGGTATGCACCGCGTGGGAATCCAGAAGGTTTAGCTCATGGCGCGAAGGCGAAAGGATCCGCACCGCGGGGTTCTTGGCTAACGCGCGCACAATGGCCGAGCCCACCATGCCGCGCGCACCCGCCACCAACACTTTAATTGGCGCGCTCATCGTCACTATTCAAAATAATCGAATACGCGGAACCCTTCGCGTTTGCAGAACTCGTCTTTCTCCGCGTCGCGGCGATCTTCCGCCACCATTTCACGCACCATTTGCTCTAACGTTGTGGTGGCGCGCCAACCGAGCTTGCGTTCCGCTTTGCTGGGATCACCCAGTAAGGTTTCCACTTCCGTGGGCCTGAAATAGCGCGGATCTACTTCCACCAACACTTGACCGGTTTGCGCATTGACGCCCTGCTCCGCGACACCGCTGCCGCGCCATTCGATCTCCACCCCCACCTCCCTAAACGCTGCTTGCACAAACGCGCGCACAGAGATTTGTTTACCGGTGGCCACCACATAATCATCCGGTTCCTCTTGTTGCAGCATCAAATACATGGCTTGCACGTAATCGCGCGCGTGGCCCCAATCGCGGAGCGCGTCCAAATTGCCAAGATAGAGGCGGTCTTGTAAGCCCAGACTAATTCGCGCAACCGCGCGCGTGATCTTGCGCGTGACGAAAGTCTCCCCGCGAATGGGCGATTCATGGTTAAAGAGAATGCCATTACAGGCGAATAATCCATACGCCTCTCGATAGTTCACCGTAATCCAATACGCGTACACCTTGGCCGCGCCATAAGGGCTGCGCGGGTAAAAAGGCGTGGTTTCTTTCTGCGGGATCTCCTGCACCTTGCCGTACATCTCACTGGTGGAAGCTTGATAGAACCTGCTCTTCTTCTCTAATCCTAGAATGCGGATGGCTTCCAATAAGCGCAGCGTGCCCACGGCATCCGCATTCGCGGTGTACTCCGGGGTTTCGAAGGAGACCGCCACGTGGCTTTGCGCGGCCAGGTTATAAATTTCATCCGGCTGCACTTGCTGCATGATGCGGATAAGGTTGGTGGAATCCGTTAAGTCCCCATAGTGCAGCACAAAACGGCGATTACGTTCATGCGGATCTTGGTAGAGATGATCGATACGTCCGGTGTTGAAACTAGAGGAGCGGCGTTTGAGGCCGTGTACTTCATAGCCTTTTTTCAGAAGGAATTCGCTTAAGTACGCGCCGTCTTGTCCAGTAGCGCCGGTTATTAGGGCAATTTTTGACATAACACTCTCTAATAATCGCCATTTTGCGTACGGGCGTAACCACGCATCACAGACCCAACGTCTACCACAAGGCTTGCGCGGTAAACACCCCGAGCACTGCGACAGAGGCGAGCCTAATTCCCAGTTCTTTATTTTTTGTCTGGGACATCAGCATTTCCGCCGCGTAATAAAGCAACACTGATTTGGCGGCTACTTCTCCAATATCACCGGCCACTAGTTCCTCGCCAAGCATATTAGGAACGATAAGTACCGCAAAAAGCACCAAAAAGTCCATGGGAGTCACGCGAAATTCATTCCCCTTGGCAAATCGATATGACGCAATGATTGCGAGCATCAACAATACAAAAAAACCGTTCTCGATACTCACCAGAGCAACGCTGCGGTGTGGCGCGGCAATGTAGTAATACATTGATGCGGTAATAGTCGTGCAGATAATCAGCCGCTCAATGAGTGTCATGCCCCGGCGCTCCCGGTAGAGCACTAACAACGCGATCGCGACTGCGAGCATCACAAACACGGTGAGCGTCGCGTCGTAAGGGAGCGAATCGACATTAGAGATTGCAAACAGCACATAACCCGGCAGGAACATCGCGATGAACGCGCGTGAGATAGTTGTGATTCGCCCGCTATCTTTTGCCCGCCGAATTGAGCGTGCCAGTAACGATGGTGAGGCATTACTATCTGTCTTATGCGCGCGCCAACCGGCGCGGCTTAGCGCCTGGAAAAGCAAAATAGTCGCCAGCGAAAATCCGCCAAATAGCATGAGATTCAACACATCGGACTCATAGCGAAAATAAACTGCCGCGGACACCAGCACAGTCTGCGCGACATAGATAAGCACGACCGCTTCGTAGTGGTCATAGCCAAGCGAAATTAATTTGTGATGGATATGGTTTCTATCCGGGGAAAATGGCGAGCGCTTCTCGTATATCCGCTGCCCCATCACGATAAACGTATCTAAAATCGGCAACCCTAGAAGCAGCAGGGGCATGGCCGCACTTAATGCCGGATTGCCTTTTTGGGTTAGCAGCAAGACCAGCACGCCAGCGGAGAATCCAAGAAATTGACTACCCGCATCGCCCATGAATATTTGCGCGGGAAAAGTGTTAAAGCGCAGGAAACCGACAATCGCCCCCATCACCGCGGTAGAAAGTAGCAGCACCGTAAAATCTTTGGCGAGATAGGCCAACAAACTGAGCGCGGCCATGGAAATAAAAGTGGTACCGCCGGCAAGCCCATCGAGCCCATCCGCCAAGTTAATGGCATTGGTTATCCCCATGAGGGCGAAAAAAGTAAGCGGTACTGACACACCGTAAGGAATAGGGTCCAGCCCGCACAGCGGCAAATACTTAATGTAAATGTCGCCGTAAAAAACCACGATGCCGACTGCCAGCGCTTGGCCGAAGAACTTATAACGGAAATTGAGATTGCGGCGGTCATCCCATACACCGAATCCCAGTATTACCCCTACGCCCAGCAAAAAAGCGATGACGTCCCTCGGTTGCTGTACCCAAATTAGGATGGGCGTCACCGCACCCGCAATCATCGCGATTCCGCCAACCCGTGGGATAGGCGACTTGTGCACTTTGCGTTCGTCAGGGACGTCTATAAACGAAAAGCGCGCGGCCGACTTCATTAACGGTGGGATTAGCACCATCGTGATAAACATCGCCACGATGAAGATGAAAGTCGCGAGCATCCGCTACTTAGTTAGGGATATAGTTCGACAAGACCGGGCTTATATCTCTTGCGAATTCGCCGAGCGCGCGGTCCAAATCCTCAACGTTACCGCCGGGCCGCATGGGGATTGTCAGCCTTACTAGCGAGCCATCGGTACGATTGCGTGTAATGGCATCCCAGAAAATGAACCATTTCACCAGGTACTCATTGGTGAGGGAGCGCCCTCGTTGTTGGAACCAATAGTAGACCATCTGTTTTTGGTCCCCAAAACTGATCAGTGCGCGATTTACATGTAATGTCTGCCCCCCTATCCGCGCGTCAGGCACTTCTATTTGCGTTAGCGATTGGATTTCCCATCCCCCGCCGGGAATACATGAACGCGGGGAGTGCACAGATTGGCCTTTGCGTTGCGACTCATAATAGGCGGAATAAAAGTTAACGATATCGCCATCGCTACTTTGATAATTGATCATCGCGTAATCGGTGAACTTTAGCGCGTCGATATAAATCTGCTCCAGTTCTTCCGCCCGGCCTTTCCAGTGCCCTACTTCCAACGGGAATTCCGCGAAAGCAGTTCTCGGCGGCGGAATTTCCTCGCGCTCCGGGATGGCGACCGTAGAGACCAATGCCACCGCTAATGCGAGTACGGAGGCGATGAGCGGCTTAGGCAAATGCCGTGGCAGGATTGTGGTCTCGGCGTCCCGGGAGGCAGTGGATGCAGGTGGCGCATCCAAGCCAAATACTGCACCAAGCGGACGCTTGTCGCCGGTGATTCGCATTAAGAGCCACATCTCGACAAACAATACCGCGAAGCAGGCCATAAAGATGACCCAGCCTTCAAAATCGTGGAGGAATCCCTCCGCCATTGATTGGCCCCAGCGATTGACCATCACCCCAATCACGCCAATCCGGAAGCTATTCATCAGCACCGTAATCGGAATCGTGGATAGAAATATCAGAGAGCGTTTCCAAAATTCCGCACGATAGAGATAAGCGACGATGAATCCCAGCGTCATGAGCGGGAAGAGGTAACGCAAACCATTGCAGGCTTCCACCACTTGCAGCTTGTAACTTCCCAGATCGATAACATTGCCTTCCAAATAGACGCTGATGCCAAACGCCCGGATGACCGCCACCCCGATCTCGGAAGACAGCAGCTGCAACTTGGAAGACAGGTTGTTATAGAGAAAATTAGGCAGTGGGATCATGAAGCTCAGCACCAAAAGCGGCACCAACACCACCACGAATGCGCGCCACCCGAGGAAACTCAACACCAGCCCATACAGCATCACCAAAAAAGCGTACTGCACCAGTACAAAAAGTGTGCTGAGCTCTCCGGCGTAAAAGACAAACAGCCCTAACAAAGTAACGGCAAATCCCAGCCACGCCCCCTGAAATTGCAGCGTTGCGAGCTCATGCTTTTTTTGCCAAAGGAGGTAAAGCGCAATAAACGGAATCAATACGCCATGGCTGTATTCTTCGCGACCGAACCAGACTTCGGTCATGTTTTGCACGCCCTGCCAGCAGAGCAAGACCGCACCAATGATTCCCAGTACTAAGGCAGCTGACGTAGGGACGGTTTCCCGCCAACGGGTATCGCTTTCAGAGATTGCGGAACTTATCGCCATGAAAATATGCGTGTATTGATTACCGCTACTCTAACAGGCCGGGTGCATGATGCCGAACATTGTCCGCCAGTAATTCCAGATACGTTTGCGCGAGTCTTGCCCGGTCATAGTGCTCTTTAACATGCCGGTAACCCTGCTCCCCCAAATGCGTGCATAACCGTGGATCATTGGACAATACACGCACATGCTCTGCTAAAGCCTGGCTATCTTCCGGAGGGAATGAAAACCCAGCGCCTGCCTGCTCGATAATCTCCGCGCTTTCACCTTCCACGCCCAGTAAAATTGGCCGCTTCATTCCCATGCTCTCAAATATCTTTGACGGGATGACGGTTTTGAAAAGTTCGGATTTCCGCAAGACCACCACGCTTACATCGCATACGCCCCAAAGTAACGGCATTCGTGCTTTTGGTTGCTGCTCTAGCATCATGACATTGGCCAAGCTCATCGATTCTTTAAGATTCACCAAGCGCGCGCGCTCCGCCCCATCGCCCACTAACAAGAACACGATTTCGGGCTGATCTTTAAGCAATTGGGCTGCTTCGAAGAGCGTTTCCAGGTGGTGCGCCATGCCGTGCGTTCCGAAATAGGCCACCACAAACTTGCCAGTGAGACCCAGTTCCGCACGTATACCATGCGTATCTTGCACGGGTTCGTAAAAGCTTAGGTCGACACCGTTTTTAATGACCGTAATTTTGCTTTCCGCGATGCCCTTTTGCGTCATGTAGCGCTTAAACGCATTGGTCACCGGGACAATGGCGTTCGCCTTCCGGTAGGCAAACATTTCCAGTCGCTCTAGTGCCTTGATGACATAACGGTTTTTAATCGCACCCACTGCCAAAATAGATTCCGGCCACAAATCGCGGATTTCCAAAACCCAGGGTGCGCGTTTTAGCCGGCTTACAAAAAACCCCGCGAGCCCATTGAAAAACTGTGGAGACGTTGAGATCACCACGTCCGCGCGGCCGCACCAGGGCGCTAGCAAAATTGCCGCCATCATGTACGACACGTAATTGAGGGTTCTCTTTAGAAAACCTTCGTTAGCCGTTACATATGTCCAGACTCTGATGACTTTGATTCCCTGCTGTTCCTCACGGGAGAGGAGTCTATTGGCGTATCCCTCGTATACCTTCCCGCGCGGATGATTAGGCGCGCAGGTGACTACCGTCACTTGATGGCCCGCTTTGACCCATTGTTTGCAGTGCTCAAACGTTCTGGAGGCTGGCGCATTTACTTCCGGCGGGAAGTAATGCGACAGGAACAAGATATGCATTTAGCCAAGTCCCGTTAGCCGACATTGCCGGTGCGATGGCTTCATTGCGGAGTTCCCTGAGGCCATTTCTCGATGACGAAACCAAACGATAGCGGAAGTCTGCCTTTGACCGTAATCCTTAGCACCTTGTTTGTGAGCGCCTTCCCGAATTCCGGGAAGTACTGGCCATCCTCCAGCGCAATTGCACCGGACGTATCGACCTGTATTGCAGCGACCGGCATCCCCGATGGCCCCTTCACGATGGCCCGGGACTCCACCAGTTCCACCGTACAATCCGGGTGGAAATGCAGAAAGCTCTCCGCAATATGCACGCCAGCGCCCAGCACCGTGTCTTTCACTTCCAGGCGCCCGCTGGATTGCCAGTGAGCCTTCCTCATATGTAGCGGCGAACCTTTGAGCCGCAAATAGCCATCATGCATGCCCTCGAAATCGAATCCGTCGTCGCGTGGGCGAAACTCTATTTGCAGCGGCTTGGCGCGCCGCGCCACCCGAAATGCGCCCCATATCTCCGATTGCTCCTGTCTATCGAGCATGACCGTATTGTGGGCTTGCGTGGACCGGCAGTAATTCCTTTGTGGAGAAATTTCATAATCAAAAACGCCGGTATCCACCACGACAGGCACACCGCCAAGTACCAACACAAAGCTCAACGTATCGCAATGCGCGTGCCCTGGTTGATAATCAGGCCCGATTTCCCCGCCATCAAATAAACAATAGTCTTCTTGTCCAACGTATCCAAAATAGCCTGATTGCGGTCTGTTAATTGTTCTAGGGGAGGCAAGTTTCGGCGCATCAAATCCCAATCTTTCCGCGTAAGCCAATATTTGGCTGGTGGTTGGCGCGATTCCATTGGCGGAATCGTTAAGTAGCGCGTAGCTCTCATTAGGCAGTGTGACGTCCATAAGAAATGCGAGCTGAATTCTTATCGTATCTCTTAATTCATCTAACTCGCTGGAGGGCACTAGTTGAGGATTGGCAGCGAGAAGGTTGTAGACATCCAAACAATCGACCACTCCAATGGCGTGATACATCGGACTGCGCTCGCAGTGCGCCCCATCCGACAAAATCTGTTCATTAAGCTCTCGTCGAAAAAGGTTCCATCCTTGGTGGAACCAAGCTTCGCCTTCTGGTCCACCAAAGTAACCGCCGGCATAAACTAGTGCTACCGCATTTTTAAACAAGTGATTGGCAAGCAAGTGGTACTCCGGCCGTCGAGCGAGCCAGCGTACCTGACACGCTAAACTTTCCAGCCAGTGCGACGGAGGTTGAGAAGCACCCTCTCCCAGAAAATACTTAATCCAATTCACCACGCGCAGCGAGATGGTGTACGGTTCCCACGCATCCTCTGAGCCTTGTGGGTTATTGGCTATCCAACTCTCAACCAGCGAGCGCTTGCTAGAAGGCGGCAATACTTCCGAACTGAGATAATCAAAATAATGCAGGTTGTAACGCCACAACTTGGGCAGGTCTGCTTGTCGCCAGTCCATGCTCTCTAACTCGAGCCGACTCGTGCGATTTAAAAATCGGAAGTCGCCCGCTGGTGAGATGACATCCACCGCGCACGCCAGAGGTGCGGTAATCTGCCTTGTGTCCTCACGCCGAGTTGGTGCAGGAATGCGTGAGATTATTCGAGGCTTTATCAGTCGATATAAAAGTTGATAAAGGATCTGCGAACCGCGGAGATGCCAAACGGTACAAACCATTAGCAATAATCGACGCATCGTCGCACCTATTGGCTACTGGCCGCGCAACGCTTCGTCAATTGCAATGGTGGTTGCCGCAACCTCGATCAACTCCGTGACAGGAATGGGGCTTGGTTCGCCCTTCTCAATCGCGCTAATGAACCGCCTGGCGCACTCATTCTGGCCTTTATTTTGCCGCCATAGGTTAAGTTTACTGAAACCCTTCCATCCAAATCCGCGCAGGCGCCGGAAATTATCTAGCTGCAAAATCGCGCCACCACAGAACACTTCCAGCCGCTCTTTAGGGAAAGACTTGTTTCCATTGGAGAGGTAGTGGATGGTGCCGGATGAGCCATCCGCAAATTTGAGAACAATGGTGGCATTGTCTTGGTAATTCTCCCCGCCCAAGCATTGTGCATCAAAGCCAATAATGGGAACGCCCGCCAAATGACGAAGCAAGTCTATAAAGTGGCAGCCCTCGCCGATAATCCGTCCGCCGCCCACCGCGCGACTCTGCGTCCAGTGTTCGCCAGGAATATGCCCTGCGTTGACGGTCATAATGAAGGATTTAGGAGCGCTTATACCGCTTAGTAAGCGCTTGATTTCCACAACTTGAGGCGCGAAACGACGGTTGAATCCCACCATCAAAAGTGGCGCGCGATCGCTAGAAGCCGTAGCAATTGCGTCCTGCATATCCTGCAACTGCGGCCGCGATATTACGAGCGGCTTCTCCACGAACACATGCTTGCCGGCACGGAGCGCCGCGCACACCTGCTTGCAGTGTGCATCGTGGCGAGTGGCGATGATTATCGTCGTAATTGCCGGATCCGCGAGCAATTGCTCATAATCGGTTCCCGCTTCTTCAATGCCGTTCTTCTTGGCGGCATGAACGCCGCTAACCCCCATCGCCGAAATCACCGTTTTCAAGCGAGCAGACGTTTTCTTAAACGCAGGAATAAGCACTTGGCTCGCGTAATTGCCCGAGCCAATAAACCCAACGACCGCGGCGCCAGCGGGGTGTTGGGTTGGAGGAGTAACTTGTACGGTCCGGTGCTGCGGGCCGCCGGAATCGACTTGGCCATTGGTTCCATATTGGAGCAGGATGCCAAGGCACGGCTTGTGTTCCGCCAGTAACTGATACGCTTCCGCTGCTTTTTCCAATGGATAGCGATGGCTGATCAACGGCATAACATCCAACCTACCGTCCGCCATCATGTCTAACACCGCTTCAAAATTGCGCTGCTCCGTCCATCGCACAAATCCAAACGGATAGTCTTGGCCTTGCTCTTCATACGATGAGTCATAACGGCCAGGGCCATACGAGCAAGAGACTTGAAAGGTTAGCTCTTTCTCATAGAAATCCGCGCGGGATAGTTCTAAGCCCACTACACCAACCAACACAATGCGTCCGCGTTTGCGGCACATCTGCGCGGCTTGATGAACGGGATCGTTGCTTTTGGTAGACGCGGTGATAATGACGGCGTCAATACCACGCCCGCGCGAGAAGCGCATTCCAGCAGCGACCGGGTCCTCGCCGCTTTTTAGAGCAACTGTCTCCGCGCCAAATTGACGGGCTAACGCCAATTTGTCTTCTTCGTAATCGAGCCCGAGCACCCGGCAACCGTGCGCGCGTAACAATTGTACGGTAATGAGTCCAATTAGCCCCAAGCCAGTCACCACCACGGATTCACCCAACGTTGGTGCGACCAACCGGATCCCCTGAAGCGCTATCGCGGAAACCACCGTAAACGCAGCGGCCTCATCAGACACGGCATCGGGAATCTTGGCGCAGAGGTTTTTGGGTACGCAAACTACTTCCGCGTGCTTGCCGTTGGAGACAACGCGGTCGCCAATCGCCAAACCCTCTACACCCGCGCCAACTTCTAGCACCCGCCCGACGTTGCTGTAACCCATCGCAAGCGGTTGATCGAGTTTGTTGCGGACGGCTTCCAAAGTAGGCATTAGTCCGTCCGTGCGGATCTTGTTCAGCACCATGCGGACTTTATCGGGTTGCTGGCGGGCTTTGTCGACGAGGCTTGCCTTGCCGAAGTCTACGAGCATGCGTTCGGTGCCGGCGGAGATGAGAGAGTGGCCCGACTTAATTAGGATAGAACCGGTTTGACAACTGGGTGAAGGTATCTCCTCCAAAATTGTCTCACCATTCGAAAGAGCTTGAAGAACCTGCTTCACAGGAGAGTTCACTTTTTAAGTGGCAAGATAATTCGAAGTACAGGCAGAGGACTGTGCTGGGATTCGCCCAAATTTTGCATCAACGTACCCATTACTCATTACTCTATACTTAAAATGTTGCATTCGTCTCTCGTCTTGTAAACATGTTCTCGATCTCATGGCAATATCGAATGCCTTTCAAATATTTACTCCTTAATACTAGAGGTAATTTTTGCAATAGGTTGAGCAATATTTTCCAACTTATTTAGTTGTCCACCGCCGACCCCGAAAATGAAAAGAGCCGAAATCTCTCGCGCCTCTCAACCATTTCCTTTATCGCCAACGTTAAAAGCGCCGAATAAACAACCTCTCTCCATGCTCGTAGCTCTGTTCCGTATAGGCTCAATATCGCATTCTCGTGCCCCACATCCTTGGGCCAGCATTTATATGTTTTATGTTCTGCATCTCGCCATATTGTCGCACTTCGGAAGTCATCAATTTTGGCTATCAGAGCACCACACTGTAGATTTATCGTTTCATTAATACCTTCAAATGGTTCCGCACGCGACGTCAGAACAATATTAATGAGGTCACCGCGATCACTAGTAAGAACAATGGCCAGGTTATCGTCGCGAACACTATCATCGGACCAATTGACGCTAATCTCCCACCTGTCTTCGAGCTTATTCCAAGATGCAATATGCACAAACAAATCAATCCAATGTGCGATGTTTCCACATATACGAGTGCCCTCTTGAGGCTTACGATACCAGTGATCTTGCGGTATATGATGACCCGTCACATAACAGCTCAGCGTGATTGGGGTTTCCTCAGGCGGAAAATGCTCACGAATCTTCATTAACATTTTAGAGACCGGCCGATTGAACCCTGCGCGAATACAGCCTGCGGTCGACTTCACGGCGCTTTCAAGTCTGTGGAGTTGTTGGAAGCTCACAGCGATTGGCTTCTCGACGTATACCGACTTCCCCGCTTCTAAAGCCTCCGCCGCATAGTCGCTATGAGATGCATGATTAGAAGCGATATAAACGTACTTTATCTTATCGTCACGGAGTATATCTCTCCAATCGTGTACGACTGAGCATCGATAAAATCTACTAAACGTTTGAGCCGCATCCGAATCGATATCAAAAACCGAACGAAATCTTAGCCCGTGATGTTTCCACACAAAGAATCCAATGGTCGCAAAAGCATACTGCCCACACCCGATAACAGCGGTATCACTTCCTTTTTTTCGCGCGGGAAGAAAAGCCGGCGCTCGCAGCCTTCCTAGTGCTTTAAATACAGCGCGACGAACTCCATACATTTTCGCGAAGCGCATTAACTTAATTAAGCTATTTTTGTTCATTGTTCTTCTTGTCGTTTGCGTCCGAATATTCTTTACTATCAACGTCCTGTTCCGGTACCTCTAGCGCTGCCGCTCGCAGGACAATATATAAATCACATAGATTCTTGTCATGAAAATAGCGCATATTTTGCTATCCATCGACCCAATGTATGGCGGTCCTGCACTTAGCGTGCCCTCCCTCGCACTTGCTCAGCATCAGCTTGGGCATACGCTCACCATTATCGTCCCCCATTCGCCGGCAAATTTGGCTCATGCCAGTTCTTTGCTTGGCGGCAAAGTAGCTAGCAATGGAATTAGCCTCAAATTCATAAATTCGGGGATCCCGTCTTTCTTCCCCAAAGCAAAAGCGCACTCGACCAGCTTGAAAGCCGCCTTACTCGGGTTCGATATCGTTGCAATCCATGATATGTGGCATCCGTTTTTGGCGCGTGCTGCGCTATGCGCGCAATCGCTCCAGATACCGTATTGCTTGTCGCCCCGCGGAGCCCTTAATGAGTGGAGCCTGTCGCAAAAGCGCACAAAAAAAGTGGTTGCGCTCGCAATTTTGTGGAGAAGATTGATTCAGAAAGCGGCTTTTCTTCATGCCCTTAACGCAGGGGAGCGAGATCAGCTAGCGGCACTCAACTTGAACGATTCGCTTATCGTCGCCCCAAACGGCGTCTTCTCGGAAGAAGATACAGAATCCAGCGAAATTTCGACGCTACTCGGACGGTTTATCTCAAAGTCGGTCCGTCGATACGTAATATTTTTGAGCCGGTTGCACCATAAAAAAGGCTTGGACATTCTAATTCCCGCATTCAAAAAGGTTTCCTCGCGCATTAAAGATGTTGGTTTAGTGATCGCCGGTCCCGACGAGGGCTCGGAAGCTTACACTCGAAAATTAGTCACCGAACTAAGGTTGAACGAACTCGTACACTTTCCCGGCCCATTGTTTGGGCGTAACAAATACGCTGCGCTATCCGGCGCGTGCCTGTTCTGCCTACCAAGTAGGGACGAAGGATTTAGTATGGCAATCATAGAGGCAATGTCTGCAGGACTTCCCGTACTAATCTCAGACCGATGTAACTTCCCAGAAGTAGAAGTAACAAACTCTGGATCTATTGTTCCCTTGGATATGGACGCACTTGCAGATCAGATGATCAAAATGCTCTCCGACCCTAAAGCACTTATAGAAATAGGTAACAATGCAAAGCGCACAGTTCACTTAAACTATACGTGGCAAAGAGTTGCCCAAAAACTAACCGGCGAATATTCGAAACTTTTAGGACACTAGAAACTTCTACTATTTATTTCGGCGCATAAACTTGCATATAAACGATAATACTTGAAGCATGTTTGCTCGATTCCGAATTTAGCGCGGAATTTAGATACATCAGAGACATCTGCTACGTCAGCACCAAATGTCGCGTTGTCTAGCGCGAACGCAAGATCATTCTCGTCATCAGCGTTAACCCAATCACAATTAAAAGCACCAAGCTCTTCCAGAGGTCCGATGCGAGAAAATATGCACCTTACTCCAGTTCCTAACGCCTCAATGGCTGCAACCGGCAACCCTTCAAATCTACTGGCCATTACAAAAACATCTGCCGCCAAAAGCCATTCTTCCGGATTATCCACCACCCCTTCGAATGCAATGGTTTGTTCTCCGTTAGCGAGATGACGCAGCGCTCCCTCCAACTCCCCACCACCGATTAGATGGAGCGTAGCCTCCGCCTTTGCATGTCTGGTTTTTTTCCACGCCCGCACCAGAACATCATGTGCTTTAGGCGCCGATTCGATAGCGGTGCCTGCCATGCGCCCAATTGATACATATATTTTTCGATTCAGCTGGATACCGAGCTTTCTGCGCGAAATCGCGCGTCGCTGAAGGCTCACTATCTCCCAATTAAAATCCACTCCGTTCGTTATAACTAATGCAGTCCTGCCACTATTTGCTAAAGACCGAGCCACCTTCTCTCCGCAGGCTACATCTATTTTGTTACCCAACCATAGATTTGCAATGGTATGAGCAAGAGAGCGCTCAATTTTTGTCGAATGATACGTACGTATGACGATTTGTTTCCTGGAAAGCCATAAGGACGTTAACGCAAGCGCCAGTACGGTGTTCGGCGTATGTAAATGAATAATGCGTGGACGATAGTGAGTTATCCTGGCACGTAGTGAAACGATTGAACGAAGGCCAACCTTTATCGTTGGCCCGTCCGATATTTCTACGTCCGCATCCCGCAATCTACTTTTAGCCCCTGCGGTAGTTTTATCTTCACGACAGCTTAGCGCGCAAACCAACACTTTAAGACCGGATCTCGCCTGCGCGGACGCTAGTGCCGTAACAAAGCGCTCGGCACCTCCCGCAACAAAGGCACCGATTATATGCGCGACATCGACTGGCACTGACGCAATCGCCGGACGCTGCCTTCCAGTCACACTTACCTCATCAAGCCTGGGAATTTATCTTGTACGGTTCCGTCCTGCACAAGCTCACTTCGAATTGGCGCTTTTTCACGTCTTAGGGTGTTCGGAAGCGCAAAAGCGATGATAAATACCAGTAACGCGACATATAACGCATAAGAAATAGGTGCCGCTGCAACCGCGATCGCCCCCCTTACCAACATGTACATGTGCCAACAGTAAAATGGCAACAATATTGAAGTGACCATCCATGATATCCGAAGCAATCTCTCCCAAATCGCCGCCACTACACCCCAAAGTATTCCAAAGAGTACTCCATAATGTCCGAAAGAGAGTACTGCATCTGAATACCATAGAACTGGATAGTGGTGATATATCTCATAATTCTTTGGTACCCCATCGATTATCCTTGCCATCACCACGGGCGTGTCCTCGATAGGTTTTTCCTTAAATGAAAAGAGCTTCGAATAGAGCTTAATAAATGGACTCGCAATATTTGCAAGATACTTTCTCAAACTATTGAATTCAACGTTCGTATAACCATTGAGCTCAGTCGCAAAAATCAATCCCGCACCATATACAAGCCCGGCATCCGGCATACCCGTGAGCTGACCTTGTTCCGGCACTCCTCTTAGCCTGGATTGCTTCTCGTACGTCACAAACATGCTGGTTGCCACAAGTGCCAAGATAATCGGGAGCCCTTTAACGAATAGACGCAGAGACCCAGCACTAAAGCGACGCTCTGTTTTCGCATGCTGAAAGAAATAGATAATCGATAGCGGTATTAAAGACAGGAGCGCGAACGACCTTACATTTAGGTGGTACGCGAAAAACAAAAAAGGAGTCGCGCACACACCCGCGAGCAAAAACTTCTTTTTCATTGAAAAAATGCATACAAGCGGCGCAGACGCCCAAAGGAATACTGCTGGCCAATTGGATCCTTGATATTGGAATTCCACGTATCCACGATAACCAACGCCGCGCATTTTTATCCAATAAAGAATACTTCCAACGATCAAAAACAAAGCAAACGTAGCGATAGCTCCCTTTGCACTCGATTCTCCGGATGACGCACTCCACATTTCTGAGCACTTACCCCCGCGAAGCAATGCCCAAACGACCGCGAACGACAACAGAAAAAGCAAATTAAATTCAAAAGCATAAATCGCAAGATAATTGATTGCCGTTTGAGTTACCGTAATAACCTCGCCTGTGAACCCTCTACTCCTTGCATATGGCCCGTTATTAACCATCATTAAGAAGAACCATGAGAAATAAGCATTCATGAACCACACTACCGACACGCCTTTGGCCGTACGAACCGACTGCCACAACATGAGTAAGCTCATGAAGAGATTAGCGAATCCAAAAACGTAAGCATCTCCGCTCATTATGGAATCTATCGACCTAATGAAGTCCGTTGTGATAAACCATATAGTGCTCCTTCGCTATTTTTTCCACGCTTAACGCGTCATTTACGAACTCGAATGCGGCGGTGCCCATTCTTTCACACAGCCCATGGTTACGCTGAAGTTTCTCAATTGCCTCGCAAAGAGCAGCATGATTCTCCGCCGGGACCGTGAGGCCAGTTACCCCAGGCATGATTAGCTCCGAAATTGCGCCGACTTCAGTAGCAATAACCGGCTTCCCAAAGGAGTACGCAAGAGGGATCACGCCGCTTTGTGTCGCGCTTCGATACGGCAAAACAACAACATTGGCACTTTCAAATATCGATTTAATTTCATCGTCGTTAATAAATCGATTTATCAAGACAGTGTTTGACGGCATGCGCGAGCAGGGGTACTCGACTACCCCTGCCCCCGCGATAACTAACTGCACATCCGATTTTTTCAATTGAAGCATTCGCACACAATCTATGAGTTGCGGCAATCCTTTGTATTTCTCGATTCTCCCAAAAAACAAAATCTTAAAACTTCGAGCGTCAAGTTTTTGCAACTCCCGCGGAACCGCTTCTCCCTTTCGAATACTTTGAGGATTATTTGCACCATGTCGCACTACATATATCCGCTCACCCACCGCCTCCCCATGTCTTTTAAGTAGCTCGCTTTTATGCTGCTCTGAATGCACATGAATCATGATCGGCAACCTTAACAATTTCGGCAACTGTATATACCAATATACGCCGTCATAGATCCGCCCGATTGCAGTAATTCTTTCTTCGTGCCGTATTACATCGTGGACGGTATAAACCACATTTACACCTTGACTTAAGAAATATTTAGTCATCTCGTACAAACATGGAAATCTATTTACTACATGAACCGTTCTCGGGGAGAATTCTCTGATGATGGAAGTCGCGAATTCGCGATAGAAGCCTGGGCGGTACTTTTCCAGAACCTTATGAGCAATGCCGGTCTTGTAGAATGTGATGTTACGGCGTTGATCAACTGAAGTGTTGCTTTCCCCGTCTTTTTTATAACCCAACTTAATAAGTTCGGTCGCGGTTAAACGCGAAAGCCCATCTCTTAGAGATTCAGCATAATGCGTCATTCCGCCTTCGAAGCCGAAACACAATATCGAGACGTTCATCGTGTAAGCGTATTTCTTATCGAACGGCGAGTTCGGAGAAAACTTTTCTTACTTTCGCGTTAAAAAAAAGGGTGGCAATAAAGACGCAGCAAACAAAAAAAGCACCCCATGACAAAGAACTATTGGAATCTTTCAAGAGAATTCCTGAAATAACTAACGGGAGGGAAAATGATATTTCTTTTGTGAACACGGCAAGCTGCGACAAGAAACCCATTCCAACTTCTGAAAGCAACCATGATATTTTGAAAGCCAGCAAAGCGAATCCCGACGCGCTAAGCAACGCGGCTGTCACATAGGGACTCTCATAAACTGTTGCTGAAATTACCGCAACAACCGTCCCCCCCCCTAGAGCGAGTTGATATTTGAATTCCTGCTGCTGTAATTCCAAAACGCTAACTAGAGGCGAGATTATCGTTGATATAACCATGCACAATATCCAAGGAGCCATGAGTTGAACGAAATTTCCAGCGATTCGCCACTCTTGGCCGAAAATTAATTCGAAGACCATAGGGGCGATTATCATCAAAAGCACAAGTCCGGGTATGAGTATCGCTAACAAAGCCCCCAAAAGGCTTTGTATATGTTTTCTTATTGAGCCAGCCGAGCGCCAATGTACCGCTAATGGAATGAAAACTTGCGCTATCGATTGAGCGAATAGCCGTGATGGCAGAAGCAAGAGTCGATAAGCCAAAGCGTACTGGCCAGCTGCAGTCGCAGAATGCAGTGTTAGAAATACTAAAACGGGTGCATTTCCAATGACGGAATTTATAAAACTTGACGGTGCAGAAAAAATCGGAAACTTAGAATACCGCCTAGATACTGCTAATAAGCCGGTAATGTTCCATACCTCCCGCATCTCGCGTACGGAGGTTACTACGTTCTTCATGGAAGCGACATAAAGCGCCGCCACAACACCAAACACTTGCCCATAGCATAACGTACGGGCATCTTGAGAAAGCACACCCGCTAAGACCTGAAACACTGATTGTGCGCTTCCCTGCGCTGCGCGCGATAGTGAGGCCGAAGAATAAGATCTATTGCGGGTTAGCCAGCAATGCGCAATCGTTAGCATTGACGATGCCCAGATAATCACAGATATCTCCCACGCATAAGTATCGGCAATCCTCGCCATCGGCCCGACATCTGCGAATGCCGCCATTGCAGGTAGCAAATGGAGCAAGAGAAGAGCACTTGTTGACGATAGAATAATTGACACAATCGTTAATCGCAGCGCGACAGACCTTGCAAAGCAAATTGGTATACCGAGTTCGTAGTGTCCGCATGCAACAATAGAAAAGAAACCCGCGATCGCCACTACGGAAGAGTATTCGCCGAATTGATCCGGCCCATAAATTCGCGTGAGGATGGGACTCGTTACCAGGATTGCAAGCTGCCCAATCGTTGCTCCAGACGCCAACGTTACTATCGACGATGACATGGTCTGAGTGGTTCTTCGCATGTCTTGGGCGTTCCCTCTTTTAATAACTACAATCGCGAAGGTGAGTAGAGAAAAACGAAGTCGCGCCCATTGATCGAACGAGAAAAACAGCCGTTTCGATCTGCTTTTACGATTTTCTGCACTGGAAAATCGTAGACATCGCGGTCATCGGCAACACATAGACTGACGACTTCCGCTTTCGAGTGAGTATTTACAACTACAAAAAGCTCCTCCCCATTTTTCGAGTAGCTACTTATCAGGACATGGGGGTTTCTAGACACTATCCCTAAATCCCCTTTGTAATAGGGATTATAAAGAGATTTTTCATACCCAAATTTCGACAACTGAGAACTTACTCGGTTGACCTCTTCTAAGTTGCACCAGATCGGCCATACCAAAATATCGTGCAAGAGAAGCATCCCCATTAGTCCACGAGTGGGCGCAATTAGCTCAGAATGTGACCTGTCAAACTCCGGCAAAAAGATCGGGATAACCCCGAACTGTCGCCCAGAGAATTCAGCGCGCAATAGATTCAAGTCAATTAACTCATAGTAATCGGCCTTTACCTTGCCTCTGAATTGTTCGCCGTCTAGCGTCGCGTCGATATGCTCTCCCAATAAAGGCATTACGTTATTTGATGTATGCGCGATTATTAACGGTTCTGAATCAATTCGAATCGCATCAAGCATATTTCTATACGACTCAAAAAGGCTTCGATAGGCAAGAAGTGGATACTCTTTGATTCCTGGTCTTTTTATAGTTCCTAGATTCGCATATGGGGCGTAGGCCCCGTACGGTTGGACGTTATCCACATAGACACTATCAATCCCGAGAGGCGTTAGGAATCTCTTGCTTTTGCCTATGATGAATCGGCGCCATGTAGAGGCTCGGGGCGACACTTGCGCAAAACCGCCGCCGAAAGCGCGAACATCCGAACTTTCCGTATCGATACCGCCCATAAACCATGACTCTTCATTGCTCACCCACTCAGGCGCAGTGGTTGCGACGTATGTTAAGCCTAAGTAGACCACAGGCTTAATCCCCGCGTTCCCCATTCGATCTATACGTTCCGAAAACAACTTGGAGTTACTCGCTTCGGGATAACCATAGTGCGCTAATGAGTTCGACTCAGGCCGGGGCCAAATCACTTCGTGAGTTGCATTTGCAGCTGGGCTGAGTTTGAGTTCACGCCAGCCGTTCGTTAACTTTCTTGCAGGCGTGGCTTGAAAGCTGAACCGGAACGGTGCATTTGGAATGCCCGCATTCTCCGCAATTGTGACCACAAGTTCAGTCGATTCCGATTTGCGATTGATTTTTATCGCATCCGGCTCTAGGGCGCTTGGCCATCCTTCCGATGTTTCAAAAGCCCAAAATATCCCCACATCATCATTGCCGATCCAAATATATGGGAGCCATCCAGATTCATAGGAAAATCCCTCATCCGTGATTAGTACGTTTTCTCGCTTCTCGAAGCCTTTCTGACTAGGCAGGAAAAACTTTGCAATATCATTCTTAACCGCGAAGGAGATGGACGCAGTCACGTTTTTCAGAGGGCCGTCTTTTCCCTCAAAAGCCACCACACTAGATACGACCCCGTCTTCAAATACTTTGGACTCAACTGTTACTTTCGCATGCGCAGTTTCTGTTCCCTTTTTAGAAACATACGAATCGCTCAGCTTTACATAATCATCTTTCTTCGTAATCGTTCTACTGGACTTATCCAGCTCAAACGAGTCTGGTCCTACTTTTATCGATATCGTTGCTGGCGACGCCAATATTTCATGCTTCCAGGAAACAATACTATTTGGATAGGAATTTCCAGAGTAGTCATATTCCCGGCCGTTTGGAGAAATCCTATCGAGATGACTCTCGGGTGGGCGGGTGTGAGTTTCGCTGTGCAAACGCTCTTGTTCTTCTGCCTCAATTACCTCCGCCAACGGTATCGCTGCTTTCTGGGAGAGCACCAATCTACCGCTATACTTATCAACGAAATCCAATTCTAAGGTGCGGCTCTGTTCGATTTCGTCATCTATTGCAATCGAAAACTGCGCCTTAGTCCCACAAAATGCGTACTGCGCTCCCGTTATTTTAGATGAGCGTAGCACCCTCGGTCTTACCGCGATTGTTTCGCTGGCTTCAATAGAGTCGGTTTCAATAGCAATGCGTGCGCGCTTTTGATTCGGATCAACCTTTACAAAAACACTATACGAGTTACCATCATCAGCCGAGTACTTCACATCCTGTACGCCATTCGCGTGAGATCTAATCTCTCGTTCGCTAAGGGCTCTTCCGTAAATTCTTACTTCGTCAATTGCAGAACTGGTGGTTCGAGGGGTATGCCAGAACAAATCGCCAATTGAGAAATTCGATCCTAGCGAAGTCGGTAACTTCGCTGGAGACGGGATTCTGCTTACTGGCTTTCCATTCACGTAAAGTTGCACTCCGGTTTCGTTCCATACTCCCGCGAGATGCGTCCACTCTCCCGCCTTCCATCTTGTTCTAGTGCCGCTAGAAAAAAATGGTCCTTTGTTCTGATCTTGTGTGGCAAGAAACAGTATTCGATCGGGTTCGATGTATTTATATAGAAAGAGCGCACCTCGCCCACGAGACTCGAAAAACACATGGAAATTATTATCGTCGGAGTTCCAGTCGTTCGGCTTAACGAACATCTCGACTGTGCCTGATGTAATGGTCAATATGCCAGCGCTAGGATATTCCACAAATCCGCTGAGAACGCCGGTATCGAGTCCGTATCCCTTTTTTCCGATTGAGAGCGTCGGCCGCCTATGCGTCGTGCCGATAATTCGCTCACCTCTGCTACTTATGCCATCAAATCCAGAATCAAACGAAGCATAAAAAGCGGGTTTGAATACTTGCAGCGCCATCTCGCAAGTTTTCGCCTGACCCACCAAAAGTGATACGCATATAGCCAGTGCGCGTAACAAGTCTTATACCGATAAGACTCTAAGTGGCAGTCGCCGCCAGCACAGAGATGATTCTCGGCGCAGCCTGTCCATCCCAATACCTCGGGACATTCGCATTCGACTTTGCGCGGTCGAACCATCTTCCCTTGTAAGCATCGACAATTTTCTCCTTACTAGTTCCTGCCAAAAAGTTCGTTCCTTCTTCAACCGTAACAGGTCTTTCTGTATTTTCCCGCAAAGTAATACAGGGAATCTTCAGCGCCGTCGTTTCTTCTTGTACTCCACCGCTATCACTGAGTAAGAGCGTCGCGTCCTTCCATAAGTTTAAAAATTCCATATATGGAAGGGGAGGCGTACAAATTATGGTCTCCGGAATGGCGATATTAAATTTTCTAATGTTGCCTTCGGTTCTAGGATGAATCGCAAAGACGAGCGGAAGCGTCTTCGATATCTCACTCAGCGCTTCGATTAGGCCTTTTAGCGTCTGTTCTTCATCCACATTCGCCGGTCTGTGCAATGTCACGACCCCATACTTACCGAGTTTCTTTTTTAACTTCTCAGTTTCAAAAGCGCTGACATCCGTTTGGCTAAGTTGATCAAGCTGATAATACAGATTATCAATCATCACATGCCCCACAAAGTGAATGTCCTTTTCCGGATGTCCCTCTCTCTTAAGATTTTCCACACCGCTTGGTTCCGTTACAAAGAAGATGTCGGAAATAGAATCGGTAACAATCCGATTGATTTCTTCCGGCATAGTCATGTCACCGCTGCGTAACCCCGCCTCCACATGGGCGACTTTTATATTCAGTTTTTTAGCGACGATTGAGCAGGCAAGGGTGGAATTCACATCTCCCACCACCATCACAATATCGGGCGTTGTATCGATGCAGTACTTTTCGAATGCCACCATTATTCGTGCTGTCTGCTCAGCATGTGAGCCTCCACCCGCCCCCATATGAAAGTTCGGCTCGGGAATGCCCAGCTCGTTAAAAAACACATCACTCATGCCATGGTCGTAGTGTTGTCCCGTATGCACCAAGCGCCATTCAAATACATCTTCATGTTTGCGTAACTCGCGAATAATTGGGGCAACCTTCATAAAGTTGGGGCGCGCGCCGGCAACCAGTACTATCTTAGTTTTACGAGTGTTCACGATTTTGTAGATTTCTATGTTGAACGCATGTGACTAGGTAGGCTTTAGCGAAAAAACTTCTTGGAGGGTCATACCTATTTTGGAAGACAGTTCCACGGTTTCTTTATTGCCAGGTGAAAATTTATCGACAGTGAGGTATTTACTCCCATCGGAGTTCAAATACACCGTGACGGAATTGTCCTCCACGGAAACTAACCAAACTTCTTCACGGTCGGAAAGCACTCGCGGATTCTGTACTGAAATGGCGCTTTGCGCCTGAACATGGTTGCGCAATGCACTCGCGAGACGACTGACGGTACCGGCTTGGCGGCTCCCTATCGGAGACATTTCCAAAACCTCACCTTCGATTAATTCGAGTCTTTCGCCGTCCTTAATAACGCCTGCATCGCCCAACCGATGGTAGGCATCGACGCTAAGCTTGTGGCCTGGCCACCAATCCGGGTTAGCGTGTCCCATTGTTGTACTCAAGCGATTACTAGCAGATTCATGACTAACTATGGCGCTTCATACTGGAGCTTGCCGGCGCCAAAAAGTCCTTTTGCTTTGCGTTCCGCCACCATGTCTTGCATTAGCTTGGTGGTTATTTTCTGCTTGCCGTCTGCAAACGCATAAACTAGCGCGGTGTCGCACAAGGAATTGATGATCCTAGGCACGCCTACACTTAGCTGGTAGACCACTTCCATAGCATCACGGGAGATCACATCTTTGCGCCCACCTGCTTTGATAAGGCGATGCTCAATGTATTCCCGTGTTTCTTGTTTATCTAAAGGATCTAAGTGGTAATCAACAGAAATACGCTGCGCGAACTGTTCAAGGTTCGGTTTTCGCAATGTGTCTCGGAGTTCCGGCTGCCCTACCAAGACTAACTGCAAGACCAGGTTCTTATCCGCGTTGATATTGGAAATTACTCGCAGCTCTTCTAGCGTTGTTGCATCCATGTTCTGCGCTTCATCCACAATTAGCACCGTACGTTTACCGCGAGCATATTCGCGGATCAGAAAGTCGACAAAGTTCCCGTACAGCGCGACTTTCTCCTTGTTCTCAAACGGCAGACCAAACGCCATTGCAACCCACTGGATTAGTTCACCAAATGCTTTATGCGTATTAGAGATGAGCCCTACCGTAGTGTTGTCCTGCAGAATGTTTAATAAATGTCGAATGAGTGTGGTCTTTCCAGAGCCTATCTCGCCCGAAATTACGATTATTGGGGCGTCGTTCGTGACTCCGTACTCCAGCATGGTTAGCGCCATGCTGTGCTTCTTACCTAGATAGAGAAACGAAGGATCCGGCGTTAGTGCGAACGGCTTCTCACGGAACCCAAAGTGCTTCTCGTACATTGCTAGTAATACGCGGAAATCTTTTCATCTGATGCGTTCAATACCGTGCCGATGATGGTCGCGTCCTTTAATATTTCCATCGCGTGCTCCAACTCCGTTCGGCCGGTTTTTCCATCACGGATCACCATCAAGAACGCATCTACAAAGGGCGCAAAGGCAAGCGCATCATCGGCAGACAACACCGGCGGGAGGTCAAATAGGACCAACCGGGATGGATAGCGCGATTTAAGCTCCTGCACCAGATTCCCCATAGCGGGCGAGGCTAGAATTTCCGATGAATTTTCTACCGGCGTACGCCCTGGCAATAACACGAGCCGCTCAATACTTGGATTTACCAGCACTTGCTCCATCGCCGCGCCGTTTAGCAAGTAATCCCCGATGCCTAGGTCAACGTGCATTCCAAAGTATTTATGGATACTCGGATTACGCAGATCCGCATCAACCAATAGCACCGTGTAATTAAGTTCTCGTGCCAAACTAATCGCAAGATTGATGGCTGTTAAGGTTTTGCCATCTGCAGGCGCAGGACTTGTGATTCCCAGTGTATTCCATCCGCGAGATGTCATTCGTTGCAAAACTTGCGTTCGTAACATCTTGTAAGCGGTAAGTCCTACTCTATCTTGCTCTCCGTATATGACACGGTTCTCCCGCATTGAGTTAGCATCAATAGGAGCAATCTTAGTTTGCGAGTATTGGATTTCCGTCTCCGCTGGGGCCTTGATACTGCGCCCGGTAGCCGCCGTTGGCCCAGCAGTGCCCGTCGCCTCGCGCTCTGCGCGTGCTTTATCTAGAGCTTGTTTAATTCTTTCCATACTGGCTGCCTTTGGGTGTGGCGCTACATCGCGCCGATAATTCTCAATGCTTGGAAAAACAACACATCAAGTGGGCGAAATAAGAAATGCACCGCAAGCAACGCCATAAAGATAGCGGCCGCAACTACTCCTGCAAACATAAGCTTTCTATGTAGATCACGCCTGCGGCTCGCAGCGGTTTCTATTTTTGGGATTACTGCCAACGGCGGAACACCCAATAGGCGGGTCACGCCGTCTCGACCATATAAACGGTTATCGAGCGCCTCCGCCAACGCACCAGAGCCAATCCCTCCCGCGATGGATATCAACCCGCCCAAAAGTCCAATAGCAAGCCGGTTCGGCTTGGAGGGTTCTTCCGGGATCACCGGCGGTTCTATCAGCGTAAAACGTTCGCCCTGCTGTTTGCTCTCTAGATTAGTCGCAAGCTCGGCTTCTCTCCGTTTGGCTTGTACTTCCTGGAATTTCAATTGCGCCGCCTCATAGTCCCGTGCAAGCATCCGGTATTCCCGCTCAACCTCCGGAGACTTTGTAATGCGGGCCTCAATATCTAGCAGCTTACCCTTTAAGCTTGCACGCTGTCCTTGCAAAGAGCGTATATCCGTAGTCGTAGCTTCAAGGCGGGCTTGAAGCTGAATGTAGGCTGGATTGTCTACCTTAGACGCTGCCGCTTGCTCGAATGCGCTGCTGCTAGGCGTAGCAAGAAGCTGTGCCTTCACGGTTTCTACTTCTTTAGCAAGGCGCTTTACGTCCGGGTGATCGGCGGAATACTTCTGCCGAGCCGCAGTGAGCGCAGACTCCGCCCGTCTTAGTTGCATAATGGTTTCGTCGCTCGCGCCGCCGCCTCCCACTTGGGCTTTAAGCGACTCGATTTCCTTGCGTTTCGCTATGACATCCGGGTGCGTTGAGCCATAACGTGCCGCCAGCGGAATGAATTCGCTCTCAAGCACTTTAAGCCGATCTGCTGGGCCTAAGATTCGCTCGCCAGTTTCGGAAAACAACAATGAGCTTGGTTTTTGCTGTGCGAGCTCTGATTCCAGATAGACACGCTGTTGTTCCAAGGAGCGTAGCTGCGCATCAAGCTGGGAGATATCGTTCTCCGTACGATTCATCAGCTCAATATTGAGATTGGTGAGTTCTGGCAGTTGTTCAACGTTTCCCTGCTTGAACTCAGCCAGTTTCTTCTCAAGTTCCGTGACTTCAGTACGGAGTTTTTCTGATTCAGATGTTAAAAACTTAAGAGTCTCTTCTGATGTCTCGGTGCGCTGCTTTAGATTCTCGTTTAGAAAAAGACTGACGATTTCGTTTGTGACGCGCTGAGCTAGTTCCGGATTCTTACTTTCATACGCCAGCTCGAATGCGATTGTTGCTTGGATAGCGCGCCCTTGGCGTGGATCTACGACATCCGCACTTATTGGAGTCACCGATATATCTTCGCGCATGCCCTCTAGAACTATCTCAAAGGGTTCTCTGACTCTCTCCTCCGAATAAAGCCCATATTTCTCAATTATCTGCGACAAATTGCTATTAGTCAGAACTCGCTGAGAAATTGTTTGAATTCGCTGATCCGCAAAACTAGTCACTAGTGAGCGAACTAGATCCTGTGGAATTTCCTGTTGCTCGATTAGGATTACAGCTCGAGATTTAAAAAATGCTGGGAGTGACAAAGCGAGAAGAATTGAAAATGCTCCAAGGGCAATAGCCAGAACCAGAGCAAGGGGAAGTCGCCTCTTTAGTACGCTTCCAATCTCCGAATTTAATTGTATGAAAGAGTTCATTTTCGCTATCTCCAGGAGATATCTCTAGGAAGCCCACTGTACTCGATGGAGAAATACAGCGTGTTTACGTCAGCGGTATCACTCGAATTTTGATTTGTATTTTTGCGATGGGAAAATCGATAAGTACCAACAAGCGAAATAGTCTCGCTCCACTTGTATCTAACAATTCCACGAAGTTCTGAATAATCGCGGTTGAGATCTCTAATTCTGCTATTAAATAAGCCTATGCTCTCTTCTTCTTGCACAGTTCTCATTTCGGTGTATCCAACAAACGACGCTTGCAGATTCTCCGTAAGTTGCCGATCAAGAGTGAGAGCAATTCTGTCGGCTGTACTTTGGGCCCCTCGGCCACTCGGGCTAACTTGCCGAGAATAGTCCAATCGTGCCTCGGCTAAATCAAACTTCTTTGTTATCGCGACATTTGCGATTGGCCCTTGAGAGAACGCAGAAGCGGGCGTCGAAATGAGGGCAATTCTAGGCAGTGGGTCAATCACCACACCAAATGTACGGCGCACGAACTCAATATCGCTGTAGTTCCATCCGATAGCGCCAGTAAACGCCCAATCAATCAGCGGTTTCCAATTCACGCCTCCCGTGACCGAATACCCAGTGGTCTTGCTTTCGTCCTCAGGAACTTTGAACTCGCTCAGATAAGAATTAGCGAAAAAACCAACCTCTTCGTTCCACTCGTGAGTTACTCCAAGCGAAACCTGGTAGTACTTATAATCGACATAACCAGTTGCCTCCGCATCTAAATACGAGACGTCATTGAACAAAAAAGACGAGCTAATTACGGTGTTTTGAGAAAGTACCCATGCAAATTTCGGCTGCAGCGTAATCGAATCACGATCAGTAACATCGTTTCGGAGTCCTGAATCGGTCGATTCAGTAGTTAGCGTCGAATCTCTTCCATAGGAGAAGTCCAATCCCAAACTATGGGCAGATCCAATTAAGCTATTGTTGAACGCCACAGAATACTCGTCGGCATCAAGGTTTTCCCCAATCTGGAAACGCCGCAAGTTAAATCTTGGTGCAAGCTCAGAGGTAAAAGAGTCGTCTCGAGCCTTCAGCGCTACACCACCACCCATATCGAATCCAACTGCGCCTTCACCGTGCACAGAAGATCCGCGTATGTTGTCATCCACCCTCAACATGCTCCGAGCCGAAGGAGTCCAGCTGTAATCCAAAGCAAAAGCCTTCGAGACTCCAACTAAGAACACGACCAAAGAAAAGTATGGGAACTTGCCATCCCACAGCCGACTCCAGGAAAAAGCTTCCATCTTTTGTGTTCGAAAATGCCTGGGCTGCTCTACTACGGCACCACCACCACATCCCCCGGCTGCAACACCATATTCTGATCCAATCCCTCACCATCCAATATCGCGTCATAGTTAAACGGCAAGGCGGATTGAGATCCGCCCGCATGGCGGATGACCAGAATGTCTTTCAGCTTCGCGAACTGCGCGGTGCCGCCGGCGTAGGAGAGCGCTTGCATCACGGTGGTGTTCTGCACCATCGGCACCGGGCCTGGGCGGGTGACTTTGCCGACCACGTAAGCCACGTTGCCACGAGTTTCCTTCATTAAAACAGTGACCACCGCATCTGGAATGTAGGTGTCGATGCGCTTTTTGATTTCTTGTCGCACTTCTTCCACGGAATGTCCGGAGGCTTGAATGTCGCCGGCAAGCGGGAAGCTGAACTTGCCGTCCGGCCGGACTAAAGCGTCCATGGTGAGATCTGGTTCTTTCCACACGGTGACAATGAGTAAGTCACCCGGGTTGATTAGGTATTCGCCGTCCGCGGCTTGCGCGGTGGCCATGCCTAATGCGCCAGTTAGGGTGGCGATGAGGCTTAGGAGTTTTATGGCGTTCTTCATGAACATTCCCTCGGTGGTCGTTTCGTTAGTTTTTGATTACTGGAGTCGGGTAGGTTGAATACCCTCACCCCTGCCCTCTCCCGCATGCGGGAGAGGGGGAAGATGCATAAGCTCTTCCTCATGCGGGAGAGGGGGAAGATGCATAAGCTCTTCCTCATGCGGGAGAGGGGGAAGATACATAAGCTCTCCCGCATGCGGGAGAGGGGGAAGATGCATAAGCTCTTCCTCATGCGGGAGAGGGAGGAAGGTGCATAAGCTCTTCCGCATGCGGGAGAGGGGGAAAGAAGTTGTCCATTCCAGTGGATGCCGAAAAAGTGAACGGGTGGCCATTTTAGTTCTCCCCTAGCTTCTGTCGCGCCGCGAAGCGGTGAACTCTGGCCACTGTGTCGAATAGCAACTCAGCGGTGGTGAGCGCTGATTTGATGCTCTCCGCGCGTTCTTCAGCGTCCGGGTAATCGTGGCTAAATCTATTGCGGATACTGCGCGCTTCCCGCCACTCTTGCGCGGAGCGCACAATACCGATCCTCTCGCAATGGTCTAGTTGATCGACAAAACTTGCTTCACTTGGCACCGGCTCTCCCGCGGCTTGCAGCAACTTAGGAAGCAACTTTCCGCCAACGGTGTCCTGCAATCGGCAGTATCGATAAATAAATTGATCCACGGCCATTAGCTCTGTTGCATTCAGGTTATCAACTCGGTGGCCAGTAATCGGGCCCAAATTCTCCAGATTAGTCATGGCGTTCTTTAGCACCGCTTCATGGCGATCGCATACATCAAGTAGTGACTTGAACTGCAATACATCTTTGTTCACAGCCGAATGCCGGTGTCTTTAGCTACTTGATGAATGGGTAATGCTTTGGCGCTTTTCCTGGACTTTACGACGATATCAACCTTGCGCTCTTCCAACGGGCGCATTAACGCGCCGCGGATTTTGATTTCACGTTTGAAAGTTTCGGTCTGATCCAAATCCGTTTCTATGTAGAGATCGATATCACCGCCCTTTTTGTTGTCATCCACGCGCGAGCCAAATAACCAAACTTCCGCGCTGTCGCCAAAAAACTGTTTGACGGCGGTATGGATGGCGGATTGTTCTTGGAGGGTTAGGCGCATGAGCTAGGCAATTGCTTTGTAATTCAACGCTTCAAGTAGCGCTTGATATCCATCGCACCGTGGAAAATGCCCAGCACGGTGACTTGCGTTTTCGAAGCCTCATACGCGATACGATAATGCCCGTACAAAAGCACTCTGACATTGCCCCTTTTAGTTTGTTTATACACGTAGCCCATCTCTGGAAAAGTACTTAAAAGTTGCGCCTTCTTTTGCAATCCGGAAACTACGGATTTCGCGGCACGTGCATTGTCCATCGCAATGTAATCGTGAATGTCGCGTAACCATCGCTCTGCAGTTTCCGTCCAAACAACTTTCACCAGTCTTGAATTCGGCGAGCGAGTTCTTCATCCGCCAACACGCGACCGTTCCGCACGTCGTCTATTCCTTGTGCGACCATCCGCTCGAAAATAATTTCCCGAATGATTTCATCAAGGCTTGCGTCGTCTGGCTGAGCTTCAATGAGTTCTTTTAGCAGTTCTTTGGCAGCTGACATTAGAGGCTCTCTTCTACCGGAATTCGCGATATAGAGTTGGCGGGATACGGTTGTTGAAGATGCCCTCCCCTCTCCCGCCTAACTGGGGAGGGGAAAATGCGCGATCCTCTGCAATCCGCGCTTGATGCGTTGAACTGTACTGCATCATTGTTCTAAGCAAACATCAATCTCCCGCGCGGCGAGGGAACCGGTCTTCCCAATTCCTGCGCGGTTTCTATCCATTCCGCAATCGCTACTTCTAGTTGGGTAATTGCCGCTTGATATGTCGGCCCGTCAGCCATACAGCCCGGGAGCTCAGGTGCCTCTGCAATAAAGGCGGCATCGTCTTCGCTCCAGTAAATGATGACTTCGTACTTAATCAATGCCGTCTACCGTAAGTTTGTACTTTAGAACCAGGTTTCTAACTTGTTTAACTTGATTAAGACTTAGCACTTCGTCCAATCGCCTGAATATTGATAATTTCGGGAACACCATCTCGGGAAAAGATGTGGTGGCTCCCCTTAATCCTCAACGTAAATCCCATTGCCTTAAGTAAACCAACCAAATCTCCAAAATCTATTGATGCATCTGATCGACCAAGGAGCACCGTATCCAGCAACTTATGATGTTTTCGAACCACCTTTAAAAACTAAGTATCAATATCCGTAAACGCTCGGCCCTCACCCCATCCCTCTCCCAGAGGGAGAGGGGGGAAAACGACTGTCGCTAGGTGAGTGTCCACGGTCGTCTTCTCACACCCGCTTATATTTATCTTCAAACCGCACGATATCGTCCTCGCCCAAGTAAGCCCCGGACTGCACTTCCACGATTTCCAGCGGAATTGTGCCTGGGTTTTCCAGTCTGTGCTTCTCGCCAAGTGGGATATACGTCGACTGGTTCTCGGAGAGCAGGAAAGCTTCCTCTCCGCGGGTCACCCGGGCGGTACCTTGCACCACTATCCAGTGCTCTGCCCGGTGATGGTGCATTTGTAAGGAGAGCGATGCCCCTGGTTTCACCATGATGCGTTTCACTTGAAAGCGTCCGCCTTGGCTCACGCCTTCGTAAGTGCCCCACGGGCGATGTACTCGGCGGTGCAGTAGGCGTTCGTCCCGGCCTTGCGCGGCCAACCAATCCACGATGGCTTTCACGTCTTGTGCGCGGGATTTGGGTGCGACCATCACGGCGTCTGCCGTTTCCACCACCACCATGTCGTCGCATCCCACCATGGCGACCAGCTTGTCTTCGGCAAATACCAAGTTGTTGCGGCTATCCACCGTGCACACATCGCCGCGCGCGACGTTGCCGTCGGCGGCTTTGGGCAGCACTTCCCAAATGCTGGACCAGGAGCCGACATCGGACCAACCGGCGTCCAAGGAAACAACGCCAGTCATTTCCGGTGACTGGGCCGCAATGCGTTCCATGATGGCGTAATCAATAGAGTCCGATGGGCACGCGGCGAATGCCTCTTTGTGCAGGCGCATAAATTCGCCGTCGCGCGCCGCATCGCGCACTGCCGCGCGGCAGGCTTTCAGCATTTCCGGTTGATAACGCTCGATGGCGGATAACCAGGCGCTGGCTTGCATTAAAAAGATGCCGGAATTCCAGCGATATTGCCCGGTGGCTAAGTACTGCTGCGCGGTTTCCAGGTTGGGTTTTTCCTTAAAGCTTCCAATCACATTGGCTTGTGGGTCCGTTTTGCCCAGCGCCGTACCAAGTTGGATGTAGCCGTAACCGGTCTCAGGCGCGGTGGGCACCACGCCAAAGGTGACTAGGCGCCCTTCCGCGGCAAGCTTACTGCCTACCTCCACCGCCGCGCGGAATTTCTCCGGCTCTCTTATCAGATGATCGGAGGGCATCATCAATAATTGAGGGTCTGTCCCGGATTCCGTGGCCACCATCGCGGCGCAAGTGAGCGCCGGCGCCGTATTGCGTCCTACCGGCTCCAACAAAATGCGCTCAAACGGCAGGCCGATTTGGCGGGCTTGTTCGCCCACCAAAAAGCGGTGCTCTTCGTTACAAACAACGATGGGTGTCCCAAATCGGGAAACGAGCTTGCCGCGGGCGTCGGCCAACCGAGTGAGCGTTCCCTGAAGAAGCGTTACGCCCTCTTCAATCGCCAGAAATTGTTTGGGGTAATGGCCGCGCGACATGGGCCACAAGCGCGTGCCGCCGCCGCCGGCCAAAATGACTGGAAGGATCTGCTGCATGGTTCCTACTTAATGTTGCGAATCAAGAATCATGTGTCGGTGTCTCGCCTAATCCCTTTAACGAGCCGTGCTGCAGGGCGAAAAGTATCCCATGGTACGCCCAAAAATCACAGGCGTTTTACAGGTTTGTGACGACTTCGTGATTTGTCAGAGAGGTATGAGGCCGGTATATTGCCGGCCAGCCGCCAGATCGTCGTGTCAGGCGATGGGTGTTCGCGTATGTTGGTGAGGTTAACGACTTGTCGACTATGGAATCTTTTTCATCCGGGCGCGCGCTGCGGCTCTTGGCGCCAAGCGTTGCCGCCGGGGTTTTGGCCCTCACGTTAGTCCATCACCTAGGCCAATGGGCGCCGTCCCCCGATAGCCCCATTCCACCGTCCCAACCCGCCGCCAATCCATCATCCGCCCCAGCTCCCCAAGATTTTGGCGCGCTGCTGAATTCCCCGTTATTCGGCACACCTGCCGCGGAAGACGCGGCTGCGAAAGAGTCGGCGCCGGTTGCTGACATCGCCGTTGAAGATCTGCCACCCACTACGCTCAATGCCGCGTTAGCCGGGGTGGCCTATTCCCTAGACCAAGCTCGCGCCTACGCCATCATCCGCACCGCGGACGGCAACCAGCGTGAGTATCGTGTGGGCGACACGGTTGATGGAGTTGCTACGCTCCACGCGATCAATCCGCTGGAAGTCGTGCTCGACAATCAAGGCAAGTTTGAATTACTCGCGCTGCCCCTGGAGTCTCAAGACGGTGGCGCCGGCGCGCAGCCGTTCCGGCCGGAGCTCCCCGGCATGCCGCAATTCCAGATGCCGCCTGGCGTATCGATGCCGCCCACGGACATGTCACAGCAGATGCAGCCCCCGCCGGTGGAGCAATCTCAATGAGCGCCCCTTGCCGTAATTCTCTTCCACGTGGCATCACGTTGATGCTGGTTAGCGCGCTCCTCGGGCTTGCGGGCGCATCGCTGGCCCAGACGGCCGGCCTTGATATTCAGCCGGTGCCCGGTGAAGACAAAGCGGTCACGCTTAATCTCAACAATGCGGACATCCAAGCGTTTATCAGCGCGGTGGCGGAGCTCACCGGCAAAAACTTTGTGATCGATCCACGCGTGAAGGGCCAAGTCACCGTGGTGTCTTCCGCGCCCACCGATCCGGATGCGCTGTACGAAGTTTTCTTATCCGTTCTCAAGGTCAACGGATTCACGGCCGTGCCCAGCGGCAAGGTCATCAAAATTGTGCCGGACATTATCGCCCGCCAAGAAGGCGAAGGCCCGGTGGTGGATAGCGCGCCGCGCCGCTCGGAGCAAATTGTCACGGCCGTCATTCCCACCACTTATGTGAACGCGGCGGAACTCGTGCCGGTGCTGCGGCCGCTACTGCCGCAAGAGGCGCATCTGGCCTCGACGGCGCGCGCGGACGCCTTGGTGATCGCGGATAGCGCGGCCAACGTGAATCGCTTCATGCGGATTGTGCGCGAACTCGATCGCGACAATGCCGATGCCATCGAGGTCATCACGCTGAAATATGCGGACGCGGTTCCGTTGGTGCAAACGCTACAGCAACTCTTGGCCACGGCCTCCGGCGGCGCACCTGGCCTCGCGCCCCCCATCGCCGCCGACGAACGTTCAAACTCGGTATTGATTGGTGGGCCGCCGGCTGAAAAAGTGCGCCTACGTAATTTAATTCAGGATTTGGATAAACCTGGCGTCAAAAATGCAGAGCGCATCGAAGTCATCTACCTGCGTTACGCCAAGGCCACGGATTTGGTGGAAACACTGCAAGCCATCGGGGATAGATCAAGCAACCCTACCAAGCGCTCACGTGGCGGCGGGCAAGGCAATGTGCCGGTGGTGGTGAACCCAAGCTCAGGCTCGGAGGCGTTTCAGGTTCAGGCCGACAAAGCCACCAACGCGCTCATCGTGCAAGCAGAGCCCGATCTTATGGCGCAGATGAAAGAAGTGATCGCCAAGCTGGATATTCGCCGCTCGCAGGTGCTGGTGGAAGGCATTGTCGCGGAAGTTTCAAACAACAAGGCGGATGAACTCGGCATTCAATGGCAGACCTCCGTGCCGCGCGATGGCGCTTTTGCGGGCACGCTGTTTCCGGGCGTGGCCTCGGGCGAGATCCCGGATCCCTTCGATGCGGAATCCGCCCCCAGTTTCTTGACTGGCTTAACGGTGGGTTACTTCTCGGCCGGGGATTTGCGGGCCTTGTTGCGCGCGCTGAGCGGCGACCAATACACCAACGTCTTATCGACGCCTACTTTAATGACGCTCGATAACGCGAAAGCGGAGATCGTCGTCGGCCAGAACGTACCGTTCATTACCGGGCAATTCACCAATAACACCACCACGCCGGATAACCCGTTTCAAACCATCGAGCGGCAAGACGTCGGCATCAAGCTCAAGGTCAAACCGCAGATCAATGAGGGCGATGCGTTACGGCTCGATATCGAGCAAGAAGTTTCCAGTGTCGATCGGGCAACCACCGGCGTTGATCTCATCACCAATAAACGCGCGATCAAAACCTCTGTACTGGTGGACGACAAACAAATCATCGTGCTGGGCGGCTTGATATCAGATGAGCTCCGCGAAGGTAAAAACAAAATCCCGCTGATTGGGGACATTCCCGTTATCGGCCACTTCTTTAGCAACACCAATAGCGACTACACCAAAACTAATCTGATGGTGTTTCTGCGTCCAACGATCGTGCGCGATAGCGCCACCAACAATGCGCTTACCGGCAAACGCTACGAAGACATCCGCACCAAGCAACAAAAACAAGAAGGGGAACATCACTTCTTCCTGCGTGAGAAGGGACCCGAGTTACCGGCCGATGGCTTGGCGGAGTGACATCATCTTTCCTCGTCTTGCCATGGGAAAAGATTTCGTCTTTCCCCTTCTGCCCCTGAGACGGCATTCGATTTCTTCCCTTCTCGCTCTGGGAGCACATCCAGATTTGCCCCCGCTCCCTTTGGGAGCGCACCTTAGTTTTCTCCCTCTCCCTTTGGGAGAGGGCTGGGGTGAGGGTTTGGGTGAGGGCAACTTCCTACCGTCCTTACCGAAGAACTGTAGTACAGCATCATTCTCACGCGCTGCCCCTCACCCGGCGCTACGCGCCGGCCTCTCCCGGAGGGAGAGGCGAGTCATTTCCCAACCGGGAGAGCGTTCCATCTTCCCCCCTCTCCCGCTGGGAGAGGGTTGGGGTGAGGGCAATTACGCCCCGCGGCCCCCAATAACCTTTTACGCTACATCGTTCTCACGCGCTGCCCCTCACCCGGCGCTACGCGCCGGCCTCTCCCGGAGGGAGAGGCGAGTCATTTCCCAACCGGGAGAGCGTTCCATCTTCCCCCCTCTCCCGCTGGGAGAGGGTTGGGGTGAGGGCAATTACGCCCCGCGGCCCCCAATAACCTTTT
>CAZKRY010000007.1:35470-319402 GCA_964555355.1 uncultured Klebsiella sp.
TGGGAGAGCGTTCCATCTTCCCCCCTCTCCCTCTGGGAGAGGGTTGGGGTGAGGGTAACCCTCAATGAAGCTCCCCTTCTCTTTCGCTCGCAAACACGGTGTCATCGTTGAGTCGTTCAATGAATCCGGCGCGGTCGTGCTTGCCGCGCCGCGCGCCACGGCGGCCGCGATTATCGAAGCGCGCCGTGCGGTGGGAGTGCCGATCGAACTTCGTGAAGTAAGCCAAGGCGAATTTGATCGTTCGTTGCAGTCGCTGTACGAAACGGGCCAAGCTGATTCCGAGCAGATGATCGCCGATATCGGCTCAGACGCAAACCTCGCAGAACTTGCGCAGGCGTTGAACGAACCCGCGGATCTACTCGATAGCGCGGACGACGCGCCGATCATCAAACTCATCAACGTGCTCTTCGGTGATGCCATCCGCCAAAACGCGTCGGATATTCACATCGAGCCGTTTGAAGGCCGCTTGCTCATTCGCCTGCGCGTGGACGGTGTGTTGCGAGAAATCATGTCGCTACCGGGTGCGATTGCACCGCTGGTCGCCTCGCGTATCAAGGTCATGTCCAAGCTCGATATCGCGGAAAAACGCCTGCCGCAGGATGGACGCATCTCGCTCAAAATCGCCAATCGCCCGGTGGATGTGCGCGTCTCCACCATGCCGTCCGGCCACGGTGAACGCGTGGTGTTGCGTTTATTGGATAAACAAGCCGGCCGCCTACAGCTTGAACATATCGGCATGGATGCGGATAACACCCGCACGCTGGACGAAATCATTCACAAGCCGCACGGCATTTTTTTAGTCACGGGACCGACCGGCTCCGGTAAAACCACCACGCTCTACGCCGCCTTACAGCGCTTAAACGAAGGCAGCCGCAACATCATGACGGTGGAAGATCCGATCGAATATTTCATCGATGGGATCGCGCAGACGCAGGTCAATCCCAAAGTAGACATGAGTTTCGCGCGCGGCTTGCGCGCGATCCTGCGCCAAGATCCAGATGTGGTCATGGTTGGCGAAATTCGCGATCTGGAAACCGCGCAGATTGCTATCCAAGCGAGCTTAACCGGCCACATGGTGTTCTCAACCCTGCACACCAACTCCGCCATCGGCGCCATCACGCGTCTGCGCGACATGGGGGCCGAACCTTTTTTGCTCGCCTCAAGCTTGGTTGGCGTACTTGCGCAGCGTTTGGTTCGTGTGTTGTGCACGGAGTGTCGCGAGGCATTGTCGCTCGACAAAGCGGTGGCTACGCGAATGGGCGGCGCGGAGTACGCCGGCGAGACGGTTTATCGTGCGCAAGGTTGCGTGCGCTGCAATCGTACCGGTTACCGCGGTCGCACGGCCATTTACGAATTGGTGGTGTTCGATAACCCCATGCGCCAGTTGATCCACGATGGCGCCAGCGAAGCTGCGCTGGAAGGACATGCTCGCCAACATTCCATCAGCATCATGGAGAGCGGCGTGCGCAAGGTGCGTTCTGGCGTCACGTCGGCGGAAGAGTTACTACGCGTGATGCAGTCGTTGTAAGACCCTCACCCTGCCCTCTCCCGCAAGCGGGAGAGGGTTCAAAATCGCTTTCCCCACGCGCGGGAAAGCGAGTTCAGGTATTCGCCTCTCCCACCGGGAGAGGCCAGCGCAAAGCGCCGGGTGAGGGGCAGCGTCTCTACTAAAGACGCGCAAACACCATCACCTCCCTCGCGCACAGGAAAGAGTTCGCATATTCGCCTCTCCCACCGGGAGAGGCCGGCGCGTAGCGCCGGGTGAGGGGCAGCGTATCAGCTCGCGCTGCGCGAAGCCCCTCACCCTGCCCTCTCCCGCGCGCGGGAGAGGGTTCAAATTCGCGTCGCTACTTCAACGAATTAAACTCTCGCCCAAACACTTCCCGCGCTACCACAGCTTTCATAATCTCCGGCGTGCCATCGCCGATCTCCATCCCTAAGACATCGCGCAGCCGTTGTTCAAACGGCAGCGTGCGGTCATAACCCATCCAGCCGTGTAACACGATGCAGGCATGGAGCGCTTCAACCGACACCTTCGGCGCGAACCATTTCACCATCGCGGCTTCCTTGGTGTGCGGGCGGCCTTGATCGCGTAGCCACAAGACTTGATACGCCAGCGTGCGCGCCATCGTTAAATGCGTGAGATGCTCGGCAATCTGAAACGCGACGCCCTGATGCTTGGCGAGCGGCTTGCCAAAAGTTTGGCGTGCCTTCAAATATTCGATGGTTTGCTCCACGGCTTGTAGCGCGGAGCCGATGCAGGTCAGCGCGATGATCGCGCGGTTGAAATCGAACGCTTCCATCGCTTGCATGAATCCGCGGCCGGTGGTGCCAATTTGATTGGCGAGCGGCACGTGCACGTCATCAAACCGAAGCGTGCCGCGTTGACTGCCCTTTTGCCCCACGCTGTCGTAAACCTCGCGTGTCACCCCAGGCCGTGCCAACGGCACCAAGAGGGCCCCCATGCCTTTCGCGCCGTCACCCGCACCCGCGATCCGCGCAAAGACAATGCAATCATCCGCCGAGCCCGCCAAGCTGTTGGAGGCCTTCTCGCCGTTCACAATCCACTGCTCGCCCTCACGTCGCGCCGTAGTGCGTAATGCGGCGGCATCGGAACCGGCGCCAGTCTCGGTCAACCCAAAGGCGATCGTGCGTTGCCCGCTCGCAAGTGACGGTAGCACCTCGGTCTTCATGTCATCACGACCGTATTGTGTGATGAGCTCACCGGCGATGAGTGCCAGCTGCAGAAAAATCGTCGACACCATATCGCCGCGCCCCAGTTCTTCCGCCGCGATGCCGGCCATGACGAAGCTGCTCTCACTCCCGCCATAAGACTGCGGTATACGAATGCCGAGCACCCCTAATTCGCCGAGTTCCAGCACCCGCTCGCGTGGCAACGTTTCACCGCGATCCCACCGCGCGGCGTCCGGCAGAATGCGCTGTTGCGCGTAGCGGCGGACCGTGGCTCTGAAGGCCTCTTCGGTTTCATCGAAATCAAAATTCACGCATTACTCCTAGTGGTCATTGGCACGCGACAGGGGTGGGCGATAGTATCGGACTTTGCCGCCATCGCTAACAAACACCATTAGGTTCCCGCAGATCCCGCATGAAACGCCGCACCTCTGAAATTTTGGCCGAGCGCATGGAGGCCGAGGCGCGTGCGCGTCCCGTGCCACTCACCGCCGACGATATTCCAATTAATTTCGAAGCCATTACACCGCAATGGCTGACCGCCATTTTGTGCAAACAGCATCCAGGGGCGGCGGTCACGGGGCTGCAACTCGGACCGATTGACGAAGGCACCTCAAGCCGCCGCCGAATTCTCCTTGAGTACAACGAGGCCGGGAAAGCAGCAGGCTTACCGACGAGTGTGTTTTGTAAATCGACGCACACGCTGACCAGCCGCTTGCGACTCGCCTTGGTGGGGTTCATCACGGGTGAAGTCAATTTCTATCGCCGCATTCGCGCAACGTTGGATATCGAAGCGCCACGTTGTTGGTTTGCAAACGTCGACGATCACACCTACAACTCAATCATCGTGTTGCACGACATGACAGATGCCGCCACCTTCTGCCGGCACGACGAACCGATGACGCGCGCCCGCGCCGAAAGCCAGCTGCGCTCGCTCGCAAAGTTGCACGCGAAGCACTATGCGAGTCCCACACTCGCGCAAGACTTCGCGTACTTAAAAACCTGGGACGATTTATTCGCCTTCACGTCAGAAGCCGGCTACCGGCGCATCTGTCTGCGCGGTTTCAAAATGGCGGAGCAGGTCATTCCGGCACGCTTGTGGGCACGCGAAGAAGACGTCTGGCCGGCCACCATGGCGTCCGCACTGCGCCACGCCACCTTACCCAATTCGCTCATTCACTCCGACGTGCATTTAAAGAATTGGTACATCGCGGCGAACGGCGAAATGGGATTGCACGACTGGCAGTGCATTTGTCGTGGCCATTGGAGCCGGGATCTCGCGTACTGTCTGTCAACCGCACTCACCACGGAGAACCGCCGCGCATGGGAACGCGAGCTCATTAGCTTTTACTTAGATCGGTTGCACGCGGCAGGCGGCCCGCTCATCCATTTCGATTTTGCCTGGCGCCATTACCGCGAACAATTGTTCGGCGCGTTGGCCTGGTGGACCGGCACGTTGGGTCAACCGGCGGATAAGCCGGGGATGCAGCCTAAAGAAAGCTCGTTGGAATTTATTGGGCGGATCGCGCGGGCGGTTGATGATTTGGAGGCATTTCGCGCGGGCGAGGGTTCAATATTCGCCTCACCCACCGGGAGAGGCCGGCGCGGAGCGCCGGGTGAGGGACAGCGCTGAACAACGGCAACACCTCAACCCGTCCTCTAGCTAAATCGACAGATCAAGCAAATTGTAATCCTTCAAACTCGCTTTCGCGGCAGCATCCCAGCAAAACGATTGGCCGATCTGCGGGTGATAGACATACGGCGTCTCGTTTGGGAAACGTTGTTTGCGCGCTTCTATCGCATACCCCAGCACTTTGCTGCGCTCCCTGACCCGCGCTTCGTCATACACCGCAGGCGCGTTATGCACACCACCCGCCATCACCCCAAGGACCGAACGCCTGCGATGAAAACCAAAGTTCACGGTCACCCGCCACGCGTCGCTCACGTTGGCAAACGACCCATGCAACGTTTGGCGATTGGTGATCGCCACATCCCCCGGCGCGCAGATTAACGGTACCGCGTCCGGCAGGCGCTCGGTGCCGGCGCGTGCGACCATCGCTTTGATATCGACTTTCCCAAGCTTGTGGCTGCCGGGCACCACCCACACGCCATTCTCCGGCGTGCAGCCGTAAAGCTGTGCCATGAAATTGAAGCCGTGCGTGCCTTCATCCCAATCCGGCGCGTCCCAATGCGTGACGCCATCTTGATGCCATGCGACCGATGCGCCGCGTCCCGGCTCTTTGATGAATAGGGCTTCATTGAAGGGCGCGAAGTCGTCACCATTCACCGCCGCGGCGACGGCGAGCAACTGCGGATGCCCATATACCCGCAAGGCGGCTTCGGAGAACTGCAACGACCCTAAAATGAGATAGACGATTTCCTTCGGCGCGGCTTGATCAGGTGTGGGTTCAAACATCTTGACCGGGTGGCGGCCGTTGGCGAGCGTGGTGCCGCCCAGCGGGTCCCCCAAGGGCTTGGACCAGAACAGGGTTGGGGCCTTGCAGTCGGCGCCGAGCGCCGGACGGCCCTGCGCATCAACAACGGCGTCTTTTTCGACCGGCAGGCGCGCCAAAATATCTTTGAAATCCGCTTCGATATCCGCGAGTTCGTCGGCTTTTAATACCCCTTCGAAAACATAGAACCCGCAGCGCCAATACGCGGCCAAGATCTCCGGATGCACACGACCGTTGATATCGAAGCGCAGCGGGCCTCGATTGCCGAGCGCGTACGCACGCGCCGCGCCGGCGGCGCAGTAAGCATGCATGGCTGCGGTTTCGGTACCGTAGTCTAGGGGTTTCAATGCGCTGGATTGCTGCATATAAGTATCTATTGTAGAAGACCCTCCCCCGCCCCCCCCCCGCGCGCGGGTGTGGTAAAAAAAACAAACCCCATTTTGTGTGCGCCAAAGGAGCAACCCACCCCCCCGGGGTCGTCGGCGGCGCGCAGCGCCGGGTGAGGGGAAGCCTCTCACCTGGCGCCATGCGATCACGCTCGCTTTGCATCGTCACGTTATACATGGCGGAGATCAAGCGCTGTTACTATTGGCGCCAACAACAACGTAAAACCTTGCGCGCATGATCGAACGCTTACTGGTGACCACTGCCGGCGGCCGATGGCTTAGGCTCTGCCTGCTACTGCTAGCGAGCGTGCTCGCCGTGTGGCAGTTGCCGAATTTGCGGCTCGATCGCAGCGACGAGCGACTGATCAATAAAGACAATCCCGGCTGGCCGGCGCTGCGTGCCAGCGAAGCCGTCTTCGGTGCCGAACAATCCGTGCTCGTTTATTTACGCGCGGACAATTTGTGGACCACCGAGCGCCTTAAGGCCTTACAAGACGTTGGTTACGCGCTCGAAGACACACCGGGGATTACCTCTGTCGATACGCTGCTCGGCGCCACCAATATTCGCGACAAAGGCCGCTTTGTCGATGCCGGGCCGCTCATCGATATCGTACCGACGGACGAGAAAGGCTTGGCCGCGGCGCGCGACGATGCGCTGTATAGCCCAATTATCCGCGGTACTTATATTTCACCCGATGGCAATGCCACCGTGCTGGCCATCGGGTATTCGCCCAATCCCGCTGATCCGGAGCACGAACTCAAGATATTTCACCTAATCGAGCAAAAAGTGGCTCCTTTGCGGGCGCATTTCGATGTCATGTTTCAACTCGGTTGGCCGCGTTTGAGCCACGAAATCGAGCGTGGCTTGGTGGCCGATCTCTCCCGACTGGTCCCAATCGCTGTATTGGTTCTTGTCGCCACAGTTACCTTCTTTTTGCGTTCGCTACGCGTGGTGCCTATTCCTTTGCTGACGGCCGGCCTCACCATTTTATGGACGTTGGGCTTCATGGCGGCCATGGATATTCCAATCACATTGCTAACCGCAATACTGCCGGCACTCATCATCGTGGTCGGCTCCGTGGAAGATGTTCATATGACCGCCGCGTACCTAGACGGACTCGTGCCCGGCGCCGCCGATCTCCGCACTCGCGCGATTGCGCACATGGCAAAGCACGTCGGCTCGGCCATCCTCATCACGTCCTTTACGACAGTGCTCGGCTTCATTTCCAACGTCATTTCCGAGATCCCGCTCATCAAAGAGTTCGCCATCGCCGCGGCGTTCGCGATGTTGGCCAATTTTGTGGTGACCGTCATGGCGATGCCGTTGCTGCTCGAAGTGTTCGGTCCGCGCGAGAATCGATTGCGCGCCGGCGACGATGTGCCGCGGGGTTTGATTGGCGCGGTTGTACGTCTGGTCGAAAAGTTAAGTGAACGCCATGGCAAATGGGTGGTGGCGGCGATGGTCATCTTGTTGGTCGTGGTTGGGATGCAAATCGCCGACTTAAAGGTCAACAACGATCCAATGTCCTACTTTCACGCGGAGCACGCTTTCGTGCGCGATGCCGAGCGCGTCCACGATGATTTGGCCGGCTTGCAATCCTTCAGCGTCACGTTGGTCGCGGCGCAGCCCGCGTGGTTCAAGACCGTGGACGGGTTACGCGCGATTGCCGATGTGCAGCGCTTGTTGAATGCGCAGAAGCTTTACGACAAGACGTTGTCACTGAGCGATTTGATGGCGTTGATGCACCAAGAGATGCACCAGGGAGATAAACACTATTTCAAGCCCCCCAAGCAGCAGGAAGATTACGATCTTTATCTGTCGAGCATGCCACGCAGTGAGCTTCAGTCTTTCGTTTCAGAAGACTTCACCACCGCACGTGTCATCGTGCGGCATAACGTCGCCGATTCCGTCAGCTTAAACGCGGCGGTTGATCATCTGCACGCTGTCCTCCCGTCACTCTTGGGCGGTGACGCAACGTTCACCATCACCGGCAAGAATCTAATGGTCAACCGCGCGGCTGAATCCTTGATCGATGGGGAATTGCAATCGCTCGCGCTAATTCTGCTGGTCATTTTTGGACTGTTTAGTTTTCTCTATACCTCGTGGCTGGCCGGGTTGTTGGCGCTGGTCCCCAATGTCATTCCGATAATCCTGAATTTTGGCGTCATGGCTTGGCTTGGCGTGCCACTGAATCCCGGTACCGCGATGGTCGCCGCGATTGCGATTGGCCTCGCCGTCGACGACACCATTCACTTGATGACGCGCTTTGGCGCGGAGAGCCGCGCGCACGTCGATGAGCGCGCGGCGGTCAAAGCGACCATTCGCGGCGAAGCGATCCCAGTCATCACGACCTCCGTCGCGTTAGCGCTCGGCTTTGCGGTGTTTGGGTTTTCGAGTTTTCGGATCGTCTCGGAGTTCGGCATGCTCGCGGCCGGCACGATGGTCTATGCCGCCGTGTCGGATCTGTTATTGATGCCGATCCTGTTGAAGCACCTGCGCCTGGCCACCGTCTGGGATGTGATTCGGCTGCGCATCGACCCCAGCGTACTCGCGCGTTGCCCGTTATTTGCCGGGATGACGCCGTACCAGGTCAAGAAGCTCATCTTGTTATCGGACATCGTGGAGTTCCAAACCGGTGAAGCGCTGCTCAAGCAGGGCGAACAATCGTCCGGCATGTATGTGTTGTTAAAGGGTGCCGTGCAAGTGTCGATCGAAGAAAGCGGTGAGCACTTGCCGATCGATCGCGGCCAGCCCGGAGATATTTTTGGCGAGATTGGGTTTTCCGATGCCAACGCGCTGCGTACCGCCACGATCACCGCCTTGCGACCGGTCACCACCGTGCGTCTCGACGCCAAGCGCGCGCAACAGGGGCTACGGTTCTATCCGCGGATCGCGACGCGCTTGTACCGCAATATCAGCCAAGTGCTGGGCACTCGCTTGCATGAATCGCATGTCCGCTTGGCCGAGAGTCGGACCGCGAGCGAGCGTTAGGTCGACGGCAGGATTTTGCGCACGCCCTCACCCTGCCCTCTCCCGCACGCGGGAGAGGGTTAACAGCAATTGCGTCTGTCGCGCGCGACATAGCGCATTCGCCTCTCCCGCGCGTGGGATAAAGCATTCGCCTCTCCCGCCTGCGGGAGAGGCCGACGCGCAGCGGCGGGTGAGGGGCCGCGCGAAACCGCGGAATGCGTTATAAAGCCACCACGACTTACACCCGGCAACCCTATGACCAACCTTGTTCTCATTCCCGGCCTACTTTGCGATCACCGCCTGTGGGCGCATCAAACCCAGTACCTTGCCGATGTCGCGAACTGCATCGTGCCGGACACCACCGGCGCAAGTTCAATGGAAGAACTCGCGCAATCAGTCCTCGCGCAAGCTCCGCCGCGTTTTGCGCTAGCCGGGTTATCCATGGGCGGCATCATCGCGCATGCCATCATGGCGCAGGCGCCCTCGCGGGTGGAAAAACTGGCCTTTGTTGGGAGTACCGCTCGCGCGGATACGCCCGAGCAAACCACCCGACGCAAGAACTTAATCGCGTTAGCCGAGGACGGGCGTTTTCGCGAAGTCTCGACGCTGCTGATGCCCGCGCTTTTGCATCCCTCGCGCTTAGCCGAGACGGAGCTTACGGATACGGTTTATGCAATGGCGGACGCCATCGGGCCAAGGGCTTTTATTCAGCAGGTCACCGCAGTCATGAAGCGGCCGGAGCGGCTCGGTCATTTGCACCACTATCAACTGCCGACGCTACTCATCTGTGGCCGCGAAGACGCCATCACCCCACTCGACATGCATACCGAGGTCGCCGCCCGCGTCCCCGGTGCGCGGCTCGCCGTCATCGAACAATGCGGGCATCTTGCGACGATGGAACGGCCACAGGCCGTAACCGCGTTACTGCGCCAGTGGCTGGAATATGGTTAAAACCCAAGCGTCAGGCGATTAGATGCGCGCACGCTAGGGTCAATCTTCCCGCGAACCGGAGTAAGTAGTGTATGTCTTCCACCGCCACCGTCCGCACGCCCAACGCCATTAATCCTCATGTCCGGCGCTACGTGCTCGGTGTGTTGGTAGTGGTCTACACCGTCAACTTTATCGATCGGCAGATATTGTCGATTTTGATGCAGTCGATCAAAACGGATCTGGGACTGTCCGATCAGGCGCTTGGGTTTCTCGCAGGCTTTGCCTTCGCGGCGTTTTACGCCACCGTTGGGATCCCGCTCGCGCTCTGGGCCGATCGCGGCAATCGCCGAAATCTCATCGCTTTTGCGCTCGCGATTTGGAGCGGCATGACCGCACTCTGCGGCATGGCGCAGAACTTCTGGCAATTAGCGATCGCACGCATTGGAGTTGGCATTGGCGAAGCCGGCTGCTCGCCACCGGCGCACTCGTTGATTTCCGATTACTACCCACCGCATGAACGGGCGACGGCGCTTGGGATCTATGCGCTCGGTATTCCGTTGGGGGTCATGTTTGGTCTTTTCGTCGGCGGCAAAATCAATGAGCTGTTCGGCTGGCGGATGGCGTTTTTTGTCGTTGGCGTACCGGGATTGTTAGTTGCGCTGCTGGTGCGTTTCACGCTGCCGGAGCCGCCGCGTGGCTTATCGGAATCGCGCCAAGCGAGCACCGACGCGCCGACGTTCAGGCGAACGATGGGGTTTGTTTGCCGGCGACCGGCCTTTCTCCATATGGCATTCGGCGCCGCGCTCGCGGCGTTTATCGGGTATGGGGTGCTCGCGTGGTTTCCGGCGTTCTTGATCCGCTCGCATGGCATGCAAACGGGGGAAATTGGTTTGTGGTTTGGCTTGGCAACCGGCCTCGGCGGCGCGGTCGGCATGTTGATGGGTGGCTATTTGGCCGACCGGCTGGGGGCGCGGGATCAACGATGGTATGGCTGGATCGTCTCCGTCGGCACGCTACTCGCGATGCCGTTCGGCGCGGCGGCATTTTTAATCGACGACCCCTACATGGCGATGATTGCGTTCCTCCCCGCGATCTTCGCGGCGAATCTTTGGCAGGCGACCACGCTCGCGCAGGTGCAGAGCATGGTGCAACTTAGAATGCGCGCGATGGCGTCCGCAATCCTGTTGTTCATCGTCAATATCATTGGTCTTGGCGCGGGCCCGTGGGCCATCGGGTTTGTGAGCGATTTACTCGCGCCTACTTACGGCCATGATTCGCTCCGCTTTAGTCTCTTGCTCTTTGGCGCGATTAATTTATGGGTGGCGTGGCACTTTTACGCGGGTGGCAAATACTTGAAACACGATCTCGCGCGCGCGGATGCCGCGGGGTGAATCGCAAGCGGGTGTGCTTGCGCTTGATCAAGGTGTGTTCCTAACGCGCGGCGTAATCTGTCAAACAAGGTTCCCGGTTTCAAAGGAGCACTCCGATGTCAGCCAATATCAGCGTGATATACGGCGGCGATGCCGCCGAAGCGAATGCGTTGGATATCACCGCCATGCTTGCCGGCGGTTTGGATGCCCGCGCGGAATGCCGACTATTGCGTGATCCACTGTCTTTGCTTAGCGCCGACCAACGTAATGACTATCGTAATTTGATCGAATTGAGTGGCTGGACGCAGGCGCACGAATTTCTCGTGCGAACGGCAAAGCCGAACCAGGCAGAAGCTGCCGCGCAAGTGGCGCAGCGCTTTCGCGCGCTCCCCGCGAGTAAGCAGGTAGCATGGGGAGTCCCGTTTGATCCCGCCGCGAATTTGGAGCGCGAACTTATTAAACTCGGTTACACGCGCGACATGCTCGTGGCGAGCTTTGCCTTGAGCGAAGGCTTGCGCGACACCTTAACCAAACGCGTGCTCCTCGGGGTTGGCGCGCCGCTATTGTTTGCCGCGCATTCGCCACACGCGGCGGAGATTGAGAAAGCAACCATCGTCATGGCGTGGAAGCCATCGGCCGCCGCGAAGCACGCGCTTCGCTACGCACTCCCAATGCTGCGCAAGGCAGGGACAGTTCACTTGGTTGCAATCGAAGAAGACGGTGAACCGCCGATGCACCCCTCCGCGCAAGCGATTGCCGATTATTTACTTGAAGTGCACAACGTCTCGGTGCAAGCGATAGGACTGCGCGCCGCCGACACGCCAGCGTTACAGCTCGCGGAATACTATCGAGAAATGAAAGCCGATTTGCTTGTCATGGGCGCGTATTCCATGCCGCGTCTGCAGGAAATATTTTTTGGAGGCTTTACCAAGTATTTCTTCGCCAAGCAGCAATGCAACTTGTTGTTGGCGCATTAGCGGTGGCTAGCTTGGAAAGACCCTCACCCTGCCCTCTCCCGCAAGCGGGAGAGGGTTAAACGCTAGGTATCTCCCGCAAGCGGGAGAGAGGGTTAAGCGCTAGCTATCTCCCCCGCAGCAGGGGTATTGAACTTAGCCCCTAGACCCCAACACGACATCGCGCGCTTTGAGCCGCGCCAGGATCTCGCGCCCACCTGTGACTACCGCGTCCGGATCTGGATGCGAGAGCTCAAGGGCGATACGTTCCAATAACGCGCGCCCGGTGAGATCGTGCTGTTGCTGAATCAATTCGACGAGCCGCGCGGAGACGGGATTGAGTTCCAAAAAGCCGACTTTGTCATGGCGATCACGACACACCACCAGGTAGGTGGTTTGCGCCGGGGGTTCGCTTGGGATGAACTCCGGACTCACGCGATGCACCGGATACTGATAGGCCAGTAACCACGCAATCGGGTTAAGCACCGGCACGCCCTCGAGCAGATCACCCGCTTCGTCGACGCCGACCCAAGTCGTTTCGCGCGGGTCGATGGTGGCGGCGTAGTCCACCCATTCGTAGTGCACCAGTTCCAATAAAAACGGCGGATCGTCGGTTGCCGCGCGCTCTTGTTCGATGTACTCGAGAAATTCCTGCGGCACTTTGCTGAAAATCCCGGCGCGACATTGGTGCTTTTGGAAAAAATCTTGGATCAGCGCGTACCAGCGCTCGTCATCCGTAATCTTGCGCAATACCGGAAATAAATTCCCGATCATGCGCTCGATATTGCCGTACACCAGCTCGCGATACACGGCCATGCGATCTTCCGGCACATCCGAGGGCGCCTTGGCGGTGAGCGGCGCGCGTAGGTGCGTGGTGAAGGCGAGCTGGGTGCGGGCGAATGATGCGGTGTGATCAACCGGCGCGGCGTTCATACATGGCATTCGTATAGGGGGCTTGAATCGCGCGGATTTTCTCGACTTCTTCCAGCATCGCGACCAGCGGCGGAATATCGAAGTCACGCTCGAGTAAGGTTGGAAATACGCCAAACTCGCGATACGCCACGTCCAGCAGATCCCACACCGGCGCGATCACGTCGGCGCCGTGCGTATCGATGATCAAATCTTCGGCCCGCTTGAAATGCCCCGCGATATGCGCATACGCGATCCGCTCACCCGGCAGCGCGCGCAGAAAGGTTTCCGCGTCAAAACCGTGGTTGATGCTGTTGACATAAATATTGTTGATATCGATATGGAGCAGACAATCTGCTTCTTGCAGGATGCCGGTAATGAATTCGAGCTCCGAGATCTCGCGGCCAGGTGCCGCGTAGTACGACGGATTTTCGATCGCGATCTTTCGCTCCAAAATATCCTGCACGCGACGGATCCGGTTCGCCACATGCTGCACCGCTTCCCACGTAAAGGGGATGGGCAGTAAATCGTAGAGATGCCCGTGATCGGCGCAGAAACTTAGATGATCGCTGTAATAACGCACGTGATGCGCGTCCAAAAACTGCTTGATGCGGGCGAGGAAGACTTCGTCAAGCGGCGCAAGTCCGCCGATATTGAGCGCTAGGCCATGCGCAACGAGCGGCACACGTTCCGCAATCGCCTTGAATTGTTTGCCGCCCTTGCCGCCGACGTCGATCCAATTTTCGGGCGCCACTTCCATGAAAGAGATGCTGGCCGGAAATTCGGCCAACAGGTCCTCAAAGTGCACACGGCGTAAGCCGAGGCCCGCGCCGTGGACCAGTCGCGATACGTTCATTGATGAACCCCTTCCGACTGTGCACCGCCTGACGGGCGCAGTGCGCCCGTCGCGGTCAAGTCGCTGGTCTTACTTACCGGCCGACGCGCAGATGTTGCCGCACTTGGCAACTTCATGGTCTTTACCGTCAGAGGGCTGCGTATTCGGCGCCGCCAATGCCGCTTGCCCACCACAGATATTGCCGCACTTGGCGACTTCACCGCAGGTGCTGCCGCACTTGACGATCTCACCTTTGTCACTGAACTTCGGTGCGCCGCCGCCACAGATGTTGCCGCACTTGCCATACTCTTCGGCAACCATAAAGCCGCCGGACAGTTCGGTCATCGAGAACGGGTTGCCCGCCGCCTGGGCGGCGCCGGAACTCAACAACGCGACCGTGAACGCGGTGCGCAACGCAACAACGGTCGGCTTCAAGGATTTTTCGGTTGGCATACAAGTCTTCCTTTCAGTGGATTGAATGAACAGTTGGTCGATTTGGCGCGACCCCGCCAGAACACTACCAGCTTCACACGCTGCGAGTGAACTCCCCGTGAACTTCACCGTGCTCACTTTTGTGTGCCTTGCAGCTTGCTAATACCGTGCCAATACGAATCGCCGATGAAAAACGATGCGGACAAGCCGAAACTCGGTCAAAAAGCGCCGTTTCCGGTACAGATACTTAATGTCGGCCACGAATATTCGTGGGATCCACCAACGGTCGTGGCCACAACGCCGCTAGGTTTGTAGCGCGCGCCAAGCGAGCGCAAGGGCAATCAACGCGGCCACCACCCACCACAGCTTAAATCCGCGGGGACTCGTCGCCGTATGTGGCGCAGCAGCAATCTCTACCGGCGCGGATTCCGGTTCCCCGATCAGCGCTTCAAACTTCTGGAAGAACTCTCCAGCAAGTTTTTGCGCGGTGCGATCGACCAAGCCGCCGCCTAATTGCCCAAGCTTGCCGCCGATATCCGCCTTCACCGAATACCCAAGAAACGTCGCCGCACCGGCCTCACGCAAGGTCACCGCCGCGCGGACCTTGGCAAATCCCGCCGGGCCGCCCTTGCCTTCACCGCTTAGTGTGTAGCTTTCCGGTGCGACGATGTCCGCAAGCGTCACGGAACCTTTAAATTTTGCCGAGAGCGGTCCCACCTTGGCGGCAACGGTCGCGGTGTATTCAGTGGGCGAGGTTGCGGTCAGGTCTTCGCAGCCAGGGATTGCTTGACGCAGGATCGCCGGGTCGTTGAGCGCCGCGAAGACTTTGGCGCGCGGCGCATTAATTCGGATTTCGTCTTTCAGTTCCATCGCCTGGAAGTTTTCCTCGTAGTTATGCGCCTGCCCTCACCCGGCGCTGCGCGCCGGCCTCTCCCTGAGGGAAAGGCGAATTAAGTCCGTTCGTCGGCGCGCTTTCTCTCTTCACCCCTCCCGCTCGCGGGAGAGGGCAGGGTGAGGGTCTTCGTGCGGCGCCAATCGACACGCTTCCCCTCACCCGGCGCTGCGCGCCGGCCTCTCCCTGAGGGAGAGGCGAATTGAGTCCGTTCGTCGGAGCGACTTATCGCTTCACCCTCTCCCGCGCGCGGGAGAGGGTTGGGGTGAGGGTCTTTAAACCGCCCCCGCCTCTCGCAGCTTCGCCCACAACTTGTTCGGTCGAATCGGGAGCTCCGTGATCTCTATGTTGTACTCACGCAGGGCATCGCAAATGGCGTTACATAGCGCGCCGGATACCGCGCTAGGTCGCCCTTCGCCAATCCCGCGCGTACCGAGTGGCGTGTGCGGGCAGGGTGTCGACGCATAGGTTATTTTGATATCCGGCACATCGGCCGCGGTCGCCAACTTGTAATTTTCGAAGTCGGCCGTCATTTGTTGGCCTTGGTCGTTGTACAAAAACTCTTCGAAAATCGCGTTCGACAGTCCCTGCACGATGGCCCCGTGCATCTGGCCGTCGACGATCATCGGATTGATGACGTTGCCAACGTCTTCGGAAGTAATCCATTTGAGGATTTTGAAGTTCGCGTTTTTGATATCGACTTCAATGACGCACGCGTCCGCGTTGAAGCAAATCATCGGCTTCGCCGCTTCAAAAAACGCGGTCGATTCCAACCCGCCGACTTCGCCTTCCGGCAGATTGACCGGAAACATGATGATGCGTTCAACGATCTCGCGGAACGGTTTACGCTTCGACGGATCTCGTGCGTAGATGACCTCGCCGTTCGTGAACGCAAATTCCTCGACCGTTGCGCGGACACCTAGATCATGCGCCAATACATGCGTGATTTTTTCTTTGAGTTCGTCACACGCCTTGCGGACCGCACTCGCGAAATAAGACCCCATGCGCGCGCCGATGGTGCCCGAGCCAAACGGGGTGGTGCCGGTGTCCCCGGTGGTGATCACAGTGTCTTCCGGGCTAATGCCGAAGGTCGCCGCCACGATTTGCGAGATGGTGGTTTCGTGCCCCTGCCCGCCCGGTGCGTCGCCGCCGAAGATAAACGCCTTGCCACGCGGATCGAGTCGCACAGTGGCCGCGCCATAACCCGGCTGGTTCTCCATCGGCACCAATAATTCTGACGCGACACCTGAGAGTTCCACCCCGCAACCAAAACCAATTCCGAGATAACGTCCTTGCGCGCGCGCCGCGGCTTGCTCACGCCGGAAGGCCGGCAAGTCAACCTGTGTCACCAAGTTATCCCACACTTTGAGAAAATCGCCGCTGTCGAAATATTCGCCGGTGACCGAGGTATGCGGGAGTTTCGCCACCATGTTCTTGCGCCGCACGTCGGCGGGCTCGAGCCCACAGCGATGCGCGACGATATCCACCGCGCGTTCCATCGCAAAGCGCGTGGGGAAATGGCCAAACGCGCGCGATGGCGTTAAGCACGCTTTATTTGTAAAGACGACTTTGAGTTTGACGTCGCCGAGCGCCCAGTGGTACGCGTTGGGCAACTCCACCGCGCCCAAGAACGGCATGACAAATCCCCAGTAAACACCGATCTGCCCGGTGCCGACATCCGCCACACCTCGGTTGCGGATGGCGAGCAACTTGCCGTCTTTGGTCGCGGCGACTTCCATGTCGTTGACCTGGCCGCGCTCCTGCCCCAGGTTCATCAGCCCCTCATAGCGCGACTCGATCCAGCGCACCGGCCGACCGAGCTTGCGCGCGGCATAAGCGACGACGATGCTCTCGCGATAGAACGGCGCTTTGAGGCCAAAGCCACCGCCTTGATCGCGCGGCGCGATCACACGGACTTTCTCCGCCGGAATATCCAAGATGTCGGCAAACGCCAGCCTGTCGATATGCGGGCGTTGTGTGGTGTTGTAGACCGTTAAGCCATCCGAAGGTGACCAGTCAGCAAGGACGCCGCGCGTTTCCATCGGCGTCGTGCCGGTGCGGTGCACGCGGAAACGCTCTTTAACCACGATGTCGGCAGTCGCGAAAACCTTTTCGACTTCCGCATCGTTCTTATTTTGTTCTTCCTCCGTGGCGCCGCCGGTGAACGTCATCGCGAACATCAGGTTATCCACTTCTTCGTCATGGACCTTGGTCGCGCCCGGCTGCATCGCCATCTCGGGATCGCTCACGACCGGCAGCTCGTCGTAATCGACCACGACCAACTCGGCCGCATCCACCGCCACGTACTTGTCGCGCGCGATGACCACCGCCACCGGATCGCCATGGAATTTGACCTTATCGACCGCAAGTCCGTAATACAGCGGATACTTGGCCGGCAAATTGGGCAGCAACACGGGCTGACGCATCGACTTGCAATCGCGCTTGAACTCTTCGCCCGTCAGTACCGCAAGCACTCCCGGCAACGCGAGCGCTTCACTTGCATCGATACTTTTAATTTTGGCGTGCGCGTAATCGCTCCGGACAAAGGCCGCGTGCAACATGCCGGGCAACACGATATCCGCCACATATTTGCCGTGACCCGTGACCAGTCGTAAGTCTTCTTTGCGGGCAAGCCGCGCGCCCATCCAGGCCGCGGTATCTTTGGGAGTCGCTGACATGGAGTTCTCCTATTGCGCGGATTGCGCGGCGGCGCGCACGGCTTCAACGATGTGCACATAGCCCGTGCAACGGCAGAGATTGCCGACCAGACCGTGTCGGATCTCATCGTCCGTCGGCTTGGGATTCTTGCGTAGGAATTCGTCCATGTTCATCAATATCCCCGGCGTGCAGAAACCGCATTGCAATCCGTGGTGCGCTTTAAAGGCCTGCTGCAGCGGGGTGAGTTCCTCGCCTTTGGCCAAACCCTCCACGGTCTTGATTGAATGGCCGTCCGCTTGCACCGCCAACATCATGCAGCTTTTAACGGCCTCGCCGTCAAGCTGTACGGTGCATGCCCCGCAAACACCCTCATACGTGCAGGCAACATGGGTGCCGGTGAGCCCGCATTTCTCACGAATGAAGTCGACCAATAACATGCGCACTGGCACGCTCTCTTCATACAGTTCCCCATTGATGGTGACGCGGATGGTTTTCATGCGGACTCCTTGGCGCGACTGATGGCGAGGGCGGCGACGTCGCGCCCTAGCGTGCGGATGAGTTGTTGGCGATAGGCGCTATCGGCCCATTTGTCGCTTTGTGGCTCGACGCTCGCGATGATCGCCTCGAGGGCGCGGTTAATGGTCGCGTCGTCTAACGACGCCCCGTTCAAGACGGCCTCACCGGCCGGCACGCGCTGTGCACCGACGGACAATCCGGATAATGAGATGCGCGCGCTTGCGCATTTACCGCCGGCATCGAGCGTTAACTTCATACAGACCCCCACCACGGGGAGTGCGTCGGTCACCAAGCCCCACTTTTTATACGCGCTGCCGGTGCGCGTTCCAGCGGGAAACGAAATCGCGGTCAGGATTTCATCGTCCTGGCGCGCCGTCTCGAGCGGCGCGATTAAGAAATCATCCGCACTGATCTCGCGCACTGCGCCACGGGCATTCAGTAAATGCATCGTCCCGCCTAATCCTAGCGTGACCGCCGGCATGCAAGAAGCAACGTAATTCCAGCAACAACTGCCACCGATTGTGCCGCGATTGCGCACTTGACGATCGCCTACATGCTGAGCGGCATCGCGGAGTGCGAGATAAGCTGGAGGCAAGGCCGTGCTCTCCGCAATCTCCACATAGCGCGTCATCGCGCCGATGCGCAGCGGATTTAACGTTATCCCTTTTAGTTCCGCGAGTGACTGGAGATCGACGACGCAGCGCGGCCGCACCATGCGCGACTTGATGGCCTGCATCAGGCTTTGACCACCGGCGATAAACATCGCTTCGCCGGGCGCAAACCGCGCCAGTGCCGCGGTCGCTTCGGTGAGCGAGTGCGGGCGAATGTATTCTTCGATCACGGCTGGGTACATCGAGCAAGACCTCCTGATCTGCGTTGCTTGCAGCTCGCCGCAAGCGCGGCGAGCGTGCCTATTTTTCTCAAAGCGATTTTGTCGTGCCGGTCACGACATCCGCGCGGCATCGCGCCACAACGGCGGCACGCGATCCGATCAAGGCCGCGCGAGTGATGCACGAGGGACCACACATCCGCTATTGAAGGACAAGGCCGACGCACACAATGCAGGCGATGCGCTTCTAGTGACCGCTTGCACAGCATAATATGCATGCACACCGGAACGGGGCAAGCGTCAACCCTGGACGCTCGGCAGTCACTCGCCATAGGAGACTCGCACGCATGATACGCCAACTCAAAGCTGGTCGACCGGCTTCCGCCAAGCAGGCGGACGACCAGCAAGTGCGCGATACCGTGGAGCGGATGCTGTTGGACATCGAACGGCAAGGCGATGCGGCCGTGCGCGGTTACTCCGAGCGTCTTGATCGTTGGGCACCTCCCTCGTTTCGTTTGCACCAAGCAGAAATCGACGCCTTAATTGCGCACGTGCCCGCCCGCACGCTGGACGATATTCGGTTTGCGCAGACACAGATCCGACGCTTCGCGCAAATCCAGCTGGCAACGCTGCGCGAGGTCGAAGTCGAAACGTTGCCAGGCGTTATCCTCGGGCATCGCAACATTCCGGTGAACTCGGTGGGCTGCTACGTGCCGGGCGGCAAATATCCGATGGTGGCCTCGGCCCATATGAGTGTGTTGACCGCGAAGGTCGCCGGTGTTAAACGCGTCATCGCGGCGACCCCACCGTATCAAGGACAACCCGAACCCGCGACCATCGCGGCGATGGCGCTGGCCGGGGCGGATGAGATTTACGTGCTGGGCGGGGTGCAAGCCATCGCCGCGATGGCGCTCGGCACGGCAACGATCGCGCCTGTCGATATGTTGGTAGGGCCCGGTAATGCCTTTGTTGCCGAAGCCAAGCGCCAACTCTTTGGTCGCGTTGGCATCGATCTGCTGGCCGGTCCCACCGAGACGTTAATTATTTGTGACGATACGGTTGACGCGGAGCTCGTTGCAGTCGATTTGCTCGGGCAAGCGGAACACGGTCCGACCTCCCCGGCGGTGTGTGTCACCACTTCGCGAACCATTGCGGAAGCCATACCGGCGGCGATCGAGACGGTATTGGCGCGTCTCGATACGGCCCCCACCGCGCGCCAAGCGTGGCAGGACTATGGCGAAATCATCCTATGCGATACGCCAGAAGAGATGTTGCACGAGGCTGAGCGGATTTGTTCCGAGCACGTCCAGGTCATGACCGCCGATCCGGATTGGTTTCTGGCGCGCATGACCAACTACGGCGCACTCTTTCTCGGCGCACGGACCAACGTCGCCTTTGGCGATAAAGTCATCGGCACCAATCACACCTTGCCGACCAAACGTGCCGGCCGTTATACGGGCGGTCTTTGGGTGGGCAAGTTCATCAAGACACATACTTACCAGCGGGTGACGAGCGACGCGGCGGCGGTCGAAATCGGCGAATACTGCGAACGCCTATGTGAGATTGAACATTTCTCCGGCCATCGCGAACAGGCGGCCATCCGTGTGCGCCGACTGCGGCATCAGTAAAGATTTTTTAGGAGCCCCACTTGCAATACAGCATCGAATGCGTCGTCGCGGATTCCAACGAACTTGGCGAAGGTCCGATTTGGGATGTGGAGGAAGGCGTCCTTTATTGGGTGGATGGCACCGGCAGACGAGTCGGCAAGCCTTCCATCTGGCGGCTCGACCCGCGCACCGGTAAGACGCGACACTGGTCGCTCAACCACGATGTCGGCGCGATGGCCTTGCGTCGCGGCGGCGGCGCGGTACTCGCCTTGGACGATGGTTTTTATTTCTTTGACTTCGAGACGCAAGCGCTTGAACTCATCACTCCTATCGACGCGCATGAACCACGCTCGCGCTTAAATGACGGCAAGGTCGATCGCCGCGGTCGTTTTATGGCGGGCGGCATGGATGACAAAGAAGAACTCGGGTTGTGCGGTTTGTGGCGACTTGATCCTGACCTTACGGTCACGCAAGTCGAGCGCGGCATCATCTGCTCCAACGGCCCTTGCTGGAGTCCGGATGATAAGACCTTTTATTTCGCCGATACCTTCCAGCGCACGATGTGGGCGTACGACTACGATGTCGCGACCGGCGCGCTCGGTAATCGACGGGATTTCGCGTCCACCAAGAATGAAGCCGGTTTCTACGATGGCTCCACCGTCGACGCCGAGGGTTGTGTCTGGAATGCGCTCGTCATCGGCGGCGACTTGATTCGGTATACGCCGGACGGCGAAGTCGAGCGCCGCATCGGCATGCCCGTCAAAAACATCACGAGCCTGACCTTCGGCGGACCGAATCTCGATGAAATTTATGTCACCTCGATGGCACGAGTGCGACATCCGGCGGTGCACGATCATTTTGCGAAACAACTGAAACCGCAATTCGGCGCCGGCAGCGTGTTTCGCATTCGGGGGCTGGGAATTAAAGGCGTGCCCGAGCCGCGCTTTGCAGGATAGGAGCGCCCCGAAAAAAAGCATTAGGCGACGTGCTGGTGCGCGCTAGCACCGGGAGAGTGCGCGAACAATCGCGAGGCATTGCCCCCGACCTTCGACTGCCGCGTTTATGCGAGAATTTCCCGCAAACATAGCGCTTGGCGCGGAATTTGCTGCCAGCGAGCTATGCAAATCAAAGACCTTCGCGTCGCCAGCGCTCCCCCTCTGACCTCTCCTCTACAGGCGTATCTCCATTCATTGCATACACAATTCCGGGACTTTAACGCCGGCCGCGTTGCCACTTACATCCCTGAACTTGCGCATGCCGATCCTGCCGGCTTTGGTATCGCACTTGCGACTGTCGACGGTCATGTCTACGAAGTCGGCGATAGCCGCCGCGCCTTCACCATTCAATCCATTTCGAAGGCGTTCAGTTACGGACTAGCGCTCGAGGATCGCGGCGTCGACGCGGTGCTCAAAAAGGTCGATGTTGAGCCGTCCGGCGAGGCTTTCAACTCCATTAGCCTTCACCCGGTGAGCGGTCGGCCACGCAATCCCATGATCAACGCAGGCGCCATTGCGACTTGCGGACTATTGCTCGGGGATAGTCCGGATCAGCGCGTTGCGCGCTTGCTTGCTTTGTTCGAACGACTGACCGGGCGAACCCTGATAATCGATGAGAAGGTTTACCTCTCCGAGCGTGCCACGGGACATCGCAATCGCGCACTTGCTCATTTGATGTACGGCTTCGGTATTTTGGAACAACCGCCCGAAGATGTATTGGAAGTGTATTTCCGCCAATGCGCGATCTTGGTGAATAGCCGAGATTTAGCGCTGGCGGGCGCCAGTCTTGCCAACGCCGGGGTTAATCCACGCACGGGCACTCGCGCGCTCTCGCGCGAACACGTGCCCAAAGTGCTGAGCGTCATGAGTTCTTGTGGCATGTACGATGCGTCTGGCACCTGGCTATTCAATATTGGGATGCCGGCGAAAAGCGGTGTTGGCGGCGGGATCCTGGCCGTCTTGCCCGGACAGCTCGCGCTCGCCGTGTATTCGCCGGCGCTTGATGAACAGGGTAATAGCGCGCGTGGCATTGCGGTCTGCGAGGCTTTTTCGCGCGACTTCAACCTGCACCTTTTCAAAAGTATCCGTGCCACCTCGACCAGCGTCGTGCGCGCTCGTTATGGCGCCGAACAAATCGGGTCGCGAAGGGCCCGTTCGCCGCGCGCGCAAAGTATCCTGCAAGAGCATGCGCGCACGATTCGAATCTACCAATTGCAGGGCGAATTATTGCTCGGCTCGGCCGAGGCGCTGCTTAGCCAAGTGTTGGCGGAGGCCGCCCATGCGGAGTACTTCGTGCTTGACCTGAAGCGCGTATCTCACGTGTCGCATGCCGCGGCGCGCCTACTGCACGATCTGACGCTTACGTTGGCGGGCAGCGCCAAGACGCTTCTCTTGACCGCCACACACGACGACCCCGTGCTCATGAAAGCGCTGTCCGGGCTGCAAGATTTGCTCGCAGTCGCTCCCTGCGCGTTTCAGGACGACGATCATGCGGTCCAATGGTGTGAAGATCAGCTGCTGTCCAAATATGGCTACCGGCCGGACCCTCCCCCCGAAATTGCCGCCGTGGATTCGCTGGCCGCGGTGCTTGGGATCCCCCCAACCGAGATCGACGCACTCCGCGCCGTCGCCATCGCGGTCACTTTCGCGCCGCAGGAGTTGGTGGTTGCCGCCGGACAACCCGCGCTCAGTATGTTTGTTGTCGCCAGCGGAGAATTGGAAGTCTTTCTAACGCTCGCCAATAACCACGAGAAACGACTGACGACGCTCGCGCCCGGCATGACTTTCGGCGAAATGGCGTTGGTGAATCGCGCGCTGCGTACCGCCAATGTGCGCGCGCTTGTGAACTCGACCTGCTATGAGATTGCCTTTAGCGCACTGCACGATAGCCTTCGCGCACATTTATTGAAGAATCTAGCGGCGGATTTATCCCAGAAACTCGTGCGTTTCGAACGCGAATTGCGTTTGGTCGGCGTGGCTTGAGGCGAATCTCGCAAAGACTCAAACTACCGCGCTCGTTCGGTACCTGGGACGCGCGGTGTTCAAACAAGACAACGATCCTTCTCGAGAAGGCGACTCAACGCTAAATATCCTCGCCCGCGCGCATCCACTGTTAGCGCCGCTTGACGACGCGGCGCTGGCGGCGTTCGTCCGGCGTTGCACGAGCCGACGCTGCGCCACGTACGAAACGGTTTTAACCGCTGGGGAAAGTAACGCTCGTTTGTTTCTGGTGTTGGCCGGCGACGTCTACGCGTTGCTCGATCCAACCAACCCCAAACACCGAATGGCGATCTTCCCGGGCGAATGCTTCGGTGAGATGTCGCTCATCGATGACATGCCGGTTTCCGCCACGGTCGTCGCGGACTGCGGTGCTCACTTGTTGGTCGTCGACGCGGACGCGTTTTGGACGAGCATCCGCAGCGAGGCTGGCATGGCACGTGGATTGTTACGCGCAATGTCTGCGCGCATGCGTCAACGCAGCGAATTGGTCATGCAAAGTTTGCGCGAACGCTACGCGCTCGAAGCCGTGCAGCGCGAGTTGCAATATGCGCAAGAAATGCAAACCAGCATGTTGGCGGACGGCGCCATGCTGCTAAAGGATTATCACGGGCTCGATGCGATGGCCGTGATGACGCCGGCCAAAATCGTCGGCGGCGATTTCTTCGACGCCTTCGGGGTGTCACCGAAGGAAGTGTTCATCGCGATCGGGGATGTGGCAGGCAAAGGCATGCCGGCGGCGCTTTTCATGGCGCGCAGTTTGACGACCTTGCGGTTGGGGGTGGCCAGCGGTCAGCCGTATGATTCCTTGCTCACTCGCTTTAATAACGCCATGTGCGAACACAACCCACACAGTACGTTTGTAACGGTGTTCGCCGGTTTCATTGATACCGCCGATGGGACACTCATGTATTTCGATGCCGGACATCACGCCGCGCTGGTGATTTCGCCGATGGGTGAGGTCACGGCGCTGCCGCGTCCGCCGGGCATGGTGGCCGGGGTACTCTCGGATTCACCCTTCTTGCCGGCGCGCTACCGGCTAAAAAAAGGCGAGGTACTTTTCGCCTATACCGATGGCGTTACGGAAGCACAGAACGCACAAGGTGAATTTTTCGGCGAGGAGCGACTCATGGCGAGCCTCGCTGACGCCCGGCGCGACTCGGCCACCGCGTTCATCGACTCCGTGCGTGACGCCATCGCGGCCTTCGTCGGCGCGCGTACCCCGGCTGACGACATCACCTTGCTCGCGGTGCGTATCGTAGAGGTGGCATTGCCGCTCGACTACGCGGTTTGAGGCGCTTATGGCGCGGCCGCCGCGGCTTGTGTCAATCCAACTTGCCGCAACAACTCGGCGCGTTGGGCCGATGCCTCGGTGTCCCCTGGTTGCTCCAACGCGGTTAATGCGTCATACCAATAACCCGCCTCGGCAAAGACCGCGGCCGCCGGCACGCTTGATTTTCCGTTGAGCGACCCGCTCACGGCGGCGTCGGCCACGACGTAACGGATCCCGGCCCCGGCCGCCACGTCGCTCGACCGTTGCGCTTCGTCAAAGACCACGGCAATGAACCACTCGTAATCAACCCCTGGGTTCAACGTTACTCCTAGCGCTTTCGTGTCCACGCGATGGAATCCCGGTGCGAACGGTCCCCGCAAGCGAAGTTCCGCCACCGGCTCAGCAACGCCGGGAATGTTGAGCGTAAACTCGACCGGCACATCAATCGCACGCGAGGCGTACCAGAAGAGCGTGGGTTGCGGATCGGCGCTAAAACCAATGTGCTCCGGCGCCAAGACTTCAACTTCCAAATCCTTCGCCTGCAAGCTGCGCGTGCCTCCCCCTACCCGGCTTAACGGCGCGCCGCGCAGCGGCGGACGATAGGCGATTGCCTGCGCGCTGTTTGAATTTTGCTTTGACGGTTGGTCGGCGGCGAGGACGCTAGGCATCACCAACAACAAACCGGCGAACAACGGCCATTTAAAATTCATCTCTTCTCTCCTCGCTCAATGCGGTGCTGGAACATTTGCAAAATCATCGCCCAAGTTGACCAGCCGAAACGCATTAACCGCGCTAGCCTTACCTTTTAATTGCACCGCGCCGACAAACTCGACGTCAGGCCCATCGCCGAGCAGTTGTTGCGTCTCGCCGGCGATCACAATCGTACACGGTCCGCGCTTGCCGGGGATTTCTTTGCCATAAGCCTGTAGCCGCGCGGCGGTGTTGACCACATCGCCGATCGTGGTGTACTTCATACGCTGCGCGCTGCCAAGGCAGCCCGCGACCACTACCCCGGTCGCGATACCCACGCGCATGCGCGCGGGCGGCAAATCTTGCGCGGCGTAGCGTTCATTGAGTTCCCGCATCGCGGCGCGCATGGCGACCGCGCAATTCACCGCACGCGCGGCATCCGCCGCGATTTCGGCATCTGTCGTACTCGCGATAGGCGCCCCGAAATTCGCTTTGATCGCATCCCCATAATAATCGTCGACCACGCCACCGTGCGCGATGACGAGTCCGGCCATGCTTTCCATGTAATCGTTCAACCAATCCATCATCTCGCGCGCGCTCAGTCGTTCGGCAATGGGCGTGAAATCCTCTAAATCCGAAAACAGCACCGATACCGTCATCTCGCGCGCTTCGAGTCGACCGTCGTTCAGCAGCGCGTCACGCTGGCGCCAAATTTCGTTCGCGACATCATTTGAGACGTGCTTGGAAAATATCTCCATCAGAAAGCGGCGATCGGTGCGTTCCATGCCGGCGAGATAGGCGATCACCAAAACCATGCTAGCCGTCATGCTGATGAACGGGGGCACGACGGAGATCCACCAACCATTCAAGAACGCGCCATAGGTCCCGCCACCCAGCGCGAGCGAAACGCCTAACCCGGCAAGCACAAGGCGCGGTAAGGCGCGTAACGTGACGGCAAGTCCTGCGCCGATAATCGCCCAAATCGCAATCCATGCCTGTTCCATCCCTTCTTCCCAGACGCGAATCGGTGGTACCTGCTCGAGTGCGCTACGCAGAAACTGACGCGCCGCGTGCGCGTGCAGAAACATGCCCGGGATGCTCGCCATTTGCGCCTGATCGTGACTAAAGGGCGATAAAAAAAGGTCCTTCACGCTGTCGGCCGCAACCCCCACCAGCACGATCCGATCGCGCGCATTTTGAATTCTTCCTGCGCGCAGATCCGCAAGGGTGAAAGCGTCGAATGGCTGCACGCCACCATCGTAATCGAGTAGGAGCTGATAACCGTTCACGTCGGCATTAACGTATCCACCGAAATCTTCGGTGAGCGGCGGGAGCGTGATGTCGCCGAGTCGCAGATAACTTGGGTCCGGTTCGCCCGGCGACGGGGTGATGCCGTCTATTGCGAGATAGTTTAGGACGAGGCGCAACGGCAGCGAAAACCCGACACGCTGTCCGTCGTCCAAAAATAACAATGCCCGACGCACCACCCCACCGGGGTCTATCATCAAATCAGCGAATCCGACCTGCTCCGTGCCGCCGAGCACGACTGGCGGAGCCACTGCGGGTTCGTTTCCGCTGCCGAATTTCTCCGCCATCACGATTTGTCGATTTTCTCTCAGCAAATGCGTGAGAAGTTCAGTGCCGGGCGGCACTGCAAGATCGCGGTACAAATCAAAGCCAATCGTACGCGGCTTAAGCGCAAGCAGGCGTTCGATAATATCCGCCAGCGCAGCGTCGGACATCGGCCAATGTCCGAGCGCGGCGATATCCGCGTCCGTAATCGTTAATAGGATTATCCGCGCATCCGCGCTCTGTGCGCGCGGCTTCGCGCGCACAAGCCAGTCATACGCCGCGAGTTCCGCACGCTGCAGTAAGCCGACATTGCGTGCGCCAACGACCGCCATACACATCAACACGCCAAGCAGAAACGCAACAAAAGTCGGTCGCTTCGTTAACTTGCTGACATGGGCCATCAGCTCCATTATGGGGCGCCCCGCAGGAGAGCCCCCGCGACACTCAGACGGTAACAAAATTTATACAACAGCGAGCGGTTCATGGCAGTAGGCTAGCCTGTACCCACCTAGCTGCATAGGCTACGATGGCAATGCTAGATTTGTTCATGGCTCAAGGTCGAGGCATTGCCATCAATTCCAGGACGGAGGGGACATCAAAACCAATTGAAAACGAAAGGCAGACACGCATGGTTACTCACAGTTCAACTCCGCCGACACCCCTTGAATCCAGGGGCACAGCAGCATCCAAAGCGTGGCGGATACTCGCCGCTCTCCTCGCACTTGGCATGGCCAACACGGCACTCGGTTTAACACTTACAACGAAATCTTCTTGCACCTGTACTCCCACCGCGCTCCAGGTGTGCTCCGCCACAACCACGACGACCGCGCCGAACTGTACGACCTACACCTCTGGGACGACGAGCGTTAGCAGCACGAGCAAAGCGTTTCTCGCCAATTTGGATTTGCGCTGCGAGCTTACCGCTATCCCGATTGAAGCGACCGCTGGAGACGGCACTCCAGGCAGCGCTAATTTGGTCATTGGCGGTGCCGACGGCTACGACGTCATTTGTACCGAATACGACAAGACCACCAACGCGCCTAAGCTGAATACCGGCGGCCAAGAACTCACCGGTATGTTTAAATTCCAACAGCGAACGCCATTGAACGACTGCATCAGCGTCACCGATGATTTGAACGGCCGCAAAACTTGGACCTGCGCGGTCGCCGACGGCCCGCAGGCGAACCCCTTGTTATGGACCCTAACGCCCAAGGCGACGGACGACGTCAATCTGTTCTGTCGGATCGATCCCACGATCGCCGGTCCGGCCGACATCCCTGTTAACGACTGCTTCGCGAAATTAGGCGTACCTTCAAATGTTAATTTTGCGAACGGGGATTTTGAAAATCGCGATGTTGACGGCGATGCCATCAACGATTTCGACGGAGTTTCACCCGGCGCGGTCGTAACTTTCAACGTGCCAGACGGCGATCTAAAGTTTGGCCCCTGCCATAGCGGTAGTTTTGTTGGCGCTATTGGCGGAAATCTCGCGCTCGGAGATCAAATTGAGTGCGCGAAGACCCCGGTGGGTCAAACCGAGCCGGTAAAAACTCGTAGCGGCGGTGCTTTCAAAGCGCAGCTCATTGTCGAATCGGCGATCTCTCCGTCCTCGTTAAATCTTGACAACCGTTCGAAAACCGCCGCTTTCCCGGTCGTTTTTTACGGCTCCGCCGGATTCAGCGTGCAAAACATCGTCACCAATCCGAATACCGCGATTTCCGTGAGTGTCGGAACGGATGGCGTCAACCAACCACTCACCATCAAGAACTTCACCTATCAAGATGCGCCCGGCGCCAACGGACTGCCGGATGGCATTCTCGACTTAAAAGTGGATTTCTATCGAGGAAGTATCTCAACTCCAGGTTCGTTTATTTTTGCCGTCACCCACCCGAACGGACTTGTCGGCACCCCTGCGAACGCGGATTGCCCGGCTGCGGGCGCGAAAACGATTGACGTCACTTTCTCCGGTACGGTTGGAAAAACAGGTGCGACCGGCGCTTGGGTGGGATCGGAGAACGGAGTCGAAGATATTTCAATCTTTAACTGCCCAACCGCCAAGTAACAAACAAAGAGCAAAGTAAGTGGCGCGGGCTGTCTACGCAGTCCGCGCCACATCTAAATACCGAGGAGGGATTTCGTTGCTACCCGCCTACCTTTCGGGCAATCGATTGCGGGTATTGTTTGCTGTCTATTTGTCGGTGTGCACGGTGGGTGGGAACGTTCGCGCGCTAGATTCCGCAATCTCTCCGGATACTACCTTACCGCAACCCACCGATGGATTTTGGAGCGGGTCTGACTACCACGTCGTTGGAGGTACGAGCGCCGGCGCCAACCTGTTCCATAGCTTCACCGAATTCACGGTTGGCACCGGCCACAGCGCAATCTTTGATGGCGCAGTCAGTATCGACAACGTTATCGCGCGAGTGACCGGTGGAACTTCATCATTTATCGATGGCACGCTAGGTTCGTCGATTGACGGCGCCAATCTTTACTTGGTTAACCCTGCCGGCATTATCTTCATGGCGAATGCCGCACTGAATGTTAGCGGAAGCTTTTACGCGAGTACCGCTGACGCGATACATTTCGCAGGAACCGACGGCACTTTTTACGTCGATCCGACTTCAAATAGCGCATTGTCGGTTGCACCGATTTCGGCCTTTGGATTTCTCGACGCAAGCCCCGGCGCGTTGATTGTAGAGTCGACGAATCTTGTAAGCGGCCCGGGTGCGACGCTTTCGTTGGTCGGAGGAGACGTCACGATCGGTGCGTCAGATGGCTCAGCGCCCGGTTATGTTTTTGCGCCGGGAAGCGCACCCGGCAACGGCAATGTGCGCATTGCGAGTGTGCGCAGCGAAGGACAAGCGGTGCTCGGTCCCGCTGCGCAGACTGATGTGTCGAACTTTGCAGCGCTCGGTACCGTGCGTATTCAAGGTAATAGTCTCATCGATGCGGCGAATATCAGTATCAAAGGTGGCGATATTCATATTACTGACGCAACGGTTGCGCCGGGGACTCTGTCTCGGTTTCTTCTGGCGCCGCCTCCGGACGGTGGAGAAGTTGAACTCGCCGCCACCACGTCGCTCGAGATATACGGTACTGGCTTTGACCCGATCTTTAACGCGCCTTACGGCGTGTTGGTATTTGCTGGGCTTGATCCCACCGTGCCGTTCGCGAGTATGCCGGAAATCAAATTATCCGCGCCGTTCATGTCGCTATCGGGCGTGAGTGGCGTGACGGTGAATCGCTTTGGCGCCGGACCATCAGGCACGGTTGCGATCGACGCTGGGGCGCTAACAATTGCAAACGGGGCGTCGGTCTCGATTGTTAACAAGTTCATGGGTGACGGTGGACTTATCCGGATCGTCGCACATGACATACTGCTCGATGGCAGCGGCAGTGAGGGTTTCACCGGCCTTGCGGCGCAAAGCGCGTTCAATCCCAATTATCCCGGTGTCGCCTTCGATCCTGAGCTGACATTCGCAGGCGGCGGCAAAATTGACGTGACAACGAGTGGTACGCTTGCGCTGCGTGGCGGTGCCGAAATCAGCACCGACAGTAGAAGCTTCGGCCCAAGCGGTGCAATAAAGCTCGCGGTGGGTGAACTGACCGTCGACGCCTCGAAAATTGCCGCGCAAAGTAGTCTGGTTGGCGATGCGGGTGCCATCGATATCGCGGCGGACGGCCGAGTCTTGCTGACCAACGGCGGGCAAATTAGTGCAGCGACGTTTGGCGGCGGCGCGGGTGGTGCGATTCGAGTAAGCGCGGGGGCTGGCATTCAGATTGAAGGAATTCGTAGCGGCGTATCTAGCCAAACAACCCCGCTGCCCTTGCCTGAACTCAATCGCTTCGCCGAGGCATTCTTCGGAACCGGGGTAACCTTCGCCGAAATGGTTGAGTTTTTCGGCTTACCGCCCGGCAGCGACCTATTCAGCGTGCTCGATGCCACAAACGCAGCGCTGTTCCCGCCTATTTTGATTCCGCTGACCGCGGTCCCGAGCGAGCGGTTACGACCCGGCACGGGCGGCGCAATCGAGCTCATAACGCCTGCGCTATCCATCACCGGAATCAATGCCGCGATTGACTCGTCGACAGGCTGGGATGGAAACGCTGGCGATGTCCATATTTCCGCCGACTCTATCACCGTGCGCGATGGTGCGGTCATCGGCAGCCGCACCGGCATCCCGGATTTGGTCAATGGCCAATTGCTGGTGGGATCTGGCGACGCCGGCAGCGTCAATCTTTCCGCGAGCGGTGAAATCGAGATTAGCGGTGCGGGCGCCTCAGTGTCGACCGACACGAGAGGGCCAGGCGACGGTGGAAATGTCAACATCAATGCCTTCCGCTTACGGATTGCCAACCACGGAGAAATTTCGTCAAGCAGTGCCGGCAGTGGTCTCGCCGGCAATATAGATATAACGCTCGGCGATAGTTTGGTCCTCGCGGGCGGCTCAATTGCAACGGAAGCATCTACCTCGGACGGCGGTAATATTTCCATTCGCGCACCGCGCCTCGTCGACCTCCTCAACGGCCAAATCACCACCTCGGTCGGCAGCGGCCAAGGCAATGGCGGCAACATCTTCATCGATCCGGAATTCGTCGTTTTGCAGTCAAGCCAAATCATCGCCAATGCGTTCGGCGGCGCGGGTGGCAATATCGATATCATCGCGGGCTTTCTGTTGGTGTCGCCGGATAGTTTGATCGATGCCTCATCGGCGTTAGGCGTCGACGGTATCGTGCGCACCACCGCGCCCGATACCGATGTCAGCGCGAGCCTTGCGGTGTTACCTGCCTCCTATCTGGATGCGGCTTCTCAATTGCCTGCGCAGTGCGGGGCGGCGCGGGCGGGCTTAAGCAGTTTGACGCAGGTTGGACGCGGGGGGGTGCCACGCGCCCCAAGCGACTATTTATTGAGCGCGTATCAATCGTCATCGAGCGTAGCGGCGCTTGATGCATCAACCCCGACGCTCGCGCTCGGCTGCGTCGAGTGATGGCCGTGCGTTTCCGTCACCGCGCGCTATGGTGCGCGGCATTCGCCACCATGGTCAGCATGGCACACGCCTTCGAGCCCGGCCCGCCGCGCCCTCAAACAGAACTCGCGCTACCCGCTGACCCGCCCGCGTCCGGGTTGACGATGCCGCAAGGATCAGAGGGCGATGTATCGCCCTCGCCCGACGCGTTGCGCGAAGGCCTGGCCGTATTTGTGCGCGCGTTTGAATTTAGCGGCAATACGGTCGTTGACAACGAAACCTTGCAGGCCATTGCCACCCCGTACCTCAATCGCGCGGTCAATACCGAAGAGCTTTCGGCGTTACGGCAGGCGCTCACGCGGCATTATGTCGAACACGGTTACGTGAATTCAGGCGCGCTGATTCCCGATCAGACCGTGAGCAACGGCACCATCAAAATCGACATTGTTGAAGGCCGACTCAGCGCGATCGAAGTCCATGGAAACCGTCGGCTCCGCGAACGCTATCTCATTGCGCGCTTAGCGCGCGGCGCGGGCACGCCGCTCAATGTGAACTCATTGCAGGAGCAACTGCAGTTGCTGCTGGCCGGTCCCTTTGTCTCCCGCATCAACGGCGAGCTGGCGCCCGGACGCGCGCCTGGGGAGGCGGTACTACGCGCCGCCGTCGAAGAGCGCCGCCCGTATCAGCTAGTTGCCGCCATTGATAACGACGTGACGCCCAGTCTTGGCGATGTTCACGCGTCGCTGCAAGGCAGCTATTTGAATCCCAGCGGATGGGGCGATATCGCGAGCGCGGAGCTTGGCTACGCCGAAGGCTCCAAGGAAGCGCAGATCAATTATGCGCTCCCGCTGAACGCGCTCGGATCGAGCGCGGAGGTCTACGGCAATTGGTCAGAGGGCGAGGTCGTGGAAGAACGCCTGCGTGGGCTCGATATCCAAGGCGAGACACTCACCGCGGGCACGCGACTGACGCATCTTTTCGCGGAAACCCCACGCAATCGTTGGGGCGTCTCATTAGGCTTTGACGTGCGCCGTAGCACGACCTCGTTGCTCGGCCGGGGCTTTGCCTTCTCGCCTGGGGTCGAACCCGATGGCGATAGCCAAGTGAGCGTCCTACGCCTCGGACAAGAGTGGACCCGTCGCAGCGCCGAGCAAGTCCTCGCGCTCCGCTCGGTATTTAGCGTTGGCGTCGATGTATTTGGCGCGACTCGCAATCGCCACGGCTTGCCGGATGGGCGCTTTGTCGCTTGGCTGGGGCAGGCGCAATGGGTGCGTCGCGTGCCTTGGTTCAAAAGTCAGTTGGTCTTTAGGCTCGATGGGCAGTGGGCGGCCGATCCGTTGTTGCCACTGGAGCAGTTCGCAGCGGGTGGCGCGCGCACCGTGCGGGGGTATGCGAAAAATGTCTTAGTGCGCGATCATGGCTTTGCGACGTCGCTCGAATGGCGCGTGCCGATCCTGCGCGATAAAGATCAGCGCACCCGGCTTGAGTTTGCGCCGTTCGTCGATGCGGGCGGTGCGTGGTTTGAAAATCGCGAAGGCCCGGCGCCGAATATCATTCCGGCGCTTGGGTTTGGCTTGCGCGCGGATCCGCATCCCAAAATTCACGCCGAGTTCTATTGGGGTTACGCCTTGAAAGGGGTCCCAGGCAAGGGCGAGAGTCCGCAAGAGCATGGCGTTTATTTCAGCCTCGTGGCCGATGTGTTTCGGTGAGGTCGTGACGCAATCGTGCGATCACGACCGGTTTCATAACCAATTGCCAATCAGTAGAAACGGACTCCAATACGCCGGATGCCGATAACGCGGCTCGGCAAGTAATTCACGCTGCGCGGTGCGCAACGCCTCGGCCTTGCTGGTACCAGGTGTCGCGAGCGCGGCATAAAAACTTTGAATTAGCGTGGCGGAGGCACGATCGTGCACCGACCAAAGCGTTGCGAGCGCGCTGCGCGCGCCCGCCTTGACCGCGATCCCGGCGAGTCCCAAGGCGGCTTGCTCGTTGCCGGCAGCCGTTTGGCACGCGCTCAAGGTCAACAGTTCCACAGGGTGCTGGCGGTATTGGGTCACGCCGATATAAGACTCGAGATCGTTGAGTTTGATCCGCCCGGCATGCGTTAAGACGAATGAGTCTTCAACGCGCGGGCTGAATTGTCCGTGTGACGCGACATGGACCAGCGAATATTGGGTGCCGGCGAGTTCCGCGGCGAAGTTTTGCTGACTGAACGCCGCGTCTTGGAGCACGGTCGCGGGAAATACCGTGCTAATGCCGGCCAATTCATCGGCGACCGCCGGTAATGGCGCAAAACCCTCCACGCCCTCCGTGAGCCCGCCGATGAGTGTCGCCGTCACGCCACCGACTAACGGTCGCGGATCGGTCAGCGTCAAGCCGGGGACAGTCGCGACGGCATACTGTTCGATCACAAACTGTTTGCCGTCAAACAACGCACCGAGTGGCACGGTGCGCAAAACGCCGTCCGGCACAAAAACTAACGTATTGACGTTCGCGGCGCGCAGGTCTTCCTGGATGGGTGCAAGTAACCAAGCGTAGAGTTGTTGCGCATGTGGCAGGTACTGATAAGTCGAGCGTTTCTCCAAGCGTCCCCGTAAAACCGCGACTTCAGCAGCCAACGCTTCCACGCTAATGGCCGTTTCCCGCAACACGAGCTGATCGCCGATGCTCACGAGCAGTGCGAGCCGGTCCGGCAGCACAATCGGGTACAGCGCGGCAGTCCGGTCGGCGAGGCGATCGATGCCAACCGTTTTGGACTTGAGCCCGGCAACACAATCGTCACGAAAGTAGTCTTCGAGTTCCGCACCTTTAAGGGACTCCATCACCGTGCGAGCGCGTTCAAGGAGTTCGCGCCGCGCATCGCCGGCGGTGACGCGCGACGCGCGGCGTAGTAGCACTTCCGCAAACTCAACGTAGACCGGACCGGCACCGTGGCGGAAACCGGTTTGGCCTTGGGTGTCCGAGAGTTCGTGACGGACCGTTTCAAGTGTCTGCAGGGCAAGCGTGTAGGCATCCGTGGCGGACTCTAGGTCATCCTGCGCACGCCGAATGACGCCGATATTCCGCTGCCATCGATAGGCCGATTCCGGGGCACCCGCGGCTTCCGCGTAATGCAGCGCGCTGCGTGCGCGTGGTAGCGCGTTAACGTAATCACCGCGGGCGATAAGTGCATTGCTCTGATAGCCGAAAGCATAAGACGCGCCGCGCGCATCGCCGAGGCGAACCGCCATGGCGGCGGCATCGGTCAATAACCGAAGCGCTAACGCCGAGTCATCTCCCGCGCTGGCAGGCACCGCGTCTATCAGCCAATAGCCGGCGCCGGTCAGTACTTGGAGCGCATCCGCCGAGTCCGCCAGGCGTCCACTGTGAGCGGCGACGTAAGTTAAATCCTCGCGCTTGGCGGCTTGGTCGCCGGTGCGCGCCGCCACGCGCGCTCGATTGACCCGTGCACGCAGTTCTCGCGTGAGATCGCGCGCGCCATTCGCGAGCGTAATGCTGATGGCAAGCGCTTCGCGCGCCGCCTGCGGACGATCGCTCTCGAGTTCGACCAAGCCCATCAAGTTATTGATATCGGCTTCGAGGAGCGGTAGGTTCGCCGCGTTCGCCAGGGGCAGCGCTTCGTCAAGTTTAGCGTGCGCCGCCACGGCGTCGGAGGCGAGCAACGCCTCAGCCTCCAGTATCAGTGCCTGCGCCAATGGCGCCGGCGCGTTGGCCTGGCGTGCGGCGGCGGTGGCCCGAGCGGCCAATTCCACGGCAGCGGCGTAGCTACCGCCACTCAGCGCGGCTTTGGTCGCGGTCAATAGCGGCTCCGACTCCGCCGCGGCAGCGCGCCCGATAAGGGCAAGACTTAGCAGCCCGCACAGCCAAACTTGTCGATGAAAAACTCGCATGCCGATCCCAAGATTTATCCGAGGTTGCTATCTTCGCGACAACGCCACCGTTTATCCAGAGCTGCCCGCTAGATTCGTCTTAAAGACGAATTCGCCGATACGAGTTACAGTACGCACGACCCTCTAATCACAACAATAACCGCATGCAACGCTATGCAAATTTCGTAACGCGGCACCCGCTGCTACTGCTGCTCGTGCTAGCGGCCTTGTCGCTTGTCGCGCTGCAAGGCATGGTGGATCTGCGCTCGGGCGCGCTCAAAATCAGCGTCGATCCCTCACTCGATCGCCTGATGCCGGAAGACGACGCCGAACGCAAGTTCTATGACCGTGCGCGGCAATTGTTCGGCAGCGACGAATTCATGCTGTTGGTGCTCGAGGCTGACGATATCTTTTCAGCAGACACACTCGCGCGGATCGTCAAAGTCACCACGCGACTCGAGCAAGAACGCGATGTATTACGTGTGTTGTCGCTCGCGAACGCCAAGGATGTGGTCGGCGCGGATGGCGAGATCGTCGTCGGGCCTTTCTTTGAAGAGGTGCCAACTACCGCCCTCGCGCTGGAGGCACTCCGCAAGCGCGTGCAGGCGCATCCGGTGTTTGGGGACGCACTGGTATCGCACGATAATCGGGCCGCCGCGATCATCGTGTTTTTCGAAAAAATCGACGACCGCGATTTCATCGCACGCAACGTCAGCAATCGCTTGACCGCGATCGCCGAAGAAGCGGCGGGCACTACCCTCTGCGTCACCGGCAATCCACACATCAAGACCCAATTGAGCCGCACCATTGTGCGGGAACTCGGGATTATCTTGCCGCTAGTCGCGGGTATCGCCGCGCTCCTGTGCGCATGGGCGTTTCGGTCTTGGCGCGGCGTTCTGTTGCCGCTCGGCGCGATTGCCATCTCGTTGCTGTGGACCCTAGGTGCCATGGGATGGACCGGCACGTCGATTAATCTCGTCTCCAACATCATTCCGCCGTTATTGATCACCTTGGGCTTCGCCGCGTCGTTGCATGTAATGGCGGAATACTTCGAAGCGTTACAGCATGAAGGCAGTCTTGATCGCGCGGCGAACACGGCCGCCGTGCACCGCGTGCTGTCGGAAATGGGGCTGGCGATCCTGGTGAACGGGGTGACCACCGTCTTGGGGTTTTTGTCGCTGTGCACCAGCACGGTGCTCGCCATCCGCCAGTTCGGTGTCTGGTCGGTGTTTGGCGTGCTGGCCGCGACCGTGACTTCGCTCGTATTCATTCCAGCCATGCTCGCGCTGTTAGGCGCACCCCATAAGCTCGCGCCGAAATCCGACGCCGGGGCACTCGAGCATTTCGCCGAGCGCGTCGGTGCGTTCGATATTCGACATCGGCGTGCGATTTTCGTTGGCGCGTTCGTTGCGCTGGTATTGGCGACCTATGGCATCTCCAAACTCTATGTCTCTAGTAGCTTTGTCGGGAGCTTCGTGCCCAGCTCGTCGATTCGCACCACCTTTGAAGCGCTCAACGAAAGGATGGGGGGACTCAACTCGTTTTTCATCGTGGTTGAAGCCGACGAAGATCGCGCATTTTTGCGTCCCCAAAATCTACGCGAGCTGGAGCGTTTACAACGCTGGCTCGAAGCACAGCCCGAGATCGGCAGCACGGCTTCGTTTGTCGATGGCGTTAAGCTCCTGAACCAAGCCTTCGCCGAGAACGATCCGGCGGCATTCACCATTCCGCGCAGCGCCGGTGCCGTGGATGAATTGCTGTTGTTCGGTGGCGATGAGGTTACCCAAGGGTTTGTCGACCGCAAGATGCGCACGGCGAACATTCAAGTACGAACCAAAGTGAGCGGGTCGCACGAGGTACGCGCCTTCCTTGAGCGCTTGCGCGCGCGCACGGCGGAACTGCCGCGCCGCCTCCAGGCGAAGCCGACCGGCGATTTGATTCTGCTCAGTCACACCATGGATGACATCACGCAGGGCATGTTCGTCAGCAGCTTCACCGCTTTTTGCACCATCTATTTGACGCTGGCTTTATTGCTCACGTCGTTTCGGGTGGGCTTTTTTGCCCTGCTGCCAAACTTGGTGCCGGTCGCGATTTATTATGGCGCGTTGGGGTTGACCGGCACGCCGCTCAATTTAACCACCAGCCTCATTGGCGCCATAACGCTTGGGATCGCGGTCGACGACACCGTGCATTACTTTGCCCGCTTTGCGCTTGAAGCGCGTCGACTTGGTGATGAAAAGCGCGCCACCGTCTCTACGCTGCGCTCGGTCATTCGACCGGTCAGCTTTATTACACTTGGTTTATGTTTGGGCTTCCTTGCACTGACCGCTTCCGAGCTGCAGGCACAAGTCGAGTTTGGAATACTTTCCGCCGCCACCATGTTCGTCGGCTGGTTACTTGAGCTGACCTTATCGCCCGCCATTTGTTCGAGCATACGTCTCGTCACGTTGTGGGATCTGCTGTCACTCGACTTAGGCCACGAACCACAGCTATCGATCCCATTGTTCCGCGGACTCTCCAAACGCGAAGCACGCGTGTTTGCCCTGATGTCGCGAATGGTATCGTTGAATGCCGGCGAAAAATTGTTTTCGGAAGGCGAAAAAGGGCATGAAATGTTCATCGTGATCGACGGTGAACTCACCGCCGGCATCAATCGCGATAACAAGTACGTCGAGTTCGCACGCATGCGACGCGGCGAGGTGGTCGGCGAAATCGCGTTATTTTCCGCGGCCCGCACCGCCGACGTCGATGCCACGCAAAATGCGCGACTCCTGCGCTTTGGCATGCAGGATTTGGATCGTCTGAAGCTGCGCTACCCACGGATCGCGGCGACCATCTTTTCCAACTTGATGGAAGTGCTCGCGGGGCGCATTCAAAATACGATTAAGACGTTGCGATAGACTAAAACACCTCTCCCGCATGCGGGAGAGGGAGAGAGAAAATTGCCCCCTTCTGCGCGACGCTCTCCAACTATCGAGATGCCCCAAATCTCGTCGGGCTAAACATCGTGTCGCTGAGTTCGGGATCGATTTCCAACTTATCAATCGAAAGTTCAGTCGTGCTATTGCGTTTGTGATCGTGCAGCACGACTTGATGCGGAATAAAACGCGTACCGATTTCTTTCACTTGCTCCGGCGTGACCGCCAAGTCCTTTAGCAGTGTGCCATTTTTGGCGTAGAACTCGATTTTGCTCAGCACACAGTGGTCGGCGTGGATGAACGACAGGATTTTGCTGTACTTACTTCCCTCGCCGACTGGCAGCGCTTCCAGCACGATCTGGCGGGCGCCATCGATCGTTTGATCTTCCAATCGTTTAACCGAGTTTTGCTCGGCCATGCCCTGAAAGTGCGCGAAATCCTCGTAGCTGAAGTCGGTACCGAACATCGAGGCATCGATGGTGCGCCCGGCGACGCGCCGCGCCTTGCGCTGCTCGGGTAGGTACACATGCAGTTCAGGTTCCCCTTTATTTTTTTCGATGGCGAGAACCGCAATCCCGGCACGTTCCGGCGGGCCAGTCATGCGCATAATGGCGCGCGACATACCGTTTTCCCCACGTTTCCAAAACAACTCGGCGGTTGAGGTATTGACCACTTCCCCGCCTTGCGTGAGTTTGATCGTGACTTCCTGCGTCATCGACTTCTCGGGCACCACGCGCTCCATGCAGGCTTTGAGTTCGGGATCGTCAAGCGTGACTTCTATGGCGCCGGCGGCACCAGTCAGGCCGGCGAACAATAAAGCGCAGAGAGGCGCATGGAATAAGCGTCGCATGGTGAACTACCTTTTTATTGTTACTTTGCTTGAGCTTTGCGTGCCGCCGGTTTGCGCGACTTTGTTTCCCGACGCGGTTTCGCGGCGTCTTTAGGTTTGGCGCGCGCGGCCACACTCGTCGAATGCGTTTTCGATTTGCGGGTCGTCGCCGCATCGACCAATCCCGCGGCATCCAGAATATCCATCGCTTCGGACGTGAATTCCGCCTGCGGACCATCCCCCGAGATGACAAACATCAACGTCGAATATTTGTTCTTCGGACCCTTTGTCACATTCTCAAAACGACGAATACACCCTGGCGGAAAGGAAATGACATCCAGCGGGTCTAAGTCAAAGTAATCAATTTTACCGTTCGGTTGTTCCCAGCTCGCGCGCCACTTGCCCGTGATGCAAACGAAAGTCTCGTTGGTATCGTGGTTATGCATCATCGGCCCTTTGCCGGGTAACGCACGGCAGTAGCCCAGGTTGAAGCCTTCGGAAATCTTGATCGCCGCCATGCGCGCCGCGTTGGCACCCACGGGCGAATGGAGGCCGTCCGCTTCGTGCGGCGGCGGCTGAAACCCGATCACGTTGTAAAGAATGCGCATATGGTCAGGATGGTGGCTATCCGGCAGCCCACCGTCTGATCCTTTGATTTTTGAGAAACGTGCGACCCGTTTGGCCATCTCTTGACGTGAAAAATACCGCCGTGGGATCTTTTCTTCGTACTGCATCGTGAACTCCTCCACCGTTGGGTGGCGACAGCATAGCGCGGGATGCCGTCCCGGCGCACGTGGGATAAAACTGATGGCCGTTTTTCCAGTCGCCGCTTATGGGTACTATTCGGGAATTAAGTCTTTAAAGGGTTCGCGCATGGAGTGGTATCGCAAACGCACGTTGGGGCAATTGGTGGATGAAGCGGCCACGCGCTGGGGCGAGCGCGAGGCGTTGGTCTTCAACGACGAACGTTGGACTTGGCGCCGTTTCCAGGCGGAAGTGGACGCGGTGGCCAAGGGCCTGCTCGCGCTCGGCGTCGAGCGTGAAGAACGCGTCGCGCTGTGGATGACCAATCGCCCCGAGTGGCTCTGGCTCATGTTTGCGATTGCCAAAGTAGGCGCCTGTATCGTGCCCCTCAATACGCGCTATCGAACCGACGATGTGGCCTACACCGTCACACAGTCACGCAGCGCCACACTCATTACGCTCGATCGCTCAGGCCCGGTGGACTATCAAGGCATGTTGGGGGAATCGATGCCTTCCATTCGCGCGGAGACCGACAAGACGCTGACCATTGCCAACTATCCCGATCTCAAGCGGTTGGTGGTGTTGGGCGAGCAACGCTTGGTGCACGCACATTCCTGGGAGATGTTGCTGACAGCCGGCCGACAAGTGAGCGATGCAACGCTGGCCGCGCGCGCGGCGGCGGTCGATCCGGATAGCCTCATGATGATCGCGTACACCTCCGGGACCACGGGTCATCCGAAAGGAGTCATGCACTCCCACGTACCGATCCGTTGCATCCACGAGCGCACGCAAACGCTGGGTCAGACGCTACATGATATCCATATGAACTATCTGCCGCTTTTTCACATTTACGCCTACAGCGAAATCGCCATGGCGTGCGCGTTGACCGGCGCCAAACAAGTGTTGATGGATGTGTTCGACGCCGAGCGCGCGCTAGATCTCGCGGAACGCGAGGGCGCCACGTTTCTACATGGTTTCGAAGCGCACTGGGCCGACTTATTAGCCGCGCAGGCACGTAAACCGCGCCAACTCAAAATCCGCATGGGCACGTTGCCGGCCGGCCAAGAAAGCACGATTCCTATCGCGGAGAAGGTGCAAGACGTGTTTTGTCCAACGATTTCCGGCTTCGGCATGAGCGAAGTCTGGGCCTATGTGGCCTGTAATAACCCTTCGCACACTCGTGAACAACGCGTCTACGCTTCGGGTTATCCCATGAACGATTACCAGTTCAAGGTCATCGATCAAGAAACCGGCCTCGAGCAACCAGCCGGCGTGTCCGGCGAACTTCTGATTAAAGGTTACGCCATCATGAAGGGCTATTGGGAAAAGCCGGAAGCGACCGCGCAGACGCTGATCGACGGCTGGGTTCATTCCGGCGATATGGCCTATGTGCGCGATGACGGCCATTTGGTGTTTCTAGGTCGATTGAAAGACATGCTGAAAGTTGGCGGCGAGAATGTCTCACCGGCGGAAGTCGAAGCATATTTGCGCACGATGCCGGAAATCCAAGACGCGGCGGTGGTGGCTTACCCCGATCCGCGATTGACTGAAGTTCCAGTCGCCTATGTCATCTTGAAACCTAGGCAACAGATCAGTGGCGAAACGTTACTCGAACGCATGAAGGGGCGCGTGGCGAGCTTCAAGATCCCGCGCCATGTCATTTTCGTGGACGCCTTTCCGATGACCTCGAGCGGCAAGATCCGCAAAATCGAACTCCGCGCCGATGCGCGCGCACGACTGGATACTACTTCAACATGAGCACTACTCCCTATTTGACGCCAACGGCGATCATCAACTTTGACGATGCCGATGTGTATCGCTATGCGCTCGCGCAGCAAGGCGACGATCCGGCGCCGCGCGCGCGCGCCATTAGCCTTTACTACGCGGTGCGCGATGGTATTCGTTACGACGGCTACGAAATCGAATTGACCACCCACGGTCTCTGCGCCAGCCACACACTGCGGCGTGGCCGTGGTTGGTGCGTGAGCAAAGCCGTGCTCCTTGCCGCGGTGTGTCGCGCGGTGGGTATTCCCGCGCGCTTAGGTTATGCCGATGTGCGCAATCATCTATCCACCGAGCGTATGCGGCAGTTGATGGGTACCGATACTTTTGTGTTTCACGGTTACACGGACATTCAGCTCGATGGAAATTGGTTTAAGGCAACACCGGCTTTCAATATCGAGCTATGCCGTAAATTTCGCTTAAAACCGCTGGAGTTCGATGGCACGGCGGACTCAATCTACCATCCGTTCGACGAAGACGGACGCCAGCATATGGAATACTTGCGCTATCGTGGAGAGTACGCCGATGTGCCGCTGGCTGAGATCCGTGCGACTTTTGCGGAGATTTATCCGCATCTCGCGCAGTTAAAAGGAGGAGACTTTGATCGCGATGTGGAGCGTGAAACGGTGCTTTAGCCCCACCGCGCTATTGCGCGACGAGTCCACCGTCCATCGTCATCGCGAGCCCAGTCGTGAAAGACGCCGCGTCAGAGCATAAATAAACCACCGCGTTTGCCACTTCTTCCGGCCGGCCGAGCCGACGCATGGGGTGTTTGGCTGCGAGTTTTTCGCGCGCGCCGGGGGATTCATTCATGATGCGGGTACCCATCGGGGTTTCGATGACGCCTGGACAGATCGCATTCACGCGGATCCCCTGCCGCGCACACTCCAACGCCGCGGTTTTCGTCAACCCGATGACCGCGTGTTTGCTGGCCGAATAAGCCGGCGCGCCGCGCCAACCCACCAGTCCCGTAATCGACGCCGTATTGACGATAGCGCCGCCACCGGTCCTGCCCATGGCACGGATCTCGGGCTGCATGCACAGAAAAACGCCGGTCACGTTGATGGCGAGCACTCGAGAAAATTCTTCTAGCGAATAATCGACGGTGTTGGCGTACGCGCCTTCTACGCCTGCGTTGTTGAAGGCGCAGTCCAGTCGCCCGAAGCGTCGTACGGCGGCGTCAACCATGGCTTCAGTGTCCGCGGCTGAAGTCACCTCGGTGCGGCAGAACAAGGCCTGCCTGCCTTGTGCTTCAATTTCACGGACAACCTGCGGTCCCGCTACTTCGTCGCGATCCGCAATCACGACCTTCGCCCCGGCTGCTGCCATTGCGAGCGCGGTTGCGCGTCCGATCCCACTCGCGCCGCCGGTAACTAAACACACTTTGTCTGCCAACACCTCACTCATTGTTCGGACTCCGTGACGAAATTGCGAATGATGACACCGCCCGATTTATCGTCATGCTCGAGCGTCAATAGTTTGCGATTCTCGGCCTCTTCGAGCAGCCGGCTAAAAGATTTAAAGCCGTAATAAGATTCCGTGAAGCCCGGTCGGCGACGCTTGAGCGCTTGTTTCACCATCGAGCCCCAGATTTTGTCCTCGGCGCCGCGTTCGGAAAATAGCGCTTCGACGGTTTCCAACACTAGATCGAGCGCTTCCTGCCGGCGATCTGTCTCGGCACTGGCCGGCGTGGTGGGAGTGGCCGCCGGTGCGGATGGTTTGCGTCGCGGTCGACGTTGCTTTTCAACGCTGACCAGATCGTTGTAGTAGATGAATTCGTCGCAATTGGCGATCAGCAAATCGGATGAGGACTGCTTGATGCCGACGCCGATGACGGTCTTGTTGTTTTCGCGGAGTTTACTGACCAACGGCGAGAAATCCGAATCGCCGCTAATGATGACAAAAGTATCGACATGCGATTTGGTGTAACAGAGATCGAGCGCATCGACCACCATCCGGATATCGGCCGAGTTTTTGCCTGACATGCGCACATGCGGGATTTCAATCAGTTCAAACGCCGCTTCATGCATGTGCCCTTTGAACTCCTTGTAACGATCCCAGTCGCAGTACGCCTTCTTGACGACGATATTGCCTTTGAGTAATAGGCGCTCGAGGACTTTCAGGATATCGAATCGTGCAAAGCTGGCTTCGCGTGCGCCGAGCGCCACGTTTTCGAAATCGCAATAAAGCGCCATGATTTTGGTATCGGCTTGATCTGCCATGCGTTAGCTCACTAAGAAAATGTGCTCGGCATGATAGCCGAATATGTAGGGCTGACCGTGGAAAAGGCTGGCGGGAAGTTAGGGCAGTGAATGCCAGAGGAAGACACCCTCACCCCGACCCTCTCCCGCAAAGCGGGAGAGGGTGCTTTTTTTTGCCTCTCCCTCTGGGAGAGGCCGGCGCGAAGCGGCGGGTGAGGGACGCGGCGTATCTAGGTGTTAGCTACGCTCGGCATTCCACTGCGCAAAAGTCTTGCCGGACTTGGCAAGTTCCGCGAGCAGCGGTGCGGGCGTCCAGTACAGATCGCCGTAGCGCTTGCGATATTTTTCCATCGCCGCGACGACGTTCTTCAAGCCCATGGCATCGGCATAGTGCATCGGTCCGCCGCGATGCCGTGGCATCCCGTAACCGTTGCAGAAGACAACGTCGATATCGCTCGGGCGCATCGCAATGCCTTCCGCCAGCACGAGCGCGCCTTCGTTAATCATCGAATACAGCAGGCGCTCGATAATTTCCTCATCCGAAACTTCCAGTTGCGGAATGTTGAGTTTCTTAGCCTCCGCTTGCGCGAGTGCAGTCACTTCCGGATCCGGCACGGCATTACGGCCTTCATACTTGTAGATCCCCGCACCCGACTTTTGGCCTAGGCGACCACGCTCGACCAACGCATGGATCATGCGGCAGTAGGCCGGATCGTTGGGTTTATCTTTCCATTCCTTATTGAGTTTGTCGAACACATCCAGCCCCGACAAATCAGACACGCCATGCGGGCCCATCGCCATGCCCCATTCATATGCCACGCGATCGACTCGCTCGGCCGGCACCCCTTCGAGCATCATGCGTTGGGCTTCTCGCACATACGGGAAATACATACGATTGCCCACGAAACCAAAACACACTCGCACCAGCACGCCAATTTTACGGATGGTTTTGGCGAGGTTCATGCAGGTCGCGATGACGTCGTGCGCGGTTTTGCCACCGCGCACGATTTCGAGCAGGGCCATGACATTCGCCGGCGCAAAGAAATGCAGGCCGATGACGTCTTGCGGGCGTTTGGTGAACGACGCGATTTCGTCAACATTTAACGTGGAGGTGTTGCTGGCAAGGATCGCTCCCTGTTTACACACTTCGTCTAACTTGTTGAAGACTTCCTTCTTCACCGCCATGGTCTCGAACACCGCTTCGATGACCAGATCGACATCTTTAATGTCGTTGTAGTCGAGCGTCGGCGTGATGAGCCCCATGCATTTATCCATCTGCGCTTGGCTCATGCGGCCTTTTTTGACGGGGCCCTCGTAATTGCCGCGGATGATGTTCATCCCACGATCGAGCGCGTCCTGGCCGACTTCTTTCAAAATGACTGGGATGCCGACGTTCGCGAAGTTCATCGCGATCCCACCGCCCATAGTGCCGGCACCGATGACGGCGATCTTCTTAATCGCACGCATCGGCGTGTCTTTTGGCACATCAGGAACTTTCGCGACTTCGCGTTCGGCGAAAAACAATTGGCGTTGCGCCTTGGAATGACGCGAGTGCATGCATTCCATGAAAAGTTCGTTTTCGCGATTGACCGCGTCGAAGTACGGTAGCGATACGGCGGCTTCTACGCACTTGACGATCTGTTCCGGCGCAAAAAAGCCACGGGCATCGCGTGCGATGCTTTTGCGATAGTCGGCAAAGAAATTGGCAGGCAGCGCGCCCGCGTCGATTTTGATGTCGCGGACTTTGCGGGCGCCTTTGCCTTGTTTCACGAGATCGCGCGCGAAAGCCACGGCACCGGCTTTGAGATCGCCGTCGATTACGGCATCGACGATGCCTTTCTCGTGTGCCGCTTTGGCGCCGAGCGGCTTACCGCTGATCATCATGTCGAGCGCCGTCTGTACGCCGGCCAAGCGCGGTAGGCGCTGCGTGCCGGTCGCGCCCGGCAACAAACCCAATAACACTTCCGGCAAGCCAACCTGCGCGCTGGCAACGGCCACCCGATAGTGGCAAGCCATGGCGGTTTCCAGTCCGCCCCCTAACGCGGTGCCGTGAATTGCCGCAACGATCGGTTTCGCGCAGTCCTCCATCTGATGAACGACCTTGGGCAACCAGGGCTGCTCAATCGGCTTATCAAATTCCGTGATGTCGGCGCCCGCGATAAAAGTACGGCCTTCGCATATCAGTACCGCGGCCTTCGCCGCCGCATCGCTTGCAAAGCGTTCGAAACAGGCAGCCAGGCCTTGGCGGACCGGCAAGGCCAGTGCATTGACCGGCGGGTTATTCACGGAAATGACGGCGACATCGCCGTCTAGGGCATAGCTGACTACCTCGGACATTCAATGGATTCCTTGTACTTGGGGCCTTACGGCGATGACGGAGCGGCCGCTCGAGGCACACGCTCGAGCAAGGCAAGTTTTATAGCGCTGGCGAGTATAGCCCAGGCGGTCAAGGGAACGCGTTAGAGAACTCGGTTGACTCTGCGTCGGGACCTTCCGGATACACGAGACTAGGCAGTTAACGTCAGTTTGAGGAATACTTAGCTAACGTCAACGTTAGAAAATATCCTGTTCCGCCAATGCCTGCCTACTCGATTAAGGACCTTGCAGATCACTTCGATGTGACGCAAAGAACCTTAAGATTTTATGAGAGCAAAGGCCTCCTTTGTCCAAAGAGACAAGGAGTTACCCGTATCTATTCTGAAAAAGATAAAGTTAGACTCGAACTCTCTCTACGTGGCAAGCGGCTCGGCTTCTCTTTGGAAGAAATCAAAGAAATCATAGAGATATATGATCCAACCCAACCCGAAGATCCGCGTCAGCTGTACGCCCTACTCCGTAAGCTGCATCAGAAAAGAAAAGACTTAATCAATAAATTCAACGATATAAAAGAGACTTTAAATGCCATGGACGCGGTCGAAGAGCGCGCCTTGGCGGTGCTCGGAAAACGTCAAAACCCGCGTACCAGCCAACTACCCCTCAATTTGAACGCGAACTAGCTAACGTCTACGTCAATTTAATCATGAAAAAATTTATTCCCGTTCCAGTTAACGTAAAGCTCGCGACGCCATGACCCAACTCAAGACCGCTGTTGATCCCCATAGTGACACCTACCAACGCAACGCTGCTGCGATGCAGGAACTGGTAGAGAGCCTCCGTACGGACGTAAAAGCGGTCAGTGCCGGGGGTGGTGAACAGGCGCGCGCTAAACATGTCGCGCGGGGAAAACTCTTGGCGCGCGATCGCATCAATGCCCTACTCGATCCCGGTAGTCCGTTTTTGGAGCTGTCACAACTCGCAGCATTCGGCATGTACGACAACGAAGTGCCCTGCGCCGGAATCGTAACCGGCGTCGGCCGGGTAAGTGGCGTGGAATGTGTGATCGTCGCAAACGACGCAACGGTGAAGGGCGGGACCTACTATCCCGAAACGGTGAAAAAACATCTGCGCGCCCAAGAAATCGCCCGCGAGAACCGCCTGCCTTGTTTGTATCTGGTCGATTCAGGCGGGGCGTTTTTACCGAAGCAGGACGAAGTGTTCCCGGATCGCGATCATTTCGGCCGCATCTTCTATAACCAAGCAACGATGTCCGGGCTTGGTATCCCGCAGCTTGCGGTGGTTATGGGCTCCTGTACCGCCGGCGGGGCTTACGTGCCGGCGATGTCGGATGAGTCGGTCATCGTGCGCAACCAGGGGACTATCTTCTTGGGCGGTCCACCGCTCGTGAAGGCCGCCACCGGTGAAGTCGTCACGGCGGAAGAGTTAGGCGGCGCGGACGTACACTCACGCCGCTCCGGCGTTACCGATCACTACGCCCGCAATGATGCGCATGCCTTGGACATCGCGCGCCAGATGGTGTCGAACCTCAATCACCGCAAACAGCTCAACATCGCGTTTGCGCCGGTAGAAGCCCCATGCTACCCGGCACACGAACTCTACGGCCTGGTACCGACCGACCTGCGCAAGCCCTACGATGTGCGCGAAGTCATCGCGCGAATCGTCGACGGCAGCCGTTTCGATGAATTTAAAGCGCTCTATGGCACGACGCTCATCACCGGATTTGCCCACCTCTACGGTTGCCCCATCGGCATCATCGCAAACAATGGGATCTTATTTTCCGAGTCAGCGATGAAGGGCGCGCACTTTATCGAACTGTGCTGTCAGCGCGGGATCCCGTTGCTGTTTCTCCAAAACATCACGGGCTTCATGGTTGGTTCTAAATATGAGGCCGGCGGTATCGCCAAAGACGGCGCGAAGCTCGTGACCGCGGTGGCCTGCGCCAAAGTGCCTAAGTTCACGGTCATCATCGGTGGCAGTTTCGGGGCCGGCAACTATGGCATGTGCGGCCGCGCTTACGGGCCGCGATTCCTTTGGACATGGCCGAATGCACGCATCTCGGTCATGGGCGGTGAGCAAGCGGCGGCTGTTCTCGCGCAGGTTCGTAAAGACAATTTGGAAGCGCAAGGCAAACAATGGCCCGCGGAAGACGAAGAAAAATTCAAAGCGCCAATTCGCGCGCAGTACGAAGCCCAAGGCCATCCGTACTATGCGACCGCACGGTTGTGGGACGATGGCGTCATCGACCCGGCGTCGACTCGCGAGGTATTAGGCCTCGCGCTTTCCGCATCGCTGAACGCTCCTATCGAACGCACGCCGTTTGGCGTGTTTCGCATGTAAAGAATCAATCGCCATGTTTCACAAGATTTTGATTGCTAACCGCGGCGAAATCGCTTGCCGTATCATCCACACCGCGCGGCGCTTAGGGATTAAAACCGTCGCCGTCTACTCGGCCGCGGATGCCGGCGCGCTCCATGTGCGCAAGGCCGATGAGGCGTACGCGATCGGACCGGCGGCTTCCGCGCAAAGCTATTTATCGATCGAGCGGATCATTTCCGCCGCACGCGCCAGCGGCGCCCACGCCATTCATCCGGGTTATGGCTTCTTGTCCGAGAATGCGGAGTTTGCGGCAACCTGCGCCCGCGCCGGCCTTACCTTCATCGGTCCCAGCGTCGATGCCATACGAATCATGGGCTCCAAAAGCGAGGCCAAAGCGTTGGTCGGCGCGCATGGCGTACCGCTAGTCCCAGGCTATTACGGCGCGGATCAAAGCAACGATGCGTTACTCGCCGCTGCCCGCGAAGTTGGGCTGCCGCTCCTCATCAAGGCATCCGCCGGTGGCGGCGGACGCGGCATGCGCATCGTGCGCGATATGCAGGAATTCGCCGCCTCGCTCGCCTCCGCGCAACGCGAGGCGCAATCGGCCTTTGGCGATCCGGCGGTGCTGCTTGAGCGTTACGTCGAAAATCCTCGTCACATCGAAGTTCAAGTATTCGGCGATACGCACGGCAACGTCGTGCACTTGTTTGAGCGCGACTGCTCGCTGCAACGTCGCCACCAGAAGGTCATCGAAGAAGCCCCGGCCGTGCATCTGACGGACGCACAACGCGCCGTGCTATTCGAGGCCTCTCTCAAGGCGGCACACGCCGTTCATTATGTTGGCGCCGGCACCGTTGAATTCATCCTCGACCCGCAAGGTCAGGTGTACTTCATCGAGATGAATACACGCTTGCAAGTCGAACATCCCATTACCGAGCGCATCACCGGACTCGATTTGGTCGAATGGCAATTACGCGTTGCGGCAGGCGAGCCACTCCCCTTACGGCAATCAGACATCACGTGCCGCGGCCATGCGGTTGAAGTGCGTGTTTACGCCGAAGATCCGGATCATGATTTTCGTCCATCCACCGGTCGTCTCCAGCATCTGCGCCTACCAGAAGGGTCTGAGCATGTCCGCGTCGATACCGGCGTCGTGCAAGGGGACTCGGTCACTCCCTTCTATGATGCGATGATCGCTAAAGTCATTACCGACGGCGTCGACCGCGAGGCTGCGCTCCGCCGTATGCAGCACGCGCTGGACGCCACTGAGATCGCCGGCGTCACCACCAATATTCCTTATCTGCAGCGAATCATTGCGCATGCGGATTACGCCACAGGAGGCTTCAATACACACTTCGTGGAAGACGTTCGCGCTGCCTTGTTGACGCCTTCCTGTGCCGCGCCAGCTCATGTCTTGGCGGTAGCAGCGGCTGCTCGACTCGCCGACTTGTATCGCTTTAATCAAACGGATGACGATACCGTGTGGTCTCGGCTCACCGGATTTCGTTTGAACGCGTTGCCGCAATTCCAGTTTCTATTTGACGATGCAACCACCACGCACACCATCAGCGTCACCGCGAACGCCGATGGATGGATATTCACCTGCGGCGAAACAATCATCACGGCGCGGCGGTGGCGCGAAACCGAAAATGCCATGACACTTGTGACCGATGACGGTACGGTCAGTGGCAACGTCGCCGCGATCGGCGATGATCTCCATGTATTTGTTTCCGGCCAATACTTTCGTCTGCACGAGATTGACCCGCTGCATCGCGGCGAAGACGACGAGCAGGCGGCTGGTACGCTCGCCGCGCCGATGCCTGGCGCGGTCACCGCGGTGATGGTGAAAGCAGGTGATAAGGTAAGTCGCGGAACTCCTTTATTGATTCTGGAAGCGATGAAAATTGAGCATACGATCAGCGCGCCCTTCGACGGTGAGGTTATCGCCGTGCGTTTCGCGGTAGGTGAGCAAGTGCTCGCCGAAGGCGCCGAACTTGTCAAACTTGAGCCCATCGTCAGCGCATGAGTATCGCAGCCGGCACTGAAGCACGCGCCTTGTTGCTTAACTGTTACGACGGCGTTTTATCGACCCAATCCAAAGCGATGCCGGGTTATCCGTTCGGCTCGGTCGTCCCGTTCTGTCTCGATCGGGCCGGTTGTCCGATTATCTTGATCGCGGACATCGCGCAACACACCAGGAATGTGGTGGCCGATCGGCGCGTCTCGCTCATTGTCTTTGACCGGCGCGCGCACGATCTTCAAGCGAATGGTCGCCTGACCTTGCTCGCCGATGCCACTGTTATCGATGCCGACGATACGGATACGCCCGCGCGCTACTATCGTTTCTTTCCAGGCGCGCGGGATTATCATTTGACGCATGGTTTTCAGTTTTGGCGTTTGAGTCCGCAGCGGTTGCGCTTTATCGGTGGCTTTGGCGCGATTCATTGGCTTACCCCCGATGAGGTCTTACGCCAGAATCCCTTCGATGCCGCGACAGAACACGGGATGGCCGAACATATGAACAACGATCATGTGGACGCGATGCGCAAATATTGCGCCCCCTTTTGGCCAGGCGATGTATCGGCGCTTAGTCCTAGTTTTGCCGGCTGCGATGCCGAAGGATTTCATTTGGCGGTAGCCGATCAGGTGCTCCGCATCCCCTTCCCAAGTCCGGTTGAAACACCTCAGCAAGTTCGAGAAGCGCTGGTGGCATTAGCGCGCGCTCAGCCATGAGTAAGCAGACCTGGGACCCGCAAATCTATCAACGCGATGCCGGCTTCGTTGCTGCGTTGGGCGCGCCGCTGCTCGACGTTCTCGCGCCACGTGCCGGCGAGCGAATCCTCGATCTCGGGTGCGGGGATGGCACGCTAACGGCACAAATTAAAGCGGCAGGTTGCGCTGTCGTCGCCATCGATAGCAGCGCTGCGCAAATCAAAGCTGCGTGCGGCCGCGGGCTCGACGCCCACGTTATGGATGCGCACGCGCTAACGTTTGACGGCGAGTTCGATGCGGTTTTTAGTAACGCCGCGTTGCATTGGATGCTGCGGCCGGCCGAAGTGATTGCGGGCGTCGCGCGCGCCTTGAAACCCGGTGGTCGGTTTGTGGCCGAGATGGGCGGCGCCGGCAATGTCGATAGTGTTGTGCACGGATATGCAACCGCGCTTGCGACGCGTGGGATCGATGTCGCGCGACACAATCCGTGGTTTTTTCCAAACGAGGCGCAGTACGGAGATTTGTTGCGCGCCCAAGGCTTCACCGTCGACTTCATCGAACGTTTTGCGCGCCCCACGCCATTGCCCGGCGATGTCCGGGATTGGTTGAATCTCATGACGCAAACCTTCTTGGCGGCCGTCCCACTCGACGCACAACCTGCGCTGCGCGAAGAGGTTCGCGCCCAAATCGCACCACAGACCCAACGTGCGGACGGGAGTTGGGAGCTCGATTACGTGCGTTTGCGCTTCAAAGCGATAAAGGCTTAAACCGTGGCCACGACACTGACGGGCGGATGTCTATGCGGCGGCGTGCGTTATGAAGCCACGACCACGCCAACGACGGTTTACTTTTGCCATTGCACCCAATGCCAAAAGGCACAGGGCACGGCGTTCGTTGCAAGCGTGCCGATTGCACTCGACGCGTTCAAGATCACGCGCGGCCAAGCGTTGCTGAAAGCTTTTCGCGCGACGCCAGTCAAAGGACGTTTTTTTTGCGGTGAGTGCGGCTCACCGCTGTACAGTTTCACCGAGGGGAAATCGATGGTTCGCGTACGCGCGGGAAGCTTCGATACGCCGCCGCCGTTAAAACTCGCCGCACATATCTATACCGCGTCCAAGGCTCCGTGGTATGAGATTAATGACGATGCGCCGCAGTATGAAGGGATCGAACCTGGGCGGCAGTGAGCGCTGCCGTCGGCCTACCGTCGCGACGTCTAGACGACATCTTCGAATCGGCAAATACGTCAAATGTAGGTTGGGGTGAGCGTAGCGAACCCCAACATCCTCTGCCTAAAGTTAAAGCCGACCAGTCGAGACACGACTGCATGCAATTTTCACCGCGAGCTTTATTTGGCTTCAATAAACCGCACATTAGAATTGTCGCGCGCCCATCGTTGGGGTTCGCTAAGCTCTCCCCAACCGCTGGAACACGCGGGAACCGCTAAACGTACTTCTCTGTCTCCGGCAACACCTTGCCGTATTCGTCGGTAAAGGCGATTTCAGACAACGGACGACGCGTGAGTTTTTTCGGAAACGGTTTGACTGGCCACCCAATCGTCACCATCGCGGCGGTCGAGATGTCCTCTGGGATCTTCAAGAGTTTTTTCACGGCCGGTTCTTGCTCGCAAAGTAGCGTCGTCAACGCCGTTCCGAGACCCGCTTGGCGCGCGGCGAGCAAAACATTCTGCACCGCCGGATACACCGAGGCGCCACCGACGATACTAAGTCGCCCGAGTTGATGATCCGTGGGATGCACATCGGCCAAGCGCGCGCACACCACCAACATGACCGGAATATCCGCCATATGCTCGGCAAAGTAGTTGGCGTTTTCGAGTAAACCCGATTTGGCGCCGATCCGCACCGTGCCTTCTTTGGCGGCAGCGTAATACGGCGCCCAGATCGGCAAATAAAGATCGCGCAGGTTCTCTTTCATTGTGCGCTCACGCACGACGATAAACCGGGTGGGCTGCCGATTACCGCCAGTCGGCGCCCAACGCGCGGCGTCCAACACCTGCGCCAGCACCGCGTCTGACACCGCGTCGGGCTTGTAATAGCGGCAGGTACCGTTGGTGTGCAAGATATCATCCAAAGTCATCGCAGAGGCTCCGCAGTTAGCATTGTTTCGGCATTGTGGACTGGGGTGCGCGGGCCGTCGAGCACGCACCGCGCTTATCGGATCGGCGGTGTACGGCGCACTAACGGCCCCAAGCTTGTTTGAACTTCACGTGCATCATAGGCATTGACTTCAGTGGGCGGCTTCGTGCCCTTTTGCATCACCACATAGGCCGATGCCTTATAGTTGGTGATCGGCGTCGCGGTACCGGTGGCAAAGGTCGAGCGCGGCCAAAAGCGCGGATAAAACGGATCGAAAGTGTCAAACCCGGTTAGCGTTTGCATGTAAAGCGTATTGGCTTCGGTATCTTGATTCGAAAGAACGAAATAATCGAAGCCCTGGCTCAAGGTCAGCTCGGCAATGCGAAACAGCAGATAATTCTCGACTTCTTCACGCGTGGTCACCACATTCCCTACAAAGGTTACGCGATAACGATTGGCCTCAATGCGTTGTTCCGCATAACCGCCTTCATCGTGCAACGGCTGGTAGGGAGTTTGGACAGGGGTTGCGCAGGCGCTCAAGGCGCCGGCCATAATCAATCCCGTCCCCCATCGTTTATAAATGCGCAACATGCCGAGTAGGATACGCCCGCAAACCCAAATTTGCGCTGAATTAACCAGCCAAGATGCGGTTCACCAGCGCCCGCGTTGACCCTCCAGCGACGAACCGCTCGCGCGCATCCGAGCCGGGGCGACGGATCTTCGGTCTCATCGTGGGATAGACTTGTCCCCGTCGGTGATTTCGGCCAACCTCGACATCTCTTGGTTCATTTTTTCGCTGCGCTAACCCTCTATGACTCCTACGGAACTCTTCACGAGCGTGGAAACCCTGCAGTCTGCGTTCGCGGCGGACAATTATCTGGCCGATCGTGCCCTTGCGCTGAGTGCCAAACTGGCCTTCGACCTCACCAAACCCTTGCTCCTCGAAGGCGAAGCCGGCGTCGGCAAGACGGAAGTCGCGAAGGTGCTGGCACGCACCCTCGAAACGCCGCTCATCCGGCTGCAATGCTATGAAGGGCTGGATGCGAATACCGCGCTTTATGAGTGGAACTACGCGCGGCAAATCTTGCACATTCGGATGGCCGAGCAAGAGCACGCCTCGCGCGCGGCGCTCGAGAAAACCATTTTTAGCGCCGACTTTCTACTCGCCCGCCCGTTACTCGCCGCACTCCAGCATCAAGGCGCGGCACCGGCGGTGTTATTAATCGACGAGGTCGATCGCGCTGATGAAGAATTCGAAGCTTTTTTGCTCGAGATCCTCTCGGACTTTCAGATAACCATTCCGGAACTCGGCACGATCAAGGCTGCGCAGCCGCCGATTGTGGTCTTGACTTCTAACCGCACACGCGAACTCAACGACGCCCTGAAGCGCCGTTGTCTTTATTTGTGGATCGACTATCCCAACGCCATCAAAGAACGCGAGATCATTGAACGGCGCGTGCCGGGGATCGGGCGACGGTTGGCGGAATCGATCACCCGCACAATTCAAACATTGCGCGAAGTCGATTTCTACAAGCGGCCTGGGATCGCCGAAAGCCTCGATTGGAGCCGCGCCTTGTTTGGATTGGGCGTCGATGAACTCACGCCCGAGGTGCTGCTCGATACTGCGGGCGTCGTGCTCAAATATCGCGACGACATCGACCGACTTAAAAATGATGAGGCCGTGCGGACGTTGTTACGGGCGACATGGACTCCCTAAAGGCCCTCACCCCGACCCTCTCGCGTTCGCGGGAGGGGGTGATTGTTTCGACACCGTAATCCACGATGGCTTCGCTTTCTTCGGCTTTGCTGAATACCACACTCGCCTTTTGCCGCCGCGCGCGCGAAGAACGTCTTCCGGTGACGCCCGCCAAGGTGCTTGACATCATGCGTGCGCTTCCCGCCATCGATACGTTGAACGAAGGCGATTTCCGGCTCGCCTTACGCGTCAATATCGCCACCAGCCGCGAGGAAGAAACGAATTTCGAACGGCTGTTCGATGAATTTTTTCGCGGCGTCGATGGCGCGCCGCCGTGGCACAGTCGACTTCGGGGCGAGTCCATGCAGGGCAGCATGGGGCATCATTTCAAAGAACTCGACCAAGAGGTGACCACGGCGCTCGAGTCCTACAGCGCGGATGACATTTCTCGCGGATTAAACTTAGGCGATCGCTGGGACAAAACCGCCCCACCGCTCGATCAGATCATCCGCGAATTAGCCAAAAAACTTGCTACCCGACCCTCGCGCCGGACGCGACAGTCTCCACACGGCAAAACCATCGATATTCGGCGTAGCGTTCGTCGGAATGTGCGTTACGGCATGGACTTGGTGCAATTAGCGCGGATGAAAAAACGCACGCGCAAAACGCGCATCGTGATGCTGGCCGATGTCAGTGGCTCGATGGATGCTTTCAATCCATTTCTGCTACGGCTGATGTTCGGTTTGCAGCAAGCTTTAAAGAATTCTCGCACGCTGGTATTCAGCACGCATGTCACAGAAATTACCGCGCTCTTACGTCGCAAGAACCTTGCCGAGACGTTACGCGAGGTGGGCGATACGGTACGCCATTGGTCGGGCGGTACCTATATTGGCGGGGCACTCGCCAGCCTTAATCGCGGCGTGTTACGCGAAGGTGCGGCGGGTTCTACCGTCGTGATTATCCTGAGCGATGGCTATGACAATGGCGACACTGCGCTCATTGCGCGCGAGATGCAGGTGCTCAAGCGCCGCGCGGAAACGGTGGTTTGGATTAATCCGATGTTCGGCGCGAGCACCTTCAAGGTTCGCGCCGCCGGCATGAAGGCGGCGCTACCGTTTGTCGATCACTTTCTACCCGCGTTCGACACCAAATCGTTGAGTACGCTGGTGCGGGAGTTGGCCGAGATTTAGGCGAACCGGCTACTCTGCATTGAGCAAGACCAACTTACCCATCTGCTCGGAGGCGTGCATACGTTGATACGCGAGCGCCGCATCATCAAGTTTGAAGGTCTGATCGATGACGGGCTCGATGCGATGCCGATTGATGAAGTCGACCATCGCCGCGAATTCGGCCGGCGTGCCCATCGTGGTGCCTTGAATGCGCACTTGACGGAAAAAGAGCTTGGCCATTTCCAGACCTTCGGATGGATTGCCTAAAGTCGCCCCGAAAAACACAAAACGTCCACCATTGTTGAGCGTATTCAAGGCTTGATTGACCACGGCACCGCCGGCGCTATCGATCACGATATCGATCCCACCCGACATTTCGCGAAGCTTCTTATCCCATCCAGCGGTGTGATAGTTAACACCGCCTTTGGCGCCTAGCGCGGTCGCGGCTTTCAGTTTCTCATCGCTGCCGCTCGTCACAAAAACCTCGGCCCCGTGATACTTCGCCCACAGCAAAGCGAAAGTGGCGACACCGCCCCCGATCCCGGTCACCAATACCTTTTGTCCGCGCGCCACCTCGCCATGCGTCACCAGCGCGCGCCAGCTCGTCAATCCCGCGAGCGGAAACGCCGCTGCTTGGATCCACGATAAATGCGCGGGCTTCGACAACACATCGCTCGCCGGAACACAGATGTATTCTGCGAACGTGCCTTGATCCGGCATACCGAGCACGCGGAAGTTCGGACCGCCGCAACGCCAATCGTCGCCCCATTCCCGCGCCGGGTAGATCACAACTTCCCGTCCTACCTGTGCGGCATCGACGCTCGCGCCGACGGCATCGATTACGCCCGCGCCGTCGGAGCCGCTGATCGATGGCAGCTTAATGCGCGGATAGGCGCCGACCGTGATCCAGACATCGCGCCGATTAAGCGCGGAGGCCGCGAGTTTGACGCGCACTTCGCCCGCTTGCGGTTCCGGTTTCGCCACTTCCTCTACCCGCACGTTAGACGGGCTTCCGAGTTCCTTGAGAACGACTGCACGCATGAATTATTTTCCTTCGAATTTGGGTTTACGTTTTTCGCTGAATGCCTTGATCCCTTCGCGCGCATCGTGCGTATAGCGCGTGAGGCCCGCGATCGCGCGGGTTTCGAGCTCCATCTGCGTTTCCAAGCCGTTGCTAAACGTATCCGCCAACAGACGTTTGACTTCGCCGTAGGCGAGCGTCGGTCCGGTCACGAATTGTTTCGCAATTTCCTGGGCGCGAGAGAGCACTTGATCGTCCGCCACGACCTCAGTCACCAACCCAAGCGCTTTCGCCTGCTCGGCGTCGTAACGCGGATTCAATAACATCATCTCTTTAGCTTTAAGCGAGCCGACGATTCTCGGCAAGAAGAAACTCGAACTGCCGTCCGGCGAGACACCTATTCCGGTATAGGCCATCGTGAACTTGGCCGAGGCCGCCGCGATGACCACATCACCCATCAACATCATGCTCAAACCAGCGCCGGCGGCGGTGCCATTCACGGCGATGATGAGCGGCGGATTCATGCGCTGAAAGCGGGCAATTGCGCCATGCAAGTAAGTAGTCATGTTACGCATCAATTCGTTGACGCCGTCGCCGGCCGCGGCAAAACTGATGACATCGCCGCCCGCGCAGAACATCTTGCCGGTGGCAGTTAGAATGACGGCACGAATACTCGGCGTCGCGTCGCAGTGATTGGCGACCACATGGAGATCTTGGGCCATGCGTAGGCTGAGCGCGTTGGCCTCGTTCGGCCGATTGAGCGTGATCGTCGCAATGCCGTCGGCGACGGAGAAAGTGAGATCTTGTAAGTCCATGCAGGGCCCTCCGTTAGTCGTTAAATTGATTAGTGAGTGCTTCTTTTGCGTCGCGCTTACGCGTCTTCGTAAGTCTCACGGTGACGGAGAAGACGCAAGTTTTCTCGCCGGCAGCTCCGCCATGATCCGCCTGCGTTCGTCGTCCGAATATTGAACCCAACTGCCGATTTCGCGCAACGTGCGCCGGCAACCAATACAGGTACTGGTGCGTCGGTCGATCTGGCAAATCGACACGCAGGGAGTATCGATGGCGCCGCGCGGAGTCATACCGCGCACAGCGCCGAGGTTCGGGTGAAGTCATTGATATAACGCAAGCCTTCGATCGCGCGCGAACCGTACCAGGAGGTCATTTCGCCATCGATGAGACGCACGGGCTTTCCTGGACAGAGCGCAGAGACTTCACGGACATGCTGCGCGCGGAAAGCGAAAGGCTCCGTGCTCAGAAGAATTTCGTCGACTTCCGCGGCCGCCTGGACCAAATCGACTTCCGGATAGCGCTTATCGGCATCGTGCGGCCAGGTCTGCCAGTTAAAGAGCGCGAGCATGCGGGAAATGTAAGTGTCGCGACAGACCGTCATCCACGGCTCGCGCCAAATGAGATACAAGATCCGACGCGGGGCGTTAGGCTTTGATTCGATTACCCCTAGCGCTTCTGTGAGTGACGCACATAAGCGTTCGGCATAAGTCACCACGCCAAAAATGCCACCGAGCAACCGATAAAGTTCAAAATTATCGCGCGGTCCTAATGGGTGCGTGACGATCACGCGCGGCACGAACCGCGCGAGTGCTTGTGCTATCTCAAGTGTGTTTTCGTCGATGTTGACGATGACATGGGTCGGCGCGAGCGCCCGAACTTTCGCGAGATCGACATCCTTGGTGCCGCCCACTTTGGGGATTGGCTTCAATGCTTCTTTGGGATGAATGCAGAAACCCGTGCGCCCGACCAGCCGCTCGCGCAAGCCGAGCGCCACCAGCAATTCCGTGATGCTCGGCACCAGTGACACAATGCGACAATGCGCGTTCGCGACCGGGTGTTCATTCCCGGCCGCGTCCATCCAAGTCGAACGAGCCGCGTGCATCGTCAATTACATATTGCGTCGATATTCGCCGCCAACATCGTACAGTGCGCCCGAGATCTGCCCGAGGGACGCGACCTTGACCGCTTCCATCAAATGCTCGAACACATTGCCGCGCGCACGCGCCACCTGCTGCAAGGCCTGCAAACGCGCGGGACGTTCCTCGGCGTGCAGCGCTTGAAAGGCGCGCACCGCTTCGATCTGCTGATCCTTCTCGTCATCGGAAGATCGCATCAATTCGACCGTCGTGACTTGATCCTCGTGTCCTTTCTTCGGTAAGAAGGTGTTGACGCCGATGATCGGTAGTCGTCCGTCGTGTTTCAGGCTTTCGTAGTACAGGCTCTCATCTTGGATCTTGCCGCGTTGGTACATGGTATCCATCGCGCCCAACACCCCGCCGCGCTCCGAAATCCGCTCGAATTCTTTGTAGACCGCTTCTTCCACCAAATCGGTCAGCTCGTTGATGATGAACGAGCCCTGCCAAGGGTTCTCGCAAAAATTGAGCCCGAGCTCGCGATTGATGATGAGTTGGATCGCCACCGCCCGACGCACGGATTCCTCCGTGGGCGTGGTGATCGCCTCATCATACGCATTGGTGTGCAGGCTATTGCAGTTATCGAATAGCGCGTACAGTGCCTGCAACGTCGTACGAATATCGTTGAAGCTGATCTCTTGCGCGTGCAGCGAGCGGCCAGAGGTTTGAATGTGGTACTTCATCATCTGGCTACGCGGACTCGCGCCGTAACGCTCACGCATCGCGCGCGCCCAAATGCGGCGGGCGACGCGGCCGATCACCGAATATTCAGGATCCATGCCATTACTGAAAAAGAAGGACAAATTCGGCGCGAAATCATCGATATTCATACCGCGCGCGAGATAATACTCGACGATCGTAAAACCGTTGGAGAGCGTGAACGCCAGCTGTGAGATGGGGTTCGCGCCGGCTTCCGCGATGTGATAGCCGCTGATCGAAATACTGTAGAAGTTACGCACGTTCTGCTTGACGAAGTACTCTTGCACATCGCCCATCATCTTGAGTGCAAACTCGGTCGAGAAAATGCAGGTATTCTGCGCTTGATCTTCCTTCAAGATATCGGCCTGCACGGTGCCGCGCACCGATAACAGCGTTTCTTGCTTGATCCGCGCGTATGTCGCCGCGTCCACCACGTGTTCGCCGGAAATCCCCAACAACCCGAGTCCGAGGCCGGTATTCGTCTCCGGCACTTCGCCGCGATAACGCGGCCGCGGTTTGTCTTTGAAATACACGTCGATCTTCGTCTGCGCGGCTTCCCACTGTCCCGTCGCGCGCAAGTGTTTCTCGATCTGTTGATCGATGGCGGCGTTCATGAAAAACGCGAGCACGATTGGCGCCGGGCCATTGATCGTCATCGACACCGAGGTGCTCGGCGCGCAGAGATCAAATCCCGAATACAGACGTTTCGCGTCATCGACGGTCGCGATAGAAACGCCGGAGTTACCTACTTTGCCGTAAATGTCCGGTCGCTCGTGTGGATCTTCACCGTACAATGTCACCGAATCGAAAGCAGTGGACAGTCGGTGCGCCGGCTGCCCCGCGGATAGGTAATGAAACCGCCGATTAGTACGCTCCGGCATGCCTTCGCCGGCGAACATGCGGGTGGGATCCTCGCCCGCGCGCCGATACGGGTAAACGCCTGCCGTATACGGGTAAAAACCGGGCAAGTTTTCTTTGAGTCCAAAACGCACGCGATCGCCCCAGCCATCGAACTTGGGTGGGGCGATCTTCGGCACGCGCTGATGGCTCAAGGTTTCCCGGTAGTTGTCTCCTTGCACTGGCTTGCCGCGGACTTCATAGGTGTATTTCTCACCGGTAATGCTCGCGAGCGCCGCGCGCCAGCCACGTAGAATCTCAAGCCCTTCCGCGCCGAGTTCTGATAGTGCTTGATTGTAACGACGTCGGAGCGCGACGAACGCCGTGTCGCCTTGCGCAATTTGCGTTTCCGGATAGGTTTCGTACTCCCCCGGCAACTGGGGATCGCCCACCGCTTTCAACGCTTCGTAACAATGCTGGACGAGATTCGCGCGCGCGGCGGCTGTCTCAGCGCGGCCGTTGATGCCACGTCCCTGCTCGGCAATTTCGGCGAGATAGCGGGTGCGGTTACCGGGAATGAGCACGGTTGCACGCGGCTCTTTGCCGGCGACTTCAAGCGCCGGCGTCCATTTCTTGGCATCCAATCCTGCTTTACTTACCAGCGCATGACACAGGTTCACGAACATCCAAGTGAGGCCGGGATCGTTGAACTGACTCGCGATCGTCGGGAAGACCGGAATGTTTTCGTCTTTGGCGTCAAACGCCTGATGGTTGCGCTTCCATTGCTTGCGCACATCGCGCAGCGCGTCTTCGGCGCCGCGCTTATCAAACTTGTTGAGCACGATGATTGAAGCAAAATCGAGCATGTCGATTTTCTCGAGCTGGCTCGCCGCGCCGTATTCGCTGGTCATGACATACATCGGCAGATCGACCAAATCGACGATCGACGAATCACTCTGACCGATCCCGGCGGTCTCAACAATGACGAGGTCGAACTGCATCGCTTTCAAAAAGGCAATCGAATCGCCGAGCATCGCGCTGGTCGATAGATGTTGCCGGCGAGTCGCCATGGAGCGCATGTAAATGCGTTCCTGGCGCAGGCTATTCATCCGAATTCGATCGCCAAGCAACGCGCCACCAGTGCGGCGACGCGTGGGATCAACGGCTAGTACCGCGATGCGAATCGCCGGAAAATACTGCATGAAGCGGGACAAAATTTCGTCCGTGACCGAACTCTTGCCCGCGCCACCGGTACCGGTAATGCCGATGACCGGTACCTTGGCGCCGGCCATCTTCCATTCCTTACGGAGTTTCTCGAGCTGCACTTCCGTAATCGCGCCGTCTTCCAGCGCGGATAACGTCTGCGCAATAGATAGGAAATTACTTTTCTCGACTTTGCCCGGTAATGCGGAATCGCGCTTGGCTTGCGCGGCGCGCTTGACCAGATCATCGATCATGCCCTGCAGACCCATCGTCATGCCGTCGTGCGGGTGATAAATGCGCTCCACGCCATAGCTGTGCAATACCGCGATTTCTTCCGGCGTGATGGTGCCGCCACCACCACCGAAAACGCGTACGTGTCCAGCCCCCGCGTCCCGTAGCATGTCGATCATGTATTTGAAGTATTCGTTATGTCCGCCTTGATAGGAACTGACCGCAATTGCATCGGCATCTTCTTGGATGGCGGCGCGAACGACGTCGGCGACGGCACGGTTATGGCCTAAGTGAATGACTTCCGCACCGGCGCCCTGAATCAACCGACGCATGACGTTAATGGCGGCGTCGTGGCCATCGAATAAAGAAGCCGCCGTGACAAAACGTAATGGATGCGCGATGGGCGCTTCGGCGGCGGATTGAATGTCTTCGGCGCGGATACTCATATTCCTGCTCCTGGCTTAATCGCGGGATAACGCCCGCGACATCTGTTGTTTTAACCCTTCATGCAATTCTTTGATATGGCGCTGCGCGTTGGGCGCCACCAACCACTGATAAACGATGCCGATAATCGTCGCGCAAAACTGTGCCGCGATCCCGGTGACATCGGCATCGGCGCGCACCGTACCCTCGGCAATACCGCCCGCGATCCAGGCTTCGACGTCGCGCTGACGGCGCTCGTGGATCTTGGCGACGACTTGTTTCAATTCCGGGTGCGGCCCGGCGGAATCGAACCACAAGATGTAAAATGCGCGAATTCGCGCGTTATCGTCTTTGACGAATCGGTAATGCGCATCAAGTGCTGCGTGGATCGCCGGCACCCCTACCTGCCGTTTGACCGCCCCGTTCAACGCCGCCAGCCATTCCTCGCCCACCGCGCGAATCACCGCCGCGCACAACTCGGCCTTGGTGCCGAACCGCCAGCCCGCCATGGCTCGGCTATAACCCGCGGCCTCTCCGACTTCCTTGAGCGTCATACCCGCCGCGCCGTGGGCGACCACCAACGCCACCGCCGCATCGATCATCTTGGCGTCAGATAACGCCGTCCGTTCGGCTTGTTTGCGACGCGTCGGACTCTGGGCGACCAAGGTATCCATACGAGAATTATTAGCCGGAAACTTACTTGCTTGCAACAAGCAAGAATCAGAAAAAGCCTCGTACGACGCGGATTTGTCCCATCCCCCATTTATCGGGGGGGCGTAGTCGCACCGTAGACCAAACGCATTGGGATCGTGTTCACACTCCGTGACTGACCCGAGCTTGCAAAAGACTGCCCGACTTTCGACACTCCTCACGCCCCCACGTATTTTGACTTGAGGTCATCGTTACATCATGTCCGTTCAGTCCGAATTTCCGGCAGGCTCACTCGGCCATTCACTTACCTATTCACAAAAAGTTTTGAACTTCGGCACCAGCGGTCGCCGGGGTGAAGTGCTCGATCTCAGTTCGCTTGAGATCTACCTAAACGTCCGCGCGGAATTGGATTACTTGATGACCTTGCCGGCAGACAGCGGCGGGATAAGCCGGGGACAGTACTTCTATCTAGCTCACGATCTTCGTCCAAGCTCGACGAAATTCGTCGCCACGCAAGGTGGTCGTGGCGAGCTCCTGCAAGCGGCGGCGCGCGCGGTGCGCGATGCAGGCTTATTGCCGGTGAATCTGGGCGCGATCCCCACGCCGGCCTTGGCGGCTTATGCACTCACACGACGCTGCGGCAGCATCATGGTGACCGGCAGCCACATTCCTTTCGCGCGCAACGGTTACAAAACCAATAGCGCGGTCGGCGAACTCCTGAAACAGGATGAGACCCCGATCACCGAGCGTGCCCTGAAATGGCGCGAAAAACTGTATCGCGAGTCGCTCAGTGATTCGTTATTCGATCGAAACGGGCATTTCAAAACACACGAGGCAGCGCTGAGCGGCGCCGACCCAGCCGGCGCACAAGCCTATCTCGCGCGTTATTTTGATTTTTTTGGTGCAAAAGCGCTCCGCGGATTGCGCATCTTGGTTTATCAACATTCGGCTGTGGGTCGGGATTTAGTGGTCGAAGTGTTAACGGCGCTCGGCGCCGAAGTGCACGCCGTTGGACGCAGCGAAACCTTTGTGCCAATCGATACCGAGGCGATTGACCAGGCGACGCTAGATAACATTTGCCAGTTGGTACCGCCAAGCACCACCGTCGGCTGCTTCGATGCCGTTGTTTCGACCGATGGTGACAGCGATCGCCCGTTGCTCATCGGCTTGCGTTACACCGCGGAAGGGACCGCCAGTGCTCAATTTTTCGGCGGCGATTTGGTCGGCATGATCGTCGCGGAAACACTCGATGCGGATGCGGTAGTCGTGCCCATCAGCTGTAACGATGGCGTCGACCGTGGCGCGCTCGCGTCGCGTGTACAACCCAAGACACGGATTGGGTCACCGTATGTCATCGCGGGAATGCAAACGGCGATAGCGGCAGGATATCAGCGGGTGTGCGGGTGGGAGGCGAACGGAGGGTTTCTCACCGCCACAGATATCATCCGCGCTGGCCGCGTACTATCGGCGTTACCCACGCGCGATGCCATGCTACCTATCATCGGCGTGCTCGCCCAGGCCGCGACCGGCCGCGCGCTGCACGAGCTATTTGGCGCGCTGCCCGCGCGTTTCAGCCGGGCCGGACTTCTGCGTGATTTTGCGCGTGCAGCGAGTTTGAAGATCATCACGGCGCTCTCGCCGCCAGTGGAACATGCAGAACTCACAAAATTCTTTTCGAGTGCGGATGGGTTCGGCGTGGTCCGAAGCATCGATTACACGGACGGCGTGCGCATCTCTTTTTCGAACGGCGATATCGCGCACATTCGACCCTCGGGAAACGCCGATGAGCTACGCCTTTACGCGGTCGCCGACACCCAAGCCCGCGCCGATAAAATCGTCGAACTTGGGATCCGTGAACCGGCTGGGATCCTAAGGCGTCTCGCCGCGGAGTATGCGTGATGGGCTTTTAGTGGAAATCAAAATCGGCCCATTCGGGCCGCCGCATTGATTGTTCGAAGCGCTCGAAGCTCCAAGGCCAGGTTCCCGGGAGACCATTCTTATCGATATACCAACTGCGGCAGCCCGACATCCAGACCGTCGACTTCATCGCCTGCTTAAGCGCGTTGTTAAAATCATCGGTCGCGAGCCGGGAAGGCGCAAGTGCCTGACACTCACCGCGACGTAAACGCTCCAGCAGCTTCATGATGTACCCAAGCTGCAGTTCTGCGATTTGGATGAGCGAATAATTCCCGATCGGACTATGGGGTCCTAGGAGCAAGAAAAAATTTGGCATGTCCGGCAAGGCGACTGAGCGGTAAGCTTGGTTGCCGAGCGCCCACTGCTCGCTCAATCGCGCGTTGTTGAGTCCCAAGACTTCCATTGGCCGAAGATACGCCTGGGCATCGAACCCCGTGGCATAAACCAACACATCGAGTTCATGCAATGTATCGTCAATGGTGCGTACGCCACGCCGTTCGATTTGCGCGATTTTGCTGGTCACCAAAGCCGCGTTAGTTTGCTGAATCGCCGGATAAAACTCATCCGACATGATGAGGCGCTTGCACGCCACTTGGTAATCCGGCGTCAGCTGATAACGCAAACGGGGATCTTGCACGGTTTCGAGGTTTGCCTTGCACAGGGCTTCGAGGCGTCCCAACTGCTCTTTGTCGCCAACCACCGCGCGCGCGAACGTGTTTTGAAACCGCTTCGCCCAAAACTCGTAAGCTTCGCGCATCCGTTGATGAGAATTGCGAAAAACTTGGCGTTCCGTCTCGTCGTAAAACGGATTTGGCAGCGGCAAAATCCATTGAGCGGTGCGCTGAAATAGCGACAACCTGGCCACGCGCGGCACCAAGGCCGAGACGATTTGAATCGCGGTGGAACCACTACCGATAACACCAATTCGTTTTCCATCCAGCGGCACGGTGTGATCCCAGCGCGCGCTGTGGAAACTCGCGCCGGCAAATTCTTCGCGCCCGACAAAATCGGGTATCACTGGATGATGTAGTACACCGGTCGCCGCAATGACGATATCCGCGCGGTGGGCTCCGGCGCTGGTTTGTAACCGCCACTGTCCTTCACGATATTCGGCGCGCGTGACTTCCTGTTCGAAGAAGACCAAATCCAACACTCCGTATTTTCGAGCCGTGTCTTCGAGATAGCGTTGGATCTCCGCACCAGGGGCGAACAGGCGTGTCCATTCCGAATTCAGTTCAAAGGAATAACTGTAATGATGAGAAGGTACATCGCAAGTTAGGCCTGGGTAGGTATTGTCACGCCAGGTGCCGCCTAACCATGTGCTTTTTTCAAAGATCGCGATGTCAGCAAAGCCCGCTTCCTTGAGCTTAATAGCCGCTAGGATGCCCGACATGCCGGCACCGATGATCGCGATTTTAAGCGCACTACGGGGTTCCGCTCGCGATGAGCGGCCCACGTCACCCATCATTTACTCCCGCGCATGATGATTGCGAATTGATGGAATCCACGCACGCGATGACCGAGGAAGCCCGCAAGCGACTGAACGGAGCGTCACCAACGCAAATCGTCTGGGATGGGGTGTTCCAAATACGCCTGATCGATCGCTTCGTCACCCGCGGGTTGCCGCAGAATTACCAGTTCGGGTGCCTTTTCGGCGATGGTGGCTGCCACCGCCGTGGGAACCACGGCATAGCGTGTCCGTAAGCGTACGATCGCGAGTTCGCCGCGCGTCAGCTCGGCTTGCATGGCCGGCGTGACGTAGATACGACCGATTTTGCGGCCGTCGACAAAATTGAAAACTTCTTCGCCGTCGTTGTGTGGGCGGCGATTGGCCTTGATGATCTGGGCCAATTCGCGTTCTCGCGCGCGGCGCGCGGCCTGCTCTTCGGCGTTGGTGGGCGGCGGGGGGCGATGCTGTGGCGGATTCGGCGCGGCTTTCGGCTCCACCTGTGTCCAAGCTTGCGACGGCTTCTTATTGAACTTTTTGCCCTGCTGAGGCGCACGCGACGCGTTCGCATGTTGCGGCGCGCGGGCGCGTGACTTTTCTTTTTCTAAGTTCTCCAGGCGTTGCTCATCAATTAGCCCGGCTTTTAGTAACTGCTCGTGCAGCGCGTTACGCATGAGTTCCCTCGGTGCACAGTCATAGACGCGCTTTCATTGTAACTCGCGAAGCGCGTCATGCGCGATTTTTCAATCGCACTTGCAGATTGGTGGGACTCATTGTGAACGCGAAGAGCTCATCGACCGGTTGACCGCCATTGGCAAGTTCCATATCGAAGTTGCGCAATAACATGGCGAGTACAACGCGGATCTCCAATAACGCCAAGTTCCGACCTGGACAGAAGCGTGGTCCACCGCCAAATGGTAAGAATGCCTTCTGATTGTGTGTACGCGTATCGCCGGGTGCGCGATCAAGCCAACGGTCGAGCATAAACGCCTTGGCATTGGTAAAGTTATCGGGGCTCGTCGCAATTCGCCGGAGTAAAAATACGACGGCAGTTCCGCGCGGGATCTGCACCCCCGCCAACTCCGTGTCTTCTTTCGTTTCCGCAACGACTATCGGCGCCACCGGTTTTAAGCGCATTGTTTCATTCGCAAACGCTTCGACCAGTGGGAACCGCCCGGCTTGCTGATGCGAGACCGGAATTTTTGCGGTGCCTAACTCCGCATCGACTTCGGCGCGGACCTGCGCACGCAACGTTGGGTAGTCAATTAAAAACTTTACTGCCCAAGCTAAGGTATTCGCGGTGGTATCTTCACCGGCAAGCAGCAATGTAAACACATTGGCGATGATATCCGCGTCCGAGAACGGCAAATTCTCGGTTTCCTTGGCCGCGATCATCGCCTCCAGAAAGTTGGTCGGCGCGTGCAAGAGTTCGGGGTTGGCCGCGATCCGCGCACGGCATGCGGTGATCACTTCAGTGATTTGCGCATGCACAATGGCAACCGCTTGGTCGAGATCCCGATCTTTCGCAAACTTAATTGTACGCCAGTACGGAAACGGCGCGCCGAGGCGGCGATTGAGCGCCGGGAATACTTTATCGAGGTGTTGCTGAATAATCGGCCCGTCGGTTTCGATGGTATTAAAGTCAATCCCAAATGCGAGTTGGGTGGTAATGTCCACGGTATAACGCATGAGCTCCGCGCACATATCGACGCTTGTGCCGGCCGCCGCGAGTTTTTCCCAGCGCCGTCGTAGGCGCTCGGTGGTCGCATGCATCGCGGTGTAGAACTCATGCAAGTGCGCCGAATTGAGTGCCGTGATGACAATTTTTCGTTGGCGTTTCCAATTATCGTCGTCGGCGGAAAATACCCCATTAAAACCGAGTTCATCGAATATCTTCTCTAGGGCAATCCGCCGGCCGTACACATGCGGGCGATCTCGAAGCGACTGATTCGCCGCTTCCACATCACTTATCACGACGAACTTATTGGGGCCCAAATTGATTTTGTACGCGTCTCCGTACTCATCGGCCCAGCGCTCGAGATGTAAGTGAAAGGCTTTGAAATCGATCTGCGGGAAGTTCCCGAGCACAGGCCAACCTCGGGGACCCGGCAACTCCGCGAGCGTTTTGAGTTTGCTTGCCATAACGGTCGACATCGCCTACCTCACTTTGTTTAATGCCGCGCGTGGAATAAGTTGTGCAACAGCGTAAAGGGTTTCCGGGCCGGACGGCGTCCACGATTGTTTATCAATTGTTACTAAACACCTTGCGATGCCGCGAAAAACGGCGCTTGCATAGCCCTTGCCTAGATCAGCTTGGCGCCCGTGCCTAACGCACTGAGCTTTTCTTGCGCAAGCGCAAAATCCATCGGCGCCATACCGCAGTTCGTACAAGCGATTAATCGCTCACGCGGGACATAGCGGCGGGCAAGTTCAAGCGTTCGCGCGACTTCTTCCGGCGTTTCAACGCGCTCATTCGCCACATCGATGACGCCGACGAGGACATCCTTACCGTCGAGCAGTTCCATCAAATGGGGCGGCACCAGAGAACCGGCGCATTCGAGCGAGACCTGGTGTAAGCGACTGCGTGCCAAAGCCGGGAAGACCGTCTCGTATTGGCGCCATTCGGCGCCGAGCGAATGCTTCCAGTCGATATTTGCCTGAATGCCATAGCCGTAGCAGATGTGCACGCAAGTAGTGCACGAGAGGCCCTCGATGGCGCGATGCAGCGCATCAATCCCCCAACCTGCCGCATCTTTCATGTAGACATTAAAGGCCGGCTCGTCGAATTGAATAACTTCGACGCCATCCGCCTCCAGCGCTCGGGCTTCCTGGTTTAACAACGCAGCGCAGGCGAGCGCGAGCTTCGCGCGGTCGCCGTAATGGCGATCGGCGATCGTGTCCACGATCGTCATCGGCCCAGGCAGCGTGAATTTGAGTGTTTTGCGGGTGTGCTGACGGCACAAGCGGGCTTCGGCGGCATGCACGCGCTCTTTTAATGTCAGCTCGCCGATTACCTGCGGAACTAATGCATCGTAACGATTATTACGAATGCCCATCTTTACCTTGTGTTCGAAATCGATGCCGTCAATTTTCTCCAGAAACCCGTGCACAAAATGCTGACGAGATTGTTCGCCGTCTGTCACCACATCGAGTCCCGCATCCTCCTGTAGTTTGAGCCATAGCAACGTGGCATCGCGTTTCGCCGCCGCAAGTTCAGCGCCGCTCGCGCGCCATTGCGGCCATAGACGGTGCGGCTCAGCGAGCCACAAGGGTTTGGGCAAGCTCCCGGTGGTTGATGCGCGGTACATGAGATCCTCTTAGCGCCGTCGCTCGAGGGCGGCGTGAACGTTCGCTTCGGCGTGCGCGACATAGGCCGCGGCGGTCAAATCGCCAGTCACATTTAACGTGGTCCGACACATATCAAGGATCCTATCGACGCCCAATACAATGGCGATGAGTCCCGGCTCAACGCCGATGGACGCCAAGATACCAATGATAAAAGGGATCGACGCTGCCGGCACACCCGCAGTACCGACCCCACCCAGAATGGCCAAATACACCACCATAACCTGTTGACCAAGCGTCAGATCGACGCCCGCGAGTTGGGCGATAAATAACACCGTCACCCCTTCATAAAGCGCCGTCCCGTTCTGATTGGCAGTCGCCCCAACGGTCAACACGAAGCTCGAGATTTCCTTGGGAATGCCGAGGTTCTCTTCGGCGACCTTAAGCGTCGTCGGCAATGTCGCATTAGAGGATGAAGTTGAGAATGCCGTCAGCATGACCGTTTTGATCGCACGAAAAAACGCCCAAGGCGAGCGTCGCGCGAACCACATAAGGGCGAGGCTGTACACCCCAAACATTTGCAGCCCGAGACCCAATAACACCGTAAGCAGGAACCAAGCGAGAGAGCGCAGTAGATCAAGACCAAATAGGGCAACGTTGTTAAACAACAAGCACGCAACGGCGTACGGCGCGAGACCCATCGCGATATCAATTAATCGGGTCGATACCGCATACACGCCTTGCAGCGTGGCCATGAGTCCCGCCGTTTGTGACGCGCTGAGCGCGGTCAGGGCGATCCCAACCATCAAGGCAAAAAACATCAGATGCAGCATATTGGGCGGATCGGTACTGAGCGACGAGAATGGATTACGCGGGACGACGCTCGCCACGACTTGTGCGAGCGGAGTGCCGCTGGGCACCGCGGTCGCGGTGGTCGTGACGCGTGCTTTGGCGTCATTGGCGTAGCGCGCCTGCAAGGCTTCGGCGACCGCGGGTTCCACTCGTTTGCCTGGCTCGAGCGTGTTGGCTAGCACGAGTCCAATGACCACCGATATCGCAGAGATGATGAAACAATACCCGAACGAGCGAATACCGACGCGCCCAAGTGTGCGCAAATTACCGATCCCCGCGACCCCAAGCACCAATGACGAAAAAACCAGCGGCACCACTAGCATGAGCAATAGATTCAAAAACAATTGCCCGATCGGTTGTGTCACGTGATCGACGAAGCGCACCACCCACGGCGCCGAGGGCGCTAATGTGTTGACCGCGAGTCCGGCCAACGTGCCGATCGCTAACCCCCAAAAGATTTTAGTGTGCAGCGGAAGCGCTTCGACGGCACTCTTCTCCATCTCAATCCTTTCCTGATGTTAGAAGCGTAGCCGCTCTGGTCACGGCAATCTGCCGTCGCGCGGCAATAGGTGTGTCGAATATGGCAACGACCTGCCTGCCACGTCGCGCGCGCGTTCGTTTAGGCGCGCGAATTCCGTCTGCCGCGCTGCAGTCTCGGTACCACGGCGTCGACCGATTGGAACCCTCACCAGCTGTAATCGGGTCTAACAATACGGCCAACGTGAATGCGCTTTCAAAGCTTGAGCTATATTTTGTGGTGCGGAGAGGCATAAACCCTAAGGGTTGTGGTCTACACTCATAGGGCGCACTGTGCGCGAATTCGCAATATGAGTCCATGGCCGGATTTAATTGTGACTTGTCTGCAACTGGCACATGGCTTGCTTGTCTTAGGATTAAAGGAGGTCATCGCGGCGTCGGGCCGGAGAAGACCCAAAACAAACGGGCAGCGGTGAAACGTCTCGGGGCCCCCTCACTCAACCAATAGGACGTGAGGTAGGGAACATGACGATTTTCGACAAGTACCAGGCGCGCTTTGAGCACGCCCAAGAGAACGAGCTATCGCTCAGTGACTATTTGGCGCTGTGCCGCCGCGATCCGGCTACATATGCCACGGCCGCCGAACGCATGTTGCTCGCGATAGGCCAACCCGAAGTCGTCGACACGCGTAAAGACCAACGTCTTTCACGCATCTTTTCGAACAAAGTCATTCGCATCTATCCTGCCTTCCGCGAGTTCTACGGCATGGAAGATACGGTTGAACAGATCGTCGCCTACTTTCGCCACGCCGCGCAGGGTCTCGAGGAACGCAAACAGATCCTTTATCTACTAGGCCCGGTGGGAGGCGGTAAATCATCCCTCGCCGAGAAGTTAAAATCGCTTATGGAGCAACAGCCCTTCTATGCGCTGCAGGGTTCGCCCGTCAATGAATCACCGCTCGGTCTATTCAATCCCGCGGAAGACGCCGGGATATTGGAGGAAGACTATGGTATTCCGCGCCGCTATTTAGCCGGCCTCATGTCGCCATGGGCGATCAAACGCCTGCATGAATTCAACGGCGATATCACACGTTTCAAAGTAGTGAAGCGATATCCATCGATCTTGCGACAAGTGGGCATTGCCAAAACCGAACCCGGCGACGAGAACAATCAGGACATTTCGTCACTGGTCGGCAAGGTGGATATCCGGATGCTTGAAAGCCACGCGCAGAACGATCCTGATGCGTACGCCTATTCCGGCGGCTTGTGCCTTGCCAACCAAGGGCTGCTCGAATTTGTCGAAATGTTTAAGGCCCCGATCAAGGTGCTGCACCCGTTGTTAACCGCGACGCAAGAAGGCAACTACAAAGGCACCGAAGGGCTTTCCGCCATTCCGTTCGAAGGCATCATCCTCGCCCACTCGAATGAATCAGAGTGGTTGGCATTTAAGAACAATCGTCAGAACGAAGCCTTTCTCGACCGCATTTATATCGTCAAAGTGCCGTACTGCACGCGAGTCTCCGAAGAGGTCAAAATCTATCAGAAGCTGTTGCGCCATAGCTCGCTCGCGGAAGCACCGTGCGCTCCTGGCACGCTTGAAATGATGGCGCAGTTCGCAGTGCTCTCGCGGGTCAAGGAGCCCGAAAACTCCAATTTGTATTCCAAGCTCCGCGTTTACGACGGTGAGAATCTCAAAGACGTCGACCCCAAGGCAAAAAGCTATCAGGAGTATCGCGATTTCGCGGGGGTCGACGAAGGCATGACCGGATTATCCACACGCTTCGCCTTCAAGATCCTCTCCAAAACTTTCAATTTCGATCACGGCGAAGTCGCGGCCAACCCCGTTCACCTGATGTATGTGCTGGAGCAGGCGATCGAACGCGAACAGTTCGCCAAGGAAATGGAAGAGAAGTATTTGGCGCACTTGAAAGGCTTTCTCGCTGCGCGCTATGCGGAACTCATCGGTAAAGAAATTCAAACTGCATACCTAGAGTCCTATTCGGAGTACGGTCAGAACATCTTTGATCGTTATGTGACCTATGCCGACTATTGGATTCAAGATGAAGATTATCGGGACCCCGATACCGGAGAAATATTTGATCGCGCGGCGCTCAATAATGAGCTGGAGAAAATCGAAAAACCCGCCGGCATCAGCAATCCCAAGGACTTCCGCAACGAAATCGTCAACTTCGTGCTACGCGCACGCGCCGCGCACGGCGGCAAGAATCCGGTGTGGACGAGTTACGAAAAGCTCCGAGAAGTAATTGAGAAAAAGATGTTCTCGAATACTGAAGATCTGCTCCCGGTGATCTCCTTTAACGCAAAAGGGTCGGCGGATGAGCAGAAAAAGCATCAGGATTTCGTCGGACGCATGGTCGCGAAAGGTTATACCGAGAAGCAGGTGCGGCTGCTTTGTGAGTGGTACTTACGCGTCAGAAAGTCCGCCTAACCCAATGCTGAATCACATCGTCGATCGACGGCTTAACGGGCGCAACAAAAGCGCCCTAAACCGAGCACGCTTCGTCCAGCGATATAAAAGCCAGCTCCGCGAGGCGGTGACGGGCGCGATCAATAAACGCTCGATCACGGATCTCGAGCGTGGCGAGCGAGTCGATCTGCCGCGTAAGGACATTTCAGAGCCAACCTTTCATCATGGCCCCGGCGGGCATCGTGAGACGGTTCATCCCGGTAACCGGGAATTCACCGCAGGCGATCGGCTGCCGCGCCCAAGCGGCGGCAGCGGCGGTTCGGGCCAAGGTGCCGCGAGCGATCAGGGTGAGGGCGAGGATGACTTTAGTTTCGTGCTCACGCGGGAGGAGTTTCTCAACTTCTTCTTCGATGATTTGGAACTGCCGGACCTGGTCAAAACCCAATTAACGAGGTTGCCCGAGTACCAGCGGATCCGAGCCGGATTTACCAGCACCGGGGTCCCGACCAATCTCAACGTGGTGCGCTCGTTACGCAGCGCCGCCATGCGCCGGCGTGCACTACAGGCACCTTACCGGCGCGCGCTTCGCGAACTCGAGGAGAATAACGAACACGAGGCAGACGAAGCAAAGCAATTGTCGCTAGAGGTGGAACGACTACGCTTGATGCGTAAGCTGCAACGCGTTCCGTTTATCGATGAGTTTGATTTACGCTACAACCACCGCATCAAAGTCCCGCGTCCGACCACGCAGGCAGTGATGTTCTGCTTGATGGATGTCTCTGGATCCATGGATCAAGCGCGCAAAGAACTCGCCAAACGTTTTTTTGCGCTTTTGTACCTCTTCCTGACGCGTGTATACGCAAAGATTGAAGTGGTATTCATCCGTCATCATACGCAGGCCGCGGAAGTAAACGAGGAAGCATTTTTTTCGGCGCGCGACACCGGCGGCACGGTCGTGTCATCGGCACTTACCTTGATGGATGAGATTTTGCAGCAGCGTTACGCCAACGGCGATTGGAACATCTACGCCGCGCAGGCTTCGGACGGAGACAATTGGCATACCGACTCGGCACTCTGTAAAACGCTTATCGAGACCAAGTTGCTGCCGTTTGTGCAGTATTTTGCCTATGCGCAGGTTGGCGCCGAAGAGGAGCAAGGGCTGTGGCATGCTTACGCCGAAGTGGCCACCACCAACCCGAAACTCGCGATGCAGAAGGTCGGGGCGATAGCCGAGATTTACCCGGTGTTTCGCAAGCTTTTCGCGCGCAAGCTCGCATGAGCAGTACACCTATCTCTACTGGTTCCGAGTGGACCTTCGATCTTATCGAAGACTACCATCTAGAAATCGCCGGCCTCGCCGCCGAATTCAGGCTTGATACATATCCAAATCAAATTGAGGTCGTCACGGCTGAGCAAATGATGGACGCATACGCTTCCATTGGCATGCCGATCGGGTATCCGCATTGGTCTTACGGTAAGGAATTCGTCGCCGTCGAAAACCGATATAAGCGAGGCCAAATGGGCCTCGCTTACGAGTTAGTCATTAATTCGAATCCCTGCATTGCCTACTTGATGGAAGAGAACACCATCACGATGCAGGCCCTGGTCATCGCCCATGCCTGTTTCGGCCACAACTCGTTCTTCAAGGGCAACTACCTGTTCCGCTCATGGACCACGGCGGATGCGATTATCGATTACCTGGTATTCGCCCGCGCTTTCGTCCTTGAATGCGAACAGCGTCATGGCATTGAAGCGGTTGAGCAGCTGCTTGACTCTTGTCATGCGCTACGCAACTACGGCGTTGATCGCTACAAACGCCCACCGCAGCTCTCGCTCGAAAGAGAAACCGCGAAACGACGTGAGCGCGAAGAATATCGCCAATCGCAAGTGAACGATTTATGGCGCACGCTGCCGATCAAAGATAACGCGGCGCAGCTGCAGAAATCAGATTGCTTTCCCAGCGAGCCACAGGAGAATCTACTTTACTTCATCGAGAAGAACGCGCCCCTACTGGAGCCATGGCAGCGCGAACTCATCCGCATTGTGCGCAAGCTCTCGCAGTATTTTTATCCACAACGTCAAACCCAGGTCATGAACGAAGGCTGGGCGACCTTTTGGCATTACACGCTGTTGAACACGCTTTATGACCGAGGCCGTGTAAACGACGCGTTCATGTTCGAATTCTTGACTTCCCACACCAATGTCATTGCCCAACCCGGCTTCGATCATCCTTACTACCAAGGACTAAACCCGTATGCGCTCGGTTTCGCAATGATGACTGATATCAAACGCATTTGCGAAAGCCCCACCGACGAGGACCGTTACTGGTTTCCGGAGATAGCGGGTACCGACTGGCTCACGACGCTCGACTTTGCGATGAGAAACTTCAAAGACGAATCCTTCATCGCGCAGTACCTATCGCCTAAACTAATGCGCGAGCTGCGCTTGTTTGCGCTCGTCGATGACGATCGCAAAAAGGAATACAGCGTGAGCGCGATCCACGATGAACAGGGTTATCGCCTCGTCAGGCACACGCTCGCCGCCCAATATAATCTCGGCACGCGAGAGCCCGACATTCAGATCCACGCGGTCGACCGCCGCGGCGACCGTTCGCTGCTGCTGCGCCATACGCCATGCCAGCGTCGCCCGCTGGCCACGAGCGCACCCGAAGTACTGAAACATATCGCCCGCTTATGGGGTTTTACGGTCCGACTGGAAGCGCCGGACGAACAAGGCAAGTGGGAAATGGTAGGGCATGCGCAACCGGCCTAGCGGCTGGCCGGTCGCGGGTGCAGGGTGGTTTCTGCGCTCAACCGCTCATCGTCATGTCTAACACGCCATCCGAATCCGTCATGAAGCTCGTGTCGAGCAAACCGGCGTGAAATCCGTGCAGCAGATGTTGCACTGTCCGGTGCAAGCGTTCCGCGTCGAGTTTTTCTCCACGTTTGCCCTGTGCTTGCGCTTTGCTCGTCGGGCGCGGGGCATCTAGTACTTCTGATTGCATTTTTTTATCTCGCTTGACTAGCCTGACGGGGCGGTGCGCCTGGGCTGCGCGGTACAATTACCGTCCCTGCGACAAAATATTGCAGACGGTTGGCGACGACGCGACCCGCTGAGCGCCAAAACGAGGCATTGATCACAGCAACATCGTGAAACTGTGATCGAGTGAGTCTTTATCCATACGAACGCACGAGCCGGTGAAGAAGATCATTCATGTTGATATGGACGCGTTTTATGCGTCTGTCGAACAACGCGATGCGCCGGCGCTGCGCGGTAAGCCCGTGATCGTCGCTTGGCGCGGCGCGCGCTCGGTGGTTTGCGCGGCATCTTACGAAGCCCGCAAATATGGCGTGCGCTCCGCAATGCCCGCGATTACCGCCGAGCGGTTATGTCCGGAGGCCGTCTTCATACCGCCTGACTTCACGCGTTATCGCGCGGTATCCCATCAAGTGCGGAGCATATTTGGGCGTCACACGGATAAGGTGGAACCGCTATCGCTCGATGAGGCCTATCTTGATGTTACGGACAGCAAACAAGGACTGCCGACCGCCACCAAAATCGCCCAACAGCTTCGCCGAGAGATTTGGCAAGAGACCGGTCTCACCGCATCCGCCGGCGTTGCGCCTAATAAATTTTTGGCCAAAATCGCCTCGGATTGGCGCAAACCGAACGGATTGTTCGTCATCCAGCCGCATGAAGTATCCGATTTCTTAGCGCCGCTCTCGGTGGCGCGCTTACCGGGCGTCGGCAAAGCCACCGCGCATGAGCTGTTGCTTCTCGGCGTTTCCAACGTACGTGAATTGCGCGCGCTATCAAGCGCTTCCCTGCGCAACAAATTCGGTAAATTCGGCGAGCGGCTCTATGGATTGGCGCGCGGCGCGGATGATCAAGACGTGGTATCTGATCGACCCACGCAACAGGTTTCGGTTGAGCATACGCTGGACTATGACTTACACCTCACGGAATTGGCGCCGATCGTGCAGGATACGGCGACTCGCGCGTGGCTCGCAGCACAGCGAGTTGGGCGCGCGGGGCGCACCTTGGTGCTTAAGCTTAAAACCGCGGACTTTCGCTTGATGACCCGTAGCGTGACGCCGCCCGATGGTCTGCAATCAGCGGCAGCCGTGGCTGAATTGGCCGTCCAGCTCCTCGCCAAGATCGAATATTCGCCGAACGAGCGCTATCGATTGGCGGGCGTTGGCATTGCGAATTTCGTCGAGCCGGCGGCTGATGCCGACGATGATTTATTTCGAAATTGAGAACTCGCCCACAATCGCTTCGCACACGCGGTTGGGGGAAGTTAAGCTTTGGCCCGCTATAGTGAACACCTGTGTTCTTGATTTACTTAAGAGAGGAACCTTCATGCGAAATCGCCCGTTAGTACTCGCTGCTTTGCTTTGCGTCGCGACTGCCGAAGCCGGCGAACTCACCAAAGATGCGGCCATCGGCGGCGGCGTGGGTGGTGCGCTTGGCGGCGCGGTGGGCGCGGAGCTCGGCGGCCGCGAAGGCGCAATCATCGGTGCCGGGCTAGGCGCCGCGGCGGGCGCCGCGTTGAACACGCAAGACGCGCCGCAACCCTCTTATCCACGACATGAAGTTTATTACCCGGAGGGGCCGGCGAATCCGCATGGCAGCGGCTTTTGCCCGCCGGGACAACGTAAAAAGGGGCGCTGCTAAAGGCGGCTAATAGCGGGTCCCGAGACGTGGTTTAAGGTTTAGCACGACGCGCCGCTAAACCTAATCGAACGGTGATACCCTCCCCTCCTTGTCTACCGTTCATGCTTGACGGGCCGGCGCCCAAACGCCGGCCCGTCCTCCTTATCCAAGGAGCGCTTCAATCGCCTCCACACGCTGTAATCCGCGCGGCAGTTTCGCGCCACGTTTCGCGCGCTCGCCGCGATAGGCATCCAGGTCTTTGCTTTTCACGACGACAAAACGATTTCCGGCGGTAATCTTGAGGCCCCAACCGGCCGGCAAAATCACGGTGCCTTTGACTATCTCCTCCCGTGCTTTGAGCTTGCTACCTGGAATCGTAATCAGTTTGAGCCCCTTGCCCCGCGGCAGCAGCGGTAGTTCGGCTAGCTTAAACACCAGAAGATGCCCCGCATCGGTGACGCAGGCGACTTCATCCGAATCGCGGTCGTTGACTACGGCAGGCGGCAAGGCCCGCGCGCCGCTCGGCACATTTAAGAGCGCTTTTCCCGCTTTGTTGCGCACGATCAGCGAGTCGACACTCGCCAAAAAGCCATACCCCGCATCACAACTCATGACGACGAATTGTTCTGGGTTGGCGAGTAAAACACCGGCAAACGGCACACCATCGGGTGGGCTCAATCGGCCGGCGAGTGGTTCGCCCATGCCGCGTGCGGAAGGGAGTGAATGCGACGGTAACGAATAACAGCGTCCGTCGGCGCCAATAAAGATCGCCGGTTGATTACTTCGTCCGCGGCTGGCCGATAAGAAAGAATCGCCGCTACGGTAACCAAGCTCCGCCGGATTGATGTCATGACCTTTCGCCGCGCGAACCCACCCTTTTTCGGACAACACAACCGTTATCGGTTCGGCCGGGACGAGTTCAGTGTCACTGAGTGCTTGCGCGGCGGCGCGCTCGACCAGCTGCGTGCGCCGCGGATCGCCAAACTCATCCGCGTCGGTTTCGAGTTCTTCTTTGACGAGGGCCTTCAAGCGTCGCGGAGAACCGAGAATTTGTTCAATCCGTTTGCGCTCGGCGTCGAGTTCCCGCTGCTCTGCGCGAATCTTTTGTTCTTCCAGCCGCGCTAAATGGCGCAATCGCAAATCGAGTATGGCGTTGGCTTGGATTTCCGTCAGATCGAAGCGTGTCATCAACTCCGCTTTCGGATCTTCTTCTTCACGAATGATCCGAATGACTTCGTCAATATTGAGATACGCAATTAAGTAGCCGGCAAGAATGTGTAGTCGGTCGTTGACCTTATCTAGCCGAAACTGCAGCCGACGTCGAACTGTTTCGGTGCGATATTGCAGCCATTCCGTGAGCAGCACCTTCAAATTTTTAACGCCCGGCAAGCCGTTCAAGCCGATAACGTTCAAATTGACGCGATAGCTGCGCTCAAGATCCGTGGTCGCGAATAGGTGCTGCATCAACGGCTCAACGTCAACTCGATTCGAGCGCGGCATGAGCACGATGCGGACCGGCGTATCGTGATCGGATTCATCGCGTATGTCGTCAAGCATCGGCAGTTTTTTCGCCTGCATTTGCTCGGCGATTTGCTCGATGATGCGACCGCCGGAGGTTTGATACGGCAGTGCGGTGATGACGACGTTGCCGTTTTCCACTTCATAGCAGGCACGCATCCGCACGGCACCGTTGCCGGTTTCGTAGAGCTGCAGCAGTTCCGCTCGCGGCGTGATGATTTCGCCACCTGAGGGGAAATCAGGTCCTTGAATCGACGTGCAGAGCTCGGCGACCGTGGCGTTCGGGTGTTCCAACAAATGAACACAGGCGCTCGTCACTTCGCGCAGGTTGTGCGGCGGAATGTCAGTCGCCATGCCGACCGCAATCCCCGTCGTCCCATTCAATAACACATTGGGCAAGCGCGCCGGCAACAAGCGGGGTTCTTCCAGCGTGCCGTCGAAATTGGCCACCCAATCGGCCGTGCCCTGCTCCAATTCAGCGAGCAATATATCGGCATAAGGCGTGAGTTTGGCCTCGGTATAGCGCATGGCGGCGAAGGATTTGGGATCGTCTTGCGAACCCCAGTTTCCCTGGCCGTCAATCAATGGATAACGGTAACTGAACGGTTGCGCCATCAGCACCATCGCCTCGTAACAGGCGGAATCGCCGTGCGGATGAAACTTACCGATGACATCGCCGACGGTACGCGCGGACTTCTTATATTTCGCCGCGGCGTTTAAATTGAGCTCCGACATCGCATAAATGATGCGACGCTGCACCGGCTTCAAGCCGTCGCCCACATGTGGGAGCGCGCGATCGAGGATGACGTACATCGAATAATCGAGGTACGCCTGCTCGGTGAATTCGCGCAACTGCTTGCGTTCGATAATGGCTTGGTCACTCATCGTTGGCGTACCTAGTCGACCACCGCAAGATTGCCCTTGCGCTCAAGCCAGTCGCGGCGATCGGCGGCGCGCTTTTTCGCCAGCATCATGTCCATCGTGGCATCCGGTGCCTGTGGACCCTCCAGCGTCAATTGGACTAAGCGCCTCGATTCCGGCGACATGGTCGTTTCCCGCAATTGCAAAGGGTTCATTTCGCCGAGACCTTTAAAGCGTTGAATGTTGACCTTGCCGCGAATTTTGTCAGCTTCGATCTGCGCGAGAAGCCGTTCTTTTTCCGCTTCGTCTTGCGCATAAAAAACTTCTTTGCCGGCATCGATACGATAGAGCGGCGGCAGTGCCACGTGCACATGTCCCGCTTCGACGAGCGGCCGGAAGTGGCGCAGAAAAAGCGCGCACAAGAGTGTCGCGATATGCGCGCCATCCGAATCGGCGTCGGCCAATATGCAGATCTTGCCGTAGCGCAAACCCGTGATGTCTTGCTCACCCGGATCGACCCCGAGCGCTACCGCGATATCGTGTACTTCCTGTGACGCGAGCACCTGTGAGGAATCGACTTCCCAGGTATTTAATATCTTGCCGCGCAACGGCAGGATCGCTTGAAAATCCTTATTGCGCGCCTGTTTGGCCGAGCCGCCCGCCGAGTCACCTTCGACCAGAAACAATTCGGATGACATCGTGTCGCTCGATGCACAATCGACGAGTTTGCCGGGCAGCGCGGGACCGGCACCCGCGAGCTTTTTTCGCACCACCGTTTTCGCGGCTTTAAGCCTGACTTGCGCGCGTGCGATGGCGATTTCCGCGATCCGCTCGCCCGTCTCGACATGTTGGTGTAGCCACAACGTTGTCGCGTCGCGCACCGCGCCCGCCACGAATGCGGTGCAGGCCTGTGACGACAAACGTTCCTTGGTTTGACCGGAAAATTGCGGTTCGCTTAATTTCACCGACAAAATAAAAGCGCACCGGTCGAAAACATCGTCGGCACTTAATTTGACGCCGCGCGGGAGTAGATTGCGAAATTCGCAAAACTCGCGCACCGCATCGAGGAGTCCCTGACGCAATCCATTGACATGCGTGCCGCCTTGCAGCGTGGGTACCAAATTGACATAACTTTCGGTCAGAAGCTCGCCGTCGTCGGCTCGCCAATGGAGCGCCCACGCCACCGCCTCTTGCGGATTCTCAAGCGCGCCCGAAATTGCCTCCACCGGAATTAGCTCGGCGTCGCTCAGCGTAGAGGAGATATAACCGCGTAGGCCGTCTTCGTAGTGCCAACTAGATCGCTCGTTGGTGGCGGCTTCGAAAAGCGTAACGTGCAGCCCCGGGCATAACACCGCTTTGGCGCGTAGCAGATGTTTGAGTCGCGGCACCGCCAAACGCACGGTATCGAAATACTTCGGGTCCGGTAAAAAGCGGATCGTCGTACCGGTATTTTGCTTACCGACTTTCGCGGTCTCTGCGAGCGAAGTGCGCCGCTCGCCGCCGGCAAAGGTCATCGTATATTCCGCGCCGCCGCGCTTGACGCGCACCTCCAGGCGTTGCGATAACGCATTCACGACGGACACGCCAACGCCGTGCAGGCCGCCAGAAAACTTGTAGTTTTTGTTCGAGAATTTGCCGCCGGCATGCAGTCGCGTGAGGATGACTTCGACGCCGGATACTTTCTCACCCGGGTGGATATCGATAGGCATGCCGCGACCGTTGTCCGCGACCTCGATAGAACCGTCGTCATGCAGCGTGACATCGATGCGATCGCAATGCCCGGCCAGCGCCTCGTCAACGCTATTGTCGACGACTTCTTGTACCAAGTGATTCGGACGCGAGGTGTCCGTATACATTCCCGGCCGCTTACGCACTGGCTCAAGGCCGGTCAATACTTCGATATCGGCGGCGTCGTACCTTACGCTCAAGTCAAATCACCCACCTGCTTGCCGAACCCGATGCCCGGCTTGAACCGGCGCGGATGTTCGGCGAATGTCGCCAAGGCGTCAAGCAAGATCGCCGCGTAGCGCCTCCGCGGTGCGCGCGCTCACCAAGGTTTCGTAAACATACGCGGGATGATCGATTCCCATCGTCACGGCGGCGCCGGCTTTTACTGCCGCGATGGAGTCGTCGTCGAGCGTAAAACGCAGAAAATGTACCGCAGCGGTTTTGTCGTCGCGGCTGCGATCCATGTCTTCATCGGCCACCGCAAAGATCTTGTTCCGCGCGGCGACCCGGAACCATACGCGATCTTCGACGCCACGCAACGTGGCCAGCGCGTGTCGTCGCTCGTCGACATCTTCGTACTCGATCATCATCGTCGCTTTCCAATTGTCGCCATCCGGGATCAATGGGTTATACGCTCTCAACTCATCATCAATCGCTTCCGTTTCAAAGATGCGTTCGACGCGCAGCATCTCTTGAATTTGGTAACAGATGGTGGTGAAGTCTTCGAAACTCAAACTCACATGCGGTCCGATTAGGACTTGACGGAGATTCTTGTGCGCAATCACGCGCTGGCGAAGCGCTGGGCGCTCAATATAGTAGCGCTCGAGCGACATAAGGTCCTGACGACTCACTTTACGCATGAGAGTTTCAGATCCCATAAGCTTGCCGTAACAACGCGAACACCGACGAAGCCCGTGGCTCGCCGACACCGTGTTCTATAAGTTCCCCTGCCATGGGGCAGTCGCTGACGTAATGCGCAAAATTCCCCTCGCGCACGCGATTGACGACCGGGCGACAGATTTTTTGTGCAAAAGCGTAGTTTTCGACTTTCACGGCGTAGGTCCCGTCATGGCCCGAGCAACGTTCGAGCGGCGTGACTTTGGTGTTCGGCACAAGTTCCAGCACTTCTTTGGTTTTAAGGCCGATGTTCTGGACACGCTGATGGCACGGCACGTGATACACGACGTCGCCCAACGGTGTTTTGAAATCCACCTTCAAGTACCCGGCTTTGTGGCGCAGCATTAAATACTCGAAGGGATCGAAAAAGGCCTGTTTGACCTTGAGCACCCGTGGGTCATCGGGAAAAATGAGCGGTAACTCCTGCTTGAACATCAAAACACAACTCGGCACCGGCGCGACCAAGTCGTATCCCTCGTCCACGAGTTGCACTAAGGCGTCGATATTGCCGTCCTTTAACCGCTCGACAGCCTTTAAGTCACCGAGTTCGAGTTTCGGCATTCCGCAGCAGTGCGTAGCCGGCGCCACTTTCACCGTTAAGCCGTTGTGCTGAAAGATTGCGACCAAATCTTCAACGACCTGTGGCGCGTTCTTATCGCCATAACAAGTTACGAAAAGTGCAACCTTGCCAGTGGTCTCCGTCGTCGGTCGTGGGGTTTGGACAGTCGGGGCAAGTCCACGCAATCGCTTGCGCGCGGTATTGGAATGGAACTGCGGTAGCGGGGCCTCGGCGTGGATACCAAACGTTTTCTGCAGTAGCTGACGCGCAGGCTTAGTGCGATTAGCGAAGTTGACGGTTTGCGCAACCACCGGAATGGCGGCGAGTCGTCCGACAGCGTCGGTCGAAGTCAAAACCCGATCGCGCAGGCTGACCGCGCCTTGTTCAAACTTGACCGCCTTCGCCCGTAGCATCAAATGCGGAAAATCGACATTCCATTCATGCGGCGGCACGTAGGGACATTTCGTCATGTAGCAGAGATCGCACAGGTAGCACTGGTCGACGACCTTCCAATAGTCGTCTTTCGCGACGCCATCGACTTCAAGTGTGGACGATTCATCCACTAAGTCGAAGAGTGTCGGGAACGCGTTACACAAACTCACGCAACGGCGGCAGCCGTGACAAATGTCATAGACGCGCTCCAACTCTTTAAACAACGAGTCTTCGGCGTAGAAATCGGGATTACGCCAATCGAGCGAATGGCGCGTAGGCGCCTCTAGACTGCCTTCGCGGCGCCCGGAGTTTGGCTTTTCAGACATTGCGACCCTTGTGAAGAAACCGCTCGAACCGGTGGTAGGCGAGACCGGCAAACGCCTGTCTCGCCCCTGCGTTAGCGCAACCGGCGCTTAGCCGCCCATCGAATCGAGGGCTTTTTGGAAACGATTGGCGTGCGAACGTTCCGCTTTGGCGAGCGTCTCAAACCAGTCCGCTATCTCATCGAAACCTTCCTGGCGAGCGGTTTTGGCCATGCCTGGGTACATGTCGGTGTACTCATGGGTTTCGCCGGCGATCGCGGCCTTGAGGTTTAGATCCGTAGTGCCAATTGGCTGGCCGGTCGCGGGATCACCAACCTGCTCCATATACTCCAAATGACCGTGCGCATGTCCCGTCTCGCCTTCCGCGGTCGAGCGAAACACCGCCGAAATATCGTTAAAGCCTTCGACATCGGCCTTTTGCGCGAAATACAGATAACGGCGGTTGGCTTGTGATTCGCCAGCGAACGCGGCCTTCAAGTTGTCCATCGTCTTGGTGCCTTTTAGTGCAGCCATAATGCCCTCCATTCAATACCAGTTGATGTTTGTGTTCTGACAAACGACGAGGTTTAGACTTAGTCTAAATCTAGCCGAAGTCTATGCGGCACGTTTGCTGAAAGCAACGGGGAATTTACGATGCGTTGACCCTTCCCGGGGGTGGTCGTTACATTGCCGCCTCCCCGACTTAGGACCACGCGCTTGAAACCAACCAAAGGGCCGAATTTTGAATCAAACTTGATCGAGCTCGAGTCATTGGTGGAGCAGATGGAGCGCGGAGATTTGTCGCTCGAAGACGCCTTAACCCAGTTCGAACGTGGGATTGGCCTACTTAAAACCTGTCAGCAGGCCTTGCAAGCGGCGGAACAGAAGGTTCAACTGCTGACCAAAGCGGATGACAACGAAAGTTTGGTTGAACTTTCACCGCTTGCCGCTGACGCCGCCGATGACGATTAGTCATTCGCGCCAGCGCGGTCGAGCGGCCGGCAGGTCCAAAAATTCAAAGTCGATAATTCCTTCATCGCGAAGTGTCCATCAAGCCTAAATGTCGCTAGCAGCTACCCTACAACGTTACCAAGACCAGATTAACCACGCATTGGAGCGCTGGTTACCCCCCAGCGAATCCGCGCCGCAGCGCTTACACGCGGCCATGCGTTATGCGGTGCTCGGGCCGGGAAAGCGCGTGCGGCCGGTACTCACGTATGCCACCGGTGAAATTTTTAGCACACCGCTCGCACATCTCGACGCCTGCGCGGTGGCGGTCGAACTCATCCACGCCTATTCGCTCGTGCACGACGACCTGCCCGCCATGGACAATGACGACTTACGGCGGGGTCGCCCCACGTGTCATCGCGCTTTTGATGAAGCAACCGCCATTCTCGCGGGTGACGCGCTCCAAGCGCTGGCGTTCGATGTCCTCGCGTCCGACACAACACTGAATCGCGATCCAACCACGCGGTTAAGCATGCTGCGCGAACTCGCGATTGCAAGCGGTTCAAACGGCATGGCGGGCGGACAGGCAATTGACCTCGCTTCGGTCGGTCGTAAAATCTCCTTGACGGAGCTCGAGGACATGCACCTTTATAAGACCGGCGCGCTGATTCGAGCCAGTGTCCGCTTAGGTTTTATGGCGAGCACAACGCCACCGACGCAGCAGGCGCTCTACGGCGAGCGGCTGGACCGTTATGCGCGCGCCATCGGCCTCGCCTTTCAGGTACAGGACGATATTCTGGACGTTGAAGGCGCGACCGAAACAATCGGCAAGCCCCAGGGATCGGATCAGGATCGCGACAAGCCGACTTACCCCAATCTGCTCGGCATGGCCGCCGCCAAGCAAACGGCGGTCGAGTTGTGCACCGAGGCCGTTAACGCCTTGGATTGTTTCGGTGCCGCCGCGGGGCCTTTGCGCCAAATTGCCGAGTACATCGTGCAACGCGACCGTTAATCGCCGCCGCGCGTGGTTCATGTGGAGTAAAGCCGGGTATATTTCTAATATTCGGGATATGAAGCCCGCGCAAAGACAACCGCCGGCGGTTATCCTCCCCCTAGGTCAACAAAGGATGCGATATGAACAACCCCGTTGATTTCCCCCGCGACATCCCGGATGTGCAGGGCAGCGAAGATACCCGCCAAATCGACATCGATCGCGTTGGGATTAAAGACATCAAGCATCCGGTCGTAATCCGTGACCGGGCCGGGCGCGAACAGCACACGGTCGCGAGCCTCAATATGTATGTGGGGCTACCACACAACTTTAAAGGCACGCACATGTCGCGCTTCGTGGAAATCCTAAATCACCACGACTACGAGATTTCGGTGCCGATGTTCCGCAAAATGGTCAGTGAGATGACCACCACACTGGATGCGGTCACCGGCCGTATCGAGATGACATTCCCATATTTTGTGCAAAAAGCGGCGCCCGTCAGTGGGGTCAAGAGCCTGCTTGATTACGTCGTCACGTTCATCGGCGAAATCGACCAAAACGCCGAGACGATGTCGGTTAAAGTGCAAGTGCCGGTGACAACGCTTTGCCCCTGTTCCAAGAAAATCTCCGAGTACGGCGCGCATAACCAGCGTTCGCACGTCACGGTAGAAGCCAAAGTCGATGGTTTCGTTTGGATTGAAGAACTCATCGACATCGTCGAAAGCGTCGCTTCTTGTGAGTTATACGGGTTATTAAAGCGCCCCGATGAAAAATACGTCACCGAACGCGCTTACGATAACCCTCGCTTTGTTGAAGATATGGTGCGCGAGACTGCGCTAAAGCTGAACGCCGATGATCGTATTTTGAGCTATACGGTGGAATCGGAAAATTTCGAGTCGATCCATAACCATTCGGCGTACGCGCTCGTTCATCGCGACAAAAGAGCGGCAGTCGCCGTCAAATAGTTGCCGCGCGTCGCGGGAATAGGATTGCCGTGACAACGTAACGCGCTAATTTACAAGGGAATTCATAGATTGGCACGTTGCATGCTAGATAAGTTAGGAGCAAACCGCCGTGGCGGCTTGCACTCCTCCCTTTGGTCCTTGGCGGGCGCTTCGGCGCCCGCATTTTTACCGGCGTGCGCGTTCGGCGTGCTTAGCGGCCTCCCATAACGCATCAAGTTCATTGAGGGAAACTTCGGAAAACGATTTACCCTCGCAACCAAGCGCATCTTCGATAAAGCGGAATCGACGTTCGAATTTTTTATTCGCTGAGCGCCCGGCTTGTTCGGGATCAAATTCGAGGTGGCGTGCGAAATTGGCAAGCGCAAACATGACGTCGCCGAATTCTTCTATGATGTCCTCACGGTTGGCGCCGGAGTCAAAGGCTGCTTCTAACTCCCGCACTTCTTCGGCAACCTTGGCCAGGACGGCGCGCGGGTCCGCCCAATCGAATCCAACGCGCGCGGCGCGTTTCTGCAGCTTCACCGCACGGCTCATCGACGGCAGTGCCAACGCCACGCCGGCGAGTTGACGATCGCCTACCCCGGCGGCGGCCCGCTCCTGAGCTTTCAACGCTTCCCAGCGTTGCGGCTGTTCGTTTATTGCGCCACGCGACTCGCTACCGAAGACATGAGGGTGACGGCGCGTGAGCTTGCGGTGGATCCGGCGTGCAACTTCGTCGAAATCGAAACGACCTTCCTCGTGCGCAATCTGTGCATAGAACACCACCTGAAAGAGCAAATCGCCAAGTTCGTCTGGGAGGGTATCCAACGCGTCGCGCTCTATCGCGTCACTCACTTCGTACGCTTCTTCTAGCGTATAGGGGACCAGGCTTTGATAATTCTGCGCCCTGTCCCACGGACAGCCGGTTTCCGGATCGCGCAGTGCGCGCATAAGACTCAATAGCTCGTCAATTGCACTTACCATGACCGTAGAACATCCCCTCGCCCGCTTGATTGCGCGCACTTTACTTGATCGCAAACACGAAATCGGGGAACAATCGTGACTTGGACCCAGTCTCATTGAGGCCTCAACGACTTACGCCCAACGCGCCAATCATGATCAACGTCCCGTTAATTTTGCGTCTTGATGTCTCGGGCAATCCTATCCGCTGGATGCCGTGGCAAGACGCGGTGTGTTTGTACAGCCGCGGCATGGTGGCGTGGACGGCTGGTGAGCATGAGTTCGTCGTGCGCGGGGGGATTAAGCAAGCGACGGGCGAGCGCTCAAGCTTGGTCGTGCACAGTATCATCGCCATCAAGCGATCCGGTCGTGGCAGCCATATTCAACGCAGCATTCCGCCGCTCAATAATCACGAGTTATTCCGGCGCGATGCGCATTTATGTATGTACTGTGGCGAGCAGTTTTCCGATGGGCATCTGACGCGCGATCACGTCGTTCCCCTCTCGAAGGGCGGTCTAGATGTGTGGTCTAACGTGGTTACGGCCTGCCGTGACTGCAATACTCGCAAGGGTGGGCGCACACCGGAGCAGGCCCGGATGCCGCTTTTGGCTGTGCCGTACGCACCGAACTGGGCGGAGTTCCTGGCGCTTTCGAATCGCCGCATACTGGCCGATCAAATGGAGTTCTTAAAGCCGCAATTTAAGCGCGCGACGCGCGGTTTCGCGGTGCCGGGCCTGCTTAGACCCGTCTAAACATTTCGTTTCGAACTATTCAATTCTGCGGGAGCATGCCGTGCGGTATTTAATTTTTGCGACGCTTTTTGCGTACGGTAGCGTGTCCGTGGTGTGGGCAGGGGGAGCCCGACCCGAATACAGGGTCTGGGGCATTGGGCAAGCGTCCTGTAATCAATACGTCCTGGCTTTCGATAAGAGTGAGGCGACGGATTTCAAGCATTACATGGCAGGCTATCTGACGGGATTTAGCACCGCCAGCGCAGAGCAACTGAGCCACAGCTTTGGAACCCGCCCCGTCGCTGATAATTTACGAGCGCTACGCGACTATTGTGCCGGACATCGCATGGATAGCTTTGAACGCGCGCTCCAAGCATTACTGCTTAACGCGCAGGCGGCTGCACAAAACGACAAGCCCGTGGCTAGCTGGGGACGGCCACCGCAAGCGGAGGCGCCACCAGAGTAAATGAAGCCACCTGCATAGGACATTCGCGTTCCAGGCTACAACGATAAATTCTCAGCGTGCTTGCGTTCAGGAACCGCTCAGGTCGGTCGCTATATGGTCGTCTCAACGAAAACAAGCGTCGACGCGGTCTCGAACCGAGGCAGCGTAACACGCCAAGTTAGGCTCCTCTCGCGTAGGATATTTGCCACAAGCAGCGCGCAAAAGCTGTTCAGTGTTTGCGATAATGCCTAAAATGGTCCATTATTTGGTTGTTAATTCAATGAATTCCTCACTAGGAATGTTTGTCCACGTTGATAGGAGATACCTCATGCACAAATCCCTCTCTCTCGCGCTGCGCGCTGCTTTAGTCGCCGGTGTGGTCGGCCTGATGGCCGGTTGCTCCAACGTTACCCCGGAACAACTCTCCGCGGTCGAAGCCAAAGCTAGCGAAGCAATGTCGAAGGCAAGCGCCGCCAGCGCCAATGCCGACAAAGCGTTGAAGGCTGCCACGGACGCCGCCGCCGCCGCGCAAGCTGCGCAAAGCGCCGCTGACGCCGCCATGGCTTGCTGCAACGACAACAAGTCGCGCCTTGACAGCATGTTCGAAAAGGCCATGCGCAAGTAAGCACTCCGGTTCTTGGAGTTTCGAAAGCCCCGCTAAGCGGGGCTTTCGTTTTATGTGGATATGGAATCGCACGTGTGTTTACGTGCGGCAGACAGAGAAAGGGATGGCGCCTATTTCGCGAGCCTAGCGCTGAGCAGTCGTGACTTTCGCGCTGACCGTGCCAATGGACCGCGGCACACCGTCGCTGCGGTACACCGCGTCGCGTACCGCCTGCCAATCGAGTTGAACTTCATACGCAGTCGTTCGTTTGGCGATGAGTCCGAGCGCCGCGCTGAATTTGTCACGGTATTTGGCCGCATCTTCTTCTAATTCCGGATGCACTTCCAAATACAGAATCGAGCCGCTTAAACCTACCTTAAGCGGCTGATTCACTAAATGCACCGGCGTGCCGACCGGAACCGTGTGATAAACGCGCTCAATATCTTGCGGATACAGCCGCATGCATCCATGCGTGACCCGCATGCCGATCCCGTAAGGTTTATCAGTGCCATGAATCAAATATCCGCTTAGACCTAAGCGAAGTGCATATGCACCTAACGGATTCTGCGGCCCGGGCGGGACCACGGCCGGCAAAATATCGCCTTCCGCCGCGTGTTCGCGACGGATCGACGCGGGCGGCGTCCAACTCGGATCTTTGACTTTGGACACGACCCGGGTTGCCCCATGTGGAGTTGACCAATCTTGGCGTCCAATGCTGATGGGGTATGTGTCCACTGTCCTAGCCGCGCCCTTTTTACCGCGCGGGAAGTGATACAGCCTCATCTCGGGAACATTGATGATAATGCCGTCGCGCGGACCTTCTGGGAGGACATACTGGCTAGGGATAATGACTTCCGTATCCTCCCCGGTGAGCCACGGATCGACGGCCGGATTCGCCATTCTCATTTCGCGATAACCTTGGCCATACGTACGTGCGATATCCGCAATGGTGTCGGTACGCACGGTCGTCGTCAGGACCATTTCTCCCACCACATCACTGGGAGAATTAAGCGCAAACGAGCGCGCCAATACGATTGGCGGCACGCCAAGCACTCCCGCAACAATCAGGACGGCAATCAGTGTTTGCTTGTGAAATCGCACAGACATGTGTGGTGTGTACCTAGAAACGTGAACCTTACGGGGACTCGACTGCTTCAGCGCGCGCGACCGCCAACGCGAGTAACAGCCATGCCCCTATCAATAAACTTCCGCCAAGAGGGGCAAGCTGCCGCCATCCCGCCTGCCCAGAAAGCGCCCATGCAATAAGACCGCCCGAAAACAGCACGGTTCCTAACAACATCACGACGAGCGCGACCAAGTAAAATCCGCTCCGCCGCGTGCCCCGAGCCGAGAGCGCCACCAGTAGCACCGCGTGCGGCAGCAAATAAGCGATCGCCGTGCTATAGGATTCATAAAGCGCCGGGGTTAGCGTCTGTCGCCAAAGGTGCGCGCCAAGCGCGCCACCGATTACGGCAGCCGCGCCCAATAAACTTCCGACGATACCGATAATGCGATACATAGCGCGCCTCGATTATATCGGGCCTGAACGTCTTTAATTGAATCCGCCCGCCATTTGAACCAGGTAAATCCGCGTTATTTTTCAAGCAGACGTGGCATCAACTCGACCAAGTTGCACGGACGAGTGCGGTAATCGAGCTGTTGGGAAATCAACGTATCCCAAGCCAACATGCAGGCCGAGGGCGAGCCGGGCATACAAAAAATGTAAGTTGCGTTCGCCACACCGGCGATGGCACGCGACTGCACAGTCGACGTTTTGATTTGCTCGAAGGACAACACCCTAAACATTTCGCCGAATCCGTCGATGGTTTTATCGAACAACACTTGCAACGCTTCCGGCGTGCCGTCTCGTCCGGTCACCCCGGTTCCACCGGTGGTCAGTACAACGTTCGTATCGACTTCCGCTATCCAACGCGAAACCACCGCCCGAATCGCATAAATATCGTCGCGCACGATGCATTTCTCCTTGAGCCGATGACCGGCATCCTGCACTCTCTGAACCAGCGCGCGGCCTGAGGTATCCGTGTCTTCTTGCCGAGTGTCGGATATCGTGAGAACGGAAATTGAAAGTGGCACGAAAGCGCGGTCGTTGGCCATGAGAAGATCCTTCTGATTACAAGCGAAATTGTCGAACCCAAGCATAACAATGGACGACCAAAGACTCGACAAATGGCTGTGGTGCTCGCGTTTCTTCAGAACCCGCAGCATAGCGCAAGCCGCCATCAAAGCGGGCCGTATCAGCGTGAATGGTGAGCCGGCCAAACCCGCGAGAGGGCTTGCACCCGGCGATCGGGTTACAGTCCGTCACCCACCCTTCACCTACGAGGTTGTGGTTATCGGACTCTCAAAGCAACGCGTCGGCGCGGCTTTGGTGCCCACACTGTATCAGGAGGACGCAGCCAGCACCGAGCGACGCCAACATCTCGCGGCGCAGTTGAGGCTGAGTGCGATCGCCGAGCAACTTCCGCCTGGTGGACTGGATAAACGCGCGCGGCGCGATCGCGTTGCACTAAAACGAAATAATCTCGCGCGCGCGGACGAGGAAGAAGATGACTCAGACAACCGCCGATAGCCACCGCGCTCGCGAGTATGCGTTGCGCCTTCAAAATTCACTCACGCAGGTGGTTGTGGGGAGCGAACGCACCGTGCGCCACTTGTTGGCCGCGTATCTCACGCGCGGCCATGTCCTGCTCGAAGATTTTCCGGGAACGGGTAAAACGACGCTTTCGAAAGCACTCGCAGCGGCCGTCGGCTTAAGCTTTAACCGAATCCAATGCACCCCGGATCTGCTACCCGCCGACATCCTAGGCGTTTCAATTTATAGCCCCAAAACCGAGAGCTTTACCTTACACAAGGGGCCAATCTTCGCGGATATTCTGCTTGCGGACGAAATTAACCGAGCCTCGCCGCGGACCCAGTCGGCGCTGCTTGAGGCGATGGCCGAACGTCAAGTCACGTTAGACGTGACCACGCACCGGCTGGCCCCGGATTTTTTTGTGATCGCCACGCAAAACCCGGTTGAATTGCAGGGCACCTATCCGTTGCCAGAAGCGCAACTCGATCGATTCGCATTGCGACTGTCGCTCGGCTACGTCAGTGAGCAACAGGAAGTGGATCTGGCGCGCACCCGCAGTAAGCAACTCTCCGATCCGCGGATCGACGCCTGTCTCACCCGCGCCGAGCTTGCGGCGATCACCGCCGCCGCGGACGAAATCACCATCAGCGATGAAGTACTCACCTACGCGGTACGCCTCGTCACCACCACGCGCGCGCGCCCAGCAATCGCACTCGGCGCGAGTCCGCGGGCGACGCTTACGCTCATCCGCTGTGCCCGCGCGCTTGCCCTGTTCGATGGAGAAAGTTTCGTCACGCCGGAGCATGTTCAAGAACTGGCGCAACCGGTGCTTGCACACCGCCTCACGTTGGCGTCCTCGGCCCGCTATCAGGGTCTCGATCCGCGCCACGCGATCGAAGAAATACTGGCTGAGACACCTGCCCCCAAGTAATGCGCGGCAACGTGGACTACCCTTTCTTTCGGCGACTCGCCCGACTTTCAAATTGGTATCAACGACGATGCACACCGATGGGGCATGCGCTCAGCGTACTGACACTCGGCGCGGCCGTGTTCGCCACCGATCCTACTCGTTCACAAGCGACTATCCTGCTGGCCGCGCTGCTTGCGCTATTCTTGGTCGCGGCGCTAGACCGCAGGCGCGTCATTCGAGCACTGGGTGTCACGCGCGAGATCGCCGAGTACGCGCAAGTTGCAACACCGCTAAATTACCGGATAGTTCTCACACTCCCACCCGGTTCGTCGCTGCACGGCGTCGTATTGCGGGATCACTTGCGCGAGCAAGCACCGACGCGCGCGGAGGTGGCATCCTTCTCCGCGAATTTCGATTTCGCGCATGACAATTGGTTTGATCGTCGTTCCGGCTTTCTGCGCTGGTGGCGCGCACGACGTTACCGGATGGGCGGCGAGATCAAGCCGGTATGTCTTGCGACACTTGACGATGGCAGACACATCATAAGTTTGGAGCTATTGCCGAGCCGGCGCGGCAATTTGAGCCTCTCTCACATCGAACTCGCGTGTCCCGATGTCACTGGGTTGTTGTTCAGGGTTAAGTATTTCAGCGCGCCCCAACATGTCCTGGTCACACCGCGCTGCCACGCCTTGCCGGCACTTAGCGTGCCCGCCTGCGCCAATCCGTTAGGTGTCGCACGTCCGCTCGCCGGCAATCAAGTCGGGCAGCAAGAATTTCATTCTTTGCGCGACTACCGATTTGGCGATTCATTACGGCATATCCACTGGCGAGCGTCCGCCAAGCGCGGTGAACCCATTGTGAAGCAATACAGCGACGGTTCACTTAGTCCGTTCGTCTTGGTGCTCGACTTTGTAGCCGAGCCTATCGCATTCGAAGCGCTACTTGAAACCGCGAGTTCGCTAGCGTTTGCCGCCGTTCGCGATGGCTTAGGCGTGCCCGCGCTCGCCGCCGTCGGCGCCCGCGAAGGGTGTCAGCTTCAGCACTTCGACACACTTACGGCGTTAGACGCGCGCCTTGCAGTCAGCAGCCCAAATCGGCACGCCGACTTCACGAGTTCGGTCTCGCGGCTAGCGCTCGATGCCCGACAAATTGCCGTATTTGTTACGTGCCACAACGATGTGGCACGACTCGCATTTGCGCAAACGTTGTTGAGGCGCCATCGCCACGTCGCGATGATGATCCTGAGCGAAGCGACAGTGACGCCGGCGCTGCCGCTCCCTTGTCACGTCATATCCCCGCGCCAACTCGCAGAGTCACTGGCTCGACTCGATCTCTTCAAAGGCGCCCAATGAAAGTCGAGAACAACCGTCTCGTACTAACCGTTCCGCTACCTTGGTTAGGACTTTGCTTGTTTTTTTGGGGCGCGGCGACCGCGCAGTTAACCGGCGCGTTGTCGGCCGCTCTAATCTTTATGTTAAGCGCGAAGCTGCACAGCCGATTCGCGTGGGAGGTCGCGCACTTTGAACGCTTAGCGGATATTTCGAGCATCGGCTTCGTATTGGCGGGCGCGTATTTGTTCAATCAATTTGGCTTGCTTGGGATCCATCGATTACTCGCCTTGTTTCCATGGCTACTCGTGCCGCTCGCACTCGCGCAGGTTTTCGGCACCCGCAACACGGTGCCCGCAAGCGCGTTGTTTCGTACGCTGCGCAGGCGCCCCGCCGTACCGGCGCGTGAGTTCGATCTCCTGCCAGCGCTGGCACTCAGTTGTTTACTCGCGGCGAGTACCACCTCGTGGCCGCCAATCTGGTATGCCGGCGGCGTTTGCGCGTGTCTAGTCATCTTCCTCGCGACGAATCGCCTGCCAGCAAGCGGGTCGTGGGGGTGGTTCTTCGCAATTGGGTTGGCGGCGCTCGCCGGCACCTTGCTACTGCGCGGCTTGGAAACGGCGCAGGTTTCGCTTAACGAAGCCATGAACGATTTGATCATGGCGCTCGGCGTTGAAGCGGTCGATCCGGACTTCGCCTACACGGCGATAGGCACCATTGGCCGCCGCAAACTTTCCGATCGCGTGATCATGCGGATCGCCGCGCCGCGTCGTATCCCCTTGCCATTGCGCCTGACCGAAGCCCGCTATCAAGATTTCGAACACGGCATCTGGAAAAATGCGGCCGCCAACTCGCGGACGCTCGATCAAAATCCGAACACCAAGGCCTGGGATCTCGAACCCGCGAGCGGCCTAACGCGAGAGCTTGCTGTCACGGTTGAGAAACGCGGTGAATTACTGACGCTTGCCGTGCCGCCCGGCCCCACGCGCCTCGAAAGCCCTGATCTTTTGGAAGTCCGCCGTCATCCTTTAGGGACCTTGGTCGGCGAGTCGAAGCCCGGTTTTTTTACTTACACCTGGCGCTACGACGCTCGAACGCCGGCGTCCGCAGCGCCAACACCCGCGGACTTGGCGGTTCCCGAAAACTATCAACTCGTCATTGCGGCCATTGCCCGCGAAGCCGGCGCCGTCAACCTTGCCCCGCGCGCGCGCGTTCAGCGCATTGAGCGCTTTTTTGCCGACGATTTCCGCTATAGCTTAGTGCAGCCGGGTTTCTATCCCGGTCGCTTGCCGCTGACCGAATTTTTGACTCGGCACCGTTACGGACATTGCGAGTATTTTGCGAGCGCGACCACGCTTTTGTTGCGCGAAGTCGGTCTCCCCGCGCGTTATGTCGTGGGTTATTTGGTTGATGAATACTCGCCGCTCGAAGGCGCATTTATCGCGCGCGCGCGGCACGCGCACGCGTGGGTAGAGGTATACGTTGATGATCGGTGGCAGGTCGTCGATACCACACCCGCGTTATGGCTTACCGCCGAAGCAGGCCGTGCCTCGGACTGGCAAATATTGGGCGACGCATGGTCGTGGTTTCGCTGGCAGTTAGAACGGTTACGTCGCGGCGAGTTACAGGTATCTCACGGCACCATCCTGCTGCTGCCCGTGTTGATTGGCTGGCTTGGATGGCGTTTGCGCCGGCTTCTCGAGCCCCCGAGGCAACGCGACGATCCCGCGCAATATCTCGCCAACTCAGCGCTGCTCGCCGACTTGTTCGCACACCTAAAACGCCAAGGATATCACCCGAAACGCGGCGAGACCACGCGTAATTTTCTTCTAAAAGCGAGTCCACCGCAGTGGCGCCCGACGTTACCGACGCTGCTTGCCGCGTATTACGCGTTAAGGTTCGGCGCAACTTCGAATCACGTCAAACTGCAAAACGAGGTGCGGCGTGCGGTGGATGAAATCAAGAGCGCTTCCGGCGTCCTCAACAAGACAAGCAAAAAGTAATGCGATCGAGGTCAGGCTAAGTTGCCGTCCTTAGCGCTAACTTTAACGGCTCGGCGTCTGGTGCATTCGGAAGCTCGGCCAGGTAATCTTCGATTGCCGTGGCCGACACCAAGCGCTGGAACAATGCACGGCTTTTTTCTTCCGCGGTTACACCCGGGTGACGTAGAAAATCAGCCGCGGTGATGGCTTGGGTCTCAAGCATGATCATCGCCTCACCCGTAATATCCCGTAGCACGCCGTACTCGGCCGTCAACCGCGAGTTTACTAACGCTGCCGAGGCTAGGTGGTTTTCGTAGATCCCGCGGATCTCAAGCTTGTAGCCGCCAATCAGGATTGGATTAATTGTCTCTTCCAATTGCGCTTCGAGCGTATTGAGACGGCTGATGACGAGATCGGTGGCGCCGCTCGGGGCCCCCGCCGCGCCAAGCGCGCCATAGATTTCAACGATGTCATTGACCGAGAGACTGCGGTATCGATCGTGAATAAAAAGGTAATTGCGCTCGGCGAACAATCCGGCTTCGTTGGCGTAGCCTAGGAAGCGGACCAAGTCGCTCACCCGTGGCAGCTGCGGACTAAACCCAACGCCGCACACCAATTGAGTTTGGTTGAGCCCGAGCAATTGGGCTAATTGCACGCGCCGGCTTTCGCCCTCGCCTTTGATCCGCTCCCGCAAGGGCCCGAAGATTGCGACGAGCGTTGGACCGTTGGCCCGAATGAGTTGTTCGAAGGAAAGTTTCATGGCAATTAGTCTTGGCGCAGGTTATCACGAACTGCCATCGGTGTTGGATAGCGCATCACGATGTAGTAACTGGAAATTACAAAGGTCAGGACGGTGGCAAGTTGCACGACGCTTTCCGCGAGTTCCCCGAGCACCTGGGTTTGAACTGCCAGTACCGCGATCAGCAAACTGAATTCACTGATTTGGCCGAGACGTACGCCGGCTTCGGCGGCGAGTTTTGGGATCTCGCCGGCGCGCAGCAGTAAGACGCGAAATACCAGCGGCTTGGCCCATAGCATCGCCACGGCAAGGCACACTGCCGGTGCCCAAACTTGTGAGAGAGCGAGAAACTCGAGGCGCGCGCCGACCGAAAAGAAAAACATAATCAAAAAAAAGTCGCGCAGCGGGCGTAAGGTATCGGCGATAAAAAGCGCCACCGGACAGTTGGCCAAGGCGACGCCCGCGATAAAGGCGCCGATCTCGTGCGACAAACCGCACCGATGAGCAAGCTCCGCGATTAATAGACACCACGCGATCACCAACAGAAACATGTACTCCTGAATGCGATCGAAGCGCGCCAACAATGGTTCCAGTACCCAGTGTTCGATGGCGTAAGCAACGCCGATCAGCAGCGGCAGCGCAATCAACTCGCGAACGAAAGTCTGGATGCCCGTGCCCTTCACCGCTGCACCTTGCAAGGCTAGAAGCACCACAATCGCGAGCAAGTCCTGTAACAGCAACACACTCACTAACACCTGGCCCATGTGTTGGTGATGCAGGGCTGTAGTTGGAAGCAGTTTGAGACCGATGATCGTGCTTGAAAACATCATCGCGCTACCGATGACTATAGCTTCGATCGGGGTAAATCCGAAGGAGAGCGCAATTCCCATTCCAAGCGCCAAAAACGCGCAGGCGCTTACCGCCGTGACCACCAACGCCTCGCGGAACATTCGTAAGAGTTGACTCGGCACCATGTTGAGGCCGAGCAAGTAAAGTAGAAACATGATCCCGATATGGGCGATTTCTTCGAGCCAAGCGGCATCTTCGACCACTTTCAACCCGGCCGGCCCCAATACCAAACCCACGATGATGTAGGCCACGATCATTGCTTGCCGAGCATAGAGGGCGAGTGTCGCGAGTACGGCGGCGCCGACAAACACCACCGAGATCGAAAAAATGACCGACGTCGAATTCATTTCAAGGCAACTCCGTGTCTTGCCGTGCCGACAAGTCGAGCACTTCTTGAATACGTTGCAGCGATACTTTCTCTACCGTTCGGAGCTGTGGCGCAAACACCGCGACGCGATACTCATTCAACAGAAAGCGCACGCGCGCCTTGATGCTCGTATTGGCACGCGCCAACGCCGTGACGCAATGCGCTTTCACGGAATTGAAAGCAGCGGTCAATTCGGCGTCCCTTCCTGGATTTTCGTCAAACCGCTGGAGACGAACACTTATCCCTTTCAAGTAACGCGCATAGTGCGAAAGCTCACTAGCTCTTTCCCACAGAAACCCCGGCGCGAACAATTCGGCGAGTTGCGCGTCGATGTCAGTGCGCGCCGCCGGCCAGCGCGCGGCAATACGATCGGCCGTGGTGCGTAACTGAACCGCTTCCTCCAGCCAGCCTAATACCTCGTCCGCCAGTCGACGCAATTCTCGATAAGCCCGCTGTTCGGCTTCGTCCCGCAGTAACTCGAACTCACCCGCCTCGCGTGGCAACGCGATGTCGCGCATCAAGCAGTGAAACGCGGCGGTGACCAGCTCGCCGGTAATGCCCGCCCCCCGACCCATGCGTACGGATAACAATTCCAATCCAACTTCGCGCGCGACCTCGCGCCGCAATGTTTTAACCAGCCGTGGCGAGGTAAGCATCAGCAATCGTACTAAGCCCACCCGATGACTATCCCGCGCGGCCGTGGGCTCGGCGAACACTTGAACGTCGACCGCATGTTGGCGATCGCGCAAGGCTGGGTATCCGATAAGTGTGGTGCCGCCGACCATCAGCGATACCTGTGGTGGCATCGCGCCGAATCCCCAGGGTGGGGTTCCGCCGGTAAACGGTGGCCATGGCAGGGCCGCGAAAGCGCGCGCACCTACGTTCGTTTGCCCGTGGAGCCAGGTGACCAGATCGCGCGTGGCAGCGACTGGCTTCGCCTCTGCATCGATTAATCGCACGCGCATCTTCAGGTAATCCGGCAGCGCGGTTTGCTGCCAAAGTTCAGGGGCGATGGTGACGCCGGTCATCCGCGCCGCCGCTTCGCTCAACGCTTGTGGCAAGGTGTCCGTGCTCGACTCGAGCGCGGCGGTCAACGCCGGCGCGAACTCGCCTACCGGTGACAGATAGCGTCGCTGGGCCTTCGGTAGCTTGCGAATCAAGGCCGCAATCTTTTCCGCCAACAGTCCGGGCACGAGTCGGTCAAAATCGCTCGCCGTTATCGATACGAGCGCCGCGATTGGAACGTTGACGGTCACGCCATCGTCCTCCTCGCCCGGCGCATAACGATACGACAGGGGCAGCTCGAAGCCGCGCACGCGCAGGCGATCGGGGTATAGGTACTCCGTCACTCCCTCGATACCCGCGCGCGTGGCAATCTTCTCGTCCATGCGCAATAACGCATCGCGCTCGCCCGCTTCGCGCAGCCACGCATTCAGCTGCCGGCGCGTGGCGATTTCATATGGAATGCGATTCGTGTAGAACGCGCAAAGAGTGCTTTCTTCCGCGAGCAAGTCGCGCCGTCGTGCGCGTTCCTCCGCCGCACGAATCTTGGCCATTAGCGCAAGGTTGTGCGCGAGAAAACCAGAGCTCGCGCCCAACTCACCTTGGACCAGAGCTTGTCGGATAAAAATTTCACGTGCGTGGACTAAATCAAACGTAGCCAACGCACGGCGCCGACCAGCGGTGATGACCAGCCCAAACAACGCTTGTTCTTCGAGCACATAGGCTTCGCCATGCTGTACATCCCACTGCGGCGCGCTATGACTGCGTTTCAGAATTTTGTCGCCGATCGACGCAATCCAGCGCGGATCGATTTTGGCGGCGGTACGCGCGAAGGTCGCATTGGTCTCGGTGATTTCGCTCGCCATGATCCAGGGCGGCGGATGCGCCTTGAGCGACGAGGAGGGATGCAAGCGCAAACGACGCTGACGGCAGCCCACGTACTCCGTTTTGCGTTCCCAGCGCGCGACGTGCGTCAGCAACCCATGGAGCAAAGCGCAGTGAATGGCGCGGTAAGAGGCTGGGATAGCGTTAACCGTCGCGTTCATCCGTGCCACGTGCCGCTGCAGTTCGCGATGAATATCCAGCCATTCACGAGTGCGTCGCCAGGACCAATGCTGCGTGACGCAGTAAGCTTGTTGTTGCCGGCGAGACAGCGGCACGAATTCGCGCGCGAGTGCCTCCCAGGCATTCACATACCACAGAAAATCCGAGCGCGCGTCGCGATATTTGGCATGCGCCAGATCGGCCGCGTGACGCGCTTGCGGCGGGCGTTCGCGCACATCGCCGGCGCTTAGCGCACTGACGATCACCAGCACCTCGCGCAGGCACGCGAGATCAGCGGCCGCCAGCACCATCGCCGCGAGTCGCGGATCGATGGGCAAACGTGCCAGGCGTTTGCCCATCGGCAGCAGTTGTCGTTCGCCGTCGATGGCACCCAATTCACGTAACAATTGGTATCCGTCATTGATAGCGGCCGTTGACGGCGGATCAAGCAACGGAAAATTTTCGACCGCCCCGAGCTTGAGATCGAGTAGACGCAAAATAACGCCGGCTAAGTTTGAACGCTGTAGTTCGGGCTGGGTGTAGAGCGGGCGCCGCGCAAGCTGTTCCTCGCTATACAAACGCACGCAGATCCCCGGGCGCTCCCGCCCGCAACGACCGGCGCGTTGGGCCGCACTCGCCTGCGACACGCCGGTAATTGGCAGTCGTTGCAACTTGCTGCGTGGGCTATAACTGCCGATGCGGGCGAGGCCGCTGTCAATCACATGACGCACTCCCGGCACCGTCACCGAGGTCTCTGCGACATTGGTCGCCAACACAATGTGACGCGCGGTATGCGGCGTAAACACCTTTTGCTGATCGGTCGCAGTCAGGCGTGCGTAAAGCGGCAAGATCTCGGTATTCGCGAGGCGTAACCCGCGTAAGCTTTCCCCGGCTTCGTGAATTTCACGCTCGCCGGGCAGGAAGACCAAAATGTCGCCGTAATCCTCGGCGTCTAATTCCTGTATCGCGAGCACTAGCTGCTCGAGCAGGTCGGTATTGCCCTGCTCGTCACGCGTCGCTGGCCGGTAGCGCATGGAAACGGGGTGCGTGGCGCCTGGAATTTCGACAATCGCCGCATCATTAAAAAACGCGCGGAATCGTTCCGCTTCTACCGTAGCGGACATCAGAATGACCCGTAGTGACGGCCGTTTGCTCAATAGCCCGCGCAAATACCCGAGCAGAAAATCGATGTTCAAACTTCGCTCGTGCACCTCGTCGATAATCAAAACGTCGTAACGCTGAAGGCCACGATCGCGCGCGATTTCTTGCAGCAAGATGCCGTCCGTCATGACTTTGAGGCGAGTGGCGGCCGACTGCACCTGGTCAAATCGTGTTTGAAATCCGATCCGCTCGCCGAGCGACTCACCGCACTCAAGGGCGATGCGGGCGGCCACGGTTCGCGCGGCTAATCGTCTAGGCTGCGTATGCCCAATACGGAGCGCCGGATCCGCGTCCAACAGCAAGCGCGGCACGCGGGTTGATTTACCGGAGCCGGTGGCGCCGCAAACAATAACAACCGCATGGGTATCGACCGCGCGCGCGATGTCCGAAAGATAGTCTTCGATCGGTAAGCGACGGGTGTCGGGCGTGCGTAGCGCGTGGCTCATAACGCCCGCGGCAACACAAAAATCGCCACACCGACAATGAGCGCGATCGACAACAAGTTCAGGAACAAGCCGGTTCTTATCATTTCCCGGCTCGTCACTAAACCACTGCCGTAAGCAAGGGCATTGGGGGCTGTGCCTACCGGCAACATGAAGGCCGAACTCGCGGCTAACGCAGTGACGAGCGCGATTTCGACTGCAGAGATCCCTAGCGCTGGCGCGGCAGCCGTCAACAACGGCGTCATGGCCGCGGCGGTTGCGATATTGCTTGCCACTTCAGACACAAAAATGACGAGCGCGGCGACCGCGGCAAACATCATCACGCGCGGGAGTTGCGGCGTACCGGTCAGCCAGGCACCGAGCGCCGTATCGACCCCATTGGCGCTGACGGCCGCGGCGAGACTCAACCCACCACCGAACAACAACAGCGTGCCCCAGGGCAATTCACGGGTATCGGACCAGGTCAGCGCGGACTCGCGGGCAGGTCCGACGGGTACGACGAATAGCGCAAGCGCCGCCGCGAGCGCGATGCTCGCATCCGACACATTCTGCAAGGGTTTGGTCCCGCGCCATTCGACATCAATCAACCACCCACGTGTGATCCACGCAACCACCGAAATGGCAAAGATCACCAGGGTCAGCCGCGCGCCGGGCGGCAAAAACCGCCAGCGTAAGCGTGTATCCGTGCTAGGCGCCGGTAGCGGGATGACTGTCTCGCCTAATCGAAACGCGCGACGGGTAAGCCACCACCAACAGAGCGGTAGCATCACGCTCACCGTTGGTATTCCCCATAGCAACCAGCGCCAGAACTCGATTGTCACCTCATACTGACCTTGCAAGTAAGAGGCGACGAAGATATTTGGCGGCGTCCCGATTAAAGTACCCATGCCACCAATCGTCGCGGCGTAAGCGACGCCAAGAATAAGGCACTTGCCGAGATTGGCATCCGCGGATTCATGGCGCGCCAAGCTCAACGCCACCGGGAACATAAGTACGGCCGTCGCGGTATTGGAGAGCCATAAGCTGATAAATGCAGTGCCGCTCATCAGCGCGAGGACCAGCCTAGCCGCATGCCCGTTGCTCAAACGCAGCAGCGAAATCGCAAAACGGCGATGTAGACCCCATTTTTCGATCGCCGCCGCGAGTAAAAATCCACCGAGGAACAAGAACAGGAGTGGATCGGCGTAAGGTGACAGCGCCTTTTCCAAGCGCGCGATGTTTAAGAGTGGGAATAACAGCGCCGGCAACAGCGATGTCACAGGGAGCGGGACGGGCTCCGTGAACCACCACCAAGCCATCCATGCGACACACCCCAAGGTCCAGCGCGCACTCGACGCAAGCGCGACCTCCGCGCCATGCGCGTCCACGTAATGTTGCGGCAACAGAGTCGCCATTAATACCGCGCAAAGGGGGCCGGCTAAAAGATGAATGACACGCAAGTGAACCGTTCCAGTCTCAATCTTAGGCGCGATCGGCCGCCATTAATCGTTCTAACGCCGTAGGCCGGCATCGCTGCTTTGCAAATTTAACACTCACTGCTAAGCTTATCGCCTAACCCACTGTGCAGACAAAATTTCCACTGCGTTTGAAAAGCACTAAAGAGCATCGAACAAACATGCTGAGGCACTGCGCAGCCGCCCACTCGCCAAACGTCGGATGGCAAACTTCGAAAGCTGATCTGCCACGCCGTGGCCGCGCGCCCAACGCGGGGCCACTCCCTTTGCGCGAAGTGTACCTGGTTGGCGTATCACACTCGCGAGGATCGGGATACCTCGCACAAACTCACGTCGAGTGCCTTAGGCCTTTCCCATGCTGACTTACGATATCGCGGGCGCGCAAATCGACGGCGCGCGTGATTATCAAGAAGACGCGTTTCTTATCACGCGCCTATCCGATCCGAGCGGAGAACGAACTGCGTCGTTGGTTATTGTTGCCGATGGCATGGGTGGCCATGCTGCGGGCAATGTCGCCAGCAACATGGCCGTGCAGACTTTCAACAAGCACCTAACCAGCAATTTCCCAAGTGATGCGCTGCCGACCGTGCTGCGTGAAGCGGTGCTGCAAGCAAATAATTCCATCACCGAGACAGTGCGAGAAACCGCCGCGCTGAAAGGCATGGGCTGCACGTTGGTCTGTACGCTGGTGGAAGGGAAACATTTGCGCTGGGTGAGCGTTGGCGACAGCCATCTCTACCTTATCCGCAATAAGGAACTCAAGAAAACCAACGCCGACCATAGCTACGGTGGTTTCTTGGCGCGGATGGCGGAACAAGGTAAGCCCATCGAGCCCGAAGCCGGTTTTTCGCGCAATATGCTGATGAGCGCGCTAACGGGCGATGAGATTGCGGATATCGATTGCCCTGACACCCCACTGGAACTCGCGCCAGGTGATCGCGTAATCATTGCAAGCGACGGTCTCGACACCCTAAGCCACGGCAAACTGCTCTCCTACATGGATGCGACCGCGTCCGCGCGTGAATGTGTCGATGCGCTGCTAAAGGCGGTAGCCGACGCCAAGATGCCGCGCCAAGACAACACTACGGTCGTGGTCATCGTCGTCGGCGAGAAAGCGGAACCAGCCCCGAAAGCAGAGCGTCCCGGCCCACGCTTGGTGGACGTGTCAACAGTCACCCCGCCGGCTAAATCGACGAAAATTCAAATCGAAGAGGCACCTGCGCCAAGTGCAGTCGGCAAGCTCGCGGCCCTCGGTTTGCTTGCGCTGTTGTTAGCGGGTGGTGGCGGCTATTGGTATTGGCAACAGCAGTCGGCGCCGCCGATCGCACCGTTGCCCGAACTCACCGAGATAGCCCCGGAGCCTGAACCAACCCCGGCGGAAACCGAGCCTGCCTCCAGCGAAGATACCGCGACGGATGACGGGGTTGCCGATACAGAGACGGGGTCTCTACCCACCGAGGAGGCGGCCGAAGTCGCCGCGCCAACGACCGGTACTGGCGAAACCTTCCGCGACGGCGCGGGTCCGCTCATGGTCAAGCTGCCGGCCGGCAGTTTTCGAATGGGGAGCCCAGATAGTGCTGCGGCGTTCGAAGAACGACCGCAGCGCAGCGTCCGGGTGCCGGCATTTTCCATCAGCGTGTACGAAGTGACGATTGCGGAATATGGCAAGTTCGCGGCCGCGACTGGGCGGCGTGCCCCGCCCACCGGAGACATGGATCGCGCCAAATATCCGGTGTTCGCGGTGAATTGGAACGATGCACTCGCTTATACACAGTGGCTCAGTAAGCAAACCGGCAAAGAATATCGCCTCCCCACCGAAGCGCAGTGGGAATACGCGGCGCGCGGTGGCACGACTTCGAATTACTGGTGGGGGCGCGAACTCGGCGAAGGGAAAGCCCACTGCGTCGCCTGTGATACCGGTCTTGACCCACGTCTACCCACTCGGATTGGCCGTTTCGCGGCCAATCCCTATGGTCTTTATGACACCGCGGGCAACGTGCAGGAGTGGGTCTACGACTGCTACCACAACAATTACGAAGGCGCACCCACCGACGGTAGCGATTTTGAAGGTGGCGACTGCACACAGCGCGTCATCCGCGGCGGCGCGTTTTCGAGCGGTCCTAAAGCGCTGCGAAGCGCCGCGCGTGACAAAATCTCTGCCACCGCACAAAGCGACACGGTTGGCATTCGGGTGATACGACTCGATTAGCTTATAGCGCGCTGAGATTGCGCCGTGTGGCCCACACCGCGACCAACGCGGGGAGTCCCAACAGCACCGAGCCTGCGAAAAAAACTGCCCACCCCTGTTGCTCCGCAAGCGGAGCGGCGAACGGGCCGATTAACACGCGTGGTGTGCTGGCAAGCGCCGACCATAACGCAAAATGCGTGGCAGTGAACCGGCGTTCGCTAAGTGCAATAAGCAACGCAACGAGTGCGCTTGCCCCCATGCCACCTGCTAAGTTCTCGAGCACGACCACCGCGCACATGCCGAGCAGCGACTTCCCGCTCACCGCCAGCCAATAAAAACCGAGATTGGTCGCGAGTTGCAGAACGCCAAAGATAAATAAAGCGCGATAAAGACTGAGGCGCATCATCCACCAGCCGCCGACTAAACCGCCCGCGATCGCCGCCACAGTGCCAAGCGCCTTATAGGCGGATCCGATTTCCGTTAGTGAAAATCCCTGGCCGCGAATAAAAAACGTCAACGACAACGAGCCTGCAAAGGCATCACCGAGTTTGTAGAGAAACACGCAGGCAACGAAGCTCCAAACGCCCGGACGCGCAAACAAAGCTTTGAGACTCACGCTTAAATCAATCCACAACGACCGCGCGGGCGACGCCTCGACCATCGGCTCCGCGGCGAGGAGCGACATCAGCGCGAGCAACGCCATGAGGGCCGCCAACAATCTAAGCGTCGGGCCGAAGCCTACATAATCAGCCGCAATCAAAGCGCCGGCGCCCGAGATGATCATCGCCACCCGATAACCAGTGGTCGCGCAGCCCGCGCCCAAACCGCGCCGCGTCGGCGTAAGAATTTCCGCGCGATAGGCATCGACCGCGATATCTTGAGTCGCGGAGATGAACGCCAGCAGTGCCGCCGCCCACAGTAACCAGCTCAACTCGCGCGCGGGTTGCAAATAGGACATGACGAGCAGTAAAGCCGCCAACAGCAATTGCGTCAGCACGAGCCAAGCGCGACGGCGGCCGTACGGTAACGGCGCGGTGCGATCGAGCAACGGCGCCCATACGAACTTATAAAGGTACGGCAACCCCACCAAGGACATTGCGCCAATCGTTTTCAAATCGAGACCTGCGGTGGTCAGCCAAGCTTGTAGCGTGCTACCGGTGAGGGCGAGCGGTAAGCCCGACGCAAATCCGAGCAGACCGACCACCACAAGTTGTTTGGTATCAGCGGGCAATGCCGCCGTTTGCGAGGAAGCCTTATGCACCGGCGCATTGTGGCACACTCTCCATATTGCAAGACGAGAACCAACGATGGCGCTGGAAATTGAACGAAAATTTCTTCTGAAGGACGACAGTTGGCGTCCATCCGTTACCCGCACAGTCGCCTTGCACCAAGGCTATCTTGGCGGTGACGATCACTGCTCGATACGGGTGCGTAGCGACGGCGAGCGCGCGTATTTGAACATCAAGAGCAAAACCTTGGGGGTCACGCGCAGTGAATTCGAGTACGAGATCCCGCAGACGGACGCATGCGCGCTCCTGCAGCAGTTCTGCCAGGGTCGATCCCTCACCAAACGGCGACATTACGTGAAGGTTGGGGACCACGAATGGGAGATTGATGAGTTTGATGGGCAGAACCAAGGGTTGGTCGTCGCCGAAATCGAACTTGACGATCCGGACGAGATTTTCGCCCGGCCCCCTTGGCTCGGTCTGGAGGTTTCCGACGATCCGCGTTACTACAATTCCCGATTAATCGAAGCACCCTATCGCACCTGGCAGGCTTCGCAGACCGCGTAGCGCATGTATAATTACCAAGTGTTTTCATCAGAATATTGAGCCGAGCCATGCCCGCACCCGTGATGACACAACTCATTGATCGCTTTGGCCGTGTGGTTGATTACGTCCGCATTTCGGTGACTGACCGATGTGATTTCCGCTGTGTCTACTGCATGGAGCCTGACACCCAATTCGTACCTCGTGCGCAGATTTTGTCGCTGGAGGAACTTTCTCTAGTCGGGCAGGCGTTCGTCGAACTGGGCGTGAAGAAAATCCGGATCACCGGCGGTGAACCGCTGGTGCGCCGGAATGTGGTCGATTTGATGCGACATCTCGCCGCCCTGAATGGACTCAAAGAATTAGTCATCACCACCAACGGTTCACAGCTGCCGACGCTAGCCCCGGCGCTGAAGAAAGCTGGCGTCAAGCGAATCAATATCAGCTTGGACTCACTCGACCCGGAACGGTTTAAGCGCATCACGCGCACCGGCGATTTGTCCAAGGTGCTCGCCGGGATTGATGCGGCGCGCGAGCAAGGATTTGAACGCCTAAAAATCAACGCCGTCATCCTGCGTAACCGCAATCACGATGAAGTCGTGTCGCTGGTCAAGTTTGCCGGCGAACGCGGCATGGACATTTCCTTTATCGAGGAAATGCCGCTCGGCGTGATTGGCGATCACGATCGCGCGGAGGCGTATTACGCGAGCGATCAAATCAAAGCGGATTTGCAACAAGCCTTTACGCTCATTCCTACCGCTGAACAAACGGGTGGACCTTCCAAGTATTACCGCGTGATAGAAACCAACACCCGGGTGGGATTCATTTCACCGCATAGCCATAACTTTTGTGGTGACTGCAATCGTGTGCGCGTCACCGCCGAAGGGCGCTTGCTACTGTGTTTGGGCCAAGAACACTCCGTCGACTTACGCCAGGTATTACGTCGGCCCGGCGGCGATTTAGAGGCCTTGAAACGAGCCATTTGCCTCGCGATGGATCGCAAACCCCGCGGCCATGATTTCACCTTTGCGGCGAAGCCGCTCATTTTTCGCCATATGAATGCCACCGGTGGATGAACGTTATTCAACGTGATGACGTCACCGGTTTAGTCCTCGCCGGTGGACGTGGGGAACGCATGGAAGGGCGCGATAAAGGATTGGTGCCATTAGGCCAATCGACGCTCGTTGAGCACGTACTACACCGGCTCGCGCCACAAGTCGGACAACTACTTATAAACGCCAATCGCAATCGCGATCGTTACGCCGCTTTCGGTTTTCTGGTGGTACCCGACGAGAATTTTGAATTTGCCGGGCCGTTGGCGGGGATTTTGAGCGGCCTCAAACACGCGCCGACCCCGTGGCTCGCCGTGACGCCGTGCGATAGCCCATTCATTCCAAATAATTTGGTTGCCCGACTCACCGCCGCCATCGACTCACCGCAAACCATCGCGATGGTCTCGCTCGAGGGCGAGCCGCAGCCGGTTTTCGCATTGATTCCGACTGTATTACGCGATTCACTCGCCGACTTTCTGGCCGGCGACCAGCGCAAGATCACCCGTTGGTACGGGCATCACCGCTGTCTTGAAGTCGATTTCAGCGCGGACGCTCAGTCCTTTATGAACGTCAACACCGCGGAAGATCACGCCGCCGCCACCCTCCTCGCCAATGGCTAAATCCACCGTTCGACCGTTCGTCATCGGATTCGCGGGCTTTAGCGGCAGTGGCAAGACGACGCTGCTGCGTCAATTGATTACCCGGATGAAGACACGCGGCCTACGGGTCGGCGTCGTCAAACACACCCATCACGAATTCGATATCGATCATCCGGGTAAGGACAGCTATGAACTGCGTCACGCGGGTGCGACTAGTATCGCGATTGGTTCCTCGCGCCGCTGGGCAATCGTGACCGAACGCCCCGCACCATGCGAACCGACGCTCGATGAAATGGTGGCGCTACTCAGCGCGCAAGCGCTCGACCTCATTTTGGTGGAAGGATTCCGGCACGAACGCTTTACCAAAATAGAGGTCCACCGACCTGCCCTCGGGCGCGCCTTGCTGGCACGGGAAGACGATTCTATTATCGCTATCGCAAGCGATAGCCCCGCGGCGCTAATGCCGCATTTACCGCAGTTTCAACTCAACGATATCGGGGCAATCGAAATGTTCATCTTGGAACGCGCGCATCTCGCGTGAAGGATAGCCAGTGGCGGAATCCCTGCTCAATATTCAGCCGAGTTGCGATGACGACTTTGATCCTAATGCATTGACCTGCGAAGAAGCGGCGCGTCGAATCGACGTGCATTTACAGCCGCTGCGCGAAGCCGAACGCGTACCGTTGCGCAGCGCGCTTGGCCGAGTGCTCGCCACCGCGCTAAAGGCGCCGTTTGCCGTGCCTGGGCACGTCAATTCCGCAATGGACGGTTATGCCATCAATGCACTCGATATCCCGCACGATGGACTCGCCACACTCAACGTGGTTGGCGCATCGTTCGCCGGTAAGCCTTTCACCTCCCCTCTTCCGCGAGGATGCGCGGTGCGCATCATGACCGGCGCCGTTGTGCCGGAAGGCGCGGATACGATCCTCCCGCAAGAACAGGTCGAAACATGCGACGCCGCCATTCGGCTCGACGGACGACATAAACAAGGCCAGCATCTGCGCGCGGCCGGTGAAGACTTAACCCTGGGTAGCACCGTGCTCGCGGCGGGGACGCTGGTCACGCCGGCTGAACTTGGACTTATCGCGTCATTGGGCTTCGCGGAAGTCGACGTGATAAGGCGCTTGCGGGTGGCCTTTTTCTCGACCGGCGACGAGCTACGGTCACTCGGGGAACCGCTCGGACTCGGCGATATCTACGACAGCAATCGCTACACCTTGTACGGTATGTTGCAGCGACTTGGAGTCGAGATACTCGACTTGGGCGTGGTTCGTGATGAGCGCGACGCGCTGGCCGAAGCATTCGACCGTGCGGCGCGTATCGCGGATGTGGTGATCACCTCCGGCGGTGTCTCAGTCGGTGAAGCCGATTACACCAAAGAAATCCTGACCCGGCTCGGCGAGGTACGTTTCTGGAAGGTCGCGATGAAACCAGGGCGTCCGCTCGCCTTCGGCGCGCTTGGCGATGCGGTGTTTTTTGGTTTGCCGGGGAACCCGGTGTCCGTCATGGTCACTTTCTATCAATTTGTCCAGCCGGCATTATGGCGTTTGATGGGCACCACCCCACGCCCCTACCGCACCCTCAAAGCGCGCACGACGGCGCCGTTGAAAAAACGCCCTGGCCGCATGGAGTTTCAACGCGGCACACTCCATGAAGTAGACAGCGTACTGCATGTCACACCGACGGGCGATCAGGGCAGCGGGATATTAAGTTCAATGACCAACGCCGATTGTTTCATTCTCCTGCCAATGGACAGCGGTCGCGTCGACGCCGGCACCCTGGTCGACGTGCAGCCCTTTCACGCGCTCGTCTAGATCGCACTTAATCATCCGATATTCCATTAAGGAGAACCCGGTGTCCAAACCAACTGCGCTCGTGATCGGCGTCGGCGCTGAACGCGGCTTAGGCGCCGCATGTTGCCGGCGCTTCGCGCAAGCCGGCATGCATGTGTGGGTGGTAGGCAAAACGCCCGCCAAAATTGACGCGGTGGTCGCAGACATTCGCGACAACGGCGGCAGCGCCGAAGCCCTCTGTGCGGACGCGACTCAAGAAAGCGACGTCATGCGCGTGTTCGATCGCGCGATGCAACCCGCTCCCGGACTAGAACCGTTGTCACTCATCGTGTTTAACGCGGGTAACAATCAGCGCATAGATTTCACCGATTTGTCCGTCGCTCAATTCGAAGACTTTTGGCGAATCGGATGTCTTGCCGGTTTTCTAACCGGCCGCGAAGCGGCGCGGCGGTTAGCACCGCTCGGACGGGGCACGATAATTTTCACCGGCGCTTCCGGCAGTTTGCGCGGGCGTCCAGGATTCGCGCATTTTGCCGTCGCGAAAGCGGGCTTACGCATGCTCGCGCAAAGCATGGCACGCGAATTCGGTCCGCGAGGCCTGCATGTCGCGCACGTGGTGATCGATGGCGGAATCGATGGCGCTCGCTTACGCGAGCGCGTGCCGGAGATGGTCGACAAACTCGGCGCTGAGGGTTTGTTGCAAGTTGAACCCATTGCCGAGACGTATTGGCAGATCCACTGCCAGCCGCGCTCGGCGTGGGCGCATGAAGTCGACCTAAGACCCTTTAAAGAAAGCTTCTGAGCCGATTAGGGGCTTTGAGGAGCGCAGCTTACACGTTGCGCTTCCCTCTACCCTGAGGCCGCGCTTTTTTAGTTGATATTCAGGCGTTTTTTCACTTCCGTAACACGTTCGCAGTGGCGCGTCTCTTCACGTCCGTTTAAACGCAGCAGCTGAGCGACTTCGGCATTCGATTCGGCGTCCGCCCATTTTTGATACTGCAGATCGCCGTCCACTTCTCCCTGCTGCAACAACCCCAATAACTCGCCGTCTGCCGGCACCATGTCAGGTGCGAACGGCATGAAGGGATTCTCCGCTGCTACCGGCAGCTCAAAATCGCCGCCTTTGAGCTTGATCGCTTTCAACATGCGGTGCGCATGGCCGCGTTCTTCGTCACCGTTGCGCAGCAGTAGGGCCTTGGCTTCCGCATCGTCGACCCCACGCGCCAAAATTTGGTAGAAAGTCTCGCCGTAGAGTTCGATCATCGCCAAGACTTTTAGGTCATCGATGGACAACGACTGGCGGGTTTTCAAGAAATCAAAAGCCGGGAAGGCTTCGGTTGGATATCCTGGCGGCAAGGTGGCCATGGCGAATTCCCCTGTGATTGAGGTTGGACCCAAACCATAATCGAGCCGTGACGGCACCGCAATTCCGGCCGGCAATTTCGCAAAGTGCTTGCACTCGTGGTGACGGTGGACCCGGGGAGCTTCGCCCCGCATACTCGCGCTATAACCTTAAAAACTATCTGGGAGGATTCATGGCTTTTAAATTCGGCAAACTCGGCGTTTTTACCTTTACCGACGCGATGAACGGCGCGCAATTAGCCGATCTCGCTCGACGCGTCGAAGACCTCGGCATTTCAACCCTCTGGTATCCGGAAGCCTTCAACTACGAAACCTTCGCCATCGGTGGCTATCTGCTGTCGCACAGTAAAAAGCTAATTGTCGGTAGCGGGATCGCCAACATCTACGCGCGCGATCCGGCCGCGTCCGCCATGGGTCACAACAGCTTGAATAATCTATACGGCGGGCGTTTTGTGCTCGGGTTAGGGGTGTCGCATGCCCCATTAGTCTCGAGCGTGCGCGGCCACGATTACAAGGCGCCGCTAGCCACGATGAAAAGTTACTTGGAAGGCATGGACCAAGCGTGGACGGCGATGGGTTCGACGCCGGCGTCGAAACAAGTGGTGCTGGCGGCGCTCGGCCCGAAAATGTCAAAACTATCCGCCGATGTCACCCTTGGCGCGTTCCCTTACAACATCACACCGGAACATGCGCGCGAAGCACGCAAAGTCATGGGCGCCAACAGCGCCATTATCTGTGAGCAAAAAGTATGTCTAACCACCGATCCGGTGGTTGCGCGTAAAGCCGCACGCGCGGCATTGGGCGTCTATCTCCCACTGCCGAATTATTATCAAAATTGGTACCGCTTAGGCTTTACCGAAGCCGACGTCAAAGACGGCGGCAGTGATCGCCTGATGGATGCAATGGTCTACTGGGGCGATGCCGCGCAAATCAAAGCTAAGTTGCAATGCTATTTTGACTGCGGTGCCGATCAAGTGGTTATCCAACCCATTCGTCCGGATTGCACCCCCGGCCCGGACTGGGCGGCACTCGAAGCCTTGGCATCACTCGCGTGAGTTAGGAGAGAGAACGATGAGTACCGAAATTCGACCCTTTAAGTTTGCCGTTCCACAAGCTGATCTCGACGATCTGCGGCGCCGGCTCGCGCAAACGCGCTGGCCGGAGCGCGAAACGGTCCCTGATTGGAGTCAGGGCATACCGCTCGCGTACGTACGCGAAGTCTGCGAGTACTGGCAACATCGCTACGACTGGCGCCGCTGTGAGGCCCGACTTAATTCTTTTCCGCAGTTCATCACCGAGATCGATGGATTGGATTTTCAATTCCTGCATGTACGATCTCCGCATCAGGATGCAGTGCCGTTGGTGATTACGCATGGTTGGCCGGGCTCGGTCATCGAATTCCTGAAAGTAATTGGAGCGCTGACCGATCCGGTGGCGCATGGCGGGCACGCGCGCGATGCCTTCCACGTGGTGTGCCCAACCCTGCCTGGATTCGGTTACTCCGGGAAGCCAACGGCCGCAGGATGGACGTTAAGCCGCATTGCGCGCGCCTGGACCGAACTCATGTCTCGCCTCGGCTATAACCGCTATTACGCGCAAGGCGGCGATTGGGGAGCGGCGGTGGTCATGGCGATCGGCATGCAGGAAACGACCAACTGCCTCGGTATCCACACCAACATGCCGTTGGTTGACTTCACGCCGGAGATGACTGCGGAGACCACCGACTTCGAAAAATCCGCCCTCGCCGGCTACCAACATTACGCCGACTGGGATTCGGGTTATTCCAAAGAACAAAGTACGCGGCCGCAAACCCTGGGTTATGCGCTCGTCGATTCGCCGGTCGGCCAAATGGCGTGGATCCTCGAAAAGTTCTGGGCGTGGACGGATAGCGATGGCCATCCGGAAAACGTCCTGACGCGTGACGAGCTGCTGGATAACGTCATGATGTATTGGTTGCCGGCGGCCGCGGCGTCTTCGGCGCGAATGTACTGGGAGAATTTTTCGGTACTGTCCAAACCGAAACCGCCGATTCACATGCCGAGCGCGACGAGCATTTTCCCGCACGAAATATTTCGGCAGTCGAAACGCTGGGTGGAGACGCGCTTCAAGGATCTCCGTCATTACAACATCCTGCCGAAAGGTGGGCATTTCGCGGCGTTTGAGCAGCCGGCGTCCTTCATCGATGAGGTGAGAACGGCCTTCCGCGCGATGCGCTAAAACCGCCTGCGGAATACCATCTACGCTCCCGCCAATCGGTAGATCGCACTGTGCACGATGCGCATCACCGGCGCATCGTCGCACTCGATGACGACGTCCAAATCGAAATACTCGTTGCCCTTGCGTTCGTAGAGTTCGACCACCTGCCCCTTCGTGACATAAGGCCTACCGATAGGAACCGTGCGGAGCATTTGAATTCGACTCGCCACATGAATCCAGGCTTTGACCGCGATATTGCGGTCGACCAAGTAATTCGCCTGCCGTAGTAACCACGCGGGATGTACGATATCGCGGAAACAAGGCAGCGACTCGCCCAAAACCTGGAGATACGCATCGCGTCGGGCTTCGTCATAAGCATCCTGGAATGCGCCTAAAACTGGCGCGGCCCGCAGTGCCTCAGCGGTAGCGGGGCGTCGGGTTCCATCAAGCGGAACCGCGGCCGGCGATGGACGCGCCTCTACGGCGAGCGGAAACTCCGCGGTGGCAATCGCGCAGGTCTCACCTTCTGGATTCACGACTTCGAGCTGAACGCATTTCACATCGCCCTGCACCGTCGCGAGGTTCGCGCGCACGGAGACTTTGTCCTTGGCATAAACCGGACGGCGAAACCGCACCTCGACGCCACCGCGACTTAGAAATTCAACGCCGAAAGCCTCCACGAGCGGATGCATCAAATAGCCAAAAACGGTTACCCCCGGGACGAGCGCACCGCGATATCCTTGCGCGCGCGCGAATTCATCGTTGTGCATCGGATTGTTCGAATCCGCGGCGTCATTTACCGCGGTGACCTGCCAATCTGGCAACGAGTCGCCGACTTGCGCTGTGCGTGGATCAAATACGGCCATGATTCCCTCCTTCGAACGGGCTTACCCGCATGGCACCAGAAACGGCGCACCACGTCTAGTCTCGCGCGGAATTTCGAGCTAAGGTCAGTGCCTCAACGTTCCAACGCGATGGAGGCCCTATGTCACAACCTTTGCAATCCGTACGGCAGCTTGCCTACGTCGTGCGCGATCTCGATGCGGCGCTAAAATATTGGGTAGACGTGCTTAAAGTCGGTCCGTTTTTTTTGTTTGAACACTGTCCGCTGCTCAACCAGAAATTTCACGGCAAACCTTCCAATGTCGATGTGACGCTTGCGCTTGGCAACAGCGGCGCGCTGCAAATCGAACTCATCTTTCAGCACAACAACGAACCCTCGGTCTACAAAGAGTTTTTGGATGCGGGACGAGTTGGCGTGCATCACTTTGGCTTGATGCCGGTGGATTACGAAGCGGCGTGCGCGCAGTACCGCGCACTCGGCCATGCGGCGGCCTTTGAGTGTACGGTGGGCGGCGCGCCACTAACTTATTTCGACACCGTGAAATCCATCGGTCACTACATCGAGTTATGGGATAACTCGAGCGTGTTCAAAGATCTCTTCCAGATGGTCGAAGATGCGGCGATTGGTTGGGACGGCAAAAATCCGGTGCGGCCAGGGCCGCTCTAGTCGGATCCGCGCGGGGCGCGCGCCGATTAGGGCGCGCGGCGTCATTCTTTCCTGGCGCCGAAAACCTCGGTGCCGATGGTTATCATGGAATTAAACCAGCGCTCCATCGCCGGCACATCCATCGTCGACCAGTCCGGGATCTCACGCACCAGCGCCTGTCCCAATTGATTGCCGAATTTGACCATGCGATTGCCGTGCTCGGTTTGGCTGACATTCCATGCCGTCAACGCATCTTCGAACGAGTCATGTGTATCAAAAGCTTGGCGGAGCGCGATGGCATCCGTCATGCCTTTGAGCGCACCGGCGCCACTGTGCGGGCGCGCGAACGCGCCGGCATCGCCCATCAAACAGATCCGACCGTCACGATACGAAGGCACCTGACAATCACAAATGGTGTAGACATAGGTGCCGACACTCTGCGTAACGATCTCAGCGTAAAAATCCGGAATTCTGACGAGCGCGGCTTGCTTTAGCGCATCTTCCGTTGCGCGCGGCATCGCGCCCGGCGGTAGCGATCCTTCGTGCACGCGACCATGCACATCGGTGAGAAATTCGTTGAGATCGGCAGCCGGCACCGGCACGTACATGCCCCAATTGATGAGGCGTTCACCGTAACCGATTTGCCCCGCGATACCGGGCACGTAATAAAAAATACCGTGGCCGCCGGGATAGCCGAGCGCGTGCACACCACTCGCAAGCACCTCGCGCTCGGCAATTTCCGCTTCGCGGAAGCCACCCCGCCACAGCACGTAACCCGCATAGTTTGGGGTTACGCCCGGATGCAGGGTGCGCCGCCCGAGCGACATATAACCATCCGCGCAGATCACGAGATCAAAATTTTCTTGCGTGCCGTTAGCGAGCGCGACCTGTACCCCGGTCGGAGAATTGTTGAGCGACTCTACCCGATGATGCGTGCGATAAACGCCGGCGGGCACGCGCGCGCGTAAATGCCGGTAAAGCATCCCCCAATTCATCAACAACATCGCGGTCGGCTGCTCCCACGCGAGGTAGCCATAGCGCCGATCAGCCTCCGTGCGCCAGCGGCGGACGAAATTCTTAGCGTTGAAATAAGGCAGATCAGCGCCGATCAAATCGCGCTCGACGAGCGTCTTGATGGTGGTCGGCGGGATCCCGATGCCGGCGCCCCGATCTTTCAGTTCTTCTCCGCTGCGTTCAAATAAAACCACCTCGAACCCTGCACGCGAGAGTTCAATCGCCGCAGCACAGCCGGTGATCGAGCCTCCCACGATTGCTATGCGCCGTGCGCCCGTTGCTTTCACGTTACTGCTCCTCGCCTTCGTTCATCCTGCCGATCAGTGGTTTCAAGCGTCACTTGAAGACGGCTGACTCGCGAGACACGCTCGCGCTAGCGCGTATACTTTGCTGACTCGGCATCTCAACACAAGAGGTTCGGCATGGAATTTGGTGTTGCGTTTGCTTCCCGCATCAAGGACTACGATTTGGTGGCGCTCGCCGAATCGCTCGGCTTTGACCAGGCGTGGTTTTTCGATTCGCAGATGATTTATTCGGATGTGTACGCGACGATGGCGGTCGCGGCGCAAGCCACCAAACGCATCCGCCTCGCCACCGGCGTCGCCGTGCCGAGCACGCGCATGGCGCCGGTCATTGCACACGCCATCGCAAGTATCGCCGTGCTTGCGCCGGGCCGCGTGGAATTGGGAGTCGGCAACGGCAATACGGCACGATTAACGATGGGGTTGCGCCCGATCCCGCTCGGCCGCATGCAGCGCGAGATCAGAGTCATTCAAGCGCTGCTGCGCGGTGAGACGGTCAGGCATGAGGAGGAAGGTGAGTCGCATCTGATTCAGCTCCTGCATCGCAAGCAGGGTTTTGTGGAGCTCGCGCATAAGATTCCACTGACGCTGTCAGCCTTCGGTCCCAAAACGCTCGCATACTGTGGCGCCGAATGCGATGGCCATCTCACCTGGAACGTGTCACCCGAAATGCTGCGCGCCGCGCGCGATCAAATCGCCGTAGGCGCGAATCATGCCGGGCGCTCGGTGGATGAGATCCCGTCCAAAGCGATTTTTCCACTCGGTCTATTACGCCCGGGTGAAACCTCGGCAAGCCCGCGGATCCTGAAAAGCGTCGGACCCTTCATTACCAACTTACTGCATGTCATGTGCGAATGGGATGACAAGCTCCTGCCTGCCGATGGCTCTATCGCAAAGTATGTTGAGCAGTATCGAGCGTACGAACATTCGTTACCCAAAGAACGTCGGCATCTCCTGCTGCACGAAGGTCATTTGGTCTACACACGTCCGGATGAACAACGTTTTTTGGTGCCGGAAATCGCCGAAGTGGCCGCGATGATCGGCAACCCAGATGAAGTGATTGCGCGGATTAAGGCGCTGGCACAAGAAGGCCTTACGCATTTTGCGTTTCAAGTGACCGATGATCCGGTCGGACAGATGCGCTACTTCGCGGAGACGGTGATTAATCGCTACGCGTGAGCCCGAAACACCGCGAGTCAACCGATTGAATGTGCGTTGACTCGCGGCTAGTGCGATTTAAAACAATTCTGCGGCAAGCGCCTCGATCTGCGCGAGCGTGTCGGCCTGACTCCCGGCATCCAACCAAATGACTGCGCTGTCGGCACCGGCTTCCGCGAGCGCTTTAATGTCTTTGGCGGACTTATACATTCCCGGCGGAGCGAAGGCGGCAATCTCAATCGTTGCCGGGTTGCGCCCTAGTTCGGCCGCGTACTTGGCAATTTGCGCTTTACCTTCGCTCAGTTCTTTGGGATGGGTGACGAATGGTAACCAACCATCGCCCCACTCGGCGACACGCCGATAAACATTCGGCGAGCCGATACTGCCGAGCAGGATCGGCGGATGCGGGCGTTGCACCGGCTTCGGCAAACAGATCGTCGGCGGAAAATTGAAGTACTTGCCCCGATGTTCGACGTACTCACCGGTCCATAACTTCTTCATGACTTGAATGGCTTCTTTGGTCTGCGTCCAACGATGCGCGAAATCTCCGCCCAGCACTGTGCACTCTGGCTCATTCCAACCGGCGCCGATCCCATAGATAAATCGACCGCCGGAGTAGTGATCGAGTGACGCGATTTCAATCGCCGCCATGAGCGGATTGCGCTCCGGGACCAGGGCAATCCCCGTGCCTAAGCGAATGTCGCTGGTGACGGCCGCGGCGCGGCTCAAACCAATGAGTGGATCCGGAATCTTAAAAAGATAATCCGGCGGCGGTTGTCCCGGCTGTTTGCCAGGATAAATATCCGCAGAGCCCTGCGGAATCACGCCATGTTCCGGCAACCAATATGACGCAAAGCCAAGTTCTTCGGCGCGTTTGGCGACGACGGCAGGATCGCCGCTCGGCATATCGCCCAATACTTGAAATACACCGATGCCTATACAGCTCGATTTCTTCATGCTCGCTGCTCTTAATTTTTGGAAATCTAACCTTCCATTTGCGACTGGAGATAGTTTTGTAACCCAACGGTCTCTAAAAGTTTGAGTTGGGTCTCGAGGTAATCAATATGCTCCTCGGTGTTCTCCAGGATTTCTTGGAGCAATTCGCGGGACACAAAATCCGCCGCCGCCTCGCAGAGTGCGATCCCTTCTTTGACTTTTGCCTGCGACCCCGTTTCCAACTTTAAGTCGCTCGCCAGTAACTCAGGGACGTCTTGACCGATCATGAGCTTGCCCAAATCTTGGAGGTTCGGCAGCCCGTCCAGCATCAAAATACGCGCCACCAACTTGTCCGCATGTTTCATCTCACCAATTGATTCTTCGTACTCGTGTTTGCCGAGCTTCTTGAACCCCCAGTTGTCGAGCATGCGCGCGTGCAAGAAATATTGATTGATCGCGGTGAGTTCGTTCTTGAGCTGTGCGTTCAGCACAGCAATGACTTTTTTGTCGCCTCGCATAGTGGCCTCTGCTTTTTGGCAATCGTTTGAATGAGGCCATTCTGCACGCGACGGGCGGCGACGAGAAGCGCAACGCGAATCGGCGCCGACACCAACTGTGCTAAACCGAGATAAGAAGTCGAAGTTTCGCGTCAATAACAAAAGCGAAGTTGATGTACGACGCTTGAAACGGGGCTCATGCGCTAGGTGCAAAAAGACCTTACGCAGAGAGGGCGAGGCCGCGTTGTGACATCCGGCGCCGGCAACGGGTAACTTGGCATTCCGCAATGACTGATTCAGCGTGCTCACGGCACTGGCCGCAACCGGTCGCGACCCCAAGTGCGTTGGAAATTTCCGACAGGCTACCACCGTGTTCGGTAACGGCCGCACGGATTTGACGATCGCTAATTCCATGGCAGAGACAAACGTACATTGGGCGCCTGCGCCTCCCCGCCAGCCACTTGCGGCTAACGAATAGTTAATGAGATTGGTTCTCATTCTAGAACAAACCCACCACCAATGAGAATCCTTCGCAACAAATCTTGAGATTCGCATCTACGCCAGTCGCTTGACGAAAGTCTGCGAGTCCCCTGACTATCAATCTCAATTGGGGACCAATTGGGGACACCCATCAACTTCAGTTGGGGACACCCAACAAAACAAAATCACAGGAGGGGCAGATGGGAGTTTTTCGTTGGGGGATGGTCGGTTCGTCTGGCTGGGCAGATCACACATTCGGTCCAGCCATTAAGCGCGCACCTGGCAATGCGCTCGTGGCGGTCCTGGGTTCAACGCCAGCCGGGGCGATAAAGTACGCGGAAAATCATGGGCTTGAAGCGCACTACACGGACCTGAACGAATTTTTGGCGCACCCGAAGCTTGATGCGATTTGGGTCGCCAGCCCGCCGGATATGCACCGACAGCATGTCGTGGCCGCATTGCGGGCGGGCAAGCATGTGCTGTGTGAAAAGCCGATGGCGGTTTCGCCGGCTGACTGCAAGGCGATGGTCAAAGCCGCGACCACCGCCGGTAAGGCCCTCCGTATCGGCTTTAACAACCGCGCTCACCCGGCGTTACAGAAAGTGGCCAAGCTCTCTGCGAGTGGCAAACTCGGCGAACCGCTTGAAGCCCGCGTGCAGGTCTATTACCCATACCCCACGCCTCCGCCGGCCTGGCGCCAAGACAAACGCCGCAGCGGTGGTTGGGCTATCGGTGATTTAGGCACGCATTTATTGGATGTCCTCGTGTGGGTCATGAACTCAGCACCACGCGCGGCACAAGGCCACCTGACCAACCGATGCTGGAAATTCGCGACCGACGACCACGCACAGGTCAGCGTGCTCTTTAAGAACGGCGCGGTGGGCACTATCACGGCCTGCACCGGCGCTGCGGGCGGAATCTCCCGTGTGGAGCTGTTCGGCACCAAGGGTTACTTCAGTCTACGCGGTGGACTCTTCGGCGCACCCGGCGAGTTGGAAATCGGCTTCAAAGGAAAGGACGCAACTACCGAACCCGTCGCGGCCTGTGATAGCTACCAGGAAGAAGTCACCCAGTTTGTGGCAGCGGCGAAACGCAAGACTTCCGCACTCGCGACCGGCGAAGATGGCGCAGTCAATATCGCGCTCGTGAGTGCGGCACGTGGTTGGTAATTCAGAACTTTTAATTTAGTGGGGAAGTTAACCATGAGTAGCATCTATAGTGACGCGCATCGTGCGCTCCAGGATGAGTTTGATTCACGCCGTCTCGCCGACATGATGGAGAACGGCTTCACGGCACCAGAGATAAGCGACAACGATAAAGCCTTCATTCAAGCGCTGGATATGTTTTTCTTATCGACGATCGATTCACTCGGCCGGCCAACCGTGTCGTACAAAGGCGGCGATCCCGGCTTTGTGCGCGTGCTCGACACACAAACACTGGCTTTCCCGTTCTATGACGGCAACGGCATGTTTTACTCCTGGGGTAATCTGACGCAGAACGCCAATGTTGGACTGCTGTTCATGAGCTTTGAGAAACCTCAACGACTCCGCGTGCAAGGCGTCGCGAGTGTTGATCGTAATGATCCCTTGTTGGCGCAGTACCCCGAGGCGCAAGGAATTGTGCGCGTCAAGGTTCAAGGTATGTGGCCTAACTGTCCGCGGTATGTTCACCGCTACGAAAAAGTGAAGCACTCGCGCTACGTGCCCAAAGCCCATTGCGAAACACCGCTTGCCGGATGGAAACGGCTCGACGTCGTGCAACCCATGCTCGCGGCCCAAGACCAAGGCAAAGCTGAAAAATCGGGGGGATTGCTCAGCGTCGATGAATGGTACGGCATGGTGGCCGAAGGCCACGAAGAAGCCTAATTACTCACGCGGCATAAAAATCCCAATAAAATCCAAGGCAACCGCCCATGGCCATCGATGTAGAAAATCTCAGGCATCGCCGCAACGACGATCGGTGGAATCGCGTGTCGGTGGGCGACATCATCGAGCGCGTAACATGGAGCACGCCGGACAAAATCGCGCTCATTTGCACGCCGGACGCCACCGTTAATCCGGCGTATCAGCGCGTGACGTACGCCGAAGCCAATGCGCTCATCAACCGGATCGCGAATGCGCTGCTCGCGCTTGATTTTGCACCGGCGACGCGGATCGCGATGTTCTGCGATAACTCGAACGAAGCCTGGCTGGCCAAGATTGGGATTGCCAAAGCCGGACTAGTCGCCGCGCCGGTTAACGTGATGATGGCGCCGGACGTCATTCTCGAGACGCTGGCGCATGTCGAAGCGAGCGTCGCCATCGTCGATGTGGTGCAATGGGAACGGCTAGGTGACAAACTCGCGCCCGCTGGAATTAAGCCCATCATGATGATCGGAGGCGGCAAGGACGGAGTCGCGCCGGATTTCGATGATTTCATCAAACCGCATAGCGCGCTTGAACCGGATGTCACGATTCATGGTGACGATGTGTGGGAGGTGCTGTTTACCTCCGGCACCACCGCACGCCCCAAGGCGGTGATGATCTCGCACATCTACACTTACATGACCGCCTACAGTCACGTGCTCACGCAGACGCGTGGACTCGATCATGAATCGGATATTCGCCACGCGGCCTTCACGCCCATGGTGTATCACATCGGCGATCAGGCCTGCATCTTTTCTCCACTGCTCGCCGGCGGTACGGCGATCATGGGGCGCAAGCCCGAAGGCCATATCATGGCGGAGGCGCTGACGCGGGAACGTGCGACTTGCCTTTTTGGGGGATCGCCGCAGTTTGTTGAAAGCATCATTCGTGCGGTCGAAGAACGACCCTTCGCTTATGACTTGACGGCAATGACCGCGATGCACTTCGGCTGGGCGCCGCTCAGCCCAGGCGCACTCGCCGCCTTCCGGCGGATCTGCGGCCCGCAGGTCAAAGTCTACGAACTCTGCGGACAGACCGAAGCGGTGGCCTGCCATCGTTTCCACATCGATCGCCATCTCGATATGTATCTGCGCGAAGCGCCGGCGTCCAACCACGTCGGCCGGCCGAGTCCAATCATGGCGGCAACGATCATGAACGAGCACGGCGAAGATTTAAGGGGCCGCGAACGTGTGGCGGGTGAAGCGGTCTATCGCTCGCCGGCGATGTTCTCAGGCTATTTTCGCGATCGCAAAGCCACCGAAGAAGCGCTCACCGGCGGCTGGTTTCATTCGGGCGACAGCTTCGTTTATCACGATGACGACGTCCGCCTGATGGTTGATCGCTACAAAGACATCGTGAAATCCGGCGGCGAGAATGTGTCGACCATTCGGGTTGAAGCCGTGCTGCAGCAATACCCAGATGTCGCGCGCGCCGCCGTCGTCGGTGTGCCCGATGAGCGTTGGGGCGAAGCGGTGACGGCCTGCATCATCCCCAAACCCGGTGTGGCCATCGATTCCGCGGCACTCATTGCGTTTGCACGCGAGCGTCTCGCGGGATTTGAATCACCGAAACGCATCGTCGTGATGGAAGAATTTCCGACCACCGTCGGTGGTAAAATTCTCAAATATAAAATTCGCCAGTCATTAGCAGCGGGATAAGTTATTCCGCCCTCACTTCAACACATTGTCCGATTGCTCCAAGAGGCGATGAACAATTTATGACGCTTCTCGCGCAAATCGTCCGAGCATTTGCGGCACTTGATATTTCACCGACATTATTGTCAGGCAGGTACCCATCGCGGCGATAGCGAAAAGTGCGCTATCGAAACTCAACAAACGCCGATTAGTTTTTGGGCGTCTGCGCCAGCATCTTGAGGACTCACCGAAAGCTCTGGAATCTAACTAGGCCGAGATCCGCTCTGGTTCCGAGTTCACCGCTTCTACGCTCTCACATAAGCTGCGCAAAGCTGACCGTACTCGTTCGAACTCCGCTTCAATTAGTCCGATATTCGCACGCGCTTCGGTGAGATTAGACTCCTTCGCCAACTTCTCAGTCGCCGCGCAGAGACCCGATAGCTTAATCGCCCCTAATTGCGCACTACTTGATTTTAAGGTGTGAGCGGCAAGCCGTAGGCTGGCGGCATCGGCATCGCGCAGCGTGACCAGCACGCGCGGCGTGTCCTCCAAATACAAATCAATCACGCGCCCGACGATGTCCGGCGCCCCTACACGCTGCAACAACCGAACGCTTTCAAGCGCAGCAAGATCGATAACAGATTCTCCCGAGCCATACTCGCTTTCCGATGGAGTCAGGGGTGATTGCAGTAATTCCGGACGCGCGGCAGAGAGGTTATCGGAGACGATATTACGGGACTGGTCCAACAGTGACGAGGTCCCAAGCCAGCGACTAAGCATCTGACGCAACGAATCGCGCGAAAATGGCTTGGCAAGATAGTCGTCCATGCCGGCAGCCAAACAGCGCTCGCGATCTCCATCCATTGCGTTGGCGGTTAATGCCACAATCGGCGTGCGCGAACCGACTCCAGCCTCGGCGCTTTCCTGCGCTCTGACCAGCGAAGTAGCCTCGAAGCCATCCATCCCTGGCATCTGGCAATCCATTAGTATCAGTGCATATCGGGTCTGTCGGAATGCCTCGAGCACGGCCAAGCCGTTAGTTGCGATATCGACCTCCAACCCCAACGATTGCATATGGATTAGTGCTAGTTCCCGATTAACTGGGTTGTCTTCCGCTAACAGGATGCGCTTGGAGCCAGGGCGTGCCGCCACAGGCGAAGAAATGGAGTTGGCTATCGAGCTTTCGCCGGCTACCGTAATCGGCAAACTGAACCAGAACATCGAACCAAGTCGCGGCACACTTTGCACACCGATTTCGCCGCCTAAAAGTTCGATCAATTGCTTGGAAATGGCCAAACCTAAACCCGTTCCGCCGAACTTGCGAGTCGTCGATCCATCCGCTTGAGTAAAGGGTGAAAACAGCGTCGCGACCGCTGACGCCTCAATTCCAACGCCGGTATCGGCAATTTCAAATCGCAATTTTGACGCAGCGTCTCGCTCTTCGACCCTCACCGTGACGGAGACATGTCCACGTTCGGTGAACTTAATCGCGTTTCCTAACAGGTTCAGCAAGACTTGTCTGAGTCGAAGTGGATCGGTTTCGACAGAAGTTGGCACGTTATCGTCGACTGCTGCCAAAACTTTTAAATTCTTTTCGAGCGTACGAGGCGCCAATATTTCAAGCGCAGTTTGTACGATTTCGCGTGGATTGGTTGCGATCACATCGACGTTCAATTTACCCGCCTCAATTTTCGAAAAGTCCAGAATGTCGTTTATAACGCCCAACAAACCCTGACCCGATTGCAGCACGGTTTGTGCATAGCGTCGTTGCGATTCATTCAAGCTGGTGTCGAGTAGGAGTTCGGTCATTCCGAGCACGGCATTGATTGGAGTGCGAATTTCATGGCTCATGTTGGCGAGAAACTGCGACTTGGCGCGATTTGCTTGTTCAGCCGAGAATTTGGCAGCACGCAACTTCTCTTCGGCTCGGGCGCGCTGCTCAAGCGCTTGATCGAGCTCGGTTACACGCTGTTCGAGTTTGGCTTTACTTTCAGTCAATTCCGCGCGCGCCGCGCCCAGTCCCTCGCGCGCGCCATCGAGACCGGCCGCGGCTTCGGCGATTTCACTTTGAAGCTTGTTGAAACTAGCCGCCATATCGCCAAGTTCATCGTGCGAATACACCTTGACCGGACTCACATCAACTCGCGCGTACGCGAGCGCCAAATCACCGCGCCCAAGCGCGTTCATCGCACGCGAGAAATCGGCCACCGTCCCGAGCGCGAGGCGTTCAGCCGAACGCGCGACAGCTACCGCGGAATGGGCAATCATTCCTGGCAGTACCAAACCCACGGTGATCGTCAGCATCGCGACAGCCACAAAAATATCCTCGAGGATGACGATTAGTCCCGCATCGCTTTGTGGGGGTAATTGCGAGACCGCGAGAAGGTAGCCGGCGCCGTCGAGCACAAGCACTACCAACATCGCGCCGGTCAACTTCAAGTGCAATGAATGCTTGACACCGGGTAAACCCTTCGCGCGACGGTCTTGATACTTACGTAACGCATAGAGCGCCGTCCCGGAAAACGCAAAAACCAAGCCGAACAATACTGTCGGCAAGCCAAACTGCTGAAAACCGAGTAGCGCCGATGCTAACCACGCGACTGCGGCCACCAAGCCCAAGACAATGGTTCCGCGCGGCGCGCGGTAAGGCCGATGCATGTCGGGTGCATCCCGTCGCAATAACCATACCGCGACACTGGGGAGGCAAATCCCGATGAGATACGTGAAGTTCGCTGCTGCGATCAACCACACGGGATCACCGAGCAGTAAGAAGAATATCGCCATGGCGGCGGTCAAAACGGTCGCAACCCATGGCGCGTCGGAACGCGCACGCCGCGCGAATATTGTGGGTAATAATCCATCTTCAGCGAGTTGGGCCAAGGTGCGCGAAGCACCGGCGAGCGGCTGCACGGTGCCGTGGAACATATTCAACATCATGAACCAAATCGCGGCCGCCTTGGCGCCCTCGCCGAACAACGGCGCGAATGTTGGTCCAAGTTCCATCGCGAGATCTTTGCCAAGCGGCTCCGCGCCGAGCGTGCCGAGCCATACGACGGGCAGCAAGATGAAGTAGATCGCGGCCATCCCGGCGGAGGCAAACATCGCCCGTGGCACGTTTTTCTCAGGTTCAACGGTCTCACCCACATGACACGCCGCCGCCTCGAACGCAGGTGCCGCAAAGCCGATGAGATAGAGGCCCGCCATCAGGCTGGTGAGTTCGCCAAACAAACCGTCGAATGGCGTCGTTAAGTGAAATGTTGTGGCTTGTTGCCAATCTACGTTGCCGCTAAAAATTGGAATCAAACCGGATAGAAAGGCAAGTATCGCCGAACCGGTTGCGATCGGCCCAATCATGCGTGCGACCCATGAGACGCCGCATATATTGATCGCCGTGAAGAGCACCACGAGTGCACTGGCCAGGACGTTGATCGGGATCCATGGCATATACCAAGAGTGGATTGCCGACGCGGACAAAAGCGCTGTCAGCCCACAGGTTGGCACCCAACCCCACCAATAGCATGTGCCGGCGAGGTTTCCGAGTACCGGTGCGTAAGGTTGAAACGCCTCGCCGCACGTCGCTGCGATGCCGCCAACACGATTACGCCACATTAGAATAAGCTCGATCCAACCAGGCATAGCAGCCCATCCGAGCAGCAATCCCAACAAGAGCAACGGCACAGCGGCACTGCCTTGGCCGGAAATTTCGCCCTGCCCAACAAAGAGCGCGGCCATTAAGAATAAGCTTTGGTTACTGCCACCCATTGCAAGCGCAGTTGTACCTAACCAACCAAGGGTGCGCGGGTGGGCAAGCTCGTCTTCGGCAGTCAATTCAGACCTGGTCACAGCGCGCCTTCTTTCGGATTTGTTCGACGTTGCCGAAGGGGGAGAAAGAGGCTAGCGGCGACGGGTAACACAAACTTAACACATCGCTTAGCGGTGCCTACCACACGTTTGTTTGTGAGAAACAGACTACTTAAGTCAACAAGGTTTATCGTCAGTCAACTACCGATGCCGATTTATCGCTTAAATGAGAAACATATTCGAGTGTCGGGTGCGCCGCAAACGCTGAAATGACAGCGCCATCGACGTGTATCGCAAGTGAGTATCAGCACGCTACCCGAGAACATTGGCATGAGCCGGTGCAAGTCGGCTTTAGCTGTCAAAGACATCTCGACGTATGGCTCGCAACTTGAGCGACGGTATGACCTGATACAAAGCAGCGCCTACGATGAAATAAGCGACAATTTTACCCACGCCCGACGAGCCTAATCGGAAATCGCTTTAACCCACCGTTAAAGTTAGTCTGCGTGCGCTCCGGCTGAGAAATAATTTCAAATCCCGAATAGCGCTTCAGCATTTCTTCCAATGCGACGCGCAATTCCACCTTAGCGAGCGGTCCGCCTAGGCAGGTATGCGGACCAAAACCGAAGGCCAAATGAGGATTGGGTGAGCGCGTGACATCAAACTCATCCGCGCGCGGAAAGGCTTCTTCATCGCGATTCGCAGAGGCAAGCCACACGACAACTTCATCGCCCGCCGCGATTGGCTGGCCGCGAATTTCCGTATCCGCGGTTGCGACGCGAAGCAAGGTGATGACGGGATTCGCCCAACGCACCATTTCTTCCACCGCGCGCCGAATGAGTTTGGGATCTTCTCGCAGCAAGTCCATCTGATCTGGGTGCTGCAACAATTCATAGAACCCGCCGGAAAAGGAATTTCGGGTAGTCTCAAACCCAGCCAAAATAAGCAGTGTTCCGTTCTGCACGATTTCCGCTTCGGTCAGCATACGGCCGTCGACTTCGCCATTCGCGAGCGAGCCCAGCGCGTCCGCAAACGGGCATCCGCGACGCGGCATCGCGAGATTGCGCACACATTCGTGCATCAAACGCATGCCGGTCTCCGCGGTCTCCGCCGCGTCTCCTTGGATGTAATCGGGATCCGCACCGGTCATCATCATCTTGCCCCAAGCTAACAAATCATCGCAGCGCTCGGGTGGCAATCCCAAAATATCGGCAATGATGACCATTGGGATCTTGGCTGCCAGATCGTCCACGAGATCGATGATGCCGTCGTCCGGCAGATCATCAAATATCTTGGCGATCAACGCGGCTTTGCGATCGGCTGTTTCTTGCAGCGCATTGGGCATGAACGGCGCGGACACCAGATCGCGGAATTTGCCGTGGCGAGGTGGATCGATCGAAATGAGCATTTCGCCCGGACCGAAGGTGTCTCGATTGACCTCACGTAGCGCGCCATCCATGACCGGCATGACGCCGGCTACTTCGGAGCTAAACAAATTCGCCTCGTGAAAAACACGCTTTACATCGGCGTGCTTGAACACCGACCAAAAACGTGCGCCGTTAAGACCAACGGTGCGGTGTACCGGATCGTCGCGCCGCATGCGCGCGAGCAAATCGTAAAAGCTTTCGTCACGAAAGGTGGCGGGATTGATGAGCTGTGCGTCTAATGGCGTCATTCGTTTCTCCATCCTGTTTCCCGACGAAGCAATCATCCGCCTAGGCCTACGCCAAGGCGCACCACTCAGCTAAAGAGATTGAACTTTTCAAAGCTTCCTTTGAGCACCGTCTCCGCCATGCTTTCCTGCAACCAACCGTCGATGACACTTGCATACACGCGCCGAAAATCGGTGGTGAACGCGAGGTTGTCGCCTTCGTCCAAGACATCTAGCGCGGGTGGCGTGCCGTAATGTCCACCCTTGACGTGTTTGCCGACAACGAACATGACATTGGCTGCGCCGTGATCCGTCCCTAGATTCGCGTTCTCCGGGACCCTTCTGCCGAATTCGGAGAAAACGAGCGTCGTAACCCGATCGGCCTGCCCGAGTCTTTCCAAGTCACGCATAAAGCCATGCAACGCATCCGCCGCGTACGTCAGTAAACGTTGATGTAAATCCGCCTGCTGTACATGTGTATCGAAGGCATTGCTACGGAACGCGACGTAATAGAGACGCGTCGGCAAACCCGCGGCGATACAGGCGGCGACCTTCGGCAACTGTAAAGGCACGATGCCGTAGTCCACTTTCGACGAATACGCTTGCCATGCGGCCCGCACCTTGGACGATGCATCGCGCGCGCCAGCCGCCACGTTATTCAAGAATGCGAGGCTCGCGTTACCGTGCGCGTCACTTGGCATGCCATCCAACAACGCGCGCGTTTCGGCAAAGCCATTGCGCTGAAACGCATCAGGCTCATCGAATACCACTGGCGTGTGCACGCGGCTTTTCACCGCGAGCGACTGCGCGACATCGATATTGACGATGAAATTGGCACGCGGCGTCGGTGCTAACGCATCCGCCAAGCGCCCTACCCAGCCATAGTCATCACCGCTGTTCGGTGCCGCCGTATGCCAATAAGCCATCGACGTGAAATGCGAAAACGACGGCCGCTCATAGCCGCATCCGTGCACGATCGCCATTTGCCCGTCATCCCACAGTCGCTTGAAACCAACGACCCCGGGATTGAAGCCCCAGGTGTCGTCTAGCTTAAGCAGCTTGTCCGGCTTTAACGCAAGATTCGGTCGTAGCTTGTAGTAAAGGTCATTCTTAAACGGCACCACGGTATTCAATCCGTCGTTCCCGCCGGAGAGTTCGAAGACTACGAGGATCCGCTCACCTGTAGGCATGGCGTCGGCCGCGCGCGCGTACCATGGCATCGTGGCCATTCCGCCTGCCGCGAGCGCGCGCTCTAACAACTGCCGTCGATTCATCTTCATCGGTAACTCCCTCAGCCCAGCTGATATTCCGGGCGGCTTAAGATTAGATGAAGCAGTTTGCGTAGGGGATCTTCGAGATAGCTTGCAGCTGCTTGTACATCGGTAGTGCCCAATTCATTGACGAGAAACTCGGTGAGTTTTGCCTGCGTCGCCGCATCTAGCTCGATCGCCAAAAATCGTTTGCTCAATTGCATGACTACCTGCGCTGGTGTCGTTAACTTCTGTTCGATGACCCAGGCTGTCAAATCAAGTCGCGCGGACTCACGCGAAATCGGCTTCACGCGCTCAATGGCTTTCTGCCACCCGCGATAACTCGCGTAACGTGTGTTGAAGTCCTCGTTCCGATCGGCCATGGCATTTGACATGGCCATCATACCGCCCTCACCCACCGTGGGTTTGGTCGCGGACGTTATGTCCTGACCGGCGCGAATGCGCTCATGCACGGTCACTATTTCATCGCCCGCCCCGTAACTCGGATACCGGTCATGGGGGACATAGGTGATATCCGGGAATAGTACATCCAGGGCGAAATTACCGCGCGCGAGCAACAAGCCGGGCGTCACCCAGCTTCTGCCATAGGCCCAACCGGCGACCGTAGGCGGATGTAACAGCCGCTGCCCGAGTTCCTCGCAGGTTTCGTTGAGATCGGGCACACCTGGTACCTGCCGCAAACCGAGTTTGCGATAGGTCGATACCACCAATTCAACCGGGCTTTTGATGCGGGTCGCGACTGACTCCGGCGCGTAAAAATCTTCCGACAAAAACAGTGTTTCTAAGAAAGGCGCAAGTTCGTAGTCGAGTTTGGCCAAGTGTGCGCCGAGCGCCTTTTGCAGCGCCGGGGCGAGTTCCTCCCGCACAAAATAACGGTAGAGTTTGCCGGCGATGTACTCGCTCGCCACCGGTTGCGACAGAATGATATCGATGATCTCATCGCCATCGAATTGCCCACGCCGACCGAGAAACGCTTTCTCACCATCGTCGTGCTGCGCCGGATTGAAGCGATATTCGAGCCCGACAAAATTCCAACCGGTGAAGGCCCGCGCCGCTTCTCGAATATCATGCTCGCTATAGTTTCCGACACCGAGCGTAAAAAGTTCCATGATTTCGCGGGCGAAATTCTCGTTCGGGGCGCCCTTGATGTTCACGCCGGCATCGAGGAACGCCAGCATCGCGGGGTTCTTGGCGACGCTTTTGAGCAGCGTACGAAAATTACCCATGCCCTGCTGCTCGAAAAGTTCCACCTGCTGGAGCATCTTGCGGTAGTCGCGGATTTTTTCTTCGTTATTGGCAAAGTGCCCATGCCAGAACAACGCCATCTTTTCTTGCAACGGGCGCGGCGAGGTCAACATCCGATTCGCCCACCAGTACGCCACGCGGTCGGTCTCCAAGCGGCTTGCACGAAGCCAATAAAAGAACTTGTCGACCACCGGCTGCAAGCGTCGGTTGCCCTCTGCTTTCACTTTGACACCCAGCGCCTCGCCTTGTTTCGCGGCAAGCTCGGTGGTCGCCGGACGACTTGGGGGGAAGGGATCAAGCCCCGGTTCAAAAATATTCGAATGTTCAAACGGTGGGAGCTCTAGCGTGGGCGCGCCTTCAAAGTAGACCAAGCGGCGCACCGCGGCGCGCGGCGTCATCGCCGCGAATTCATCAACCTCTGCTTGCGTCGCGCCAAACCCGCTGCGTTCCAGGAGATGCGCGGCGAGCGCGCGCGACCAACGCGCCTCGTTGATCGGCGCGAGGCTCGTCACCTCCGCGAGGGATACCAACGGTAACGCGAGCACGAGCCACATTATTGCCGTGCTTGCACCTGGTCGTTTCAGCTGGGACATGTGCTATCTCCGTACGATGCGGGGATTATAGATACGGTCCTTGTCTACGCGACACCGCTCTGCGTCAATTTTGTTTTTCTGATCGATTGCCGTGCGTGGTCTTCCGACCGGGAACACTTTCCGCGTCAGTTCGAAGGCGAGGCTGCCTCCCGTGCCTCCTCCAATTGTTCGCTGGCCTCGAGCCAACGTTTCTCGGCAATCGCGACGGCGGCCTCAATCTCACGTTTTTCCTGCAACAATGCGCTAAGTGCCGCGTGTGAGCTACTTGTGTAGAGTTCGGCATCTTCCAACTTGGCGGCGATGTTGACCCGTGCCCGTTGCAATCGCTCAAGTTCGGACTCCGCTGACCTCACGGCTCGTTTCAATGGCGTTAAGCGCTCACGTGCTTGGGCCGCCGCTTGCCGCCTCGCTCGCTCGTTAATCCTCGGTTCTATCGCCGAGGCATTGGCAGGAGGAACACGCTCTTGGCGTGCGTAGTCGCGTAACCATGCGGCGTAATCATCCAAATCACCGGTCCAGGGCTGCACCGCGCCGTTGGCCACCATCCAAAACGTATCGGTGGTGGTCCGCAACAAATGGCGATCATGGGCAACCACGACCAACGCGCCGGCGAAATCCTGCAATGCCACGGTCAAGGCATGTCGCATTTCGAGATCAAGATGATTGGTCGGTTCATCGAGCAACAACAAGTTAGGCCGGGAATACATCAAAAGTGCGAGCACCAGGCGCGCTTTCTCGCCACCGGAAAACGAGCGCACCGGGCGTTCGAGCATCGTTCCGGGAAAGTTAAATCCGCCCAAGAAATTTCGTAAGTCCTGCTCGCGAGCGCGCGGGTCAAGGCGCAGCAAATGGGCCAACGCGGTGTCGTCCGCGCGCAACTGCTCCAGCTGATGCTGGGCGAAATAGCCAATGGCCAAATCTTTTGCACAGGTAACCTCCCCGGCGCGCGGCGCAAGTTCACCTGCCAGAAGTTTGATAAAAGTCGATTTACCCGCGCCGTTCGCGCCGAGCAGCGCCAAACGATCGCCGGGCTGCAACGTAAATTTGAGGCCCTGTAATACCACGCGTTCACCGTAGCCGACACTAGCGTCCGTCATTGTTAGCAGCGGCCTTGGCAACTTCGCGGGTTCCTTGAATTCAAACGTGAACGGCGAATCGACATGGGCCGGCGCGATCAGTTCTAACTTTTCCAGCGCTTTCATTCGGCTCTGTGCCTGCCGCGCCTTGGTCGCCTTGGCGCGAAAGCGGAAAATAAACGCCTGCATGTGCGTCACTTCGCGCTGCTGTTTTTGGTAGGCCGCTTGTTGTCCGGCCAGTTGCGCGGCACGCGCCCGTTCGAACGCGCTGTAATTGCCGGTATAAAGTTTGAATCGGCCTTCTTCCAAATGCGCGATATGACCGACCACGCGATCGAGGAAATCCCGGTCGTGGGAAATAAGTACCAGCGTACCCGGATAATTAAGCAGCCACTGTTCTAGCCATATAACGGCGTCCAAATCCAAATGGTTGGTAGGTTCGTCGAGCAGTAGCAGATCAGATCGGCACATCAGTGCGCGGGCAAGATTGAGCCGCATACGCCAGCCGCCCGAGAAACTCGCCACCGGGTGCTGCTCAGTTCCGGGCGCAAAGCCCAAGCCCGCGAGCAGCCGCGCGGCGCGTGCCGGCGCGCTGTAACCATCGATGGCGGCAAACCGCTCGTGACATTCGCCGAGGTGCGCCGCGCCTTGTTCCGTCGCTTGCGCAAGTTCGTGTTCCAGGCGGCGCAACTCGGCGTCACCGTCGAGAACGTACTCAAGTGCCGCGCGCGGATCACTCGGGGTTTCCTGCGCGACATGCGCGAGCACGATATTTTGCGGCCACTGAATCGAGCCGAGGTCGAGCGGCAAACTGCCTAAAATCGCGGCAAAAAGGCTCGATTTTCCGGCACCGTTGGCACCAACCAAGCCGACCTTTTGACCGGCGAAAATCGTGAAGGTGATCTCGGCCAGCACAAGCTCGCCGCCGCGCCGGACGTTAACATTCTTGAAAGACAACATAGCCGCGCAGTGTAGTGCGCGGCGGTTGTGACTGTCAGCTTAAACGGCTGCAATCTTTTCGCGTTGATCCCACGGGGTTGCTTCCTCGGCAAGCAAAGCCGCGAACGATGGCCGCGCATACACACGGGCGAGAAACGCGGCAACTTTTGGCCAGCGCGCTGCCGATGGCTCGACCGCCGCATGGCGCAGATTGACATGACCGGTCGCAATCGCGATATCGGCGATACTGAAACGGTCTTCGACAAAAAACTGCTGATTGCCTATTTCCTTTTCCAGGTAATCCCACAGCGGATAGAGCGAGTTCTCCACCACCTTCATCGCTTCCGCTTTAGTCTCTTTGGTCAATGGCTGCTTGGACATCATCGGGGTTAGGAGCAGCGGTCGGAAAACTTGTGGTCCGGCGACCGGAATAAAACCGCTATCCATGAACTCTTCAAACCACAGTGCGCGCGCGAACGCATAATTGTCGCTTGGATAGAGGGCAGGCGTCGGATTACAGCGCTCGAGATACTGGCAGATGACTGATGAATCGGCGAGCGCCTTGTCGCCGTCGAGAAACGCCGGGATCTTGCCAAGTGGACTGATGTCGCGGTAACCCGCCGGCGCGTTGAACGGGCTGACGGCTTCGTACTCGTAAGAGATATTTTTTTCCGCACAGAGCGCGCGACATTTGCGCACGAAGGGCGAGACGTTCGCCCCAAGAATTTTATACGCCATAAAGTCCCTCGTTAGCTTAAAGGAGAGCGGTTGACTGCGCGTGACACGCGCCAGACCAGCGTACGTCAATCGCCGCCGTGGCGAAAGGCGCCGGTTTGATTGCGGAGTTAGTTTAGGCTGCTATTTCCGATGCAGCCTTATGCGCGCGCTTCTCGGCGTACATCGCATCGTCCGCTTTGGTCAGCGCCGAGGTCAGCGTCGACATCGGTTCGCGAACGGCAAATCCAACGGAGGCGCGGATCTCTTCCTGCGCCAAGCGCGTTCGCAAGCGGGCGACAAGCTTTTGCGCATCATTCGCGCGGGCTTCCACCAGCAGCAGTCCGAATTCATCACCACCGAGTCTCGCGACCACGTCCGTATTGCGTACCACCTGTGATAAGCAACGCGCGGCGGCCGCAATCAAGCGATCCCCCGCGGCATGGCCCTCGGCATCGTTGACCCGCTTTAAGTCATCGAGATCGATGGTGACCACCGCGCCTGCGCTGCCGTAGCGCTGACAACGCGCTTCTTCGCGCGTCAGCAGCGTTTCCCAACCGCGACGGTTGTATAAGCCGGTCAACGGATCAAGCTTTGCTTCGGCTTCCACGCGGTCGGCGCGGCGGGTCGCGTGTTGAGCTTTGAGTTCAAGATCCAGAATGCTCGCCAACATGCGCGCGCAAAGCTCCACCAACGGCAACTCACCGCCCATCTCGCGGACCGGGGCTTGCGGGGCGATACCGCACAAAGCGCCAAATAGCTCGCCATCACCCAAGAAGAGCGGCGCTCCAATGTACGCGCGCACTGGCGCGAAATTGACGAGCAGCGGAGAGCCGTAGGCGTCGGTGGCGGCCGTACACAAAATGGTTTGGTGGAGCCGCGCGAACTCGAGCTCTTGCCATTGGCAGACAAATCCCGGGTGTACGCCGTAACCGTGATCGTGCGCGCAGAGCACCACGCCGAAATCGCCTTGGTCACGGATAATCATCCATGAGCCAAATCCAAGCCGCTCACGCAGCGCTTTTAAAATTGCCAGTGCCGCGTCGTCAAAACTCTGATACGGGTTTAACCCGAGGTTCATTCCTTCGCTCATGACGTCCCTCTCCTTGTGTTGACCGGCCTCCCGCGCGAGCCATTGCGCGGTGCTTTAAATGCATCCCGGCTAGCCGGTCTCAGCCAGGACAGTCACATTTGTTAACAATCGTAGCAGCGAATGAACGGATTAGAAGGGCCGGCAGGCACGGCTTCGCCAACCGGCGACCGGTATCACAAAGTTAGTGGGACCCCGCCTACGCGCGCACGATAACCGACTATAGGACTTCTTCCGCCACCACCCGTAAAGTTTGTGCATCCGGAGAGTTCACGATCAGCGTGCCGAAGTTGCCCGCGTTACCCGCCTGTTTCCAGCCTTTAAGCCGCTCGCGGACGCGCGCCTCCGGGCCTACCAAGGCGCAATCGTCGACGAGCTGATCCGGCACTGCCGCGATGGCTTCGGCTTTCTTGCCGGCAAGATAGAGATCCTGAATCTTCACCGCCGCGTCGGCATAGCCGAGCCGCATCGCGTAGTCGTTATAGAAGTTTTTGCCGCGTGCGCCCATGCCGCCAATGTAAAGCGCTAGAAAGTCTTTGACCTTGGCCCGACAAGCGCCCAAGTCGTCCCCGATCGCCACGCGGACAAAGGGCGCGAGATCGAAATCCTGCGCGCGTTTACCGTTACCTGCCTTGGCAATGCCAGCCGCGATCGCGGGTGCGAAAATGTCCGGCCGCTGTGGGTTCATCCACACCACAAACGTGCCCTCGGCAACTTCGGCCGCCAATTGCACGCCGGCCGCGGTCACCGCACCCGTGTATATCGGGAGCTTCGAATTACCGTGCAGAATGCTTTTCAACGGCTTGCCGAGGCCCGTCGCTCCCGCGCCGGTATTCGGAATATGGTAGTGCTCGCCTTGGTGGACGACAGGTTGTTCGCGCGCCAGTATCTGGCGAATGATCGAGATGTATTCGCGTTGACGCGACAACGGTTTGCCGTATAGCTCGCCATGCCAGCCTTCAACCACTTGGGGGCCAGACGGTCCGACACCCAAAATGAAACGTCCGCCGGAGAGATGGTCAAGCGTCATTGCCGTCATCGCCGTCATTGCAGGTGTGCGTCCCGCGAGTTGCATGATGGCCGTCCCGGCTTTTATTTTCGTGGTCCGCGCGAGCACCCATGCCGCCGGCGTCACGGCATCCGAGCCATAGGCTTCGGCCGTCCATACCGAGTCATAACCTAGTCGTTCCGCCTCGAGCACGAGGTCGATTGGCATTTGATAGTGCGACCCGGAATAACCGAGCATCAATCCAAGTTTCATGTATTGCTTCCTAAACTGTCTGGCGACGACCCACCAGAACTCGCAACGGTTGGTGAACCCACTGAGATCAAGCTGTGGTTTTCAGTAGTTTGCTAGCGGACCTGCGGCAAAATTTCAGCGAAACGTTCTACTACCTCCAAGCACTCTTGGCGCGAAGGATAAAACTTTCCGGGGTTAATCGGATTTCGTGTACGTATGCACAACCAATCGGGCGCGAGTTGTTCTTTAATTTCGCCCAAGCGATCGATCCACTGCTGGCGATTGCCAAGGCACAGAAACATCTTTTCAATCGCGGCGAGTTCGTCCTGCGGGCCGGCGTCCGGCGAGAGGCCTTTCTCGGCGTAGAAACTCCACTCGCGCACCCAACGGTGCCCGTGTTTTTGTCGGATGTCGGCATCGTCACTCAGCCAACCTTCAAATCCCATCGTGAATTGCCAGTTCTTCTTGCCAAGTTTGTACGCGCGTTCGCGCATCGCCTCGACTTGCGGCTTTAAGTCTTTCACGTTCGGCGGGAACCATAGACACCAACCATCCCAACGCAGCGCACGTTCCAACGCTTTATCCGCGAATGCCCCAATCCATACCGGCGGACGCGGTTTTTGAAAAGGTTTGGGTGTCATACGCACCCCTTCAAACTGGAAGAACTTACCGCGATAGTTAACCTCATCCTGGGTCCAACACGCCTCGATAATCTCCATGACCTCTTCAAAACGCGCACCGCGCTGTGCATAAGGCACGCCGAAATGACGAAAATAATCCTGGTGATAACCCACACCGGCGCCAAACACCAAACGCCCGCGAGATAAACAATCGATATTCGCGAGTTGTTCCGCGAGATGCACCGGGTGATGGAAAGTCGGTTGGATCACTGTGCACGCGAGCTGCACGCGCGAGGTGCGCGCGGCAATGGCGGCCAACTGCGTCACCGTGTTAGGCCACCAAGTTTCCGGCCGCTGGTGACGTTCGGGTACCCATAACCCATCGAATCCACAACGCTCGGCAATTTCGGACTCTTGCAGACAGTGCGCCATGGCATCGGCGACTTCCGGTCCGTTGGGCAAGGTCGCTTGATCGTAGACACCAAAATGCGTGTCCGGCATGAAGGCTATTTTCACGGCGCGTGTCCTTATCGTGGTGGGCGGTGCAAGGCGCCGATTCTAAGGATGCCCTCCAACGCCCACAAGCAATGCGCGGGCGTCATGCCGCCGATTTGATCGCCTGCTCGTCGGCACTTGGCGCGGCGGCCGCTGGCGGCAACTTGCCGAAGGTAAGCGCACCGTCTTCTAGCGGCGCATTACGAATGACCTCTCGATCGTGCAAATAATTCTGCGTGTTACGCCAAGGATCGCGATCTCCTTGCCGTGGAAAAAGTTGGATACCACGTTGCATGTATCCCGGCGTGAAATCGCCGATCATCGACAACCGAGGCATCGCCGCATCCTCGGGGCGTAAGCGCGGCGTGCAAGTGCGAATACCCTTGCCGTGCATCAGATTCACCATGCGGCAGACGAACTCCGCAACGAGTTCGGAACGAAGCGTCCAGGAAGCATTGATGTAGCCCATGGTGTACACCAGGTTCGGCACATCCGAGAACATCATGCCTTTGTACGACACCGTATCCGGGAAGTGCACACGCTTGCCGTCGACGGTGTATTCAATGTTGCCGAGCGCCACCAAATTAAGGCCCGTCGCGGTGACGATTACATCCGCCGGCAGCGTTTGGCCTGATTTCAATTGGATCCCTGTGTTCGTAAAGCGTTCGATCTCATCGGTCACGACTTCCGCGCGGCCCGACTTGATAGCCGTGAAGAGATCACCATCCGGAACCAAACAGAGGCGCTGATCCCACGGGTTGTAACGTGGGGTAAAATGTTTGGCGACGTCATAATCGGGTCCAAGCGCCTTGCGCACCAGCTTCAATAATTGACGTTTGACCTTGTCCGGATTGACGCGGGTTTGCTCATATACGTAGCGGAAAAATCGCACGTTCTTCCACCGAATCAACCGGTAGGCGAATTTCTCAGGCAGTAACAGCTTCAATACTTTGGCGATGGGATCTTCGGCCGGAAGGGAGACCACGTAAGTTGGTGAACGTTGCAGCATGGTGACTTTCGCGGCCGTCGCCGCCATCGCCGGCACCAAGGTCATCGCGGTCGCGCCGCTGCCGATGATCACAACCCGCTTGTCTCGATAATTCAAATCCTCCGGCCATTCCTGTGGGTGCACGATGCGGCCTTGAAAGTCGTTCGCCCCCGCAAACTCAGGTTTGTAGCCACCTTCGTAGCTGTAATACCCGCTGCAAACGAACAACACGTTGCAAGCGAGCTGTACCGTGGCGCCAGTTGTCTTGTTTACACAGGTAACCGTCCATCGCTCGGTCGCACTTGACCAACTGGCAGAGGTCACCAAGTGCTGGAACCGAATATGGCGGTCAATGCCGGTTTCCCGCGCGGCTTCTTGCACATAGGCCAAGATCGATGGCCCGTCGGCGATTGCCTTAGCATCGCGCCAGGGTTTGGAGTCGTAACCCATGGTGTACATATCGCTGTCGGACCGGATCCCCGGATAGCGAAACAGATCCCAGGTACCGCCCATACGGTCGCGGCCCTCAACGATCGCGAAAGTTTTGCCGGGGCACTGCTCTTGGAGTTGGCGCGCAGCCCCAATCCCCGAGAGTCCCGCACCGATAATGAGAACGTCGACGTAATCCATAAAAACCTCACAAAATTCGGCGTATTGAGACGCCACCTGGTGGCACCAGCATACCGGCAATTCGTGGGGGTTTTCATTCTCTTTTGTGCGCCTACGTGGCAAACTCCCGCGCGTTCGTCAGCAGGTGGAGGCGCCTCGGCGCCAATCGCTCAACATTCGGAGGTTACTTTCATGGCAGTCGCACCAGACCTAGTCAAACAGACAAGCCACGGCGCACCCGCCGCCACCAACCTGCCCACGCTGCGTACGCTCGTCGATACGCGAGACCAACTCACCAAGGCCACCGGCCACTATTGCGGGGTGACTGAACTGTCGTTACGCGACGCCGACCCCATCAAATACGAACGCTTCTACAATAAATTGCACGCCGCCGTGCTCGCCGCTCGCGAGTCCGCCCGCTTTGTCGCGGCAAGCCCCGGATCGCGCGAAATGGGTGAATGCCTGTGGGGCATCACCACACCGGAAGGCGATACGCTCGCCGTCTCGCTCGGCTTCTTATCACACACGGCCATTTTCCCGGTCGCGATCCGCTACATGGCGGATAACAACTATGACGTCAACGACGGCATCGAAGACGGCGATGTTTACGCCGTCTCCGACGGAAAAACCGGCGGTGTGCCACATCCGGGCGACTTTTATTCGTTTGTTTCGATCTGTCACGAGGGCGAAATCGTCGGCTGGGCGGTCGGAATTAACCATTTAATGGAAAACGGCGCGCCGGTCGCGGGTTCCTGGGCTACATTTTCGGTGGATACCTTCATGGACGGTCTGGTGTGCCCGCCGATGCGCACCGGCCGCAAGCTCAAACAAGAATCTTGGTGGAAAGCCATTTGGGAGCGCCGCACGCGCGCCTCCACAATGAACATCTTGGACGACAAAATGCGGCTCGCCGGCTGCGCGATGATCAATCACGCCACGCATCAGTTAATCGCCGAATTTGGTGTCGATTATTACAAGCGCGCGATCCGCGAGATCGTCGAAGAAAGCCGCCGCATGATCGTCGACAACATGCGCGCGTTGATGGTTCCGGGCACGTATAACGGCTGCGCCTTCCGCTTGGTCAAATACGAGGGCCTGCAGAATGTTTGGTCACATGCCAACAAGAACACGTTGATTCACGTGCGCGCGAGCGTTGAACCGAATGAAAACGGCCTCTTTCTCGATACCGAAGGCAGTTCGCGCTGGGGCTTTCACAGCTACAACGCGACACCAGGTGGCGTCGATTGCGCGGTGTTCCTCGGCATGATCAATTCGTTCGCGCATAACACCAAAGTCACCGCCGGCATCGAGCTCGCAGTACAACGGCACTATGCGCTCGGCAGCATCTATAACCCGGACTACGAATTCACAAGTAACGCAAATTTATGGGCGCAGACGGTCAGTTTGAATAGCATCGGATTCAACGCGGTCTCGCGCGCGGCGTTTTCGCGCGGCTACTTGGAAGAAGCGTTTACGGTGGATGGCAATTGGGGCGCGTTCCAAGGCGCCGGCACCACCGAAGACGGCACTTCTTATGGCTTCACCAACTTTGAATGGTTGGGCGGTACCGGCCGCGGCGCCTGGTGTTACAAGGACGGCGAACCCTTGGTGTGGGCCGCGTGGTCGCAGATCGCAACCATTGGTGACGCCGAAGAATTCGAATCCTGCGTGCCACCGCTCTTTTACCTCGGCCGCAAACTGCTACCAGGCTATTTTGGTTACGGCAAATATCGCGGCGGCCCGGGTAATTCCGCCGTGCATTGGTGCGTGCAACCCGGCAAACACGTCGCCCTCACCCGCCCAAACGGTGGTTTATCCTGTACGGCGTCCGTCGGCACCGGCATGAGTGGGGCGTATCCCGGCCCAGGTTCGTTCATGATCTCGGCGCGTGGCACCAACCTGCCGGAATTGATTGAAACCGGCGATACCCCGCGCGATGCGCGCGAGTTACTCGCGCAGATCGACGCCGGACAGCTCAAAGTCGACAACCTCGAAATCTGGAAAACGGATTGCCCGGAACTCGCGTTAAAGGATCACGATCTCTTCGTCGATGCGGCCGGCTCCTCCGGCGGCTGGGGCGATCCGCTCGATCGCGATCCCAATCTCGTTATCAACGATTTAAACGACGGCATGGCGCCGCACTACGATTTTGTCAGCGCCATGCACGGCGTGGTCGCAAAACAAAATACACAAGGCGAATGGCAGCTCGACGCCGCGGCGACGATTGCCAAACGCGCCGCACTCCGCCAAGCGCGCTTGGCGGAATCCGTGGATGCCGAATCCTGGTGGCACGCCGAACGCGCCAAGGTGCTGACGAAAGATTTGGTGCCGGAAGTCCACGAGATGTACGCGCAAAGCTTGAGCTTCGCCAAATTCGATCGTGAGTTCCGCCGATTCTGGCAGGTGCCGGCCGAGTTCACGTTTGCGAGCGCCTAGCACGTGAGTACCGAGACCGGCATTAGCACCGCGCTCATCGCGCAACTCGTCGAAGGCCAAATCGACGATGACAACACCACGCGGCTGCAGCGGCTGCCGCGCAAGGATCTCGATCGCTTCGTTAAATACATTCAGGTGCTGCAAGCGCGCGTCGCGTGGCCGGACCAGATCCTGCTGCGCTTAGGCGACAAGCTATACGTCGTGCGCAACGCACGCAATCAACGCGTCGTTAAATGCGACTGCGGTTATGAGTTTGGCGACTATCGCCAAAACTGGAAGTTGAAGTGCCGTATTCGAACCCGGCGCACGTTGGCAGAAATGCGTCAGGTCTACGATCCGTTACCGGCCGTTCCCGAACCCGGCTGGCAGGAGATCCGCGAGTTCTTTTGTCCTGACTGTGCCACGCAACACGCGGTGGAAGTCGTCGCGCCGGGTTATCCGATGGTGTTTGAGATGCTGCCCGATCTCGACAAGTTTTATCGCGAGTATTTGCACCTGCCGTTACCGGACGAAAGCAGTGACTGGTATCGCGACGATACCGCCGAAGTCACCAAAACCTGGGCCGCGCGCGAGCGCAACTAGCGCCGTGCTTATCGCGACGCACCCGTCGCGCAAGAAAAAACTAATTCGACAGCGCAAACCTATGACAGCCACCTCAACGCCCGATCCGCGCCAGTTCATCTTGGCTTTCGATGCCGGCGGTACCATGACCGACGCCATCTTGGTCAAGCCCGACGGTAGCTTCACCGTCGGCAAGTCGATCAGTCGACGCGAAGACGAAGCGCAGAGCTACCGCGAATCGGTCACCGATGCCGCGAATAACCTAGGCCTCACCGCACAGGAAGTGCACGAACGTTGTGCGGCGGACATTTATTGCGGCACCGGTATGTTGAACACCGTGCTCACCGGCAACGGCCGCAAAGTGGGATTGCTTGTCACGCGCGGCTTTGAAGACATTACGGTCATGGAAGGCGGCCTCACGTACTTAGGCCAAAGCCAAGCCGAGTCCCTCCATCAACAATTGCATCGCCACACGCGGCCGCTGGTCGATCCCAAAAACGTCTTCGGCGTCAGCGAACGCCTAACCGGTGGCTGTTATCAAGGCAACATCCATCTGGCGCCCGGACACGCTTTGATTCCGGTCAATGAAAAACACGTGACCGCCGCCGTGCACAAAATGCTCGATAACGGCACGGAAGTGATCGGTATTTTATTTCTGTACTCATTTGTCGATCCCCGCCACGAGCATCAAGCCAAAGCGCTCGCCGAGCGCATCTGTGCCGAACGCGGCGTGAAAATTCCCGTGGTCTGCTCGGCCGATGTCGCACCGGTCTCCAAAGAAAACAATCGACTGAAGAGTCTGCTCTTTCAGTGTTTCGCGGCGGAACTGGTGCGTGGCTCGCTGCTCGCGGTGGAGCAACAAGCCAAAAGTTACGGTTACCAAGGTCGGCTGCTGACGCTTCTGTCTTACGGCGGTGCGGTCAATATGGAATACCCGCGACTCTACGAGACGATGATCTCAGGTCCCATCGGCGGCTTGATCGGCGCGCAGTTCATCGGCGAAAAACTCAAGATCGATAACATCGTCACCGCCGATATGGGCGGCACGAGCTTTGATGTCGGCTTGCTTGTCGAAGGCCGACTCGGCATCACCAAGAGTGCCGACATCGCGGGTCATCGTTTAGCGCTGCAGATGGTGGAGCTTGATTCGGTCGGCAGTGGCGCGGGCTCGGTGGTGTGGGTGGACGAGTACAAGCGTTTGCACGTGGGACCCGATAGCGCCGGCGCCAAAGTCGGCCGCTGCCTCAACTTTGATCGCCTCACCGTCACCGACATCAATGTCGTGCTCGGCTACGTCGATCCCGATTACTTTCTCGGCGGCCAGGTCAAACTTGATCGCGACGCCGCGTTGCGCGCACTGGAAGAAGCCGTCGCCAAACCCTTAGGCCTCAGCGTGTACGAGGCAGGCGCGGGGGTGCTCGATATCGTCAACACGCAGATGAACGATTTACTTCGCACGATGATTGCGGCCAAAGGTTATGACACGCACGACTTTACGCTGCTCTATTACGGCGGCGCGGGTCCCGTGCATATGTATGGGTTCGCCGAAGGGATCGAATTCAAAGACGTCATTACGCTGCCGTGGGCGGCCGGCTTTTCCGCTTTCGGCGCGGCCTGCGCCGAATACATGCATCGCTACGATCGGGGTTTGCGCGTGTTAATCCCGAACGGACTGTCGGACGCCGATCGCACCGCCGTCGCTCAACAGATCAGAAACGCGTGGATCGAGCTTGAGCAAGAGGCACGCGAGGAAATGGCGCTAGAAGGCGTCGATGTTTCCGCGCTGAATTTCCGTTACGGCATTTCCGCGCGCTACATCGGACAACTGGAGAGCTTCGATACGCAGCTGCCGGATGGCACGATGACCGGGCCTGCCGACATCCAACGCATGATCGATGCGTTTGAAAAAATGTACACGAAGGTCTATCCGGATGGCGCGCGCTTTCCGGATGCAGGGTATTCGATTACCGCGGTGCATTTGGAAGCGATCGCACCGAAGCCGCAGCCTGTGTTGGCCGAGCATCCGCTGGCTGGTGCCAAACCGAGCGCCAAGGCTTTTGTGGGTAGCCGCAATGTTTATCACGCGGGGCAATGGACGCCTTTTAATGTCTACGAGATGGCGGAACTGGAAGCCGGCAATGTGGTCGAGGGCCCGGCCATCATTCGCGATCCGATGACCACGGTAGTCATTCCGCCCAAGCGCACGATGCGACTCGATGAGTACCGCGTCTTACATTACAAATAAGCATTAAAGGGGAAATTAAGCCCATGAAACTCGCCACATTTAGCGTGAAAGGTGCCGCGCCGCGCGCTGGTCGCGTGGAAGGTACGGAAATTGTTGACCTCGGTACGGATATGCTCGCGCTCTTGAATAGCGCCGACGGCATGGCGAAAGCGCGCGCCGCGAGCGGCATGCGTTATGCGCTGACTGAAGTCAAACTTCACGCGCCGGTCCCGCGTCCGCCGAAGATCCTCGCGATCGGCCTCAACTACAAAGATCACATCGAAGAAACCAAGCTCGACACGCCAACGTTCCCGATGTTCTTTAACAAGCAAGCCACCGCGGCAAACGGCCCGTACGATCCGATCCACATGCCGCGGGTATCGGACAAACTGGATTACGAAGGCGAACTCGGTTTCATTATTGGACGGCGTTGCCGGCACGTGCCGCGCGCACGCGCGTTGGAGGTCATCGCCGGCTTTTGCGTGTGTAACGACGGCAGCGTACGCGATTGGCAGATGAAGGCGCAGACCTTCACCATCGGTAAATCCTTCGACACCCACGCACCGTTTGGCCCGTACCTTGTCACCCCCGACGAAGTCGGCGATCCGCACGACCTCGCGCTCAAGACCTTCGTCAACGGCGAGCTACGCCAGAATTCCAATACCCGACACCTGGTGTTCGATTGCTTCACACAAATTGAGACGCTGACCGCGGCATTCACGCTCGAACCCGGTGACTTGGTATTAACCGGAACGCCGAGCGGCGTCGGCATCGGCTTTAAACCGCCTAAATATTTGAAGGTCGGCGACAGGGTCCGTATTGAAATCGACAAACTTGGCCACATCGAAAACGAAGTCATCGCCGAACCCGCAACGGATCTGATCTAAAACCCATGTACGCCTGGCAATTTGAAACCTACGGTCATTATCAAGAAGTGTTGCATTGGCGTGAACGCGCGAAACCTGTGCCTGCCCCCGACCAAGCGCTCATTCGCACGACCGCGATGTCGCTCAACTTTCCGGATTTGTTGATCATCCAAGGAAAGTATCAGCACAAAGCGCCGCTGCCGGCGGTGCCCGGCGTCGAAGGGGTCGGGGTGGTCGAGGCGGCCGGACCCGCCAGTCGCTTCAAGGTGGGCGAACGCGTGGTCGGTTTTACGCATGCTGGCGGCACCCTGGCGGATTATTTTCTCGTTGGGAATGCGTCCGCCTGGACGGTTCCGTCACATGTCACTGATGCGCAGGCCGCCGCATTATCGGTCACTTACGGCACCTCGTATTTCGGTCTCGAATATCGCGCGCACCTTAAAGCGGGTGAACACCTACTGGTGTTGGGCGCGGCCGGCGGGGTCGGGCTCGCCGCCATCCAACTCGGCAAGCTAATGGGTGCCAACGTCATCGCGTGCGCGGGGGACGCGGCCAAGCTAGAAGTCTGCCGCGCGAACGGCGCGCATCATCTGATTAACTATCGAATGGAAGATATCGTCGAACGCGTTAAAGCGATCACCGACGGCCATGGCGCGGATGTGGTCTACGATCCGGTAGGCGGCGATATCTTTGAGCAAGTGAAACGCTGCGTCGCCTGGGATAGTCGTTATGTCGTCATCGGCTTTGCCGGCGGCAAGATCCCGGCGGTCGAATTGAATCGTATCCTGCTCAAGAACATGTCCTTCGTCGGTCTCGCCTGGGGGCAATACCTCGATCGCGGCTCGCAGCTCCCGCAGGTCGCGCAGACGCTGCTCTACGATCTCATCAAGCGCCAACAGATCGATCCGGTGATTTATCGCACGCTGCCGTTTAGCGAGGCGAAAGAAGGCATGCGGTTGATTGAATCGCGCGAGGTGTACGGCAAGGTGGTGGTGGTGCGGTAAGGCTCCTTACCGTACCCATTTCCGTGCACGAGAATGAATTCGCCTCTCCCACCGGGAGAGGCCGGCGCATGGCGCCGGGTGAGGGGCAGCGTGTCTATTGGCACCTAAGAATTGAAGACCCTCACCCTACCCTCCCGCACGCGGGAGAGGGAAAATGCGTTCGTCTCTGCCGCGTTGGGAGTGGGCAAATTCATATACTCAATCATAAAGCGCGAAGCATTCCTGCAGTGCTTGAAACTGATTCCCGTTGACTGACGACGGCACGATGATCGGCGTTTTGATGCCGGCGTCGAACCAAGCTTCGACACCTTCGCGCACTTTGTCGGCCGGGCCAAACAACGTGGTGTCGGCAAGCCATTTGTCCGAAAGGCATTTGGGAATGTCATCGAGCCGCTGCTCCGCCATGCATTTTTCGACGGCCGCCATCTCCTCCTGATAGCCCGCTTCTTTCCAATAGTTGCGATAGTTCGGCAATTGCACATAGCTCGTCAACGTACGCCGATTGACGGCTTTGGCGGCCTCAACATCGTCGCTGACGCAGGTTGGGATCATATTGCCGATAAAGAATTCACTGTTCTCGCGCGATGCCGCGGTGAGCACGCCAAGCGACTCGCGCATATGCGAGCGCGCGGCGTTCGCGAACACCAAGCCCTGCCCAAGCGTTTCCGCGAGCTTGATCATTTTGTTGCGCATGGTGGCAAGCACCAACGGCGGCAACTCACCGACACGCGGAACCGCCCGCCATGTGTCGACAAACTTGGTGATGTCGCCCAGCGGTTTGCCTTGCGTGACCCCTAAGCGTTTCATCGATGGCGCGTGGGACACGCCAATCCCGAACAAAAAACGCCCGTGGGACACTTCATGCACAAATGCCGCGGCCTGCGCGAAATCGGCCGGATTGCGCGTATAAATCGGCACGACCGACGTGCCAAACTTAATTTCACGTGTCACGAAGGCAAGCGCTTCGCAAAGCGCGAGACAATCGCCGATGCTCGGGCAAAAAATGCCCGAGAATCCTCGACGTTCGATTTCCTTGGCGAGTTCCAAGGTTGCTAGGCGCCGCCCGGGAAGCGCGGCCAAACTCATTGCAGGCATTCGGATCATGAGGTTACTTTCCTTGCCATTGTGGCGCGCGTTTATCCGCAAACGCTTGCGCGCCTTCTAAACGATCGAGCGATTCGTACCATGTCTTGAACATGGGGTAATGCCGTTGATTGCGCATCGCGGCTTCGAGCGACGGCTCATCCAGCCCGCGCATGACGGTTTGTTTGGAAGTGCGCGTGGCGAGCGGCGCGCAGCGCAGAATCCGCGCTACCCACGCATCGACCGTGTTATCAAGTTCGGCCGGCTCAACCAATGCCGTCACAAAACCCAGACGAAACCCTTCGACTGCCGATACTAGATCGCCCGTCAGGATTAAGCCCATCGCTTGTTTCAAACCGATTTGGCGTGCCAACCGATGCATGCCGCCGCCCAGCGCGACCGCCCCGACCAACGGCTCCGGCAACCCGAAACGCGAGCGGGTGGTCGCGATAATCAGATCGCACGCGAGTGCTATCTCAAAGCCGCCCCCCGCCGCGACGCCGTCGACGGCGGCGATGAGCGGTTTGTCGAGATCGAAACGCTCGATGAGGCCGGCGTAACCTAATCTGGGATAGACATGCGGCTTGCCGCGTTTGGCGATCGATTTCAAATCGCTGCCGGCGGAAAAGGCGCGTTCGCCGGCGCCACGAATGACGGCTAGGTATTGGGTGTCGTCGGCCGCAAACGTATCGAAGGCTTGTTGTAGTTCATCGTGCATGCCTTGGTTTAGTGCGTTCAGTACTTCCGGCCGATTCAACGTAATCCGCGTCACATGCCCATCGCACGCAACCTGGATGAATTCGTAGTCCATCAAATTCCCCTTTGCGGCATCGCCGCGTTCAAAGTTGCCAACTGCATCACGGGTTCGCGGCGCAAGCGACTCAAGGCCGATCGCCGCGTGTCGCTAACCAATTTATGCAACGAACCACCATTCCCGGCCGCTTTTTACTCGATCTCATGAGTTTGATATTCGCACTCGTCTTGATGAGCACGCTCGCCATCGAATCGGCGCATGGTGCCATTCAACCGTCCGACCCGACAAACGAGGTTCAGACGTCAAAGATTCAGCGATAGAGGGCAACGCCTTCGATACGCTGCTGAATATCTTGCAACACCGCGCGGTAACCGGCGCCATCAACACCACCGTAGCGGCGGGTAAAATCCGCTTCGCTCATTTGCTCCTGCAGGCCGCGCGGATTCGGTAGCCAAGCCTCGTCACCCGTCGTCTCGGCGGCGCGCTTTTGCAGTTCGCGCGCCAACACCCGCGATTCGGTCGCGCGCTTACCGAACCGTGTGCCGGCTTCGTCGGCCAAGAGATCCGCGAAGCTGAAGCCGCTCCCACCTCGGGAGTCATCGACTTCCTTGAACAAACCGATGGTCTTGGCGATCGCTTGACCGCCGGTGGCCGCCAACGCCGCGGAATCCGCGAAATGCTTGACCAAATCGACCCGCCGATGCACGAGCACCGTCACCCGTGGGGGTACCGGCCAATTGGCAGCCGCCGGCGCGAGCGCGGACAACTTGCGATTGGAAACATAACTAGAAAGCACTAATAAGGCGGCGCGATTATCCGCCACCGGATCGCCGGCCGCAGCGCGCGCAACGCCCAAGGCAAAGACCGGTCGTGCGATCTCCGCCCAGCTCACGCGCCCGCTTTTACCCTTCAGCGAGGACACCAACTGCTGGTGAAAATCGTGCAAACGCTCAACGTCTTCCGGTGATATGAGTTGGCGTCGAACCGCTTCCGCAATCTCGGTTTGCCATTGGTACTGCAGCGTCATCTTATCTTTGTCGAAGGCGACCACATGTACGAATTTCGTCGGGTCTTTGAGTCCCAGCCCGAGATAAGCAAGTCGCAGCAATCCCCCCACCACCGGGACCGCCAGTTGGCGGGGAATTGATAGCCGGCCGATTTGCAAATGCCGTAAGCGTGGCGTATCCGCCGTCTCGGTAAAGGACACCGACCAATTGACGAAGCGGCCGAGTGGGTTGTCGGGCAATTCGCTGGTGAGTGTCAAGGTCATGCAAGTGTCGTCGACTTTCACCTGCGCGACCCCGCGGCCCATTTGTTCCAACATGTAGTCCAGGATTAGTTTGAGTTCTTCGCGACTCAATATGAGTGCTTTGACATCGCCGTCACGCAGGCGTTGCGGATTATGTTCGGCAAGCAGCGCGCGGGCGCGCGCGACTTGCGGTGCGTCAAACGCCCGAGTGGTTGCGACGCGCGGTGCGCGCTCGATGGCGAGAAAGCCAAACACGATCGCGCCGATTGCCAACAAGGCGATCGGCCAGGTCAAACAGCGAACGAAGAATTTCATGGCGAGTCGCGATGGCAAACGGCAGCACGTTGCTGGAACCGGCTGCCATCATAGCCTAGCCGGCCGATTGCCTGGCGCAGTCCGCTCACTCACAATGCGGTCCATTCCGATCCGTTTAGCGCCCTATCAGCCGGAGGTTACCGTGGCCAGCCCCCAAGCCGTACAACTCAAAGAGGCCTTTCGCCGATTTCGCGACGAAAGCATCAATAAACCTCAGGGCTCGTTGGAAGAAATTCGCGCCGCCGCGGTTGCCTTCGGCAATCTGACCAGCGAACCGACCGGTGTTGCTTGCACCTTGGTGGATGCCAGTGGCGTACCGGCACAGTGGTTGACGCCGGACGGCGCGGCGACAGATCGCGTGCTACTTTATGTGCATGGCGGTGGCTATGTCCTGATGTCGGCCGAAACGCACCGCAAGATGGTCGGCCATATCGCGAAAGCGGCAGGCTGCCGCGCACTCAACGTCGATTATCGCCTGGCTCCTGAACACCCGCATCCGGCGGCAGTCACCGATGCCGTCACGGCTTATCAATGGCTATTGGCCCAGGGTATCAAGCCGCAGCATATTGCGATCGCAGGTGATTCCGCCGGCGGTGGTTTGACGCTCGGCACTGGTCTCAAAATTCGCGACGCTGGATTACCGTTACCGGCAGCCTTGGCGCCAATTTCGCCGTGGACCGACATGGAGTGCGCCGGTGAGTCCTACACTACCCGCGCGGCGCTCGACATGATCGTCTCCCCTATCGGAATCAAGCAGATGGTCGGCGCGTTCCTTCAGGGCGCGAACACGCGCGACCCCTACGCTTCGCCGTTGTATGCCGATCTCAAGGGCCTGCCGCCGATTTACATTCAAGTGGGCGATGAAGAAGTGTTGCTGGATGATTCCACGCGTTTCGCCACGCGTGCCCAAAAAGCCGGCGTGGACGTATTACTCGAGATTTTCCCGGAAATGCAGCACGTGTTCCAAATCGCCGCCGGCGGCATGCCGGAAGCCGACGCCGCGATCGCCAAGCTCGGCGCCTGGTTGAAACAAAAACTCGCCTAAGGATTTGCAGAAATGCTCGACAATCCGTTTTACAGTCAAGAACTGCAAGGTCCGTATCAACACTACACGCTCGGCGACTTTGTGTTGGAAGAAGGCGGCACGCTACGTGGCGCCCAACTCGCTTACACCACGCAGGGCAAGCTTAACAAAGCCAAAGACAACACCATCCTCATCCCCACGTGGTATTCGGGCACCAGCAAAGTGTTTGAACAGGCCTATATTGGCAAAGGCCGCGCGCTCGATCCGACCAAGTACTTCATCGTCTCCATCAATCAGCTCGGTAATGGACTCTCGTCGTCCCCGCACAATACACCGGGCAATGGGGGACGCGGGCATTTCCCGCACGTGCGCATAGGCGACGATGTGCGCGCTCAACATCAAATGCTGACGGCACTGTTTGGCATCAATAGGCTCGCGCTGGTGGTCGGCGGTTCGATGGGGGCGCAACAAACTTACGAATGGGCGGTGCGTTATCCGGAGATGGTGTTGCGCGCGGCCGCCATTGCGGGCACCGCGAAAAATACGCCACATGACTTTCTCTACACGCAGAGTCTGATAGATGCCATCACGAGCGATCCCGGATTTCGTGCCGGTTGGTACGACTCGCATATGGAAGTGCGCCAAGGATTACGCCGTCACGCGTTGTTGTGGGCCGTCATGGGATTGAGCACCGAATATTTCAAACAAGAGGCTTGGCGCAACTTGGGCTTTAGTTCGATCGACGATTTCATGACGAATTTTCTTGAAGCGTACTTTACCGCGATGGATCCGAACGACCTGCTATGCATGGCGTGGAAGTGGCAGCGTGGCGATGTCAGCCGGCATACGGGCGGCGATCTCAAAAAAGCGCTCAGCCGCATCACCGCCAAAACCTTTGTCATGCCTATCGATGAGGATATGTTTTTTCCGCCGCGCGATTGCCAAGCGGAGCAAAAGCTCATTAAAGGCAGCGAGTTGCGCCTATTGAAAAGTTTTGCCGGACATTTGGTACTGACCGGCTTTGAACCGGCGTTTCTCGCGCAGGTCGACCGGCATTTGCAAGACCTGCTCGCGATTAAAGTATGAATTCACCGGCGACGGACGTTTACGAGATGAAGATTCACACCATTCCCGGTAGCGGCGGACTCAAGCTACACGTGCGCGAATACGGTCAAACGAACGGTCGGCCGCTCGTCTTCGTGCACGGCTGGTCGCAGTCCTATTTAAGCTGGGTTCGCCAGTATCAAAGTGCACTTGCCGACGAATTCCGGATCATCGTCTATGACCTGCGTGGCCACGGGCAATCCGAGGCGCCGAACGAACCCGCGTTGTATCAAAGCGCCGAACATTGGGCCGGCGATTTGCAGGCGATTCTGCTGGCACTCAAGGTCACGCGACCGGTCATCATCGGTTGGTCTTATGGCAGCCTTGTCGCCGCGATGCACGCGGGACGGTATGGTGACGCGGAGATCGCCGGCCTTAACTTTGTCGGCGGGGCGTGCCGGGTGATGCCGGAAGTCGTCGGCACTTTGTTGGGCGAAGTACTCGGCGAAGTGCTGCCCAAACTTAGTGTTGCGGATCTCGCCGAGAATATCGCGGGCATGCGTCGATTTGTCGCAGCTTGCTTTACCGCACCGCTCTCGCGCGAAGATTACGAAACGGCGCTTTGTTACAACATTGCCGTATCGCAACCCGTGCGTGCCGCGTTGCTGGAGAAACCCATCGATACCACCGCCATCTTAAGCAATCTCAAAGTTCCGCTATTGATTTCACATGGCAGACAAGATGCCGTGACGCTCCCGGCGATGGCGGAACTTGCGAAAGCCCACTGCACGCATGCCGAACTCTCCTGGTACGACGGCGTGGGCCACGGGCCGTTCATCGAAGCCCCCGAACGTTTTAATCGCGAACTTGCCGCCTTTGCCAGGCGCGTTGCCTAATCGAGAATATTCTTATGACGCACGAACATCGCCATGAACACGACCATGTGCATGGCCCCAATTGCAATCACGACCTCGACCACGATCATCACCATCACGCCGAGGCACCCGCCCGCAATCCCACGCGCGATGTCGGGCGTAACGATCCTTGCCCGTGCGGCTCGGGCAAAAAATTTAAGAAGTGTCATGGGGCGTAAGGTTTGTCGCGCCATCACACGCGGGACAACAGACAGCGTGTACGCCTCGTGTGCACGGAAGCGCAAATCTCGATGCCCTTACTCACAAAGCCGGAGGGCAGAGATGAGGGTATTCACGCCACGCGCTTAGAAACGCTGCCCCTCACCCGGCGCTGCGCGCCGACCTCTCCCGGTGGGAGAGGTTTCGATTAGTAGTCCCTCGAGCGCTAGGCGAGATTTCGATTTGTACGTCCCCCAGCGCTAGGCGAGGTTTCGATTTGTGCGTCCCCGAGCGCTAGGAGCCGTTTTGATTTGTGCGTCGCCAAGCGATGGGAGAGGTTTCGAATCACCCTCTCCCGCGCACGGGAGAGGGCAGGGTGAGGGTCTTTTATTCATTTACGCCGCCTTCCGCCGCCCCCCGATCGAATCCGTAAAATTCGGCAGAACTTTGCTGGACATCAATTCAAGGTGACGCATCATCGCGCGCTGCGGAATAAGCCCGTTGTAGGTAAACATCCAAAAGTATTCGGCGGGAAGTTCTTTGAATAGTTTCTCCAGCTTCCGATTGACGGTGTCCGCGCTACCGTAGATCACAAGCCCCCGCTCGGCCATCGATTCAAAATTGTTCGGCACGTCGAAGGCGCCCTCGCCGGGCGCAGCGACCGCCGCGTTGAAGCCAAATGGCGCAAAGAAATTACACCAAATTATCGATCCGCCGTTGCGCGCAATCGCCTCGGCTTCGGCGTCGGTATCGGCCACAATGACTTCGCGCACCAGCCCTACTTTCTCGCCAAACTTGAGATTACGACCGGCGTTGGCGGCCGCTTCCTGCGCCGCGCGAAACTGGGCTTCCGCGACTTTGGGGTGCGTCAAAATGGTCACTGGCACTAACCCCTTCTCCATCGCCCAGCGAATCGAGGATTCCGACACACTAAACGGTTGGAACAGATCTGGGATCCGCCGATGGAACGTTGCGGGGACGGTACCGATTGCCGTCAACTCGTCGTTCTCATCGAGCCCCGCGCCGTAGTTACGCGTTACTTCCGCCGCGGCCCATTTGGTGTGTGGCGCCGGGATCTGCCAGAAGCGGGAGCGATGCGAGAACGCGTCGTTCTGCCAGCATTTCATGATGATGTCAAAGTGGTCGTAGTACAGGTCTTTCTTGAGGTTCTCGTAGTCTTGTTCGGTGTAAGTGCCATCCAATCCACGGATCTGTTGGCCAAGTACGTTGACCCAGCGTGGTTGATAGCCGCGCGCGAATCCCGCAAACGCGCGGCCATTGGTCATTTGATCGAGCATCGCAATGTCTTCGGCGATCCGGACTGGGTTGTGTGACGGTAAGACCAACCCAAGTTGGCCTAGCTTGATCTGCTGAGTCTGCATGCCGAAGTACAGATCGAGCATGATGGGATTGGTGGAGACTTCTTCGCCCTCGATATGAAAATGGTGCTCGGTAAAACCGACGCCGTAAAATCCCCGTTCGTCCATGAAGCGGATCTGTTCAGATAACTCCTTCAGCATTTGTTGATAAAGATCGGTTCTCCGACCCGCCATGCCTTGCTGGATGTCGGCAAAACTACCGATCGACGGTAAATAGAACGCCCCAACTTTCATCGCACTCTCTCCTCATCGTTTTCATTGCCGCTTCGGTTAGCTAGGATGCTGAGCGGTTCGGCGCGTGCGTTGATCCATATCAAACGCGCCGCAACTGCGAGTAGGAATTGTCTTCAGCGTCGTGAGGAGAGCACCGATGAATTGGATAACGTTGGGCGACATGGCGTTCACGCGAATCGTTGAACTCGATGAACCCTTCCTAGCGCCGGACAAGATGTTCGCCGAAGCGACGCCGGAGGCGATTGCGCCGTATCTGGAGTGGCTGGTACCGCGCGCGATGTGTCCCAACACCGGCAAGTTGATTCTGCCGATCCAGAGCTACCTTCTGCGTACGCCCCGCTTTCTGGCCTTGGTCGATACCTGTATCGGGAATCACAAGTCATTTGCCGGCTTCAAGCGCTGGGCCGGTCGTGAGGACATGACTTATCTCACCGCGCTGGCCACCGCAGGCGTCAAACCGGAACAGATCGACTACGTCTTTTGCACCCATCTACATCTCGACCACTGCGGGTGGCACACCCAAATGCGCAACGGGCGTTGGGTGCCCACCTTTCCCAACGCGCGTTACATCTTCGCTAAAGACGAGTACGCGTATGCCGAACGCGAGTATCGCGAGAAGCAGGATCCGGTGTTTATGGAGAACGTCGTGCCGGTCATGGAAGCCGGGCGCGGCGTGTTGGTCGACACCGACTACGCGATCGACGATTGTCTATATCTTGAGTCAACGCCCGGCCATACCCCCGGCCATTGTGCTGTACGCCTTGTCTCTAAGGGTGAACAAGGGGTGGTCACGGGCGATCTGATCCATAGCCCGTTGCAATGCGCGCACCCCGAATGGAACTTTTTGTATGACGATAATCCGGCGCTGGCGGGGCACACGCGCCGGGCTTTTTTGAATCGTTATGCCGACACCGGCACGTTGGTCTTGGGCACCCATTTCCCCGCGCCGTCGGTAGGCTGGTTTGAGTCACGGGGCGACGCGTTTCACTTTCGTTACCGTGATTAATCGCGTTTTATTGAGCCGTATCGTGTCGACCTTCGCGCCAAAAAAAGCTGGCGTCTAGTCTTAATCCATGTAATATTCGGCTCACCCAAGCTTTTTTACCCTTTTTTATCACCTCCGACTCTGCGCTCTAGCGGCCATCTTATTCAGTCCGACTTTCCGAAATTAGGCATCCGCAGAACGTGATTTTTGATTTTGATATTCGCCTCGCGCGGCGATTCATTGACGAGAAATTTGTGTGGTTGGTTTCTCGACAACGCGATTGATGACAACCCCACGTTCTAATGATGAGAGAGACTGAATGAATATCTATGTTGGAAATTTGGCCTATAGCGTGACCGATGCTGACCTGTCGCAAGCCTTTGGTGCTTACGGCGCCGTATCGAGCGCAACCGTAATCAAAGATAAGTTTTCCGGACAATCCAAGGGATTCGGATTCGTGGAAATGCCGAACAACGGTGAGGCCAACGAAGCGATTAAGAACCTGAACGAGAAGCCGCTGAAGGGCCGCAATATGCGCGTCAATGAAGCAAAGCCGCGCGAAGATCGCCCGGCGCGTCCGCCCCGCCGTACCGGCGGTTACCAGCACTAAACGCTGCCGTTTTGAATGAAGTCTGGCGACTGCTGTCGATAGCAGGCGCCAGGCACCATCACTCCCGCGCCCTGCCTCGCGCAGAAGCAGCGCTGCTGCGCCTGCGCCAAACACTTTGCGTTCGCATATCATGCGCTGATGGACAGCGCAAAAAATATTTTCTCTTATCGCAAGTACTGGGCGTACCGGCTTGGCCCTGCGCCCTTTCTGCCAATGTCTCGCGCGGAAATGGAGGCCCTCGGCTGGGATGCTTGTGATGTCATCCTGATCACCGGTGACGCTTACGTCGATCACCCAAGCTTCGGTATGGCCATCGTCGGGCGTTTGCTTGAAGCGCAAGGCTTTCGCGTTGGCATCATCGCGCAGCCCGATTGGCGTTCGACCGCGGATTTCACGCGACTCGGCGGGCCCAAACTTTTCTTTGGGGTGACCGCCGGCAATATGGACTCGATGGTGAATCGCTACACCTCCGATCGGCGCATTCGTAGCGATGACGCCTATACCCCGGAAGGTGCCGCCGGCAAACGCCCGGATCGCGCGGTGATCGTCTACGCGCAACGGACCCGCGAAGCGTTTCCCCATATACCGCTCGTCATCGGCGGCATCGAAGCGAGTTTGCGACGAGTGGCGCATTTCGACTATTGGTCAGAGAAAGTGCGGCGCTCGATTTTGCTCGATGCCAAAGCGGACCTTCTGGTGTTTGGTAACGGTGAGCGACAAATTGTCGAGATTGCACATCGCTTGGCGGCGGGAGAAACCATCACTGCAATCACTGAGATGCGCGGCACGGCGTTGGTACAAGCGCCGCCGACCGGTTGGATTGAAGTGAATTCAACTTCGGTCGATGCGCCGGGACCAATGAATCCGCCAATCGATCCCTATGCGCTAGAACCGACCTCGACCAAAGCCGCGGCGGCGCCACACGAGAATGAAATCCCGCTGCGTTTCGTGCGTCGCGCGCGTGAGGTCAAGCGCGACCAGCGCGCCGCGAGCGTCTTGAGACTACCGAGCTTCGAACAGGTGGAAGCCGACCCGGTGTTATACGCACACGCTTCGCGCGTGCTGCATTTGGAGTCAAATCCAGGCAACGCACGCGCGCTGGTCCAGCGTCACGGCAAGCTCGACGTTTGGTTGAATCCCCCGCCTATTCCCTTGACCACCGCGGAGATGGACAGTATCTACGAGCTCCCCTATCGGCGCGTGCCGCACCCGGCTTATGCCGGCGCGAAAATCCCGGCGTTTGAGATGATTCGTTTTTCGATTGCGATCCAACGCGGCTGCTTTGGCGGGTGCACGTTTTGTTCGATCACCGAACATGAAGGGCGCATTATTCAGAATCGTTCGGAAGATTCGGTTATCCGTGAAATCGAAACGATCCGCGACTCAGTCCCCGGATTTACTGGCGTCATCTCCGATCTCGGCGGCCCTACCGCCAACATGTATCGCATCGCTTGCAAGAGTCCGGCTATCGAAAGTGCCTGTCGCCGGCCGTCGTGTGTGTTTCCGGATGTTTGTCCCAATCTCAATACCGATCACACGCCGCTCATCAAGCTCTATCGACGCGCACGCGAATTACCCGGCATCAAGAAAGTGCTAATCGCGTCCGGCGTGCGTTATGACCTGGCGATCAAATCTCCGGAATACGTTAAGGAACTTGTCACGCATCACGTGGGTGGGTATCTCAAAATTGCGCCAGAGCATGTACAAGAAGGCCCGTTGTCGAAAATGATGAAACCCGGCGTTGGCACCTATTACCGGTTTAAACAACTCTTTGAAAAGTACTCGCGCGCCGCCGGCAAAGAGCAGTATCTGATCCCGTACTTTATCGCCGCGCATCCCGGCACCACGGACGCGGATATGTTGGAACTCGCGTTGTGGCTCAAACAGAACGGCTATCGCGCCGATCAGGTGCAGGCGTTTCTCCCCTCACCAATGGCGACTGCCACGGCGATGTACCACACGGGGAAAAATCCGCTGCGCAAAGTGAGTCGTGTCAGCGAAGACGTGCCGATCCCGAAGGGGCTCAAAGTCCGCCGGTTGCATAAAGCATTCTTGCGCTACCACGATCCAAACAATTGGCCGACATTGCGCGCCGCTTTGCAGCGCATGGGTCGCACCGATTTGATCGGTAATCGCGCCGATCAATTGATCCCGACCTATCAGCCACGCGGGACCGGCGATGCGCCGGAAGGCAAACGCGCGGCGCGCTTCCGCACCCAGCACACCGGATTGCCGGCAAATCCTCGCGTTCGCGCACCTTCGACCCGCGCGCGCAAGCCATAAGCGCACGGCAAATCCACATTGTCAGTTTAGAATTCCGTTGCTACAGTCTCCTTAAGCCCTGCGCAGGAAGTGCACGGCTCACACAAACGAGCGCAGACTCGTCTTCAACTTCGCGACGCGTGCCTTCGCCGACGTTGAAAAGTTATTGAGCCCAAGGGCACGCGGAGGTTTTCCATGCCTATCAATATCTACGTCGGCAACCTTCCCTACACCCTCAAAGAAGAAGAGTTGCGAGCGACGTTTGAGCGCTACGGCGCGGTAACGTTGGCCAAAATCGTCATCGACCGCGCAACCAATCGTTCCAAAGGATTCGGTTTCGTTGAAATGTCCAATCAAGGCGAAGGCGAAGCCGCGATTAAGGCGCTCGACGGGCAACCGTTGAATGGTCGCCCATTACGCGTGAATCCTGCCAAACCACGCGAAGCCGGTGGTGGCGGTGGGGGCCACGGCGGGCCGCGCGGCGATCGCCCACGGGGTCCGCGCCACTAATCCTTCGACCTGCGCGAGCACGTGCTCGCGCCGCTCGTGTTAATTGCCAGTGCGTGCTGGCGCGATGACACTCGCGCTGAATTCTTCGTACGGCGCTTTACGTGTTACGCGCGCTTCATAATAATCCCGCGGTCGGCGAGAGCGCGGATAAACCCGTTTACGCACATCAAGCGATACTCGCTCGCATAAAAGCCTCGTTTCGAAATTCAGAACCGCTCGTGCAAGCGGCCTCTAGGAGTAGTCCATCAGCATGATCGAACCCTCTCGCGTCGAACGAATTCTCGAACAGGCGTTGTATCTCAGCCGCTGGCTGCTCGCGCCCATCTATCTCGGCCTTTCGGTCGCGGTCCTCGCGCTTGGCGTCAAGTTTTTTCAAGAGCTCTTGCACGTCATGCACCACATCTTGGAAATGTCCGAAGCGGATTTGGTGCTCACGGTGCTCGCGCTTATCGATTTGACGTTGGTCGGAAGCCTCATCGTGATGGTCATGTTCAGCGGGTACGAGAACTTTGTGTCGTCCATCGATCTGGACGACTCCACGCATAAACTTGATTGGCTCGGCAAGCTCGACGCCAACACGCTAAAACTAAAAGTCGCCGCCTCCATCGTGGCCATTTCATCGATTCATTTATTGCGGGTGTTCATGGAAGTTCGCAGCGTGCCAAACGACAAACTCCTGTGGTACGTCGTCATTCACATGGCTTTTGTCGTTTCCGCCTTGCTCATGGCGGTACTCGATAGGCTGGCCTTTGCCAGTCATCGCGCGCACTGATTCGCTGACGCATAAACGCGTGAGAAACCTCCGATAGCGCGGCACCCGGCGCCTATGTGCTAAATTCTTTGCAAGATCGCTACTAAAGGAACCACCCATGGACCGTCTGATGCGTCTTTCCGCCACTGAGCAAGCGCACGTCATCCGTCGTGGTGAAGTATCGCCTGCGGAAATGCTCGATGCCTCAATCGCCGCCATCGAGCGCTTGAATCCACAAATTAACGCGGTGGTGCTGCCGCTTTTCGAGCGTGCCCGCGCGACACTCACCACTCTTGATCGCAATGCGCCTTTCGCCGGCGTGCCGCTGCTGCTGAAAGACATGCTGGCCGAGTACGAAGGCACGCGCATGACCGAAGGCTCACGTTACCTCATGAACTATGTGTCGCCGCGCGACACCGCGCTCGTCGCGCGATATCGTCGCGCCGGTTTTGTGATCGTCGGTAAGGTTAATACGCCGGAATTTGCCTCCAAGCCAACCACTGAGCCCACATTGTTTGGCAAGACACACAATCCGTGGAAACTTGGCTATTCGCCGGGCGGCTCGTCCGGTGGTTCAGGGGCGGCGGTCGCGGCCGGCATGACCGCAGTCGCCCACGCCAACGACGGCGGCGGTTCGATTCGTTGCCCGGCGGCGTGGTGCGGACTGGTGGGCTTGAAACCAACCCGCGGCCGCAACCCGTTAGGTCCGGACTATGGCGACATGGGCGCCGGTCTCATCTGCGAACATGTGGTTTGCCACACCGTGCGCGATAGCGCCGCGATCCTCGACATGACTGCCGGACCCGATGCGGGTGCGCCTTATTATCCGCCGCCGCCGGCACGGCCCTTCGCCGCGGAAATCGGCGCGCCTCCCGGCCGCTTGCGAATTGCGCTGAGTACAATTCCCATCACCGGCACACCGGTTCACCCCGAATGCAAACAGGCCGCGATTAACACTGCCAAATTGCTCGAATCACTCGGCCATCACGTGGAAGAAGCGACACCGCGCCTCGACGCCTCGCGTTTCAACGAGATGTTTACGACAATTTGGCTTGGCATGGTCGCGTGGGCGATCCGGGACTGGCAACGTCGAACGGGACGTACGCCCACGAAAGACGATTTCGAGCCGCACACTTGGAAAATGTATTCGATCGATGCCGAGCGCCGCCCGTCCGATCTTTTCTTGGCGATCCAGGATATGCAACGCCTAGCCCGTGACGTCGCGCCGTTCTTCGACACCTATGATATTTGGCTAACGCCGACGACCACGCAACCGCCGCAGCCGTTAGGTTGGTTTGACTTCGATCCCAAACACCCGAAACAAGCCACCGAACGGATGGGCGACATCCCGCGTTTTACCGCTATCGCCAATATGACCGGCCAACCGGCAATCAGTCTGCCGTTACACTGGACATCGGATGGGTTGCCTGTCGGCGTGCAGTTGATCGGACGCTACGCCGACGAAGCCACCTTGTTCCGCGTCGCATCGCAACTCGAAAGCGCGCAGCCCTGGCGGGCGCACGTGCCACCGCTTAGCTAACAGGAACGGGAAACGCATGGCCACTCAAAAATGGGATAAAGCGCCTGCAAGTCACGTAGCGGCGTTTGCCGCGGCACTCCCCCAAGATCCACGCGTCGAACCGCGCAAGATGTTCGGCTACCCCTGTGCCTTTGTAAACGGCAACATGTTCTGTGGCCTACATGAAAAGAATATTTGTGTGCGTTTAGGGGTAGTGGAAGCCGGCAAACGTATCGCGGCCGGAAAAGCGGCAACGTTTGCGCCCATGCAAGGTCGCGTCATGAAAGAGTATGTGGCGATCCCGATTGCCGATTGCAGCGATCCCAAACGCTTAAAATCGTGGCTCCGCGACGCGCTGACCTACACACTGACGTTACCCGCGAAGCCCCCAAAATTGTGACTCGCGCGTGCCTCACGCCTCTTAGCGGCAACGCCTATCCGCGGATAATGCTGACTGACTCAACGCGTCTCCGTGTCAACAAAAAGCCCGTCGCGGACGCCAACAGTGCGATCCCAGCCGGTAGCGGAACGGGCGCCACGCGAAAAATTTCTCCGTCATAATCGACGATATAGAGTTCGCCGAAGATATCTTCACCGAACGACGAGATGTTGCCGAGCGTGTTAATTCCCAATGGCAAACCGTCCAGATTGGTGAGCACGAGTTCATTCGTCCAATCGGTGACTTGCCATACACCATTGCCATCGCGCTTTAAACTCCACAGGTTATCGGAGACAAAATCGGCAAAAAAATATTCGCCTCGCAAGGCGGGATCCGGCCCGCGATAGACATAACCGCCTGTCACCGCCTGCCCATCGCTGCGCGGGTAGTCATAAATTGGATCGATAGCGCCCGGTGGTGTAGGGCCACCAATCCCGGGCGTCTGAATCAATCCTTCGCGCAATCGCCATCCGTAGTTCGCACCACCAATCGCGTTCGCAGCTTGGAAATTGATTTCTTCGCGTGCACCTTGGCCGACATCGCCGATGTATAGATCACCGGTCGAGCGATCGAAGCTTGCGCGCCATGGGTTGCGCAACCCGAAGGCCCAAATTTCGTCGTCACCGGCCCCGCCCACAAATGGATTGGTCGGCGGCAATGCATAGTTGCGTGAGTCATCTCCGACAAAATCATCACCGTGCACATCCACACGCAGCATCTTTCCGAGCTTGTCGTTGGTAATCGTCTGTGCATGGTTGTTGGGATCGTTACCACCACCGCCGTCGCCGGATGCGATGTACAAATAGCCGTTGTTGGGGCTAAATCCCAACCAACCGCCGTTGTGATTACTCGCTGGTTGGTCAATCGACATGATCTTATGCGCTGATGTCGCATCCGCTTGCAGCGGATTGCCGGCTGAGCGGGAATAGCGCTCGATTTGCGTGTCCCCATTGGAATCCGTGTAATTCACATAGAAGTGGCCGTTGGTTGCGTAGTTCGGATCGAAGGCTAGGCCAAGCAAGCCTTGTTCGCCGCCTTTCGTGATATTTCCGATCGTATGGAAGGGTGAAGCGGAAATGACGCCGGTGGTACGGTCCATCACGCGGATTTGGCCCGAATGTTGTTCCACCACATAGAGATGATCGTTGTCGCCTGGCGCCGCAGTCACGTAAACGGGTTTAGATAACCCCACTGTAACGCGGACAAGATTGAGCGGCGCTGCGGAAACAGCCGTTGCAAGGCTGAGAAAAGCGGCTACTGCAAATTCGTAGAACGGTCCGTGCTGCATGGACGTGGCCTCCTAGCCTACGTTTGAAGAAACTCGCGCGTGTCATGCCTCGCTCGCGCGCGGCCGACTGAATCCTACCTGAGCCGATGTTAGCCCGAACGGGTAACGGTGCAAACCCAGGATGCGAAGTACTACCGAAAGATTTCCCTAACGGCTCAGGAATACGCGAGAATCGCGCCATGCTCATCGATCTGCGTTCCGATACCGTTACTCGCCCTACCCCCGGCATGCGTCAGGCAATGGCCACGGCGGAACTCGGGGACGATGTGTTCGGCGACGATCCCACGGTTAATCGACTACAGGCGTTCGCGGCTGAGTTATTCGGTTTTGAGGCAGCGTTATGGTTTCCAAGCGGCACGCAATCCAATCTGGCCGCCTTGATGAGCCACTGCGGCCGCGGCGACGAATACCTGGTCGGTCAGGAGGCCCATACCTACAAATACGAAGGCGGCGGCGCGGCGGTATTGGGTTCAATCCAGCCGCAACCTCTACTCAATCAGTCGGACGGAACCATTGCGCTGGCGGATCTGTCCGCTGCGGTCAAACCAAACGACGCGCATTTCGCGATGACGCGCTTGTTGGCCTTGGAGAACACGATTTCCGGGCGGGTCTTGCCCCCTGCTTACGTCACAGCTGCCTTGGCATTTGTTAGACAGCAAGGCCTCGCGTCGCATCTTGACGGCGCCCGCCTCTGCAATGCCGCCATCGCGCTCAATCGGTCTTTGGCTGCTACAGCACAAGGCTTTGACTCAGTGTCTGTATGTTTGTCGAAAGGACTTGGTGCACCCGCTGGAAGCTTATTACTCGGCACTAAGGCATTCCTAGCACGCGCCCATCGGGCCCGTAAGATGCTCGGCGGTGGGATGCGTCAGGTGGGAATACTTGCGGCGGCTGGTTTGTACGCGTTACAGCATCAGGTCGCACGACTTGCCGATGACCACGCAAATGCCGCCCTGCTCGCCGCAGGGTTACGGGAGTTAGGGATTGACGTCGTGCTGGCTGCCACCAACATGGTGTTCGTCACACCGCCCAACGGATTCGCCGAGCACTTAATCGCCCATGGCATCCAAGTGCTACCCGGACGCCGTCTGCGGTTGGTCACGCATTTGGATGTAGATGAGCAAGCGATAAAGCGCGTGCTGGCAGTAGCAAGTCGCTTTTTGCGCGCGGCTTAACTCCGCGTTTGACTTAGTTCAGTTCGCCTAAATCTTCATGCCGTCGCGGCGAGTTTCACTTCGCGCAAATCTTCCAGCTTGATGTCAACGTTACCGTCCGGCGTGAAGGCTTTGCGTCGAATTAACTCGGTGGCGGCGGCTTCAATCACCCGCCGGTTCGCCACCACTTGCGCGGTCGGCCCGCCATCTTGAATGGCCCCAAAGCGCTTCTTGAGGACGGTCTCCGGGACCCGGCAAAGCACACGTTTGCCGTTGACGTCCGCCGCAATGGAGACGCACTTGGTGACCGGGTTCCAGCATTCGAGGATTGGGAAATGGATCGACCCGTCCGCGGACGAACGAGGGGCATAGCCTGAGAGCTTCATTGGAATATTGCCTCACGGGAAAGTGGCGAAATTATGCCCGAAATGGCCGGCTAAAGCCCGCGCTATTTTCTGCTGCTATCATCGTTTTCAATCCGAAATCATAGGGGGCTCGATGCTCGCGACCCTGGAAGCAAGGCTGCCGCAACGCTACTGGGCCTGGGCGATCTGTGTGGCGCTAGCCGCCATCAGCTTGATTGGACTCCTGTTTTCCGGCTGGTTTACCTGGCCTGCGCTAGCGTTTTGGGGGTTGGCGCTGGTTGGCTTTCTAGACTACAGCCAAACGCGTCAAGCGATTCGGCGAAACTATCCGGTGCTCGCGCACTTCCGCTTTTTCTTTGAATACATCCGCCCGGAGATCCGCCAGTACTTCATTGAATCTGACACGGAAGAACTTCCCTATTCCCGCGCGCAACGCTCGATCGTCTACCAACGCGCAAAAGGCGCGCCGGACAAACGCCCGTTCGGCACGCAAATCAATGTCTATGAGCCGCACTACGAGTGGATTAACCATTCAATGGCACCGGTCAGCATCACGAGTCACGACTTTCGTATCGAGGTAGGTGGCCGCACGTGCACCCAGCCCTACTCGGCGAGCGTGTTCAATATCTCCGCGATGAGTCACGGCGCCCTCTCCGCCAATGCGATCCTGGCTTTGAACGAAGGCGCGCGCCGCGGCAATTTTTTTCACGACACCGGCGAAGGCTCCATTTCGCGTTACCACCGAGAGCCGGGCGGCGATTTGGTGTGGGAGGTCGGCTCTGGTTATTTTGGTTGCCGGGACGCACAGGGGCGTTTCGATCCGGCGCGTTTTCGCGACACCGCCCTCCTCGACCAGGTCAAGATGATTGAGCTCAAACTCTCGCAAGGTGCGAAGCCCGGCCATGGCGGTCTTCTCCCGGGGGCCAAGGTCACACCTGAAATCGCCGCTGCCCGCGGCGTCCCAGAGGGGGTCGATTGCGTGTCGCCGGCGCGGCACTCGGCGTTCAACAGTCCAAACGAGCTCTTGCAATTCATCGCGCGCTTACGCGAACTCGCGGACGGTAAACCCGTCGGCTTCAAGCTCGCGATTGGACATCCCTGGGAATGGTTCGGCATTGCCAAAGCCATGATTGAAACCGAGCTCACGCCGGACTTCATCGTGGTCGATGGTGGGGAAGGTGGTACCGGCGCCGCCCCGCTTGAATTCACCGATCACGTCGGCGCGCCACTGCGTGAGGCATTAATCCTGGTCCATAACACGTTAGTCGGAATCAACAAACGCGAGCAGGTGAAAATCGGCGCATCGGCCAAAATCGTCACAGCCTTCGACATCGCGCGCACCGTCGCGATGGGCGCGGACTGGTGTAACGCGGCGCGCGGGTTCATGTTTGCACTCGGTTGTCTGCAGGCGCAGACCTGTCACACCGGTCTCTGTCCCACCGGGGTCACCACGCAAGATCCCAAGCGCATGCGCGCACTGGTGGTACCGGATAAAGCGGAACGCGTCGTGCAGTTTCATCAGAACACCTTGCACGCGCTGAAAGAGTTGCTGGCCGCGGCGGGCCTCAATCACCCCAATCAACTCGGACCTGAGCACGTGATCCGACGCGTTTCCTCAACGGAGATCCGCTCGCTCGCCGCACTGCATCATTGGGCGCAACCCGGTGAGTTGCTCAGCGGCGTCCCGCGTTTGCCGGTGTTCAAAGTGTTTTGGGATGTCTCTCGACCGGATACGTTTGATGCGCCGGCAACGACGCTCAGCATGTATTCGACGAAGTCTCGTTAGTAATAAATTAAAGAAAGTCCGGAAAATCCGTCGAAACGCGAAGTGGGAATTCAGGCGCGCGTTTTTCCATAAAACTCGCGACGCCTTCTTTGGAGTCATCGCTCTTCCCCATGTACCACAACGCTTTCGATTCTAGATGCAGTGCATCGAGCGGATCGGCACTACCCGCCATCCGCCACAACAACTGACGCACTAGGCCAACAGAGACGCGACTACTGTCTTCGAACAAACTGCGTGCAATGGCCCGCGCACGCGGCATAAGTTCTTCAGGCGCCAAGAGCTCAGCGACTAGACCGCCGCGCAAGGCTTCTTGCGCATCGAACACGCGACCACTCATGAACCACTGCAATGCCTGGCTGATGCCGACAATGCGCGGCGCGAACCACGAGCTACACCCATCCGGCGCGATGCCCCGTCGCGCGAAGACAAATCCCATTTTGGCCGTGGTCGATGCGAGCCGCGCATCGCAAGGTAAGGTCATCGTCAAGCCAACCCCGGTGGCGGGACCGTTGATCGCGGCGATGACGGGTTTACGCATGCGGTAGATCCGCAGATTGAGCAACGCGCCCGGATCGCGATGTAGATCGATATTGTCGCCCTTGGTCGTTCCAAAGGCCTCGCGCCCGGTGGATAAATCAGCGCCGGCACAAAAGCCGCGACCGGCGCCTGTGATAATGAGCGCTCTCACTTCATCATTGCGATCCGCGTCATCAAGCGCCGCGTGAAAACGCTCAAACATCTCCAGATTCATGGCGTTCAATTGCGCCGGTCGATTGAGCGTCACCGTGAGCACGCCATGCTCTAGTGCAGTCAGAATGGAAGCCTCGCTCATCGTCATCGATCCTCAATCGCCGGCAGAATTTCTTCGCAGGCCCGGCGCGTTTGGTCAAAGACGTCCCGGTCGCCCATCGCGATCGGCAACAACACGAATTTTGAGGCGCCCGCGGCTTTGTACTCTTCGATACGTGCAATGATGTCCTTGGCCGACCCAATGGCGAGGAGCGGCCGCAGGTCGATCTCGTCACCAATCCCCGCCCGCCTAACCAACGGAAACGAACTCACCACCGGATCGTGCACGCTGCCAATGCGAAACGCGAGCGAACTGCCGAAATGATCCGGATCGATACTTCGGCCGCAGGCCGCGGCTTCTGTTTTAATGGTGTTAATCGCGTATTCGACTTGCGCCGGCGTGGTAATGCCGCCTATCCAACCGGTCCCTAGGCGCGCCGTGCGCTTGAGCGCGGCATCGGCATTCCCGCCGATCCACAACGGTAAGGGCTGCTGGATGGGACGCGGGGTCACGCAGGCGTCTTTGTATTGATAGAACTTGCCTTCAAAGGTGACCGACTCTTGGTTCCAGAGCATGTTCAGTAAAGTGAAAATCTCGGTCGAGCGCGCGCCGCGATCCCCCGCGTTCTGTCCAGTGGTTCGCCACTCGATCGCGTTCGGATAACCGACGCCGAACATCGGCAGCAGGCGCCCATTACTCAGATAGTCTATAGTCGCGCATTGCTTGGCGAGCACCAGTGGATCACGCAAGGGTGCCACAATCGCGTTCATGCCGAATTTGATTTTCTCGGTACAGCCGGCGAGCGTCGCCATAACGCTCAACGTTTCCAGATACGGATCTTTCGACACCAAGCGATCCGTTTGCCACACCGAATCCACCTTGTAACGCTCAAGCAGCTGGACCCATTCAAACCAGCTACGCGGTCCATCGAACGGAAAGTTTGCAATACCGAAGCCGGCGCGGATGGCCATGACTAGAGCTCCATCGGATTACGGAAATGCGCGGCGAAGATGCGATCGCGATGCGCGAGAAGAATGGGATCGAGCGCTTGCTGTATGGCCGGATCTTGCGCGACGAACATCGGTCGCCAGTCATCCGGCATCGGACACTGCTCCTTCGGCAACGGCGCGAGCAAATTCGAAAACGCCGTCCAGTAAATGTCGAGTGCACTTAAGGTATCGCCGATGAAATAGTGGGATCCCCGCGCGGTTTGCGCGTGAAGTTGCGCCGATAGCGCGCGGAGCTGCGCCGCCGTGCGTTCACCGGCAAGCGCGGTTGCGGCCTTGCTATAACCGTATTTGGCGCCCATGCGTTGCACGCCCTGCGGGGCTTGGCCGGAATCGAGCATTGGCGCAAACATCTGCAACCGTCGGTTCCAAGCAATCCCCTGCTCGCCGCAAATTTCGTGTGCGAGTCCGAGCATCAGCGCGCGTTGCGTGGCATCCGCCGGAATGAGACTCGGCGTCGGCGCCAGCCGCTCGGCGAGAAACAAGATATCCAACCATCGATTAATCGGCGGCTCGTCGTTCCACGCGACGACCGGTGCGCTGTCGGCATGCGCCCAATCGGCAATCGTGTCGTTGGTTTCGCCGGCTGCCCAGGCGGCCGCCGCATACGGGAGTCGCTTCACTTCGAAGATAGTTTTGGCCGATTGGCCCCAGGGACTCGGCAGGCCTTGTACTAGGACTATTCTTAATCCTGTTCGTTTAATGATTTCTGCTTGCGGTAGATAGGTCAGCATGGCGGCCTCGTGCGGTGAGTTTCCCGTATCCTACGCCGAAGCTGATCCATGGGTCGAGGCACGAATGACAACCGACATGCAAGCGCTCACGACGTTACGCGAGGTGCTGCTGCCGCTAACCTCCCTGCCGCCTCCTGAGATAGCGGCGCTCGCTTGGCTCGAACTGCCGGGTCACCAACCGCCGTGGCAGCGCACCGGACTGCAGGTGCGCCGCGGTCAGCAATTCACCCTGTTCGCCGCCGGCAGAATTTATTGGTCGGCGCGGCATCCGGACCGTCACGGGGGGCCTTCATTTCATCTGTGGGCGCGTGTCGCACCCGGTGGACGCATCGTCAATCTTGCGGCCACGAGCGGGACTTTCACCGCTGACATCAGCGGTGAACTCGAACTCGGCATTTACATGGGCGTGTGGCGCGATCGCTTCGGGACCCTCGGCACCGGTCACGAACTTTATGCCCGGTTGAGTGGAAAACTCGGTTGCTGGGCGGTGATTTGGAACAATTCGGCGTTAGACGCGTTAGCACGCTTAAAGGGCGAATGTGCAAATACTTTCATCACTGCCGAACATACGCGACTGCAAACGCCCTATGAGTCACCGACCGGTTGGGAATATCTGCTGGAAACGGGATTCGCGGAAATATTTCACGGCTCCGCGCAGGGCATCCGCGTCGACGCCGCCGACGCACAGGGCATCCTCACCTACCCAATCGATGTGCCGCTTGATGACAGCACGCGCCTCACCTGGCGTTGGCGCGCGGATGAACTGCCGAGTGATCTCGCGGAAGATTCTGTTCACACCCACGATTACGTGTCGATAGGCACGGAATTCGACAACGGGCGTGATCTCACCTGGATCTGGAGCGCCGCACTCGCACCCGACACTCACTTTCACTGTCCGACGCGCGCATGGACGGCGCGCGAAACCCATTACGTGGTGCGGCGAGGCAATGCACAGCCCGGAACTTGGTTTACCGAAAGTCGGTGGGTGCGCGCCGATGTCGCGCGCGCGATGGGCGAGCCGCCGCAGCGGATCGTGCGTGTCTGGCTCATCGCGCTTGCGTCGTTTCAGCACCGGCGTGCGCGGGCGGAGTTCGCGGAGATCGAACTCGAACACGCCAATGGCCGCGTGCGGGTGCTCTGATGTCGCGTCTAGATTAGGTATAGTGCATCCCTTCTCCAATCACTTAAATCGAATTCGCCCATGAACGCCTATACGCAAAAACCCTGGCTCAAGGTTTATCGCCCCGGCACCCCGGCTGAACTGGTTCCAGAATTTCCGCACGCGCTCGCGATGTTCAACGCGGCCGCGCAACGTTCGCCTAGCCAAGTGCTGATCCACTATTTCGACCGCTCCGTCACGACCGATGAGATCGATCGGTTAAGCGATGCCTTTGCGTGTGCGCTGGTGTCCCGCGGTTTCAAGCGCGGCGAGCGCGTGGCCGTGTATTTGCAAAATGTTCCGCAGTTCGTGCTCGCGATGTTGGGTACCTGGAAGGCTGGCGGCGTCATGGTGTCGGTCAATCCGATGCTACGCCACAAGGAAGTAGCGCTGATCTTGAACGACTCCGGCGCGCGGGTGCTGGTGACGTTGGAGTCGCTGTATCACGAAGTGGCGCAAGGCGTGTTGCCGGAAAGCAAAGTCGAGCATGTCTTCACGACCTCCGAACTCGAGTTCCTGGGCGACACCCGGCCGGCGCTCCTGAAAGACTCCAAGCGCATGCCCTGCGCCGGCGCCGCCGATATGCTCACCACCTTGCGGGAATTCTTAGGCAAGACGCCGCCGCCGGTCGATTTCCAGGGCACTGACACTGCGCTCTTGACCTATACCTCCGGCACCACCGGTCCGCCGAAGGGCGCGATGAATACGCACGCCAATATCGTTTACAACACCCAGCAATACCGCAGCTGGATGGATTTGTCGTCCACGGATGTCATCCTGGGTGTCGCGCCGCTTTTTCACGTCACCGGCCTTATCGCGCAGATCACCACGTCGTTCTTGTTGCCGTGCGCGCAGATTTTGTATTACCGCTTCGATCCCGCGACCACTGCGGAATTGATCGAACGACACGGCGCTACCTTTGTGGTTGCCTCGATCACGGTGTACATCGCATTGATGAATAACGAAGACGCAAAGCGGCGTAATTTCTCCACGCTGAAAAAAGTCTACAGCGGTGGCGCGCCGGTGGCGCCGGCTACGGTAGAAGCGTTTCAAAAACAATTTGGCGCCTACATCCACAACATTTACGGCATGACCGAAACGACGAGTCCGACGCACGCGGTGCCTTTGGGCGGCGATGCGCCGGTTGATCCGAATACCGGCGCATTGTCGGTTGGCGTCCCGGTCAGCGGTGCGGTGGTGCATATCGTCGACGACGACGGTAATGCGCTACCGGTGGGCGAGGTCGGTGAACTCGTCAGTGGCGGGCCGATGGTGGTGCCGGGCTACTGGCAAAAACCGGAAGAAAGCGCCAAAACCTTCGAAGCGCGCGGGATCCACACCGGCGATGTTGGTTTCATGGATGAGAACGGATGGTTCTACATCGTCGATCGCAAGAAAGATCTCATCATCGCCTCCGGCTACAAGGTATGGCCGCGCGAAGTAGAAGATGTGCTGTACACGCACCCCGCCGTTCGCGAAGCGGCGGTGATCGGCGTGAACGATGCGTATCGTGGTGAGTCGGTCAAAGCATTTGTCAGTTTAAAAGCAGGGGCAACCGCGACGGGTGAAGAAATCATCGAGTTCTGCAAAGACAACATGGCCGCCTACAAACGGCCGCGTGAAATCGAAATTGTGGACGAGCTGCCGAAAACCGCGAGCGGCAAGATTATGCGACGGAAGTTGCGGAAGTAAGCAAACTTGACTTCGACACTGCAAGGCCCCGCAAGGGGCCGTAACAATCCAACGGTAAATCAGTACTCCTCAGCGTCTTGGATTGCCACGCCACCAGTGATGGCCCGCTATGACGATACGAGCAACGTTTCGCGTTCCCACGATAGATTCATCGAAACATGCCGTAAGGTGCTCCCCTATTCCACGCGCCCCCGCGCCGGACAATTCGCGTAAGGATTTTCATTGCTCCTGACTCGCTCGCTGCCTGAGCATTGGCGCCTGTTGTCGCTCGCATTGCTCGCGCAAGTCGCGGTCTCGATCGTGACCCAAGGCGTGCCTACACTCGCGCCTTTCTTACAAGCCGACCTCAACCTCACGCGCGGCGAAGTCGGTCTTTTCAATTCCGCCATCATGGGCGGCTCGTTCACCGCTCTGTTCTATGCCGGCTGGCTGGTGGACGTCAAAGGTGAACGCGCCGCGTTGGTATGGGGCAATTATGTGGTGGGGAGCGCGTGTATCGCGGTGGTGTTGTCCCAGTCTTTTGTCGCCGCACTCGCGATTTTCTTCATCGCAGGTATCGGCGCGGCATTTTCGACTCCCGCCGGCAGCAAAACCGTCATGCGCTGGTTTCCTCCCGCGCAACGCGGCACCGCGATGGGCTTGCGGCAAACCGGAATACCCATCGGCGGTGCGCTCGCCGCCGCCGCCCTGCCCCTTCTCGCCATTGGCTTTGGCTGGCGTATTGCGATAGTCGTGAGCGGCATGTTCTGCGTGCTGACTGCAGGGGTTTGCCAACGCGTGTATCCCAAACCGACCGCAGAGCACGCCGCGAGCGCACAGGCCACTCCCGCCTACCGTTTTACCGAATTACTGACGCGTGATGTCCTGCTCCTCGGGATGGCCGGTGCCCTGCTCCCGTTGGGGCAGTTTGCACTTGTCACATATCTCGCGTTGTATCTGAAAGAAACACAGCACATCCCCATTACCACGTCGGCGTTACTACTGGTCGGCGCGCAGATTGCCGGGGCGTGCGGTCGTTTGCTGTGGGGCGTCTGGAGCGATCGACTGTTTCGTCGACGCCGTAAACCGACGTTACTCATCGCCGGCGTCTGTTCCGCGCTTGGCTCTTTAGCTTTAGGCTTCTTGCCGTTTGGAACGCCCGTGTGGGTGATCTGCGTGCTCGTGATCGTTTATTCCTTTAATGCATTAGGCTGGCACGGCAGTTGGATTTCGCTGGTGGCGGAAATCGCCGGACCTGAGAAACAAGGGCGCACGATTGGGGTTGCGATGACCGTGATGTACGCCGGCATTATCGTATTGCCGCCACTGTTTGGGGTTTATGTCGACTTGACGCATCATTGGTCCGGGGCGTGGGCGCTGCTTGCCGGCGGGCTCTTACTCGGGACCGGCTTGGTGGTACTGGTCGAAGAACCCATTGCATAACGCGCGACGCAACGACAACGGAGGCACCTATGCATCGTCTAGAGTTCTATTTTGACTGCTCGAGTCCATGGACGTATCTCGCGTTCGAACAAGCGCAAACGTTATTGCATGGGCTCGACGTTGAGCTCGTCTGGAAGCCGATTTTGGTCGGCGGTATTTTTAATACCGTCAATCCAAGCGTGTACGCCATGCGTGAAAAGCCGGTGCCGCTGAAAGCGGCCTATGCCAAGAAGGATCTCCAGGACTGGGCGCGTTTTGTCGGTGTTGAAATCGGCGCACCGCCGGTATTTCCCGTGAACAGCGTGAAAGCGATGCGCGGCGCATTTCTAGCGATCGAGCAACAACGCTTAATCCCCTATGCGCGCGCAGTGTTCCAAGCGTATTGGCGGGATCTGCTCGATATCTCGCAGGATGATGTATTACGTCCGCTCGTTTCCCGAGTGGGACTCAATGTCGATGACTTCTACGCGCGTATCGGCAGCGATGACTACAAGAACCGACTGCGCGTGACGACCGACGAAGTCATGGCGCGCGGCGGTTTTGGCTCGCCGACTTTTTTTTTGGACGGTGACGATATGTATTTCGGTAACGATCGTTTGGTACTCATCCGCGACAAAATTATGCGAGCGAAATAAACATGGCTAACCGACTCTCTGGAATGACGGCGCTCATCACTGGCGCGAGCCGCGGAATCGGCCTCGCAATTGCCGAAGCTTATGCGGCGGAAGGCGCCACTCTCATCTTAAACGCGCGTACGCAATCGACGCTGGACCAAGCCGCCGCGCGGCTCTCTCGCGAATACGGGGTGGTCGTTCACACCGCTGCCTGCGATATGACCGATTTGACGACCGTCTCGGCGATGGTCAAGACCGCTGAAGCGCGCGGTGCCATTGATATCCTGGTCAATAACGCCGGGATCCATCGCGCGCGCGCGTTCCTCGATTACACCGCGCAAGACTTTCGCGATTTGTTCGAGGTGAATTTCATTTCCGTCATGCATCTGACACAGTGCCTATTGCCCGGCATGATTGCACGCGGGCGCGGCAATATCGTCAATTTGGCCTCGACCGCCGGGAAGTGGGGCACGCCAAATCAAAGCGCGTATAACGTATCCAAGCACGCGTTGATTGGATTGACGCGCTGCCTCGCGCTCGAACTCGCGCCACAGAAGATCCGTATCAATGCCATTTGCCCATGGATTGTCGATACCGACATGGCCACGAGCTTCATCGCCGAGCACGCAAAGATCATGAAGCTTACGCCAGAACAAGCAGCCGCAGCGTTCATCAACTCCGTCCCACTCAAGCGTTACATTCGCCCTGAAGAAGTAGCCCATCTCGCCGTCTATCTCGCCTCCGACGAAGCGAGTTACATCAACGGGCAATCCTGGGCCGTGGATGGCGGGCGGACACTGATTTAATTTCCCCTGGGACACCCATCATTTATAGATTCAAGCTGGGGAAATCATTTGGGACACCCATTAATCTCTTTGAAGAAATTTCTCCAAGGACACCCATCATTTTGTGGTTTTAAGCTGAGACATACAGCGCCCCCTAGCCCTGAATCTCTCATTGGCTTTTTTGGTGTGCCTTTAAATAGACAGAAAGCGCAAATTTCGCGAGATTTCGTGCCTCACGGCCTGCGGAAGCAAGTCTTGCCGCTCACCATGGACGCGCCCCACCCTCGCACTATTTGCCGCGATACGGTTGAAGCCCAATTGGCGAGTGAATTTAGGCGTTATTCGTTGGCGCGACGATAAAGTCGCCGACTTGCCCCAATCCCCCGCACCCATCGCCACCCACGCGCATCCGCGAGTTCACGTAAGCGGCGCACCGAGCCTATGAATAACTCAAACTTCGTTTGCCGTTGTGTCACGGTCTTCACCCATTCGTCAGGTGCTAGGCCAAGGGTCGATAGGATAGGTAAGGACTCCGTCATTAACGTTCCCTGTTTGTCGATGCGAACAAGCCGACCCGTCCGCTCGACAAGCGCCACATAGTCCAGCCAGCGGAAAGGCACCGTCGCGGTATTTGCTCCTCTGAGGAAATCCGCCATCGGCAGTAACGCCGGTAACCCGTTAGACGCCACCGCCGAGCCAGCCTTGGCCCCCGCCCCAAGCCGCTGCTGAATCGAGGTGAACTCAGCATCAATCAACGTATCCGCAAGCCCGGCCCGTATTGGGTTCAAATCAACGTACGCCATCGCCGTTAATAACGCCGACTCATCAAGTAACGCCTGACACTTGAATCGACCTTCCCAGAATCGCCCTGTACAGCCATCTTCTTGATTCGCCTTGCGCGCCATCCATTCGTTCAGGCACCGCATAAACCAGCTCAAGTTCGTCAACCGCTCGCGCCACCTAGGCACCGCATCCGCCCATTGTGCCTCCTCAGCCTCCGTCAACCGCTCCCCTGCAAGGTATCGTCTAATCCACGACGAGCCCCCAAAAAGGCGGGACCATCGCCGGACCACGTCTTCCGCCGACCAGGTTTGGCTCCGTTCGACCTCAAGCTTAACTACCAAGTGGTAATGGTTACTCATCAACGCATACGCGCAGAGCTCTATCGCGAACGTCTCGGTTAATAACCGCAAACGGTCTAGTAACCACTGTCGGCGATGAGAGAAGGATCGGCCAGTGAGGATGTCTTCCCCACACAAGTAGGCGCGCCGCACGCAGCGGCCAATGCAGTGGTAATACGGCGTGTCCGCCACGGACACAAGAGACGCACGGGCACGAGTCATCCTTGACCTCCTTTCAACGAACAAATACTTCACGCCGGCTTCCTTGCCGGGCTGCACCAGGTTATTCCCCCTTTATCGACCGCGTCAACTCAGTGGGTGTCCTGAACTTATCTTCCTGAACTCTGAACTTATCTTCCTGAACTCTGAACTTATCTTCCTGAACTTATCTGCTGAGCCTATCTTCGAACTTAGCGACCGAACTTAGATTCATGGGTGTCCCAAAAATACAAAAAATATGATGTCTATACTTTGAACAAATGCGTGCAAAAAACGGAGGGGGTTATGCCGCAGTACGCGACTGACGACATCCGCAACATTGCTTTGGCGGGCGCCAGTGGCGCCGGCAAAACGTCGCTCATTGAGGCGCTGTGTACCGCGACCGGGCGGATCCCGCAGCGCGGACTCATCAGCCGCGGCACGACAGTCTGCGACTATCTTCCACGTGAACGCGAACTGCAGCATTCGCTAAAAGCGACCTTGGTCAGCCTTGATCACCTCGGCCACCATTTCAATTTGCTCGATACCCCAGGCGCGCCGGATTTCGTAGGTCGCGCCTTAGCTGTACTGCCCGCAGTCGAAACGGTCGCGGTGGTCGTCAATGCAGTGACCGGCCCGGATGCCACCACACGGCTCTTCATGGAATGGGCGGGCGCACGCGGGCTGGATCGCATCCTAATCATCAACCGCATCGACGCCCCCGGCGCGGCGCCCGCCAAGTGCCTTCAACAACTCGTCGAACTCTTGGGGCCGGAATGCCTGCCCCTTAATCTTCCCGCGCAGCAGGGTCGTGCGGTGGTCGATTGTTACTTTAAGCCCCAGGACGCCCACCCTGATTTTTCAACCGTTGCCGAGGCCCACACGCGGCTTATCGATCAAGTGGTCGAAGTCGACGAAGCCCTGATGGCCCTTTATCTCGAACAAGGCGAGGCGTTGTCGCCGGCGCAATTGCATAATCCATTTGAACAAGCGCTGCGCGAAGGACACCTGCTGCCCGTGTGTTTTTGTTCGGCCGAGTCCGGCGCTGGCATCCCGGAGCTACTCAAAATATTCCGTGAACTCATGCCTAATCCCACCGAGGGCAATCCACCACCGTTCTATAACGGGATCGATGACGATGCGCATCGTGTGCGGGTCACCGGCGCGGCGCAAGATCACGTATTAGCGCATGTCTTCAAAATCAATATCGATCCCTTCATCGGGCGCGTCAGCATCGTGCGCGTTCACCAGGGAACCATGCGCAAAGATATGCAGCTATTGGTCAACGACGCCAAGAAACCAATCCGCGTGGCTCACCTATTCAAGCTGCATGGACGTGAGACCTTCGAGATCGAGCAAGCACTGCCCGGCGATCTGTGTGCGCTCGCCAAATTCGACGAAATTGAATTCGACGCCGTGCTGCACGATTCACACCACGAAGACCAAATTCATTTACGCCCGATCACCTTGCCGCGACCAATGCACGGCATCGCGCTAACCCCCAAAGCCCGTGGCGATGAGCAACGCGTATCGGATGCCCTACGCAAACTCGCCGCCGAAGATCCTAGCCTCAAAGTCGAACATCACGCGGCGTTGAACGAAACGGTGCTTCGCGGGATGGGCGATTTACACCTTCGGGTGGTGTTGGAGGACTTGAAAGCTCGTTTCCATGTTGTCGTCAACACCGCGCCGCCCAAGATTCCCTATCACGAGACTGTGAGCCAAGGCGCGGAGGGCCATTGCCGGCACAAAAAGCAAACCGGCGGCGCCGGACAATTCGCGGAAGTTTTTTTGCGGATTAAGCCTTTGCCCGGATTTGAAGGTTTTCGTTTCATGGACGATACCGTGGGCGGCTCGATTCCGCGTCAATTCTTGCCGGCGATTGAAAAGGGCGTCCGCCAAGCGATGCATGAAGGTGTCATCGCCGGGTTTGAAATGCATGGCATCGAAGTGTCGGTCTACGATGGCAAGCACCATCCGGTGGATTCGAAAGAGATCGCGTTTACCACCGCCGGTCGCAGCGCTTTCGTCGAAGCCGTACGCCGCGCTAACGCACTCGTGTTAGAACCGTTAGTCATCGCGGAAATCTCCGCGCCGCCCGCGGCAGTCGGTGATATCACCGCCGATCTCGCCGGCAGACGCGCGCGCATTCAAGGAACGGACACGCAAGGCAGCCATGCCGCGATCACGGCGGAAATCCCGCTGGCGGAACTCAACGGCTACCAGGCACGCTTGAAATCGCTCACCGCCGGCAGTGGGAGCTATGCCATCCGGTTCAACCGTTATGAAGCCGTGCCTGCCAAAATTCAGGCGGAGCTCGTCTCCGCACATCGAGATCGGCACACGGACTAGCGCATCTCGCGGACGACCTCCGCTAGACTAGCGGCATGGATCGTTTTGATCGTATTTACGCGCTGCATAAACAACTCGCCCGGGCCCGCCGCGGACGCTCGGTGCAACAGCTCGCGGATGCATTGGAATGCGATCAATCGACGGCCAAACGGATCATTCGCGCGATGCGCGATTACTTAAACGCGCCAATCGTGTATGACCGCGACCTGCGCGCTTACCGCTATGATGAAACCGCCGCCGGCGGGACCTATGAACTGCCTGGACTGTGGTTTACGGGCGATGAGTTACTCGCGTTATTCACCAGCCACCAACTGTTGAGCGCGATCCAGCCGGGCTTACTCGAAACCGAACTCGCGCCGCTCAAGAAACGCATCGAGCAACTGCTTGACCATCGCCAACAAGCGCGCGGCAAGTTGACTGATCGCCTGCGTTTGATCCGAGCCCAGGCGCGACCCGTGGCGCCGGTAGTGTTTCGCACGATTGCGAGTTGTCTCGCCCAAGGACGTCGTCTCCAATTTACCTATCACGCGCGCGGCACGGATACACGTACCACCCGAACGGTCTCACCGCAGCGCCTGGTTCACTATCGCGATAATTGGTATCTAGATGCCTGGGACCACGGCCGTTCGGGTTTACGCACGTTCGCGCTCGATCGTATCAGCGAGCCCATCGCCACCCACCAGGCGCGCGAGACGCTTGACGATGCGATCCTCGACGCGCATCTGTCCAGCAGCTACGGCATTTTCTCCGGCGCGCCCGACGCCTCCGCTATTTTGCGTTTCAGCCCGGAACGCGCGCGTTGGGTGGCCGATGAGACTTGGCATCCGGCCCAGACCAGTCGCTGGTTGGACGATGGCCGTTTTGAACTCACCATCCCGTATCACGAAACGCCGGAATTGGTCATGGACATTTTGAAGCACGGCGCCGAAGTTGAAGTCATCGCGCCTACTCAATTGCGGAACGCGGTCGCCGCTGAACTCACCCGCGCCCTTTCGCATTACACCTGATAACACCCGGCGCGCTTCGCCACCCTGTCGCGGGATCTCTCGCGAATAGAATTTCGCCACTGGGGCGTCATTTGCACCACTGCCCAGATTAAGCTGCTTCGCGAGTGGAAACCAAGTAGGAGATCCCATGCGCAAAGCCCCGCGGCCTTATCCGTTCTTTAGCCCAACGCTGGCGCAACTCGACACGCTTCGATTTCGCGTACATGCACACACCACCCTGGCGCCGAAGAGCTTCGAGGTTACGGTTAACGTGAGCGTGCTGCTGCCCCCGGCGGCCGACCACACGGCGGCGCGCAGTCGAGCCTCCGTCGCTTTGTTCCGCTTGCTCGCCACTGCGTGGGCGCTGGAAGAAGCCGGCCGGGTGATCGGTGCGCGCGGCAGTGCGGAAGTTATTTTCCGCGCCACCGCTCGTATCAGCCCGGCCGTGCCTCTGGTGCTGCTACAAAGACTGGCTGATGCCATTAGCGGGGAACAGCTCCGCCTAACCAACCTTGCGCTCGCGCCAGCGAGCGAACCGCATCAAGTCGTCGCCGCGGCTCAATCGCTACGCGAAGAAACGCTTGGCGTTATTGAAAGGCAAGCGGCGAGCTTATCAGTGCAATCCGGCCGACGCTGGGCGATCCGCGAGGTGGAATACGGCGCTGATGTTGGCCGCTCGACGCCCCCGGCACCGATGAGCCAAGCCACGGCCGAGCGGGTTGTGCTGGTGACAGAGGTTGTATTGAAAGCGGAATCGCTGACGGTGCACTGATCCCAATTTGGGACGGCTCACCCGCAGCCTGCCCCACCAAACCGTGCGTGGTGAGTCGTCTCGTCTTTCATGGGACTTTGCTGTCGGCCTGGTGACGCCGTCACGGTGGTATTGCTACGCTGCGCGGCCAAGCAATGAATCGAGTAATGCGTATGTACCAAGAACTCACCCTCGCGATTGACGATCCGGTCGCCACGATCCAATTCAATCGACCGCAGCGCTTGAATGCGCTTACTCGCCGCATGCTTGCGGAACTCCGCCACGCGCTCGCCCAAGCGGAGGACGATGCACGCGCTGTCGGGATCATTATCACCGGCACCGGCCGCGGATTTTCCGCGGGCATGGACGCGGAAGCGCTTGCCAATACGGTAAGTACCGGACAGTCCACCAGCCTTGATACTAACGCGCCGGAACTCGATGCCGAGCCCGGCGATCTCGCAATGGGCGAGGCGTTCAACGTCACCTATGCTTATATGCTACGGATCCGTAAACCCCTTATCGCCGCGGTCAACGGACCCTGCGCAGGTCTCGCGTTCGTTATTGCCTGTTTATGCGATCTGCGCTTTGCGGCGGAATCCGCGGTGTTTCGCAGCGCATTTGCGCAACGCGGCCTAGTTGCCGAACACGGGATCTCATGGTTATTACCGCGCCTGCTCGGTGCCGCGCGTGCGCTCGATCTCCTGTGGCATCCGCGCAAGGTCACCGCGGCCGAAGCTTTATCGCTGGGACTCGTTAATCGCGTGGTACCGGATGGTGCGCTATTGGACACCGCGAACGATTATGTACGCGAACTTGCCGCCGCGTCATCGCCTGCCGCCATGCGTGAAATCAAACAACAGGTTTATCGTGGACTCATGCAGCCCCTGGATGTCGCGATGCAGGAGGCGATTACCCGCATGGGTCAAAGTTTCGCGCGCCCCGATTTTGCCGAGGGTGTGACCAGCTTTATCGAACAGCGCCCGCCGCGCTTTCCACGCCTTGGCCAGTAATTCCTACAGATAATCCCGACTTGCCGCACTTTCCATACGGTACCGTATGGAATAAGATGCGGCCGCCGCACGGCTTTCCGTACCTCCTCAATTTGCGCCTGGAATGTGAATTACCCCATGAATGAACGCGCCGCCTTACCCGCTACACCTGACTCGCTCACGCTCGGTATTGCAGGATTTAGTTACGAAGATCTTTATCTGCCAGACCGTTTGCAGGCCTTACTTGGCGTGTTCGAGGATGAGTTCGCCGCGCATGATGCGGCGCTCTTCGCGCGCTACCGTGATTATCACGCAACCCAGGGTGCGTCGTTATCCCCCGAAGCCATCTCTGAGTTATTGGTCGAAGCGGCGCCGGTCGTCGGTCGCTTTCTCGCGCGCTTGTTTGCCGTTGAGCCAACCGCGGCCGAAGACCGCGCGCGGATTACACGCGAATTTTCGACGATATTCCGCTACAAGCACGATGTTCTCGAAGGACTCGCCAAGCGTTTCAAGGACGCGGTACTTGCCGATTGGGATCGCGCCCTTTTAGCGCGACAAATGACGACGCTGTGCGAAACAGCGCGCAGCGTTGACGACCTCTACGACGATGCGGAGTTTCTCACCGCCAAAGCCGGGGTTGGTTTATTGGATCTCGGCAACCTCTTGCGCGCCGGTGATGCCGCGGCGGACGTAGAAACAGCCCGTTTGCGTGCAGCGCTCGGCGCGAAGTCCGATCCCGCCTTCAGTGACGCACTTGCGCTCGGCGATGATGCCGAATTCGTTGCCGCGCTGAGCGACGCCTTGGCCCGCTGGTGCCACTTGGTTGAACATGACCCGAGTTTCGCGCCCGACGCGCATGCGTGGGCGTTGTTTCGCCAGCCCGAGAAAACCGACTGGGCCTCGCTCGTGCCGTTTGAGAAAAGCCCACGCGCGGGCTTCACCGCGTTAATGGGGCCAATCGCAGAACGGCGCCGTCGCGATGGATTTTCGTTGACCGATCCGCGCTTTGGCGCGCGCCGCGTGCATCACGAGATTGATCACTGCATCTACTGTCACGATCGCGACGCGGATTCGTGCTCCAAAGGCATGCGCCAAAAGAAAGAGGCATCGTTCAAAACGAACGCACTCGGCGTCACGGTCACCGGGTGCCCGCTCGGCGAGAAGATTTCCGAGATGCACTTGGTGCGCCGGCAAGGCGACAACCTTGGCGCGCTCGCACTCATCATGATCGATAACCCAATGTGCCCAGGCACCGGTCATCGCATTTGTAACGACTGCATGAAGGGCTGCATTTATCAGAAGACCGAGCCGGTTAATATTCCGCAGATCGAAACCAATGTGCTGACGGATGTGCTCTTCATGCCATGGGGGTTCGAAATCTACAGCTTGTTGACGCGCTGGAATCCGCTCAACGTCAAACGTCCGGTGATGCTGCCGTACAACGGCAAGAACATTCTGGTGGTGGGCTTGGGGCCGGCCGGTTATACCCTCGCGCATTACCTGTTGAACGAAGGTTTCGGCGTCGCCGGGATTGATGCGCTCAAAATGGAACCCTTGGCCGACACGCTCATCGGCAGCGCGTCCCGCGCGCCGCAGCCGATCAAGGACTTCCGCACGCTATACGAAGATCTCGATACTCGTCGCACCTTGGGATTCGGCGGGGTCGCCGAATACGGCATTACCGTGCGCTGGGATAAGAACTTCTTAAAAGTCATTTACCTCACGCTGCTGCGCCGGCAGAGTTTCCGTGCTTACGGCGGCGTGCGATTCGGCGGCACACTGACCATCGATGATGCGTGGTCATTGGGCTTCGATCATATCGCGTTAGCAACCGGCGCCGGGCAGCCTTCGGTGATCGGACTTAAGAACAACCTGCTACGTGGGATTCGCAAAGCATCGGATTTCCTAATGGCCTTACAGCTGACCGGCGCGGCAAAAGATTCAGCACTCGCGAATTTACAAGTGCGCCTACCGGCCGGCGTGATTGGCGGCGGTCTGACGGCTATCGATACCACCACCGAACTGCTCGCGTACTACCCCAAGCAGGTGAGTAAATTTCTCGCGCGCTTTGAGACCCTCGCCGCGCAGATCGGCGAAGCCACGGTGCGCGCGATGTACGATAAAGAGGAACTTGCGATCGCCGATGAATTCTTGGCCCATGGTCGCGCCATCCGCGCCGAACGCGAACGCGCGCGGGCCGTAGGCGAACAACCGAACTTCGCCCCACTCGTTAACGCTTGGGGCGGCGTCACGATGTTCTATCGCAAAGAGATCAGCGATTCGCCGGCCTATCGGCAGAACCACGAAGAAATCAAAGAAGCGCTCGCCGAGTCGATCGCACTCGCGCCCAATATGAATCCGCTCGAGGCCTGCGCGGATGAATACGGCGCCTTGCGTGCGGTTAAATTTGAATCCGCGCAGGGCGGCGAAAAGTCGCTCGTAGAAATCCCCTTACGCAGCCTGTTCGTCGCCGCCGGAACTTCACCGAATATCATTTACGAACAAGAACAGCCCGGCACCTTCGATCTCGCCGGCAAGTTCTTTCGCGATTTCGATCTCCAGGAAAACACGGCAGTCCCAGGTTCCGGCGCCGGCACGCTGAAACTGACGCCGGTGGCGCCGTTCACGTCGTATCACCAACACAGTCGCCGGATCAGCTTCTATGGCGATAACCATCCGCTTTATGCCGGCAATGTCGTGAAGGCGATGGCGAGCGCGAAAGATGGCTACCCCAAGGTGGTGGCGCTTTTCGCTGACGCATTGCGTAGCCAAGATAAGGCCTTACAACCGCAGCGCGATCGCGCGCTCGCGGATTTATTCGGGACCCTCGATAGCGCCTTGCACGCGACCGTCGTCCATGTCGAGCGACTCACACCGACGATTATCGAAGTGGTGGTCCGCGCGCCGTATGCCGCGCGCGGTTTCGAGCCCGGCCAGTTTTATCGCGTGCAGAATTTCGAAGCCGATGCGCCGAGCATCAACGGCACGACGCTCGCCGCCGAAGGCTTGGCGCTGACCGGCGCGTGGGTCGATAAGGAAGCCGGGTTAATTTCGGTCATCGCGCTCGAAATGGGCACCTCGAGTCGCTTGTGCGCCGATTGGAAGCCTGGCCAGCGCGTTATCGTGATGGGCGTCACCGGTGCACCGACGCACATTCCACGCGATCAAACCGTGCTACTCGCGGGCGGCGGTCTCGGCAATGCCGTGTTGTTTTCGATCGGCAAAGCCATGCGCGCGGCCGGTAATCGCGTGGTCTATTTCGCCGGCTACAAGAAAGCCGTCGATGTCTTTAAGCAAGACGATATCGAAGCCGCGGCGGACGTCATCGTCTGGTCGGTCGACAAACTGCCGGGTGCCACCGCGCTCACGCCGCGACGGCCGCAAGACAAAACCTTTGTCGGCAATATCGTCGAAGCGATGATCGCCTACGCCACTGGAGAATTGGGCGAAACCACGGTCTCGCTTAAGGATGCCGATGAGTTAGTGGTGATCGGTTCGGACTTGATGATGGCGGCGGTCAAAGCCGCCCGCCACGGCGTATTGGCGCCGTACTTGAAGCCCGAACATCGCGCCATCGGTTCGATCAACTCACCGATGCAATGCATGATGAAAGGGATTTGCGCGCAGTGCATGTGTCGCCACGTCGATCCGGTCACCGGCAAGGAGAGTTTCGTGTACTCCTGCTACAACCAGGATCAACCGCTCGACAAAGTCGACTTCCCGCATTTACGCGGACGCCTCAAACAAAACTCGGTACAGGAGAAGCTCGGCAATTTATGGCTGACGAATTTGCGCTCGTCGAGTTGATTCGGAAGCAATGAACGGTAGGTTCGAGTAAGCGCCGCGCACCCCAACATCAAACGTAGGTGCCTGCGATTCGTTGGGGTTCGCTTCGCGCACCCCAACCTACGCTTACTACACGAAGCTTTAGTCGACGATCTCAACCAGCGTATCCGGATAAAACCCATTAAAGCGGCTGGCGAGCGCATAGGAGTATGCGCCAACCTGCGAGACTTTCAGCCAATCGCCCTCGCCGACATCCGCCGGCAGTGAAAACGTATCAGGGATAACATCGAGCGAATCGCAGGTCGGGCCGAACAATTGAAAATCAGCCGGCGGCACCTGGCTCGCACGCAACAAGCGAACCGGCATGCGGAGCCGGGATAGAAACATCTCGGCAAGGCTACCGTAGATGCCATCGTTTAAATAGAGCCGATCGTCCTTGCGCAGCAACACTTGCACGACGAGCGAGCACGCATTCGCGACAAGTGCGCGTCCGGGCTCGCACATCAGCTCAGGATTACCCAGCGTCGCGAGTTCCCGCGCACCGACGGTAATCGCCGCCATGTACTCCGCCAAACTAGGTACTTCGTCGTTCACGTATTGCGCGGGGAATCCCCCGCCCACATCGACAAAACGCGGCACCACGCCCGCACGACGCACGACTTCCGCGACCAATGCGAGTCCTGCTTGATATGCCTGCGGACTGCCGCATTGAGATCCCACGTGGAAAGCGAGTCCGGCGGTTAACCCGCGCCGTGCGATTCGCTGCAGAAGTCGTACTGCATCGTCGAGTTCGCAACCAAATTTAGTCGACAGATCGTAAACCGTGTCGCGCGCGGGGGCCGTGCGCAAGCGCACGAACAACACCAAGTCGTCACCAGGCGCTTCCTGCAATATCTTGTCGAGCTCGCTTTCATGGTCGAGCACGAAGTGCCGTACGCGATAAGCCATATAGGCCATTTTGATCGACGCGCGGTTCTTCACCGGATGCATGTAATACGCGCGCGCGTCCGGACAATTCTCGGCGACCAGAGCAATCTCAGGCAACGATGCCGTATCGAAATGGCGAATACCCGCGCGATAGAGCCCGCGCAACACGGCCGGATGCGGGTTGCATTTGACGGCATAGAGCACCTGCCCCGGAAACAATCGCAAAAAAGCTTGTGCGTTTGCCGCCAGTACGGCGGAGCGGAGGCAATAGACTGGATAACTTGGGGCAAGGGACTCGACCACTGCATGTTCGTCGGCAAACGTTCGCGTTTCCAAAGCTAACTCCCTGAACTCCGCAAGGTGCGGCAAGAGTACCTGAGCGGCACACTATCCGCGATAATCTCATCAACCAATCAACAGCACCCGCGATTTCCCATGTCTGAATTTCGCACACCACTGCAACTCGGCCTGTTCATGCCTAATTGCAGCAACATGTCCGCCCTCAGCACGTACCGCATCGTGGAGGATGAATGGGATTACGAGTCGAACAAGCGGATCGCGCTCGCCGCCGAGCAGGCCGGGTTTGATTTTCTCTTCCCGGTCAGCCGTTGGCGCGGTTTTGGCGGCGCCACGGATTATTTGGGCACCTCGCTCGAAACCATGACCTGGGCTTCGGCACTGCTCGCCGTCACCTCCCGCATTCGGGTGTATTCCACTGTGCACGTACCGGCGTTTCATCCACTGGTCGTTGCCAAGATGGGCGCCTCGCTCGATCACATCGGCAAAGGGCGCTGGGGCATCAATTTGGTTAGCGGATGGAGCAAGGAAGAGTTCGGAATGATGGGTGTCGACTTGCTGCCGCATGCCGAGCGCTACCAAAAAACGCGTGCTTTTATTGAGATCCTAAAAGGGCTGTGGACGACGCCACCGGGAAGTTTTAGCTACGATTCACCGTGGTATCAAATTCGCGGGGGGTATTCGTTACCGCAACCCGTGCAGCAGCCGCATCCGCCGATCGTCAACGCCGGTATTTCGCCGGATGCCCGAGCGTTGATCGCCGAACATTGTGATTGGGCGTTCATCAGCATGTTCTCGCTCGACTCCGCGCGCGACACCGTGCGGGATTTAAAAGCACGCGCCGCCGCGCGTGGTCGCCACCTACGCTGTGCCTGCTTTCCGTTTGTTCTGTGGCGCGACACGACGCAAGCAGCGCAGGCCGAAGTTGCCAAAATCATCGCGCAGAAAGACGCAATCGCGAGCCATAACTGGCTAACCGGCTTAAGCCTCGAAAGCGGCTCGTTCGATCAATTCACTCTCGATATGCTGACGTTGGGCGCGGGCGCCTTTCCAGTCATCGGCACCGCGCAAGAGGTCGCGAAACAAATAACAGATATTTATGACATCGGGATCGATGGCGTTCTCATGGTCTATCAAGCGTATTACCGGGACACGCTCCGCTTTCAGGCGGAGGTCATGCCCCTCCTGCGCGCACAGGGCGTGATTGCGGATCAAGCGGTTAAGTCTTGAGTTTCGCCACCCTATCCGCCTGCACCTTGAACTCATCAAACGTCGCATAACGCGCGGCTTGCACAAAGCCGGTGACACCAATTTCCGCGAGTCCCGCCAAACGTTCGCGACTTGCCACTTCATCGTCGAGCGGTAAGCCGCCCAACGGAATAACCGCTGGCGTGTCTTTACCGGCTGCCGCCATGCGTGACTTGAGATCGACAATGGCGGATGCAATTTTTGCGGGCTCGCTCGACATCGGCATCCAACCATCGCCGTAACGCGCGACCCGCGCGAGACAGTGTTCACCGCTACCGCCAATAAATATGGGTGGACGCGGCGGGCGCGGTTTAAACAAGAATCGTTGACCGTTCAATGTCACTTCGTCTTGGGCAAAGCAGTGATGTAAAAAGGCGAGCGTCTCATCGGTGATGCGCCCACGTTGGTTGCGCGGTATCGCAAGCGCCTTGAATTCCGCTTCCATCCAGCCGACGCCAACGCCAAGCTGCAGGCGATGGCCGGACAACTCCTGCACGCTCGCCACCCACTTCGCGGTCGGCAGCGCCGGCCGGTACGGCACGATGAGCACGGTGACGCCAAGGCCGATCCGGCTGGTCATACCGGCAAGGTAGGCCAACGTTGCCAACGGATCGACGTACCGTCCGCCCGAACCTTCTGATTCTTCCGGCGGGATTGCGATGTGATCGCACACCCAAACATCGTCAAGCCCAACTGCTTCCGCATACCGCGTGCATTCGGCCATCAGGGCCGGCGTTGAAGCCGGCCCCATGTTGCGGACCATGACGCCGAGCTTCATTAGCGTGACCGGAACGCGGGCATGATGTGCTTGGCGAATAACTCAAGCGAGCGCGTGCTTTTGCGCACATCGATCCCCGCGAGGTGCGTCGACATGATGAACTCCGTGCACACATGGTCGTTGCAGAACTTATCGAGCTTCTTGGCCACGGTGTCAGGCGAGCCGACGAATAGATCCGCGGCCATCGCGGAACCGCGCAGATCTTCCGCGCGCTTCATCGGCCACTCGGCGAGCGCCGCGTCACCCTCGACATCCGCCGCAGTAGACAGCACGCCGCGGTAATAATCGAACACATGCCATAGATGGTGCTGCGCTTCTTCCCACGCTTGGTCGTCGGTATCGGCGACATAGACCATACGCAACTGTGCGACCTTGTACTGCGCCGGATCACGTCCTAGCACCTTTAGTGCCGCGTGATAGGCCGGCACCGGATCCGGTCCAAGCGTCGTCATCAAATGCGCCCCAAGTTCCGCCGCGCGCTTGATGGCTTTTGGCCCGCGCGCTCCCACCCAGATTGGCAGGTGCGGTTGCTGCACGCCGCGCGGCATCAGGGTCATGTTTTTTACTTGCGTGAAGCGACCCTCGAAGGAAACGTTTTCCTCGACCAGCAATTTGCGTACCAGCGTCAACCCCTCTTCCATGCGTGCCGCGCGTTCGCTGCGCTTCATGCAGAACGCATCGAATTCCTCATGCGTGTAGCCCTGTCCCACGCCGAGATCAAACCGTCCATTAGAGATAATGTCCGCAAGAATGGCCTCTTCCGCCGCGCGCACCGGATGCATAAACGGCATCAACATGACAAAAGTCCCGATCCGGATGCGTTGCGTGCGCGCTGCAAGTGCCGACGCCATGGCGAGCGGCACCGGGTTGTAGGCATCTTCGGTGAAGTGATGCTCGGTCAGCCATACATGGTCGTAACCAAGTTGCTCCATCGTCACCACCTGTTCGATCATCGTTTGATAGAACGCGGGGGACGGCACATACCATTTTTTGGGGTTTCGAAAATCGTGCATGACGCCAAAACGCATGGGAACCTCCAGAGGATTTTTGTGTGCTCGTACTATACGAGGGATGGATGATTTCGCCCATCGGCGTACCGGAAGTGCTCACCCCTAGACTTCCGGGCGTAAACTGCGCGACCTATGCGTTTTTCCGAGATAGTTAAACAAGCCACGGCCCTGCTCCGCGACAAGCACCAGGTCTCCGAGCGGCTGCTTAAGCGCGAATTCGCGCTGGACGAACAGGCGCTCGACGATCTGCGGCACGAACTCATCGAAGTCGACCGCGTCGCCATCCATCGCCCAGACGGCGTGTTGGTATGGCGAGAGACTGGGGGGGCGCTTACAGCGGCGTCGGGGACTCACTCGCCGACACCATTCGACGACGAACGGCGCCATGTGACCGTACTGTTCTGCGACATGGTTGGGTACACCGCGCTCGCGGAAAAAATCGACCCCGAGGCATTACAAGAATTAGTGACGATTTACTCGGCCACTTGTACTACCGCCATCGAACGATTCGCGGGCAGCGTGTTTCAACGCTGGGGCGATGGTATCGTCGCTTTTTTTGGGCATCCGGTCGCGCACGAGGATGACGCCGAACGCGCGGTGCACGCCGGCTTAAAAATGCTCACCGATCTCGCGGAACTCGAGCCGCCGGCCAGTGTGCGCATCCAAGCGCGAGTCGGGATTGCGACCGGGCTCGTGGTCATGCGGGTCCAAGAAGGTGCCGTCGGCGAAACCATGAATTTGGCGGCGCGGCTACAGGCGATTGCCGATCCTGGACAAGTTATCGTCAGTGGTCGGGTCATGCGGCTCATCGGCAATGCCTTCACCCTGCGCGATTTGGGCGAACAAACGCTGAAAGGATTCGCCGAGCCCGTGCGCGCTTATGAGGTCCTCGCCAGCGTGCCGTTCGCGCATCGTCTCGATGCCGCGAGCCAGCGCGAGTTGCCGCCGCTCGTCGGGCGCGATCACGAACTCGCCCTGTTGCATGCGCGGTGGCGCCTCGCCCGCGATGGGCACGGCCAGCTGGTCTTGCTCGGCGGCGAACCTGGGATCGGCAAAAGCAGGATCCTCACCGCCCTGCTGGCCGAACTCTCGGCCAAAGGGGCCGGCATCCTGCGCTTTCAGTGTTCGCCTTACCACACGCATAGTGCGCTGCATCCCGGCATCGATAATCTCGAACGTGCGCTCAAGTTCGCGGCCCATGAAGCACCTGCAAACAAACTCGACAAGCTCAAACGTTTTCTCGTGTTGGAAAATGGGCGTCCACCGGAAGACCTGCGATTTTTTGCACATCTTCTATCGATCCCATGCGCCGAGAATGACGGCCCGCTTCCCAGCACGCCACAGAAACTCAAAAGCGAGGCGATCCGCGCGCTGGTCGATCTCGTCCACACACTCGCGCTGCGGCGTCCGACGTTGATGTTATTCGAGGATGCGCATTGGGCCGATCCGACGACGCTCGACGCGTTGGATGCGTTGGTCGCCCAGCTGCCCTCGATGCCGCTCATGATCGCATTGACTTACCGGCCGGAATTTCAAGCGCGTTGGACCGGGCAGTCGCATGTCACGCATCTCAATCTCAATAAATTGTCGCCGTCGCAAAGTGTAAAAGTGATCCACCAGATTGCCGGCCGTGACAAGTTACCGCAGGCGACGATCGCGCACATTCTTGCCAAAACCGACGGCATCCCATTATTCCTCGAAGAGTTAACCAAAGCCGTGCTCGAAGCGACACCGCCGACGCCAATCACGCGATATCAAGTTGAGCCGATGCCGCCACTGACAATCCCGGCGACATTGCGCGATTCGCTGATGGCGCGTTTGGACCGCTTTCCGTCCGCCAAGAAAATTGCGCAGATCGGCGCTGTCATCGGTCGCGAGTTTAGCTATGCCCTGATCCTGGCAGCGGCGCCTGAACCGCCGGACGAGCTCGATTTGGCGTTGGAGCAGTTGGTGAATTCCGGACTGTTGTTTCGGCGTGGCTTGGGGCCGGATACGGTATTCATGTTCAAGCATGCACTGGTCCAGGACGCGGCATACGACTCGCTACTGAAAAGCCGCCGCCGCGTGTTGCACGCGAGAGTTGCCCAGATCCTCGAGCTTGATTTTCCGTACCTTGTCGCGACCGAACCCGAGCTTCTAGCGCACCATCTTTTTGAAGCTGAACGTGCGATGGAAGCGGTGCTTCAATGGCGCAAAGCCGGAGTGCTCGCATTGAGCCGAATGGCGCTCCCGGAAGCGTTGAAGCATCTCTCGCAGGGACTCGGCGTTGTGACCGCACTGCCGGCCTCCGCGGCGCGCGACCGTGAGGAACTGGAACTGCGCGCGCCACTCGGCACCACGTGGATGGCGCTTAAAGGGTGGTCGGCGCCCGAGGTATGGGAACATTTGTTTCCGGCACTCGCGCTCGCCAAGAGCCTCGGTCGGCGGGACGCGCTACTCACCATCTACGATGGCTTGTGGAACGCCGTGTTGACGCAAGGAAGGCTGGCGGATGCGCTCAGATGGGTGCAAGAAATACTCGACGCCGCGATCGTCGCGGCCGATAAAGACCTCGCTCTCATCGGGCATCGCGCCGCCTGCACCACGCACTTTTGGCGTGGCGAGTTCGCGCAATCGCAGTGGCATGGAGAACAAGTCCTTGCGCTGTACAACGCCGATCAGCATCGGCATCTCGCGGATGTCATCAACATGGACCCGGCGAGCGCCGCCCTGACATATCTCGCCATCAATGCCTGGATCGTTGGGTTTCCGGATCGCGCGGTAACCTTACTCGAGCGCGCCGATCGCCACGCGGGTATTCGTAATCACCCGTTCGATCTCGGGCACACCTTAATGGTGGCGAGCCAAGTGTGGGATTGGCGGCGCGACGGCGCACAGATGCGCGCGCGCGCCGAAACCGCTGAACGACTGGGGCGCGCGCACGGCTTGCCGTTTATTTCGGACCTCACGGCGCCGATCATGCAGGCGGTCGGCTTGGTGCGCAGCGAGGCCTTTACGGAGGGCACAATGCTGCTTGAAAAACTCATCGAACCCTATCAACAACACGGAGGTCGGCTCAGCACTGCCTATATGAAAGCGGTCGCCGCGCAAGCGCACGCGCGGCTCCGGGATTTCGCCCTGGCGGGAAAACTAATTGACGAAAGTCTCGCCGCGCTTCTCGAACCTGACGGCCAGGAACGCGCGCATTTGGCGGAAATTTATCGCATCAAGGGCGCTATCCTCGAAGCAATAAACGACGATTCGAAAGCCGAATCCTACTACCGAGAAGCACTCGCGCTCGCGCAAGCCCAGGGCGCAAAAGGCTGGGAGCTCCGCGCGGCAACGTCACTCGCCCGTTTGTACCATCGCCAGCAGCGTGCCGTGGAAGGCGTCGCCGTTCTCGCGCCGCGCTATGCCTGGTTTACGGAAGGACACGACACGCCCGATTTAACGGAGGCGCGGGATTTGTTGCAGACGCTTACTTAAGCGCGCGCGGCCAACGACAACGTGTGCCGGCATTTTCGCTCCATCTGCGTCGCTAAATTCCTACGGTATGCGGCCGCTATGCTCCGTACCTCAACTGCCCAATACCCCCCGCATGGATTTTGCGACTTTTGCCGTGCTCTCGCTCGGAAGCTTTGGCGCGCTTCATTACTGGTTTAAGACACGCACGATCCAGTCTGGGGTGCCCGCGTGGACGTGGTTAGTGCTCGGCCTCGTGCTTGGCTTAGGCGCTGTAGCCGTTGACACCCTCGGCCGTCGCGCCGGCGAACGTCAAGCGAATTTGCTGTTGTCGTTCGCGCCCGTATACGCGCTCGAGCTGGAGCGCCTAGGTCACCGCAACATTTCCCTCACTACCCCCGCCGACGATCCGGGGTATTTGGAGATGATCGACCTGCAACGGCGATGGCTCGCCAGAAATCAATTCGTGAACGATATCTATACTTTTCGTGCATCTGCGCGGCCGGACAGCGTTACGCTTATCGTCGATTCCGAAACCGACTATGACCGTAACGGGCGCTTCGAGGGCGCGCGCGAAGCGCGCACCGAAATCGGCGAAAGCACGAAACTTAGCGGCCCCGCGATCGCCGCCGCGTTGCGCGGCACCGGCAGTTTTCACGGCGAACCTTACACCGACCGTTGGGGGACTTGGGTTAGCGCGTATTGGCCGCTTGCGCGCGGGGACGGCACCGTCGAGGCCGTTCTTGGTATCGACTACGATGCACGCACCTGGCAGCGCGAGATCGCCGCCGCGCGCCACGGCGGGATCGCGATGACCGTCGTATTCGTCTGTATTCTCTTCGGTGTCACTTGGTCGCGTCATCTTCAGCGCCAAGAACTGGCGGCTCGGGCGGAAACCGAACGCGCGTTGCGCGCGGCCGCCGATTCTGCGGAGGCCGCGAATCATCTTAAAACACAGTTTCTGGCCTGCCTGAGTCACGAAGTGAATACGCCGGTCAACGGCGTGCACGGGGTTTCGGAAATCTTGCTACATGCCAGGCTTGCACCGGAGCACCATCGATATGTGCTAACGCTTCACCGCGCGGCCACTACGTTGAAACACATGGTGACCGATATCCTGGAATATGCCCGTATTGAAACCAATCAATTCACGCTCGCAAACGCACCGTTCAACCCGTTAGAGCTGGTCGAAACGGTGGCGATGCAATTCGCCGAAGCGTTGGCCGAGAAATCGGTCGAGATCATCGTCGCGGCCAAGGCGAACCTGCCGTCCGTGCTTCATGGCGATGGCGCGCGCATCGCGCAAGTGCTAAATCACCTCGTACGGCAAGCAGCGGAAACGAACCCTGGCGCAATCACACTCCAGGCAAGCACCACCGAAGCGGGTAGTCATGTGCGCTTTGCCGTGCAAGGTGCGGGCGAGTCGCGTCAGGAGATGCAACGGCAGAATCACCAGGCGGCAACCAGCCTTGGCCTCTCGCTCTGCCGTAAACTGGTGACGTTGATGGGGGGCGTCATGGGCGCGGATAGCGGTGCGACAGGCAATCGCCGTTGGTTCGATCTCCCGCTCGCGTGCGCGGACACCTCCCTTGATACCGGCGATACCGCCGCGCTCGGTAATCGGCGGGTCGCGATTTTGACGTCAACCCCGGCGGTCGGCGCAAGCCTGCGCGAGCAGCTGGAAGATTGGGGCATGTCCGCTCTTCAAGTCGAAAGCACAGAGGACGCGGAAGTGCTGCTGAGCAGGGCCACCCGCATGGCTGCACCAATTGAAATCCTGCTCGTTGATCGATGCCTACCCGGCGTCAAGCTTCCTAAGTGGCTCGCGTCCGTGGCGACACATCCGGAATTTCCACCGCCACGCGTCTTATTGTTATGCGCCGAGTCCGAGCTGATGGAAGCGCCGGATCTCGTTGCGCACCATGCACACGGGCAGATCACAAAACCCGTGCGGCGTACGTTGTTACTCAACAAACTCACGGCCGCGCTCGTCGCGCGGCCGCTTGAATCGCTGCCGCCGCCAGCCGTGGAGGCCGTAACGACACCCGCACCACTGTTATCCCATCATGCACGTGTCTTGGTGCTGGAGCCTGAGTCGAGCATTCGAGCGCTGCTGACGGCGCAATTGAGCGAGCTGGGAATTGCGGCAGTCGATGCGGCCGACGAGCGCAGCGCACTCGTGATGATCGTCGACGGGATGCCGCCGGTCGATGCGGTAATCGCGCGCGTCCGCGGTGACGGTCTCGATGTTTGGGCGTTCACGCGAATGTTGCGGGAATTTGAAGCAAGCCACCGTGAACGTGCGCGTTTGCCGGTGTTTATTGCCTTAGAGGATTCCCGCACGGAAGACGCGCTCGCCGCCGCCGACATCGACGAAGCGTTACTTGGGCCGATTACCACAGACATGCTCGACCGCGCGTTATCGACGCGTTTGCAGCGGCGTCGATTGAGCGACGCCGCTTAAGTGCCGCTACGGGAGTGCGCGCCCCAACCAATCGCGATAGAACGCTTCTAGATTCGGCGTGAAGTTCGCGAGGATCGGGTAACCGGGCGGGACGGCATCGACTTCTAATTGTCGTCCACAGTTCGGGCAAAAAAATTCCCGAATCTCATTCTTTTCCGGATCCGGACAACGCGGCCCGGGCCATAGTTCCTGCAGTTTTTCTTCGGTATCGCGCACATTGATGAGGGCAGAGGTTTTCCAGTTGTGACGGTAGTCGCCGAACTCCTGGCCACATAGACATTTCACCGCATAAACGCCGGCCGCATTTTTGACAATGGTGAGATACGGCGATAGCGGCAGCACGATCGGATCGCGCCACGACACCCGCGACTGCAACACCTTCACATAGGTATCGAAGCGTTTGGGATCCTTATAAGACGATTGGATGTGGTGCACATCATCCCACGGGAGCTGACCATCGATCAGCTGCCCGAGTGTTCCTTCGTCCAATTCAACGACATGACCGGCCATGCTTAAAACTCCAGCGGATTGTCGGCAACGCGCGATTCGCCCGAACGCATCGCAAATGGATTAACGTCGCGAATGCTCGGCACATTAAATGAGAACGACTCGTCAAAGCCCCAGAATTCGCGGTATTCACGCAGCCATTTGCGCGAATGCGAACTGACATCTTTGTAGATTTCGAGCGCCACATCCGGCAATTGGTATTTCTCGATCCGCGCTTTTTGTTCGGTCATCCATTGTTTGACGGGTTTGGCTTTACCGATCCGCGCGAGCCGCATTTCTTTCCGCCGTACCTCGGTTTTATCCCGGTTGACCGTCCAGCAGTCTTCTTGCTCATTGCGTTCGATGACGGCGCCGCAGATGGTTTCTGCCATGACGCGCGTCACGATGCCGTTTTCCAAGTCCTTTTCAATCAGCGCCGGATCGCGATCCAGCGGATCACCAAAGCCGCCCATACCGCGGTACTGCATGAGCAGAATGTCACCGTCTTTGAGCGGTTTATTCGCGGTCATATTGCCGTGCGAGATCTGTAGCTTGCCTTTCACTAGCCGCGTGAAATCGGGATCGAGCGGGTTATCGCCTTCGCCGGTCGGAAGCTCTTGCTCGTTCGCAATCCGCTCCTTGATATCCGTATCGGTCAACAAGTAGATGTAATGGATCTTGCCCGGATAGCCACCGAAGATCCCTTGATGATCAAATGCGCGCGCTTGGCAAAGTTCGGTGGTGACCACCATCTGTTGCGAGTTATGCGTCAACAATAAAGACTGCCAGCCGTTACCGCCCCGGTATTTTCCGAAACCATGTGCGTTCGGCAGAATCTTGCGTGAAAGGTAGAGCTGCGGGAACAACTGCTCCCAGATCTCCGCATTCCCCATGTCGGATTCCGGGTTCCATAGCACATACCCGAAATCGATCCCATCGCAGATACCACGCGCGCCGCTGCCCTGCGATGCCAATTCAAAATTAGTACCGCCAAACACCTTGCCGTATTGATCGATCCCGCCGCCGTCATAACACGGGGTCAGCGCGCCGAACAAGAAGGATTCTTCCACGAACCCGCGCATGTAAGTGGCGCGCGCCATCATGCGATACCAGTTGGCCCAGCTCGGCATGACCAAGTTCCAGCCAAGTGAGGTCGAGGCGTACTTGTTATCCGGCCATACCGTCGTGCCTTTGGAGAACTTGAGTTCGGTGGCGAGGTAACTGCCGTGATTAATGCGCCCATCGAAATTGAGCGCCTGCGACATCGAGACAAAAAATCCGCCTTCGAGCGCGGCCGGCGTGGCATTCCCTGACCAATAACGCCATGAGCCAAAACCATCGAAATCGATGATCATCTTGCCCTTGCCGTCGATAGTCATCTCGAGCGGCTCGATGATTGTGACATTACCATCGGCGAGCGGGGACAAACCTGGCTGCCCTTCCATGATTTGATCGCAGGTCGTGACTTCTTTGTACACGCCGGGCACGAGCATCGTTTTGACCCGCTCAAGCTGCGCACGGCGCGCGGACTCGATGTATTCGTTGACCGCATCCGTGTAGTAGTTGACGCCGAACTCTTTGATCGTGGAAAGCACTTCGTCGCGCGCCATCAACGCGCCGGTGACACGCGCCTTGGCATCCAAGATCCACAGATCCGGCGAACGCACGCTGCGCTCGGCGCGGACTTCGTAGTGCTTGTAGATTTGGTCGTTTTCGCCAATTTTTTCGGCGCAGATGATAAGACCCTCGGTGAACCGCTCGGCCGACAATACCGGCATACTGCCCGGCGTGATGCCGCCGACTTCGAGCACATGGGTCACCATACCGGCCCAACCCACGAGTTCCCCTTCGAAGTAGATGGGCGTGACATCCATGATGTCCGGAATATGCACCCCACCGATGTAGGTATCGTTGTTCTCGAAAATATCGCCGTGTTTGAACCCTGGCGAGGTTTCGTAATCGTGCGCAATCATCCATTTAATGAACCGGCTCATGGTGTGCACGTGCACCATGATGCCGCCGGAGAAAACCACCGCGTCGCCTTCCGGGGTATAGAGCCCGACCACCGATTCGCCGACTTCGCGGGTGCCCGGCGAGCAGGCCACTTTGGAGCCTACTTGTTGCGAGCCGATGACAATCGACTGTAGGCGCGAATAAAGCAGTTCAAAACGGATGACGTCGCGCGACTTCAACGGGAGGTCGCGCATCCCTTTGTAATAACCAGTGGATTTCAGCAGTTGCTTCACGCCTTCAAGGCGCGCTTTTAGCGACATGTATTCCACGCCGTCGATTAAGGGTCGGATTGCGCTCATCGCCTATCTCCTCTGCTTACAGGTTTTCGAGCCAGATGAATTTGCGGCCGTCGACGCGCGCCTTGCGCGTGCCGGGTACCAGTAACGTAGTTGCCGGATGTTCCAAAATGGCGAGTCCGGGGATGATATTACCGGGCTCCAACAGATCCATGTCGTAAATGCCGGCCTTCTGCCATTTGCCATTGACGTAAACCTCGCGTTCACCCTTCTTGGCGGCGGCGGGCGGGGTCGGTCCTTGATCCGGGTAGATGGGAAATTCTGGTTTGCGGGTTTCGATAGACGCCACCAGCGCGACCTGGAAAATCGCGTAGCCGGCTTTGGGATATTTGGCAGCTTTCGCGAACATTTTGGTGTAGAGATCTTCGAACCGATCGAGCAGATGATCGACATCCGCCGCGGTTCCCTGCCATGACCGATCGAACGGCACTTCCACCTCGTCGAGCTGGCCGCCGTAACGGACGAAGGCCACCCGCTTGTACTCCACTTTAGAGAGGTCCATGCCTTCGCTGGTGAAGCTCTCGCGGGCTTCGACTTCGAGTTCGTTCCACAACTTGGTGAGTCCGGCGGCGATCGTTTCCTTGGTTGGTGTATCGGCATCGTGCGCCATTGCGAACAGGCTGGAGCGCGTATAGCGATGCGAGTAATCAGTCGTCGTGCAACCAAAAGCCGAGAAGGCCGCCGCGAATGGGAAGGTCACTACCCCTTTGAACGGCTGCCCTTCGGACACGCCCGCCAATACCATCGGGCCCGCGCCACCGTAACCCATGATGACGTAGTCCGCGACGTCGCCGCCGCGCACTTGGATCGCGCGCCGGGTCGCATCTTGCGCGGTCTGTAACCAGAGTTTGATGATGCCATCGGCGGCATCGTGCACATTCAAGCCAATCTTATCCGCGATCTGGTTTTTGAGTTCCTTCTGCGCGATCAGCAAATTCAATTTGACTTTGCCGCCTAAGAAATTGTCTTTATTGAGATAGCCGTTGATCGCGAGACAATCGGTAATCGTCGGTTGTTTGTTACCGCGGTCGAAGCATACGGGCCCCGGATTCGCGCCGGCGCCTTCCGGCCCCATGATGATTCGATTGGTGATGGGATCAACCGATAAATAGAGCCCGGCACCGCCGCGGATGCTATCGAGTTCGATACTCGGCAGCGCGAGCCTGAAACGCGCGATCTCAGGCTCGTTGTTTAAATTGAAGGTCCCGTTGGTCACCAGGCCAAAGTCGTAGCTGGTGCCGCCCATATCGACCGCCAAGACATTCGGTGCGCCAATTATCTTCGCAATAAAATGCGCGCCCAACATGCCGCCGATGGGTCCTGAGATCAGCGTCTCGTGCAAGCGCGGATGTCGAATATTGGCGAGTCCGCCGTAAGACAGCATGGTGGTCATTTGTTTGCGGAAACCGCGGCTCACCGCACTGTTCTCTACGTTATGCAATTGCTTGCGCACGGGATCGGCGGCGTAGGCTTCAATGGTCGTCGCATTCACACGCTGGTTCTCGCGGATCACCGGACGGATATGCGACGACAGGTACAGCGGAACGTCGATGCCTTTTTCACGCATGACCTCGCGGCAGATCGCTTCCATGCGTTTTTCGTTGTGCGGGTTGGCGTAGCTATGCAGGAAACAAATCGCGAGGCCTTCCAAATCTTGACTCAGCAATTCCTGTGCCGCGACTCGCGCGTCTTTCTCATAGAGTGGGATCGCGATCGTGCCAAACATATTGGTACGCTCGGAGACGCCGCGGACGCGGCGGCGTGGCACCAACGGCACATTGTGCACATGGGTGGCGGCGTGGAGGCGATCGGCATAGCTATAGCCCGACCACACTTGGCGGCCCTGTTCCATGACGAGGATGTCTTCGAACCCTTTGGAGGTGATCAAGCCGATCCGGCGACCGGTGCGTGTCAGCAAGGTGTTCAGCATCGTTGTCCCGGCGTACACCGCGACTTCAAACTGCGAGAACGCTTCGCGCTCTCCAAGATTCCATTGGCCGAACGCATCGAGCGAAGATTCGATGAAGCCTTCGGATTCGTCCCATGGCGTCGTCGGCGCCTTGCCGATGACAAAATTGCCGTCCTTATCAACTAAAAAAGTATCGGTCATGGTGCCACCGGCATCCATCGCCAGGGCTAGTACTTCGCGCGCCATCCGAGCCTCCCAATCGTGAGGTTTTTCCGAGCTATTGGCGCCGTACGCTAGCGCGTTCCGACGGGAACGCCAAGCAGTTTAGGCCGAGGCTCTCATGCTGTCCTGCAATATTTCGGCGCGACCACTAGACATTACACAGGACCACACGGCCGCTCACCGCGCGCGCCGCAAGTTGCGCGAAAGCCTGAATGAGGGCGTCAAACGGCAATCTCGCGTGAATATGCGGATGAAGGACACCCTGCTCGGCCAGCTCGAACAACGTTTGATTGACCGCCGCCCCGCCCGCCGGGTTTTGACGCCCGTATTCGCCGGCGCGCACGCCGATAATGGAAACCTGCTTAATGAGTGCGTAATTGACGGCGAGCGTGGGAATGCGCCCACTTGCAAAACCGATCACTAGCAAGCGTCCGAAGGGCGCAATGCAATGCATCGATTCGTCAAACAGATCTCCGCCCACCGGATCGTAGACGACGTCCGCGCCGCGACCGCCGGTTAAGGCCTTCACTTGGCCGCGTACATCGCCGAGCGACGTGTTGACGAGAAAATCCGCGCCCATGCGCTGTGCCAGTGCGAGCTTGGCTTCGGTCGACGCGGTGGCGATGACCGTTGCGCCTAAATGTTTGCCGAGTTCGACTGCCGCGAGTCCCACGCCGCCGCTCGCACCGTGTACCAGTAGCGTCTCGCCACGCTTCAACGTGCCGCGCACGACCAGTCCGACATAGGCTGTCCGATATGCCGTCAGAAACGCTGCGCCAGTTGCAAAGTCGAAAGGTGCCGGTAACGCGTAGCAAGATCGCTCCGGCGCCGCCAAGTACTCGGCATGGGCGCCATACCGGACCACACCGATGACGCGATCGCCTACCTTAAAACGCGAGACGGCCGTGCCCACGGCGACAACCTCGCCGGCGGCTTCGCTACCTGGCGTGAACGGCAGTGGGGGTTTCAATTGATAAAGCCCCTGCACCATCAACATTTCGTGGAAAGCGACCGTAGTGGCAGCGACCTTGATAAGTACTTCATCGGCCTGTGGCCGGGGCAGCGGCAGTGCCTCGAGGCTGAGTTCGCGGCAGTCACCGAAGCGATGGCAGCGATAGGCGCGATAGGTCTGCATGCCATGAGTATAAGGGAGCGATGGAGTTGTCTGTACTGACGGTCCGGCGCCAAAACTGCCCCGCGTAATGCGCGCGTTTACTTTTAGCTCAAGATCAATCGCGTGATGGACCCTTGACGACACACAAAGCCGTCAACCGGACATCGCGAGAATCACCGTATCGCAGTGCTTGAGACGGGTGTCCTAATTTCGCACCTGATTACTCGCATCGCCTCTATCGCACCACGTCTGATACATTGCGCAAGACTCAGTCAGCATCGATAGAAGACTTCGGAGCACGACGGAAGTCTGCACCGATGACGCGTATGTACGGAGCATCACGATTCAAGCGAGGACCCAAAGTGAAGACATTGAATTTCGGCAATGTAACCATCGACCGCGTACAGGACTGGTTCGGCGCGTTGGCGCCACTCAATGATTTTTATCCCACCTTTGACCAGCGCATTCTCGACGCAGAGCGGAGCTGGCTTGAGCCGCACTTCTTGCCGCCCAAAGGCGTCGCCAATGAAGCGATGCTGCATTTGTCGCTACATACCTTCATTGTGCGTTCGGGCAAGCATGTGATTCTCGTCGACACCTGCGTCGGCAACCATAAAAAGCGCAGCACCGTACCGGAATTTGTCGACTACAGTTCGGACTACCTCGATAAGCTCGCCGCGGCGGGCGTCACACCGGAGCAGGTTACGCATGTGATGTGCACGCATCTTCACCTCGATCATGTCGGCTGGAATACCAAACTCGAAAACGGCAAGTGGGTGCCGACCTTCCCACATGCGCGCTATGTGTTCGATCGCACGGAATTCGAGGGCTGGGCAAATCAACAAGACAATCACGGTCTCGACGGCTCGTATGCCGATAGCGTGCTGCCGGTTTACGAAGCCGGACGCGTCGATCTGGTCGCCAGCGATTTTGCGCTCGACGACAGCGTATGGTTGGAACCGAGCCGCGGCCATACGCCGGGTCACATCAGTATCAACGTGAAAGGCCAGAGGGGCCAGGCCCTGATGACCGGCGATACTTTTCATCACCCGATTCAGGTGGCGTATCCGGAGTGGTATAGCGCGTTTTGTATGGATCTTGTGCAGTCGACAGCGACGCGCCGCAAGATCCTCGATCAGCTTTGCGACAGGGATATTTGGATGCTGGCCGCGCATTTTGCGACGCCGACCGCAGCACATGTCGTCAGCAACGGTGAGCGGCGAAAGCTAAAAGTTTGAGAAAGAAAGAATTTAAATGAGCAGACCGATAATGAGATTACGATTTTGGCAAGCTTGCGCTGCATTTTGCCTTTTCGCGCTGGCGGCCGACCGTGTGCAAGCAGACGACAAGGCCATCGGCAAAGATGCATTTGAGAAAGCCTGCGCAGCCTGCCATAGCGAGCCGGCGGTACCGCGCGCGCTACCTTTAGCGCAGCTAGCGAAGTTACCGCCCGAACATATTTTTGCGGCGCAAGTGAACGGCAAAATGTTCATGCAGGCTTCGGCACTCACGGAAGCCGAGAAGCGCGCGGTCGCCAGGTATCTCTCCGAGATCCCGTGGGGATCGGTACCCGATGCCAAAGCCGGCGAGACGCTCACGATGTGCGAGAAGCCAGTGGCGTTGCCGGCAGACGCGCTCAAGCAACCACATTGGTCGGGCTGGGGTCTCGATGACGATAACTCCCATTTTCAACCGGCGGCGCACGCGGGTTTGACACCATCGGATCTTGGCAATCTCGAATTTAAGTGGGCGCTCGGCTTTCCGAGCGGCACCAGTGTTTCCACTCAGGCCGCGGTGCTCGGCGGGCGCATTTACATCGGCGGACCCAGCAACGGCATCTATGCGCTCGATGCCAAGACCGGTTGCGCGCATTGGAAATTCGACACGGTCGGTGAAGTCCGTGGCGCGATTCAAGCCTTTCCACGTGCCGACGGTTCTTTGATGTTAGTCGCGACCGATCGCAAGGCGATGGTCTATGGACTGGATGCCAACACCGGCAAGCTACTCTGGCGGGATAAGTCAGACGAGCACGTCACGGCGATGAACACAGGCTCCGTCGCGTTTCACGACGGTGTGATTTACGTGCCCGTCGCCTCACTCGAAGAACTCGCCGGTGCCCTACCGACCTACGAATGCTGTACCTTTCGCGGCAGTGTCGTCGCTTATGAACTCGCAAGCGGTAAGCGACTGTGGAAATCCTACCTCATTGCGGAGCCCCCGCAGAAAACGGAGAAAACGAGTAACGGCACGCAGCTGTGGGGTCCGTCGGGGGTAGGCGTGTGGTCGCAGCCGACGATCGATACCAAAGCCGGCGCGCTATATGTCACGACTGGAGATTCCTACTCTCTGCCGGCCGCCGAGACCTCTGACTCGATCGTTGCGTTGGATCTCAAAACTGGCGCGATCCGCTGGCACCGGCAAGTCACCGCGGATGACGCTTTCACTGCCGCCTGTGTCGCCCATAATGCCGATCCCGTGACAAAGAAGGCCTGCGGCCCGGATGTGGATTTCGGCTCTTCGGCGATTCTCCGCACATTGCCGAACGGCAAACGCCTACTTTTTGCCGGTCAGAAATCCGGCGTAATGCATGCAATCGATCCGGACGCGCAAGGCGCGATCGTCTGGCAGAAGCGACTCTCGCCGGGCGGTGTGCTGGGCGGCATCGAGTGGGGTTATGCCGCGGACGACCAACATGTATACGTGCCGATTTCGGACGTATGGGAAACGCGCAATGAACCCGGCGCCGCCGGCGGCCTTTATGCTCTTAATTTCGCCGATGGCAGCACATTTTGGCAAACCCCAGCGAGCAAACCTGATTGTCTCGACGTGCCGGGTTGCAACGCCGGCCAGCCGCAGGCTGCCGCCATGATCCCGGGAGCGATTTTCTCGGGATCGATGGATGGCCACATGCGTGCTTACGATCCGGCAACGGGTAAAGTGATCTGGGATGTATCGACGCTGCGCGACTACCCCACTGTCAATGGCGTGAAAGCACGAGGCGGATCGATCAAGGGTGCCGGCGTGGTGGTGGTCGATGGCTGGGTGTATTTCGGGGCGGGCTACGGCCTGTGGGGAATGCCGGGAAATGCGTTTGTGGCTTACGGACCTAAAGACCATGAGTGACAACGGCTACCAGCGATCGCAGATTTTTGTCGACGCGGAATGCTTCGGCGCGCCATAAATCCTGATATCTGACCTAGGCGTCGACGCAGCGCAGGCGTTCCTGCGCTGCAGACACCGCAAGTGTGCTGTCGCGCGAATCGGCGCCAACATGAAGAGTAAACTTGTGTGAATCCATACTCTCCTTGATGTGAACTTTCTGATAAACCTGTTAGGTTCCGGCCGCGCTCGCGAGTAAAAAAATAACAAGCTGAAGACGATCAAGCAGCACAGCATTCAGCCCCGCAGGAGAACGTTACTTATGAGGCAAGTATTTATCGCGGCGGGCTGTAGCGCCCTGCTACTTGTAGCGCAAGGTTGCGCAACCATCACGCGAGGGACAAGCCAATCGTTCGAGGTAAAAAGCGAGCCTATCGGCGCAAACGCGCGATTAAGCACCGGTCAAACCTGCGTCACGCCCTGCTCGCTGAACTTGAAGCGCAAAACAGGCTTCGATATCGTGTTCACGAAAGAAGGCTATAGAGACGCCACGCTCAAAGTTTCTCCTGTTCATGTGGGTAAAGGAACCGCAGGCTTTGTCGGCAACGCTTTGATAGGCGGGCCGATTGGAGCAGGCTGGGACCTCGCCTCTGGCGCGATGAAAGATTTGTCGCCAAATCCAGCATCGGTAACGTTGCAACCATTAGAAGCTGACGGTGCCGAACCAGCACAGTAGCGCTGCTTTCAACGCGAGAGAGAGGCAGAAGATGCCTTCGCTTTACGCCTTACCCGGCGTCGTTCCGCGCTCAATGCAAAGGTCCAGTGCCCGGTAAATTACTGGCACGGGACTATAACAATCACTCTGTCTTCGCAGGCTCCCTACAGGCCGTGACGAGCCAAGGGTGACGCAGCTTTTACAGATCCGGAGACACGCGGGAAACTCTGGATGTCCCACATTCACCACTTGGCTAGCGCTCGGCCCACGACGGTCCTCTGCCAATCAGTGGTCAAGCGATTGAATAAATGCAGTGTGATAGTGGTTGAACTGCCGTTTGCGGGCAATTTGCGTCGCTAGGCAGCGCGAAGTCGTTTTCTCTCGACGCCTAGCGGACTCGCGCTCAAAGTCGTTTCAAGAATGCCAGCAGATCGTCCTTCTGTTGCCGTGTCAAGGCTTCAACCGTAACGCCTATGTCGCCGTCCCCATCATCTTCCTTCTCTCCTTCCAAAATGAGCGGGGGGAACTTGATAAGTAGATGATCGCTGTAAAGCTCGACGACGTCTTCCAGGCTTGCCGAGATGTTGTTGTGCCAGTAGGGAGCGGTCTTGCTGATCCCACGCAGTGTCGGAATGTCAAACGCCTCAAAATCATAGGGGTTACCGGTAATCGCAGCGCGCCCCGGATCAGTCGTGAACAACTGGGCGACAAAATTCGGCCCGGTAATCGGATTGCAGTCGGCGTCCAGAACGGGGATGAATGCACCACCGTCACCATCACCGCCGTTTCCATCACCACCATCACCGCCGTCTCCATCACCACCGCCCCCGCAGTGCTCGGCATCGTCCACCGGAGTAGGAAGGGAAGGTGGCAGCTCCGCAATCACCTTTTTGCGTGCGGCATTTTTGTAAAATCGAAAACGATACTGGGGATAACTCAATCCTTCGGTAAAGCTCTGGTGCTCAGTGGCTCCAATCTGAACCAGAAAGTTCTCGACGGCAGAACCGATGTTGATGAATTCATTGCGTGGCTGAGCCGCAAGTATCGGCGTTGGCGGCGACGTCGCGGGCACGTTGTACAGCACGTTGCCATCGGGTTTGAGCGCCGGGAACGCTAGATCATGAATTTCACGGTCCACAATGGTCGCCTTGTTGTCGCCGCCGTGACAGGACTCACATACCTGTTGATAGACCGCCCTGCCGCGCTGTTCTTGCGGCGAAAGTATCAACGAGTCTTCGACGTCACCGCCGATACCGAGCGCGACCGCGCGGGCGCGATCTGAAGAGAATATTCCGCGTTCAAATGCGGCGATCAGTCGACGTTCCTGCCCAGAAACCGGCCCACCTTCGCTATGCGAGGTGATCGCGCCTTGGGCTTGTTGTTCCAGGGTGGCCTCGCGCCCGTCTAGTTGATATGGAGCAGTGAGCGCTACGTCCGCAATGGAGGGAACAGAGCGCCATACGAATATCTGGCGATCGGACGGCGTAATGACAATTCCTTCTTTATCGATTACGTCCATGTTTTTCGGCAGCTTCAGCCATACGCGGATGAGCCCCTTTCTCAAATGATTGTAGGTCAATGTCTCCGCAGTGGGGTCATCGGCGTCGATCGCATTGAACAGCGGATCATGTGGCCGCTCCGCCCATAGCCTTTCCACATGCGCGGGGGTGAGTGTGAAATTATCTTCCGGTACATGACATGTCGCGCAAGTGCGTCCATTGGTGCCCGGAAACGACCGGCGAAACAGCTCGCTACCGGTTAAATGAACACGAGTATCGCAGTCACTGGCGCCGATTCCTTGTCCGTTGCGTTTCTTTCCAGCAAGACCAGATCCACTGCCCTTGGATAGCGCGTGAGACGGAACGCATGACTGCGGGTCTTCGAGGTGTTCAGCAAACATCTTCTCGCTTGACTTGGCCCCCGCTTCCGCGGTGACAGGCATCGTCAAGAGCACCGTCAGCACCCCGGCGACTCCGATGGCCATGCGTGCGATGGACGCCGTCCGGTGGTCGAGCCGGCGCACGCACGGTGCGCGAAATAAAACTGCGAACAAAGTAGGGTGTCTCACAAATGTGCTCCAGTGCAGTTGATCTCTTGAGCACGCTAGCAGCCCGAAACTTACCGAAACCTTACGCGAGTCTTACCTAGGTGTCCCATCAAGCTGCCCTGCGGAAACACCTTTCGCATGCGGGGTCGAAGGTGCGATTTAAGCAATGATGGGGGTCCCAAATTCTTCCCCAATTCTCCGCTCCAAAATTCACGCTGCACCGCGCCAATTACTTGATGCTTTTGCCCGGTTTGACTTGCGCACTCCCCGTGGTCAAATTGCGCAGACAATCTCAACACTGACAAACACGGAGTTGGCCCATGGTCGAACTACCGAGTGCGCCCTCGTCAAAGTCCCAGATCGACCCGGAAGAATTGCCACGCTGGGTTCCCGGGCAAACTTTATTGTCCAGCGATGGCTTAGGCTGGCAGGGCGTGACGCTGCGCGGGTACCGCTATACCGGGCTCGATGTCGAGGTACCCGCATTGCGTGATTACATGATCGTCGCCTATTGCCAGGGTATAACCCCGATGTCGCGCCAGTTCGACGGACACTGGTCGCGCGAGCACTGCGTCCCGGGCGATGTGTCGCTTCTCACACGCTCGGAGAAATCGCATTGGCATTGGACCGACGACATTGATGTCATTCACATCTATTTAAGCCCGCAACTGCTCACCAAGGTATCGTCGCAGGCGCTGGAGCGCGAAGTCGCCGATGTGCGGCTAAAAGACGTCCTCAAAGTGCACGACCCCGTTATCGCCGGCGCCGCACGCGCGATTGCGGCAGAGTCCACGCATCAAGACCATGGCGGACAACTTTACGTGGAAGCCGTCGCCACCCAGATGGCGATTCATCTCCTGCGTCAATATTCTGCACTTTCGTTCCGCGCGCCGCACAAAGCTCCGGGGCTATCGACGCGCCAGGCTAAGCAGATCGTCGAATACATCGACAGCCGACTCGATGCCGCACTCACGTTGGAAGAATTGTCGGCCGTGGTACATCTCAGTCCATGGCACTTTTTGCGCCAGTTCCGCACGCGCTTCGATTGCGCCCCGCATGCCTATGTCATCCGTCGGCGCATTGAGCAGGCGCGCCATCATTTGTTACAGGGCCGCCGCCCGCTGAAAGAAATTGCCGCATTGTGTGGCTTTGCTGATCAGGCGCATATGACCCGTCTATTCCGCCGCCAGTATGGGGTGACTCCTGCGGCATTGCGTGCCGCGCACGGCACTTAAGCACCGCAATTTTCTTCTAAACCCACGCCCAGAATGTTCAAGCCTGGGCGTGCATTCACGCCTACATTCGCGCTTCCCGTACGGGTTTAAGGAGAAGCGTATGGCCGCAACACGACACACCCGCATTCGCGGCAACAAGAACTGGATAGCACTCGACTCCGGCGGCACGATGACGGACGCCGTCGTCGTCGACAGTGCAGGTAGTTTTCTGGTGGGCAAATTTCTCACCAACAAAAAAGACGAGTCTGTCAGCTTCCTTGGCTCGATTTCGGATGCCGCTAAAACCGGCGGCAAGCAATTGCGCAGCACGCTGAACGAAGCCGACGTCATCGTCTACGCCGGGACTATCATGCTGAACACGCTCTTGAGCCGGACCGGCGCCAAAGTCGGCCTCATCGTCACGCGCGGGTTTGAAGACTATTTGCTGATGGAAAAAGCCGAAGGCGGTTGGTTGTCGTATCCGTATTCGGATCGACTGCACACGGTCACGCATTTCCACCAAGACCCAACCGTGCCACGCGAGCGTATCTTCGGCGTTCAAGAGCGCTTCGATATGTTCGGTAATGAAGTCATCCCATTGCGCCGCGAGGATGTCCTTGCAGCGACCAAGCAATTAGTCGCGATGGGCGTCGAGACGATCGGCGTTATGTTTCTGTGGTCGCACATGAATCCGGCCCACGAACAAGCAGCCGAAAAGGCTATCAAAAGCGTTGCGCCGGCAATTCCCGTCGTGCTCTCTTCGGCGATGTCCCCCACACATAAGGAATACTCGCGACTCGCCAGCGTCGTCGCGCAGGCTTATGCCGGCGAACGCGCGCGCAAGCATTTTCATAACGTCGAAACGCGCGCCCGCAAAGAAGGTTTCGACAAAGAAGTTTCCACCCTCCTCGCCCACGGCGGCACGGTGCCGATCAGCACGCCGCGCCTGTACGAATCCTATGTATCGGGTCCGGTGGGCGGTGTGCTGGGCGCACAGTACGTCGGTGAAATCATGGGCACCGGCAATGTGGTCGGCTGCGACATCGGCGGCACGAGCTTCGATGTCGGGATCATTCGTGATGGGTTGATCCCAATCGTGCGCGAACCGGCGCTACTCAGTTTCCGCACCAACATCCCGATGATCCATACGGAATCGATCGGCGCCGGCATGGGTTCGGAACTCGGCGTACATCCGCTGACCGGCAAACTCACGGTCGGGCCGCGAAGCGCCGGCTCGGACGTCGGTCGCTGCTACAAATGGCCGGTGCCGACGATCACCGACTGCCACATTTTGCTTGGTTATTTAAATCCCAAATATTTTCTAGGCGGCGACGTGCAACTTGATCTGGACGCCGCGATCAAGGCGCTTGAGCCGATGGCGAAGCATTTCAACACCAAGACTTTTGAGTTCGCCGAGCGCGCGCACAAGCTAGTGTGCTCTTACATGCAGGAATTCCTAGTCAACATGTTGCGCGGCCGCGGCTACAACATGCAGGACTACACGATGGCGATGTACGGCGGCGGCGGGCCGCTCGGGCTTGCCGACGTCTGTGACGGCATCGCGCATGAGCTTGGCGATATCGTGACCTTTCCGTTTGCGGCGGTGTTTTCGGCCTTCGGCGTGTTATGCGCACCGCGCCGCTATCGTTATCACCAATCGATTTTGGCAGGCGCGCCGCCACTCGGTGCACCTGCCGACGAGGCCGCGCGGATGCATGCCGCCGGCGCGTTGAGCGAGGCGTGGCAACAGTTGGAAGAACGCGCGCGCAAGGATTTCACATTGCACGGCTGGAATTTCAAAGAAGCCAAATTGTCGCGCAGCGCGTATGTACGCTTCACCAATCAATTGTCCGACTTCGAAGTCCTGTGGCCGCGCGCGCGCATCGGTTCGCTCGCCGATATGCAGGAGCTGGTCGAACGTTTCGAGAAGGTCTACACGACGATTTATCCCTCGCAGGCGTTGTATAGCGAAGTGGGCTACCAAATCCTGGAAGTGGCGCTCACTGCGGATATCGTCACGCCCAAGCCGAAACTACCGAAGCTACCGTTGAAAGGACCGAAACCACCGTCGGCGGCCGAGAAAGGCACGCGGCAGGTGTATTGGCGCGGCAAGGTTCAGGAGTTTCGGATTTATGAAATGGATCCGCTTGAGCCCGGCAATATCGTCAAAGGGCCCGCCATTATCGAGCATCCAGCGACCACCCTGCTGATCGCGCCGGGCGACCGCGCCGAATTCGACGCGCGTCGCCTGATTCACTATCGCCCCGGCAGCGCGCGCTGAACGGCCGCTAAGGAGAAACCGATGGCTACCAAGTCGAACAAACAGAACATTCGTGCCACGCACGCCGCTGCCGCGCGCAAACCCGCCGCAGGACGCGCTGCCGGGCGCAAGGCGACTCAATCAACTGCCCGTAAGGAAACCTTGCTCCAGCGGCTCGACCGCTCGGAGGCGCTGTTCGCCAAAACCGGCCATTATCAAGGCTTGAAGAAAATGCCGCTGCATGCGGCCGATCCGCTCAAGTTCGAAGCGTTTCACTCGCGCATCATGTCAACGATCATCTCGGTGCGCGACACCATGAAGTACATCGCCTCAAGTCCGGCGGTGCGCGATTTCGAAGAATTCGTGCTGGGACTGTATACACCGGAGGGCGACGCGATCGCGCTCAGCACCGGCATCATGGTCCATGTGCACACGTTGTCCGAATTTATCAAGTTTATGATCAGGAACGGCTACGAAGACGATCCGCAGATTCGCCCGGGCGACATCTTCGAGAACAACGAAGCCTGGGCCGGTGGCGTGCATACACCGGACGTCATGACCTGCATTCCGGTATTTCACGAGGGTGAACTCATCGCCTGGATCGGCGCGGTCACCCATGAACTCGAATCCGGAACCTATGAAGGTCCCGGCATGTCGGTATTCGCGCCCGATCGCTACGGCGAGGGTCTGCACATCAGTGCGGAGAAGGTCGGCGAGGATGATCACTTCCGCAAAGACTATCTCATCCGGCTCAAGATGAATCTGCGCAATTCCAACTGGTGGAGCCTGGACGACAAATCAAAGCTCTCGGGTTGTCTCATGGTGCGCGAGGCGCTCGGCAAGATCATCGAAGCCTACGGCCTTGACTACTACAAAAACGGCGTGCAGGAATTGATCGAAGAGGGACGCCGCAATTTCATCAAACGCGTCAAAACAACGATGGTGCCCGGCACGTATCGTGGCGTGACTTTACCAGTGCATAAGCGTAGCCATGTGGAATACGTGCATCCGCTCGCCAAAGGGGATTTCATCGACTTTGTCTATAACGAAATGACGGTCACACGCGAAGGCCACTTTGAACTCGATTTCGACGGCAGTACCGGCTGGAGTTTTCATCCGTTCAACTGCGCCGTCGGGCCAATGAACGGCGGCTTTTGGATCACGCTGACGCAGTTATTGTCCTACGACGGCCGCGTCAACGACGGGGCATACCTCGCGGTCAAACAATACTTACCGGAAGGTTCGATTGTGAACGCCAATTACGCCGGCGCGGCGACGTCGCTCGCGTGGTGGACCTTAATTCCAATCTTCGCGAATGTTTGGCGCATGATCGGCATGAGCTGGTTTGCGCGCGGTTTTGTCGAAGAAATTGTCATGTCCACGCCCACCTGCATGGCCGGGGTCGCAGGGTTCGATCAGTACGGCAATGCCACGGGTTACCAGAATTTTGAAATGGCCGGTGAGAGCTTCGGCGCGCGCGGCGTCGCCGACGGCATGGACTGCGGCAGTCCTATCTGGAACTCGGAAGGCATCCAGGGCGACGCCGAAGTGTGGGAGATGACCGGTCCGAATGTGTACTTGAATCGCGCCTTCACGCGCGATCACCATGCGCTCGGAAAGTTCCGTGGCGGCAACGCCTGGGAGTCTTTATGGCTGGTCAAAGGCTCGCGGCTTGTCAACGTCACGCTGACCGGCTCCGGCGCTTGTAACGGCGGAGTCTTTCACAAGGGCATGTTCGGCGGTTATCCGGCGCCCGGTTGGAAATGTCTGTGGGCAGCCGGTACTAACTTGCAGGACTTGATTGCGCGCGGCGAGCGCTTACCGGCGAGTCTCAACGAAGCCGAAGCCATGCTGCAGGACGGTCGCATCACCGCCAAAGATTGGTACTGCGGTCCGTTGAATCAATGGTCGCCCAATCTCACCGAGTACGATCTATTCGGCGTCATCTATCAAGGCGGTTGCGGCTATGGCGATGTCTTGGAGCGCGCGCCGCGCATGATCGCCTCGGACATTGCCAACCGGCTGGTATCGCCCGAATACGCGAAACAGGTCTACGGCTACGCCGGGACTGACAAAGCGACCGCCGCGCTGCGCGAGAAAATGCGCGCGGAGCGCCTGGCGGAGTCCATTCCGGCCGAGGAATGGTGGCAGCAAGAACGCACCCGTGCGCGAACCGGTGAGGTCAGTACCGTGGTGGCGCAAACCTATGCGCGCTCGGCCAAGCTTTCCAACAAGCTTAAAGCGTTGTATCTAAAATTCTGGAAGCTCGAGACCTTTCCTTATACAGACACCGGCGAAGCCGATTTCACCGTCACCGCGCCAACGGGCTTCTATTATCCGAAGTCGGCGGTTAAGCCTCCGCGCGATTGATAGCGGTTAAGGAGTATCCCCATGAGCGAAGATCAAAGCAGCCTCGAAGTCACCCGCGCCCTTGTCAATCGTGAACTGGCCTGGCCGGATCTGTTGAAATTGATGCGCCAGCCGAAGTCGCCGGCGCGTTTCGATGAAACCATCACCGCGTTACAAGCAAAAGTCAGTTGGAAGGAACCAATTCTGCTGCCGCTTGGCGAGAATATTTTTATCGTCAACAAACGCGGCCGCGCGATCATCAAAACCGCCGGCGGCGCCGAACTCTGCGGTTGGAACGACAATTGGAAAATGAAATGCCGAATAATCGTGCGGCGCACGCGCGCCGACCTCGAGAAAATTTATCCGGCCGAACATTTAACGATTGACACCGATCTCGTTGAGCTGCGTGAGTTTTATTGCCCGCTAAGCGGCACGCTGCTCGATGTCGACTGCGTGCCGCCGTGTTATCCGGTTGAAGTCGATTTCACGCCGGATTTGGCGGCGTTCTATGCGGAGTGGCTAGGACGGCCGTTGCCGGTCAAGCTGTAGTGCACGCGGTGAGGTGATCTGCCATTACTTCGAGGCCGCCGGCCATGGCCGAGCGCGCGGCGGATTTCTAGCATGGCGGTACTGATCAAGGTGCACACATGATTGACCGCAAATGGATCGGCCTCGAACTACTTTCCTCTGAGCTCGCGCTTGAGCGCGGGCGTCTGCGTTTGTTCGCCTTGGCGACGGGCGCCGACGATCCGGTTTACACCGATCTGGCGGCTGCACGGACGGCGGGCTTTGCCGATCTCCCTGCGCCGCCCACCTTCCTGTTTGCCGCCGAACTAGACTCGGGCGCCACCATGCAGTTGGTCGAGACGTTAAATATCCCGCTCGCCAAGTTGCTGCACGGCGAGCAAGGCTTCACGTATCACCGCCCCGCCTGCGCCGGCGATACCCTCACGGTACGTTCCCGCGTGCAGGACATCTACGACAAAAAGGGCGGCGCACTTGAGTTCGTCGTCAAACACAGTACCGCGCATAACCAGCGCGGCGAGTTAGTCGCCGAGATGCGCTCGGTGCTGGTCTGCCGGCATTGAAGTTTAACGCCCCGCGGCGCGCATCATGACGCATCCTTCGCTATCGGATATCAAGGTCGGCCATGAACTCCCGACGCTGACCCTGCCGCCGGTCAATCGCACCACACTCGCGCTGTTTGCCGGCGGCTCGGGCGATCACAACCCCATCCATATCGACCTCGACTTCGCGCGCAAGTCCGGACTGCCGGACGTGTTCGCGCAGGGCATGCTCGGCATGGCGTGGCTCGCCCGGCTGCTTACAGCCTGGGCACCGCAACAGCGGCTACGTCGGTTTGACGTTCGCTTCCAGGGCCTGATGCAGCTCGGCCATGTGCTGAGCTGTCACGGCACGGTGGTGGAAATCGTCACGCACGGCGACGAGCGTTGCGCGCGCATTGCCCTCAGTAGCCGCACTCAATACGGTGATCTCAAGATTGTCGGCGATGCGCTGGTGGCGCTTGACTAATTCGCGTCGGATTCCCCCGCTAAAACGAGCAGCAATATGAACGGAACCTTGCAAGATAAAGTGGCGTTGGTCACCGGCTCGGGCCGCGGCATCGGCCGCGCCATCGCGTTAAAACTGGCGAGCCAAGGTGCACGCCTCGTCATCAACGATTTAGACGAAGCGCCGGCGCAGGAAGTGGTACAGACCATTCGCACCAACGGCGGCGAGGCAGTCGCCTGCTTAGGCAGCGTCACCGCGCCGGATTTTGCCGAACGCTTGGTCGGTACGGCGGTGCAGCAGTATCAGGGCCTCGACATCGTCATTAATAATGCCGGTTATACCTGGGATAGCGTGGTACAGAAAATGACCGACGAGCAGTGGTACGCCATGATCGACGTCCATCTGACGGCGCCGTTTCGCATTTTGCGCGCCGCGCAGCCGGTTATCCGCCAGCTCGCCAAGGCCGATGCCGACGCCGGCCGGCGGGTGGTGCGCAAGGTAGTCAACATTTCGTCGGTTGCCGGATTGTTCGGCAATGCCGGCCAACTCAACTACGCCGCCGGTAAGGCCGGCATTGTCGGCATGACGATGACGTTGGCCAAGGAATGGGGTCGGTTGAACACTACCGTCAACTGTGTCGCCTACGGCTTTATCAAAACGCGTTTAACCGAGGCCACGGCCGATGGTAATAGCACGGCGCAGATTGATGGGCGAGAAATCAAATTGGGCGTCAACCCGGATCTGATGTCCGCGCTGGAACGCAGCATTCCGCTCGGCCGCGGTGGCTCACCCGAAGAAGCCGCAGGCGCGGCCTATCTCTTCTGCATTCCGGAATCCGACTACGTGAGTGGTCAAACGCTGCTGTGCACCGGCGGGCTCACTGGTATTTGAGCGGTCGCGGACGGCATACGCCGTCCGCGCCGGCTTTTGTCTCTCGATCTGGGTGAGCATCGCGCTTGCGCTGTCCGCTCGCGTATTACCCATAAGTTGATTCTTCCGCGTCGAATAGCCAGTATCCTGGCGCACTCTTGAGTTGCGACGCCTCGCGTCGGGTGTGTCGAACTCGCCGCGCGCGGTCGTGCCATTCGTCAAAATCGATGTCCGTGCATTGCATGTTGAAAGAGCCGATAACCATTCCGATCGTTTTTGTAGAAGGCATGCTAAGCGGCCTCGTCGCGCGCGGCGCACACTGCGAACCGCACTTACAGAAGGTCGGAATCGATCCCTCGCGCATGCGGCACGCGGGGGCACGGGTCACTGCGGCGCAGTACGTCGCACTGTTTCAGCTCCTGATTGACTGCTATGACGATGAGATCCTGGGCTTTCTGAGTCGCCCGCTGCGCCGCGGAACTTACGCGCTGCTCGTGAGAAACGTCGCGCGCAGCTCATCGCTGCAAACGGCGCTCGGCAGACTCGCCACCACTTTCCCGTTGTTTCAAGACGATATCGAACTCGCCATCGTGCAACGCGGCGAGCACACCGGCATCGCCCTGCACTTCCGCACGCCGGAGATTTCCCGGCAGCCGTTCGTTCACGAACTTCTCCTGCGCGCGTTATGGCGCCTGGTGGCCTGGCTAGCCGGTGGGAATCTACCCGCCGCGGGATTTGATTTTGCTTTTGCCAAGCCGGCTTACGAATACCACTATGCGCGGGTCTTCCCGCATATGCGTCGATTCGGTGTAGCGGTCTCAACGCTTTGGCTGCCGCGCGCTCGACTAGCCGGCGCCATCGACAAAAGCGACGCGCGGATCCGTGCCTATATCTCGAGCGCGGTCACCAACGTCATCATTCCCTGGAGTGGCGATGACTTTACCGCCAGGCGGGTTCGGCAATATCTGTTGCGCACAGCCACGTGGCCGGGATTGACTGAAGCGGCGGCGGCTTTGCACGTATCCCCGGCCACATTGCAGCGCAAGCTCGCCATGGAGTCGACTACCTTTCAAACGCTTAAAGACGAACTGAGGCGCGATATCGCGATCTCGCGACTCACCGCCGGCGCGACGCCGTTGTGCGAATTGGCGGAGCATTTGGGATTCGCGGACAGCTCGGCATTCCAGCGCGCGTTCCGGCGCTGGACCGGCAGTTCACCCGGCGCCTATCGCCGCTTCGATCTAAATCCTTCGCGCCGCCAGTAGCGTGGCCGCACACAGCGGTCAAACGATTCAGCGTGCCTTTACCTGGGCTGCGCATGAGGTCTAAGGCCATTGGCCTGACGTAATACGCAATCGTGCGCGGAGGGGATTCGCGTTAGCATCGCGATGTGACCGGTTTGCTTGGCGGCTCACAACACTCCACGCCGGTCTCACGTAGTTCGCGTCGCCCGGCCGCACTTGGCGCCGGCGCGCATTCGTTTTATTCCGTAACGGAGATCCGCGATGGCGCGCATCATCGAAATGACCGACCGCGCGCGCGAGCTTCGCTGGCGCGTCCGCAAATTCATTGACGAGCAAGTCATCCCGCTAGAACCGGTGCTGGGCGAACACTGGGTGGGACGGGAGACCCCTGCCAGTACGCAAGCGATGGAGACGTTGCGCGACCGGGCCCGCGCCGAGGGATTATTTGCGCTGGGTCACCCGGAAGATCTCGGTGGCGGTGGGCTCACCTTCAGCGAATACGCCTATATCAACGAAGTGATCGGGCGTTCCTTACACGGCATGCACGCGCTCGGCACGCTGACGCTGCAGGACTCGATCATGTTTCGCAAATTCGCCAGTGCCGCGCAGAAAGAACGTTGGTTGATTCCACTTGCGCGCGGTGACATTTTAATGTCGGTGGGATTGACCGAGCCCAATGTTGCGGGCTCGGATCCCACCTTGATGCAAAGTCACGCCCGCCTCGACAACGGTCATTGGGTAATCAATGCGCATAAGTGGTTTACCACCCTAGCGCGCCACGCCGCGTTCACGACGGTTTGGGTAAAAACAGAGCCCGACGCTGCACCTCACCGGCAGTTCTCCGCCATTATCGTGCCCACCGATTCGCCCGGCTACGAAGTGGTGCGCGTGCTACGTAGCATGGGTGGCACCGGCGGCGAACACGCCGAGATTCGTTTGACCGATGTGCGGGTTCCGGAATCCAATTTGCTCGGCAAGCGCGGCGAGGGATTCGTGCTCGCGCAAACCCGCCTGGCGCCCGGGCGTATCTTCCACTGCATGCGATGGCTGGGGCAGGCCGAACGCGCGTTCGAGTTGATGTGTAAGCGCGCGACCGAACGGTTTTCTCATGGTTCGCTGCTGTCGGAGAAAGGTGAGATTCAGCGCTACATCGCCGAGTCGGCGGCCGAAATTCAAGCGACACGGCTCATGACCTTGGATGCCGCGCGCGCCATCGATGAAGGCGCGCTGGCACGGGTCGAAATCTCAATGATCAAATTTTTTGGCGCACGCATGCTGCACAATGTCGTCGATCGCGCGATTCAGGTACACGGAGCACTCGGTCTTACCACCGAGCTTCCGTTGGAGTTCATGTATCGAGAAGCAAGGTATGCCCGCATCTACGACGGTCCCGACGAAGTGCACCGAATGCTGGTGTCGCGTGAACTGCTGAAGGATTACGCCGCGGGCGCACCATGGGCGTGAATCCTGCCACGGAAAATTCCAGCACCGAGCTCATGCCGGGCGTGACGCGGTGCGCACTGGAAGATTATCTCGCTCTGCGCTTAGTCGCGGTGCCGCCGTTGCGCATCGCGTCGCTCAAAGTCGCCGGGCAGGGAATGTCGGACGATACCTTGCTGATTGATGCGGTCGACGGCGCCGGAACCGGCTACGCGCTCGCTATCCGACGCTACCGGCGCGAGGGGATCCTGCGCGAGCTGGTCGATCCGGCACGGCACTATCAAACGTTGGTTGCGCTCGCCGCAACGTCGATTCCCGCGCCGCGGCCACTGTGGTTCGACCCGGATTGCGAGGTGTTGCATGGCCCCTGTTTTGCGATGCGCCGAATCGCCGGACAGGTGCCGATTCCGTGGTCGCCGGAAGGCAGAAAATATCTCGCACGCCATGGCAGCGGCCACATCGGCGAGCGCTTCGTGCAGTTACTCGCCGATATTCATGCGTTGGACTGGCAGTCGCTCGGCGTTCCCGATCAGCAGCCGGGCGACGCACGCGCGCGTGCCGCCGCGCTCGTCGCCATCGTCGCGCATATGTTGGAGAATTACCGGGTCGGGCCGGAGCCCGTGCTGACCGATGCCGTCGGTTGGTTAAATCACCACCTACCAACCGGCGCTGCAACCACCCTGGTGCATGGCGACTACCGCACGGGTAATCTGATGTTTGCCGATGGCGACATCGCCGCAATTTTGGACTGGGAGTTTGCGCTGCCGGGAGATCCGATGCGCGACATCGCTTGGGTGCTTGCGCCGTCGAACCGGGTCGACTCGCCGCTCGCCTGCTACCTCATGGAGCCCGCACAGTTTGTCGAGCGCTACGAGCAACGCGCCGCGCGGCGGATCGACTGGCCGGCCGTCCGCTTTTGGCAATTGCATTATCAGGTTTTCAACGCCTTGGGTTGGATGCATGCCGAGTATCGGCTACGCCATCGCCAAACTCAGGATCTGCGCATGTTGCGTTGGAGCTATACCATGCCGGTCATGCGCAAACTGGTGTTAGACGCGTTGCGGGAGGTTGCATGATTGCACCGAAGGACGCGCTTGAATTGGTCCGCGAGCAGCTTCGCACGGCGGTGCTTGAGCGCCTGGACCGCGAGTCCGACGAGTATGCAAAGTCGGTCTTGATCGCCGCCCTCGGCGTATTGCGCGAAATGGCTAATCGCGTATCCGCGGCTGACAATTGGTGTGCCGCGAGTGTCGACAAACTGCGCGCATCCGCCACGGGTTGGCCCAGCCGGCTTGCACCACTTCCCGAGTGCTCCGCACAAGTAGAACATTTTCTTGCGCAAGCGGATGCCGCCCATTCGCTGGCGGAGAAGCGTAGCTATCTGCTGGAAGCTGCCGAAACCGTTATAAGTACGCTGTGGCGTACCGACCCCGCGCAGCGCGACGCAGCGCTGCTGGGCGAGATCCGCGAGCTACTGACTTTCGATACTGCGGCGGAGGTGGATTACGCCGCGCACGGCAGCCGCGCATGAGCGGCGCTGTGGACGGACATCGTCGCGCGTCCGCGGCCTTCCTCCGCGGCCGGGTCGGCACAGGCCGAAGTCCTTGCGGAACTCGACTATAACCAGGCGCAATGCGACGCCATATTGGAACGGCGTGAAAGCGCACTTTCACGCCCACCCGCGCGAACTCATCAGGAGTGATTAGATGATCGATTTTGAACTTCCGGTCGAACTTGAAGCATTGCGCGAGCGGGTTGATGACTTCATCAAAACGCGGGTAGTCCCGCTTGAGCATGATCCGCGGCAACACCCGCACATTCATGAATCGCTCCGGCAAGAATTGGTGGCACTGGGCCGCGAAGCGGGTTTATTGTCGCCGCACGCGCCGCGCGAATACGGCGGCCTCGGGCTCGATCATCGTGGCATGGCAGTCGTCTTCGAAGCCGCTACTTGGAGTCCGCTAGGACATCTCGCGCTCAATATTCAGGCGCCCGATGAAGGCAACGTCAATCTTTTTATGCAAGTGGCATCTCCGGCGCAAAAAGCCCGCTTGTTGCCGCCGCTCGTGCGTGGCGAGCTACGCACCGTGTTTACGATGACCGAAACCGCCACCGACGGCGCCGGCGCCGATCCTTCTTTGTTACAGACCATTGCCCAGCAAGATGCAGAGGGTTATCTGATCTCCGGGCGCAAATATATGATCTCGGGCGTCGAAGGCGCCGGGATCAACATCGTCATGGCGCGTACATTGAATCCCCTCGGCCAGGATCTTGGCGCATCGATGTTCCTCGTCGATATCAACGCGCCGGGCTTTAAGCTCGATCGCGAACTTAAGACGCTCGACTCGAATACGCCCGGCGGACACTGGGAGGTTTCTTTTGACCGCGTGCGCGTGACGCCGGAGCAAGTGTTGGGCGAGATCGGACGCGGCTTCGCACAGGCGCAGGTGCGCCTGGCCCCCGCACGGCTCACGCACTGTATGCGTTGGCTTGGCCTCGCGCGGCGCTGCCACGCCATCGCGGTCGCCCACGCCGGCCGACGTCATTCATTCGGCAAAACGCTCGGCGAACACCAGGGCGTAGGCTTCATGCTGGCGGACAATGAGATCGACCTCCACACTTGCCGTCTTGCCATCTGGCATTGTGCGTGGCTGCTCGATCAACATCAGCAAGCACGTAACGAAACCAGTATGTGCAAGGTATTTTGTTCCGAGGCACTGGGGCGCGTCATCGATCGCTGTATGCAGATTCTCGGCGCTATCGGGATCACGGACGATACGGTCATTGAACGCTGTTATCGCGACATTCGCTGTTTCCGAATCTACGACGGACCGTCCGAAGTTCATCGGCACGCGCTGGCGCGCCGCATTCTATCGCGACGCCTCTGATATTAGATCTAAGCGAATGACAATCAACGCATCAACTGACCGCGCGCCGGTGGCGGAGAGCGCGGTTTGATCCTCGCGCAATCGCGAACCGCGGCGCGCTACAAGCCGTCACAGGAGCAAATCGTCTTGCTGGTAACGGCGCTTCTGGCCGGCGGCTTCGCCGTGACATTGCCGGGGTTCAGCACACTCGCCAACTTGCTTACGCTCACCCGCAGCGTCGCCATTCTCGGGATGCTCGGCATCGCGATGAGCATTGTCATCATCGGTCGCGGGCTCGATCTTTCGCTCATTGCAGCGATGGCAGTGACCTCCGCCACCTTGCTACAAATGCTCGCGCACGGCTGGCCTTTAAGCGGTGCTGTCGCGCTGTGTCTTGGGTTTGCGCTGCTGATTGGCGTCGTCAACGGTTTCATCATCGCGTTTGTCGAAGTACCGGCACTATTCGCCACGCTCGCGACGGGTTTTCTGATTTTCGGGCTCGGCCGCGTTTATTTGTTGGACGGCGTTATCAGTTACGTGCCGGCACAGGCGACCACGCTGCTGTGGATCGGACAGGGCGACTTGGCCGGTATTCCCGCGCCCGTGCTCGGACTTGCCGCCACCGCCCTCGCCGCGCATTTCATCCTGTCGCGAACGGCGCTCGGCCGTTTTATTTATGCCCACGGCGATAACCCCGAAGCGGCACGCCTGACTGGCATCGCAGTGCGCACGTTGACCATGGTCGAGTACGCGCTGTGCGCGGCCATCGGCTTCGTGGCCGGTCTGGTTATGTCCGCGGCGACCGCCAGCATGAATACCCAAGTCATCAATTCCACGTTGATATTTGATGTCATCCTGGTCGTCGTACTGGGCGGTGTCAGTCTTGTCGGCGGCCGCGGCAGCGTGCTCAGCGTGCTGGCCGGCACTGCGCTGATCGGCACCTTGCTAAACGGCATGACCATTCTTGATCTCGACAACAATGTTCAAAATATCGTTAAGGGATTGGTGTTGCTCGGCGCGATTCTGCTCGACAACCGGCTCCATCCCCGCGACGAAGAAACGGCGCGCCAAGGTGATTAATCAACGGCCAAAATTCCGGCAAGCATTTGCCGTACTAAGGAGATTCCAGCACGGCTCGACGCCCCGAGTGTCGTTCCACGGCGCGCTTTTGTCCGTGTTATTCGTACTACTCGCCGGCTGCACCGTGCCGCCGGAGCCCACCTCGAGCGCCGACCGCGCCGGGGCGCCTTCTCAAGCGCTGCCGTCGTCGGCACTCGAAGGACCCGCCGGCTCACAGGTGTTACGCGAGCACGCGCGCACTGCCTTGCAGGGCAAAACCATTGCGTGGGTACCGCAGGCGATGGGACTACCGCTGATCGATATTTGGACGCGCGTCATGCGCGAGGAAGCCGCGGCGCGCGGCATGCGGCTGGAAGTGCGAGATCCCAATTGGGACGCAACGGCCGGATTGCAGGCCGTGTCATCGTTGATTGGTGAGCGGCCCGCATTGATGGTGATCCACAATCCCAATGTGCAGGTGTACGCCAAAGAATTGAAACGCGCGGAAGAGGCCGGCATCCCGGTAATCCAAGTCAACATGGTCTCGAACTGGAAGACCTCGGCCTATGTCGGTCCTGATTGGCAAGCCGTCGGGACACTGCTCGGCGAAGAGATCATCACGCAATGCGGCGGCAGCACCGGTACGTCGGGCAAGGTATCGATTATTCAGGGCGAGTTAACTTCCGCGGTATCCATCGAGCAGATGCAAGGATTGAGCGCGGCACTGGCACGCGATCCGGCGATTCGCGTGGTGTCGACGCAAACCGCGAACTGGGATGCGACCAAAGCACACGACATCACGGCGACCGTGCTGCAACAACATCCGGATCTGTGTGCGACGGTCGGTTTCTGGAGCACGATGCAAGCCGGTGCAGCCGAGGCCATCAAAGCCGCCGGCAAGCTCGGCGACGTCAAAGTGTATGCATCGGGCGGTGAAGGCAAGGTGGACTGCAAGCACGTCGACAGCGGTTTACTGACCAAGGTGCTGAGTTATGACGCACCCGCGCAGGCCAAGGCGATCATTCAGCTCGCGAGTTTTATTCTGCAATCCGGTCAGCGCCCTGAAGCTTTTCGAATCGCGAATTACTCCACACTGCACTGGATGGAAAAGGACCGCTATGACCCTGCGCTGTGTTATGACTGGAATCGGCAGTAGCGCATGAACGGAGTGCGCTATAACGGCGCGTTGCTCCGTGGCGGCATGCTGCGCCGGCTCTATCACCGCTGGTCGGTCAAGTTATTGCTGTCCGAATTGCTCGCCAAACGCTGGATGGAACCGGCCATTCCGTTTCTGCTGATGCTCGGCCTCATCGCTTGGTTCGCAATCATGACACCGCACTATGCAACCGCCGCCAACGCCGGCGTGTTGGGCCGCCAGTTTGCCGATATGGGGTTTGTGGTGATCGCGATGGGCATCGTCGTGATCTCCGGCGGCATCGATTTGAGTGTCGGTGCAATCTTCGCACTGGCAAATTTGACGGCACTCGCACTGTTTCAAATTTTTCACTTGCCGGTGCCGGCGGTCGTCGCCGGCACCCTGCTGGCCGGTGGACTGGTGGGTGCATGCAACGGACTCTTGGTGGGGTACTTCAAGTCGCGGCCGTTCCTCACCACCCTGGTGACACTAATCATTCTGCGCGCGATAGTTGATCTGCTCGCACAACGTTATTCGGTGCAATTAGCGATGGGCACACACGATGCCTGGCTATGGGCCTACCTTGGACGCGGTGTAGCCTTGTGGATAATTCCTTCCAATCTCATGGTGCTGCTCATCGTCGCGGCGCTCGGTCACCTGCTCTTGAGCCGTGCGCGCCCCGGCTGGCATTTGACCGCGATTGGCTCCAGTCGCAAAGCCGCCCGCCATGCCGGGATTGCGATCGAACGTACGCTGTTTATGACCTATGTATTGTCCGGCGTATTGTCGGCAACCGGCGGACTCTTTTACGCGGCGCGCCTCGAGAGCAGTGGCTCGGAAATCGGCGCCGGGTGGGAAGTTAGCGCGCTGACGGCAGTCGTGCTCGGCGGCATCAGTCTCGCCGGCGGACGCGGCACCATCGCGCGCGCTTTGCTCGGAGCGGTGATCGTGTTCGTGCTAGTCAACGGCTTGGTGCGCTCGGGTCTACCGGGCGCCGTCACCACCACCGCGCTCGGTGCGCTGTTGCTGATAGCCGTCGGGATCGACGTTAAGTGGGCGAAAAATCGCCTGAAAACCATTCAGAAAATTTACCTGAATCCAACCGTCGTCGAATTGCGGCCCGCGCCGTCCACTGCGCGCGGCAGCGGTACCCCTTACGCCGAAAACGATCGTCTGCGTGATTCGCGGGAGATCGGGCTCGATCAAGTGGAGGGCCCGGAAGATGTCATCTTCGATCGCGAAGATCGACTCTACACCGGGACTCGCGATGGACTCATCCTGCGTTTCTCCGGTCCGCAACTCGCCACGCGTGAAGTGTTTGCACGCATCGGCGGCCGACCGCTCGGCATGGCCTTCGATCGCGATGACAACTTACTGGTGTGCGTCGGCGGCATGGGGCTTTACGGCGTGACGCCGCACGGCCAAGTCTACAAACTCACCGACGAAACTAAGCGCAGTTGGTTCAAGCTGAACGACGACTCGCGGCTGCGCCTCGCCGATGACTTGGATATCGCGCCCGACGGCAAAGTGTATTTCAGCGAAGCGACCATTCGTTACGAAATGCACTCATGGCACCTCGACGGCATGGAAGGCCGCGCCAACGGCCGGCTTATCTGCCATGACCCTGCGACCGGCCGTACCAGCACGGTGATTAAGGACATCTGCTTTCCGAACGGCGTATGCGTCGCGCACGACGGCCGCTCGGTGCTTTTCGCATCGACCTGGCTATGTTCGATTTTCCGTTATTGGATCGCGGGTCCGGACAAGGGCCGAATTGATACGTTCATCGATAATCTTCCCGGCTATCCCGACAACATCAATCGCTCCTCGGATGGCGGATACTGGCTCGCGATGGTGGGGATTCGGTCGCCGACATTCGATCTCGCGATGCGTAATCCCGGCTTCCGTTTGCGGATGGTGAAACGACTGCCGCCGGACGAATGGATATTACCCGGGATCAACAACGGTTGCGTCGTGAAGTTCACCGCGCAAGGCGAGGTGGTCGAATCGATGTGGGATCCGGGCGGCCGCAAGCACGCGACGCTAACCTCGATGCGCGAACACAAAGGCAAGCTCTACCTCGGCGGACTCGAGAATAACCGGATCGGTTGTATCGATCTGCCCGGCGCAGATCCCGAGTGGACCGGCTGGGAGTCATACTGGGGAACCCGGCGCGTGACCCCTCATGGCTAATCAATGGTGGGGGGCGCTTAAAGCGCGCTGGCAGTCCGCTTCAACTGCGGGCAGTGGCCTGCCGGTAATGGACGGGCCGTGGATCCCCAATCAAGCGCTCGATCAGGCCGCACCGCTCGGCGCCGAAGTGCCTGAAAGCGATGACCTCGCCGTCGCGGACAATGGGACGGTTTTTCTCTCCGCGGGCCACCGGATTTGGCAGCTTGCCGGGCCGGCACTGGCGCAGCGTACCGTCCACGCCGAATTTACGTCGGCGGTAGGCGCGCTACTCGCGCATGAAGATAAACTTTATGCCGCGCTCGACGGTGCTGGAGTCGTGTGCCTCGATCCCGCGGGACGCACTATCGCGCATCTCGACTCGGTCGCGCAGAGACCGTTGCGTGCCGTCACCAGCGTGAGCGCGCTTCCGGACGGTCGCCTCGTGATCGCCGAAGGTTCCGCGCATCACACCGTAGCGGAGTGGACGCGCGACCTCCTTGAGCGACGCGCCTCGGGTCGTCTCCTGTGGTGCACAGCCGATTTGGCGCAGGCCACCGTCATCGCCGACCATCTGGCCTGGCCGGCCGGTTTGCTGACGCAAGCCACTGCGCAACACCTATGGGTTAGCGAGAGTTGGCGACATCGCCTGCTACGCGTGAGCCTTACGGGTGGAATCGAACCGGTACTCGTCAACCTTCCGGGTTATCCCGGTCGGCTGGCGGCAGACGGCGAGGGCGGCGCTTGGCTCGCCTTGTTTGCGGCTCGCACCCATCTGGTTGAATTGGTGCTTACCGAGCGCAAATTTCGCGAAGAGATGATGCGTACGATCGATCCTCAATTCTGGATTGCCCCGTCCCTACAATCGCAGGGGCATTACCTCGAGCCGCTGCAAGGCGGCGCGTTGAAAAAGCTTGGCATCGTCAAGCCGTGGGCGCCGCCTCGTTCGTACGGTTTGCTCGCTCGTTTGAATCGTGATTTCGAGTGTATCGGTTCGCTCCACAGCCGCGCCGGCGGGCATTATCACGGCATTACCGCAGTTCACGCGCGGGGCGCTCGTCTGCTCGCGGTGTCCAAAGGACGGGGTCGCGTGCTGGATTTAAGCGCGGTCGCGGCGGCGATGAGGTTGCTCTCATGACGGAACCCATGGTGCGCATCGAGCAAGGGAGTAAGGCTTACGCCGGCGTGTATGTCCTACAAGAAGTTAACTTTGAGGTGTGTCGCGGCGAAATCCATGCACTAGTCGGTGAAAACGGCGCCGGCAAGTCGACCTTGTGTAAAGCCATCGCCGGTGCCATTACGTTGACCTCCGGTCGCTATCTGCTCGACGGTCAGCCAGTTCGCTTCGCGCGACCTGGCGCGGCCTTGCGCGCGGGCATATCGATGGTCTATCAGGAAACGAGCTTGGTGCCGACGATGACCGTCGCCCAGAACATCGAACTCGGACATGAGAAGTTTTTCAGCAGTTACCGCGCACTCAACATCAAGGCCCAGCAATTACTGCAGTCGCTGCGCTTCAACGTGGAACCGGCGGCGCTTGTCAGCACCTTGGGCACCGCCCAGCGTCAGATGGTTGAAATCGCGCGGGCCGCTTTACACCAGGCGCGCCTCATCATTTTCGACGAACCCACGGCTAGTCTGGCACCTGAAGAAAAGCACAACTTCTTTCAACTGGTGCGCGATTTGCGCGATCGCGGAGTCGGCATCGTATTCATCAGTCACGCGCTCGAAGAAGCGCTTGAGCTCGCCGATCGAATCACCGTACTGCGCGACGGTCGTCACGTCATTAGCGCTGCCCGTCAGGCGTTCACTCGCGAGAAGCTCGTGCGTCACATGGTCGGGCGCGAAGTTGCGCCGACACGTCACGTGGCGCGCTTGAACCACGCGGGATTGCGGCGCGAGAAAGTGCTCAGCGTTGAAAATCTCACGCTGGGCAACATGGTCAAAAACATGTCGTTCACACTGTACGCAGGAGAGGTGGTGGGTATCGCGGGCTTGATCGGATCTGGCCGGACGGAAGCGGCCAAAATCGTGGCCGGGGTGCTCAAACGTAATCTATTTCGCGGCGGTACCGTGCTGCTGCGGGGCAAGCCGGTTCGCTACCGCGTACCGCGGCAAGCCATCAACGATGGCATCGCCTATATCACGGAAGACCGCAAGCTCAATGGTTTCTTTGAGACCATGACGGTGGAAGAAAATATTTATCTCGGACATTTGGCCACCCGCCGCGGCTTTCGCTTTTTGATCTCGGCGGGTATTCGTCAAGCCATCGTCGGACCGTTGATTGAGCGGCTGCACGTGCGCGCTGCCGGCGTGCGCGCGAAAGTCATCGAGTTATCGGGCGGCAACCAACAGAAAGTCGTCGTCGCGAAATCATTGGTGCAGGAGCCGGAGGTCATATTCTTCGACGAACCGACGCGCGGCGTCGACGTCGGCGCGATCCCGGAAATCCATCAGGCCATTCGCCGGCTCGCAAATGACGGCAAGGCCGTGTGCGTCATTTCGTCCTATCTGCCGGAAGTGCTCGCCGTATCCGATCGAATACTGGTCGCCCGCCAAGGCCGCATCGCCGAAGAATTTCCGCGCGAATCCGCCACCGAAGAACGGATCATGTTCGCGGCGATTCACTGAGCGACGCCACCTCGCGAAACTGCCCCCGCGTGGGCTCCCCCGCGCGCTTGCGCTTGCAGGCGTCGGTTTAGACCGCCTCGTAAAGTGTGACGACGCAGGCGCCGCCAAGACCAAGATTATGCTGAAGCGCGAGACGCGCGCCGTCGACTTGCCGGGGTCCGGCGGTGCCACGCAACTGTTCGACGAGTTCCGTGCACTGCGCGAGCCCCGTTGCCCCGAGCGGATGACCTTTGGACAAGAGTCCGCCGGATGGGTTGGTAACGACCGCACCGCCATAGGTGTTGTCACCGTCGCACACAAACCGCTCCGCCGCGCCACGCGTACACAGGCCGAGCGCCTCATAGCTGATGAGTTCGTTTTGCGCAAAACAATCGTGAAGTTCAACGACGTCGAGTGCCTCGGGGCCGACTCCGGCGGACTCATAAACCTGCTTGGCAGCCGCTTCAGCCATCGAATAGCCGACCACTTCGCGCATATCGCGTGCCTCGAAAGTAGTCGCCGAATCGGTGGTCATGGCCTGCGCGCGAATCCGCACGGTGCGCGGAAAACCGTGCCGTGCCGCGAATTGGTCCGAGCACAACAGGGCGGCGGCGGCCCCGCAGGTCGGCGGACAGGCCATCAACCGCGTCATCACGTCCGGCCACAGCACCGGACTGCGTAATACTTCGTCTTCCGTCACTACTGTCCGAAACAGCGCGAGCGGATTATTGGCGGCGTGACGGCTGGCTTTCGCACGAATTTTGGCAAAGGTCGACAAGTGCGTGCCAAATTCCTGCATATGGGCGAGCCCGGCGCCGCCAAAGTAGCGCAGCGCGAGCGGGATCTGTCCGTTGCCGACCAGTTCGTGAGTCACTTCATCGAACCGCTCAAACGGGCTCGGACGATCCGTGAATTGCGTGCCCAGCGCGCCAGGGTTCATGTGTTCAAAACCGAGTGCCAGCACGCAATCGGCCGCGCCGGAGGCGATCGCCTGGCGTGCCAGAAACAGCGCTGTCGAACCGGTCGAACAATTGTTGTTGACGTTGATGACAGGAATGCCCGTCATCCCCACTTCGTACAATGCGCGCTGTCCGGCGGTCGAATCGCCGTAGACGTAACCCACGTAAGCCTGCTGAATTTGCCCATACTCAAGACCCGCGTCCGTTAACGCGCGACGCAAGGCATCCGCCGCCATTTCAGGATACGGCGCGTGCGCACCGGGTTTCGCAAATGGGGTCATGCCAACCCCGACCACGTAGACATCTTGCTTCATAGGGTCTCCTTGGGCTTGGGCGTGCGCGAGGCCTGTATAAGTGGTAAGTGAGTAGTATTTGGCAATCTAGCCGACCACGCGACGTGTAGCCATGGCCTATGACCTCAAATATGTTGCCGGAACGAGCGAACCCGGCACGCTTACCGCCGCCTCATTTTTGATGGACGCGGCGAGTTTCAGCGATTGGCGCGACGCGTACCATCTGTGTGCCACGACGAGCGGGACTGTCCACGCCACTCGAGGATGGCGAAGTCGGGCGCAACAAATAGGTTCCCCGGATCGCCGATGATTTCGATCACACTCAGCCCCATGATCGACCCCAACATCATGGTAACGATGCGGATCACGCACGTCTTCCGCCGTTGATACCGACTTTACCGGCAAGCTCGTCATCGTCGCTCCGGTCGGGCGAGCGATCATTTTAGTCCACGAAATTCTACGGGCCCGTTATCGTGAATCGCTTATCGTCACGACGTCTACTAGGCCGGGGCGGGAAGGCCCGATATGCTGCCTGCTATTCACCCCAAACGAGTCAATCAAGTATGCACCTTGCCGCGCCTGTGCTCGCGCTTGCCGAGCAATTGAAATCCCGCCGCGAAACCATTGCAGTGGCGGAATCGTCCACCGGTGGCCTCATCTCCGCAAGCTTGCTCGCGGTGCCAGGCGCCTCCGCGTATTACCAGGGCGGCACCGTCATCTACACGCTAAAAGCGCGCAATGAGTTGCTGGCGCTTTCCAAAGACGTACTCCAAGCCCAAACGCCGTTGAGCGAAGCCTACGTTTCGCTTTGCGCGCAGTCGATCCGCGCCAGATTGGGCGCCACCTGGGGCCTCGCGGAATTAGGCGCCACCGGCCCTGCCGGCACGCCTTACGGACATCCGCCGGGTGTGTGCGTCATTGCGGTGGAAGGCCCGGTCTCTCTGACGTATCGGATCGATAACGGATGCGGCGATCGCGAAGCGAATATGTGGGAGTTCACGCACGCTGCGCTGAACTTGTTAGCGCAGGCGTTGGACGCGAGTTCCGTCGCGCGCTGATGACCGGAAACGCTCTCCCTCAGCCTACCGTCTCACACTTTTGTGGAAGAGGAGTTGAGGTGTCGCCATCCACGCTCCTCGGTTAAGTTGACATGACGCGATTCGACGATCTTCGCGCGGTACTTGCACACCGCGACTTTACGCGCTTCGCCGCTGCGCGCTTCTCTGCTACGTTGTCCTGGCAAATGCTCGCGGTGGCAGTGGGTTGGCAAACCTACGAAGTGACGCGCGATCCGTTGGCGCTTGGATTAGTGGGATTGGTGCAATTCCTACCGTTTTTCTTGTTGGTGTTGCCGGCTGGCCAGATCGCGGATTTATTCGACAAACGACTCGTGCTGATCGGCGCCTACGCCTGCGAAGCGGTGAGTGCCGCCGTGTTGCTATGGTTTTCGCTCCGCGACATGACGGTTGCTTGGCCCATTTTTGTCGCGATGGCGTTTTTCGGCGCTGGCCGTGCCTTCTGGATGCCGACCGGACAGGCGATGACCCCAAGCTTGGTGCCACCGGTGCTTTTTCCGCGCGCCGTGGCGCTAAATTCCACGCTCTATCAAACAGCCGGAATAAGCGGACCGGCGATCGGCGGCTTTATCTACCTGCTAGGCCCCCACGCGGTATATGGAACTTCCGCTACCCTGCTCGCCGCGTCGACGCTACTGGTCATCAGCATGCGTCCGGTTAAAGCGCGACACCTGACGCCCTGGAAGTTGGCCGATACACTGGAGGGGCTGCGCTTCGTCTTCACGCGCCGCACGATATTGGGCGCGATTTCGCTCGATCTGTTTGCGGTACTGTTTGGCGGTTCAACCGCACTCTTGCCGATTTATGCGGCAGACGTATTGCACGTCGGCCCAGTCGGATTAGGCATTTTGCGCACTGCCCCAGGGATCGGCGCCGTCGCGATGGCAGGCATGCTCGCTGTGCATCCCCTTACGCGCCATGTCGGACGTTGGATGTTCACTGGCGTTGCCGTCTTTGGCGTCGCGACCTTGGTGTTCGGCGCTTCGCACAATTTTTACTTGTCACTCGCGGCGCTTTTTGTGCTCGGCGGCGGCGACATGATCAGCATTTACGTGCGCCACATGCTCGTGCAATTGGAAACACCCGACGCACTACGCGGCCGTGTCAGCGCCGTCAGCAGCATTTTTATCGGCTCCTCGAACGAACTCGGCGAATTCGAGTCCGGCGTCACTGCCAAATGGTTCGGCCTCGTTCCTGCCGTGTTGATGGGTGGTGCGATGACACTCGCCGTGGTGGGATTGTTTATGCGGCTCTTCCCGGAACTCAGAACGATGGACCGGTTTCCTGCTGCGAAAACGCGTCTTTGAAGGATCGGGGCGGCGACAAGCGCTCGCGACTCCCTCGACTGGACGGTGCCGCCGCCTCCAACGAGGGATTTGTTCGCTGCCGAATCGCCGTTAGGCTTATCGCTCGATGAGCAATCCCAGAGCAGAACAATGCACCGAAGGCTGACGGCGTCTTGCCTGCTGATCGTGGCGTGGTTTGGCAATGCAGCAAGCGCCACGGCCCTAGGCGGTCGGGTCGTGACGGCGGACGCGGCGCGCGGCGTCCCCGGCGCCGCCGTTACCCTCACCCTGCCGGCCGAATATCAAGGGGCGAGCGCCGTAACGGTGTTTACCGACGATACCGGCCGGTATGCGTTCCCATCTTCCCTGTTGCCGGCCAGCACCGGCTTACCGGCCGGCGCTGCCCTTTCGGCTCGCCTCTTGGGGTATGCAGAAGTCCCTAGCGCGGCGCCGCGCGACTTGACGCGAACCTTACGCGCCGTTGCCAATATCGCCGACCAGGCGCCGGCGTCGGCGTGGCTTAATCAAATGCCGGCGGGTGATGAACGCAATCTCTTGATCACCAGCTGCACCAGCTGCCATCAAATGCCGAGCCCCAAGGTGCGCGAATACGCCGCGCAGATCGAAGCGATGCGCGGCGGTCCCGGCGGCGATCAAGCGGCGCTCGCAGCCTGGCGCAAAGTAGTACGTCACGAGGCGTGGCGTACCATCGTCAAATACATGCGCACACAACACTACGCGGTATTCCCGGACGAAAGCGCCATGAATCTCGACGCGATCGATTGGGCCACCGCACAGAATCCAGACTTCAATTTCTTTAACGCGCGCCAAGGAGAGCGCATCGCCGCGTTTCTCGCCGAACACTTTCCGCAGGATACGGGTCATTTGCCGCGCGCAGCCTATTCTGTGGGTGCCGCGCTCGGCGTAAGCACACACACCGTTATCCGCGAATACGCATTGCCGGCCAAAGCCTTGGTCCGCGAAATGGTTGCCGCGCCAGGATCACCTTATCTATGGGGCGTCGATGTCAAACGCAATGAAATCGTCCGCCTAGATCCTGATTCCGGCGCGACGCGTTGGCTGCGCGTGGCTTTCGACGGCGCGACCGGGCCACACACGGTTGCACCAGACGATCAGGGGCGCTTGTGGATTTCGATGATCGACAACGATCAGTTCGGGCGTTTCGATCCCGCCGGCGAACGGTGGACGCTGTGGACGCTGCGCCCGCGCAACCTACCCGATACGGCGGCGATCGGCGGTGCCGCCATCGTGCACGACATGTCGATCGACTCCCGCGGACACATGGAAACGGACTCACAAGGCCGGCTGTGGCTGACGATGGTCGGTACCAATCAACTAGGCACACTTGATCCGGTGTCGGGCGACGTCGCTTTTTATGACACGCACACGCGGCCGGGACTCAGTCCCATCAATCACCTTATTTACTCCACCGTGCTGTCCGCCGATGGCGGTTGCGTCTGGTTTTCGCAAGTCAACGGTGCCGTGGGTTGTCTTGACACCACCACCTATGTGCGCCGGCATTTGCTCGACTTTCCGGAAGGCGAAGGCCCGCGCCGGATGACCCGCGACGATGCCGGGAACTTATGGGTGGCGCTCTTCGGTAGCGGCGAAATTGCGCGCATCGATATGGCCACCGGGCAGCGCACGGCGACGTATCCGCTGCCGGACCGCGCGGCCGCCCCTTATGCGGTAACCTGGGATGCGCGCCGGCATTGTGTGTGGGTGGCGACTGCTAACAGCGATACCCTCTACCGCGTCGATGCCGCGACCGGCGCGACTTCGATCATTCCGTTACCGCGGCGCATGGGTTATCTGCGACAAATCGGGTTGCGCGCCGATACGGGCCAATTGGTCGCCTCCTACGGTAATTATCCGGCGGAGTCGGGCCCGAGCTACGCCCTGCTCATCGATGTCGGCGACTAGCGCCATGCTGAGCGCATTCAAAGTCACGCACATTGCGCAGCGGAGGTTGCCCCAGTTGTTGGTGACGATCGTCCTCTGCCTAGGATTTGCCGACCACGGCGCCGCGGCGCCGCCCTTGACGACCGCACAGGCCAAACACCTTTTCAACGCGCACGGCTGCAATGCCTGTCACGCCGTAGATGAGTTCAGAATCGGTCCGGCGTTTCGCGACGTGGCGACTCGCTACGCCGACGCCGATGCCGACACCGCAGCGCGGCTGGTCGATAAGGTGCTACACGGCGGTGGCGGTGCCTGGGGTGTCGTGCCGATGGTTAGCAATCCACGGCTCAGCACAGCCGACGCGCAGGCGATGGTGGAGTTTATTCTCGCACTCCCGCCCGCGCCCTAAGCCTCACCGCACTGCGCGCAAAAACTCCAGCAAGATGGCATTGGTTTCATCCGCGCGTTCCTGCTGGACCCAATGGCCGGCGCCTTTCAAGATCCGGCTGCCGAGCCAGTTCGGGATCACCGACGGTGCGCGCTCAATGGCTTCCTTACCCCACCACGTTCCAACATCAAACTCGCCGCCGAGAAACATCGCCGGCACTTCCAGCGGGCGGCCTTGTAGCGGCGCTAAGTCGTGCCAATCGTTTTCAAGATTGTGGTAGTAACTGAGGGGGCCGGAAAATCCGCCGCGTTCGAGCGCATCCACAAAGACCTCCAAGTCCGCCTCAGTAAACCATGCCGGCATCGCCGGCGGTGACATGAATCGATCCCGCATGCGCTGGCCCGGACTCACGCACAGCGCACTGCCGCGAATGAGTTCGATCGGGTCAACTCCCTCAAGGCTAAAGCCAGCTGCCGTCATCGCGTCACCCGATACGGTCCACACGATGTCGCGCACCCAACCGCGCAGGTCGGTTTCGATTTCCTCGATGATCGGACCGAGCGTCGCAAAGTATTCCTGATAGAACAGCTGCCCCGGCCCAGCCACCGCACGGTGGATTTCATGCGGGGGCCGTTCCCCGAACGGATTACCGGGCAGCGCCACAATCCCGCGTCCCGAAAACGGCACACTCATGCCGAATACCGCACGAAACACTTTGGGATACTTCCAAGCCGCCGACCACACGACCGGCGCACCCCAATCGTGTCCGACCAGTATCGCGGTCTTCTCACCGAGTGCCGCAACCAAGCCCACTAAGTCGTCCATCAACGGCCCAATGCGATACGCATCGGTCTGCCAGAATTTGGAGGACCGGCCGTAACCCCGCTGATCGATCGCGACCGCGCGATAACCCGCGGCGGCAACCGCGGGTAACTGGAACCGCCACGAGTACCACAGCTCCGGAAAGCCGTGCACGAATATCACCAAGGGGCCTTCGCCCTGTTCGGCAAGGTGCAGCCGCACCCCGTTGACGTTGAGTAAGCGATGTTTCAATGCCATATGCGTCTCGTTCGTTTTAAGGAGGCGGTGCCGCGCCAGCCGTCGGCGCAGTCCCAAAATTCCGTTCGATCAAGGTCTGCCCGACCGTCAGCTTAGTCCACGCCCAGCTCGCGAGCACTTTGAACACGGTCGCCGGGCGTAACATCACCGTCGGCGGCGCTAAGAAATGTGTCACCGAGAGATACAGCCGGTACAAATCCGGATCTTCATGCATGCGTTCAAGCACACGGTCGATGTACCAGTTCTGCGCGCGGAAATAAAACGGGCGCTTGCGTTCGACATCTTTGATCCAAGGATAACGTAAATTCTGCTCGCGAATGACCGACCACACCAGATCGGCCACGCGGCTGATCTGCCGATAATAACGCCGCACGAAGCGCTGATCGCATGCCGTGCCGCTCCGGAACAAGCGCCGCAGAACCGCGAGTTCGAGTAGGGCTTTCGTCATCCCGGCACCCGACACCGGATCGGCGCTGCAGTAGGCGTCGCCAATCGACAGCAACCCCGCGGGGAGATGGCGCATGTCTTCGTAGTGGTAGCGCTGCATCGTCGGATACCTGAAATTGTGCACGGCCGAGCAGGGTTCGAGGCCGTCCAGCTCGTTGCCAATCACCGGCGAGGGCATCAGCCGCGCGAATTCGCGGAACTCTTGGGCATTCCGCGGCGGCCGGTAGCAGTTGTAGCCCACCAGCGACGTCGACAGCACGGTACGGCTGCGGTCTAGGTAGTACTGCGCCGCGTAGTACTGCTGATACGGCCGGTGCGCGTAGCAGATCACCATCACTTTATCGTCCCACGCGCGCTCCGGCGGCACTTTATGCAGCATCGTCGAATAAAAACAATTAATGCAGTCCTCTTCGAGCATGGGTTTACCGATCCCATGCCGTTCGAGTAACGCAGGCAGTGGAGTATTTTTGCCGGCCGCATCGAGCACGAATTCGGCGGCGAGTAGTTCTTGAATGCCGTCATGTACCACGCGGACGCCGAACACGCGCCGTGCGCGCGCGTCGTACGCAAGGTCGACCACTTCATGGTCATAGCGGTAGTCGATCGTGGGCTCGCCATCCAAGCGGCGGCGCACGCACCATTCAAGCAGCGGCCGTCCCGCACACACGATTTCAATGCCGCTCTTTACCACCTTTTTCCAACTGCCGGCGAGCATCAAACGGTACTGCTCGCCCATGTCGACTTTAAACGCACCGGCGGCGACCATCTCGTCGATGATGCCGGGAAATATGGTTTCGAGTTGGCGTTGTCCCTCGATGAGTAAATGGTGCAGATGCCAACCTTGCGCGGCACCGGGACGACCTTCTCGGCGTTGATGATCGAGATCTTGCTCAAGGACGATGACGCGCGCGAAAGTCTCGGTGAGGACTTTGGCGGCAGCCATGCCGGCGATCGAACCGCCGATGACGATTGCAGTCCCGCGTCCTTGGGCTGCGAGCGCGGCGATGTCCGCCGTCGAGATCGGCGCCGGTTGCACCGGCTGCGCCCGCTTGGCTCCGCTCGGCACGAAGCGCTCGACAAACACACTCGCGCGCTGCAAGTCATGCGCATTGAGCCAGTCACGCACCGCATCGACCATCGCTGCCGGCCCACACACGTAAAAATCGATTTCACCGCCGGCACACCGTGTCGGATCGAGCAACGTGAGGACATTGCCGCGCGGCACGGCATCGCCGGGCTCAGCGTCTTCCGCAATCGCCTCCCAGCTAAACTGCGGCGCACGCCGTTGCAGCGCCTCAAGACGCTCGCGTAACACCAAGTCCTTTAGCTTACTTACGCCATACAACAGGTGCAGTCCTGGCGCACCGGCACGGATGAGGTCTTCGGCAATCGCCAGTACCGCGGAAAGCCCGGTGCCGCCGGCGACCAACAGCGCCGGGCGCGTCGCATCGCGCACGTAAAAGCTGCCCTTGGCGCCGCGGAACTCAAGCGTATCGCCCGCGCGCGCGCGCGCCAAATAGGAAGACATCGCCCCATTCGGCTGCAAGCGAATCAACAGTTCCAGCATGCCGCTGCCGGAATCTGCATGCGCGACTGAGTAGCTGCGCCACAGATCCGTTCCCGGCACCTTGACCTGGACAAACTGTCCACCACGATAACGCAAGCCCGGCAGTGACCGCACATCGAGCGTGAGCAATACGGCATGCGTCGATAAGGCCTGTAGGCCGGACACGCTCACGGTACCGACAACCAGGCTCGCTGCATTGTCGTCTAAGGGATAGTCAACTTCGAAAGTGCAATCGGTGGTGACGGTGGTCATGCAGCACAGCACTCGACCGCTTTCTTTTTCTTGCGGACTGAGCCCAATCGAAGCACCAAGCCGAGCGGCGCCCGCAGTCCGTCGCGCCACGCAGGTCCCGCACACGCCTTGCTGGCAAGCGCTCACAATCGGGACCCCGGCCGCTTCGGCTGCGTCGAGCACCGTTTGCGCCGGCGCGATGGGAAACGAACGAAGCGCACCGTCACTGTAACGAACGGTGATCCGGGGCAAGGAAGACATAAGACCCTCACGCCTCATCGGCGAAGAAATTCAACTGTCAATCTAGGACGCAGCGGCAGCCGCACCATCGCGCGAACCGGTAATGCGCCGCGCTCTTTTGGGTGAGCGGGCACTCCGACCAGCGCGGTTAGCGCAGCGGCTGCGCGATTCGCGCACGCCAGCACTTAGTCGATCAGTTGTTGACGTAGGGCGATTGCCACTGCGTGCGCGCGATCCGCGGCGCCGAGTTTGTCGTAGAGGTTTTTGAGATGCGTCTTAACGGTGTCTTCCGTGATGGTGAGCTTGGCGGCAATGGCTTTGTTACTCTCCCCTTCGGCGAGAAACTCCAAAACCTGCACTTCGCGCAAAGTAAGGGCCCGCCGATCGCCTTCTGTTCGCGCGTCATGCGCCAAGCGCTTAAGCAGCGGCAAGGTGACTTCGGCTTGCAGAAAGCCGGCGCCGGACGCCACCGCACGAATCGCCCGCAATAATTCTTCGCGCGTGGCGCTTTTGAGCAGGTACGCACGCGCTCCGGCCTGCATCGTTTCCCACACGTAGGCCGGATTGTCGTGCATGGTAAATATGATAATACCGACGGTCGGCACTAACTCACGCAAGCGCCCGAGCGTCGCGAGTCCGCTCAATCCCGGCATTTTCAAATCTAACATCGCGATCTGAGGCCGCGCCGTGGAGATTTCCGCTAAGGCAGTTGCGCCGTCGCCGGCTTGGCCGACTACTGCAAACTCCGGCTCGGCAGACAACATCGCCGCGATGCCCTCCCGCAGGACGTGGTGATCGTCGATGAGGAAAATTCGAATAGGCTTCATGGTTGATGCGCGGCCGATAACGTGATGCGTACGGTTGTTCCATGCCCCGGCGCCGACTCTAACGCGAATTGCCCACCCAACGCTTCCGCCCGCTCACGCATCGTCAACAGGCCGTAATGTCCGCTCGCCACTGCGGCAGGATCAAAGCCGATACCGTCATCGCTCACGGTCAACACGATATCCGACTCGTCCACGGCACAGTCGACCCGCGCATTACGCGCGCGGGCGTGCTTGCGGATATTCAGCAAGGCCTCTTGCACGAGACGAAATATCAATGCTTCGTGTGGCGAGCGCCACGCCGCCAACGCCGGATCGATAGCGAGCGAGACTGCAACTTCCTCGCGGTCCGCAAGGCGTAAAATATGTTCGCGCAGCGCTTCCCATAGACCGAAATCATCGAGCACTGTCGGCCGCAGATCGTTCATCAGCGCGCGGATGTCGGCCGTACACCTCCGCACCAGCGCACTGAGCTGGTTAAGCGTTTGGTAGTAGAGTGGGTCCTCGCCGGTTTGACGCGCGAGGGTATCCAGTCCTTGTTGCACGGCGAACAATTGCCCACCCATGCGATCGTGCAGCTCGCTCGCGAATTGTTTGCGCTGTTCTTCGGTGGTTCGAAAATAGCGCTGCAGCAACCCGCGGACTTTTTCGTGCGCCTGCCGTAAACGTTGTGCGCGATCGCTTGCGACGCGTTGATTGTCGTGCGCCCAACCCGCCAGCATCACACCAAACACGGCCGAAAAACTGAGGTTGGCGACAGCCAGTGCAATATTGGCGCCGGCGGCGTGGTGCGTGAGGCCAATGGCGATCAGCAACGATCCATTCATTACCAACACCAACAATGCCGCACCGACCCCAAACCGGAATGCCGCCGCGAGCAGCGTGAAGTGACAGAACGGGATAAAGACCGACTCGATGCCGCCGGTGACGCTGCACATGATAACGGCGAGCAGCGGATCACCCACCGTCGCGCTCCATGCACGCACTCGCACCGAAAAGCTTCGGCGCAACTGCCATTGCAGCAACAATGCGTACAACACGCCACCACCGAATACCAGCCACGCCGGATGCGGCGCGAATAGGTCATAGCGATGGTATTGCAACACCAATACCCACAAGAGCAAGCCCGACCAGCGCACAGCGGCAATTTCGCGCTCAGCTTTAAGCAAGTGCTTAGTATCGGCATCCGCGGCCGGCGCCGGCGCACGGTCGCGCGCCGCCGATGTTTCCTTACGCCGATTCATTTGCTTTATGGCCGCCGGCGGTACTTCCGCAACACTAGCGCCCCGGTTCCAGCATGACCTTACATAGGTTCTTGTCACTCTTTAGTGCATCGAACGCCGCCGGAAACTCATTGAAGCCGACAGTCTTCGTCAACATCGCGTCCGGGTGGATCCGTTCGCGCTCAAGCATGTCGATGACGATTTCGAAATCGCGTTTGCGATACATGTACGCATAGTTGATTTGGAGCTCTTTGCTGATGGCTTTGACCGGCAATACCGTATCCGGCGCCATGCACACCCCCACTACCACGATGCGACCGCCGGCCGGCGCATAGTCAATCGCGAGTTGCTGCGCGCCGGGTACGCCAATGCACTCGATGACCACTTCGGGGCGCCCGCCGGCTTCGCGCTTAAATACTTCGATCACATTCTCGCGGCCCGCGTCGACAGTGGCGGTGGCGCCGAGGGTTGTCGCGAGTGCCAAGCGACTCGGCACTTTATCGGACACCATGACATGATGTGCGCCAAAGAATCGGCACCACATCGCGACCGCCAATCCAATCGGACCCGCGCCCATGACCAACACGCGTTCGCCGGCCGCGAGGCGCGCAAGTTGCACGGCGCGCAGTGCGACCGCGAGTGGCTCGACCAGCGCGCCGCGCGCCCAATCGACGTTAGCGCTCAACGGCACGGCTTCGGCAGCGCCGATCCGCATGTATTCTGCGTACGCGCCGGCGAGATTCCCAAGCCCGCTATATCGAACTTTGCTACAACGGTAACCCAACCCCGCCAAACATTTTTCGCAAACGCCACATCCGACATACGGCAAGGCCGTCACGCGCGCGCCGACCCGCCACGCGCCCCGCGCGCCCGCGCCGATTTCGACAATCTCACCGGCGAATTCATGCCCCATGATCGCGCCTGGCGGCAGCGGCGGCATGGCACCACTGCGGTCGTGCACTTCGGAAAGATGCAAATCAGAGCCGCAGATCCCGCAGCGCTTGACCCGAATGATGAGATCGTTGCCTTCGCAAACTGGCGCGTTGACTTCGACCACCGACAGCGGTGAACCTGGCGCGTTGAAAATGGCGGCTTGCATGACATAACCCCAGCCTTGAAATTGTCGCGACAGGTTGAGCAGGCGACGCGGTTAAGTCAACCGGCTTACGCGCCGAGTTAACGCATGACCGAGCGCACCGAGTCGCTTACACTTGCATCACTTGCAAGGAGATCTACGATGCCGCTAAACCCTCAATGCGCAACGTTAATCGAAGCCGCAGCCGCTGCGGGCGCTCCGTTTGCGGCAGACGATCACTTGGCGATCCGTGCCGGATACGAAGCAGGGACGGCGGCCTACCGTTACGATTCAGGTCCGGTCGATATTCGAGAAACCAAGTTCGACGGGCCAGGCGGTTCCGTTTCGCTGCGCATCTATCGCCCGCGAGGGGCTGCGGGCGCGTTGCCTGCTCTTGTCTTCTTCCACGGCGGCGGTTGGGTGGTGGGTTCGTTGGACTCGCACGATCACGCGTGTCGTCATCTCGCGGTGAAATCCGGCGCCACAGTCATTGCGGTGGATTACCGGCTTGCGCCCGAATATCCGTTTCCCGCCGCATTCGACGATTGCGTGGCGGCGGTCCGCGCCGTTGCGCGAGACGCGCTCAGTCTACAGGTGGATGCCACAAAGCTTGCGGTCGGCGGTGACTCCGCGGGCGGGCAATTGGCAGCCTCGGTCGCGCTCGCACTTCGCGACCGCGGCGGGCCGGCACTCAAGCTACAAGTGCTGATTTATCCAGTGTGTGATCTGCTGGCGGAGAATGCGTCACTGCGCGATAACGCGACCGGTTATCTGCTGACCGTGGCGGCCTATCACAAGATGTGCGCGTGGTATCAGGCGGATCGCGCAGGGTGGGGTGATTGGCGCTTCTCACCGCAACGCGCCGCTTTGCATCGCGGTTTGCCACCGGCCTTGGTGCAAACCGCGGAATTCGATCCGTTACGCGATGAAGGTCGGGACTATTCCGAGACTTTGCGCGCGGCAGGTGTCGCGGTTGAATATCAATGTTACCCCGGCATGATTCACGGCTTTGCGCGCATGGGCGGCAAGGTCGAGATGGGGAAAACGGCGCTCGATGATGCGGCAAATGCATTGCGGCGCGCGTTTCAGTGAACGTTCGTGATGTGGGTTGTCTTAGCGATTTGGGTGCGTTAGCGCCGGGTGACGGGCTGGGCGTGACTAGGCGTTTGTCGAATTGAGTACGGATACGGAGCGATTTGATGTTCAAAACAATAACGCAGTGCCTCGCACTCGTCTTACTCTTAACGGGCGGCGATAGGTACGCCCACGCCGCCGGCATTGAAGTCAAAACGCTGGACGGCAAACTCTCGACCCTTGCCGACCAAGTAAAACCCGATCGTTTCACGCTGGTCATGATGTGGACCACGTACTGTCATATTTGCAAGCAAGAGTATCCCGAAGTCTCCGCCTTTCACGATGCGCATGTCGGGAAAGACGCCGAAGTAGTAGGAATATCGATCGACGGCTACGCTGAGATAGAGAAGGTCAAAACTTTTGTCGCCGAGAAGCATTTTTCGTTTCCCACCGTGCTCGCGGAACCGGAGCGCATGGCGAAATCGTTCGAAGCGGCCACTGGCGACAAATTCACGGGGACTCCAACTTATTTAATGTTCAATCCCAAACGCCAGTTGGTCGCCGCACGCTCGGGCGATCTCACCCGCGATGTGCTTGAAAATTTCATTACCAAACATAGCGCCGCCGGTAATTAGCTATGTTGGATACACTCAACTTCGATAATCGCTTCACGCGCGAGCTGCCTGCCGATCCGGAGACCGCAAACTTTCGACGTCAGGTGGCGGGCGCGTGTTATTCGCGCGTACACCCCACGCCGGTTGTGGCACCGAAGCTGCTGGCCTATGCGCATGAAGTCGCCACGCTGCTTGATCTATCGCCGGAGGATTGCGCGTCACCACGATTTGCCGAGGTGTTCGGCGGTAATCAAGTGTTGCCGGCGATGGATCCATTTGCGATGTGTTACGGCGGGCACCAGTTCGGCAATTGGGCTGGGCAACTCGGGGATGGCCGCGCGATCGTTTTGGGCGAAGTGGTCAACCGGCGCGGAGAACGGTGGGCACTGCAACTTAAGGGGGCGGGCCCTACGCCCTACTCGCGTACCGCAGATGGTTTGGCAGTGCTGCGCTCATCGGTACGGGAATTTTTATGCAGCGAAGCGATGCACCACCTAGGCGTGCCGACGACACGCGCGCTCAGTTTAGTCACGACCGGCGAGGTCGTGGTGCGCGATATGTTTTACGACGGTCATCCCCGCCCCGAACCTGGCGCCGTGGTGTGCCGCGTCGCGCCAAGTTTTACGCGCTTCGGAAATTTCGAAATTCTGGCCGCGCGCGGTGACATCGAACTATTACGACGGTTGGTCGCCCACACGATGGCCACCGACTATCCGCATCTCGGCGCGCCGACCACCGACACGATCCTCGATTGGTTCCGCGAGATATGCGCACGCACGGCGGTCATGATCGTGCATTGGATGCGCGTGGGTTTCGTGCACGGCGTCATGAATACCGACAACATGTCGATTCTCGGCCTCACCATCGACTTCGGTCCTTATGGTTGGCTCGAAAATTACGATCCGAATTGGACGCCGAACACGACGGACGCGCACGGACGGCGCTATCGCTACGGCGCGCAGCCCCAAATCGCGCTGTGGAATCTGGTGCAGCTCGCGAACGCGCTATATCCGCTGATCGATGCCGTGCCGCCGCTTCAGGAGGCGCTTGAGGTTTATCAAGTGACTTTCGATCAAGAATGGCAGCGCATGATCGCCGGCAAACTCGGGCTCAAGGAATTTCAGGCGGAAGACACCGAGTTGGTTAGCGCGCTTCTGCAAATGCTGCAGTCAACCGAAATCGACATGACGATCTTTTATCGACGACTCGGCGTCTTGCAGGAGAATTCAACGCACGCTGAAACATCACTCGCACAACTCAACGATGTGTTTTATCGCCCCGATACGCTCACCGAGGAAATTCGCGCGAACATCCTCGCGTGGATCCAGCGCTATCGCGCGCGCCTTGCGCACGATCCGCAAGACGCGGTGGCTCGACGCGCCGCCATGGAACGCGTCAACCCCAAGTACGTTTTGAGAAATTACTTAGCCCAACTCGCTATCGACCAAGCCGAAGCCGGCGATCCCGCCATGGTGCAAGAACTCTTGGAAGTTATGCGCCGTCCCTACGACGAGCGTCCCGAGTTTGAGCGTTATGCCGAAAAACGGCCTGACTGGGCGCGACAACGTGCCGGCTGTTCGATGTTGTCGTGTAGTTCCTAAATGCTGCGGCGGTGCCGGCTCGATTCATCCGCGATTTAATCGCAGGGGTCTAAGGTAGGCCCCGCAGTCGCGCACAGCGACTTCGAAAGGAGACGACATGCATCGCTGGAGTTTAAAGGCAAAGCATTATCTCGTTGGTGGACTGACCGCGGTAACGCTCGGGATGAGCGGCACAGCCGTGGCCGATGGCTGGCGTGGTTACGGACACCACCGCCATCACTACCAAGGTCACTACTGTCCGGATTATCCGCAGGTGGTAGAAGAGTATCACTACTACTATCCGCCGCAGGAGCGGGTAGCGTATGTCGCGCCAACGGTGGTTTACCAACAGCCGGTATACCAGCAACCCGTATACCAGCCGCCGGTATACCAGCAACCGGCTTACTATGCGCCGGCCTATACGCCTAGCTACGGCTACGCGCGCAGCTACGGCGGCGGCGATCGGTTGCTGACCAATGCAGTCTTCGGGGCGGCCGGTGGCTACCTGGGATCTCGCATCGGGAATGGCAGCGGTCGTGCGGCGGCTACCGCCGCGGGTGCGCTCGGCGGCTGGTTGTTAGGTAATCACGTTAACTGGTAATCGCGTCATTTGATTTCCCGGTGCGGGCACGCGCCCGCACCGGTCCTATCCCGCGCTAGAATGCGTGCGTCGCTCAAAAGGACCACGCATGTCCACGTCTCAGCACATCACCGCGCCGCTCGAATTTTATTTCGATTTTCTGTCCCCTTTCGGCTACTTCGCGAGCCTTCGGATTGACGCACTCGCCGCCCGCCACGGCCGTGTGGTTGCTTGGAAGCCCATCTTGCTTGGAATCACCGTGCTCAAAGTGATGGGCATGAAGCCAATTTTCGACACCCCACTAAAAGGTGCGTACATCCGCCACGAAGCGGAACGCTATCTGCGCCTGCACGGACTCAAGCTAAAACGCGCGCTCGTCACGCCGACGATGAATCCATTGCCCGCCGCGCGTTTGTTTGCGTGGCTAAGCGAGCATCTGCCTCACCATGCGAAGCCCTTCGCGCGCGCGGCCTACGATGCCTACTGGCAAGGCAATATCGACATCTGCACGCCGGAAACCCTGGCCCCGGTCGCCCGTACCGCCGGCATTCCGGACGCGGAATTCGCGCGCGCACTCAAAGATCCCGAAGCCGCCGCGTTGCTGCGCAACGCGGTTGACGGCGCGATCGCCAAGGGCGTGTTCGGCTCGCCGTTTTTTATCGTCGATGACGAGCCGTTTTTCGGGGTGGATAAACTTGAGCATCTCGACGCCTGGCTTGCCAAAGCGCCCTACGCGGTGGCCCCACATGACGTTACGGCTGTGTAAGGCACGAAGATGCGCTTCGTAATTCTGTTACTTCTCGCTGGCGTTTTCCTAGTCGCCACCTTTGTCGGTGGATTGACCCATAGCATCGTCGCCGATTGGTTGCGCCGCGCCCCTCCCGATGCGGCGTATTGGCTGGGCGGCGGCGTGGTCAGTCTGCTCGCCGGCGTTTGGTGGTACCGGCAGAAGCGCCAACCTACCGGCAACGGTCATGATGCCGCTGGGGATTGACGCTCGCCACGCCCGCCCCTAACTTGGCCGGGCTTTCCGTTCTTAACTTGAGCCCGCCTTAACTAGGCTTTTCACCATAAAAATTTTGGAGGTCGCATGAAACTCATCCACTCCTTTGGCCCAAACCCGCGCGTCGCCCGGATGTGCCTGGCCGAAAAAGGCATCACATTGCCGATGGAAGAAATCGATATCCTGGCCGCGCAGAATCGCCAAGAAGGTTACTTGAAACGCAATCCGGGTGGACAGACGCCGGCGCTCGAACTCGACGATGGCACGGTGGTCGCCGAAACCGCCGTCATCTGTGAATACCTAGAGGAAAAACATCCGAACCCGCCGCTCATCGGCCGCACTGCCGAAGAACGCGCGGTGGCACGCACCTGGCAGCGTCGCGTCGAGTTGAACATCACGGAAAATATGTATAACGGCTTCCGTTATGCGGAAGGCTACGAGATGTTCAAAAACCGCGTGCATTGCATTCCCGCCGCCGCCGCCGACTTGAAAGCCACGGCCCAAGAATGGCTAGAGAAAATCGACGGCCTAATGGGCGACAAACCGTTTATCTGTGGATCCGAGATTCGGTTCGTGGACATTACGCTTTACTGCTGTATGGATTTCGCGCAAGGCGTTGGTCAAACGTTGAATCCCAAGCTCACCAAAATCAACGCATGGTTTCAACGCATGGCGGCACGTCCCAGTGCGACGGCCAGCCTGCACCCGGCGTGGGAGCAGGTGAAGATGCGCGGCTAACTGTAAGGATCGCACTTCACATACATACCAAGGCCGCGCGAACACCCTCACCCCGCCCCTCTCCCGCAGGCGGGAGAGGGAGAAAGTTCGGTCAGCTTGCGCGGCGCGTTACTTCACCTCTCCCGCACGCGGGAGAGGTCGGCGCGTAGCGCCGGGTGAGGGGCGGCGTTTCTACTTGCGCTGCATGAAAACCCTCACCCCTGCTCTCCCGCACGCGGAAGAGGGAGTTTCGTACAGTTTCCCATGCTCCTTTGGATTACAGCGCCCACGTTTCGCCATGTTGCATGACGCGAAAGTTTTGTTCGCTGACACCAAGTCTATGCAACGCTTCTTTGAGTTTGTGCGGTGGCTCATCCAGCGGCTCATCGGTCAAAATAAAGGTGCCCCAGTGCATCGCCACCGACCGCTTCGCTTCTAAGTCGAGATGGATCTGTACCGCCTCTTCCGGATTGACGTGACTTGCCCGCATGAACCAACGCGGCTCATACGCGCCGATGGGCAGTGCCGCGAGGTCGACCGGTCCTAAGCGCGCGCGAATATCTTTGAAGTCCTGCGAATAGCCCGTGTCGCCGGCAAAGAAAAAACTTAACGCGGGATGATCAAGCCGCCAACCGCCCCACAGTGATTGATTGCGATCCCACGCCGTGCGTGCGCTCCAATGCTGCACCGGCGTGAACGTCACGGTGATCGAATGGAAATCCGTCACTTCCCACCAATCGAGTTCCAAAACATTGCTGATGCCTTTATTGAGAAACCACGCCTTGAGCCCAAGCGGCACTAGAAACTTCGGCGCTCCACGCGGCTGCGCATTCAAGCGGACCACCGTCGCCGCATCGAGATGGTCGTAGTGATTGTGCGAGACGACGACGAGATCGATATGCGGCAATTCTTGAAAATCGAGCGTCGGCGGGACCCAGCGTTTAGGGCCAACGAATCCCAGCGGCGAGGCACGTGCGGCGAGGTGCGGATCGGTCAGAATGTTGTAACCGCCGAGTTGCAACAAAAACGTCGAATGTCCGATCCAAGTCAACGTCGTGTCGATGCGATTGGACTTTAGCTTGGCAACATCCGGTTTGAGATGTGGGAATCGCCAACCGCCGGGCGGGATCTTCGGCAGCCCATGCTGCCATCGTTCCCGCTGCCAGCGCCAAAAGCTGCCTCGCAACCAACCCGTCGAATAATTATTGCGAAAGCCTTCGGCCGTGTGATGAAACGGCCGCGTATTCACTGCTCCTTCACTTGCCGGCTCAGTCATGAACGATCCACAGCTGGCGACGATGACTGCTAACGCGCCTAATCCACTCCAATGCCATCCCCTAAATCGGCTCATCTGCCAGGTGCGTGCCGTCGGGTCCCGCGAGTAAATGCAAGCGTCGCTCGTGATAGTGCGCGACGGTTGTGCGGTGCGCGATGCTAACGAGCGTCGTGTGCGGCAATTGCTCACGCACCAAGCCGTAAAGCATACGTTCCATGGGTTCATCCAACGCGGACGTCGCCTCATCCAGGAATAACCAATCCGGTTTATTCAGCAAGGCGCGGGCAAAGGCGAGTCGTTGCTGTTCGCCCGTGGATAAGCGCTGGCCCCAGTGCTCGAATTCATCGAGTCGCTCCGCAAACGGCGCGAGTCCGCAAGCGGCGAGTGCCTGCTTGAGTTCTGCGTCGGTAAACCCCTTCGAGGCCGCCGGATAGGCGACGGCATCGCGCAAAGTCCCTATCGGCAAGTAAGGCCGCTGGGGCAAAAACAACATGCGTGCGCCCTGCGGTACTTCGATACTGCCTTCGCCGAACGGCCAGATTCCGGACAACACACGGAACAAAGTGCTCTTGCCGATCCCGGAAGCGCCGGTGAGTAGGGTATGTTGTCCCGGCTTTAGCGCGGCGCTGATATTGCCGAGCAACACTTTGCCATCCGGCAGGCGGATCGTCGCGTTTTTGACCGCGAGCGAAGTTTGATTTGACGGAGTCCGCGCGAAACCCTGTTTACCACCCGCTTCCGCGCGCGCCGCAGCGAGCGCTTCGTGGAAAGTGGTCAAACGATCAAGTGTGGCGCGCCATTGGGCGACTTCCGCATAGGCGGTTACAAACCAAGACAACGCGCCTTGGACCTGACCAAAGGCGGAGGCCGTTTGGAAAATCACGCCGAACTCAATCTTGCCAGCAAAGTACCTTGGTGCGGCCACCATGAATGGAAACACAATCGCAATCTGGCGATATCCAATGACGTACCAAGTCAGACGCTTGGTGTACTGCATTAAGTGCGTGAAATTTTTCCACACGTCAGCAAAACTCGTTAACAAGCCTCGTTGCTCCTGAGCTTCCCCGCTATATGCCGCGATGCTTTCAGAGTTTTCTCTAACCCGCACGAGCCCAAATCGAAAATTCGCTTCATAACGCTGTTGATTAAAGTTTAATCCAACGAGGGGATGTCCGACTTTGTGCGTAAACCAAGTTCCAAGGGTTGCGTAAACGATAGCAACCCACATCATGTATCCAGGAATAGTAATGCCGCCACCAATTGGAACCGAGATCGAACCAGACAAGGTCCATAAAATGTGAGAGAACGTTACGAGGGTCACAACTGAGCTCAACAAGTCCAACCCCAAGGAAAGCGTTAGCGCTGCAAACTCCCGAAGGTCTTCTTGGATTCGTTGATCAACGTTGTCCGTTCCATAGGTTTTCAGCTCTAGCCGGTAGTGAGCTCGATCGCCAAGCCAATTGGTTAAATACTGATTCGTGAGCCATCTCCGCCATCGAATTTGCAATAGCATATTCAGATAACGGTTGTAGCCGGCTACCGCGATGTAAACGGCAGCTAAAAAGCTGAACCACAAAATCAGCGCCCAAAAGTCGCTGACCTGCTTCTCTTGAAGGGCGTTGTAAAAGTTCCGATTCCAGGTATTGATCTGTACGTCCAAGAACACCATGAAAAGCGCGAGTCCAATCACCGCCGCCAATAATCCCCGCGCCACCCAGCGCTCCTCGGAAGACCAATAGGGCTTAGCCAGCGCCCAGGCTTTACCGAGGGTGCCGCGGCCGGCCAGCGAGACGTGTGAGAGATCGGTCATTTGTATTTCTCTATTCCATGACAAGAAGAAAAATGAATTTTCAGATCGTGCGGGCGATTGAGCGCAATCAACATCGAGACCGTAACCATCGAACGTTCGCGACGGGTGATCCCATCGCGTGTCCACGCCGTGCCTCACGCATTCTCGGTCACTATCTCCTACAAGCGTTAGGCAAGGTCGTCCGCCTCGCTCAATGCCTTATCGACGTACGCATTACCGAGCACCGCGCGCCGAACTTTCAAGCCGGTCTCAAATTTTGCGTTCGCCACGGGTTACTCCTTTTGAATGATTCCGGGCGCGGGCTCCGACGCGCTTTCCGCCGTCTTTGCCGCATCACCTTTGAATAACTCGACCGATCGCCATATCCCGCCTTGCGCAAACGCATTCCATGCCCAGCGTAACCAACCAAGCAGCGCGAACGCGAGCCATAGCGCCCAGGCCAGCATTAATCCTCGATATACCCATAACGGCACCGACCACACACTCACGACCGGATAATCTTGCGCAATGCGATCCTGGTACCAATTGAATTCATACGCCGATGAACTGTTACCCGCGATCTGCATATCCGGCGTGCCGAGCAAGCCGCGTTGAATGGCTTCGAACAACATGCCTAACGCGCTCAGCGTGAGCAGGACAAGCGCCACCTGCACGAGATTAAATCGCCACTTGCCGGCAATCGCGGGTTGACGCGCGCGCCACCCTAGCGCAAACAGCCACACCACCACCCACAACGCACTGATCACGGTGGTTTGACTCAATCCCACGCCAAGCAGCAGCCATTGCCAAGTCTTGAGCGGCGTCATCGTGGTGCGGCCAAGCGCCAAAGCAACGAGAACGATGACGAGCAACACACCCCAGAACAGCACCGCCGGCCCGAGCAACGGCCCACGCGTCATTAGTGTCCAGCGATCCGGTGGCCAGGTCAGTTGAATCGATGCATTCACACTGGGCGTGCCCAGCGAAAAAGTTGGGCTGTGGAATTTTGTCGTCAGCGGCGCGGTTTCGCGCCACGTGAGTTGTATCTGCGCGGCGCGGGGTTCCACCGGCAGCGTCAAGACGCTTCCTTCTTGCCGAATCGGTTGCGGGACACCGTCGATCGCAACCGTTTGTAGCTCGGCGTCCGCCGGCAGCGTCAACGTGTGTTGCCCCCCGCGCGAGCTGCGCAAGTTGAAATCGAGCGTGGCCTCGAGCGCACGCTCGCCGGGCCGCAAGCTTAGTCGACTGGAATCGATAGTCAGCGTTTGGCCCGGCACGCCGGGCGGTCGCGCGATGTTGATCGTCACACTCTCCCCTGGCCACGGCTGCCACTGCGGAAACCAATGCCCTTCGTTACTTTGATGATGGACCACCGGAATACCGCTCAATTCCGCGTGCCATAGCGGGGCGATATCGGCACGCCAAATTTCGCGCCAGTCATCGGTGTTGGATGAGGTCAACGTCAATGCTTCACGCTTGCGCAGGGTACTATCCCACGCGAGATCCATCTGCTCGGCGCTTAAGGTGACTTCCGCCACGCCATCTTGCGCCCGGACATCCAGAGTCGTGACGGCTTCGCCCTCTAACAGAGGAATCTTCAGCACAGCGCTGACGCCGGGTGGTGTCAGCCGCTGCACGCGCGTTTCGATGCGCCATTCAAGCCCTAATCGCAGCGTGCGCTCGACTTGAAAGTACGGCGGCAAGGCACGGCTCTCGAGCGCTTCAAACGCCGGCACATCCTTATTCGTGGCGATCCGCGTAAACACTAATTGCGACTCCGCTCCACCATCCGGCTTTACGCCGTCCACGGTCCAATCTTGCGCCTGCGCCGTGACCCGCTGCGGCAACAGCGTAAACGGAACTTCAAAACTCGGGCGCGCCGGAACGTGCGCACGAACCAACACTTCGTGGACACCGCTCGACAAAGCGAGCCAGAGCGCGGCATCATCGCGCCGCGCAAGCGCCGCCACCGGTGCGCCGTCGAGCAGTACTTCCGTCGGCAGCCATTGTCCCGCGCGGCCCGGCAGCGGGATGCCGACTTCTTGGTGCGCGTGCACTTCAAACCGTAACGTTAGAACATCCTGTTCTAACGTGGCGTGTAGGCGCGGCACTTGGGCGCAGCTCGGCAAACATTCAGGCGCCTGCAACAGACGCCGCTTCAATTCATTCAGTAGGTTTTCATCCGGTAACGCCGCATGTGTCGCCGTCGGACTAAATAATGCGAAGAGCAACGGGACCCACATCAACGCACCGCCGCGCGTCCATTGGCGTACCTCGGGCAGCGCGGCCCCGGCGAAGAGCCCAATAAGCGCGAGAAGAAATATCACGCGCAACGCCGCAAGAAATAAATTGACCCGCGGCGAAAGCAACGAAAGTTCCAACTGTTGCGAAGGTTCGACTGGCCCGCTCCAGCTGAGGTTGATGCTCGTCCATTGCCAGTTGGGGAGGCCCGGCCCGGTTTGCACTTGCGCGTCCGGATCAAAATCGCGACTGACGCTCGCCACTGCGTCGAACCGCTTAGGTTCGTGGCTCATCAGCAACGCGGCGCCGTCCGCGCCTTCCATCACCCGTGCTTTCATGTGCTCAACCATCTCGCGTGGCGCGGCACTCATGGCTTCATTCTCGGGTACTACCATTTGGTCGGCGGTCGGTCCGCTTTCCGTACCGGCGCTCGAGGCTGCGTCCGCCATCGGCGCAGGCATTGCCGCCACAACGGTTGGATAGGGAATCAATAGTTGTGGATACAGACTCACGCGAATGTGATCGACCATAAATGCGACACTCATACCCGCCAACACCAAGAGCGCGCCCAAACGATATGCGTTGACGAACTGCCGGATGCGGCCAGTCGGTAACACGCGCAGCAGCGCGATGGCCGCGAGGAGGTGCAGCCATATTTGGCGTGGCGCGCCACTTTCATGCCACAGCAGGAGCAGCGCAAGGCAGGCGACCACTGCCCACCGCCAATGCCATAACCGCCCGACGGCGACGGTTGCGATCAACACCAAAAAAATATCGAGTAAGGTCCAGCGGTGCAGCCAAGTCTCGGGCACGTTGTCGACCCCATGCGCGGACCACAGACGCCACCCGGGAGGTAGATTGAGCGTGGTCGATAAACTCGTAACACCCTGCGCCCAACCGATCGCCGGCACGGCGGCACGCGCCGCCTCCATCCGCCCATCGGCGCTCAAAACGAGTTCGCCGCGCCGCACTTCAACGCCGGGAGCATTGTTTAGCGTGGTAATGAATTGCGGTTGTTCGTCTATTTTGACCTGCCCAAGCGTGTAGCCCGGCGCCGCTTCGAGCCGCCACGCGCGTGTGATCCGACCAGACAGCGCATCGTTCACGGTGAAGCCTTGGCCGTCGAAATCCAGCCACAACGTGCGATGCAGGGTCAGTTGATCAGGATCGGGCGTGGGATCGCCACGCCGCTCTTCTTTCAGCGTTAAGGTCTGCGTGGCCGCCATGCCGTAGGCCGGGAAGGATTGCCACTCAGGCGGCACCTGAGTTTGCCTGGGATCGATACTGGGTGCCCCTTCCAACGTCACCAAGCGCAGCGCCGGCTGCGCTTCGAATGACCACACCTCTTCTGCCGGCCAAGGTGCGACCGCCGTTGGGAGCGTCAACGCTTGCACCGGCGCGCGATGTCGAGTGGTGACGTCCAGCGTCCAATCACCGGGTTTGACTTGTACGCGCAATTCGCCATCCGGTTCCAAACGCGCCGGAAGCGCACTTACAATCGACAACGGTTGCGTGTCCGGTAATTGCGCGCCTCGCAAACGGACTTCGCGTGCGGCACCGGCCACGCTTAGCAACAGGCGGGTGGTAACTTGCAATGGCTGCTCATCACGCACGAGCCGCACCACCGTGAGCGTGAGGCTGTCGTTGGTCGGTGTGCTCGCTGCTTGCGGTGGTTGCAGCCAGAGCTGGTTACCGGCGTGCTCGCGCGCATCGAGGGGAGCACCGTTCACGCTCGCCGTTAACAGGGCAAACGCATTCGGCACTTGTAGTGCTTCCGGGAGCTTCGGCCACGCGAATTCGCCTTCGATCACATGTCGTCCGGCCGTGAGCTCAACGCTCGGCACGCCTTCGCGCGCTTGCACGGCGGTTGGCGTGGTACCGACGATGACTTCTTGCGGCCACTGTCCCGCCCCGCCCGGTAACGGTACCCAGGCACCGGCGCCCCAAACCTCGACCTCGGCGCGGAAACGTCCCCCTTGAACCGTCAGCGCGAGTTCCAACCGCCCCGGCCACACGCATTGGCGCAATTCCACGTTAAATAAATAGGGACACTCGGCATCTCGCACCTCGTGCAGCACCCAGGGGATCCAAGATTTGAGCGGGGTCGGTACGTCCGAGGGGTTGAGCGCGGCCGCGCACAGCGCCGGCCACATTAAAACCGCACTCAAAAGGTGACGAACATGGGATATGGGTTTCATCCTCCCTCCTTGATTGTTGTTATAGCCATCCGCGCCGTTTGAAAAACTGATACGTCAGTACCGCCGAGCCGACCATAAGTCCCAGGGCCCACGGATAACCATGCGCCCATTTCAGTTCCGGCATGAATTCGAAGTTCATGCCATACATACTGGCCACCAGTGTTGGGGGCAGAAAAACCACGGCGGCGAGCGAGAAAATTTTAATGATGTTGTTCTGTTCGACACTGATCATGCCGAGGATCGCGGCGAGTTCAAAGCTGATATTGCCGGCCAAAAATTCCGTGTGTTGTGTCAGCGTCTGTACATCGTGCAGCAACGTTTGCAGGCGCGGCCGAAAAGCCTCCGAAAGAGGAAACTCGAGGCCCGGGCGCTGCAAAAAACGGGCAAGCCGATTCAAACTCGCGAGGCTCGCGCGCGCGCGCGTGATCAGCACTTGATTACGTTCCAGCTGGCGCAGCATCGCACCGTAGTCCAAGCGCGTACCACGCTCGCGCGGGCTTAAAACTTCGTGCACCAAGCCGTCAAGTTCCGCGCTGACCGTCTCGATATTGCGCGACAGCCGCTCGAGCAGCGTCTCCAACAATCCAAGCCAAACCGCTTCGGCATTGACACCCAGGGCTGGACGGCGTTCGGCGCGTTCGCGAAAAATCTGCACTGCCTTAGGTTCGGCATAGCGCACGGTGACAAGACAGTTCGGGGTCAGGACAAAGGTCAGATCGTCGGTGCGCGGGTATTCGGTTTCGGAATTGACGATGATCGTCGCCGTCGCGTAGATCGCGCCGTTTTCTTCATACAACCGGCTGGAGTCTTCGAGCGTGCGCATTTCTTCGCGCGTCGGCAATTCGACGCCCAAGACACGCTCCGCGTGCTGCTCTTCTTCAAGGGTTGGCGTCAGCAAATCGATCCAGCTCGCGCGCCGTAGGTGAGCGTCGGTGACAAAGCCCGGATAGCCGACAAATCCCGTCGGTGCCGCACAGTAGGTGGTGATCATGCTAGAACTCGCCCCAATTTCGCTCGCCCCCGACAGTTTGGCATAGGTCGGTCGCGTGCCGCTTGGAAACCTAAAGATTAGGCATCCTTGGCCGCCATCAAGGCGATGTCCCGGAAGCCTGCCAATCCTGTCACTCGCCCCCTCGCGCGATACGCGTGTGGCGGCTTCTTTTTGGCCTTGCTCGCGGTACTCATGTCGCTCACCCCCCGGTCGCTGCCGGCCGCGTCGGATGTGCGTATTGTCATCGATGTCTCCGGCAGCATGCGCGAGAACGATCCCGCGAATCTACGGGTTCCGGCGCTCAAGCTATTGACGGAACTACTCCCGGCTGGCGCGCAGGCCGGCGTGTGGGCGTTCGCGCAACAGGCGGAGCCACTCATCGCGCCCGGCACGGTCGACGCCAAATGGAAAGCGGCGGCCAGGAGCGCGGCTACCAAGATTCACTCGCGTGGACTCTTTACCAACGTCGAAGCCGCGCTAACTGCGGCGACCGAGGATTGGAAAACTCCGGCCAATGCCGACGACGCGCGCCATGTCGTTTTACTCACCGACGGCGTGGTTGACGTGAGTGCTGATGCGAAAGAAAGCGCGGCCTCGCGCGCCCGACTGTTAAAAGAAGGGCTAACCCGCTTTCAAGTGGTCGGTGCCAAAGTGAATACAGTCGCCCTCTCGGATAAAGCCGATGCCGAGCTCCTGGCGACGATCGCCAAGGGCACGGATGGGTGGTTTGAAAAAGTCGATTCAGCCGAGACACTCCAGCGCGTGTTTTTGCATCTCTTTGAGCAAGCGGCGCCGCCGGATGCGCTGCCGCTCAACGGTAATCGTTTCACGGTGGATACCAGCGTAAAAGAACTCACGCTGTTGGTGTTTCATGCCGCCGACGCGGCACCGTTGGAACTCACCGCGCCAGACGGTCAGCGCATCAACCAACAAACGGCGCCGGAAAGTGTCGCCTGGCGGCATGAACAAGGCTACGACATGGTCACGTTGAGCGCGCCCGGCGCCGGCGAATGGCGGTTCAACGCGGCGGCCGATCCAGACAATCGTGCGCTGATCGTGACCGATCTCGCGCTCTCTTTAGCCAACACGCCCACCAATGTCATGCCGGGCGAACCTCTGCCTGTCACCGCCAAATTGCTCGAACAAGGCCGCCCGCTCAATCGTCCGGACTTTCTCGCGCTGGTTAAAGCCGACGCGGCACGAATTGCGGCGGATGGTGCGAGCGAACCCGTGGACCTCCGACTCGATGAATCGACGTTCGCGTTTAGCGGTAAACTCCTAGCCGAACAGGAGCCCGGCGATTACACGTTACTCGTGCGCATTAACGGCGGGACTTTTCAACGCGAATTGCAGCGTCGCTTCAAAGTGAGCGGCCCACCGTTTTCGTTCAGCATCGATCCCGCGCAAGACGATGCCGGCGCGCGCGTCGTACATCTGACGTTAACCGCCGATGCGAGCGTGGTGGATCCCGCGACGTTTTCCGGCCTGTTGGAGCTTACGTTGCCGAATACGCCGCCCAAGGTATTGGAATTCCCAGCCCTCGACGGCAATGAAATCACGCTGGAGCTCCCGGCCGCGGCTGCGGGTGACTACATCTTTCAACCCTGGGTGTATGCGCAGTCGCGCGCGCAGCGCTTATTGAAACTGAAGCCAGAACCGATTGCGGTGTCATTTGCTGATGGCACGCGCCCGCAGCCCGAAGTCGCCTCGCTTCCACCGCCGTCGCCCGCGCCACTGCCCACGCTCAATCCACTGCACGCAGCGGCAGTGTTCGGCGTGGGTAATCTAGGGCTCGGGTCGACACTCGGCGGCATCTACTTTTGCTTGCGCCGACGCGGCTTGCCGAAGAAAGGACTGTCGGTCTAATGCCAACCACTTCACTTGAGCTTGGCTTGTTGTTGCTCGCCGTCCAGTTTGCGGGCATGACGATCGCGCTCGCGGTCGTTTTATTGAAACGTGGGCGCGCGACCGAGCAGCAGCAAACCCAAGCCGTCACCGGCTTGGTCAATAAAGTGGAAGCCACGGCCGACGCGCGGCGCGAAGCGCTCAAGACCGTGTTCAGCGACACCTATCAGTTTGACGGTGAAGAGGCGGAACGCGTGGTGACCGACTTCATCGAACGTGAACGCGCGTTTTATAACGCAATGATTGGGGTACATCTTGGGCGTGGCGGCAAAACACTCGCCGACGTACCGGCGGAATTGACCAAGGTGGTGGCGCCCTGGTTGCGTTTGACACCCAAACACATGGTCAGCGCCGACGCGGTGGAGGCACTGGAAACCGCCAATAGCGCGCTTTCTGCCGAACTTGAGAGTACCAAACGAGTACTCGATGAGCTAATGGAGGAATACAACGCGGCCTTCCACAAAGAAAATCGTCTCGCGCAAGCGGCCGCCGCCGACATGCATGGCGAAGACCTTTTAAGCATCGACGATTCCGAGCCGGTGCCACGTGCCGCCCCATCCCCCACCGCCGCGGCGGAGGCGGTTGACGGTGAAATTATCGCGCTCGATCTGGACATGGGTGATGCGATGACGGAAACGAACGCGCCGGATGCGCTTACCCCGAACGATTTGGACGCGTTGATGGAAAACCTCGACGCAGACTACGAACCGGCCGAAGTGGCGGCCTAGATTTATGTCGAACATCATTCAACTGCGCACCAGCGCACGCGGCGAATATCTGGCGGAAGCCTTCGGCCATCTCGATATTTTTCAAGGCGTCGATTTCAATCAAATCGCAGATTTGGTCAGCCGCTGCGAGATGGTCAACGTCAATCCGCATGAAGTAGTCTTGGTCGAGGGCCGCGCGAATCACGCGCTCTATCAAATAGTCAGCGGTCGCGTCCAGGTCACGTTGAACGGCGTTCCCAATGCGCCGATTGCCGCGTGCGGTCCGGGCAGTTGTGTCGGCGAATTATCAGTATTCTCGCAACGCGCTGCGACCGCGAATGTCATCGCCTGCGAGCCGACACGTTTACTGGTCATCGCCGAAGATGTGTTATGGACCCTCGTCAAACAATGCCATCCGTTTGCCTGCAACTTACTCCAGATCCTGTCAAACCGAGTGCACGACACCAACGAGCGGCTACGCAACAGCATCCACGCCGAGCAACAGTCCGCCAAGGTTGCGCGAATCGATGCGCTGACCGGACTCTACAATCGACGTTGGCTGGACGAAGTCTTGATCCGTGAGTATCAAAGTTGCACGGCCGGCGATTTGCCACTTAGCTTGATGTTGCTCGATCTCGATCATTTCAAACAATTGAATGACCGTTATGGACACCCAATCGGCGATGAAGTGTTGCGAATCGTCGGCCTACGTCTAGTGAATGCCATGCGTAACTGCGGACTCGCGGCGCGCTATGGTGGCGAAGAGTTCGCCGTGCTGATGCCTGGGATCCCACTTGAACACGCGCTGCGCGAGGCGGAAGCCTTTCGCGCCGGTTTCGAGCGCGATGCCATCGCCACCACGTCCGGCTCCGTGCGCATTTCGGTATCGATTGGCGTCAGTTCCCTCGCCGTAAGCACCAGCGCCAAGCATTTGCTGCGGGAGGCTGATCGCGCGCTCTATCGCGCGAAATCCGCGGGGCGCAATCGGGTTTGCGGTATCTAGCTTGCTCTACTGCGCACGTTCACGCCGCCGCGTGAAAAGCGAAAGTATCCATCCGCAGGCAGCCATAGGTCACGCTGGTGTGCAGGCGCTCGGCGGACCAGTCTTCACCCGCCGCCCCCATCGCCACATAAAGCGGCATGAAGTGTTCATCGCTCGGATGATTGCGCGCGGCATGCGGCGCCAGCGTGCGGTAGTTAAGCAAGGATGCCTCGTCGCTGGTCGCGAGACGCTCGGCGGTCCAATTCGCAAACTCATCGATCCACGGCGGTAGCTGCGTGTTACCGGCGGGTGGCGCGACCGCGCTTAGGTTATGCGTGAACGCGCCGGAGCCGATGATGAGTATCCCTTGGGCCGTCAACGCGCTTAGCGCGCGTCCAAGTTGCAAGTGATACGCAGGGCTCGCGCGCGAATTGATACTGATTGCGATCACCGGGATTTCCGCGGTTGGGTACATCAACGCGAGTGGCACCCAGGTGCCGTGATCGAAGCCCCATTGCGAATCTAATTTCGCGCTTAGTCCCGCCTGAGTTATTTGTGCGACGATCTCACGCGCCAAGTCCGGCGCGCCCGGTGCGCGGTAATGCATTTGATAGAGGCGCGGATCGAAACCTCCAAAGTCATGGATTGTGCGCGGCGCGGCATCCGCCGTTACACACACCGCCGTCGGATCATCGTAATGCGCGGACGCCACGATAATCGCGCGCGGCGGGTCATAGCGTGTCCCCAGGGCTTGCAGAAACTCGCGCGCCGGCAAGGCGTGCAGGCTCAAGTCCGGCGCGCCATGCGACAAAAAGAGACTCGGTAGACTCATCGAAACGCCGGGATAACTTGCCGCGCGAAAAGCTCCAAGTGCTCATTGCTCCAATCCGGATGGAGGCCGGGCGGCACCGCCCAGCTATACCAGCGCGAGGTGCCGGTCGCCGCGACGTATTCTTCGATCATCTTGATGGCCTGCGCGGGTTTCACAATATGAAACCCGGTGGCTTCGAGTTCGGCGCGGTCGGCTTTAATGGGCTTGAAGAAATCCATGCCGGCATCGCTGAACCATTTGGCGTAGCGGTTGAGCTGGTAGGCGAAATGTTGGGTGGCTTCGGCCCAGCGCTTATCCGGATCGTTCGAGACGTGCAGCCACATGTAACCGCCGGCGATCTCATGTTGCGCCGGATCTTTGCCGATGCGCTTGAGTTCGTCCCAATACAAATTCGCGAACGGGCTGATGGGGCCGGTGGCGATATACCCGTAACCCACTCGTGCCGCGCGGCGTACCGCGACGTTGCTGAATCCTGCGATCCATAACTTGGGCGGCGTCTGTACCGGTCGAGGGAACAATTGGATATCCCGGTAAGTGTAGTGTTTGCCTTCAAACGTAAAGCGTTCGCCGTTGAACAGGCGTTGAATGATCTCGATGCCTTCGTCCATGCGTTTGGCGCGTTCTTTGGCATCGATATTGAAACCGGCGAATTCTTCGACCCGATACCCCACCCCGAGTCCAAGCTCAAGCCGGCCATTTGAGATGACATCCAACGTCACCGCGTCTTCGGCGGTGCGTACCGGGTCGTGCAGCGGTAACAACAAGACGCTGGTGCCGATTCGAATGCGCTTGGTTCGCGCGGCGATCGCGCAGCCGATGGCGAGCATCGATGGCGAGTAGGCATCGTCGACAAAGTGATGTTCGGATAGCCAGACATCGTCAAACCCCAGCTGTTCAGCGCGCTCTATTTGATTGAATACCGCGCTGTAAATTTCGTGATCGGTGCGACCGGAGCCAGGCGGGTTACGGAAGTCATACCAGAGGCCGAAAGATAGTTTTTTGCTCATTGCTGTCGTTTCTGTTTGGTGGTGATTGAAAATTAGCCGTAGCAAACCTCTCCCATCGGGAGAGGTCGGCGCGAAGCGCCGGGTGAGAGGCGCGGTTCGGTTCGCTCGGTATCAAGGCCCTCACCCTACCCTCTCCCGCACGCGGGAGAGGGTTTTAATTTTGCTCTCCCGCATATATGGGAGAGGAGTTTAATTTTGTTCATCCGCATGCATTACGCCGGATACAGCTTCACAAGATTCTTCGCGATCACGATGCGCTGGATCTCATTCGTGCCTTCGCCGATACACATCAACGGCGCATCGCGGTAATAGCGTTCAATGTCGAATTCGGTGGAATACCCATAGCCGCCGTGAATGCGCATCGCTTCCTGCGCGCAATACATTGCGGCTTCGGAGGCAAATAGTTTCGCCATGCCCGCTTCCAGATCGCAGCGCTCGCCGCGTTCGTACTTCTCCGCCGCCTGGCGCGTCAACAGGCGCGCGGCTTCCACGCGCGTCGCCATCTCGCCCAGTTTGAGTTGAATAGCTTGATGTTCGCAGATAGGTTTTCCGAAGGTTTTGCGCTGTTGTGAATAACGGATCGAATCCTTCAGCGCGGCGCTCGCGATCCCGACGCCGCGCGCGGCGACATTGATTCGGCCAAGTTCAAGGCCACCCACCGCGTGATGAAAGCCATGACCTTCTTCGCCGCCCAAAATGCGTTCCGCCGGGATCCGAAAGTCACTGAAACTCAAGCCCACGCTCTCCACCGCACGATAGCCGAGCTTTTTAAGCTTTTTATCGACCGTGAATCCCGGACCGCGCTCGGCGAGAAACAACGTCATGCCCTTATGCGCCGGCTTCGCGGTGGGATCCGTCTTGGTCAGGACCGCGTACAAACTGCCGTACATGCCGTTGGTGATCCACATTTTGGATCCATTCAACACATAGTGGACGCCATCGCGTTTGGCGACGGTTTTGATGCCTTGGAGATCGGTACCGGCATCGGGTTCGGTCAAGCACAACGCCCCGCGCATCTCGCCGGTCGCGAGCTTCGGCAAAAAATGCTGTTTCTGGGCCGGCGTGCCGAAGCGATTGATGAGCGTACCGAGCATCAAATGTGAATTGATGATGCCGCCGATACTCATGAACACTTCGGAAATCGCGGTGACGATTTTCGCGTAGGTGGTCGGTGGTAAACCGAGACCGCCGTATTCTGGTGCGATGGTGAGGCCGAACATGCCGAGCTCTTTCATCTGCTCGACCAGGTCATGCGGATATTCATCCGCGTGTTCGTATTTCTTGGTGACCGGCCGAACTTCTTTTTCCAGCCAGTTGACGATGGTGTCGAGGATTTGCGTTTCGTCCTCGAGCGAAAAGCTTTGTGGGTTCGCCGCCATAGGGATTCTCCGTGTGCGTTAAATGGCGGTCAGTCCGCCGTCGACCGGAATGACCGTGCCGGTCATGAAGGACGCCTCGTCGGAGGCCAAAAACAACGCGACGTTGACGATTTCGAGCGGGGTCGCCAAGCGATTCATCAGGTGCATGGCGGCCATCTGTTTAAACGCGCCGTCTTTGTCTTCGACATCTTTTAAATAGCGCCGCGGCATGTCGGTATCGACAACACCGGGACAGATCGCATTGACCCGCACGCCGTGCGGGGCGAGATCGGTGGCCATTGAGCGCGCGAGCTGGGCAAGTCCGCCTTTGGACGCGCCGTAGGCCGCCATCGTCGGAAACCCAACGATGCCCCCGACGGAGGAATTGTGAATAATCGAACCGCCGCCGCGTTGGACCATCTCGCGCGCGGCAAGCTGGCTCAATAGGAACGGCGCGCGCAGGTTAACCGCGAGCAGGCCATCGAGTTCTTCCGGGGTCGTCTCCAAAAACGCTTTGCCGACCATCATGCCGTGATTGTTGTAAAGCACATCCACGCCGCCAAACCGTTTGACCGCACCGGACACGATTGCCGTGAGTGCCAAATCGTCGCGCACATCACCACCCACATATGCCACTTTATCCGGTTGGGCCGCGCATAAGGTTGCGACTGCGCCCCGTGGTGTTGCGGCGAGATCGCTCGCAAGTACTTTCGCGCCTTCTTCGACAAACCGCTGCACGGCGACTTGACCTTGCCCGCCGAGAGCGCCTGTAATGATTACCACCTTGTTTTGCAATCTTGCCATCAAAGCGCCTTTCTAGTTAACGAATCGCGGACACGCCGCTTTCAGACTCTTAATCCTGCCTGCTTCATCAGCGGCAACACGCGTTCGCCAAAGTACTTGAGTTCTTCATAGTAATCGAGCCACGCAAGAATAAAGCCTTCGATACCAAGCGCGGCAAGTTCTTGCATCATGCCCACCACTTGTTCCGGGGTGCCCACCAACGGGTACCCTCCCCAGCCGGCAATGAATCGCTCGCCGAAGTGTTTCACCTGTTCGTTAAACGAACTGCTCTCGATGCCGAGAAGATTCATGATGTTGTGCGTCGCTTCCCAGTCACCTTCCGCAACGATGCGTTGATAAAGCGCGCGCGCTTCGGCCTCCGTATCTCGACAACACACCAGCCCATAACTCATGACCCCGATTTCACGCCGATGGTTCGCCGCGCGCCGATGGATATCTGTGACCAATTCGCGCGCTTGCTCCATGGTGGCGATGGTAATGAAGTTGAAATCGACGTGTCGCGCGGAGAACTCGCGTCCTTCTTCCGAGTTACCGGCATTGATCAGGACTGGATGCGGTTGCTGCACCGGCTTGGGCAGCAGGTAACCGCCTTTGATTTGGTAATACTCGCCCTGATGATCAAAGTCCTGTTCGGTCCACGCGCGCTTAATGCAGGTCAACCACTCGGCGGCCATTTCATAGCGAGCCGCGTGCGGAAGTTGCGTAATGCCGAACATCTCGATTTCCGGTCTGAACCAGCCGCACACCACGTTCAAACCAAACCGGCCATGCGAAATGTGATCGATGGTCGCGGCCTGCTTCGCCGCGAATAGGGGATGCACCGTCGGAACATGCGACGTGGCATACACCATGATGCGTTCGGTATTGCAGGCCATCGCCGTGGCCCACGTAAAAACTTCCAGATTGTTGGAATTAAATTCAGTCGTGCCGCCGAAATGCTTCCAGCGCCCGACCGGTACTAACAACTCGAACCCGAGTTCATCGGCGAGACGGGCGATTTTGACATTGTGCTCATAAGTCGGCTCGAACGTCGTTGCGGCATGCGTGATCGTGCAGCCGTTGCTACAGTTCATGCCGAAAATCCCAAGCTTCAAACGATTGCGGTTGTAGACCGGCACATGTTCCGCGCGCCAGGCGCGTACATCGTCCGGGTGTCGGCTTGCAAGGGGCTGGTCAGTCATGGAAAGCTCGTTCCTGTCGCCAAGTTCACACGTAAGTTTCTATGTGGCATCGCTACTTTGCCTACGGCTCTAATCTGCACCCCGGACGACTTGGCGCACGGGTGACGATTACCGCCGATCTCGGCGCGGTTGCGTTGCCAGGTTGGCGTCTGCACTTTCATAAGCGCGGCGCCGACGGGTCCGCCAAGTGCAACCTTGTACGCGGCACGCCTGACTTTACCGTCTGGGGTGCAGTTTACCTGTTAGACGCCGCCGCGCGCGCGCGGCTTGATGAGATTGAAGGCGTTGGTCGAGGTTATTCGATCGAAACCTGCCTGTTGCCGCAGGGAGAAGCGTACTTTTACATCGCGGAGTCGTCCTATATTGACGACACGCTGGTCGCTTTTGACTGGTATGTGGAACTCGTCCTTGCCGGCGCACGTTGGCGCGCTTTTCCGCGTGACTATATCGCGGCGCTTGAAGCGACGCCTCGCGTGAGCGATCCCGATATTGAGCGCACGGCGCGGAATTTGGTCGTACTAAGGGACTCGGCGCCGACTATGCTTTAATCCTAACCCTTTCAACGCCAGGAGAATCCGATGGAAGTCATGATGTGGGCCAAGCTCGCCAAACCCGAAAGCGCGAGCAATAAAGAGTTTTTTGAACTGTGGCGCAAAGAGTCCGTGGCCGCGATCGAGGCCTACAAACAAGGCGCCATCAAAAACATATGGAAAGTTGCCGGCAAGTACGAAGTGGTGGCGGTGATGGAAGTCGATAGCGGTGACGATCTCGATGCCATCGTGCACAACTTGCCGATTTGGAAACTCGGTTACGCGCACGTGGTACCGGAAATCAACTGGATCCCACTGCGCAAATACGAAAATTGGGCGAAACAGTTGGAGGAACTTGCCAAGGGTTAAGTAGTGCGCGCGATCCCCCGCGGAGGAGCGAATCGATTCGCCTCTCCCAGCGGGAGAGGGTAAACAAATTCGACTTTCCTGCAGACGAGATAGAAATTCGAAACGCGCGCAGAAAAAAGAAGGGCGGCCATTGGCCGCCCTTCGCGCTCCCCTCACTTGCTTTTGTTAGGCACCGCGTTCTGTGCACGGCGGCCTTAATTTCGGTCGGAGCCTTTGTAACGCACTTGGCGCGTGCCCGCAAGGCTTGCTTATAACACCCCGTGCTTTTTGCAGAAGCGCGTGACGAGCCGGCACACCAATGCCGGATCTTCGAACATGGGGTAGTGCCCGATATTCTTCAGGTGCAATACCTCGCTTTTTTTGAGCAGCCGGCCGGTTTCTTCCACGAGTTCGCGCGGCAGCCAGAAATCGTCTTCCCCGCGGATCACCAACATCGGGCAGGCGACTTGTTTCAATTTGTCACGCACATCGTGCTGTGCCCAACCCTCGAGATCCCCGACCGCGCTGACTTGTGCATTGCGATGCTGCCAGCGTAGTTCTTGGATTTTGTCGTCCGAACAATGCCAGTTTAAGGATTCAATGGCGGCTCGCTCCATTTGGTCCTGCCAACCCGGCGCCCATGCCGGATGAATCAAACCAGACGGCAACGGGAAAGTCGGCGAACGCGCCAGGCCTTCCATCGGGACTCCCGCTGCCATCTCGCGCCAATGATGCGCGGCATAGTCCAGCGTAATGTCGCCACCGATCGAGCAGCCGATAATGACCGGCTTCTTGAGCTTCAAGGCTTTGACAAAGGCGTGTACGAACTCCGCATGCTCGTGGATCGAACGATGTTGCCGCCAGTTCACGGGGTAGGAACGCGAGTGCCCTGGTAAATCGAGCGCATAGGCATGGAAGCCCTGCTCCGCAAGCAACGGTAGCAGGTACTGATACTCGAGCGAACTCGCACCAGCGGTGTGAACACAGACGATCGACTGGCCTTCGCCGATTTCATCGTAAAAGGTCCGCGTGCCGTTAACTTTAATGTAGTGGCCTTGGATATCTTCTGGGGTTGGCATGGAGTCGCTTCTCTTAATTATTTATTGGCGCAATCGCGCAAGGTGTAGGCCAATTGAAACATCGCTTCGGTCATGCGGCCGGCCTCGAGTAAGTTGCCCTCGGTTGCGATGTCGACGCTCATCTCGCCGACGCGTTTCAATTTGGGATCGTCCGCGAAACGACGTTTACCCGGAAACGTCAAATCGGCCCAGCGCCGTTTACCGGTGATCAATTCTTTCCAAGCGGACTCCGGACCGGAAAACTTGAAGGTGTAACCAAACGGCGGTACCGCGGCTTGGCAGTCGATGACTTTACCGCTGTAAATTTTGAGCCATAACCTATCCGCGCCGACTTCGAGCAGGACGGAGCCGTCAAACCATCGCGTTTGTTCGACGAAGACTGGATTGTTGTTCAACGCCTTCACCAAGCGGGTTTGTAAAGCGGGTTTTGCAATAAAGGTCATAAAAGCCTCGTTAGTGACGAACGGCAGATAAGGGCGGCAGTCGCCGCCACCCGTAGACGAGGCATTCTTGCCGTGAGCCCGCCCAGTTGCAAGGTAACTGCGCCGAAACGCAAGTTACCTGCGTGGTTGTTGCTTGACACCGGTTTTCCACCTGCGGTCCAATGCCGCCCTCCACGCTTCAGTACTTCCTACAAGTCACGGGAGAAACCCTATGTTCGATCAGTCTTGGATGAAGCGCTGGCAGGACGCGGTGAACAACAATGGCCCGATGAGCCACATCGGCAAACATCTCACCTTGGAAATCCTGCTCGGCTTCGGCGACAAGAATTACGTCATTTCGTTTAACAAAGGCAAGGTCGCGGCTTATACCGACACCCTAGGCCCCGAAACCTGCTACGCGCTCGCGCTGCGTGCACCGGCCACCAGTTGGGAGAAATTCTGCCAAAAGGTTCCGCCGCCGATGTACAACGATATTTGGGCGATGGCGCATCCACTGCACGGCCGGCTGCAGATTGAAGGCGATCAGAAAGCACTGTGGCAAAACATGCGCGCGCTGTTCTGGGCGTTCGATCGCATGCGCGAAATCTAAGCCGCCCGCTTCGCAGTATCAGGAGAAATCACGTGGCAAAAATTGAACCAATCGTCGGTAAATATATTTGGGTGCCGTATGAAGGCACCGAATACCGCATGTACTTCGAAGAGGCCGGCAATCCCAACGGTATTCCGATGGTGTGCTTGCACACCGCCGGCACTGATGGACGCGAATGGCGGCATCAACTGTGCGACGAACGCATCGGCAAGAACTTTCGTACCATCGCTATCGACTTACCGCGTCACGGTAAATCGATCCCACCGTATGAGTGGTACCAAGAAAGCGAAGAGTACAAGCTAACCGCCAAGTACTACTCCGGCATCGTCATGGCCTTCTGCAAGGCGCTCGGCTTGAACAAGCCGGTAATCATGGGTAGCTCCATGGGCGGCAACATCTGTATGCACTTGGCCGCCAACTATGAAAACGATGTGAAAGCATTGATCGCGATCGAGGCTTGCGAATGGTCGCCCGGCTGGCATTTGGACTGGTTGCGGCACGCGCATATACACGGCGGCGAAGTCTGCGCAACTTCCGTATTCGGTCTGATGGCGCCGCAAAGCCCCGATAAATATCGCTGGGAAACCTGGTGGTACTACTCGCAAGGCGGTCCCGGAATTTTCAAAGGGGATCTTTACTTCTACAGCTACGATCACGACTTCCGTGGCAAGACCGAGAAACTCTCGGGCAAAGTGCCGGTGTATTACATGACCGGCGTGTATGACTTTGCGTGCACCCCGGAAATGACCGAAGAAACGGCCAAAAAACACAAAAATTCGGAATGCATCATCATGGAAGAAATCGGTCACTTCCCGATGAGCGAGAACCCGGATGTGTTTAATCGTTACCTGTATCCGGTGCTCGATAAGATTGTCGCGCTGAAATAGAAATAGTCAGCCCTTAGCGGATACGTGAAGAGCCCTGTCGGTGTGAACCTGCAGGGCTTTTTTGTTGGGATCAAAAATTGGAGACGATTTCAAATTTTGTTTTGAAGCCGCTTCGAAGTCGCTGTAACGAACGCCGTCGCAGACGCAAGGCCGGGATGCGAATGATTGGCTTGGGGACCGTGAAAATACAGGACGTATTTTCGCGAGCCTACAGGGACGTACTCGTGGCGTGTCCCCAAGCGAATCATCCGCAGCGCGGCCGGACCTTGGCACGGACGAATCGAGTATCATGCAGCGGTACGCGATGGCGACCATCGAGATGTCGACCAAGGTCGACGCGGAAGTCGTCGCGGCATCACGCGCGCTGAAAGTTTTGGAAGGTGTCTGGGGCGGCAATTGGACGGTGGTCATCAAATTCCCAAGTATGGCGGTGGCGGAAACCTGGCATCGCTCGCCGGAGTACCAACCGTTGAAGGCCATCCGCGTCAACGAAGTCACCACGGGTGGTCATGCGGTTTTCGTGGAAGGCTTTAATCCGGCTGCGCTGGGTTTGTAATCGCGGTGAAGATGAAACGCCCCCCTCGAAAATCCGCGCCCGGCGTACCCGTCGCGGACAGCCGCCATCGGGTGGCGGTGGATCCAAGCAAGTTGAATATGGGGAACACTTATAGTTCCCCTCCGCTCTACTACGAAGATCGCCCCTTCGTCTGCGTTGAATGCCGGGTTGAACAAGTCTGGACAGCCACCCAACAGAAGTGGTGGTATGAAGTGGCGCAGGGGTATTTTTTTGCAACGGCGATCCGCTGCCGCGCGTGCCGTGCCAAAAAACGAGCACGCGTCGCTGAAGCGCGCCGAAGCGCCGGCCATGCAAAGGAATAATGTGATGGCCGGACTGCTTTGGATCGGATTGCTGTGGGCAAGCGTCACGGCGGCGAGCGAGTTGCCGGGCTTAAACGCGAACGAGCAAGAAGTAAATCTTCGCGCGTTACCGCAAGAATTCACGCTTGAACACTACAAAGTGATCGTGCGTGACCCGACGGAGCCTAGACTTCGCCAGTACTCAGGTTCCGGCGGTCTCATCTATGAACTCGAAATCCGCACCCGCGACGGCGAAACTTTAGCGGTGCACCATCCACAGGCGATCGCGATGTGGATAGACGATCAAGCGACGGCACCGCCGGCCTTTTCGTTATGGGGCACTACCGGTGTGGGTAGTTTTGTTTTTTGCCGCATCGAACGCGTCAAGGCAACCTACTGCTACACTTCTTGCGAAGATTTTGAAGACGCGGGCAGTGGGTTGAAGCGCACCCCTGCACCGCGCCGAACCTACGCGTGTCCAGGCGAAGGTACGCTACCGTAACGACCCCGAGCGCCAAATCTAATTGCACGCGCAACAGAGTCCCCATGGCTGATGAACCAAAGATAGATACGCGTCCGCCGCAAGGTGGCCTATCGAATTTCATTTACCGCGCATTTTTTGTCTGCGGCGTGATAGCCGCGCTCATTCTCATCGGCTTCTTTTGCTTAGGACTCGTCGACGGCTCGGTCAGCGCGTTTAACATCGGGTTGTGGCTGGGATTGCTGGCCGGCGTCACTGTCGTGCTGTGGGGTGGGCGTACCTTACGTGCCAACGGGTACACCGTTACCGCCGTTCTGCTGCTCGGGATAATCGCGGTGCCGGGTTTACTCTATGCACTTTTCATCGTGCTTTTGCTTTTCTCCGGCACCAATTGGAATTAATGAACCTACATCTCGACCTTCGCCGCAGCCGCTGACTGCCGGCGCCAATGGTGCTTGATAGGCCGACGAATCCAGGTTCAGTCACCAATTAAATTGCAACAAAGTCGTGAAGTTCGGGCTTTGCTAATTATCCACGGATAACGTTAACGATTTGGTCGCGCAGCGCGTTTAACGTCTCGGCCGTAAGCTTGCCCGCTTCACGCTGCAGGAGGCTCGCGTGCGCGGTAAACAATTTACCAGGGCGTGCGTAGCTTACGCGATGCAGCGACCCTTCCGAAAAATTATGTTGATTCAGTTCAATCGCCTGCCGGTCATAAGGCTGGCTGGTAATCTGACAAAGAATTCTATCGTCGTGGTCAAGTACGGCCACGACCACCGCAGGGCGCAGCTTTGTACGAGACAAGTCTGAGAACGGAAAGGGGAGCAGCACTACACTTCCTGCTGTAAATGCGCCCATGCGATTTCCTCCTCATTGTTCAGCCAGTCCGCAAGGGCCGGCTCCGCGAGAGTCAAAGTTTCGTCAGCAACCGGGTCAAGCAACGTGATTAATACGCGTTGTGGTGCGCGTACTTCCACATTCTCCAACCAATGGATACGCCCTTGCTCATCAATTATCGCTTCTATGGTATGCAGCATTACACGCTTCCTCGCGCGGTTTATGTCGCGCCAAAGTAGATTGTCTAGTTGGCGGTGATTGTCAATCACCGCGCCGCTAAATCCAATCATCGCACCAAGCGTTAGCCGAAATTAGGACACCCCTCGAATTAACGACCGTATCGGGGAAGCTCTAGGCTTTCGCAACCTGCAATGAGGCCAGCGACACTACATTTTTATGAATTGAATTCAGGAGGTCACGGATGACCCGCCCCCTCAGCGCTCGGGCATGGGATCAGAACACTCGCGAAGCCGAACGGAGTCAAAAGATAAACTAAATAGATGTCCTGAACTTACCGCCCCGTTAGCGTTTGGACCACGGATCGCGGCACTCAGGGTTCAACACCAGCCGAGATATCGGCTATATAGATACCCTTAAGCCACTCTCAGTAACTCCACCGCCATGATTCTCGATCACCGTGCCGCAGCGTCAAAATCAAAGTTAATCAGGACAACCGCCGAATTGACCACTTCGAATAAAGCATGTCTAGGCTTCAGTTCTCGGCATCGAATTATTTGGCGCTCACCTAGCCGTTGGATAAATCACGTCCGAGTTACATCTGAATTGATGGGTATCCGCAAGCTCTCAATCTCGCCCGAAACGTGGAAATCACAAAGGATAAATCTTTTCGATAATTTCAAACGATTCAGCATCAATTAGGTAGCCTGCCATAGATGTCCGCATTCGGACGCCTGGAGGCGTTCTCAAGTTAATCGCGATGCTGATCCGACGATGCTGCTCGACCCATGAGGCAATGACAACTTGGTTTGATATCGAGCAACACTCTTGGAATCTTTCAACTGCAACCTGGCAGCCTGCGCCTTAAATGGGATGATAATGAGCAAAAGAACGATTGCGATAAACTCTCCAACCTCTAAAAAGTTCATTTGCGTTGGCTCCGCCGCGTTACGTAGGCACAGATTTCTCACTCGAGAGCAGTCACCGGGCAGTGCGCTTTTCCGTCGCTCCTATGCGTTCTATTGAGACAAAAAAAGCCGAATATTGCTGCTGGAGAGCCACCTTAAGCGTCCACAAACTCACGGCGAGAAATATGAATGGAACGGATAGAAGAACATGGGATAAGAGCTGCACATGTTTTTTTAAGACGATCATCGCGAAAAAGATCATCACCAGGGAGCACGTTGTAAGGGCAAGTGTTCTCCACAACCACGCCCACCAAATCCGAATAACGACGTCGGTACCAAATGCTTGCTTGGCATCGGCGCTTAAAGAGGGCGGAGGAAGCCCATCTTTATCAAGTGGCGCGCCTGAATTCAGCAACAAATTTGGGTCTCTGTCCGGCGTTCGGAATCCAAACTTCAGACAATAGATTGGAACAAAAATATTGCCGAGGAGGAGCAAAAGCGGAACCCATCCATTTGATCGCGGCTCGACGGATTTCTTTGAAGAACTAACGTCGACAAGGCAATAGACGACCGGTAAAACATTTGCGCACGAAAAAATAATTAGAATTAGAGCGGATACCTTCGCGGGGCCAGTTGAGAACCAGAGTGCTAAACCGGTCCCAATGAGACTTGAGATTGCGCAAAGGACGAACTTAAGTCGCCGCGTCATGAATCTGTCCCGTTAGCCGCAAAAACTCTTAGAATTTGAACGACCGCACACTTCTGTGGGTGCTACCCAAGAAAGACGTGCGTATATCGCGTTCGCTGAAGTAAGTGCCGGCATGGCGCAAAGCTAAGCTGCATTTACTCCTTGCCGACACCAATTGAATTTAACCGGACTCACATCTCCACCTTCGCCGCAGCCGCAGCCTGCCGGCGCAGGTAATGTTGGATCGCGAGCAGATCTTTATCCGTCAATTCTTTAAAAGCCGGCATGCCTTGGCTCTGCCGCGCACCGTTGATGACGACATCATGAAAGGCTTCCATAAACAACGGCACCTGCGACTCACGTAAGTCCGGCGCATAACCGCCGGATACCGCGCTGCCGCCGTGACAAAGCGTGCAGTTACGAACGTAGAGATCGTTGCCTTGCTCGGCGAGTAAGGCATCCACTTTGAAATCTTCTTTGACGGTGGGTTTGGGCACGCGCGGCGGCGGGCTCGGCGGCAACACCGCTTTGCCATCGAGCGCGAACGTCACCAAGCGTCGCGGATGCTCGCGATACGCCCATCCGTGTTGGGCGGTGACGGTACCGCCGAACGAAGTGCCCGCCCCGCCCCAACCGACGAGCAACGACAAGAATTGTTTGCCGTCCACGGTGTAGGTGATGGGCGGTGCTGAGATGCCTAAGCCGGTCGCGAACTTCCACAGTTCTTGGCCGGTACTCGCGTCGTAGGCGACGAGATTGCCGTCGGTGCGGCCTTGAAACACCAAATTGCCGGCGGTGGTCAACGTGCCGGGATTCCATACCCCGGGCAAAGCGACTTTCCACGCTTCTTTCTGTTTGACGGGATCCCATGCGAGTAACCATGAAGCATCGACCTTGGTCGGTAGCTCATCGCCTTTGGTAAAGCGCACGGCGACATCAAATTGAAAGTCGGTCGCCTGCCAGGAGATCGCGTCCATGCCTTTATCGTTGAACCAACCGGACATCTCCATTATCGGGACGTACACGAGTCCGGTGTCTTTGTTGTAGGACATCGGATGCCAGTTGTGCACACCAAAGGCGCTCGGAAAAACCGTTTCTTCGCCGTCTTCAAAGCGCGCGCCCGGCACTTCCACCGGTCGCCCGGTTTTCATGTCGATATGCGAAGCCCACGTGACTTTGCCGATTTTCTCGGCCGAGAGGAGTTTACCGGTGGCGCGATCAATGACGTAGAAAAATCCATTCTTAGGCGCATGCATCAACGCTTTGACCGGTTTGCCGTCGATAGTCAAATCGGCAAGCACGATATCCATGTTGGAGTTGTAGTCCCAGGTCTCGCCCGGCACGGTTTGGTAATGCCACACGTATTCGCCGGTATCGGCATCAAGCGCCACCACTGAGCAAAGGAACAGATTGTCGCCGCCGTCTGGACTACGCGCTTTGCGATTCCACGGCGACCCATTGCCGGTGCCGATGTAAATCCGATTGAACTCGGGATCGAAGGTCAATCCGTTCCAGGTTTGCCCGCCACCGCCGTGCTTCCACCATTCACCCGTCCAGGTCTTGGCGGCCATCTCCATCGCTGGTTGTTCAAAGCCGTCCGCCGGATTCCCCGGCACGATGTAGAAACGCCATGCTTGTTTGCCGGTTTCCGCGTCATACGCCGTGACGAAACCGCGCGCGGAACCTACTTCGGTGCCGCCGTTGCCGATCAGCACTTTGCCGTTAAACACGCGCGGCGCGCCGTTGATGTAAAGCGGCAGCTTGGGATCAAACGTTTGCGTGCTCCAAACTTCCGTTCCGGTTTTGGCATCGACCGCGATCAAACGGCCGTCGCCGGTGGCGACGAACAACTTGCCGTTCCAAAACGCCGCACCGCGATTGCTATCCCAAAAGATTCGTGCGCGATCGCCGGCAACGTCCAGCGTTTTGGGATCAAAGGTCCAGAGCTTTTGCCGGGTGCGTAGATCGACCGCTTCCAATTTACTCCAACTGCCGGTGAAGTACATGACGCCATCGACCACCAGCGGCGTTGAGATAAGCGAGCGATGATCCGGATAATCCAGATACCAGGCGAGGCCCAACCCATTCACATTCTTGTTGGTGATTTGAGTTAACGGACTGTAACGCTGTTCACTGTAGGTACGACCGTACGAGAGCCAGTTGTCGCCCTGCGCGTCATTGCCGATGGCGGCGCCATCGACCGTCGTCGCCGCCTGCGCGGCCTGACCGAGCGCCGCGATCAAGAGTACCTTTGCAAGATTGGTGGACATCGCTCTGCTCCCCTCGATGTTGATTAATTATGGCGCCGACGGCGCGGCCGATTTATTGGCTTGTCGACGGATGTAATGCTGAAGCGCGGTTAAGTCTTCATCGGTTAACTCGCGAAAACGCGGCATGCCGTTCTGGACCCGCACGCCTTTGACGGTGATTTCCTTAAACCCATCGAGATACAGCGGAATAGGCGAAGCCCGCAAATCAGGCGCGTAGCCGCCGGACACCGCGCCGCCACCGTGACAGGTCACGCAATTTTTGAGAAACAGGTGACTCCCCTGCTCAGCGAGTAGCGGATCGACTTTGAAGTCCGCATTGATGATGGCCTGCGCCTGTTTCGGGGGGGGAGCTGGCGGCAGGGTCGCTTTGCCATCTAAGCTAAACATCAACAATCGTCGCGGATGCACGCGGTACGCCCAGCCGTGTTGGGAGGTGATAGCACCCGCCATCGATACGCCTGCGCCACCCCAACCGGTGAGGATTGCGAGGTATTGTTTACCGTCGACGCTATAGCTGATCGGCGGCGCGGACAAACCAACACCAGTCGCGAACTCCCACAAAGGCTTACCGTTGTCCGCGCGATAGCTCACCAGGGTTCCGTCCGCGCGGCCTTGAAATACTAGATTGCCGGCAGTCGTGAGCGTGCCAGGATTCCACACCCCCGGCAGTTTCACTTCCCAGACCTTTTTTTGTTTGACCGCGTCCCACGCGAGCAATGAACCCGCATCGATTTTGAGCGGGAGATCGTCGCGCAGTAGATCGACCGCTGGATCAAATTGAAACTCCGGCGACTTCCAAGTGACGGGGTTAAAACCTTTGTCGCTAAACACCGCCGGCACATCAATGATGGGAATGTAGGTAAGACCGGTCTTCGGATTGAACGACATCGCGTGCCAGTTATGGACACCGAAGGCGCTTGGATTGATGGTCTCTTCACCATCCTCGTAGCGCGCGCCCTCGGCTTCGATCGGGCGGCCGGTTTTCATATCGACATGCGTGGCCCACGATACTCCCGGGATCATTTTCTCGGCCGAGACCAGTTTGCCAGTCGCGCGATCGATGACATAAAAAAACCCGTTCTTCGGCGCGTGCAACAACGCCTTGGTCGCCTTACCGCCAATCTCCAGATCCGCCAACACCATATCCATATTGGAGTTGTAGTCCCAGGTCTCACCCGGCACGGTTTGGTAATGCCAAACGTACTTCCCGGTGTCGGCATCGAGCGCCACAATCGCGCACAGGAACAAATTATCCCCGCCGCCTGGGCTGCGCATCCGTTGATTCCACGGCGAGCCGTTCCCGGTGCCAATGTAGATCCGATTGAAATCCGGATCGTACGTAATACCGTTCCACACGGTGCCGCCGCCGCCATGCTTCCACCATTCACCGTTCCAGGTTTTGGCGGCCATCGCTTGTGTGTCGTCTTCAAATCCGTCCGCCGGGTTGCCGGGTACGGTATAGAAGCGCCACACCTGCTTACCGGTCGCGGCGTCATAGGCCGTGACGTAACCGCGCAAAGCGCCCCACTCGGTGCCACCGTTGCCGATTAGGATTTTGTCGTTAAACGCGCGCGGCGCGCCGTTGATAAAATAGGCCTTCTCCGGATTGACCGTCATCGTGCTCCACACTTCTTGGCCGGACTTGGCGTCGATCCCAATCAAGCGGCCATCAGCGGTCGCGACGTAAACCTTGCCCTTCCAGTAAGCGACACCTCGATTGGAATCCCACATGACCCGCAGCCGATCGCCGGCGGCTTCGATCACTTTGGGATCGTAAGTCCATAAAACCTTTTGCGTGCGCAAATCGAGCGCGATGACCACGCTATAACTGCCAGTGAAGTACATCACGCCGTCCACCACCAGTGGCGTGGCGAGTAATGATTTGTGGTCAGCGAGATCGTGATACCACTCGAGTTTCAAGTTGCCGACATTGTTGGCGTTGATCTGATCAAGCGGGCTGAAGCGCTGTTCGCTATAGGTCCTGCCGTAGGACAGCCAATTCGCGCCCTGGCTTTCGTCCGCGATCGCCTTGCCGTCGACCATCGTGTCGGCCATCGCGCACGGGATTAAAAATGCGCCGGCTAAACACCCGAGAAAACTTTTCTTCACGCCTCACTCCTCATTGATTTTGTATATTCGCTAAGCCCGGCGTCGCATCGGTTGTTGCTCGACCGCGCGCGGCTGGCGGTGATTTCACATTATTGCAACGCCGATTAACTTCGGATGTAGCCACAGGGCGAAAGCCACGTAAATGCCGAGCCCCAACCCCACGGCAAGCACATCGTTGCGCATGGAGCCTTCGCCGACCACGACAATTTCTTGGGGTCGACGTTTGACCGCGATGCGATCCGCCACCGCCCACGCGAGAAATCCGCCAAACAAGATGACGTCCGCGAGATTGCCGTTGACCAACAGATGCGCGAGTGCCCATAACTTGGTCGCGACCAGCAGCGGATGTTTGGCGGCGGCTTTGATTCGGCCGGCGAGCTTGGAGGCCAGAAACAACGGAAAAACCGGCAGTAACAGCGCCATGGCCACATGCTTCATCGCCGCCGGCGGCCAATAGAGAACCACCGGGTTTGCGCGCGTCTCACCGTAGCCGTAACACAGCATTCCAAAGCCGATGAGACTTACCACGGAATAGAGACCTTTCCATACCGGCTCGCCGAGTCTCGCGACTTGCGCATCACGCCATGGTTTGTTCGCGATGGAGATCGAGTGCATCCCCAGAAACAGCGCGAGCCCCGCGATGAATAGACTCATGACTCCCCCGATGCGCAAGCGATATCGTTATTAGGCACTCGCGATTTTGACCGCGGTGCGTGTGCTAAGGTGCCAGAAGTCGAGGTCGTGAGCTAGCATGAAATGTCAGTGGAGATTTCTTTCTTAAATGCGCATCCGCACCATGCGCCGGTGCTTGCGACTGCGCAGGCGACGGAGTGGTCACATTTATACGGGCCGAATGACTGGAACGCCCAAATCGCCCTGGCGGAGTTCGCGGTGCAACAATCCGACGGTAGATTACCGACCACACTCATCGCGCTTGATGACACAACGCTGCTCGGCAGCATTAGCCTCATTAACGACGATCTCCCGGGTTGGGAGCAGCTAAATCCCTGGCTCGCGAGTTTTTATGTGTTTCCGCCGTATCGACGCCACGGCGTCGGCGCGCGACTCCTTAAAGCCGCGGAACGGCTTCTTCAAGAAAATGGCATTACGCGCGCCTATCTCTTCACCGAAACGCGCGCCGCTTATTTTGCCGCGCATGGATGGGTGCATTACGCCGCGACGCGCGCCAACGGGAGCGCGGCCTCGATCATGGCTCGTGATTTGCCCTCACGCGAGGTGTCGTAGATATCCCGAAAACTTGGTCTCAGCCTTGGCGTGGAGAGTGCTTTTAGAATTTAGTGCACCCACGGTCGGTATATTCCACTTCCCCCAACAGCGTCTGCAGCAGCGGATTTTGCCAGCGCCTGACTTGACCGCCGAACCGACAGATATCGAGCATCTCCAACCGGATCTCCATCCGCCGAGACAGTGGGAGGCGCGCTTGAAATGGTTGTTCGGTCACCGCGTTGTACAACGTCATGATGCAGAAATCTTCCCTTCGTTGATCGTCGTGTTCTAAGCGCTCGCAGAACTTGGGATCGCTGATCGTCGCGCCACCCAACCACACTTCGTGATTACCCCGGCCGAGCGACCATTGCGCGAAGAGGTCGGCCCACGGCGGCGCCCAGGCGGGTTTCAAAAGTTTGGCAGAAGTAACCTCACTCGCGGCAAACGGACTCCCCCATTGGCGAACCCGAAAGCGCTCCGGAAAATCGACTACCGGATAGGGGAACTCCACCACCATTGGCGGGTAGTTTGAATAACGCTGCATATCGATGGGATCGAACCGCAAACGCACCCGCGCGGGCCGGTCGAATCGCACCAGATCACCGGTCTGCGATAACGACCATCGGACGAAATCGGGGCCGCACTTCTGCATCAATTGCGCGTTCGCGGGATCTTTCGCCGGGTCTTGCTCCAACCCGCGCATCACGTGGTAGAGCGCGCAGTCATCGCTCGCGAATTCGGTGGCGTGTAAAGGCTGCCACCCGGAGTAAATAATGTATTGGCGGCCACCCAAAGCGCCGCCGGCCAGGACCGCTACCGCGAAAATAAGTTTGCGCCACATAGGCTGCAGAGTGCCACAGGCCGGCACGCGGCGGAAGCGCCGAGTCGGCCTTCGCGCGGGCGTGCGCTACACGAGTCCCTTAGCGCGCAACTCGTCTTTGACATAGGCGTAGTAGATTGGCGCCGCCACCAGTCCCGGGATCCCAAAAGCCGCTTCCAACAACAACATCGCCGACAACAGTTCCCACGCGCGGGCGCGAATATGCCCGCCGATGATGCGTGCGTTCAAGAAATACTCAAGCTTATGAATCACGATGAGATACGCCAATGAACCCAATGCCACGAACAACGAAACGCTCAAACTTACCACGAAGATCACGGTATTCGAAATCAGATTGCCGAGGATGGGAAGGAGGCCGACAATGAAGGTCACGACGATCAGCGTTTTGGTAAACGGCAAATTCACTCCAAAGAGCGGCAGCACCACCGCCAAGTAGAGGCCGGTAAAGGTAGTGTTAATAGTTGAGATCCAGAACTGCGCGAAGACGACGCGCCGAAACGCGACCACCAACCGTAGCGCGCGATGCGCGACTGCCGCCGTCAAGGGGCCGTGTGTACTCAGCGGCACGGTGGTCTCCAGCGACAGCAAAGCGCCGATAACCATGCCGATCAAAATCTGCGCAAGCGCGCGCCCGAGGCCCGCGCCCGCCACTTGAAAGGTCGTGGCGTGTTCCCGTAACCAAGACACCAACGCCACACGCAGTTCTTCGGTGCTTGCCGGTAAGTACTGCAGCACCCACGCCGGTAACCGCGCACGGGACTGCTCGATAATCTCCGCCATGCGCTGAATCAACGCCGGCACGTTCTCGTTCGAATTACGCAGAAAGGAGGCGAGACTCAACCCCCCCATGGTGAACAACGTCAGAATGAGGCCGGCGATCAATGCTACCGCTAACAGACGGGGACCACCGCGGCCGAGCGCCGGGATCCGCAGGCGCCGCACCAACGCATTGACCAGCGAGAAAATCAGCAGCCCGGCGAGTACCGCCGGCAACAGTGCCAAATGCAACACCAGGAGTAGCAACGCCGCGAATATCGCAAACGCGATATAGTCAATTCGATGGTTGCGTGTGTCGCTCATTTGCTCTCAGTCATTAGGTTGCCAATTAATGCGCCAACCGGCTTGTTCCCCGGACGCAAGATGTCCGGCGCACACGAGTCTATCCGCTACCGCCGCGAGTTCGCCATCGATACACAAAAGCGGGAGCCCAGCGCGCTGCCACGGCGGAATTCGCCATTGCTGTAGCAGATCTTTCAGCGCGTGACGATGCGGCCGACCGGGCAGACGGCAGCGTTCACCGCCGCGGCGGCTACACACGTAGACTTGTGCGCCGACAGGGACCGACAGCCCATCGCCGACAGCGGCCACGGCCCGCAACACCCCACTCGGGAGCACTAAGGGCGAGTTCATATCCCAGCGTTCTTCATAGGGTGTCGTTGGTACGGCCCGCCGCAGATATAACGTCGACCCGTAACGGCTCAACACGACATTTTGCCAAGTCATGGAAGGGACCCGGTCGGCACGAGCAGCGAGCACATTCCGCTCGATGGCAATTAACAGAGCACGCGCCGGTCGCGGCCAGCCGGCGCGTGCAATGAAGCGATACAAAAGCGCACAGCGTAGCGCGTGCGATTTCTCGGCAAATGCGGTGGTTGATACTTGGCGGCCGTCGGCTGAGAGAAATGGCTGTAATTGTGCATCGAGCAATTGATCAAATACCCGCGCCTGAGCGCGCAGCACGTGTGCGTCTCGCGCGAGGACGCGCCCGACGCCTGGCCATCGCTCACGTAGCTTGGGAAATACGTTGAGGCGTAGAAAATTGCGATCGAAAGCCGGATCGCGATTGCTGGGGTCGTCTATCCACTGCAGGGCATTGGCCTGCGCGTACCGCTCGATGAGCGCCACGCTCACTTCCAGTAAGGGGCGTAGCAACCTACCGGCCGCCACTGCGCGCGCCGGCGCAATACCGCGCAGGCCGTGCATGCCGGCACCCCGTAGTGCGTTGAGTAACATCGACTCGGCTTGATCGTCTTCATGATGGGCCGTTAGCAGCCAATCGCCCGCGCCTAACGCGCCCGTCATCCGCGCATAACGCGCCGTGCGCGCCCATGCTTCAACGCTGTCTCCGGCACGCGGCGTCTCGTCCAACGTTTCTACTCGCAGCGGCACGCCAAGTGCGCTGCAGAGCTTCACGCATTGCGCGACAAATTCATCCGCCGGTGGTTGCAGACGATGATTAACATGCAGCGCGAGAAGTTCGACCCTTACCTGCTCGCGCAATGCCGCCATGACATGCAGGAGCACACTTGAGTCGCGCCCGCCGGACAACGCCACGTGCACTCGCGTTGGCGCGCCGTACGCCTGCCGCCACTCGTTGAGTCGGGCCTGGACTTGGGCGCGCAGCGTGGCGGAAACCGCGTCCATGGCGATTGTCGCTGAAGCCGTTACTTCTCGAGAAACTCGCCGAATTGATTCAAGCGGGCATGGCGCTGCTGAACCAATGTTTCGTGGTCGAGCACCACAAGTTTTTCGAGCGCTTCGTGAATCGCATTACCAACCTTCTGCGCGATGAGTTCGCCATCGCGATGAGCGCCACCCAGCGGTTCCTCAACAACCGTATCGACCAGCTTGAGCTGACGCAGACGCTCGGAGGTGATGCCCATTGCTTCGGCGGCCTCGGCCGCTTTATCGGCACTCTTCCATAAAATTGACGCACAGCCTTCGGGCGAAATAACCGAATAAGTCGCGTATTGGAGCATGATGATGCGATCCGCAACGCCGATCGCGAGCGCACCGCCCGATCCGCCCTCGCCGATCACGGTTGCGATGATCGGTACGCGCAAGTTGGCCATGACCAGCAAGTTATGCGCGATCGCCTCACTTTGTCCGCGTTCTTCGGCATCGATCCCGGGATACGCGCCCGGCGTATCAATGAAGGTCAATATAGGCAGACGAAAGCGTTCGGCGAGTTGCATGATCCGCAACGCCTTACGGTAACCTTCGGGTTTCGGCATGCCGAAGTTACGATGTAAGTTCTCCTTGGTATTGCGCCCCTTCTGGTGGCCGATGAAGGCGACCCCGCGCCCACGAAAGCGCCCGATCCCGGCCACAATCGCCGGATCGTCGGCAAAACCTCGATCGCCGTGGAGCTCTTCTACTTGCTCGAACAGGCGACTGACATAATCAAGCGTGAACGGCCGCTGCGGATGTCGCGCGAGCTTGGCGACTTGCCACGGCGTTAGATTGCCGAAGATCTGTCGCGTTAATTCACGCGCGCGTTCTTGCAGCCGCGTGATTTCCTCGGAAATGTTCAGTTCGGAATCATTACCGACTTTGCGCAGCGCTTCGATCTTTGCGTCCAATTCGGCAATTGGTTGCTCGAAGTCGAGGAATTGATTAAGCGCGCCGGAGATTTCGGTGGTCGCCTCAGTCATGATTAGCTTTGCTTCTTAGTATTCAACACGGATTGAATCGGAACCGACGTAGTCGCGAAGTTGGTCGATTAATTCGTCGGTGGCTTGGACTTTCCATTCATCGCTCAAGCGTAGCCGCGCGGTGGCGCGGGGCGTCGCGTATTCGATGGTCACCGGACAGGCACCACGACCATACGCCTTCAGCGTGGTTTGCAACGAATCCGCGAGCCCGTTCATCTTGGCGCTTTCGATCTGGATAACCACCGACTTGGCGTGCCGCAGACGCATTTCATCGATGCTAAAAATTGCTTGCGCGTTCAGCGATGGTTCGCCGCTGAAATCGTCGATCGAACACTCACCCTCGAGGATGACCAGCCGATCGAGCGCCAACTTGTCGACCGCCGCTTCGAGCGTTTCATTGTACACAGTGACTTCCACCCGCGCCGAATTGTCATCCAGCGTCAAGATCGCCATTCGACCCCGCCGGCTTTTGGTAAAGCGCAAGGCCACGATCAATCCGGCGACACGCTTGCGACCAGGTTTCAAATCCACCAGGCGCGGGGCGGCGAGCGCTTTCAATTCCGGCGCGTAGCGATCGATCGGGTGCCCACTGAGATAGAGACCCAGCGTCTCCTTTTCCCAATTGAGTAGCTGCTGCTTCGACCACTCTTCGGTGGCGAGTGCACGTTGCCATGCGGCGCGATCGAGCGCGCTGTGTGAATCGACCTCGCTTAGCTCGCCAAACAAATCACTCTGTCCGAGCGCCGCCGCTTTCGCCTGCTGCTCGGCTGCCTGCATCGCTTGCTCGAGCACCACCATCAAACCGCGCCGCCGCGCGCCGAACGAATCCAACGCCCCCGACTTGATGAGCGCTTCGAAGACGCGACGATTCAATTTACGCGCGTCATTGCGGTGGCACACATCGAACAGATCTCGATACGGTCCGCCGCGTAAACGCTCGTCCAACAATGCCGTCAAGGCGGCTTCGCCCACGCCTTTGATCGCGCCCAAGCCATAACGAATGGTGCGCTCGTCGGCCATCGCAAAGCGATATTCACAGGTATTCAAATCGGGCGGCAACACCGCGACCCCGAGCTGTCGGCACTCATCGATGAGCCGCACGACTTTGTCCGTGGTATCCATGTCGGCCGATAACACCGCCGCCATGAATGCCGCGCGATAATGCGTCTTCAGCCATGCCGTTTGATAGGCAACCAACGCGTAAGCGGCCGAGTGGGATTTATTGAAGCCGTAGCCCGCGAACTTCTCCATCAAGTCGAAGATATAAGTCGCGGTATCCGGCTCGATCCCGCGTGCAGAGGCGCCATCGACAAACGTTTGGCGCTGCTTGGCCATCTCCTCGGGCTTCTTCTTGCCCATGGCTCGGCGTAACAAATCGGCTGCGCCCAAAGTGTAGCCCGCGAGCACCTGCGCGATCTGCATGACCTGTTCTTGATACAGGATGACGCCATAGGTGGGCTTTAGGATCTCTTCCAATTCGTCGTGCGGGTACTTAACGACCGCGCGACCGTGCTTGCGGTCGATGAAGTCGTCGACCATGCCGGATTGCAGCG